>NZ_JAPFBW010000014.1 GCF_026153205.1 Aquabacterium sp. A7-Y | reverse complement strand
TGCGTGTGGGGCACCTGGAGCTGCTGGCCTGGCCGGTGGCCTGAGATGCGGCAGCTTTCGGCGCCTTCAATCGCGCAGGTTCAGGTCCCAGAGCACATCGGGGCCCATGCGCACGATGCGGCAGGGCGGGCGCAGCGCCTGCTTCATCCAGGTGGCGGTCGGCGGCTGCACGCCGGGACGCCCGGAGCCGATCAGCACCGGCGCCACCGCGAGGTGCAGGCGATCGAGCAGGCCTTGGGTGAGGAAGCGCGAGATCGTCACCCCGCCGCCCTCGACAAACAGCACCGACAGCCCGCGCTCGTGCAGGGCCCCGACCACGGCGGCCAGCGCGAGCTCGCCGTCTTCGCCCATCAGCCCGGGCAGCGCCAGGACCCGCCCGGCGCCGTGGCGTGCCGCTGCCTCTGCGCCCAGGCGCGCGTCGCAAACCAGCAAGGTGGGCGCCGCGTCGTCGGTGAAGACGCGCGCCTCGGGCGGAGCGCGCAGCGAGGGGTCCAGCACCACCCGGACCGGATGGGGGCCGGCAACGCGGCGGGTGGTGAGGCGGGGGTTGTCGGCCGCGACGGTGCCGGCGCCGACGAGGACCGCGTCGCTGAGGGCGCGCAGCCGGTGCAAGTGCACCAGGTTGTCGCTGCCGGTGACGAAACAGGAGTCGCCGGTGTGCGTCGCGACACAGCCGTCCAGGCTTTGCCCCAGGTGGCCCAGCACGCAGGGCGGGTCGCCGGCTTGCCAGTCGAGCAAAGGCTTGTAGAGCGCGAACAGTTCGGCCGCCGCCAGGTCCCAGTCGCCCTGCAGCTGCCAGCCGGTGCCGGGCTGCCGCACCAGGGCGCCGGCGGCCGAGGCGGCGGGACGCGGCTTCACGCGGCGCAGCCCGGCGGCGTCCAGGCAGAGGGGCCAGAGGGTCGCCATGCCGGGGCGGGAGGAGGGCGGGTTCAAGAGCGGTCCGGGCTCCGTGGAAGACGGTGGCAGGGCAGCGGCCCGGACGTCTTGGAGGCCGCCGTGACCCGGCGGCCGGGCGGGCGGCAAGGGCCGCGCGCTGCAACCGGGGCGCCGGGCCTTTATGCTAGCAGCCTATGAACGATCGATCCTTTCAGCTTCCGGACTCCGCTGCGCTGCACTCCGACGACGAACTGGCCGCCATCCGGGTGGACCGGGCACAGACCGAACTCAAGCACGGCCGGGCGCTGGCGGTCCTCGATCCGCAGGGCGCGGCGCCGCTGCTGCTGGTCGCGGCGGTCGAGACGCTGACCCCCAACCGGCTCAAATGGTTCACCTCGCTGGGCGGGCCGCTGCGCCTGCTGCTGACCGCCGAGCGCTGCCAGGCCATCGCGCTGCCGCAGGCCGGCGCGGCGCGGGCGCTGCCGCTGCCGGCCGGCATCACGGTCGAGGCGCTGCAGCAGCTGGGCGCGGTGCTGCCGGGCCAGGTGGCGCCGGAGCTGCTGCACGAAAAGCTGCATCCCGAGGCGGCCGGCGCCTCCGACGCCACGCCGGCGATGCAGGCCGCGCTGAGCCTGGCCAAGCGCGGCCGCCTGACGCCGGCACTGCTGGTCGCCGAGCCGCCTTCGCTGCTGCCGGGCACGCTGGAGGCAGCCCACCTGCTGCAGGTGTCCACCTCGGACATCGTGCGGGTGCAGCGCGACGCCCACCTGCGGCTGCGCCGTGTCAGCGATGCCCGGGTGCCGATCGCCGCGCATGAGGACTGCACCCTGGTGCTGTTCCGCGAATCGCACGGTGACGCCGAGCACGTCGCCATCGTGGTCGGACGGCCCGACCTGGCCCAGCCGGTGCCGGTGCGCCTGCACTCGTCCTGCCTCACCGGCGACCTGCTTGGCAGCCTGCGCTGCGACTGCGGCGACCAGCTCCGCGACGCCATCGAACGGCTGGCCGAGACCGGCGGGGTGCTGCTTTACCTGGCGCAGGAGGGCCGCGGCACCGGGCTTGGCAACAAGCTGCGCGCCTACCGGCTCCAGGATGCGGGCTTGGACACCATTGATGCGGACCGTTACCTCGGATTTCGCTCCGACGAGCGCGATTTCCAGTCGGCCGTCGCGATGCTGAAGTCGCTCGGTATCCAGCGCATCCGGCTGATGACCAACAACCCGAAAAAGATCGAAGCCATCCGCAGCGGCGGCATCGACGTGGTGGATCGCATCCCGCTGATCGCACCCGTCAACCCGCACAACGCACGCTACATCGACACCAAACGCGAGCGTGCCGGCCACCTGCGCGGCGAAGAGCAGGAATAAGGCGGCTCAGGGCCCGGCGGCGTCCCGCAGGGTCGCCAGCGGCAGCCGGGCCACCTCGCCGAGCAGCTGCACCAGCTGGTCGGCGAGGTGCTCGACCACCCGCGCGCCCTTCTCGGCGGTGGCCGCGGCGGCGTTGCCGCAGGCGCCGCCCGGATGCAGGTCTTGCGCCATCCAGCCCAGCCCGACTGGCTGCTCGACGCCGAGCAGCCCGCCGTGTTCGGCGAGCCGGCGCCCGAGTGAGGGGAAGTCGGCCAGCCTGTCGGTGTGCACGAGATCGGGCCTCAGGTGCAGCAGCATCGAGGTCTCGACCGCGCCGCCGTGCAGGCCGTGGGCCAGTTCGTCGATCTCGAACAAACCCGGGGGCAGCCCGAGCCGGAAGCTGTGGGCGCGCACCACCAGCATCGAGTGAGCCACCCGCAGACGGAGCGCCACCTGGTCGACCAGCGCGCGCTGCCCGCCGTGGCTGTTGAAGATCACGAGCTTGCGCACCCCGGCGCGGACGACGCTGGCCCCCACCGAGAGCCACAGACCCATCAAGGCCGGCAGGTCGGCGTTCAGCGTGCCGGGAAAGGCCGAGTGCTCGAGGCTGTCGCCCACCACCAGCGCGGGCAGCACCAGCACGGAGGAGCCGGCCGGCAACCGGGGCAGCGCGGCACGCACCACCCCTTCGTTGATCAGCGCATCGGTGCCCAGCGGCAGATGGGGCCCGTGCTGCTCGATCGCGGCCACCGGCAGCAGCGCCACCGAACGCTCCGGGTCGACACGCGCGAAGTCGCGGGTGCTGAAGTCCTGCCAATGTCCGCAGGGCAGTGCGTCGGCTGGTCCGGTAGAGCGCGCCATGGCCGGGCCGCCGCTCACCAGGCAGGCTGGTAATAGGCGTCGTCGCCGCCGGCCGGGGCTGCCGGGCCGGCGGCTGCAGGCATCAGCAGCACGGCGGCACCGGCGCACAGGGCGGCGAGCGCGGCTGTCGCCAGCGGTGCCACCACCGCCCGGGGGCCAGGCAGACGCAGGCGCCGCACCAGCGCTGCGGCCGCGAAGCCGGCCGTGAGGACACCCAGCACCCAAGGCGGCGCGGCGGTCAGCACGAGCAGCGCCCAGGCCAGCGCGAGCCAGGCGAGGCCGGCCGGTAGCAGGGCCGACGCGCCCAGGCCGAGGCGCTGCTTGGGCCACAACCAGAGTGCCAGGCCGCCGCTCGCGGCAGCCAGCAGCACGCCCAGCTGGAACAGCACCAGCGAGTCGCGCGCCATCGCGAGCGCCGCGACGCCCAGCGAGGCCACCACCACCATCGCGAGCGCGCCGGCCGGGGCCGTGGTCTCCCCCGGCGCCGCACAGCTGGCATCGCGGGCCGCGGCGGCCAGCGCCATCAGCACCAGCAGGCCCAGCACCCAGGCCGCCAGGCCCAAGCCGAGCGACGGCCCGCGCATCCACACGAGGGCGCCACCCCACAGCAGCGCGGCGACACCCATGGCGGCCGCTCCGGGCGCCTTCAGCCCATCCAGCAGCAGGCCTGCAAGCAGGGCCGCAGCCAGCAGCCAGGGCAGTTTCTCGACCAGCGTGGCGGGGTTGCGCGACCAGCCGAGCAGCCAGGCGACCGACACCAGCAGGGCCAGCCCGAGCGCGGCGCCGGGCCAGCGGGAGGGGCCGGTGCCGGGCAGCGCTGCTTTCAGCCCGCCCGCTGCAGCGAGCGCGACGGCGAACGGCAGTGCGACGCTCTGCACCAGTGGATGGTTCGGATCCATGAGCCCCTCCGTGTGTTTTGGTGTGGGGGGTCCATCTTAGGGCCGGCCGTGGCCGGCCGGTCGGGCCTTTCCGCCGCAGGCTGCCCACTTCTTCGTGCCGGGCGCCAGTGGTAGGGTAGGCAGCCCGCCGCTTCACCTCTGCGTCCATGCAGTCCCAGGAACGTGAGCAAGCCCCCCTGTCGCAGGGCTTCCCCGCCATCGAAACGCCGAGCCTCCTCCGCCGCTCGCTGCCATGGGCGGTGCTCGCGCTCGGCTTGCTGCTCACCGCGGCCGCCTGGCGGTTCGCATCGCGCTGGAGCGATGCCGAGGCCCAGCGGGCCCTCGAGGACCGGGCGGCCATCGTGGCCGGCATCACCGAGCGGCGCACCGGGCGCTGGGCCGAGGTGCTGCACGGCATGCGGGCCTTGTTCGCGGCGTCCGAGTCGGTCACGGCGCGCGAGTTCCGGGACTACTACGAGCACCTCGATCTGCCGCGTCGCTACCCGGGCTTCCTGTCGCTGCAGTTCCTGGTGTATGTGCCGGACACGCAAAAAGCGGCGTTCGAAGCCTCGGTGCGTGCCGATCGCAGTGTCGGCGCCGCCGGTCGTCCGAACTTCACGATCGAGCCGCCGGGCCGGCGCGCCGACTACTACGTGACCCGCTACGTGGAGCCGATGGCCGGCAACGAAGCGGCTTTCGGCTTCGATGCGGCGCACACGCCCGAACGACGTGAAGCCTTCGAGCGGGCGCGTGACCGCGGGGAGGTGACCGGCTCCGGCCCCTTGCGCCTGGTCCAGGGGGCCGCCTCGGTCGGCTACGTTCTGAGGGAGCCGCTCTATCGGGCCGGCATGCCGCTGAACACGCCCGAGCAGCGGCGCGCGGCGCTGTTCGGCATGGCCGCCGTGGCCTTGCGGATGGACGACTTCATCACCACCCTGGTTCGGCAGGACTTGCTGGAGCACCTGGACTTCCGCCTGCACGACCTGGGCTGGCTGGACCAGGCAGCAAGCCCGCCTTCACAGCTCAATCTGCTCTACGACACCACGGCCCGCCGCGACGGGCCCGTGGCCTCCTCACCACGCCGCACGCATGCCGTCGATGTCGCGCTCGGGGGCCGGCTCTGGCGCTTCGAGTTCCGCGACCGCCCGGGCGCCGGCCTGGGCAGCAACCGCCACACGCCGGTGCTGGTGCTGGTTTTCGGTGCGCTGGTCAGCCTGCTGGCGTTCCAGCTCGCGCGGGTGCAGACGGCAGCCCGCCAGCGGCTCGAGTCCCGGGTGAGGGAGCGCACCGCGGAGCTGGCGCTCGTCAACGCGTCGCTGAAAACCAGCGAACAGCGCCTCGAACTTGCGCTCGCCGGGGCCGACCTGGGCTGGTGGGACTGGAACATCGAAACCGGCGAGATGGTGTGGAACCCGCGCTGGCTGTCGATGCGCGGCTACAGCGTCGCAGAGGCCCGGCCGGAGGCCGGCTGGTGGAAGGACCTCATCCATCCCGAAGACCGGGAGGCGGTGCTTGAGGCGCTGGAGGGCCATCTGTCCGGGCGGCTGCCGACCTATTCGGCCGAATACCGGGCGCTGCGCAAGGAGGGGGGCTGGCTCTGGGTGCTGGACCGCGGCCGCGCGGTGGTGCGCGACATCGACGGCCAGGCCTTGCGCATGACCGGCACCAACCTCGACATCAGCGAACGCAAGCAGGCGGAAGAGGCCCGGGTGGCGGCGCAGACGGCGCAGCGCCTGGCGGCGGCCAAGGACGAGTTCGTGGCCCGCATGAGCCACGAGCTGCGCACGCCGCTGAATGCCATCCTCGGCTTCTCCCAGCTGCTGGAGCGCGACGCGCCGGACCGCCTGGCGCCACAACAGCTCGAACGGGTCCGGCAGATCCACCGGGCCGGCCTGCACCTGATGGCCATGGTCACGGATTTGCTCGACTTCGCGGCGGTGGAGTGCGGCCGGGTGCGCATCGCACGTGAACCGGTCGCCGTGGCGGCGGCCGTGCGCGAGGCGCTCGAGATGGTGCAGGGGCAGGCGGAGCGTGCCCAGGTGGAGCTGGTCGATCGTGTGGCGGCGTCTTCGGCCGTGGTCCTCGCCGATGCCGTGCGGCTGCGGCAGGTGCTCGTGAACCTGATGACCAATGCGATCAAGTACAACCGTCCCGGTGGCCGGATGACGATCGAAGCGCGGACCTCCGGACGCCAGGTCGGCCTGGGTGTCGCGGACACCGGCATCGGCATGCGGCCGGAGCAGGTCGCGAAGCTGTTCCAGCCCTTCGAACGACTCGGAGCGCAGCGCTCCGACGTGCCCGGCACCGGGCTGGGTCTGGCCCTGTCGCACCGCCTGGTCGAGATGATGGAAGGCCGCATCGAGGTGGTCAGCGAGATCGGCCTGGGCTCACGCTTCACGCTGTGGCTGCCGGCGGCCGGCGGCGCCGGGCCGGGTGTCGTGCCGCCCGCGCCGGCCTCGAAGGCGACACCCGAGGGCACGACCGAGACGCCGTGCGACGCGCCGCTCAGCGTGCTGTATGCCGAGGACGAGGAGGTCAACATCGCGCTGGTGGAAGGCATGCTCGCCTTGCGGCCGTCGGTGCAGCTCCGGGTCGCCCGCAGCGGTGCGGAAGCCTTGGAGACGGCCCGTCGCGCACCGCCGGACCTGATGTTGATCGACATGCAGCTGGGCGACATGCACGGGATCGAGCTCCGCTCACGTCTTGCGACGACCCCGGAATGCATGGCGGTTCCCTGCATCGGTCTGTCCGGCGATGCCCTGCCTTCCCAGGTGGCAGCAGCGCGGGACGCCGGCTTCGCCGAGTACCTGACGAAACCGGTGCAGCTGGACGAGTTGCTGGCGGTCGTCGACCGCCGGGCGAGGGCCAAGGCTTCGGCGTGCAAGACCGGCTGAGCGGGGCCCGGCGTTTCGGGCCCGCTCGCTTCACGGCCTGTCGAGCTGCCACCAGTTGAGGTTGAACCCACCGGCGCCGATGTAGACGGTCAGCGTCTGCTGTCCGGCCTTCAGCGGCACCAGCGCGCTGACGGTGGTCCAGTTCTGCCAGCCGCCGGTGGCCGGTACCGTGGCGACCGCCAGGTCGCGTGCGTCCTGGCTCAGGATCACGCGGCCGCCGCCGTTGGGCGAGGCGACGCGGAAGGACACGCGGTAGGTGCCCGAGGTGCTGACGTTGACCGGATAGGACATCCAGTCGCGGGCGTCCAGCCAGCCCGCGTTGATGCCGGTGCCGCCGTCGCTGGTCGGCTCGGTCTGCACGCCCTGCATCCAGGTGAAGCTTTCGGCCTCGATGCGGCCGGGCGCGCTGTGCTTGAGCGTCATCCAGCGCTGCAGCGCCTCGTTTTTCACCAGCGGCAGCGTGCCGAAACTGCGGAAGTAGGCCTCGATCTGGGCCGCCGAGGCCGTCACCGTGTCGACCTCCTGCACGCGCGCGCCGGCCGGGTTGGTCACCATGCCCCAGGGCCAGCCGGCGCTGCCGTCGCCCGCCTGGCCGTCCCGGGAGAGGGTCTTGTAGGACCAGCTCGTCGCGCCCCAGCCGCGGTGGTTGTAGACGTCGTAGTGGCGCGCGCCGAGCTGGGGCCCGAGCGCGCCGATGGCGGTCCAGGGCTGGAACTCGCCGACCAGGAAGGGCGTGTTCAGCGCGTTGAGCCGCCGCTCCCACTCGCACACGCCACCGGTGCCGGCATTGCCGCAGTAGAGCCAATCGTTGTGCACCGGGTAGCTCGGCTCGCCCCAGCCGAAAAAGCCGGGGTAGAAGTGCATCTCGAAGGCCACGTTGTGCATGCCGCGGCTGGCCGGCGTGCCGTAGGCATCGATGCCGGCGGCGTGGCCGGGCAGGATCACGACGTGCTTGGGGTCGACCTGGCGCACCGCGTGGTAGAGGTCGGTGATCACGTTGGCCAGGTTCTCGGGGGTGGTGCCCCAGGGTTCGTTGAGCAGGCCATAGCCGGCCACCGCGCCGCGGTCGCGGTAGCGCTGCGCGATCTGCTGCCACAGCCAGCGGGTGCGGTTGCGGTACTCGGCATTGCCCCAGTACTCGTTCTTGCCGGCGCAGCCGGAGTGGTGCTCCCAACCCTGGCTGCCCACCGCGCCGTGCAGGTCGAGGATGGTGTACATGCCGCGCTTCTCGGCCTCGTCGATGGCGCGGTCGAGGTATTTCCAGGCGTCGGGCCGCAGCGTGTAGGGGCGGGTCTCGTCCTCGATCAGGCTGTACCAGAAGGGCAGGCGCACGACGTTGAGGCCGAACTGCTGCATCAGGTCCCAGTCGCGCGTGGTGATCCAGTGGTCGCGGAACACCTGCATCAGGCGCTCCTTCTCGGCGCGGCCGAAACGCGCGGTGAGGCGGTTCTCCAGCGTGCACTGGTCCGGCGTGGCGGCATCGAACGGCATCATCCAGAACTCGAGCTGCAGCCAATTGCCGAGGTTGGTGCCGCGCAGGTTCACCTGCTGGCCGGCGGCATTGCGCCAGAGCCGGCCGTCCTGGCGCAGCATCGGCAGCGGGGCCGCTGCCACCGCCTGCGCGCGGGCTTCGGGGGCAGCCGGGCTGGCGGACTGGGGCCCGGCGGTGGAAGCCGACTCGCCGCCGCCGCCGCAGGCGGTCAGCAGCGCGAAGGCGCCGGACGCGAGCAGCGCGGAGGCGGTGCGGCCGCGCCGGCTGGGGCGGGGCTGCGTGCGACGGACGCGGGGAAGGACCTGACTCATGGTGTCTCCTTGGGGGGGTGTGCCGGCGCCTGCCGGCGGGTCGGCGCGGTCGACGCCGTTCGGAAGCGGGCGCGGCCCTGCCGATGGGCGTCCCGTCATGACGCTGCAGCGGCCTCCGAGGAGCGACCGAGTGTGCATCGGGGACGTCCGCCGGCAGGTCGCGCCGGGATGGCGCAGCCGGCCGTTCGTCAGTTCGTGGGCGCTCCGCTGCACGACACGTTGGCTGTCTTGTTGGGCTCCCAGCGGATGCCGGCGATGGCCAGCTCCAGGGTGCCGGAGCTGCTGAGCAGGAAGGCCTTGTTGACGGCGGTGAGGTCGGCGCCCTGGTCGGCGAAACAGCTCAGCGGGATCGCCAGCTCCTTCCACTCGCCCACCGGGGCGGACTTCATCGCCGCGGTGGCGTCGATCGCGCCGGTGCAGGGGTAGCCGCAGTCGACACGCAGGGTCACCGTGCTGCTCGGTGGGGTGAGGACCTTGAGATCGAAGACCAGCGCGCCGTTCGAGTTGGCATAGGCGAGCAGGTCGAGGGCCTCCCCGGGGTGCTCGGTGAAGATCTCGCCGGTGTTGTTGTGCCAGGTCGCCTTGACGGCCGCCCACTGGATGCCGCCGCGGTCGTCCACCGGCAGCGTCGAGATCTCGCCGCCCGGGGTCGAGGTGACGGTGGTGCCGGCCAGCGCGACCGGCACGCCCCAGTGGGACGGCGCGCCGAGGCGCAGGCTCCAGCCGGCCTCGTTCATCCCGCCGGCGAACAGGCTCAGCGGCTGGTCGGCCGTGCCGCCGCCGTTCTCGATGCCGCAGCCGACCTCGGGGCTGGCTTCGTCGTAGGCCGGCTGGTCCCGGGGCTCGGCGTAGCGCATGCCGTAGCCGTAGGCATACAGCGGGTCGTAGCTCGCGTCACCACGGTTGAGCGAGACCTGGCAGGCCGACCTGGGCCAGGAGTAGGACAGCTTGCCGCTGAAGTCGTGATGGACCGCGCCGGCCGCCGTCTTGAACAGCACGTCGGCCACGCCGTCCCCCTCGGTGCCCGGCAGCCAGGCCGCGACGAAGGCGTCGGAGCGGTTGAGCTCCTTGTTGACGTAGAGCGGCCGGCCCGACATCAGCAGCGTGACGATCTTCTTCACGCCCTTGGCCTTGAGGCTCTCGATCAGCGCCAGGTCTTCCGGGCGCAGCTTGGCCAGCTCCAGCGTCTTGCTTTTGCCGAGGTCGCCGTTGCCTTCCGCGTAGGGCGTCTCGCCGATCACGACGATGGCGGCGTCATGGCTCGAATCGGCCTTGGTGCCGTCGGCGCTGGTGTCGAGCTCGGCGTTCGGCGCGATCTTGCGGATCGCGCCCCAGACCGTGGTGCCGCCGCCGAAGTCGGCATTGCTGTTGCCGGTGCCCTGCCAGCTCAGCGACCAGCCCCCGGTCTGGTTCTCCAGGCTGTCGGCGCTCTTGCCGGCCACCAGCAGCTTCGCATTGCGCGCCAGCGGCAGCGTCTGTGCGTTGTTCTTCAGCAGCACCAGCGACTTGCGCACCGCCTCGCGGGCGGTGGCGCGGTGCTCGGCGCTACCGACCTCCTGGGAGGTGATGCGGGCCGAGGGCTTGGGTTTGTCGAACAGGCCGGCGCGGAACTTCACGCGCAGGATGCGGCGCACTGCGTCGTCGATGCGCGAGCGCGCGATCTCGCCCTTCTCGACGCTGGCGATGGTGTTGGCGATGAAGGCCTGCCAGTCGGCCCGGGCCGGCACCATCACCATGTCGATGCCGGCGTTGATGGCCGCCGGACAGTGGCTGTTGCTGCAAGGGCTTTCGGCGTCGCTGTTGTCGGGCGTCAGCTGGCCCAGGCCGTTCCAGTCGGAGATCACGAAGCCGTCGAAGCCCATCTTGACCTTGAGCACCTCGGTCAGCAGGTAGGTATGGCCGTGCATCTTCAAGGCCGGCGCCTTGTCGCCGCCGGCCTTGTCCTTCCAGCTGCTGAAGGACGACATCACCGTCTGCGCGCCCGCCTCGAGGGCCGGGAAGTAGCCGCGTGCGTGGATGTTGATGAGCTCGCTTTCGCTGACATGGGTGATCCCCTGGTCGTCGCCGTCGAGCGTGCCGCCGTCGCCCAGGTAGTGCTTGGCGGTGGCCACCACCTTCTCGCGCTCGGTGCCCAGCGCGCCCTGCAGACCCTGCACCATCTGCGAGGCGTATTGCGCGACGATCTGCGGGTCTTCCGAATACCCCTCGTAGGTGCGGCCCCAGCGATCGTCGCGCACCACGGCGAGCGTCGGCGCGAAGGTCCAGTCGATGCCGGTGCGCGCGACCTCGCGCGCGGTGATCTCGCCGATGCGGCGGATCAGCGCCGGATCACGGGTGGCGCCCAGGCCGATGTTGTGCGGGAAGAAGGTCGCCCCCTTGACGTTGCTGTGCCCGTGCACGGCGTCGGTGCCCCAGATCAGCGGGATGCGGTGGGGCTTGGCCGGGTCCATCGAAGCCGCCCACAGCTCGTCCGCGCGTGCCAGCCAGTCGGCGATCGCGGCGCCCTTGTTGCGGTTGGGGAAGGAGCCGCCGCCGTTGAGCACCGAGCCGATGTGGTAGCGGCGAATCTCCTCGGGCGTGACGTCCTGGATCTCCACCTGCGTCATCTGGCCGACCTTCTCGGCCAGGCTCATCGAGGTGAGCAGGGCCTCGACCTTGGCTTCGATCGCCGGGTCGCTCACGACCGCGCTCTTCAGGCGCGGCCACTCCGCCAAGGTGCCAGGGTTGACCCAGTCGGTGCCGCCACCGTTGCCGCCATCGCCGGGCGCCCCTGCATCACTGCCGTCGCCTCCACCGCAGGCAGCCACCAGGGCCGCCGCCGCCACCGAACTCAAGGCCAGCGACCTCACGGTCCATACCGACTTGTTACGCATGTCTGTCTTCCTCCGAATGTGATCTGCCGCAGCCGTGGGCCACCTGCACCACGACAGGCGGGCGAAGCATAGGAACAGTGAAAACGTTTTCAAATCGGGAGGAAGCGGAGGCCGGTAACGACGAGCAAGAGCCGGACAAGCGGCCTTCTCGTCCTTCGAGCGCCGGTTACGGGAAAGTACGTCAAGCTGGGCTTGGGAAGAGGGGGCGCACGAAGGGCCGGTCCGCTCGCTGCCGCCTGGCGGTGTGGTTTCTTCTGGTCACACAAATGATAACGTTTGCAGTATTCCGAGTTCGTAGAGGCGAGGCCGAACTGCGGAACGCAGCGCGCCAGGTGCCGCTGATCTGCACCGGCCATCAGCTCGCCACGCCGCCGCTGACCACGGTGCGGCAGCCGTTGTTCGAGAGGGGCCAGGCGGCCGCGACCGCGCTGCTGTCGCTGATCGAAGGCGTGCCGGCTGCACTCGTGGCGCCGGCGCCACGGCTGGTGGTGCGCGAGACCACGCGGCGGCTGTAGTCGCCTGCGTCGGGCTGGCGCGCCCGTCCGGGCGCCGGCTGCTGCCGCCAGGGGAGCTTGCGGCAAAAAAACGGAGCCCGCCCGCACGAATAAAACCCGGGTGCCGGCACGGCCGTGGGCGGCGTCCTGCAGAATGACCGCCGGGCTGCGGCGCACGGCGGCCTGCGCCGGCTTTTTTTGCCGGCCTGCTCGCTGCACGCCGCTTCCCGAGAACGCCGGCCGCTTGACGCGCCGGACACGCGGCGTGCGCCCCGTGCCACTATCCTCTGCACCATGTACGCGAAACACTTCGGCCTGCAGCGCGAGCCTTTTTCGATAGCGCCAGATCCGCGCTATCTGTTCATGAGCGACCGGCACCGCGAAGCCCTGGCTCACCTTCGCTACGGTCTGCGCGGCGGCGGCGGCTTCGTGCTGCTGACGGGCGAGATCGGGGCCGGCAAGACCACCGTCTGCCGGTGTTTCCTGGAGCGCATTCCCAAGCGCTGCAATGTGGCCTACGTCTTCAACCCCAAGCTGACGGTCGAGGAGCTGATGCAGTCGGTGTGCGACGAGTTCCGCATTCCGCGCGAGGAGGGCGTGCCAGGGCCCGCCACCGTCAAGGAATGTGTCGACGCGCTCAACGACTTCCTGCTGCGCACCCACGCGGTGGGGCAGAACAACGTCCTGATCATCGACGAGGCGCAGAACCTGTCGGCCGACGTCCTGGAGCAGCTGCGCCTCTTGACCAACCTGGAGACCAACGAGCGCAAGCTGCTGCAGATCATCCTGATCGGCCAGCCCGAGCTGCGCAGCATGTTGTCGCAGCCGGGGCTGGAGCAACTGGCGCAGCGCGTGATCGCCCGCTACCACCTCGACGCCTTGTCGGAAAGCGAGACCGCGCAATACATCCGCCACCGGCTGGCGGTGGCCGGCATGAGCCGTCCGCTGCCCTTCGAGCGCCGCGCGGTGCAGCGCATCCACGAGCTCTCGCGCGGCGTGCCGCGGCGCATCAACCTGCTGTGCAACCGTGCCTTGCTGGGCGCCTACGCGAGGGGCCGCTCCACGGTGGACCGCGAGATGGTCGACAAGGCCGGGGCCGAGGTGTTCGAAGGCGTCGAAAACACGCTGCCGCGCCCGCTGCGCTGGGGCCGCGGTGCGGTGCTGGCAACGGGCCTGGCGGCCGGTGCTGCGCTGGCCGGCGTGGTCACCTTGGCGATCGATGTCGTCCCGGGCAAGCGGGACGCCGTCGCGGCGACGGCATCCGCGGCCTTGCCGGGCCCGGTGCAACCCGTGCTGCAGCCGGTGGGCCCAGCTGTCGTGCCAGCGGCCGTGGCGGCGCCGGTCGCGGCGTCCGGCGCCGCCTCTGCCACCGCGGCGCCCGTCGTCCGCAGTGAGAACGAGGCCTGGCGCGAGCTGGCCCGCGCCTGGCAGGTGCAGATTCCGGACAACGATGACAACCCCTGCGAGACGGCACGCCGGCAGCAGCTGCAATGTTTCAGGAGCAGCAGCGGGCTGGCCTTGATCCGCCAGCTGGGCCGCCCGGGCATCCTGACCCTGCACGACGAGAACGAGCGCACCGTCTACGCCCTGCTCATCGCGCTGGGCGAAGACAAGGCCACGCTGCGCATGCGGGGTGTGTCGCAGACCTTGTCGCTGGCTTCGCTGGCACGCATGTGGCGGGGCGAGTTCGCCACCTATTGGCGGGCGCCGCCGAACTATGGCGGCAGCGACAGCCCGGCCGGCCCCTCCGCCGACTGGCTGGGCGAGCGGCTGAGCCGGCTGCCGGGCGGCCCCCGTCCCGGCGACGGGGCCCTGGACGAGGCCGCCCTGAAGGCCCGGGTGCACGCTTTCCAGGTCGCCCAGGGCCTCAAGCCCGACGGTGTGGCCGGCCCCGTCACGCTGATGCAGCTCAATCGCGCCACCGGCGTCGACGAGCCCCGCCTGCAGATTGAAAGGTAGAGCGCGTGTCCTACATCCTTGATGCACTGCGACGAGCCGATTCCGAGCGCGAGCGCGGCGCGGTTCCCAGCATCCATACCCCGTCCGTGCCGGCCTTCGCCGACGACAACCCCGAGCCGAGCGCCGGCAAGCCCTGGCTGTGGATCGTCGTCGGGCTGTCGGTCGGTCTGCTGACGCCGCTGGCGTGGCAACTGCTCGGCCGCGATGCGCCGCCGCCGCAGGTGGCGCAAGCTCCGACGGCGACCGCTGCCCCGGCTCCGCCGCCGACGCCGACGCCGACGCCGACGCCGACGCCCGATACAGTGTCGCCGGCCCCCTTGCCTGCCGCTCCGGCGCAGCCCGAGCCTGTGCCGACCGCTGCCGTGGTACCGGCCGCTGCGATACCGGCAGAACCCCCGGCGCCAGCCCCGGTGCCCGCTGCCGGGCCGCGCAACCGGGACGGCGCCCCCGCCGCATCGCGGCGTGCCGCCGCGCGGGAGACCGCGGCACCCGAGGCACCGGTGCCTCGCACCCCGGCCCGTGAGGCCGCACCGCGGCAGGCCGATGATCGGCGCGTCTATGCCAGGAGCGAACTGCCGGAGCCGGTGCGCCGCTCGCTGCCGTCGCTGACGATAGGCGGGGCGATCCACTCCGACACCTCGACCGACCGCATCCTGATCATCAACGGCGAGCTGTTCCACGAGGGTGACCGGGTGGCGCAGGACGTGACGCTCGAGAAGATCGAACTCAAGCGCGCCGTGCTCAAGCACAAGGGCTACCGCTGGGCAATCGCCTACTGAGCTTGTGAACGGCTAGGTAGGCGCGTGTGCCGCGGCCGGTCGCGGCAGCGCGGTGCAAGCTCAGTGGGGTGGCGGAAACAGCCGGCGCAGCAATGCCGCCGCCCAATCCGGCAGTTCACTGCCGAAGGGTTCGACCTGGCCGTATTCGTCGCCTTCGATCACGGCGCTGTGCGTGACCTCGGCACTGCCTGCGACGGCCAAGGTCAGCCAGCCCTGTTCGCCGGCTTCCCACTCCAGTGAGACGGAGCCGTCCGGCTCGACCAGCACGTCGGGCTCGGGCCAGCGTGAGATCACCAGCGCCAGCAGCCGTTCGGCCTCGGCCAGGGTGTTGTCGCTGGGCAGAATCCAGGGCCGGCTGAAGGCCAGCAGGCGGGCTTCCTCGAGGGCGGTACTCAACAGGGGAGACATGACGCGATTGTGCTCGGGACGCGGCAGCTTTCGGTAGCATGACCCGCTTCACAAGGAGCCGATCCGCCCTCATGCCCGACAACCCCGAAACCGATTTCAAGCAGGTCATCGTGCTGCGCAAGGACCTGAACATGCGCAAAGGCAAGATGGTGGCGCAAGGTGCTCATGCCTCGATGGCCGTTTTCACGCGCGGGCCCGGCACGAGCTTCGTGGCCGGCGTTTCCGGTCTGGAGATGCGGGTCGTGCTCGATGAGGCCTCGGCGGCCTGGCTCACGGGGCGCTTCCGCAAGATCTGCGTGAGCGCCGACAGCGAGGCCCAGTTGCTCGAGCTGCATCGCCAGGCCCTGGCGGCCGGGCTTCCTTGCGCGCTGATCCAGGACAGCGGCATCACCGAGTTTGGCGGCGTGCCGACTTACACCGCGTTGGCAATCGGACCCGGTTCCAATGAGAAGCTGGATCCGATCACCTCGTCGCTCAGACTGCTTTAACCGCCATAGATGAAGTCCGAGGCGTCCAGGCGCGCCGCGTCGGCCGGATTGAGCTGGCACAGCTGCTGCGTGTCGCCCCCCAGCGCGGTGGTGGGGTTGTACCAGACGCGGCCGTCCTGTGTGTTGACATAGATGCCGCAGTGCTGGCCGCTCAGATTGCCGACCGAGCCGCTGCCCTTGAAGAAGTACCCGGCGTCAAGCACCGCGCCGACCCCCTCGTCGCCGAGAAACTTCAGGCCCAGCACGCCGTCCTGAGGGCTGCCGGGCAAGCTCTGGTCGAGCGCGTCGGCCAGGCCGATACGGTCCAGGCCGTCTTGGAACTGCTTGATCAGGTCGGCATGCGCGGGACCGACCTCGCCGAAGACAAAAAGGTCCGCGCCGGCCTGGCCGTTCAGCAGGTCGACGCCCTTGCCCCCGAACAGCGTGTCGTTGCCGTCGCCGCCGTCGAGGGTGTCGGCGCCGTCCAGTCCGGACAGCGTGTTGTCGCGGGTGTTGCCCTTGATCGTGTTGGCCAGTGCGTTGCCGCGCGCCTCGGTCGCTGCCTCGACGTCGAGCAGGGTGAGGTTCTCGACCTGGGCTTCGAGCGTGTAGTTGACCGAGGCGTACACCTGGTCCTGCCCACCGAGGGCGGCGTACTCGACGATATGGTCGCCGGCGCTGTCGAGGTAGTAGGTGTCGTTGCCCGTGCCGCCGACCATCGTGTCGTCACCGCCGCTGTCGTTGAGCATGTCATCGCCCGCCCCGCCGTCGAGATAGTCGTTGTCGAGGCCGCCGTCCAGGGTGTCGATTCCGGCGCCGCCGTAGAGCTTGTCCGCGCCGGCGCCGCCACCCAGGCTGTTGTCGCGGTCGTTGCCCTGCATGAGGTTGTCGAGCTGGTTGCCTTGGCCGTTGACCGCCGCCGCCACCATCTTGTAGCCGCCGGGTGCCGACACGAGCTGTGTCGCGGTGTTGTCGAGCACCAGGTTCTCGACGTTGTTGGCGATGGTGTAGAGGTAGAGCCGCGACACCACCGTGTCGGTGCCCTGGCCGCTGCTCTCGATGACGTCGTCCCCCAGCGAATTGACGCAATAGGTGTCGTCACGCACGCCGCCGGCCATCTCGTCGTCACCGAGCGACCAGTTCGCGTTCAAGGTCGACACGAGGTCCTCTGAGAGGTCTTTCAGGAAGTCGCTGGCAAAAGTGCCGTTGATGATCGCCATGATCTGGATCTCCATGGATGGAACGGAAAGGGATTGAAAGAAGGAGCGCACCCTGGGAAGCGGTCGTTGCCGTGGAAGCGGCACACCGGCGCCAGTGACGACATGCTGGCTTGCGAGCGCAACCCGCAGCGGGCGCCGTCAACCTCGGGCTCGGAGCACCCCCCGGAACTGGGTCGGATGCACGCCCGGGTGTAGAGCCCGGAACGCCCGGGGAACTGGTGTTGCCCCCGCGCGAGGGGCGGCTTGTGGAGCGTCTGAAGATGACGTGGCGCTGAACGGCTCGCCGGCCGGGACCCGATGGTTCATCTCTGACCCCCTGAGAGATGTGGACAAGGCGGCGCAACAGAAACTGCCTCGTCTTGATGCGGTTCACATGCACCCGGCCCGCCGGACAGGGTGGACTGGATGTTGCGTTGCAGCATGAGGCGCCGACACCTCAGAGTAGGCGCCCGGCGGCCCCATGGGAAAACCCTTTGTGTAAGCGACCGTCAACGACCGCTGCAGCAAGCGGCGGCCCGCTTCGCCGCCGGCCTGGTCGCGCCCCACACCGGATACACACGGCCCTTGTGTTTTGCCTCCGGACAGATGGGTGGGACGGCGCTGGAGCGGCTGCTCGAGCCGCCTGGGCAGCCGGCTTGTCTCTCCCCGCCGCGGGCTGCCACTTCCTGACATTGATCGCCTTGCGCGGCGGATCGACACTGAGCGCTTCCGAGCACGACGCGAGGCATCTCACTGATGAGACAGTGTCGGCCCTTCCTGCAGATCGCTGCGCTGGCAGCCGGCTTCGGCCTCTGCCTGCCGGGTCCTGCCCTCGGCTGCCTGCCGCTCGGGAGGGCGGGGCCGCGGGAGGCCGTCGCAGCCTGGCTGCCCGAGCATGAGCAGTTGCTGACGACCACGCCCGAGCCGGGCAGCCTGTGGTCGTGGCCACCCGAGCTGGACAACTGGCAGCTGTGGGACCTGGGCGAGGGCCGATCTACCGCCCCGCAAAGGCTGGTGGACCGGTATCCGCGCCGCCCCGCCTCCTTCAACGGGGTCCGACCCTGAGCCAGGGCACCGGCCAGCTCGTCTCGGTCTCAGGACGAGGGTGCCGGGCGGCGACCGGCGAGTTCGCGCCGTGCCGCCGCACGGAATCGGCTGGGCGAGGTGCCGGTCTGGCGGGCAAAAAACCGCGTGAAATACGCCACATCCTCGAAACCCGGAGTCAAGCCGATCTCCTTCACGCTCAGCACCTCGCGGCAGACCCGGTTGAGCCGGGTCGGTGTGATGCCCGGCTGCGCGGCGTAGAAGGCGAGCAGGACCGGCACCGGCGCGAGCCCTCCCATAGTATTGACAGTCCCTGGACCGACGTCGAGTCCTCTGGAGACAAGCATGCGAGTCCAGATCGCCATCGTCGGCTCCGGGCCGGCCGGGCTGCTGCTGGGGCAGTTGCTGCACCGTGCCGGCATCGCTGCCGTCGTGATCGAACAACGCAGCAAGGACCACGTGCTGGCACGCATACGCGCGGGCATCCTGGAGCAGATCAGCCAGGACCTGCTCGACGCAGCCGGCGTCGGCGAGCGCATGCACCGCGAAGGCCTCGTGCACCATGGCATCGAGCTGGCTTTCGGCGGGCGCCGCCACCGCCTCGACCTGTACCGGCTCACCGGCGGCCGGGCGGTGCGCGTCTACGGCCAGACGGAGCTGACGCGCGACCTGATGGAAGCGCGCGAGGCTGCCGGCCTGCCCAGCGTCTACCAGGCCGCCGAGGTCCGGGTGCACGACTTTGACGGCGAGCGCCCGCGCGTCACCTTCCGGCGCGACGGACAACGCCACGAAGTGCGCTGCGACTTCATCGCCGGTTGCGACGGCTACCACGGCGTCTGCCGCGCCAGCGTGCCGGCCGGCGCGCTGCGCATCTACGAGCGGGTCTATCCCTTCGGCTGGCTGGGCGTGCTGGCCGACACGCCGCCGGTCTCAGACGAGCTGGTCTATTCGAACCACGAGCGCGGCTTCGCACTGTGCAGCATGCGCTCGCCGACGCGCAGCCGGCACTACCTCCAGTGCTCGCTCGACGACCGGGCCGAGCGCTGGAGCGACGCGGCCTTCTGGGACGAGCTGCGCCGACGGCTCGATGCCGAGACGGCGCAGGCCTTGGTGACCGGCGCCTCGATCGAGAAAAGCATGGTGCCGCTGCGCAGCTTCGTTGCCGAGCCAATGCGCTTCGGTTGCCTGTTCCTGGCCGGTGACGCGGCCCATATCGTGCCGCCCACCGGCGCCAAGGGCCTCAACCTGGCGGCCTCGGACGTTCGCTACCTTTCGCGCGCCTTCATCGAGTACTACCGGGACCACAGCGCCGCCGGCATCGCCGACTATTCGGCCAAGTGCCTGCGGCGGGTCTGGAAGGCCGAGCGTTTCTCCTGGCACATGACCAGCCTGCTGCATCGCTTTCCCGACCAGGGCGAGTTCGGTCACAAGATCCAGGAGGCCGAGCTCGACTACCTGGTGCATTCGCAGGCCGCCGCGGCCTCGTTGGCCGAGAACTACGTCGGGCTGCCCTTCGAGGACTGAGGCGGCGCGGGGTCGAGCAGATAACGCAGCGCCGCCTCGCGTGCCGCCACCACCGCGGCGTTGAAGCGCTCGCGCGCCGCCGCGTCCAGCGGCACGCCGCCGCGGCAGCTCAGCTCGGTATGCCGCGCCAGGGCGTGCAGGGCCTGCATGCCGAGGGACCCGGCCACGCCTTTGAGGCTGTGCGCGGTGCGGGCTTGTGCCTCGGCGTTGTCGTCCGGCTGCAGCGGGCCCTGGGGGTAGAGCTCGGCGAAACGTCCGAGGGCGCGGCGCAGGATGGACTGCATGCCGCCGCAGCCCCGCAGCGCCGCGTCCAGGTCCAGCACCGCTGCGTCCGCGGCAGGCTGCAGCGTGGTCTCGTTCCCAGGGGCGGCCGGCCACGGGGCTGGCGCCAAGGGCATGGGCCGGCTGCCTGCATCGCCTTCACGTTGTGCACCGCCCCAGCGCTGCAGGGTGCGCAGCAGCACGGCGGTGTCGATGGGCTTGGCGAGGTGGTCGTCCATGCCGGCGGCGAGCGAGCGTTCGCGGTCGCCCGCCATCGCGTGGGCGGTCATTGCGATGATGGGCAGGAAGGCATAGGGCCCGCCCAGCTCGCGAATCCGGCGGGTCGCCTCGAAGCCGTCCATCTCGGGCATCTGCACGTCCATCAGCACCGCGTCGAAGGCCTGGCGCTGCACCGCCTGCACCGCTTCGCGCCCGCTGCCCACCGTGCTCAGCTGGACACCGGCGCGCTGCAGCAGTTCGATCGCCAGCTCGCGGTTGAGCGGGTTGTCCTCGGCCAGCAGCACCCGCATGCCGCGCAGCACCGGCATGGTGAGGCTGCCCGGCAAGGTGTGCGGCACCGCGCTCGGCTCGCCCAAGGCCTCGCGCAGACGGGCCGGCAGCACCGGCTTGCCCAGCCAGGCGTGCACGTCCAGCTGCTCGGCCTGCGGCCGCAGCGCGTCGTGTTCCTGAGGCCGGCACATCAGCAGCAGCCGTGGCGCTGGCGCATCGCGCGACAGCTCGGCGGCCAGCAACAGGCCGGCGCGGTCGGGCAGGCCTGCGTCGATGAGGGCCACCGCGTCCTGCAGGCCCTGGGGGCGGTGCTGCTGCCAGAGCGCCCGCGCCTGGGCCGCGCCGGCGGCCGCGGCCGCCTCGTGGCCCATGCCCTGCAGGAGACGTGTGAGGGCGTCACGGGTGCCGGCATCGTCGTCGACCACCAGCACCCAGTGGCGCTGCGGCGGCGGGGTGGGGCCGCCCAGCGGCAGGGCGGCCGGCAGGCAGCGCCCGAGCGGCAGCTCGAACCAGAACGTCGCGCCGGTCCCAGGGGCCGATTCGACGCCGATCTCCCCGCCCATCAGTTCCAGCAGGCGCCGGCAGATCACCAGCCCCAGCCCGGTGCCGCCGAAGCGCCGCGTCATCGAGGTGTCGGCCTGGCTGAAGGCCTGGAACAGCTGGGCCTGCTGGGCCTCGCTGAGCCCGATGCCACTGTCGCTGACCTCGAAGCGCAGCCGCTGCGGCCCCGTGTCGACCGGCGCCGGCAGCGTTTGGGCACGCAGGGTCACGCGGCCCTGTTCGGTGAACTTGACCGCGTTCGCCAGCAGATTGGTCAGCACCTGGGCCAGCCGGGTCGGGTCGCCGATGTGTTCGGCCGGCAGCGAGGCGGGCAGGTCCAGCACCAGCTCCAGGCCCTTCTCCGCGGCTTGCAGGCCGACCACGTCGACCACGTTCTCCAGCACTTCGTGCAGGGAGAAGCGGATCTGCTCCACCTCCAGCCGGCCGGCCTCGATCTTGGAGAAGTCGAGGATGTCGTTGAGCACGCGCAGCAGCTTGCGCGCCGCCGCATTGGCCTTGGCGACATGCTGCTCCTCGCGTGCCGGCAGGGCGCCGAGCAGCGCCAGCTCGGTCATGCCGATGATGGCGTTCATCGGGGTGCGGATCTCGTGGCTCATGTTGGCCAGGAACTCGCTCTTGAGCCGGTTGGCGGCCTCGGCCGCGGCGCGGGCCCGTTCGATCGCCTCGGTGGCGCGGCGCTGCTCGGTGATGTCGAAGGTGGCCCCCACCACACGCAGGGTGCGTCCGCGGTCGTTGCGCACATGGCGCAGCATGGTGCGCACGCTGCGCACCTCGCCGTCGGGCCGCACGATGCGGTACTCGTCCACGTCCACCGGCTCGCCGCTGAGGGTGCGGGCGGCCAGCTGGCGGACCCGCTCGGCATCGTCGGGATGCAGGTATTCGTCCCAGGTCGACATGGTGGGCTGGAAGCTGCCCGGGTCCATGCCGTAGATGCGGTAGAGCTCCTCGTTCCACTCGGTGCGCCCGGCCACCAGGTCGACCAGCCAGATGCCCAGGCCCGAGGCCGAGACGGCCAGTTGCAGGCGGCCCGCCAACTCCTCGACGCGCTGCGCGGTGGCGCGCTGCTCGGTGACGTCGAGGTCCAGCCCCACCGCACGCAGCGGCCGGCCCTGGGCATCGCGTTCGATGCGGCCCACGCAGCGGATGTGGCGCACCCCGCGCGCCGGGTGCTGGATCGCGTAGTCCATGTCGAAGCCGGTGCAGCGGGGGTCGGCCAAGTGCTCGTGCCAGCGCTGCAGCGTGGCGACCGCGGTGTCGGGCGCGAGGCTGTCCTGCCAGGCGCGCGGCTGACCGTTCAGGATGCGCCCGTAGAGATCGGCGCCGCGCTCGTCCCACTCGAGCGTGTCGGAATCGGCGTTGTAGACCCAGACCGATGCCTGCACGGCGGACAGGGCCACGTTGAGCCGCTCGTTGGCTTCACGCAACGCCGCCTGCGTCCGGCGGTCCGACAGCCGGGCTTCGGTGTCGCGGGTGACGTCCTGGTCCAGGCCCACGATGTTCAGCGCCACGCCGTCCGCATCGCGTTCGACCTTGCCGACGCTGCTCAGCCAACGCACTTCGCCGTCGGGACGGACGATGCGGAACTGCGCCTGGTAGACCGAGCCGCTCGCCAGCGCCTGCACGAGGCGGTCGTTGAGCTGCAGCTTGTCCTCGGGGTGGACGCGGCGGCGCACCTCCTCGAAGCTCATCTCGCGCGGCGGTCCGTCCTCGCCCAGCAGGGCCAGCAGCCGGGCATCGGCAACGAAGCTGCGGCGCGCGACATCGAACTCCCAGACGCCGAAGCTGGCGGCCTGGGCGGCCAGCTCCAGGCGCTTGTTCAGGTCCAGCAGCTCGCGCTCGTGCGCGCGCAGCGCGCGTTCCTCCACCTGCAGGTCGCGGGCGCGCACCACGTGGGCCCGCAGGGCGGCGGCCAGCGCCCACAGCAGCAGCGCGAAGGCGGCGTAGCCAACGGCCGGAAGATAGGCTGCAGCGCCCTCGGGGCTGGCGTGTCGGTGTGCCAGCGCGAACACGAACGCGGCGGCGGCGCCCGATCCCGCCAGCCCGGCGCCTGCGCCGAGCAGGAAACACAAGGCCAGCGGCGGTAGCAGCAGGAGCAGGCAGGACAGCCCCGGCGCGCCGCTCTGCGGCCACAGCCAGGCTGCCGCAGTCCCCAACAGCGCCAGTGCCAGCGCCGCACCGACGCTACGCCGGGCACGGCTGACGGAGGCCCAGCGCAGCAGCGCCGCAGGCCAGAGGGGGCAGGGCGCCGGAGGGTCCAAGGAAGGCGGCATGGCTGGGCGGGACGGTGTTGCGAGAAGTTACCACGTTGGCAGCGTGGAGAAAGGGGGGAACTACGGACGTCGGCAGCCTCGGCTGCGCACTAGTACCACTGGTACCTTCACGCAAGCGTCACGCCGGGGTCACGTGCGCGTCACCCCGGCTGCCTACGCTAGAGCCACTTTGGACGGGAGGATCAGATGAGAGACGTGCCGATGCCGACCATGCCGCTGTCGGAACTCCGCATGCCGCCACGGAGGTCGCTTCACCCGGGTGGTGCGAGGCTGGATGCGGCCACTGCGCCGGCTCCCCGGCTGGAAGTGGCCTGGGCGCGCGACCGTGACGACGTCCTCGAAGCCCAGCGACTGAGGTACCAGATCTTCGCCGAGGAGATGGGCGCCCGCCTGACACCGCTGCGCGGGGCGCCGGCCGGGCATGACGTCGACATGTTCGACGCCCATTGCGAACACCTGCTGGTGCGTGCCGCGCCGTCGACGCCCCAGGCCGGCGAGCGCGGCCCGGTGATCGGCACCTACCGGGTGCTGACGCCGGAGGCGGCCGTGCGGGTCGGCAGCCTGTACAGCGAGACCGAGTTCGACCTGACACGGCTGCGCGCCCTGCGACCGCGCCTGGTGGAACTGGGCCGCTCCTGCGTGCACCCCGAGCACCGCTCGGGCGGCGCCATCCTGGCGCTGTGGGGGGCGCTGGCGGAATTCATGGGGCGCAACGGGCTGGACACGATGATAGGCTGCGCCAGCATCAGCATGCGCGACGGCGGCCATGTGGCGGCCAGCCTCTGGGAGCGCCTGCGGCACACCCACCTGGCGCCCATCGAATGGCAGGTCCGGCCGCGCCTGCCGCTGCCGGTGCACGAACTGCGCCGCGACCTGGATGTCGAGGCGCCGGCCCTGATCAAGGGTTATCTGCGCTGCGGTGCGAAGATCCTCGGGGCGCCCGCCTGGGACCCCGACTTCAATACCGCTGACCTGCCGATGCTGATGCGCCTGCAGGACCTGCCGGCGCGCTACCGGCGGCATTTCCTGGCCGCCTGAGGCGGGCGCAAGGCGGCGCAGTCACTCGCCTTCGCCGAACTTGTCGTCGATCAGCGCGACCAGCGCCGTCATCGCGTCCTGTTCGTCGGGGCCGTCGACTTCCAGCTCGATCTCGCTGCCGAGGCCGGCGGCCAGCATCATGACGCCCATGATGCTCTTGGCATTCACGCGACGGCCGTTGCGGCTCATGAAGACGTCGCTGCGGAAGCCCGCCGCGAGTTTGGTGAGCTTGGCCGAGGCACGCGCGTGCAGGCCGAGCTTATTGCTGATGGTGATGTTCTGCTTGATCATGTCCCGTTCGCAAGCCGACGTTCTGGGCCTGATTCTGCGGCCTCGCGGTCGCCACTTGCATGACACCCTGAGTCGCCCCCGCGACCGCGCGCGCGACCAGCGCGTCGAGCGGTTCGCCTTGATAACACAGGCTGCGCCAGAGCATGGGCACGTTCACGCCGGCCACCACCTTCACGGTCATCCCGTCCGCGAGCCGCTGCGCGACATTGCAGGGGGTGGCACCGAAAACATCGGTCAGCACCAGCGCTTCGGGCTGGCGCACGCGCGCCAGCAGCACGCGGGCCTGGGCCTCGATGTCCTCGACCGGGAGGTTGGGCGCCACGTCCAGGACCTCCAGCGTCGCTGCGCAATCGGGAAAGGTGTGCGCCGCGCAGGCCTTGAGCGCGCTGGCGAGGGGAGCGTGGGCAATGATCAGGATGCCGGTCATAGCAGGAAGCGCGGATTATCCGCGCACAACGCGCGCCGGCGGCGAGACAACTGCAACAGTGTGGCGACCCGCGTGATGCAGTTGCGCCGGGACGAGGCGGATCGCCCGCGACATCGACCGTGCGCGCTCATGGCAGGGCCAGGCCGTCGAAGAAGCCCTCCAGCACTTCGGGCGGCGGAGGCTCGGCCCCGACGATGCTGGCCTGATAGACCCGCGTGCCCTTGCTGAAGAAAGCGGCGTGCTGCAGCAGCGCGCTGCCGTCTGGCCGCCGGCCCTGGACCAGGATGCGCCGGGCTTGCGGGTGGGGCGTCATGCCCTGGACCTGCGGCGGCGCCTGCGGCGAGGCCGAGGCGCCGACGTTGGCCGCGGCCGCCTGGCTCAATTGCTCCAGCGCCGGGCCGACACGACCCGGGTCGCCGATGTCGGCGAAAGTGATACCAAAAGTCCAGCCTCCGCCGCTGCAGCTGTGGATCTCCATGCGCGTCGCCTGCCCGGCCAGCAGCACCTGGCGGGCGTGGCTGTAGGGCTTGCACGGGAACATCGCCTGCAGACCCGAGCCTTCCGGGCGCACCTGGCGCCAGTCCAGGCTGGGGCTGCAGCCGGCCAGCCCGAGGACCGAGCCCGCGGCAACGACGCCCCAGGCAACCGCCCGGCCAGGAGAAATGCGCATCATGGGCGCGATTATCCGCAGCCGCGCAGAATATGCGCGGTGCTTCGTGCCGCCTCCCTGGCGGCAGGCGGCGGGACAATCATCGAAAAGGAGCAAGGATGGCCGACTACGTACTCGTCCACGGTGCCTGGCACGGCGCCTGGTGCTGGAAGCGCATCCTGCCGGGGCTCTGGCAGGCCGGGCATCGCGCCTTCGCGGTGACGCTCACCGGGGTGGGCGAACGCGCCCACCTGCTCCAGACCCCGATCACCTTGCAAACCCATGTCGAGGACGTCTGCCGGGTGATCGAGGCCGAGGAGCTGGACTCGGCCGTGCTGGTGGGCCACAGCTATGCCGGCATGGTGGTCACCGGCGTGGCCGACCGCCTGCCCGAACACATCGGGCAGTTGGTCTACCTCGACGCGGTGGTGCCAGGTCCTGGCGAGAGTTGGTCGAGCGGCCACAGTCCCGAGACCCGCGAGCAGCGGCGTGCCCAGATCGCTGCGCAGGGTGTGCTGCCGCCCGCCGATCCCGTCGCCTTCGGGCTGCGGGGCGAGGATGCGGCCTGGGTGGCACGGCGCATGACACCTCAGCCCGGCGGCGTCTACGACAGCCCGCTGGACTTCGATGCCGCGCGCGTGTTCGGGCGGCCCAAGACCTTCATCGACTGCACCGACCCGGCCCTGCCCACCATCGCGGCATCGCGCCGGCGCGTACGCAGCGAGTCCGGCTGGCAGGTGGTGGAGATCGCCACCGGGCACGACCCGATGATCAGCGCGCCCGAGGCATTGCTGCGCGCCCTGCTGGCGCTGGCCTGAAGTGGCCCTGCGGGTTCCGCCAGCCCTCAGAGACTGCCGAACACCCTGCGCAGGATGGCGCTGCCGGTGCCGATCGGATCGCGCCGGATGCGCACCTCTTCCTCGCCGATCACGAGGAACAGGCCATCCAGCGCGCGGGCGGTGACATAGGGCTCGATGCGCGCGTCGGCGTCGACCAGCCCGAAAGCGGAGGCGCGCTCGATCAGCTGGTTGTAGCGCCGCGCCAGGCCGACCTTCTCGGTCGTGCGCGCGACGATGGGCTGGAAGCGTGCGGCCAGCGGCTCGCGGGTCTTGGCGGAGAAGAACTCGGTCACGGACGTTTCGGAGCCGGTCAGGATCTGCTTGGCGTCCTGCACGTTCATCTGGCGCACTGCGCCGACCAGCAGGCTCCTGGCCTGGGGCACCGCGGCTTCGGCGGCGCGGTTCATCGCCGTCTCCAGCTCGTCGAGCCGGCGTCCCTGGCCGAGCGTGCGCAGCAGGTTGGCGGCTTCCTGCAGCTTTTGGGGCAGTTCGATGCGAACTTTCGGGTTGCCGAGGAATCCATCGGTGCGTCCCAGCAGGCTGACCGCGGCGAGGGCGCCACGCTCCAGCGCCGCGCGCAGACCGGCGGTCGCTTCGCCCTCGCTGAGCGAGGCAAGCGAGACAGCCTTCACGCTCATCGGCGTGCCGAGCAGCAGGGCGCCGGCCAGGCCACCGGCTTGCACCGTAAACTTGCGTCGATCCACGGAGTCCCTCCATGAAAAAAACACATTATCTGGCCGGCATTGCCGTTGCCCTGGCGCTGGGTGTGGCGGGCTGGATGGCCGTCGGCCAGCGCGAGACCGCGCCGGCGGTCGACTACGTGCTGCTCGACGGCAGCCGCCACAACATCGCGGACCTCAAGGGCAAGGTGGTGCTGGTCAACTTCTGGGCCACCAGCTGCGTCACCTGCGTGAAGGAGATGCCGCAGATGGTCGAGACCTACCAGAAGTACCGCGACCGCGGCCTGGACTTCGTCGCGGTCGCGATGAGCTACGACACGCCGGCCTACGTGTCGCACTTCGCGCAGTCGCGCCAGCTTCCTTTCAAGGTCAGCATCGACAGCAGCGGCGAGATCGCCAGGCAGTTCGGCGACGTCAAGCTCACGCCCACCACCTACCTGCTCGACAAGCGCGGGGAAGTCGTCAAGCGCTATCTGGGCGAGCCCGACTTCGCGGCCCTGCACCAGCTGGTCGAGAAGCTCCTGGCCGAGGGTTGATCAGCCCCTGGCCCGCAGGCCGACGACTGCTGCGCCGATGATCAGCGTTGCCGCCAGCGCGGTCCAGGTCGTCAGGCTGCGCCCGGTCACGAGCAGCAGCAGCGTCGTCGAGGCCAGCGGCGTCAGATAGCTGAGGATGCCGATGCTGCGCGGGTCGCCGGTTTTCATGGCCTTGTCCCAGAGGAAAAACGCCGCGCCCAGCGGGCCCAGGCCCATCACGGTGACCAAGCCCCAGTCGCGCAGGCTGAGCTCGACCGAGGGCTCCAGCAGGACGTGGCAGGCCAGCGACAGCAGCCCCGAGACCAGCCCGAACAGGCCGATCACCGAGGTCGGGAAGGCCGCCACGCGTTTGGTCATCAGCGAGTAGCTGGACCACATGAAGGCCGCTCCGAGCGCGGCAAGGTAACCCCACGACCATGTTCCCGAGAGCGAGCGCCCGCCCACGATGGCGATCGCCGCGCCGGCGAAGCCGGCCAGCGCTGCGACCAGGTGCAGCGGGCGCAAGCGTGTGCCGGGCAGCAGCAGCGGCGACAGCAGCACGATCAGCAGCGGCCAGAGGTAGTTGACCAGGTTGGCTTCCACGGGTGGCGCATCGCGCAGCGCGACGAACAGCAGGAAGTGGTAGCCGAACAGGCCCCAGAGGCCCAGGGCCAGGGTGCTCGCGGGCACCCGCCATTCGCGCCAGCGCGGCCAGGCCGGCACGCTGCCGATCAGCAGTGCCAGGCCGGTCAGCAGGAAGGGCGGGAGCTTGGACAGCGCCACGCCCAGCGTGGCGAGCGAGGCCCACAGGGCGATCGCGCCGAGGGCGCAAGCGTGCGCGCCCGAGAAGCGGGCGGAAGAGGTGTGCAGGGAGGCGTTCGGCGGGGTCATCGTGAGGCGAGCTTAGGGCCTCTCGGGCCGTGGTGCCGGCGCGCAAGCACGCCGTATCGTCGCGCAACGACGGTTCCCGCGCCTCAGGCGTCGCGATTCGCGTCGGCGTCGCGCCGCAAGGCGGCGGTCAGGGCCGAGGGCGAGCGGTAGCCGCAGTGGCTGGCGATCTGCTGCACCTGCCAGCCCTGCGCCCGCAACCCGCGTGCCTGCCGCAGGCGGCGCCCGCGCACATAGGCCATCGGCGCCAGCCCGGTTTCCTCGACGCAGCGGGCGGCGAACTGCGAGGGACTCAGGCAGGCGAGCAGCGCCAGGCGCGCGACCGAGACCGGCTCGGCCAGGTGGGCATCGATCCATGCGTCCAGTGCCGGCCAGTCGATGCGGCGCCGGGCGCGGCCCGCGTCGGGCGCCGCGGGCAAGGTGGACAGCAGCAGCTCGGCGGCGCCGCGCTGCACCGCCTCCAGCCCGGGATGGGCGGCCAGGAAACGCAACAGGTCCAGGGTCGCGGGCCCGGCGTCGACCACGCGGCCTGCCAGGCGGCCCAGCTGTGGCAGCTCGCCGCAGTCCACCACAAAACAGCTGCTGCCGCGGGGGGCCCAGAAGTCGTGCCGGTCGCCGGGCGCGATCACCGCCAGCCGGCCAGCCGTCATGCGTGCGCCGCGTCCCTCGACCTCCAGCTCGAGCGCGCCCCGCCAGCCCCACAGCAGCTGGAAGTGCGTGTGGCTGTGGCTGCCGGGCGAGGCGCCGTAGCGGCGCAGGCTGAGGGAAGGGGCGTCGTGACTCATGTAAGGAAACGGAGCGTCAGGCGGCAGTGTATCGGCGCCGCGGCGGAGCGACGCCACGCCAGCCCTGCTCAGCCGCGCGCGTCGATGCGCAGCGCGATGGCAGCGATCTCGGCGCCCGTCGGCAGCTCGCCGGTGCGCCAGACGAGCCGGGCCAGGCGATCGAAGAGATAAACCTGGGTGGTGTGCTGGTCGTCGTCGCGTTGCCCGGCATCGAAGCTCCTCAGGACGCGGCCGGCACTCAAGGCCGGCGGCACGGCGGCGCGCCAGCGTGCCGTGGCGCCATGTTGGCGTCGCCAGGCCGCCAGCCGGGGCGGGTCGTCGCCGAGCGGATCGATGCTGAGCGACAGCAGCTGCACGCCGGGTCCCGCCTGGCGGCGCGCCGCCTGCAGCAGGAGGGCCTGGGCCTCGCCGAACAGGACACCCTGCACGGGGCAGATGGAGCTGCAGCCAGTGAACATGAACTGCAACGCGGTGGTCTGCCCGGCCAGCAGGGCCGGCAGGCGGGTCACCCCGCCGTCATCGAGCCGCAGCGGCAGATCGGGCGCCGGGCGCGCCGGCTCCACCGGCCCCATGTCCTCGTGGGCCGATGCGGCCCGCGTGAGGGCGAGCAGGCCGGTGAGCCAGGCCAGGCAGCGGCGCCGACCGGCTTCGCGGCCCGCCTCAGTTTTCATCGCCTGCTTCCTCCGGCACGCCGGCTCGGGATGCGGGCGCTGCGGTCAGGTAGGACCACAGCGCACGACACTCGGCGTCGCTCATCTGGTAGCGCGGCATGCTGGGCAGCAGCGTGACAAAGGCCGGGTCCACGCCGGTGCGCAAGGCCTCGCACAGCGAGGCGGTGGTGTAGGCGGACGGCGGGCCGTTGCGGCGTGGCAGCGCCTGCAACAGGAAGGCGCGGCTCAGCTCGGGACCGAAGGACGCCGCCGCGGCAGCGCCGAGTTGCGTCCCCAGCCCGGTGCGCGGGCGATGGCAGCCGGTGCAGGCGGAGACTGCTGCCGGCAGTGTTGCGTCATGACCTGCGATGCGGCCGAGCAGCGGCCGGTGGCCGTTGAACAGCGCACGGCCGAGGGCCACGTCAGCGAGGTCCGGCTCGGCCAAGCTCTCCAGCCCGGGCGGGACGGCCGCCGCGGGCAGCGACCCCAGCGCGAGCACCGCTGCGGCCGTTCCCAGCCAGGCGCGGCGCCGGCAGGACAGGGGGCTCCACATCGCCGCCGCGCCGCTCAAGCGATCCGGATCACCCGCGCCACGCTGGGCACACCCTGGCTGTTGAGTGCGAACAGCATGTAGTAGCCGGGCAGGGCCACCCCGGGATCGCTCGGCAGCTTCAAGATGTAGCTGCGACCGTCGGCCGTCAGCGCGCGCAGCGGAATGCGCCGCTGGTCGTTGTTGACGGTGTGCGTGACGGAGGACATGCGGATCAGCGCGAACTCCGGCACCGGGCCGTCGGTGCTCACGTTGATGCTCGCGCCCAAGGCCGCCGTGGCGGGCGCTGCCGTGATGGACGGGCGCGCGGCTGGGCTGCCGTCGGCATTGAGCAGGTAGGGTGGCGTGAGGATCTCGGCATTCGGGTGGTTGACCGGGCAGCTGCCGCACAGCCCGCCACCGCCGGCAAAAACGCGACCGTCGGTCAGCAGCAGCGCCACGCTGTGGTAGTTGCGCGGGGTGCGCATGGGCGGCAGGCGGCTGAAGGTTTCGGTGCGCGGGTCCCACAGCTCTGGCACCAGCACCGAGCGCGCATCGGTGAAAGAGGCGGGAACGGCGACGCCGCCGATCACCACCACCTCGCCGTTGGGCAGCACCACGCTGTTGTGCATGCCGCGGGTATAGGCCATCGACGCGGTGCGCCGGACCGACAGGTCGCTGCCGTTGTGCTCGATCACATGGGCGTTGGCGGTGGCCAACCCGCGCTGGTAGGCCGGCGCGCCGCCCACCGTGAGGATGCGCCCGACGTTGTAGAGCGAGGCGGTGCCGTTCATGCTGTAGGGATCGTCGGCGCGCCGACCGGCTGACGTGATGCTGCCCTGGCCGCGGCCGTCGATCCAGTTCATGTTCGGGCTGGGGCCGGCGTGCAGCACCCGGCCGCCGGCCATCGTCAGCAGCCACAGGTGGTTGTCGGCCCGGTAGATTCCTTCCGGGTCGTCGGCCAGGATGGGCCCGACCGGCACGCCCGGCAGCGGGACCCAGCCCTCGCCGGCCTTCCAGCGCTCGCCGTCCTTGCCGCCCATGCCGCCGCTCCAGGAGCCGCCCAGGGTCAGCACCGAGCCGTCGGACATCAGTGTCGTGCCCTGGTAGCCGCGCCCGATGTTCATCGGTGCCTCGGCACTCCAGCTGTTGCTGGCGGGGTCGTAGATGCTGGTGCGGGCCGTGCTGCTGCCGCCGTTGACCAGGATGCGGCCGTCGGCGAGGTTGGCGATGCCGGGGCAGAACATGTCGTGGCTGGTCTCGCTGACCAGCCGCTCGCTGCCGGTGGCGGTGACCGGGTCGAAAAAGACCGTGTAGGTGTAGCCGTAGTCGCCGCCGAAGTTGAGTCGGTCATAGGCCGACCAGGTCAGCAGCCGGCCGTCGGGCAGGTGGGCGGCGGCGACCGGCACGATACTCAGCGGAATGACCCCGCTCCAGAGGGCCGGCTGGGTCGGCAGGGCCAGGTGCCAGCGCTGGTTGTCGCGCGAGTGGCAGCCGTACTGGATGAGCCGGGCACCGCTGGTGCGCGAGCCGCCCTCGACATCGAGGCACATCCCGCTGTGCGAGGCCACCAGCTGATACCCGCGCGGGCCTGCTCGCAGGCGCCAGTGCTGATGCTGCGCGCCGCCGCAGGGCAGTTGGACCACCGCTGCCGAGGCGCTGCGCGACGCGCCGGCCACCGACAGGCACTGGCCGGTGTGCTCGGCGATGAGGCGCCAGCCGCTGGCTTCCGCTTCCAGGCGCCAGCGCTCGTGGGGCGCGGCCGCGCCGTTGCACGGCACCTGGACCACCGGGGTGTCCTGCGCCGTCCCGCCGTCGCGCACCTGCAGGCACATACCGCTGTGGCGAGCCACCACACTGGCCGGCGTTTGCGGATCGAACATCCGCGAGGAGAACACGAAGGCCTGGCTCGGCACGGCTCTGCAGCTCGATTGCACCATGCGGGCGCTGTCAGCGAGGGATCCGCCGCGGACGTCCAGGCAGCGTCCGCTGTGGAGTGCCCTCAGCCGCCAGACCGCGCCTTCGCGCACCAGGTTCCAGAGCTGGTTGCCACGGTCCTCGCAGCGCAACTGCTGCACGGGCGCGTCGTCGCCCAGCATGGCGCCCTGGACCGACAGACACTGCCTGCTGCCCCGCTGGACGATGCGAAAGGCGGTACCGACCGGCTCCAGCGTCCAGCTGTCCTGGTTCGCCCCCTCGCAGCCGTACTGCATCGCCGCGGCACCGGGTCCGCCGCCGCCGCTGTCGCCCAGGATGCGCACGCACTTCCCGCTGTGCTGCACGACCAAGGTGGTGTAGGCGGTCGCGACCTGCCCGAGGGCAGCCGGACCGAATGCAAGTCCCGCCAGGCAAAGCGGGACTCTCCATGTCATCGACCTGTTCATCTCTGCCTCCCCGGCGTCTGTGGCGGCCCGTGGTGGCAAACGCCAAGCCGAGCCGAGCCACATCTTGTAGCGAGAGAAACATAGTCTTTGTAGGGTGTGATTTCAACGCCGCGGAACTGCTTCTCCGGCCAGCACAGCAAACACAGAGCAGGCCAGCAGGAGCGCGGTGTGACGGTGCAATCCGGGCACAGCCATTCCAGGGCAGGTTTTTTGGCGCTCCGCCGAGGCCGCTCAGAAGCTTTTTACATCCGATGCAATTCCGCAAACCGGCTGCGCAGACGCCAGGAAACGCAAGCCCCGGCACGCAGCAAAACGGGCAGCCTCGAACTGCCCGTTGCGTCGGTGAGGCGGGGGCCGGCGCCTAGACCACGCCGGCTTCGTGCGCCTGCTGGTCGGCGTGGTAGCTGGAGCGCACCATGGCGCCGACCGCGGCGTGCGTGAAGCCCATCTCGTAGGCTTTTTCCTCGAACATCCGGAAGGTGTCGGGGTGCACGTAGCGGCGCACCGGCAAGTGGTGCCCGCTGGGCGCGAGGTACTGGCCGATCGTCAACATGTCGATGTCATGCGCGCGCATGTCGCGCATGACCTGGAGGATTTCCTCGTCGGTCTCGCCCAGGCCGACCATGATGCCGCTCTTGGTCGGCACCTCGGGCGCGAACTCCTTGAAGCGCTTGAGCAGGTTGAGCGAGAACTGGTAGTCCGAGCCGGGCCGCGCTTCCTTGTAGAGCCGCGGCGCGGTTTCGAGGTTGTGGTTCATCACGTCGGGCGGCGCGGCCTTCAGGATGTCCAGCGCGCGGTCCAGGCGGCCGCGGAAGTCGGGCGTGAGGATCTCGATGCGCGTCTCGGGCGAGAGCTCGCGGGTCTTGCGGATGCACTCGACGAAGTGGGCCGCGCCGCCGTCGCGCAGGTCATCGCGGTCGACGCTGGTGACGACCACGTACTTGAGCTTCAGCGCCGCGATGGTCTTGGCAAGGTTGAGCGGCTCCTCGGCGTCGAGCGGATCGGGCCGGCCGTGACCGACATCACAGAAGGGACAGCGCCGCGTGCACTTGTCGCCCATGATCATGAAGGTCGCGGTGCCCTTGCCGAAACATTCGCCGATGTTGGGGCAGGACGCTTCCTCGCAGACGGTGTGCAGCTTGTGCTCGCGCAGGATCTGCTTGATCTCGTAGAAGCGCGTCGACGGCGAGCCGGCCTTGACGCGGATCCAGTCGGGCTTCTTGAGCTGCTCCGCGGCCACGACCTTGATCGGGATGCGGGCGGTCTTGGCTTGGGCTTTTTGTTTCGCGGTGGCGTCGTAGGAGGCCGCGTCTTGGGCCGCGTGGACGACGTTGGGGGTCGACATCTCGGAACTCTCCAGGCTCGCCCGCGCTTGACGGCAGGCTGGGCGTCAGGGGCTCAAGTGTGTCGCCAAACGCTCGCCAAGGCGAGCGGCGGCGGTGCCCCAGTCGGTGGAAACCCCGAGTGTAGCCAAGTCCACGCTGCGCAGTCCTGCGTAACCGCAAGGGTTGATCCCGTCGAAGGGGCTCAGATCCATCGCGACGTTGAGCGCCACGCCGTGGTAGGTGCGGTGGCGGGTGATCTTGATGCCCAGCGCCGCGATCTTGCCCAGCCCGGCGAAAGGATCGGGGCGCGGGCCGGTCAACTGGCCGTGGCTGGAGGGAGCCGCCAGGCTGACATAGATGCCCGGGGCGCCTGCCACCCGGTGCCCGGTGATGTCCCAGCTGTTGAGGGTCTGGATCAGCGCAGTTTCCAGCCGGAACACGTATTCCTTCACGAAGATGCCGAGCCGGCGCAGGTCCACCAGGGGGTAGGCGACCACTTGCCCGGGGCCGTGGTAGGTCACCTGCCCGCCCCGGTCGGTCTGCACCACCTCGATCTGCCGCGGGTTCAGCACGTGTTCCGGCTTGCCGGCCTGACCCAGTGTGTAGACCGGCGCGTGCTCGCACAGCCACAGCTGGTCGGGCGTACCGTCGTCGCGCCCGTCGGTGAAGGTGCGCATTGCGTCATAGGTGGCGGCGTAATCGACGCGCCCGAGCACTCGGATGTCCATGGCGGCGGCCAGTGTAGCGGAGCCTCCCCGGGCCGACCGGCCGGCCTGTGGGGCTGTCCGGAACCCGGTATCCGCGCCAGAATGCAAGCACCGCGTTCGTCACACCCAGGAGGCAGCATGCGTCCCAGCCGCCGTTCCGTCATCCTGACGATCCTGGCCGGCTGCCTGGCCTGGGGCAGCAGCCCGGCCCGGGCGGCCGGCACGGGCGCGGCCCGCGCCGCACTCGGCGACCCGGAGTCGGTCGAGCGCCACCGCCTGGAGCGCAGCGAGATCGCCGAGGCACTGGCGGTGTACGAAGCGGGCCGCTACGCCGAGGCGGAACAGCGCTTCCGGGCCCTGGCCGGCAAGGGCAGCCCGGTGGGGCGCTACAACCTGGCGATGATGCACGTCCTGGACGAGGCCGCGCGACCCGACAAGGGCGAGGCGGTGCGGCTGCTGGAGCAGTCGGCGGCGCAGGGTTTCGTGCGGTCCGAATATGCGCTGGGCCAGTTCTACGAGCTGGGCGTGGCCGGCCCGCCAGACCAGCCGCGCGCGGTGTCCTGGTACCAGCGTGCAGCCCAGCACGGCCACATCGACGCACAGGTCTCGCTCGCGACCGCCTACTACCTCGGCCGGGGCATCGCCAAGGACCCGGCCCAGGCGGCCGAGTGGTACCGGCGCGCCGCCCAGGGCGGCGATGTCGGAGCGCAATATCTGCTGGCCTCGATGTACGAGTCCGGCCACGGCGTCGAGCAGGACCTGCGCATCGCGCGCTACTGGTACGACGCCGCCGCCCGCAACGGCGACGAGGCAGCGCCCCACAAGGTGAAGGAAATCGACCAGCGCCTGCGCACCGTGCCGCTGTGAGCGGGGCGGGGAGGGACTACAGCACCACCTTGACCATCGGGTGCGAGGACAGCGCCCGGTAGAGATCGTCGAGCTGCTCGCGGCTCGTGGCCATGACGGTGATCGTCAGGCCCAAGTAGTTCGCGCCCTTGCTCGGGCGCATCTCGATGCTGCCGGCGTCGAAGGACGGATCGAAGCGCAGGGCCACCTCGGCGATCGCCTGGGCGAAGCCGTCGACGTTGGCCCCCATGACCTTGATCGGAAACTGGCTCGGGTATTCGATGAGCGACGGCTCGGGAGGGGTGAGGTTCATATGGACTGCTCCGCTTTGGCCCGCTGGTAGGCCTCGTACAAGCGGGCATAGATGGGGCCGGGTTTGCCTTTTCCAGCCCCGTGCCCGACCGGTTCGCCGTCCAGGCGCGTGACCGGCAGCACTTCCTTGGTCGCGGACGACAGGAAAATCTCGTCGGCGGCGTTCACCTCGCTTTCCGAGATGGGCCGCAAATTGAAGCCGATGCTGAGCTCCTCGCAGAGTTCGCTGATCAGTCCGTAGCGTATGCCTTCGAGCACATGCTCGCTTTTCGGCGGGCCCAGCACCGCGCCTTCGTGCACGACCCAGACATTGCTCGCCGACGCCTCGGTCAGGAAGCCGTCGCGGAACAGGAGGGTCTCGGCCGCGCCCTGGTCGGCCGACATCTGGCGCGCCAGCACGTTGCCCAGCAGCGAGGTGGACTTGATGTCGCCGCGCTGCCAGCGGAAGTCGCGCGCGCTGATGCAGGCCACGCCCTGGCGCCGCTGCTCGGCGCTGGCGGGCTTGAGCGGACTGACCATCATGAAGACGGTGGGCTGCAGCCCTTCGGGCATGACGTGGTCGCGCAGCGCGACGCCGCGCGTGACCTGCAGGTAGACCAGCTGATCGGCCACGTCGTAGCGCTCGGCATACGCGGCAATCAGGCGGCGCATGCGCTCCAGCCATTCGACCTCGGTGTGCGGGTTGGGGATGCGCACCTTGGCGAGCGAGCGCTCCAGCCGCGAGATGTGCTCCTGGAAGCGGAACAGGCGTCGCCCGTACACCGGCACTACCTCGTAGACGCCGTCTCCGAAGATGAATCCCCGGTCGAGAGCCGAGATTTTTGCGTCGCGCAGAAGCGTGTACTCGCCGTTGAGGTAGCACAGGCTGTCGGGCAAAGCTTGCATCGTCGCCTCCTGTCGCGGGCTCAAGCGCCCGTAGCGCGCAGGTTACTTGATCCAGAGCCGAATGGCATCCCAGGCGCGGCCGAAAAATCCGCTCTGCGCCACCGGCTCGAGCACCACCAGCGGGGCTTCGGCAATCACGCTGCCGCCGGAACTGACCTTGAGCTTGCCGACCGCCTGTCCTTTCGTCAGAGGGGCCACCAGCGGATCGACACGCTCGATCTGCGTTTTGATCTTGTCGGCGTCGCCCTTGGCGACGGTCACGTAGATCGGCCGCGCGCTGCCGAGCTTGACCTGGGGCACCTCGCCCTTCCACACCTGGGGTGTTGCGATGGCCTGGCCGGCGTCGAACACCTTGAGCGTGTCGAAGGCCTGATAGCCCCAGTTCAGGAGCTTCTGGCTTTCGTTGGCGCGCGCCTCCATCGAGGTGGTGTTGAGCACCACGCTGAGCAGTCGGCGTTTGCCGTTGGGCAGCTCGCGCTGCGCCGAGGCGACCAGGCAATAGCCCGCGGCCGCCGTGTGGCCGGTTTTCATGCCGTCGACGCTGGGGTCGCGGCGCAGCAGCAGGTTGCGGTTGGGTTGGGTGATGTTGTTGAACTTGAACTCGCGGATCGAATACAGCGGGTAGAAGTCGGGAAAGTCGGTGATGATGTGCGAGGCGACGATGGCCAGGTCACGCGCGGTCGTCACGTGGCCCGGCTCGGTGATGCCGGTGACGTTCTTGAAGCTGGTCTTCTTCAGGCCCAGGCGCTGGGCCTCGCGGTTCATCAGTGCAACGAAGTTCTCGACGCTGCCGGCCACGCCTTCGGCCAGGGCCACGGAGGCGTCGTTGCCGGACTGCACGATCATGCCCTTGAGCAGGTCGTCCACCGAGACCTGCATGCGCGGCTCGATGAACATCACCGAGGCGCCACCCTTGCGCTCGTCCCAGGCGCGCACCGAGACCGGGAGCAGTTGCTCCCGGGTCAGTTTCTTGTCGCGGATCGCGCCGAACACCACGTAGGCGGTCATCAGCTTGGTCAGCGAGGCCGGGTCGGCCGGCGCGTCGGCGTCGCGGGCCGCCAGCACCTGCTGGCTGGTCATGTCCAGCAGCAGGTAGGACTTGGCCGCCACCTCGGGTGGCTGCAGCACCTGGGCGTGTACCGGCAGGGTGGTGGACAGGCTCACGGTGAGAGCCAGGCATACAGCAAGAATTCTTTTCATGCAGTCCAGTTCGTAAGGTAAGGCTCGGAGAGCGAGCTCAGGCCAGTCCGCGCAGCACCAGGTGCTTCAGCAGCGGCAACTGGCCGTGAAAAAAATGGCCGACACCCGGCACCACGACCACTGGCAGGTTCTGCGGCCTGGCCCAGTCGAAGGTCGCCGCCAGCGGCACCACGTCGTCCTGTTCGCCGTGGATCACCAGGGTGTGTGCAGGCACGGGCGCCACGGTGAAATTTCCGGTGGCCGGCCCGACCAGCACCAGGTGCCGGACCTGCTCCGGCCCCAGGCGGGCGGCGGCGTGCGAGGTGACGTAGGCCCCGAAAGAGAAGCCGGCCAGGGCCAAGGCTTCCCCCCCGCGGTGGTAGTGGGCAATGACGGCCGCCATGTCGTCGATCTCGCCGCGGCCTTCGTCCCAACGGCCTTCGGATGCGCCGATGCCGCGGAAGTTGAAACGCACGCTGCGCCAGCCGGCCTGCACGAAAGCACGGGCCAGCGTCTGCACGACCTTGTTGTCCATCGTGCCGCCGTGCAGCGGATGCGGGTGCGCGATCACGGCCAGGCCGACGGGCGTTCCGACCGGCTGGTCGAGCGCGCACTCGATCGAGCCGGCCGGGCCGCTGATCGTCTCTTTGGCGGTTTGCGAATTCATGACTCAGCGGCCGACACCCGGCGGGACCAGCAGGCGATCCACCACCTGGCCGTTTTTCAGGTGCGACTCGACGATTTCGTCGATGTCCTGCTGGTCCACATAGGTGTACCAGACGGCCTCGGGGTAGACCACCGCGACCGGGCCGGCTGCGCAGCGGTCCAGGCACCCCGCCTTGTTCACGCGCACCTGGCCGGGGCCGGCCAGGCCTTCGGCCTTCACGCGCGCCTTGCAGTGCTCGAAGCCTTGCTGCGCGTGATGGGCTGCACAGCAGTCCGCGCCGTTGTCGCGCTGATTGAGGCAGAAGAAGATGTGCCGCTCGTAATAGCTCATCCGCGCGATTTTAGGGGTTTGCGCGCCCGCGGGCTGCTGCTTCCGATGCCTCACCACAAGGCAGGAAGCGGCTTGTGCATCGACGGCCGCAGCGCGGCGGAGACATCACCTGGAGGCTCGTCGCGGCCGCGGGCTGCGGGTGGTCAGCCGGGCGAGGAAGTAGGCCAGGGCCATGTAGGGCCAGAGCCAGCCCACCCATTGCGCCAGCCCGTGGAAGCGGATGAAGCGGCCCTGCTCCCAGCCCTGCAGGCTGGACGCGAAATAGGGATCGGCCGGCGAGGCATTGACCAGCGCCATCAGTCCGACGACGAGCAGCACGCCGAGCGCTGCCGCCATGCGCGGCGGGAGGAAGACCAGCACCAGCGCCACCCCGGACCCGACCACCCAGCCCAGCGGCGCCGACTGCGTGACCCAGGCGAGCGCGTGCGAAGGGCCGAAGCTGAGTGTCGTGGACAAGGTGGTGGCCGCCAGCCCGAGCACCACCGCGCCGCTCACCAGCAGGCCGCGCCGCCAGGTCGGCGGCGAGATCGTGTAGGCGAGCAGGCAGGGCGCGATCAGCCCCAGCGCGATGGTGATCAGCTCGGTGCCCGGGCCGAGCGGCTCGCCGCCGGGCGGCGGCAGGCCGGCGGCCCACTGTTCCAGCGGCGTGTCGGCCAGCGAGGTCTGGAGCAGCTCGTGCAGCCGCTGCGCGACGTGGCCCAGCCCCAGTGGCACCGGCGCCGGAAACAGCAGCGCCACGGGCCACAGCAGCAGCAGCGCCAGCCCTCCGGCGCTCTGCGGGATGAACCAGCGGTCACGCAGGGTCTGCCAGCGGCCCATCCATCCCATCATGGCCACCGCCAGCGCGAGCAGCGCACCGGCGAAGGTGCCGAGGGTGTTGAGACCCCAGTCGACGTTGGAGGGCACGCGCGAGGGCAGGTAGTTCTGCAGCACCTCGAGCGTGCCGGACAGCAGTCCACCGAGCAGTACCGCGGCGACCAGCGCGAGCAGGCGGCCCGCGCCGCTGCGCAGCAGCGCACCGCACAACAGGCCGCCCAGCGGCATGTAGCCGAGCAGGTTGGACACCAGGTCGAAGGTGGTCCACCAGTGCGGCCACGGCAAGGTCACGAAGGCCCAGGGGCTGACGCCCGGCAGGCGCCAGCCGGCGAAGGGATAGAGGCTGGCGTAGGCGATCAGCGCCGCATAGGCGATCGCCAGCGGCACCAGGGAGCTGCGGTGGCGCGCCATGCGGCGGCTCAGAAGGGTTTGACGACCACCAGCACCACCACCAGCAGCAGGCCCAGCACCGGCGCCTCGTTGAACCACCGGTACCAGGTGTGGCTGCGGCGGTTGCCCAGCTGCTCGAACTCGCGCAGCAGGCGGCGACAGTAATGGTGGTAGCCGATCAGCGCGACGACCAATGCGAGCTTGGCATGCAGCCAGCCGTTGCCGCTGCCCTTGCCGATGCCGTAACCCAGCCACAGCCACAGGCCGAAGCCCAGAGCCGGTACCATCAGCAGGCTCATGAAGCGGTAGAGCTTGTGCGCCATCAGCAGCAGGCGTTCGCGCTCGGCATGGCTGTCCTGCGGCACCATCGCGAGGTTGACGAAGATGCGTGGCAGGTAAAACAAGCCGGCGAACCAGCTGGCCACGAAGACAATGTGCAGGGCTTTGATCCAGAGCATCGGGCGATGATAGCCAGCGCCGCGAAAGCCAGCCCCGAAGGCCGCGAAGCAGGCCCCAAAGAAAAAGCCCCAGTCCTGAGACTGGGGCTGCAAAGCCTTAACGCTGTCATCACGGTAAGGCACCTGCTCAGGGAGGAAAAGCAGGGAATGAACGTCTTGCGACGTATCATTCACATGTAACTTTACCAGAACACAGCTGTCATTTCACTGACACGTATCCTTGCGAAAGGCATGGAAAACGCTAGTTTTTCGTGTTTATGCGCCTGTTACAGGAAAAAGTCCTTGAGTCTGCCCGCTTCCTTTCCCTCTGCCCGTCCGCGCCGATTGCGCCGCGACGATTTCACCCGCCGCCTGGTGCGCGAGAACGAGCTGTCCGTCAATGACCTGATCTATCCGGTCTTCATCCTCGACGGGCAGGGCCAGGTGCAGGACGTGGCTTCCATGCCGGGCGTACAGCGCCTGAGCCTCGACCGCCTCTATCCGCTGGCCGAGGACTGCACGAAGCTCGGCATTCCGGTGCTGGCCTTGTTCCCGGTGATCGACACCGCGCTGAAAACCGAGGACGGGCGTGAGGCCTTCAATGCCGAAGGCCTGGTGCCGCGTGCGGTGCGCGAGCTCAAGCAACGTTTTCCCGAACTCGGCATCCTCACCGATGTCGCGCTCGATCCCTACACCACACACGGCCAGGACGGCCTGCTCGACCAGACCGGCTACATCCTCAACGATGAGACCGTCGACGTGCTGAAGCGCCAGGCGCTCACGCATGCCGAGGCCGGCGTCGATATCGTTGCGCCGAGCGACATGATGGACGGCCGTATCGGCGCGATACGCGGTGCGCTCGAACACAGCGGCGCGATTCACACCCGCATCATGGCCTACAGCGCGAAGTACGCGAGCGCCTTCTACGGCCCCTTTCGCGACGCGGTCGGCTCCAAGGCCAACCTCGGCAAGAGCAACAAGAAGGTCTACCAGATGGACCCGGGCAACTCCGACGAAGCGCTGCGTGAGGTGGCGATGGACATCGCCGAAGGCGCCGACATGGTGATGGTCAAGCCCGGCATGCCCTACCTCGACATCGTGCGCCGGGTCAAGGACGAGTTCCGCGTGCCGACCTTCGCCTACCAGGTGAGCGGCGAATACGCGATGCTCAAGGCCGCCGCCGCCAACGGCTGGCTCGACCACGACGCCGTGATGATGGAATCGCTGCTCGCCTTCAAGCGGGCCGGGGCCGACGGCGTGCTGAGCTACTTCGCGGTCGAGGCGGCCCGCCTCCTGCGCGCTTGAAAAAAACCGACCGACGATGCGTGTTTTCCATATTGGAGCCCGGTTCGAGGAGCTGGCCGGGATGCCCGAACGCGTGCCCGAGCAGGGCTATCTCTGGCTCGCCATCTCGCGCGACGACTTCGAGGCGAAGCTCGCCACGCTGCAGTCCTTCCTGCATCAGTGCGCCGGCGGCGCCTTGGTCGATCTGCACGTCTCGGACCTGCTGAACCGGCAGCTGCCTTCCCACTTCGACTACACCTCCTGGTACGACCTGCTGGTGTTCCGGCGGCTTGCCGCCGGCTCGATCTCGACCGCGCTGGTGGAGGACGATCAAGACGGTCGGCTGGCGGGTGCGCAGCGCGCCCTGCAGGCCATCGATACCAGCGCGGTGGGCTTCGCGGTGTTCGACCGCGTGCTGCTGACCGTGCACCCGGGGCCCTGCCAGATCCTGGAGTCCTCGATCCTGCGGCTGGCCCAGATGGGCCAGGCCGCCGGAGAGCCGGGCGGCGACGCACGCACGGCGTCCTCGCGCCTGCCGACCAGCCCCGACGACCAGATGCTGCGCATGGTCAACCAGATGGTGGACGGCTACCTGGAGTTGCGCCGGCTGCTGACCCGCCAGCTGGGCAACCTGCAGGGCGCGCTGCTCGATCCGCGCGGGCGCTTCCGCAGCTGGCAGGTGCTGCTGGACTGGCGCAACGCGCTGCACCAGCTGGAGGACATCTGCGAGGACCAGCGCAGCGCCGCGCTCGAATGGATAGACACCTTCGAGGAGCGCCCCGCGGCAATCGACTCGCAGGGCCGCCGTGAACGCGAGCTGCTGAGGGTGCGCTCGCGTGACGTGGTCGAGCATATCGAACGCGTGCTGGGCCACGTGAGGCGGCTGGAGTCCTCGGCCGAAGGCGCGGTGCAGATCCACTTCTCGGCCCAGAGCAACCGTGCCAACGACATCATGCGCACGCTCACGGTGCTGACCGCGATCTTCCTGCCGCTGAACCTGATCACCGGCTTTTTCGGCATGAACTTCGACTTCCTGCCGCTGATCCACAGCAGCTCGGGCTTCTGGGGGGCCTTCGTGATGATGGTGCTGGTGGGCATCGGCCTGGGCCTGTTCTTCTGGCGCAAGCGTTACCTCGGCACGCATCACTGAGGCGGGTCGGACCAGCCCTGCGGCACGACAAACCACCGCCCGGTCTCGTGCCAGCCCTGCGGGTCCGGCTCCAGCCGTGCCAGCAGCTGAGCCGTGGGCCAGCGCCGCGCCCCGGGGGGTGGCGGCGCCGCCCACAGTCCTTCCAGGTGGGCGGCGAGCGCCTGGCGCGGTAGCGGCGCGGGGTCGTCGGCGTCCAGCCGGGCTGCGGCCATCCAGCGCGAGCGCGGCACCCGTTCATAGTGGCCGGCGGGCAGCCGGTCGAGCTCCTGCCACTCCAGCCAGCCGCCACGCAGGTGCGCGTGCGAGAGCAGCGGGCAGCAAGGCGGCGGGCGGTCGTGGCGATAAAACATCCAGCCGCGCGTGTAGGCGGCCGGCTGCCAGCCGCGCTGGTCCCAGGGGACGGGCGGCCGGTGTTTCAGCTGGCGGCCGAACAGTTTGTCCAGCTTGCCGGGCAGGGTCTCGGCGCGGTCGGGGCCGACGAAATCGTCCGCCCGGGCCGTTTCGCCCTCGGCGGTGCAGAGGAAAAACTTGACCGCCAGCTCCCAGTGCAGCGGCCGCCCCCTGGCATCCTCCAGCAGGAAGTCGATCTCGCCGCGGGTGGTGTGGTCGATGCCCGGCAGGGCGCCCGGCGCATGCCGCAGCGGCAGGTTGGCGACCACCAGCCGGTGGGTCGGTCCGTGGCGCAGGAAAAATTCCAGCAGTCGCTCGGCATGGCGGCCCAGCGGCAGGCGCGGCGGCGCCACTGCGCCGGCGTGCTGCAGGAAGTCGAGCAAGGGCGCCGGCTCGGTTCGCAAGCCGTCCAGCCAGGTGGTGATGGCCGCACGTTCGTCGGCATCGAAGGCCTGGACCGGGGCGCTGAAGCAGCCGTCGGCCAGCAAGGGCGGGGAGAGCAGCAGCCAGGCCAGATCGGCCAGCGCGGCGGCGGCGCCGGGCCCGGCCGTCATGGGCGTCTCAGGCGGCCCGGAAGGTGTCGGCGGCGAGGCACAGGTCCTCCCAGGCCTTGGCCTTGTCCGGCAGGTTGCGCAGCAGATAAGCCGGGTGGTAGGTGACCACCACCGGCACCCCGTGGTAGCGGTGCACGCGGCCGCGCAGTCGGCCGATGGGTTCGCTGGTGCGCAGCAGCGACTGCACCGCGAAGCGGCCCATCGCGAGGATGATTTTCGGCTGCACCAGCTCGACCTGCCGCTGCAGGTAGGGTTCGCACTGCGCCACCTCCTCGGGCTCGGGGTTGCGGTTGTGCGGCGGCCGGCACTTCAGCACATTGGCGATGAACACCTGCTTGTCGGCCGTCTCGGGCTCGCGGCCCAGGCCCAGCGCGCGCAGCATGTTGTCGAGCAGCTTGCCGGCTTGTCCCACGAAGGGTTCGCCCTTGAGATCTTCCTGCTCGCCGGGCGCCTCGCCGATGACCATCCAGTCGGCCTGTTCGTTGCCGACGCCGAAGACGGTGCGGCGTCGGCCGGAGCAGAGCTTGCAGGCGGTGCAGCCGGCCACCGCCTCGCGCAGCGCGGACCAGTCCATGGTCGCGACGCCGGCCGGGCGTCGGGCCTCGCCGCCCGGCGCCATCCGGATCGGCGTTTCCTGCGGGGGAGGCCGGGGCACGAGCGCCGGGGGGGGCGTCATCTCGCGGGCCGCAGCAGGCCGGTTCTCATGGCGCGGTTCGGGCCCAGCGGCCCGGGCGGGCGGCGGTGCAGCCCGCAAAGCCTCAGGCAGGGCCTCGGCGAGCGCAACACCCTCGGCGGCCTCGTCGGTCGACCCGGCATCGCGGGGCTCCCAGGTCACGATGCCCATCTCCTTGAGCATCGCCAGTCGGCGCGGATCCAGGCTCATAGCGGCAAGCTCATCACGATGGCGTCTTCACGCCGGCCCTCCAGGGCGGGGTAGTAGCCCTTGCGCATGCCGGCGGCCTGGAAGCCGTAGCGTTCGTAGAGCGCGCGTGCGCGGGCATTGCTGACGCGCACCTCCAGCCACAGCTGCAAGGCCGCGCGCTCGCGCGCCAGCTGGCACAAGGTATCGAGCATGCGCAAGGCGTGGCCCTGGCCCTGGAAGGGCGGCGCAACGGTCAGGTTGAGCAGGTGCATTTCCTCGAAGCCCGACATGGCGACGAAATAGCCGAGCAGGCGGCCGTCGCGTGCCGACAGCAGTCGGGCCAGGTAGCCGGCGTGCAGCGAATCGATGAAGTTGCCGCGCGTCCAGGGGAACTCGTAGGCCCGCTGCTCGATCTCCAGGACCTCGCTGAGCGAGGCGACCGTCATCAGCTCCAACTGGCACGCCGGGCTTGCCCCGCCGTGCCCGGGTGTCAGCGGCCCGAGGCGTTGTGCCGCACTCATGGTCGGGCTCCCGCGTCCTGCGCCGCGGCCCGCGCCGCCGCCTCGCGCTCGGCGGTGGTCTGGGCCACCTTGTCGCGGATGTAGAGCGGCAGGGCCAGGGCGGCATCGACGGCCTCGCCGCGCGACCAGCCCGCCGCGGCCAGCTGCAGCAGGGCGGCGGCATCGGGCACCGCGTCGGGCAGGCGTTGCAGCGCGAGGGCCTGCCAGGGCTCGGCGTGCAGGGCCAGGGCGTTGCCCGCCAGGCACTCGCCGCCCTCGGCGGCAATGCGCTCGGCGAGCGCGGCCGCGCTGTAGAGCGCCGGCTCGCGCAGCGTGTGCCAGCGTCCGCCGTCGTGCCGGTAGCGTGCCGCATAGATCTCGTTCATGCGTGCGTCCTGGGCGACCCACACGTCGGCCGCGCCGCCGTCGCGCCGCGCCGCTTCGGCGACGATCAGCAAGGTGTCGACGGGCAGCACCGGCTTGCCGGCGCCGAAGGCCAGCCCCTGCGCGACCGAGCAGGCGGTGCGCAGGCCGGTGAAGGCGCCGGGGCCGCGGCCGAAGGCGATCGCGTCGAGGTCCTGCAGCCGCAGCCCCGTCTCCTCCAGCAGCGCCAGCACGGCCGGCAGCAACTGCACCGAAGCCTGGGCGCCGCCGGCGCCCTCGCGGGTGTGGACGCGCCCGGCGGTCAGCGCGCCCAGTCTGAGGGTTTCGGTGGCGGTCTCGAGGGCCAGCAGGACAGGCGAAGGGGTCGGCACGGGCGGTAGCGGAGGCAAAGCGCGGATCAAGGACGGCCGGCGCACGAAGCGCGCAGCGGCACACAGGCTGGCAGTTTAGCGGGGCGGCTGCGGCGTGCCCGCAACGCGCGCCAAGCCCCCGCCACCGCGATAATCGCGGCCATGCCTTCGAGTGTCGTGTCCGCGTGGCTGCGCAGGGCCATCGTCTGCTTGTTCCTCTGCTGCAGTCCCGCCTGGGGCGGCACGCTGCTGCCCGAGCGCCTGCCCGCCGAGGCCGAGGCGGCGCTTGCGCGCGCCGGCCTGCCCGCCGACGCGCTCGCCGTGCAGGTGGTCGAGGTCGGCGCCGCGGAGCCGCGCCTGGCGCACCGGACCGAGGCGAGCCTGCAGCCCGCCTCGCTGATGAAACTGGTCACCACCTATGCCGCCCTGGACCTGCTGGGCCCGGCCTACACCTGGAACACGCCGGTCCATGTCGACGGACCGGTGGAGGACGGGGTGTTGCATGGCAACCTCTACCTGAAGGGCGAGGGCGACCCCACGCTGGTGATGGAGCGGCTCTGGCAGCTGCTGCGCCGGGTGCAGCAGCTGGGCGTGCGCGAGGTGCGCGGCGACATCGTGCTCGACCGCCTCGCCTTCGACCTGCCCGAGGGTGACCCGGGGGCCTTCGACGGCGAGCCGCTGCGGCCCTACAACGTCGCGCCCGATGCGCTGCTGGTCAACTTCAAGGCGCTGCAGCTGACCTTCACACCCGACCCCGACCGCGGCATCGCGCGCATCTCGGTCGATCCGCCGCTGGCCGGCGTCTCGGTCGATGCGCGGGTGCCGCTGGACCACACGGCCGGCTGCAGCGACTGGCAGGCCGGCCTGCGCGGCGAGCTGGGCGGCACCGAGCGACTGTGGTTCCGCGGCGCCTATGCACTGGCCTGCGGCGAGAAGACCTGGTCGCTCGCTTATGCCGACCCGGGCAGCTACAACGCGCGCGCCGTCGAAGGGATGTGGCTGAGCCTGGGCGGGCGCCTGCGCGGCTGGGTGCGCGACGGTGTCGCGCCGGTGGGGGTGCCGCCGCTGTTCACCGCGGTGTCGCCGCCGCTCGCCGAGGTGGTGCGCGACATCAACAAGTACAGCAACAACACCATGGCACGCCAGCTGTTCCTGACGCTGGGTCTGGTGCAGCATGGCATCGGCTCGCAGGAGACCGCCGAGCGCGCGCTGCGCGAGTGGGCCGACGCCAAGTGGGGCGCGACGCCGGAGCTGGTGCTCGACAACGGCGCCGGGCTGTCCCGCGAGAGCCGCGTGAGCGCTGCCTTCCTGACGCGCCTGCTGCAGGCGGCCTGGGCTGGGCGGGTGATGCCGGAGTTCATCGCCTCGCTGCCCGTCACCGGCGTGGATGGAACGCTCAAGCGCTACACCGCGAGCCCGCAGACGGCCCACCTCAAGACCGGCACCCTGCGCGATGTGTCGGGCGTGGCGGGTTATGTGCTGGCCGCCAGCGGCAAGCGCTACGTGCTGGTCGCCATCGTCAACCATCCGCGTGCGGCGGCCGCGCGGCCGGTGCTCGAGGCGCTGATCGACTGGACGGCGAAGGACCTGCCATGACTCTCGGACTGATCGACGTCCTCGGCTTCGCCGCCGCCGCGCTGACGACGCTGTCCTTCGTGCCGCAGGCCTGGCACACCTTCAAGACCCGCGACGTGAGCGGCATCTCGCTGGGCATGTACAGCCTGTTCACGCTGGGCATCGCGCTGTGGCTGGTGTATGGCCTTCTGCTCGGCACCTGGCCCCTCATCGTGGCCAACGTCGTGACGCTGTCGCTCGCGCTGACCATCCTGGCGATGAAGATTGGTTATGCGGGCGGGCGCGGCATCGCTCCAAGGGCGGCCGCAGCCGCCCCGGCAGGAAAGGCCGCGGCCACCCGCCGCGGCCGGGTGGCACTCAGAACGGGTGGTCCTCGGCGCGGTTCACCGCCAGGTCGCCCAGCAGGCGGTTGATGGTCGGCGTCAGGTAACGGCCTTTGGCAAAGATGTAGTCGTTGCTGCTCGGGCCCGGGTCGGTGTTGGCCTTGAGCGTGCCGGTGGTGCAGGCCTTGGCCGTTGCCACGCTGTCCAGGCAGGCGCCGTCGGTGCGGTTGTCGAAGTCGTAGCGTGTGTCGTCGGCGGCGTCGCCCACCAGGTTGTTGGCCTGGATGAGGGCGGTCCTGCGGACATTGCCCGCGAGGCCCGCGCGCAGGCCGTCGTTGAAGGCCGTGCTCAGCTGGCGCAAGGCTTCGCGTGCATTGGCGACGCTGGAGGCGCCGGCTTCCGGGGTGTCGCCCTGGTCGGTCACGTCCAGCACCACCACCCGCACGCCTTGCTCGTTCCAGCCGAGCATCAGCGCTGCCAGCGCGCGGCCGCGGTTCTCGGCGGTGGCCTTCAGCCCGTCCAGTCCGTTACCCTGCGCGTAGCTGTCGAACAGCTCCCAGACGTCGTTGGCGCCGACCTGCACCAGCACCAGGTCCTCGGCGCGCAGTCCGCCGGCGGCATTGATCTGGGTGGAGATATCGGCCGCCTTGGCGCCTTCACGGGCCAGCGCGCGGGCCCGCTCGTCGGGGGCGGCGCCGTCCGGCGTGCATTCCTTGAAGCGGAAGCCGTAGTTCGAGGTCACGAACTGCGTCCAGAGCCAGTGGCCGTCGCAGTTGAAGGTGCTGTCGCCTTTCAGCGCGTTGATCGTGTACTTGGCGCCTTTGCTGGCGCCCTCGGCCGACTCGATGTAGCTGTATTCGTCGCCGACCGACAGGATGCGCTGGGGCTTGAAGGGATCGAAGACGTCGCCGCCACAAGCGGTGAGGGCCGCTGCCGCGCCGGCCAGGGCGGCGAGTTGGAGGCGGAACAGCCAGCGGGAAGAGCGCAGGGACATGGAAACTCCGGTGAAAACCAAAAATAACGGCGTCGACGAAGGGGTGTCGCAGCGTCGGCGAGGCTCAGGACGCGGCGGCACGTGCCAGGCGGTCCCGCACGCCGTCCCACTCGGGGGCCGGCGGCGGGCTCTCGACCCAGATCAGCTCGACGCCCAGGGCGTCGAACTCCCGCAGGGCGGCGAACAGCTCCTGCGCCGCCTGCGCAGCGTCGTCCGGCATGCGGCGGTGCGGCATGCCGCGCGGCGCGCGCACGGTTCGCGAATATAGCGCCAGCTTCGGCGCGCCCGTGCCCAGCACCTGCAGCGCGGTCTGCAGGATGTCGGCGCTCATGAGGCGCACGGTCGCGCGCGGCGCATAGTGCGCCTCCAGCGTGCCGGGCGCGCGGGGCGCGTGCTCGTCGCGGTCGAGCAGCGTTTCCTCCAGCACTGCTTCGATCTCGGCGCGTGTGATCATGCCCGGGCGCAGCAGCACCGGGTGCTCGCGCGAGCAGTCGATGATGGTCGACTCGATGCCGACCTGGCAGGCGCCGCCATCGAGTACCAGCACCTCGTCGCCGAATTCGCCCACGACATGCGCGGCGGTGGTGGGACTGACCCGTCCGAACAGGTTGGCGCTGGGGCCGGCGAGGCCCAGCAGGCCGCGCTGGGCGCAGGCGTCCAGCAGGGCATGGGCCACCGGGTGGGCCGGGCAGCGCAGGCCGATGGTCTGGAGCCCGCCGGCCGCCGCCGTCGCCACACCCTCGCGGCGCGGCACGATGACGGTCAGCGGCCCGGGCCAGAAGGCCGACATCAGCTTCTGCGCCGCCGGCGGTACCGCGGCGGCCAGCGCGTAGCTGCTCTCCATGTTGGGCAGGTGCACGATCAGCGGGTGGTCGGCGGGCCGGCCCTTGGCCGCGAAGATGCCGCGCACGGCCGCGTCGTCGCCGGCGTTGGCGCCCAGGCCGTAGACCGTCTCGGTCGGAAAGGCGACCAGCCGGCCGGCGCACAGCGCGTCGACGGCCTGCTGGAGCTGTTGCGGGTCGTGCCCGTCGAGTTGCCGTGCCACTTGGGTGGGTGCTCCGAGGAGTGATCAGAATCCGGGCAGGCCCAGCAGCTCGGCGCAGCGCAGCGCCACCTCGCGCACCTGCGACGCGCTGGCGCCGGTGATGTTGAGGTGGCCCATCTTGCGTCCGGGGCGCGCCGACTGCTTGCCGTAGAGGTGCAAATGGGTGCCGGGCAGCGCCAGCACGGCCTCCCAGGGCGGGGTGCGTTCCACGTCGCCGGCGAACCAGAGGTCGCCCAGCAGGTTGAGCATGATGGTGGGCGAGTGCAGCCGCGGCGCGACCAGCGGCAGGCCGGCCATCGCGCGGACCTGCAACTCGAACTGCGAGATGTCGCAGGCGTCTATCGTGTAGTGGCCCGAGTTGTGCGGCCGCGGCGCCATTTCGTTGGCCACCAGGCTGCCGTCGCGCAGCACGAAAAACTCGACGCAAAGCACGCCCACATACTCCATCGCCGCGGCCACCGTCTCGGCGGCCGCGATGGCGCGGGCCTGCAGCTCGGCGGTGAGGTCGGGGGCGGGCACCGTGCTCACCGCGAGGATGCCGCCGCGGTGCAGGTTCTGCTGCAGCGGGAAGTGCACCAGCTCGCCCTGGCCATTGCGGGCCACGATCACGCTGACCTCGAAGGCCAGCTCCAGCCGCTTCTCCAACAGGCAGGGCACACGCTGCAGTGCGTCCCAGGCGGCCTGCAATTCCTCGCGCGTGCGTACCGCGATCTGCCCCTTGCCGTCGTAGCCGAGACGGGCGGTCTTGAGGATGCCGGGCAGCAGCTCGGTATCGACGGCCTGCAGCTGCGCCTCGGTTTCAATCAGGGCATGCGGCGCGCAGGGCACGCCCTGGGCCAGGAAGTGGGCCTTTTCGCGCGACCGGTCCTGGCAGATCGCCACCGCCTCGGCGCCGGGCGCGACCGGCAGGTCGCTGGCCAGGCGGGCCAGCGCCGGCGCCGGCACGTTCTCGAACTCGGTGGTTACCGCGTCGCACAGCTGCACCAGCTCGTCCAGGGCGGCAGCGTCAAGGTAGTCGGCCTGCAGGTGGCGGTGGGCCACCTGGCCGGCCGGGCTGGCGGCGTCGGGGTCGAGCACCACGGTGGCATAACCGAGCTGTTGCGCGGCGTGCACGAACATGCGGCCCAACTGGCCGCCACCGAGCACGCCGAGGGTGGCGCTGCCGGGAGGAAAGGTCTTGCTCATCGGGATACGGCTTCCGGCGGTCTGGCGGCGTGTTCAGGCCCCGCCCGCGACGGGCGGCAGCGTCATCGCGCGTGCCGCCTCGGTCTGGCGGGCGCGGAAGGATTCGAGGCGGGCGCGCAGTTCAGGGTTGTCGGCGGCCAGCATGGCGACGGCGAAGAGGGCGGCGTTGGCCGCGCCGGCTGCGCCGATCGCGAAGGTCGCCACCGGAACGCCCTTGGGCATCTGCACGATGGAGTGGAGCGAATCCACCCCCTGCAGGTGGCGGCTGGGCACCGGCACGCCGAGCACCGGCACGACGGTCTTGGCCGCCAGCATGCCGGGCAGGTGGGCCGCACCGCCGGCGCCGGCGATGATGGCCCTCAGGCCACGGCCGGCGGCGCTTTCGGCGTAGCGGAACATGTCGTCCGGCATGCGGTGCGCGGAGACGACCTGCGCCTCATGCGGCACGCCGAACTCGGCGAGAATCTGTGCAGCGTTTTGCATGACGTCCCAATCGCTGTTGGAACCCATGACCACGCCGACGAGGGGCATCTGACTCAAAGAGCGCTCCGGTGCGGTAAATCTGGCGTGATTTTAGGCGGGCCTTGTGCCGGGACGTTCTGGCCTTATCTGCCGTCCCAAGGATTTCGTTCATGATCGACATCACTCTTCAGAATTTCGAATCCGAGGTCTTGCAGGCCTCGATGACCCAGCCGGTGCTGCTCGACATCTGGGCGCCCTGGTGCGGCCCTTGCCGCACCCTGGGCCCGGCACTGGAAAAACTGGAGACCGACTACGGCGGCCGTTTCGTGCTCGCCAAGCTCAACTCCGACGAGCAGCCCGAGATTGCCGGCCAGCTCTCGCAGATGTTCGGGGTGCGCAGCATCCCCTTCTGCGTGATGTTCCGCGACGGCCAGCCGGTCGACGGTTTTGTCGGCGCGCTGCCGCCCGCACAGATCCAGCAGTTCCTCGACAAGCACGTACCGCCCGAGGCCGCGCTGGCCGCCGACGCGGCGGCCGAAGAGGCCGAGCAGCTGGCCGACGACGGCGACGCCGAAGGGGCGCTGGAGCGGCTCCAGGAGGCGATCGCGATCGATCCCTCCAACGACAATGCGCGGCTCGACTACGTCAAGCTGCTGCTGCAGGCCGGCCGCGCTGGCGACGCTCGCCTGGCCTTCGAGCCGGTGGCGAGCAAGAGCCTGGTCGACGGCCGCATCGCCGCCTTCGGGCAGTGGATCGACGCCTGCGAGAAGGCCGTCGGGGCCCGCTCGCTGGATCAGCTCGAGGCCGCCATCGCGGCCAACAAGCGCGATTTCGAGGCCCGCTTCGAGCTGGCGCAGATCCATTTCGCCGCGCAGCGCTGGACCGAGGCCATGGATGCGCTGCTCGAGATCGTGATGCGCGACAAGAAGTGGAACGAGGAAGCCGCCCGCAAGGCCTACGTCGCGATCCTGGAGCTGATGGCCAAGCCGGCGGCCGCGCCGGCCGAGGCGCAGGCCAAGGCCGGGGCGCTGGAGGTGGCGGGCAAGGCGGTCGTGGCGTCGGCCGATCCGGTGGTCGATCAGTACCGCCGCAAGCTCAGCATGGCCCTGTTCTGAGGCGGCGGACGCGGCGGCACCGACCGGCGCCCTGGGCGCCGGTTTTCGTTTCAGGACCGCTGCCTTACTGGCCGGTCAGCCGGGCCAGCGCTTCCTGGTACTTGGCCGCGGTCCGGGCCACCACCTCGGCCGGCAGCGCCGGCGCGGGCGCCTGCTTGTTCCAGGGCTGGCCGTTCACGCGGGCCTGCTCCAGCCAGTCACGCACGAACTGCTTGTCGTAGCTGGGCGGGTTGATGCCCTCCCGGTAGCCCTCGACCGGCCAGAAGCGCGAGGAGTCGGGCGTCAGCACCTCGTCCATCAGCGTCAGGGTGCCGTCGGCGTCCAGGCCGAATTCGAACTTGGTGTCGGCGATGATGATGCCCTTGGTGAGCGCGAAGTCGGCCGCGGTCTGGTACAGCCGGAGCGAGATGCCGCGGATGCGCTCGGCCAGGTCGGCGCCGATGATCTCGCTCATGCGCTCGAAGGAGATGTTCTCGTCGTGGTCGCCCATCTCGGCCTTGGTGGCCGGCGTGAAGATGGGCTCGGGCAGCTTGCTGGCGTTCTGCAGCCCGGCGGGCAGCCGCACGCCGCAGACCTCGCCGTTGTGCTGGTACTCCTTCCAGCCGCTGCCGGCCAGGTAGCCGCGCACCACGGCCTCGACCGGCAGCGGCTTGAGCCGCTTGACCAGCATGGCGCGGCCGCGCACCTGGGCCACCTCGTCGGCATCGGCCACCACACTCTCGGGCGCCTGGCCGGTCAGGTGGTTCGGCACGATGCCGGCGAGCTTGTCGAACCAGAACAAGGCCACGCGGGTCAACAGCTCACCCTTGCCGGGAATGGGCTCGCCCATCACGACATCGAAGGCCGAGAGCCGGTCGCTCGCGATCATCAGGATGCGGTCTTCACCGACGGCATAGTTGTCTCGCACCTTGCCGCGCGCCAGCAGCGGCAGCGATCGGATCGACGAGTTGAGCAGGGCAGCAGTCACGGGCCAGATCTCCAGCAGAAAACAAAAAGCCCGCTGCGGGAGCGGGCTTGTGTGCCGGCAGAAGCCGCCGGGTTCAGGCCACCTGGCGGTACTGGACGACCTGGGCCAGCTCACCCGAGGCATAACGCTTGGCCACCTCGGCCAGCGGGATGGCCTTGATTTTACCGGCTTGGCCTTCGCAGCCGAACTCGACGTAGCGCTGCTTGACGATCTTCTTGGCCGCTTCGCGCGCGGGCTTGAGGTATTCGCGCGGGTCGAACTTCTCCGGATGCTCGGCGAAAAAGCGGCGGATCGCGGCGGTCATCGCGAGGCGGATGTCGGTGTCGATGTTGATCTTGCGCACACCGTACTTGATGGCTTCCTGGATCTCCTCGACCGGCACGCCGTAGGTTTCCTTCATGTCGCCGCCGAACTGGCGGATCTCGGCCAGCAGATCCTGCGGCACGCTGGAGGAGCCGTGCATCACCAGATGGGTGTTGGGAATGCGGGCGTGGATTTCCTTGATGCGGCTGATGGCAAGGATGTCGCCGGTGGGCTTGCGGGTGAACTTGTAGGCGCCGTGGCTGGTGCCGATCGCGATGGCCAGCGCGTCGAGCTGGGTCTGCTTGACGAAGTCGGCGGCCTGCTCGGGATCGGTCAGCAGCTGCTCCATCGTCATCGTCGCGTCGGTGCCGTGGCCGTCTTCCTTGTCGCCCTTCATGGTCTCGAGCGAACCGAGGCAGCCCAGCTCACCCTCGACGGTGACGCCCAGGCCATGGGCCAGGTCGACCACCTTCTTGGTGACCTCGACGTTGTACTCGTAGCTGGCGATGGTCTTGCCGTCGGCCTGCAGCGAGCCGTCCATCATCACGGAGCTGAAGCCGAGGTCGATGGCGCCCTTGCAGACATCGGGCGACTGGCCGTGGTCCTGGTGCATCACGACCGGGATGTGGGGGTAGGCTTCGACGGCAGCCTGGATCAGGTGCTTGAGGAAGGCTTCTCCGGCGTACTTCCGGGCGCCGGCCGAGGCCTGCATGATCACCGGTGCGCCGACTTCGTCGGCGGCGCTCATGATGGCCTGGACTTGTTCCAGGTTGTTGACGTTGAAAGCCGGGATGCCGTAGCCGTTTTCGGCGGCATGGTCCAACAGCTGGCGCATCGAGACGAGTGGCATGGTGGGGCCCCTGGGAGTTGATAACCGGTGCTGCGCCCTCCGGCGGCCCTGTTCTTGTGGAGAGTGGGCCGCCGTGAAACCGCGAGGTAATTGGGCGCATTCTACCGGCGCCGCCGGGCCCAGTCGTGACGGTTGGCATCTCAGTGCCGGCGCGGGCTGGCGGGTGATGCCTGGGACAAAAGAATGTTCGACGCACGAAGAAACAACGCGTACTTCATCGGGTCGCGAGGCAAAGGCCAGAATCCTGCCCAGGCAGCAGCGGATGGCGGTGTGCCCATCTCGCGGCCGGTGCGCGAGCGGCGCTGAAGAGAGGACTTGCTCACAAGGCCAAACGAATCGCTACACGGCTTCTGCGCGGGGCCCCTAGATTGGGCGGTCCCGAGATTCTTCACTTGTGCAGTTGTTGCCTCATGCGTATTCCCCTGCTTGCCTTGTTCTGCTCGTCCCTGGTGGCGCCCGGCCTGGCGCTGGCCCAGGTCACCGTGAAACCCGACGGCCAATGGCGCCACCTGTTCGGCGTCTCGGCCAGCTTCGCCTCGGGCAACACGCGCGCGTCGAGCGTCAACCTCGCCGCGGACACCGTGCGCGCCACCGACCATGACAAGCTCAGCCTGACGGCGCGCGCGCTGTATGCGAAAAACCAGGGCAAGACCTCGGCCAACCGGGCCGCCGCCGGCGCGGACTACAACCGCGACCTGACGCGCGACTGGTTCGGTTTCGGGCGTGGCGAGTACCTGCGCGACCGGCCCGCCAACCTGGCGCACCGCTGGGCGGCATCGAGCGGCGTCGGCTATCACCTGATACGCCAGGAGCGGGGCTTCTGGGACGTGTCGGCCGGTCTGGGCTACAGCGAGGACCGCTATGTGGATCCGGTCGAGATCGAGGGCCGCACACGCGAGCGCTACGGGCGAACCGAGCTGGTGCTGGCCGAGGAATCGAACTTCCGCCTGACCGACTCGACCAACTTCCGCCAGAAGCTGATGGTCTTGCCGAATCTCGAGGAGCAGGGCACCTGGCGCGCCGAGTTCGACTCGGGGCTCTCGGTGGCGATGACCGAGAGGCTCAGCCTCACAGCCGGCCTGACATATCGCTACAACAGCGATCCGGGCGACGGCGTGAAGCGCGGCGACGCACTGTTCCTGACCGGCGTGTCGCTGCGCATCGATTGAGCCAGCGGTGCGGCAGGCCGGCCCGCGCCGGCCTGAGGGCGGATTTCAGCCGCCGACGCGGCAGACCTTGAGCATGTTGGTGCCGCCCGGGTAGCCCATTGGCTCGCCGCAGGTGATGGCATAGGTATCGCCCGGCTTGAGCACGCCGTGCTCGACCAGCAGCAGCTCGGCCTTGGCGAGCGCGGTGTCCCGGTCCGAGTAGGTCGGCATCAGGATGGGACGCACGTTGCGATAGAGCGTCATCTTGCGCTGCGACAGCGGCTGCGAGGTCAGGCCGAAGATGGGCACATGGATCTTGTGGCGGCTCATCCACAGCGCGGTCGAGCCGGACTCGGTCAGCGCGACGATGGCCTTGCAGCCGAGGTGGTGGGCGGTGAACAGCGCGCCCATCGCGATCGACTGGTCGATGCGGCCGAAGTGCTTGTTGTTGAAGTCGGCGTCCAGCGTCACGTCCTCGGCGCGCTCGGCTTCCAGCGCGATCGCGGCCATGTACTCGACGGTCTCCACCGGGTACTTGCCGGCAGCGGTCTCGGCGCTCAGCATCACCGCGTCGGTGCCGTCGAGCACCGCATTGGCGACGTCGCTGACCTCGGCACGGGTCGGCACCGGGTTGACGATCATGGACTCCATCATCTGGGTCGCGGTGATCACCACCTTGTCCATCTCGCGGGCCATCTTGATCATGCGCTTCTGCAGCGCCGGCACCGCCGCGTTGCCGACTTCCACCGCCAGGTCGCCGCGCGCGACCATGATGCCGTCGCTGGCCTTGAGGATCTGTTCCAGCACGGGGATCGCCTCGCTGCGCTCGATCTTGGCGATCAGGTGCGGCTTGTGGCGCCATGGCTCGCCGGCCACGTTGGCGAGCTGGCGGGCCATCTCCATGTCGGTGGCGTTTTTCGGGAAGGACACCGCCAGGTACTCGCACTGGAAGCTCATCGCGGTCTTGATGTCCTCCATGTCCTTGGCGGTCAGCGCCGGCGCGGTCAGACCGCCGCCCTGCTTGTTGATGCCCTTGTTGTTGGACAGCTCGCCGCCGATCTTGACGAAGGTGTGGATCTCCTCGCCTTGCACACGGTCCACGGTCAGCACGATCAGGCCGTCGTTGAGCAGCAGGGTGTCGCCCGGCTTCACGTCGCGCGGCAGGGCCTTGTAATCCAGGCCGACGCGCTCGTTGCTGCCCAGCTCCGTCAGGCCGGCGTCGAGGATGAAGGGCTGCCCGTTCTCCAGGAAGGTGCGGCCGCCTTCGAACTTGCCGACGCGGATCTTCGGGCCCTGCAGGTCGGCCATGATGGCCACCTGCTTGCCGGCCCGCTGGGCCGCCTCGCGCACCAGCGTGGCCCGGTCGACATGGTCCTGCGCCTTGCCGTGCGAGAAGTTCAGCCGCACCACGTCGACCCCCGCGGCGATCATGCGCTCCAGGACTTCGGGGGTGGACGAGGCGGGGCCGAGGGTGGCGACGATCTTGGTAGCGCGCGACATGAGGGGGTGTCTCCGAGGGTCGGTTCGTAACTTTGTTCCAATTATCTGCCGTAAGTCGCGTCCGGGAGTTACAAGCCCGAGGGCAGGCGGCGGGTTTTTTTGTATCAGGCCTGGCCTGTTGTCCGGGCACGACGCGGGTTGACCCTGATGCAAAAGCGGACGGCCCTGCGGTCACCCCGCCGGAGGGCGGGGCGACCGGCAGGGCCGGTCCGATGGCGAGCTGGGGGTCAGCCGGCCGCGCGCTTCTGCAGGATCTCGAAGGCGGGCAGGGTCTTGCCTTCCAGGATTTCGAGGAAGGCGCCGCCGCCGGTCGAGATGTAGCCGACCTGCTTTTCGATGCCGTACTTGGCGATGGCTGCCAGGGTGTCGCCGCCGCCGGCGATCGAGAAGGCCGGCGATGCGGCGATGGCGCGCGCGATCGTCTCGGTGCCGTGCGCGAAGGCGTCGAACTCGAAGACGCCGACCGGGCCGTTCCAGACGATGGTGCCGGCGGCCTTGAGCTTGTCGGCCAGCATCGCGGCGGTGCGGGGGCCGATGTCGAGGATCATCTCGTCGGGCGCGACCTCGGTCGCCGCCTTGACGGTGGCCGGCGCGTCCGCCTTGAACTCCTTGGCAACCACCACGTCGACCGGGATGGGCACGTCGGCGCCGCGCTTTTTCATTGCCTCGATGACGGCCTTGGCCTGGTCGACCAGGTCGGCCTCGACCAGCGACTTGCCGACCGGCAGGCCCGCGGCCAGCATGAAGGTGTTGGCGATGCCGCCGCCGACGATGAGCTGGTCGACGTTCCGGGCCAGGGCCTGCAGGATGGTCAGCTTGGTCGAGACCTTGGAGCCGGCGACGATCGCAACCAGCGGGCGCGTTGGCGCCTGCAGCGCACGGGTGATCGCATCGATCTCGGCCGCCAGCAGCGGGCCGGCGCAGGCGACCGGGGCGTATTGGGCGATGCCGTAGGTGGAGGCCTCGGCGCGGTGCGCGGTGCCGAAGGCGTCGTGCACGAAGATGTCGCACAGCGCGGCCAGCTTGCGCGCCAGCTCCTCGCTGTTTTTCTTCTCGCCCTTGTTGAGGCGCACGTTCTCCAGCAGCACCACCTGGCCAGGCTGCACCTCGACGCCGTCGACCCAGTTCGACACCAGCGGCACCTCGCGGCCGAGCAGCTCGCCCAGGCGTTTCGCGACCGGGGCCAGCGAGTCCTCGGGCTTGAACTCGCCTTCGGTCGGCCGGCCGAGGTGCGAGGTCACCATCACCGCGGCGCCGGCGTCCAGCGCCTGGCGGATCGCCGGCACCGAGGCGCGGATGCGGGTGTCTTCGGTGATGTTGCCCGCGTCGTCCTGCGGCACGTTGAGGTCGGCGCGAATGAAGACGCGCCGGCCGCGGACCTTGCCCTGCGCGATCAGATCGGAAAAGCGAAGTACGTTCATGGTCGTTCTCTGTTTTCGTAAAGGAAGCCGGCGCTCGCCGCGGGGCTGCCCGCGGCGGGCAAAACAGAGGGATTGTGCCGTGTCGCGCCGGCGCGTCCGGCACACGGTGGTTACGGGCGGTCCGGCCTCACCAGCCGAGGCCGATGCGCAGCGGCAGGAACACCGCCATGCCGACCAGGATGGTGCCCAGGATGCCGCGGCGCCAGAAGAAGTAGGCGCACGCCGCCAGCACGGCCGGGGGACGGGCGTCCTGCAGCGTGGTGATCAGATGGCCCTGGCTCATCAGCACCTCGGGCGCGATGACGGCCCCGAGCGCTGCCAGCGGCGCGTAGCGCAGGCCGCGCTTGAGCCAGCCGGGCATCGGCAGCTCCCGCTTGGGGAGCAGGAAAAAGCTGCGGGTGAGCACGGTGATCAGCGTCAGCCCCAGGATGGTGAGCACGGTCTCCCAGGTGCTCATGGCCGGTACCGCGCGGCGGCTCTCATGCTCATGCCTGTTCTCCCTGCCCGCCACGCTCGGCCCGGGCGCGCCGCTGTGCCTGCTCCACGGCCTCGATCCCGAGGCCGACCGCCACCGCGGCGGCGATCGCGACCACGATGTTGAGCTTGAGCGGCAGCGCATACGCGGCGACCGCGGCCGCAACGGCCGTGCCGGCCGCGAGCCAGGTGGCCTTGTCCTGCAGCATCGAGCAGGTGATGCCCAGCAACGCCAGCACGCCGGCAAAACCCAGTCCCCACTCGACCGGGATCACGTTGGCCAGCGCGATGCCGGCCATCGAGGCGCTCTGCCAGGCCAGCCAGTTGATCGCGACGCCACCGCTGAAATAGGGCAGCTGCTCGGGTTGCGGCCGGCCATCGGGAAAGCGCTTGAGGAACATCACGTAGTTGAGGTCGCCGCTGCAATAGCCCGCCAGGCAGCGCGCCCAGCGTGGCAGATGGGCGAAATAGGGCCGCCACATCGCGCTGAAGATCACGAAACGCAGGTTGACGCAGGTCGCGGTGGCCCACACCACCCAGATCGGGGCGCCCGAGGCGATCAGCGGGAGCGCGGTCAGCTGGGCGCTGCCGGCGAACACCAGCAGCGACATCAGCACGGCCAGCGGGACGGACAGGCCGCTCTTGACCATCGCGACACCGGTCACCAGCCCCCAGGCCGCGATGCCCAGCGAGAGGTTCAGCATGTCGAGCGCGCCGCGGCGGAATTCCGGGTGGCGGACAGTGGCGCGGACAAAAGCGAAGGCGGACATCGGGCAGTCGGGGAAACCGCCCATTCTCGCCGCTGCGGTTGAAACCTGCCTGAGCGCAGGCTTGCCGCAGGGGCGGCGCCCCTGCGGTTGAGGGCCTGTTAACGGGCCCTAGGCGGCGAGGCCGAGCCGGCGGCAGATTTCGGTCGTCGCGGCGGCCTGGTTCATCGTGTAGAAGTGCAGTCCCGGCACGCCGGCACGGCGCAGCCGCTCGCACAACTCGGTCACGACGTCGAGGCCGAAGGCCTGGATCGAGTCCTTGTCGTCGCCGAAGGCCTGCAGCCGGCTGCGGATCCAGCGCGGGATCTCGGCGCCGCAGGTGTCGGAGAAGCGCATCAGCTGGGTCGAGTTGGTGATAGGCATGATGCCGGCGATCACCGGGATGTCCAGGCCCAGCGCGCGCACCTCGTCGACGAAGCGGAAGTAGGCGTCGGCGTTGAAGAAATACTGCGTGATGGCGACGTCGGCGCCGGCCTGCACCTTGGCGGCGAAGGCCTGCAGGTCGGCCTCGGGCGAACGTGCCTGGGGGTGGACCTCGGGATAGGCCGCGACCTCGATGTGGAAGTGCGAACCGGTCTCGGCGCGGATGAAGGCCACCAGGTCGCTGGCGTAGCGGAACTCCCCGAAGCCGCCGTAGCCCGAGGGCAGGTCGCCGCGCAGCGCGACGATGCGGCGTATGCCTTCCTGGCGGAACTGCTGCAGCTTCTCGCGGATGCTGTCCTTGCTCGCGCCGATGCAGGAGAAGTGCGGCGCGGCGTCGTGGCCTTCGCTCAGGATGGCGCGCACGGCCTGCAGCGTGCCGTCCTGGGTCGAGCCGCCGGCGCCGTAGGTGACCGAGCAGTACTCGGGCTGCAGCGCATACAGCTTCTGGCGCACGGCGGCCAGCTTGTCCACGCCCTCGGGGGTCTTGGGCGGGAAGAATTCGAGGCTGACCGGCAGGCGGTTCGGGGTCGTCGTCATGATGGGTTCCTCAAGCGCCGGGCGCCGCGCCGCGGGCCCAGACGAAAAATTCGCGGTTGCCGTCACCGCCCTGGATCGGGCTGTCGAAGTAGTCGCGCACCTGCCAGCCGAGCGCCTCGCACGCCGCTCGCACGCGCTGCTCCAGCAGCGGGTACTGGCGCGTGTCCTTGACCAGGCCGCCCTTGCCGACATGCTCGGGGCCGACTTCGAACTGGGGCTTCACCAGCAGCAGCGCATCGCCGCCCGGCGCCAGCCAGTCGGTCAGCGAGGGCAGCACCCGGGTCAGCGGGATGAAGGACAGGTCGGCGACGATCAGGCCGAAGCGCTGTCCCCGGCACGCCTCGGCGAAGCGCGAGTCCGACCAGTCCTTCGCGTTGACGCCCTCGTAAGCCGACACGCGGGGGTCGTTCCTGAGGCGCGGATGCAGCTGGCCGTGCCCGACATCGACACCCACCACCCGGGCCGCGCCGCGCTGCAGCAGCACGTCGGTGAAGCCCCCGGTGCTCTGGCCGACGTCGAGACAGTCGCGCCCGGCGACGCCCAGCCCAGTGTGCGCGAGCGCGCCGTCGAGCTTGAGCCCGCCGCGCGAGACGAAACGCAGCTCGGCGTCGTCCAGCAGCTGCAGCGCACTGCCCTCCGGCAGGTCCTCGCCGGCCTTGCGCACCGGCACCCAGCCGCGCGGGCCCTGCCACTGCACGGCGGCCCGCTCGATCAGCCGCTGGGCGGCCGACCGGCTGGGCGCCAGGCCCTGGCTCACGAGCAACTGGTCTGCGCGCATGGGCGGGTGCGGCCGGCGCTGCCGCTCAGTAGCGGTAGGTGTCGGGCTTGTAGGGGCCGTGCTGAGGCACGCCGATGTAGGCGGCCTGCTCCTCGGTCAGCTCGGTGAGCTGGGCGTTGAGCTTCTTCAGCTGCAAGCGGGCGACCTTCTCGTCCAGGTGCTTGGGCAGCACGTAGACCTTGCCCACCGCGTAGTAGTCAGGCCGCGTGAACAGCTCGATCTGGGCGATGGTCTGGTTCGCGAAGCTCGACGACATCACATAGCTGGGGTGGCCGGTGCCGCAGCCCAGGTTCACCAGGCGGCCCTTGGCGAGCAGGATGATGCGCTTGCCGTCCGGGAAGATCACGTGGTCGACCTGAGGCTTGATCTCCTCCCACTGGTACTGCTCCAGCGACGCGACCTCGATCTCGTTGTCGAAGTGGCCGATGTTGCAGACGATGGCCTGATCCTTCATGCGGACCATGTGCTCGTGGGTGATGATGTCCTTGTTGCCGGTTGCGGTGACGAAGATGTCGGCCTTGTCGGCGGCATATTCCATCGTCACGACGCGGTAGCCTTCCATCGCGGCCTGCAGCGCGCAGATGGGATCGATCTCGGTGACCCACACCTGCGCCGACAGCGCGCGCAGCGCCTGGGCCGAACCCTTGCCCACGTCGCCGTAGCCGGCCACCACGGCGATCTTGCCGGCCACCATCACGTCGGTGGCGCGCTTGATGCCGTCGACCAGCGACTCGCGGCAGCCGTAGAGGTTGTCGAACTTGCTCTTGGTGACGCTGTCGTTGACGTTGATGGCGCGGAACAGCAGCGTGCCCTTGACCGACATCTCGTTCAGGCGGTGCACGCCGGTGGTGGTTTCCTCGGTCACGCCAATGATCTGGGCGCTCTTGCGGCTGTACCAGCTGCCGTCCTCGGCCAGCTTGGCCTTGATCGCGGCGAACAGCTCACGCTCTTCCTCGCTGCCGGGGTTGGCGATGACGGAGGGGTCCTTCTCGGCACGCTTGCCCAGGTGCATCAGCAGGGTCGCGTCACCGCCGTCGTCGAGGATCATGTTGGGACCTTCGGCGGCACTGCCCTTGGGGCCGAACTCGAAGATGCGGTGGGTGTAGTCCCAGTAGTCCTTCAGCGACTCGCCCTTGTAGGCGAACACGGGAGTGCCAGCGGCCACCAGCGCCGCGGCGGCGTGGTCCTGGGTCGAGAAGATGTTGCACGACGCCCAGCGCACCTGGGCGCCCAGGGCCTGCAGGGTCTCGACCAGCACAGCGGTCTGGATGGTCATGTGCAGCGAGCCGGTGATGCGCGCGCCCTTCAGGGGCTGCTGGGCCGCGAACTCCTCGCGGATGGCCATCAGGCCGGGCATCTCGGTCTCGGCGATGCGGATTTCCTTGCGGCCCCAGGCGGCCAGCGAGGCATCGGCGATGGCGCACTCGACGCCTTGGTGCTCGGTGTGCAGGGATTGGACGACAGCGTTCATGTGTTTCTCCAGAAGGAAAAACCGCCGTGCACTGGGGGATGGATGGTCGGACTCACCCGGCAGGACACATGCGGGTGAGCGCGGTTGCAAAGAAAGGAAGCTTCCGAGCCTGGGGCCACGCGCGGGCCGCGGTCTGGCGGGGGCCAGGGCGGCGGGGGCCTTGCAACGCTCCTCGGAAGGCATGAATTGTAGACAGCGTTGCGGCTCTTGTGCCAGGGTTTCGCGCCTGGACGGCGCTTTTTCCGGCCCAAAACCGGTACGATTCCGCTTTGCGCGCCCGCGCCGCGGCCCCGCGCCGCTTGCAGAGCCCGAGTGAGCCGTTGCTCACCGCCGGCGGCTCGACTGGAGTATTTGTTCGTGTCCTTCACTTCTGAAACGCGGCGCCGCCGCACCTTCGCCATCATCTCCCACCCGGACGCCGGCAAGACCACGCTGACCGAGAAGCTGCTGCTGTTCTCGGGCGCGATCCACATCGCCGGCTCGGTCAAGGCGCGCAAGGCTTCGCGCCACGCGACCTCGGACTGGATGGAGATCGAGAAGCAGCGCGGCATCTCGGTCGCCAGCTCGGTGATGCAGATGCTCTACCGCGAGCACGTCGTGAACCTGCTGGACACGCCGGGCCACAAGGACTTCTCCGAGGACACCTACCGCGTGCTGACCGCGGTGGACTCGGCGCTGATGGTCATCGACGCCGCCAACGGCGTCGAGGCGCAGACGCGCCGCCTGATCGAGGTGTGCCGCCAGCGCGACACGCCCATCATCACCTTCGTCAACAAAATGGACCGCGAGGGGCGCGACCCGATCTCGCTGCTCGACGAGATCGAGGCCGAGCTGGGCATGCCCTGCGTGCCGATGACCTGGCCCGTGGGCCAGGGCAAGGCCTTCGGCGGCATCGTCAACCTGCGCGAGCAGAACATGCGGCTGTTCAAGGCCGGCGCCGACCGCGTCACCGAGGACGAGATCGTGCCGCTGAGCGAGGCCGACGCGCTGCGCCAGCGTTTCGGTCACGACTTCGAGCTGGCCGAGCAGAACATCGAGCTGCTGAGCGCCGCGGCCCCGGCCTTCGACCTCGAAGCCTTCCTGGCCGCCAAGCAGACGCCGGTGTTTTTCGGCTCGGCCGTCAACAACTTCGGTGTGCAGGAGGTGCTGGACGCACTGGTCGACCTGGCCCCGCCGCCAGCGCCGCGCCAGACCACCACCCGCCTGGTGGAGCCGGACGAGGAGCAGTTCTCGGGCGTGGTGTTCAAGGTGCAGGCCAACATGGACCCCTCGCACCGCGACCGCATCGCCTTCGTGCGGGTCTACTCGGGCCGCTACACGCAGGGCATGAAGCTCAAGGTGCAGCGGACCGGCAAGGAACTGCGCCCGACCAGCGTGGTGACCTTCCTGTCTCAGCGCCGCGAGGCGGTTGACGAGGCCTACGCGGGCGACATCATCGGCTTCACGACGCATGGCGGCGTGCAGCTGGGCGACACCATCACCGAGGGCGAGTCGCTGCAGTACACCGGGCTGCCCTTCTTCGCGCCGGAGCTGTTCCAGGCGGTGGAGCTGGCCAACCCGATGAAAAGCAAGCAGCTGCAGGCCGGGCTGATGCAGCTGGGCGAGGAGGGCGCGATCCAGGTGTTTCGCCCCCAGGAAGGCGGCGCGATGCTGCTGGGGGCCGTCGGCCAGCTGCAGTTCGAGGTAGTGCAGCACCGCCTGAAGGCCGAGTACAGCGTGGACGTGCGCCTGATGCCCTCGCGTTTTGTCGGCGCGCGCTGGATCACTGCCGACACCGCCGAGGAGCTGAAGAAGTTCACCGACGCCAACGCCAGCAAGCTGGCGCTGGACGCCGCCGACACGCTGGCCTACCTGATGACCTCGCCCTACGACCTGCGCCTGACCCAGGAGCGTTTCCCCAAGATCCACTTCCACCCGCTGCGCGAGCACGCCGGGCTGGTGCTGCAGAAGGCCGCCTGAGGCCGGCATGCGGCCGCTGGCGGAGTGGCCGCCCGGCGAGCGCCGGGCGGTGCGGGGTGTCTTCACCGACATCGACGACACGCTGACACGCGACGGAGCGATCGAGCCCGAGTCGCTCGCGGCGCTGCACGCGCTGCGCGACGCCGGCCTGCCGGTGATCGCCATCACCGGGCGACCGATGGGCTGGTCGCTGCCGTTCGCGAGTGCATGGCCGGTGGCGGCCATCGTGCCGGAGAACGGGGCGCTGGCCTTGCTGCCCGACGGGCGTCGCTGGTTCGTGCAGGACGAGGCGACGCGCGAGCGCAACGCGCGGCGCCTGGCGCAGGTGGCGCAGCGGGTGCTGGACGAGGTGCCGGGGGCGTGCCTGGCCTCGGACAGTCCCGGCCGGCTGACCGACATCGCCATCGACCACAGCGAGTTCCACCCACTGCCTCCGCAGCGCATTGAGCAGGTGGTCGCACTGATGCGGGCCGAGGGTTTGACGGCGACCGTCAGCTCCATCCACATCAACGGCTGGATCGGCGAGCACGACAAGTGGACCGGCGCGGTGTGGATCGCGCGCGAGCTGCTGGGCATCGACCTGCCGGCCGAGCTCGACCGGTGGGTCTATGTCGGCGATTCGACCAATGACCAGGTGATGTTCGAGCGTTTCGTCCACAGTGTTGGCGTCGCGAACATCGCCCGCTTCTTGCCAACGCTGCGACACCTGCCGAAGTACGTCTGCACCCGCGAGCGAGGCGCGGGTTTCGCCCAGGTCGCGGCCGCGCTGTTGACGCCGCGCGGGTGAGTTCGGGCGGTGCTCGACAGGCGCCGGCTGCCACGGCGTGACCGGAATGCGGCGTGAAGGTCTTTTCCCGGCGCGCCATATCGCGGCGTAGTAGCATGTACACATCCGAGCACGCTGTACATCCTTCACGCTGTACTTGCCATGTCTACCACCATGACCATCCGACTCGAAGACGAAGTCAAGGAGCGGCTCGACCGTCTTGCGGCATCCACTCAGCGCAGCAAGTCTTTCCTGGCCGCCGAAGCCATCCGCCAGTTCGTGGAGCAAAACGAATGGCAGATCGCGGAGATTCATGCAGCTCTTCGCGAGGCGGATGCCGGCAATTTCGCCAGCGAAGAGGATGTGGCAGCATTGGCCAAGAAGTGGGGCGTGGATGCGGGTTAGGTGGTTGCGCGAGGCAGTGCGCAACCTCGATGAAGTCGCAGCCCATATCGCGGCCGATGATCCTGCGGCGGCACGGCTTGTCGTGGCGCGAGTGCTCCAGGCGGTTGCGGTGCTTGCCGAGCAGCCGGGGCTGGGGCGTCCGGGACGCGTTGCAGGCACGCGCGAACTGGTGGTGCTGAAAACCCGGTTCATCGTGCCGTACCGAGTCCGTCGCGACACAGTCGAGGTTCTGAGGCTTTTCCACACCGCGCGGCGTGTGCCTGAACGCTGGTAAGCCCGACGTCCGCTCTCTCTTCTCATCAAGCAGCAGTCGCCAATGAAAAAGCCGCCTCGACGGGCGGCTTTCGGATATTCGGTCGCGTCGTGCCTGCGGCGCAAGGCCTGCCGCTGCACGCAGCGCTGCCGGCTTGTGACCGGGTTGTCGCAAGGCGCCGAGCCGCTGGCGCGGCTTCAGGCCTTACAGGCCTGCCGCTGCACGCAGCGCTGCCGCCTTGTGACCGGGTTGTCGCAAGGCGCCGAGCCGCTGGCGCGGCTTCAGGCCTTACAGGCCTGCCGCTGCACGCAGCGCTGCCGCCTTGTCCGTCGCTTCCCAGCTGAACTCCGGCTCTTCGCGGCCGAAGTGGCCGTAGGCGGCGGTCTTGCCGTAGATCGGGCGGAGCAGGTTCAGCATCTGGATGATGCCCTTGGGACGCAGGTCGAAGTGCTCGCGCACCAGGGCCGCGATCTTGTCGTCGGGGAGCTTGCCGGTGCCTTCGGTGTAGACCGTGATGTTCATCGGCTGGGCCACGCCGATCGCGTAGGCGACCTGGATCTGGCACTGGCGTGCCAGGCCCGCGGCGACGATGTTCTTCGCGACATAACGCGCCGCATAGGCAGCCGAGCGGTCGACCTTGGACGGGTCCTTGCCGGAGAAGGCACCGCCGCCGTGCGGGCAGGCGCCGCCGTAGGTGTCGACAATGATCTTTCGTCCGGTCAGGCCGCAGTCGCCCTGCGGACCGCCGATCACGAAACGCCCGGTCGGGTTGACCAAATAGCGGGTTTCCTTGAGCCACTCGGCCGGCAGCACCGGCTTGATGATCTCTTCGATGACACCTTCGATAAATTCCGGCTTCATCTTGGTGCCGTCGCTCATCTCGGGCGCGTGCTGGCTGGAGAGCACGACCGTGTCGATGCTGTGCGGACGGCCGTTCAGGTAGCGCATCGTCACCTGGCTCTTGGCGTCCGGGCGCAGCCAGGGCAGGCGGCCGTCCTTGCGCAGCTGGGCCTGGCGCTCGACCAGGCGGTGGGCGTAATAGATCGGCGCGGGCATCAGCTCGGGCGTCTCGTCACAGGCGTAGCCGAACATCAGGCCCTGGTCGCCGGCGCCCATGTTGAGGTGGTCGTCGGAGGCGTGGTCGACACCCTGGGCGATGTCGTTGCTCTGCTTGTCGTAGGCGACCAGCACCGCGCAGCCCTTGTAGTCGATGCCGTAGTCGGTGTTGTCGTAACCGATGCGTTTGATGGTGTCGCGTGCGACCTGGATGTAGTCGACGTGGGCGTTGGTCGTGATCTCGCCAGCCAGCACCACGAGACCCGTGTTGCAAAGCGTCTCGGCGGCCACGCGGGAGCGCGGGTCCTGTTCGAAGATCGCGTCGAGGATGGCGTCCGAGATCTGGTCGGCCACCTTGTCGGGGTGACCTTCGGACACCGATTCAGAAGTAAAGAGAAAATCGTTCGCCACGGTGTGACTCCAATATAAGTGGACCCTGGGACGCGTTGCCGACTCGGGATCTGCTGGAGTTGCGGCGAACGCTTTAGCGGTATTTCGCGGACCGAAGTCCGGCAGCGGCTGGTTATGCTTCAGCGCTGCATCGCCCCGCAAGTTGTTCCTTAAACCGGCGACTGCGCGATTATAGAAACATGCTCACTCTGTTCCGCCTGCTTTCTCGCTGGCCTCTAGGGCTTTTGCACGCCTTCGGCAGCTTTCTCGGCTGGACCACCTGGTTCGCCTCGCCCGCCTACCGCCGGCGCTTCCGCGAGAACGTCGCACAGGCCGGGCTGGGCTGGTCCGAGGTGCGCCCCGCCATCGCCTCGGCGGGCCGGATGGTGATGGAGCTGCCCTGGCTGTGGCTGCGCCCGGCACACCAGCCGCTGGGCGCGGCGGTGGAATGGCGCGGCAGCGAGCTGATCGAGGCGGCCCACCGGGCCGGGCGGGGCGTGCTGTTTCTCACGCCCCACCTGGGCAGCTTCGAGGTCACCGCTCAGTCCTATGCGGAGCGCTTCGGCCCGGCTCACGGGCCGATCACGGTGCTTTATCGGCCGGCGCGCAAGGCCGCGATCCGGCCCATCGTGGACAGCTCGCGGCAGCGCCCGGGGCTGGCGACCGCGCCCGCGACGCTGGCCGGCGTGCGCCAGATGATCCGCGCGCTGCGTCAGGGGCAGGCAGTCGGTCTGCTGCCGGACCAGGTGCCGCCCGAGGGGCTGGGTGTCTGGGCGCCGTTTTTCGGCCGCCCCGCCTACACCATGACGCTGGCGGGTCGGCTCGCGCAGCAGACCGGCGCCGCGGTGCTGCTGGCCTGGGGCGAGCGGCTGCCGCGCGGGCGCGGCTATGTGGTGCACGTGCGGGCTTTGGACGAGCATCTGCCCCCCTCCGGCGAGGATCGAGCACAATCTGCGGCCGCCCACATCAACCGAGCCATGGAACGCCTGATCCTGCAGTGCCCGCAACAGTACCTCTGGGGGTACCACCGCTACAAGGAGCCGCGCCACGAGCCGGCCTTCTCTGCAGGAGGGCAGTGAGGATGGGCGCGCGCTTGCTGATCGGGCTGCTGTGGCTGCTGCACTGGCTGCCTCTGCCGGTGCTGGCGATGCTGGGCCGCGCGCTGGGTCGTGTGCTGTACCGGCTGGCCGGCTCGCGCCGGCGCATCGCGCTGCGCAATATCGAGCTGTGTTTTCCGGCCTTCACGGTGTCCGAGCGCGAGGCGCTCGCGAAGGAGCACTTCCAGTGGCTGACCCGCAGCATCCTGGAGCGTTCGCTGCTCTGGTATGCGAGCGAGGCCCGGCTGCGCCGTCTCATCCATGTCGAGGGCGACGTCGGGCTGAGCGACCGCAGCGAGCGGCCGGTGATGTGGCTGGTGCCGCACTTCATGGGCCTGGACGTCGCCGGTGCCGCGGTCCAGCTCTACGGCACAAAAATCGCGGCCTCCATCTACCAGGCCCAGAGCAACAAGGTGTTTGACGCGGCGATCCGGCGCGGCCGGCTGCGTTTCGGGCGCTCGCAGATCTTCTCGCGGCAGGAATCGGCCAAACCGCTGATGCGTTGCATCAAGCAGGGTTCGCCCTTCTTCAACCTGCCCGACATGGATTTCGGGCGTCAGGATGCCGCCTTCGTCCCCTTCTTCGGCGTGCCGGCCGCCACCCTGCTGGCGCCCTCGCGCATGGCGCGCGCGCTGGGCATGGTGGTGCAGCCGGTGGTGGCCGAGCTGCTGCCCGGCGGACGCGGCTACCGGGTGCGTTTCCTGCCGCCCTGGAGCCACTTCCCGAGCGCCGATGCGGAGGCCGACGCGCTGGCGATGAACCAGTGGATCGAGTCCGAGATCCGCCACAACCCGGCACAGTACCTGTGGGTGCACAAGCGTTTCAAGACGCGGCCGGAGGGCGCAGCGCCTTTATATTGAGTGGCGGCTGGCGCGGCGCGCCACGCGGGGGCAGCCGGGCGGCGGATAATCCGCCCCATGAAGCTGCGCTTTACCAAGATGCAGGGCGCGGGCAACGACTTCGTCGTGCTCGATGCGACCCGCCAGGCCCTGGACCTGGGCCCCGAGGACTACCGCCGTCTGGCCGACCGGCGTTTCGGCGTCGGCGCCGACCAGATCCTCATCGTCGGGCCGTCCGGCGACCCGGACATCGATTTCAGCTACCGCATCGTCAACGCCGACGGCAGCGAGGTCGAACAGTGCGGCAACGGCGCCCGCTGCTTCGCCAAGTTCGTGCGCGACCGGGGCCTGAGCGACAAATCGGCGATCCGCGTACGCACCCAGAGCGGCGTGATCGAGCCGCGCCTGCAGGCCGACGGCCGGGTCACGGTCGACATGGGAGCCCCGGTGTTTGAGCCCGAGCGTGTGCCCTTCGACCCCGCCGGGCTGACGCCGCGCGACATCGGCGCCGGGCAGCAGTGGCCGCTGGCGCTGGAAGGCGAGACGGTCTGGGTCGCGATCGCCTCGATGGGCAACCCGCATGCGGTGCTGCGCGTCGAGGATGTCGACAGCGCGCCAGTGCAGGCGCTGGGCCCGCAGATCGAGCGGCACGTGCGCTTTCCGCGTCGGGTCAACGCCGGCTTCCTGCAGGTGCTGTCGCGCGGGCAGGTGAAGCTGCGCGTCTATGAGCGCGGCGCCGGCGAGACGCTTGCCTGCGGCACCGGGGCCTGCGCGGCGGTGGTGACCGGCATTCGCCTGGGCTGGCTCGACGCCAGCGTGGAGGTCGAGACGCGCGGCGGACTGCTGCGCATCGAATGGCAGGGCGGGGACCACCCGGTGATGATGACCGGGCCCGCCGTCACCGTGTTCGAAGGCGAGATCGAGCTCTGAGCGCCGCCCGGTCGCCGAACTTTGAAGAACAGAAACCAACCATGAGCATCGAAGGCATCACCGAAGACGACATCGCCAACTACCTGGCGCACACGCCCGGCTTTTTCGAGCGCCATGCCGAGTTGCTGGCCACCGTGCAGCTGACCAGCCCGCACGGGCAGCGCGCCGTCTCGCTGCAGGAGCGGCAGATGGAAATGCTGCGCGAGAAGATCAAGGGCCTGGAGCTCCGCATGGTGGAGATGATCCGCCATGGCCAGGAGAACATGGCGATGGCCGACAAGCTGCACCGCTGGACACGCGCCGTGATGCTGACTGCCGAGCCGGCGGAGGTTCCGGCGCTGATGGTGCGGGAGCTGCAGGACCAGTTCCTGATTCCGCAGGCCGGCATCCGCGTCTGGGACGTCGCCGAGGCCTACGCCTCGAACGACTTCGCCCAGGGCGTGAAGGAGGACACCAAATCCTTCGCCACCAGCCTGACCATGCCCTATTGCGGCGTCAATTCCGGCTTCGAGCCGGTGTCCTGGCTGGACGATCCGGCGACGGTGATGTCGCTGGCGCTGATCCCGCTGCGCCTGGCTCCCGGCGCGCCGGCCTTCGGCCTGCTGGTGCTGGGCTCGCCCGATCCGACCCGCTACAGCGCCGACATGGGCACCGAGTTTCTGGCACGGGTCGGCGAGCTCGCCGGCGCCGGCCTGGCCCGCCTGCTGCCGCCCGCCTGAGGCGCCGCGCGATGAGGCCGGAGATCGAGCGCTACCTGGAGCACCTGCGGGTGGAGCGCCGCATGGCGCCGCTCACGCTCGAAACCTATGCCGGCGAACTGGCCTGTCTGCAGGCCTTCCTGAACGACGCCAAGCTGGAACTGGCCGAGGTCCAGATGCACCACGTGCGCCGCTGGACCGCCGCACTGCACGGGCGCGGCCGCTCCGGCCGTACGCTGGCGAAGACGCTGAGCGCCTGGCGCGGGCTGTTCCGCTGGATGGGGCGGCGCGGCGAGGTGACGCTCAACCCGGTGGACGGCGTTCGCGCGCCCAAGGCGGCCAAGCCCCTGCCCAAGGCCCTCTCGGTCGAGCAGTCGATGCAACTGGCCGACCTGCACCAGGACGAGGCCGATCCGGTGCTGGAGGCACGCGACCGCTGCCTGGTCGAACTGCTGTACGGCTGCGGCGTGCGCATCAGCGAGCTGGTGGGGCTGGACGTCGAGGCGGGGCCCGGCTCGCGCGGCTGGATCGACCTGGCCGCGGGCGAGGCGCAGGTGCTGGGCAAGGGCGCCAAGCGGCGCAGCGTGCCGATCGGCGCGGCGGCGCGCGAGGCCTTGTCGGCCTGGCTCGCGCTGCGTCCGGCGCTGGTGCGGCTGGAGCCGGCGCCGCTGTTCCTCGGTGAGCGGGGCCGGCGCATCACGCCGCAGCAGGTGCGGCTGCGCCTGAAGCAGCGGGCTCTCCAGGCCGGCGTGCCGACCCATGTGCATCCCCACATGTTGCGGCACTCCTTCGCCTCGCACCTGCTGCAGTCCAGCGGCGACCTGCGTGCGGTGCAGGAACTGCTGGGCCACGCCAACATCTCGACCACCCAGGTCTACACGCGGCTCGATTTCCAGCACCTCGCCAAGGTCTACGACGCCGCCCATCCGCGCGCCAAGCGCAACCGCTGAGCGGGGCGGCGCCGCTGCCCCGGAAGTTCCATTCCCGAGAAGTCCATGAAAGTCATCACACTGCGCGAAGGCAAGGAGCGTTCGCTGCTGCGTCGCCACCCCTGGGTGTTCCAGGGCAGCATCGCCCGCGGCGGCGCCGACGCGGGCGAGACCGTCAAGGTGGTGTCCGCCGACGAGCGTTTCCTGGCCTGGGCTGCCTACAGCCCGACCTCCATGATCCGCGTGCGGGCGTGGAGTTTCGACGAGGCCGAGCGCATCGACGCGGCCTTTTTCGAGCGCCGCATCCGTCAGGCGCTGGCGGTGCGCGCGCGCTTGCCGGTGGCCAGCGATGCGGTGCGCCTGATCCACGGCGAGGCCGACGGCCTGCCGGGGCTGATCGTGGACCGCTACGGCGACACGCTCAGCGCCCAGTTCCTCTCTGCCGGCACCGAACGCTGGAAGGCGACCCTCGCGGACCTGTTGCTCCAGGCCACCGGGCTGACGCGGCTGTACGAGCGCTCCGATTCGGGCGTGCGCGCTCTGGAGGGGCTGGCGCCCGTGAGCGGCTGGCTGCGCGGCGGCGGGCCGACCGAACTGAGCATCCGGGAGCATGACTGGCGGCTCACGCTCGACGTCGCCGAAGGCCACAAGACCGGCTTCTACCTGGACCAGCGCGACAACCGCAAGCTGTTTGCCGACACCGTGAAGCATTTCGGCTTTCAGCGGGTGCTCAACTGCTACTGCTACACCGGCGGTTTCAGTGTCGCCGCCTTGGCTGGCGGCGCCGAGCAGGTGGTCAGCGTGGATTCCTCGGGGCCGGCGCTGGAGCGCGCCCGCGCGCATGTCGAGCTCAACGGCTTCGACCCGGCGCGCCACGAGGCGCTGGACGCCGACGTCAACGAGACCTTGCGCCGCTGCATCAAGGAAGGGCGCCGCTTCGACGCCATCGTGCTGGACCCGCCCAAGTTCGCGCCGACCGCCTCGCACGCCGAGCGCGCGGCGCGCGCCTACAAGGACATCAACCGGCTGGCCTTCAAGCTGCTGGAGCCGGGCGGCGCGCTGTTCACGTTTTCCTGCTCGGGCGGGATCGGCAACGAGCTGTTCCACAAGATCGTCGCCGGGGCCGGCATGGACGCGGGCGTGGACGGGCTCATCTATGCACACCTGGGTGCGGCACCGGACCATCCGATGACGATCAACTTCCCGGAAGGGGAGTACCTGAAAGGTCTGGTGATCCTGAAGAGTGCGGCTTAGGCGCCATGGCCGGTGACGCAGGGGCGCATCGCGCCCCCCGCCCCGTGTCTTCAGTCGATCAGCCGCTCGCCGCGGAACAGCTCGGCGGGGTTCTCGCGCTCGCGCACCAGGTGGGCCTGGCCGCCTGCCACCATGATCTCGGCGGCGCGGCCGCGGGTGTTGTAGTTGCTGGCCATGCTCATCGAGTAGGCGCCGGCCGACAAGACCGCCAGGCGGTCGCCGGCACGCACCGCCAGCTCGCGGTCGCGGCCCAGCCAGTCGCCGGATTCGCACACCGGGCCCACCACGTCATAGGTGGACGCAGGCTCGTCGCGCAGGCGGCAGGGCTCGATGCGCATGTAGGCCTGGTACATGGCCGGGCGCATCAAGTCGTTCATCGCCGCGTCGACGACGCAAAAGTTCTTGGCCGCGCCGGGCTTGAGGTAGAGCGCCTCGGTCAGCAGCACGCCGGCGTTGCCGACCAGCGAGCGGCCAGGTTCCATCATGACCGGGCGGTGGCCGTGGCCGCGTTCGTCGATGCGGCGCAGCAGGTGCCCGATCAGCGTGTCGGCCGAGGGCGGCTGTTCGTCGGTGTAGCGGATGCCGAGACCGCCGCCCAGGTCCAGGTGGTGCAGCGGGATGCCGGCCGCCTCGATGGCCTCGACCAGGTCGAGCACTCGGTCGAGTGCGTCGAGGTAGGGACCGTGCGCGGTGATCTGGGAACCGATGTGGCAGTCGATGCCGGCGACTTCCAGGCCGGGCAGGGCGGCGGCGCGGCGGTAGGTCTCGAGCGCGCGGTCGTGTGCGATGCCGAACTTGTTGCCCTTCAGCCCGGTGGAGATGTAGGGATGGGTGTTGGCGTCGACGTCGGGATTGACGCGCAGGCTGATGCGGGCGGTGCGGCCGTGGGCCACCGCGACCTGGGACAGCACCTCGAGCTCGGCTTCGCTCTCGACGTTGAAACACAGCACGCCGGCTTCCAGCGCGCGCTGCATCTCGGCGCGGGTCTTGCCGACGCCCGAGAAGACCACCTTGTCGGCCGCCGCGCCGGCGGCCAGCACCCGCTCCAGTTCGCCGCCGGAGACGATGTCGAAACCGCAGCCGGCCCGGGCGAAGGTCTGCAGCACGGCGAGGTTGGAATTCGCCTTGGTCGCATAGCAGATCAGGTGCTCGCGTCCGGCGAAGCCGCGCTGGTAGGGCGCCAGCGCGTCGAGCATCGCGGCCTGGGAGTAGACGTAAAGCGGCGTGCCGTGGCGCGATGCCAGCTCGTCGAGGGAGCAGTCGTCAAGGAAAAGCTCCTTGCCGCGGTAGGCAAGGAAGGGGGAGCCGGGCAAAGTCATCGCGAAGCGGGGGTGGAGGGGGCGGAGGCAGCGGAGGGCGCGGAGGCCGCCGCGGCGGCGGGTGCCGCGGACGGCAGGTAGAGCGGGCCCTTCTGGCCGCAGGCGGACAAGCCCGCGAGCGTCGCAGCGAAAAGACCGGCGGCTAGAATCGAAGCCCGTTTGCACATGCCGCGATTCTACTGGCGATGACCCTCGATCCCACGCCCCTTACCGACGCCGACTACCACACCCGGGCCCATGCGGTGCTGGCCGCCGTGGAGGCGCGCGTCGACCAGCTGCTGCAGGACGACGTGGTCGACATCGACACCCACCGCACCGGCGGGCTGCTGGAGCTGAGCTTCCCGAACGGCAGCAAGATCATCATCAACACGCAACCGCCGCTGCACGAGATCTGGCTGGCGGCGCGCTCGGGTGGCTACCACTACAAATTCGTTCAGGGCCGCTGGCTCGATACCCGCACCGCGCAGGAGTTTTTCGACGCGCTGTCGGCCTGCGCCAGCGAGCAGGCGGGCCGCCCGGTCCGTTTCGACGCGCCGGCCTGAGCGACGCGCGCGGGCCGCCGGGGCGTCTCGCGCCGGCCCGCTGCGTCGGCGCCCGGCGGCTGCCGGGCGCATCAGGCCTTTTCTCAGGGCCCCCGGAACAGATCCAGGATGCTGCGCCGTTCTTCCTCGGAGGCGGCGGGCGGGGAGGGCGGCCGGTCGTCGAGGCCCAGGCTGCTGACGCCGGCGCCGCGCGTGAACTCGTCGTAGAACCACTCGCCACCCAGGTTCACCAGGCCCTCGGGTGGCGTCGGCTCCTGCACCGGCACGTTTTTCAGCGCGTGGGCCATGTAGTCGATCCAGATCGGCAGCGACAGGCCACCACCGGTCTCGCGGCTGCCCAGCTTGCGAGGCGTGTCGTAGCCGACCCAGACCACGGCAGCGAGCGTCGGCTGGTAGCCGGCGAACCAGGCGTCCAGCGAGTCGTTGGTCGTGCCGGTCTTGCCGTAGATGTCGGGCCGCTTCAGCGTCGCCTGGGCCTTCGCAGCGGTGCCCGAGCGGGTGACCTCCTGCATCATGCTGGTCATCACGAACGCGTTGCGCGCGTCGATCGCGCGCATCGATTCCTGCAACGGGGGCGGCTGGGTGTCGGCCAGCACGCGGCCCTTGGTGTCGGTGACCCGGGTCACCAGGTAGGGGTTGACGCGGTAGCCGCCATTGGCAAACACCGAATAGGCCGCGGCCATCTGCAGCGGCGTGACCGAGCCGGCGCCCAGCGCCATCGTCAGGTAGGCCGGGTGCTTCTCGGCGTCGAAGCCGAAATTCTTGACGAACTCCTGCCCATAGGCCGGCCCGATGGACTGCAGCACGCGGATCGAGACCATGTTCTTCGACTTCGCGAGGCCGCGACGCAGCGACATCGGGCCGTCGAAGGTGCCGTCATAGTTTTTCGGCTCCCAGGGCTGGCTGCCGGTGCTGCCGGCATTGAAGAACAGCGGGGCGTCGTTGACCACGGTGGCGGGGGTGAAGCCCTTCTCCAGCGCGGCCGAATAGATGAAGGGCTTGAAGCTGGAGCCGGGCTGGCGCCAGGCTTGGGTGACGTGGTTGAACTTGTTCTTGGCGTAGTCGAAGCCGCCGACCAGCGAGCGGATCGCGCCGTCGCGCGGATCGAGTGCGATCAAGGCGCCCTCGACCTCGGGCAACTGGGTGACCGACCACTCGCCCTTGTTGCCCTGCACCAGGCGGATGACGGCGCCCCGGCGGATCTGTACTTTCGGGTTGGCCTTGGGCGAGAGGCCGGACTCCACCGGCCGCAGGCCGGCCCCGGTGATCGTGATGTCCTCACCGTTCTGCAGCACCGCAACGATCTTCTTCGGGCTCACTTCGATCGCGACGGCGGCACGCAGCTCGTCGTTGTCGGGGTGCTCCACCAGGGCTTCGGCGATGCGCGCATCGAGCTCCTTCGGATCGTCCGGCAGGTTGAGGTAACCCTCAGGGCCCCGGTAATGCTGGCGGCGCTCGTAGTCCAGGATGCCGCGGCGCAGCGCACGGTAGGCCACTGCCTGGTCGGTCGACTTGATCGTGGTGTAGACGTTCAGGCCGCGCGTGTAGGCCTCCACCCCGTACTGGTTGTGGATCAGCATGCGCGCCGTTTCCGCGACGTATTCGGCGTGCACGGGCACCTGCGAGGGCTGGCGGTATTTCAGCACCTGCCCGCGCGCCTCATCGTGCTGCTGCTGGGTGATGAAGCCGTTCTCCAGCATGCGGGTGATGATGTACTGCTGGCGCTGGCGGGCCCGCGGCGGGTTCACGACGGGGTTGTAGGCGGCCGGTGCCTTGGGCAGCCCGGCCAGCATGGCGGCCTCGGCCACTGTGATGTCCTGCAGGCTTTTCCCGAAATAGGTCTCGCTGGCCGCGGCGAAGCCGTAGGCACGCTGGCCCAGGTAGATCTGGTTCATATAGAGCTCCAGGATCTGGTCCTTGCTCAGCATGCTTTCGATCTTGAGCGCCAGCAGGATCTCGTAGATCTTGCGCGTGAAGGTCTTCTCGGTGGACAGATAGAAGTTGCGCGCCACCTGCATCGTGATGGTCGAGGCCCCCTGGCGGCCCACGTCCATGAAGTTGGCCAGGCCGGCCCGCAGCACGCCGACATAGTCGACGCCGCTGTGCTGGTAGAAGCGAGCGTCCTCGATCGCCAGCACCGCCTGTTGCATGACCTTGGGAATGTCCTTGATGGGCACGAACTTGCGGCGCTCCTCGCCGAACTCGCCGATCAGGACATGGTCGGCCGAGTAGACCCGCATCGGCAGCTTGGGGCGGTAGTCCATCAGGCCGCTGAGTTCGGGCAGGTTGGGATAGGCGATCGACAATGCAATGCCCACGACCATCAGCACACAGAAGGCACCCGCCACCGCGAGGCCGATGGCCCAGGACAGGGTCTTGAGAAGCCAGCGTTGCCAGGGAGCAAGAGTGGTGCCTGACGAGGCGGCTCGTGCAGGGCGCTCAGAATCGGTCATGTCGTTCCTAGAAGGGTCGGGCGCATTATAGAAATCGCGCCCGGGCCGCCGGCGAGCCCGACTCGAGGGGTTCCCGAAGGCGGCGGTTTCGGGCTTCGGCGAGCCCTCAGGGTTGTCCCGGAAGGCTTATTTCACACCCCGTTTTCAGGGGGCAAAGAAACGCCCAAACCGTGAAAAAATCTTTGTTGCTCAAGGGGTTTACTGATAGCATTGAAGTAACTTATTAACAATCCGGCGCACTTACTTGCGCGTTGGAGGGACCCTTGAGCTTTCTTGACGTTTTGTTGGGCCGCAAGCATGCGCCGCTTGTGGGGCTGGACATCAGCTCGTCGAGCGTGAAGCTCGTCGAGCTGGGCCAGAACGCGGCCGGCGAGTACGTAGTCGAGCGATTTGCGACCGAAAGTTTCGAAAAGGGTTGGATCGCGGATGGCCAGATCGAAAAGTTCGACGAGGTGGCCGACGCGGTGCGCCGGGTGGTGGTGAAAAGCGGCACGCGCACCAAACACGTCGCGATGGCGATGCCGCAATCGGCGGTGATCACCAAGAAGATCATGCTGCCTGCCGGCCTGCGCGAGGAAGAGCTCGAGGTGCAGGTCGAATCCGAGGCGAACCAGTACATCCCCTTCTCGCTCGATGAAGTAAGTCTCGACTTCTGTGTTGTCGGCCCCAGCCCCACCTCGGCGGGCGATGTCGAGGTGCTGATCGCCGCGTCCCGCAAGGATCGCGTGCAGGATCGCCAGGGTCTGGCCGAGGCGGCCGGCCTCAAGCCGGTGGTGCTGGACATCGAGTCCTATGCCTCGCGCCTGGCCGTCGGGCGGCTGATCACGACCTTGCCCAACGAAGGCCGCGATTCGCTGGTCGCGCTGTTCGAGATCGGCGCGGAGACCACCAGCCTGAAGGTGCTGCGCGACGACGAGTTGCTCTACGACCGCGATCAGGCGTTCGGGGGCTCGCAGCTGACCCAGCTGATCTCGCGCCAGTACGGCTTCTCGTTCGAGGAGGCCGAGCAGAAGAAGCTGGCCGGCGACCTGCCCGAGGACTACGAGCAGTCCATCCTCACGCCCTTCGTCGACAGCCTCTCGCAGGAGATCGGCCGGGCCCTGCAGTACTTCTTCACCAGCACGCCGCACCACAAGGTCCACTACGTGATGCTGGCCGGCGGCAGCGCCGCGCTGCCCGGGCTGAAGGAGCGCGTGACCGAGCAGACCGGCTTCGCGTCGATGGTGGTCAATCCCTTCGACGGCATGAAGCTCGGCTCCAGCGTGCGCGAGAGCAAGCTCCGCCGTGAAGCTCCTTCCTACCTGACCGCTTGCGGCCTCGCGATGCGGAGATTCCTGCAATGATCCTGATCAACCTGCTCCCGCACCGGGAGGAAAAGCGCCGCCGGCGCAAGCAGGCCTTTTTTGCGGCTCTGGCGCTGTCCGCCGGCGTGGGCGTGCTGATCGGCTCCGGCTGGTATGCGCTGCTGCAGTTGCAGATCAGCGAGCAGCAGCGGCGCAACGACACCTTGAAGCAGGCGATCGCGGTGCTCGACGAGCAGATCAAGGACATCGCCACGCTGCGCGCCGAGATCGACAACCTCAAGGCGCGCCAGAAGGCCGTGGAAGACCTCCAGACCGACCGCAACATGCCGGTGCACCTGCTCAACGAACTGGTCAAGCAGACACCCGAGGGTGTCTACCTGGGCAGCATCAAGCAGGAAGGCGACGGCGTGCTGATCAACGGCACCGCGCAGACCAACGAGCGCGTCTCGGAGCTGCTGCGCAACACCGCCTACAGTTCCCCCTGGCTGGAGCGGCCCGAGCTGGTCGAAATCAAGGCGGCTTCCGTGGCTGCGGGGGCCGACCGCGAGCAGAAGCGGCTGTTCCAGTTCTCGATCCGCGTGGCGCTGAAACGACCGAAGGGCCCGGATGCCGAGACGGTCCCCGCCGCCCCCGCGCAGGCCGGCCGGCCTGCGAAGCAGTCGTGAGAGGGCCGAGGGCATGGCTAAAGATTCTTTCAATATCAACCTGAGCGAACTCTCGGACGAGATCGCCTCCCAGTTCCGCGGACTCGACACCAACGAGCCCGGGCAGTGGCCGATTCTTCCGAAGGCCCTGGCCTGGTTTGTCGCCGCCGTCCTGGTGGTGGTGCTGGGTTGGTTCCTGGTGCTTTCCGACGAAGCGGACGCCCTCGAGGCCGAAGTCCAGAAGGAGCCGACGCTGAAGGAGCAGTACCGTTCCAAGCTGACCCAGGCGGTCAACCTGGACGAGCTTCGCAAGCAGCGGCTGCAGGTGCAGGAATACGTGACGCAGCTGGAGAAGCAGTTGCCCGGCAAGGCCGAGATGGACGCCTTGCTGTCGGACATCAACCAGGCCGGTCTGGGGCGTGGACTCCAGTTCGAGCTGTTCAAGCCGGGGCAAGTGGTCGTGAAGGACTACTACGCCGAGCTGCCCATCTCCATCCGGGTGACCGGGCGCTACCACGACATCGGTTCCTTCACCGCGGACGTCGCGAACCTGTCGCGCATCGTGACCTTGCACGGCTTGCACATCAGCACGCCCCCCAGGGACGGCGGAGCGGTGCTGGGCATGGAAGCGACAGCGCGAACCTACCGTTATCTGGATCAGGCGGAGCTGGAAGCGCAACGAGCTGCGGCCGCTGCGGCGAAGAAGGGGAAGGGGAAGGGGGGCAAGAAATGAGCGTCCACAGACGGACCGTGGTCGGCGCGCTTTCCGCGCTGGTCCTGCTGAGCGCATGCGGCTCCGGGCAGGACGAACTCGAGGCCTGGATGGATCAGCAGAAGCGCGAGGTCCGGCCCAGCGTCAAGCCGATCGAGCCGCCGAAAAAATTCGAGGCCCAGCCTTACGTCGTGGCCGACGGGGTGGAGCCGTTCAGCCCGCAGAAGTTGGCGGTCGCCTTGAAACAGGAAACCCGGCAAGCCAACGCCTTGCTGGCCAGCGAAATGAATCGCCGCAAGGAGCCGCTGGAAGCCTTCCCGCTCGACAGCATGACGATGGTGGGCAGCGTGGCGCGTCAGGGACGGCAGTCGGCCCTGCTGAAGGTTGACGAGTTGTTGTATCAGGTCCAGGTCGGGAACTACCTGGGGCAGAACTACGGCCGGATCACCAGAATCACTGAAACGGAGATTGTCCTCCGGGAGATCGTTCAGGATCCCAGCGGCGATTTGACGGAACGCATCAGCAGCCTCCAGCTTCAGGAGAAGGCGCAATGAACAAGACATTCGGGACTTTGATGAACACTCCGCTTCGCTCTCTGGCGCTGGGCCTGTCGCTCGTGGTCTCCCCAGTGCTCGCCTGGGCGCAGAACGCCATCCAGTCGATCAACACCAGCCAGCAGTCCGGCGCCGAAGTCGTGCGCATCGAGCTGGCCCAGCCCCTGGCCGCCGTGCCGTCGGGTTTCACCATCCAGACCCCCCCGCGCATCGCGATCGACCTGCCCGGCGTCAGCAATGCCATGGGCCGCTCCTCGATCGACATCAACCAGGGCAACCTGCGCTCGGCCAATGTGGCGCAGGCCGGCGAGCGCACGCGCCTGGTGCTCAATCTGAAGCAGCCGTCCAACTACACCGCACAACTGCAGGGCAAGACGCTGCTGCTGGTGCTGGAGTCCGGTGGTGGCCAGGCGAGCGCGTCGGCATCTCCCAAGTCCGACGCGGTGCACTTCTCTGAAAGCCTCAACCGCGATCAGCTGGCGCTGAAGGACGTGGACTTCCGGCGCGGGCAGGAGAATGCCGGCCGGGTGGTGGTCGAGTTGCCGAACAACCAGGTCGGTGTCGACATCCGCCAGCAGGGCCAGAGCCTGGTGGTCGAGTTCCTGCGATCCACGCTTCCCGAGAATCTGCGCCGTCGCCTGGACGTGACCGACTTCGGTACTCCGGTGCAGACGGTCTCGACGTTCCAGGCCGGCGACCGTGTGCGCATGGTGGTCGAGCCGCGCGGCAGCTGGGAGCACAGCGCCTACCAGACCGACACCCAGTTCGTGCTCGAGGTGCGGCCTCAGAAGCAGGACCCGAACAAGCTGGTGCAGGGCCCCGGCTACCAGGGCGAGAAGCTGTCGCTGAACTTCCAGAACATCGAGGTTCGTGCGCTCCTGCAGGTCATCGCCGATTTCACCAACTTCAACGTCGTGACCAGCGATACCGTGACCGGTAACGTCACGCTGCGGCTGAAGGACGTGCCCTGGGACCAGGCGCTCGACATCATCCTGCAGGCCAAGGGCCTGGGCATGCGCAAGTCCGGCAATGTGCTGTGGATTGCGCCCAAGGACGAGATTGCCGCCAAGGAAAAGCTGGACCTGGAAGCCAAGGCCCAGGTGACGCAGCTGGAGCCCCTGCGGACCCAGTCGTTCCAGCTCAACTACACCAAGGCCGAAGAGGTGACCAAGGCGTTGATGGGGCAGGGCGGCGCTGGCGGTGGCGGCGGCAAGCCCATCCTCACCGCCCGTGGCAGCGCGATCTTCGAAACGCGCACGAACCAGCTGTTCGTGACCGACATCCCGTCCAAGCTGGAGGAGATCCAGCAGCTGATCGCCAAGATCGACATTCCGGTCCGGCAGGTGATGATCGAGGCGCGGATCGTCGAGGCGAGCGATACCTTCGGGCGCCAACTGGGCGTGAAGCTGGGTGCCACCGATCTGCGGGGCGTTCGCGGTGGAACGCCAGGCTGGGGTGTCGGCGGCAGCAATCGCATCGCCGTCACCGGCAACTACCTGGGTGTCGGCGAGCAGACGCTGCAGGCCGAAGAGACCGGCGGCAGTTATGTTCCGAACACCTACTTCGTGAACCTCCCGGCGACCAGCATCAACGGCCAGAACCCGGCCAGCTTCGCGCTGTCCTTGTTCAGCGCGACCGCCAACCGCTTCCTCAACCTGGAGCTGTCGGCGCTCGAAGCCGATGGCAAGGGCAAGGTGGTGTCGAGCCCGCGTGTCATCACGGCAGACCAGGTGAAGGCCCTGATCGAGCAAGGTACCGAGCTCCCGTATCAGACCGCCACTTCGAGCGGCGCCACGGCGATTGCCTTCCGCAAGGCCAACCTGAAGCTGGAAGTGATCCCCCAGATCACGCCCGAGGGCAACATCATCCTTGACGTCGATATCAACAAGGACAGCGTCGGTCAGACCACGCCGGCGGGTCTCGCGATCAATACCAAACACGTCAAGACCCAGGTGCTGATCGAGAACGGCGGCACCGTCGTCATCGGCGGCATCTTCGAGCAGGTCGAGCGAGACGAGGAGAGCAAGGTCCCGCTGTTGGGCGACGTGCCGGTGCTGGGCTATCTGTTCAAGACCAAGGGCCGTGCGGCGGAGAAGACCGAGTTGCTGGTTTTCCTGACGCCGCGCGTCATCTCGGATCGGACGGCGGTGCGTTGAGGTGAAGCTGGCCTTGGTCGGCATGCCGGGGTGCGGCAAAAGCACCATCGGCCGACACCTCGGCCGGCGCTTCGATGTCCCGTTCGTCGACTCCGACGCCGAAATCGAAAAGCGTCTGGACTGCAGCATCGGCTTCTACTTCCAGCGCCATGGCGAAGCGGCCTTCCGGGACGTCGAGGTGCAGGTGATCGACGAGCTGACACGGGCAAGCGCCTTCGTGCTGGCGACCGGCGGAGGTGCGGTGCTGCGCGAGGAGAACCGTCGCGCGCTGGCCGACCGCTGCACCGTCGTCTACCTCAAGGCCAGCCCTGAGGACCTGTGGCGCCGTCTGAAACACGACACGAAACGCCCGCTGCTGCAAGGGGGCGACGGCTTGGGCAAGTTGCGCGACCTGCATGCGGAGCGGGATCCGTACTACACGTCCATCGCCGACTTCTGCATCGAGACGGGACCGCCGTCGCAGCAGACGATGGTGAACATGATCGCGATGCAGGTGGAGCTCGCGGGGCTGGCGAGCGCGCCGCGTACTGGTAAGACCACGATGTGATTGGACGGTTTGCGTGACGGATCGCGCAGGCCGAAGATGAGAAAAGAGCGGTAGTGAGGGAACGATGAGTAAGTTTGAAGCGGAGGGGATCCTGCGCCGGCTTGCGCTGGCGGCAGGCGTGGTCGCAACGGCGTCGTGCGGCGGGGGCGGCGGCAGTGCCGGCGCCTCGCTTTACGCATGCCCCGGCAAGGGCCTCTCGCCCATCGCTGGCGAGCCTCAGACCACCTGTGTGGCCAGCGGCGGCTCGGACGGTGCACGTCCGACGCCTGATGCCACGGTGCAGATCAGCACGGCAGCCATCCAGGGGTCGGTGGTGAGCGCCGAAAGCGGTGCGGCGATCGAGGCCGCGGCGGTGAGTTTCGGCGATGTGAACCTGTCGACAGACGCCAGCGGCTTTTTCTCGCAGGCATCGTACGACCCCATCGGCCGGTTGATCCAGCAGGCCAGCAAGGAGGGCTTCGAGAGCCAGTTCCTCGCGACGGCCGTGGTGGCCGCGGTGCCGTCCGTGACGCTGTTCAAGCTGACGCCGCACGGCACGACGGCGGCGGTGACCACCGGATCGGCGAGCCAGCTGACGTCCGGCGCCGGCCCGGCAAGCGCCAGCATCCCGGCCGGCTCCCTCTCGGCCAACGCGTCGGTGAGGCTGAGCCCGGTGGCGGTGGGCGCCGACAGCTTCGCGCTCTCGGGCGACTACACCTCCAGCACCGGCGAGCCGCTGCAGTCCTACGGCGCGGTTGTGCTCTCGGCGGATCCCGCCGTCACGATCTCCGGAACCGACCCGGTCACGCTGCGCGTTCCCGTCAGCACGAAGGCCGCTTCCAACCCCGCGACGGCCAACATCTACTACCTCGACACGACGACGGGACGCTGGGTCCAGGACGGCACGGCGACGCTGGGCTCCGGCGCTTCCGGCAGCTACTACGAAGCCACGGTCACGCGGTTCGGACAGTGGATGGTCGGTGCCGCCCTGCAGTCGCCGGTCCTCGTGAACGGCTGCATGGTTGACGACGCGGGTGCGCCGGTAGCCGGCGGCCGCGTCTGGGTCGAGGGTGTGAACTACAGCGGCCTGGCCTTCGGCCAAACCTCCGATTCCGGGGCTTTCTCGCTGCCGGTGCCGCAGAACAGCCAGTTGGTCGTGACCGGGCGTCGTGGCGTTTACCAGAGCAACGCGGTGCTCACCTCGGTCAGCACTGCCAACCTGAACCTCACGCCCTGCCTGACCGTGCCGCTGATCAACGCGGCAACGGTGAGGCTGACCTGGGGCGCCTCGCCGCGCGATATCGATTCGCACCTGCACATTCCCGGCGGCGCCAAGGTCGACTACACGGCCAAGGGCAGCCTGTCGACCGAGCCGTACTCCAGCCTCGATGTCGACGATATCTCCGGCTTCGGCCCGGAGATCACGACCGTGCGCCGCCCGAAGGTGGGCATCTACCGCTTCTACCTGCACAACTTCAGTCAACAGACGTCTCCGGGGATGACCGAGTCGCCGGCCCGCGTCGAGCTGAACTACGCCGGCCGTACCGTGATCTTCTCGCCGCCTGCCGGGGAAGGTGATAATCACTACCTGCATGTGTTCGACCTGGAGATCGGCGCCAACTGCTCGATGACGCTGTACCGCTACAACCGCTGGCGCAGCGACCCGCCGCGGAACCCGAACAGCGGTGGCACGGCCCAGGCCTGCGTTCCCAACTGATGGAGTGAACCGACAATTGCGCCACCGTCTGACGGTTGCTCTCGACGAGCGTAGCTACGACATCCACATCGGCTCCGGGTTGCTGGCCGACTTGCCGGCTCTCCTGGGGCGGGCCGGTGGCGCCGATGCGCTGGTCGTCAGCAACACCACGGTCGGCCCGTTGTATGGCCCGGCGGTCGTGGAGCGCCTGCAGACGGTGTACCGCAAGGTCGTTCGCATCGACCTGCCGGACGGGGAAGCCCACAAGGACTGGACGTCGCTGAACCGCGTGTTCGACCGTCTGCTCGCCGAGTCGTGTGATCGCCGCACCACGCTGTTCGCGCTCGGCGGCGGCGTGATCGGCGACATGACCGGCTTCGCGGCCGCCTGCTACATGCGCGGCGTGCCTTTCGTCCAACTGCCGACCACGCTGCTGTCCCAGGTCGATTCCTCGGTAGGCGGCAAAACCGCCATCAATCACCCGCTCGGCAAAAACATGATCGGCGCCTTCTACCAGCCCCTGCTGGTGGTGGCGGATCTGGCGACCCTGGACACGCTGCCGCAGCGCGAGCTCTCCGCGGGCCTGGCCGAAGTGATCAAGTACGGCCCGATCGCCGATGCCGACTTCCTCGACTGGATCGAGGCCAATCTCGACGCCCTGCTGGCGCGCGACAAGGCCGCGCTCGCACACGCGGTGAAGCGCTCCTGTGAGATCAAGGCCTGGGTGGTGGGGCAGGACGAACGCGAAGGCGGGCTGCGTGCCATCCTCAATTTCGGCCACACCTTCGGGCACGCCATCGAAGCCGGGCTGGGCTACGGCGAGTGGTTGCACGGGGAGGCGGTGGGCTGCGGCATGGTGATGGCCAGCGAGCTGTCGGCGCGCCTCGGCCTGATGCCGGCTGCTTTCGTCGAGCGCATGAGGCGCATCGTCGAGCGCGCGGGCTTGCCGGTGGCCGGTCCAGCCAGCCTGAGTCCGGCCCGCTACCTGGAGCTGATGCGGGTCGACAAAAAGGCCGAGGCCGGTGAGATCCGTTTTGTCGTCATCGAGGCGCTGGGACGCGCCGGCATGCGAGGTGCGCCTGACGAGCTGGTCGCGCAGGTCGTCGAGGCCTGTACCGCGCGCTGACCGCCTGCGCTGGCATGCTCGCGCCCTACGCCAGCCACCCCGAGCAGTCGCGAGGTCGCCGGCACGCCGAGCCGGCGGCGCCCACCCGCAACGACTACCAGCGCGACCGTGACCGCATCGTGCACAGCACCGCGTTCCGCCGCCTGGTCTACAAGACCCAGGTGTTCCTCAACCACGAGGGCGACCTGTTCCGCACCCGCCTGACGCATTCGCTGGAGGTGGCGCAGCTGGGGCGCTCCATTGCCCGGACACTGGGCCTGCACGAAGACCTGGTCGAGGCCATCGCACTCGCGCATGATCTGGGGCACACCCCCTTCGGCCATGCCGGGCAGGACGCGCTGCACGATTGCATGCGGGAGCACGGCGGCTTCGAGCACAACCTGCAGAGCCTGCGGGTGGTCGACGAGCTGGAGGAGCGCTATCCCGATTTCGACGGGCTCAACCTCAGCTTCGAAACCCGCGAAGGCATCCTCAAGCACTGCTCGCGCGAGAACGCCGAGCGCCTGGGCGACGTGGCGCGGCGTTTCCTGGACCGTAGCCAGCCCAGCCTGGAAGCCCAGCTTTGCAACCTGGCCGACGAGATTGCCTACAACGCGCACGACATCGACGACGGCGTGCGCTCCGGGCTGCTGCGCCTCGAACAGCTCGACGAGGTCGAGCTGTTCGCCCGCTACCGCCGGGCCGCGGAGCGCGAGCACCCGGGTCTGGCCGGGCGGCGCCTGCTGTTCGAGGCGATACGCCGCATGCTGTCCGAGCAGGTCTACGATGTCATCGCCAGTACCCGCGCCCGGCTCGCCGAGGGCGCGCCGGAGAGCGCTGACGCAGCCCGGCGCCTGCCGCCGATGTTCTGCTTCAGTGAAGCGATGCAGGCCGAGGGCGTGGTGCTCAAGCGTTTCCTGCGCGTGAACCTCTACCGCCATCCCCAGGTCACCGAGACCACCGACCGCGGCAAGCGGATCGTGCGCACCCTGTTCGCGGCCTACGTCTCCTGCCCGGCCGAAATGCCCCCCGACTACGCCGAGGCCAGCGACCTGCACCGCACGGTGGCCGACTACATCGCCGGAATGACCGACCGCTTTGCGATCCGGGAGCACGAACGGCTCACCGGCGAACGACTGTTCTGAGCCGCGCCGGTCCGGCCCTCCATAAAATGGGGCCAGATCAACTCGGACGCCGTTGGCGCGGCGCTACACCTTGGCCCGACTTCCCCGCCTGGTGCTACCCGGCCTGCCGCATCACCTGGTGCAGCAGGGCCATCACCGCCAGACTGTCTTCGAGACCGACGAGGACTACCGCACCTATCTCGCGGCGCTGCGCGAAGCGGCGCTGACCTGCCGCGTCGCAGTGCACGCCTATGCCCTGTTGCCGGACGGTGTGCAGCTGCTCGCCACCCCCGCCGACGCGAGCGGGTTGAGCCGCATGATGCAGACCGTCGGGCGCCGTTATGTTGGCTGGCACAACCGGGTGCGGGGACGCTCCGGCACCTTGTGGGAAGGACGCTTCCGGGCGAGCGTGCTCGATCCTCAGGAGTTCCTGCTGCCGGTGATGGTTTATGTGGACACCGCGTCGCAGCGCGCCGAGGCCGGTGTCGACCCTGCGGCGTGGGTCTGGAGCAGCTACGGGCATCACGTGGGCCAGCGCAGCGACGCTTTCCTGGCGGCTCATGCCTTGTACTGGACCCTGGGCAACACCCCGTTCGACCGGGAGGCCCGCTATCGCGGGCTTGTCGAGCACGGCCTGTCGCAGCAGCAGGTGCGGCAAATTGAGGACGCCAGCTGGAAGGGGTGGGCGCTGGGATCGGGCGCTTTCATTGAACGTATCGGCCAACTCGTCGACCGACCGCTGGCGCCACGCCCCCGGGGACGGCCCAAAAAAATCCACTCTGTCCCCGTTTAACTATCGCGCTTTGATCTACGAAAAATAAATGGAGTCTGACCCTATTTAATTGTTCTTGACTTGTAAGTGTGCTCCAGTATCCTGCCGCGTTATCCCTAACGATGAGACGGAGTGCGCCATGAACAAGGCCGCCCTGGGGGTTGCTTCCCCTGAAGAAATCCAGTCGCTGGCCGCCCACGGCCTGTACGACCCGGCCCAAGAGAAAGACGCCTGCGGCGTCGGTTTCGTCGCCCACATCAAAGGTAGCAAGGCGCACGCCATCGTTCAGCAGGGCCTCAAGATCCTCGAGAACCTGGACCACCGCGGCGCGGTCGGCGCCGACAAGCTGATGGGCGACGGTGCCGGCATCCTGATCCAGATCCCCGACGAGTACTACCGCGAGGAGATGGCCGCGCAGGGCATCGAGCTGCCCCCGCCTGGTGAATATGGCGTCGGCATGATCTTCCTGCCCAAGGAGCATGCCTCCCGCCTGGCCTGCGAGCAGGAGCTCGAGCGTGCCGTCAAGGCCGAGGGTCAGGTGCTGCTGGGCTGGCGCGACGTGCCGGTCGACCGCGAGATGCCGATGTCGCCCACGGTGCGCGAGAAAGAGCCGGTGATGCGCCAGATCTTCATCGGCCGCGGTCCCGACATCATCGTGCCCGACGCGCTGGAACGTAAGCTCTACGTGATCCGCAAGACGGCCTCCAGCGCCATCCAGCGCCTCAAGCTGACGCACAGCCGCGAGTACTACGTGCCCAGCATGAGCTGCCGCACCATCATCTACAAGGGCCTGCTGCTGGCGGACCAGGTCGGCAAGTACTTCCTGGACCTGCAGGACCCGCGCGTCACGTCCGCGCTTGCGCTGGTGCACCAGCGTTTCTCGACCAACACCTTCCCCGAGTGGCCGCTGGCCCACCCCTACCGCATGGTGGCCCACAACGGCGAGATCAACACGGTCAAGGGCAACTTCAACTGGATGCGCGCCCGCGAAGGCGTGATGAAGTCGCCCGTGCTGGGCGACGACCTGCAGAAGCTCTACCCGATCAGCTTCGAGGGCCAGTCCGACACCGCGACCTTCGACAACGCGCTGGAGCTGCTGACGATGAGCGGCTACCCGCTCGCCCACGCCGCGATGATGATGATCCCCGAGGCCTGGGAGCAGCACAGCACGATGGACGGGCGGCGCCGCGCCTTCTATGAATACCACGCGGCGATGCTGGAGCCCTGGGACGGCCCGGCCGCGATGGTCTTCACCGACGGCCGCCAGATCGGCGCCACGCTGGACCGCAACGGCCTCCGCCCGGCCCGCTACATCGTCACCGACGACGACCTGGTCGTGATGGCGTCGGAGTCCGGCGTGCTGCCCATCCCCGAGAACAAGATCGTCAAGAAGTGGCGCCTGCAGCCGGGCAAGATGTTCCTGATCGACTTCGAACAGGGCCGCATCGTCGACGACGAGGAACTGAAGAACCTCTACGCCTCGGCCAAGCCCTACCGTCAGTGGATCGAGAACGTGCGCATCCGCCTCGACACCATCGAGGTGAGCGCCGGCCCCGAAGCCTTCCCCGAGTCGCTGCTCGACCGCCAGCAGGCCTTCGGCTACACGCAGGAAGACCTGAAGTTCCTGTTGAGCCCGATGGCCCAGGCCGGCGAGGAAGGCATCGGCTCGATGGGCAACGACTCGCCGCTGGCGGTGCTGTCCTCCAAGGACAAGCCGCTGTACAACTACTTCAAGCAGCTGTTCGCCCAGGTCACGAACCCGCCGATCGACCCGATCCGCGAAGCGATCGTGATGTCGCTGGTGTCCTTCATCGGGCCCAAGCCCAACCTGCTCGACATCAACGCGGTCAACCCGCCGATGCGCCTGGAAGTTTCGCAGCCCATCCTGGACTTCGACGACATGGCGCGCCTGCGCCAGATCGAGAAGCCCACCGGCGGCAAGTTCAAGAGCTATGAGCTGGACATCACCTACCCGCTGGCCTGGGGCCACGAAGGGGTGGAGGCCAAGCTCGCCTCGCTGTGCGCGGAAGCGGTGGACGCGATCAAGAGCGGCCACAACATCCTGATCATCACCGACCGCAAGATGGACCGCGCCCATGTCGCGATCCCGGCGGTGCTGGCGCTGTCCGCGATCCACCAGCACCTGGTGCGCGAAGGCCTGCGCACGACCGCGGGCCTGGTGGTCGAGACCGGCTCGGCGCGCGAGGTGCATCACTTCGCGGTGCTGGCGGGCTACGGCGCCGAGGCCGTGCATCCCTATCTGGCGATGGAAACCCTGGCGGCCATCCACAAGGAGCTGCCGGGCGAGCTGAGCCCCGAGAAGGCGATCTACAACTACGTCAAGGCGATCGGCAAGGGCCTGTCGAAGATCATGTCCAAGATGGGCATCTCGACCTACATGTCCTATTGCGGCGCGCAGATCTTCGAGGCCATCGGCCTGGACAGCAAGCTGATCGAGAAGTACTTCCGCGGCACCGCCTCGCAGGTCGGTGGCGTGGGCGTCTTCGAGGTCGCCGAGGAAGCAATCCGCATGCACCGCGCCGCCTTCGGCGACGACCCGGTGCTGCAGACCATGCTGGACGCCGGCGGCGAGTACGCCTGGCGGACCCGCGGCGAAGAGCACATGTGGACGCCGGACGCGATCGCCAAGCTGCAGCACAGCGCGCGCGCCAACAAGTTCGAGACGTACAAGGAATACGCCCAGATCATCAACGACCAGTCGCGTCGCCACATGACCCTGCGCGGCCTGTTCGAGTTCAAGGTCGACCCTGCCCGAGCCATTCCGGTCGAGGAGGTCGAGCCGGCGGTCGAGATCGTCAAGCGGTTCGCCACCGGCGCGATGTCGCTCGGCTCGATTTCGACCGAGGCCCACTCGACCCTGGCAATCGCGATGAACCGCATCGGCGGCAAGTCCAACACCGGCGAAGGCGGCGAGGACCCGGCGCGCTACCGCAACGAGCTCAAGGGCATCCCGATCAAGCAGGGCACCAAGGTGTCCGACGTCATCGGCACCAAGGTCATCGAGGCCGACTACGAGCTCCAGGACGGCGATTCGCTGCGCTCCAAGATCAAGCAGGTCGCCTCGGGCCGTTTCGGCGTGACGACCGAGTACCTGGTCTCGGCCGACCAGATCCAGATCAAGATGGCCCAGGGCGCGAAGCCCGGCGAGGGCGGCCAACTGCCCGGTGGCAAGGTGTCCGACTACATCGGCTTCCTGCGCTACTCGGTGCCGGGCGTCGGCCTGATCTCGCCGCCGCCGCACCACGACATCTACTCGATCGAGGACCTGGCGCAGCTGATCCACGACCTGAAAAACGTCAACCCGCGCGCCGACGTGTCGGTCAAGCTGGTGTCGGAAGTCGGGGTGGGCACCATCGCCACCGGCGTCGCCAAGGCCAAGGCCGACCACATCGTGATCGCCGGCCATGACGGCGGCACCGGCGCCTCGCCCTGGTCCTCGATCAAGCATGCCGGCACCCCCTGGGAGCTGGGCCTGGCCGAGACGCAGCAGACCCTGCTGCTCAATCGCCTGCGCTCGCGCATCCGCCTGCAGGCCGACGGCCAGATGAAAACCGGCCGCGACGTCGTGATCGGCGCGCTGCTGGGCGCCGACGAGTTCGGTTTCGCGACCGCGCCGCTGGTGGTCGAGGGCTGCATCATGATGCGCAAGTGCCACCTGAACACCTGCCCGGTGGGCGTGGCGACGCAGGACCCGGTGCTGCGCAAGAAGTTCCAGGGCAAGCCCGAGCACGTGGTGAACTTCTTCTTCTTCATCGCGGAAGAGGCTCGCCAGATCATGGCCCAGCTGGGCATCCGCCGCTTCGACGATCTGATCGGCCGCTCCGACCTGCTCGACATGAAGAAGGGCGTCGAGCACTGGAAGGCGCGTGGCCTGGACTTCAGCCGGGTCTTCTACCAGCCGGCCCTGCCGGCCGAGGTGGCGCGCCTGCACACCGAGAGCCAGGACCACGGCCTCGATCATGCGCTGGACGTGCGCCTGATCGAGAAGTCGCGTGCCGCGCTCGAGAAGGGTGAGAAGGTGCAGTTCATCGAGACCGCGCGCAACGTCAACCGCACCGTCGGCGCAATGCTGTCGGGCGAGCTGGTCAAGCGCCATCCGGAAGGCCTGCCGGATGACACCCTGCGCATCCAGATGGAGGGCACCGGCGGCCAGAGCTTCGGCGCCTTCCTGGCCAAGGGCATCACGCTCTACCTGATCGGCGACGCCAACGACTACACCGGCAAGGGCCTGTCCGGCGGCCGCGTGGTGGTGCGCCCGAGCATCGACTTCCGCGGCGACGCGACGCAGAACATCATCGTCGGCAACACCGTGCTGTACGGCGCGACCAGCGGCGAGGCCTTCTTCCGCGGCGTCGCCGGCGAGCGCTTCGCGGTGCGCCTGTCGGGTGCCACCGCGGTGGTGGAGGGCACCGGCGACCACGGCTGCGAGTACATGACCGGCGGCACGGTGGTCGTGCTCGGCAAGACCGGGCGCAACTTCGCAGCCGGCATGTCGGGCGGCATCGCCTATGTCTACGACGAGGACGGCCGCTTCGCCGAGCGCTGCAACACCTCGATGGTGGCACTGGACAAGGTGCTCTCGGCCAAGGAGCAGGAAACCAGCGTCGACGCGGCGACCTGGCACCAGGGCCAGACAGACGAAGCGCTGCTGCGCAAGCTGGTCGAGGACCACCACCGCTGGACCGGCTCGCTGCGTGCCCGCGAGATCCTGGACCGCTGGAGCGAAGCCCGAACGAAGTTCGTGAAGGTGTTCCCGCACGAGTACAAGCGCGCGCTGGGCGAGATCAACGCCCGCAAGGAAGCCGACGTGACCATCGCGAAGGCCAAGGGGTCGGAGAAGACCGGCAAGGCCACCAAGGCCAAGGTCTGAGCAGGCGAGCTAGGAGTTTAGAAAATGGGAAAAGTCACTGGCTTCATGGAGTACGAGCGTGTCGAGGAAGGCTATGAGCCGGCCCCGACCCGCCTGAAGCACTACAAAGAGTTCGTCATCGGCCTCAAGGAAGAAGATGCCCGGGTGCAGGGGGCCCGTTGCATGGACTGCGGCATTCCGTTCTGCAACAGCGGCTGTCCGGTCAACAACATCATTCCGGACTTCAACGACCTGGTGTACCGGAACGAGTGGCGCAGCGCGATCGAGGTGCTGCACTCGACCAACAACTTCCCCGAGTTCACCGGCCGCATCTGCCCCGCGCCTTGCGAGGCAGCCTGTACGCTGAACTTCAACGACGAGCCGGTGGGCATCAAGTCGCTCGAGCGCGCCATCATCGACCGCGCCTGGGCCGAGGGCTGGGTGGACGCGCAACCGCCCAAGTTCAAGACCGGCAAGAAGGTCGCCGTCGTCGGCTCCGGCCCGGCGGGCCTGGCCGCTGCCCAGCAGCTGGCGCGCGTCGGCCACGACGTCACGGTGTTCGAGAAGAACGACCGCATCGGTGGCTTGCTGCGCTACGGCATTCCCGACTTCAAGATGGAGAAGTCGCACATCGACCGTCGCATCAAGCAGATGGAAGCCGAAGGTGTGCAGTTCCGCACTGGTGTGCTGGTCGGCAAGCTGCCCGAGGGCTCCAAGGTGACCAACTGGGCCAAGGAAACCATTTCGGCCGAGCAACTGGCACAGGAGTTCGACGCGGTGCTGCTGGCTGGCGGCGCCGAGCAGCCGCGCGACCTGCCGGCGCCCGGCCGCGAGCTGGCCGGCGTGCACTTCGCGATGGAGTTCCTGCCGCAGCAGAACAAGGTCAACGCCGGCGACAAGCTCAAGGACCAGATTCGCGCGGACGGCAAGCACGTCATCGTGATCGGCGGCGGCGACACCGGCAGCGACTGCGTCGGCACCTCCAACCGCCACGGCGCCAAGAGCGTGACCCAGTTCGAGCTGATGCCCATGCCGCCCGAGCAGGAGAACAAGGCGCTGACCTGGCCTTACTGGCCCTACCGGCTGCGCACCTCGTCCAGTCACGAGGAAGGTTGCGAGCGCGAGTTCGCGATCGCGACCAAGGAGTTCATCGGCGAGAACGGCAAGGTGACCGGCATCCGCACCGCCCGGGTCGAGTGGAAGGACGGCAAGATGGTCGAGGTGCCGGGCTCCGAGCAGGTGCTGAAGGCCGATCTGGTGCTGCTGGCCATGGGTTTCGTCAGCCCGGTGGCCTCGGTGCTCGATGCTTTCGGGGTCGACAAGGACGCCCGCGGCAACGCCCGCGCCAGTACCGATTTCCTGGGCGGCTACCAGACCAGCGTCGCCAAGGTCTTCGCGGCTGGCGACGTGCGGCGCGGTCAGTCACTGGTCGTGTGGGCCATCCGCGAAGGCCGCCAGGCGGCCCGCTCGATCGACGAGTTCCTGATGGGCACCAGCGAACTGCCGCGCTGAAAGAGTGTGATCACTCACATGGAAAGGGTCGTCGTCAAGGCGGCCCTTTCTTTTACACCGCTCCACCGTGGGGCAGGCGCAACAATTGCTCCCGCGCGGGGCCTGCCTTCTAGGGGGTGAGTGAGGGCCCCTCCGGGTGTTTTCCCCTATCATCGAAGTGCCGGTGATCGAAAACGCCGGCTTTTTTTTCTGCTTCCGGTCCGATGTCGCCTCCCTACACCCTGCAACCGCCCCCCACGCCGCTGGTCGAGCTGCGCGGGGTTACCTTCGGGTATGGGGACCGTACCATCCTGCAGGACGTCAGCCTGACGGTGCCGCGCGGCAAGGTGGTCGCGTTGATGGGAACGTCCGGGGGCGGCAAGACCACCGTGCTGCGGCTGATCGGCCGCCAGGTCTCGCCGCAGTCGGGCCAGGTGCTGTTCGACGGCCAGGACCTCGGAGCGATGGACACCACGCAGCTGTACGCTGCGCGCCGTCGCATGGGCATGCTGTTCCAGTTCGGCGCGCTGTTCACCGACCTCTCGGTGTTCGACAACGTGGCCTTCCCGCTGCGCGAGCACACCGCCCTGAGCGCGACGATGATCCGCGACCTGGTGCTGATGAAGCTCAACGCGGTGGGCCTGCGCGGCGCGCGTGACCTGATGCCCAGCGAGATCTCCGGCGGCATGGCGCGCCGCGTGGCGCTGGCGCGCGCGATCGCGCTCGACCCCGACCTCATCATGTACGACGAGCCCTTCGCCGGGCTGGATCCGATCTCGATGGGCGTGGCGGCGCGCCTGATCCGCGACCTCAACCAGGCACTGAGCGTCACCAGCATCGTCGTCTCGCACGACGTTGACGAGACCTTCCTGATCGCCGACCACGTGATCTTCCTGGCCAACGGCCGCATCGCCGCCCAGGGCAGCCCGGCCGAGATGCGGGCGTCCACCGACCCGCTGGTGCGCCAGTTCGTCGATGCCCAGGACGACGGGCCGGTGCGCTTCCACTACCCGGCCAGCTCGGTGGCCGAAGACTTCCGCATGAGGCCCTGACCATGCTGGGTTTCCTGCATCCCGAGCGCGTTGGCGCTGCCGTGCGCGGCAAGCTGGCCGACGTCGGCTATTCGGCTCGGTTGCTGCTGAAGCTCGTGCTGCTGGGCAGCAAGGTGTTTGCGCGCGGCCGGCTGGTGGTCGACCAGTTGCACTTCCTCGGCAACTATTCGCTCGCGATCATTACCGTCTCGGGTCTGTTCGTCGGCTTCGTGCTGGGCCTGCAGGGTTACTACACACTGCAGCGCTACGGGGCCGAGCAGGCGCTCGGGCTGCTGGTGGCGCTCTCGCTGGTGCGCGAGCTGGGCCCGGTGGTGGCGGCGCTGCTGTTCGCCGGGCGGGCCGGCACCTCGCTGACCGCCGAGATCGGCCTGATGAAGGCTGGCGAGCAGCTCGCGGCGATGGAGATGATGGCGGTCGATCCCATCCAGCGGGTGCTGGCGCCGCGCTTCTGGGCCGGCGTCATTGCCATGCCCCTGCTCGCCGCGGTCTTCAGCGCGATCGGCATCATCGGCGGCTGGGTGGTCGGCGTGGTGATGATCGGCGTCGACCCGGGCGATTTCTGGTCTCAGATGCAAGGCGGTGTGAAGGTCTGGGGCGATGTCGGCAACGGCATCATCAAGAGCCTCGTGTTCGGCATCACGGTGACTTTCATCGCGCTGCTGCAAGGCTACGAGTGCAAGCCGACGCCCGAGGGCGTCTCGCGGGCAACCACGCGCACGGTCGTGATGGCGTCGCTGTCGGTGCTGGGCCTCGACTTCGTGCTGACGGCCCTGATGTTCTCGATTTGATGAATGTATAAAGGAAGCGCCGCCGCGGCCCCTGCGGCGGCCGAGGAGTGGACGGTGCAAAAGTCTCGTCATGACCTGTGGGTCGGCCTGTTCGTGCTGTTCGGCGCGGCGGCCATCGTGTTCCTGGCCTTGCAGGCGGCCAATCTGCTCAGCGTGTCCTTCGAGGACACCTATGTCGTGGATGCGCGTTTCGACAACATCGGCGGCCTTAAGCCGCGCGCGCCAGTCAAGAGCGCCGGCGTGGTGGTCGGCCGCGTCGAGTCCATCACATTCGACGACAAGACCTTCCAGGCGCGCGTGCGCATGGAACTGGAGCGTCGCTACGCTTTCCCGAAGGACAGTTCGGCCAAGATTCTGACCTCCGGGCTGCTGGGCGAGCAGTACCTGGGCCTGGAGCCCGGCGGCGACGAGAACAACCTGGCCGCCGGTGACGTGATCACCCAGACCCAGTCGGCCGTGGTGCTGGAGAACCTGATCGGGCAGTTCCTCTACAGCCGCGCGGCCGAGGGCCCGGCGGCGCCCGCTGCCCCGGGGGCCAAACCGTGAGCAGCGTGCGCCTGTCCCTCGCCGTGGCCGCCGCGGCCTGGCTGGCCGGCTGCGCCGGCCACCACCCACGCGATCCTCTGGAGCCGATGAACCGGAAGGTGTACGCCTTCAACGACACGGTGGACAAGGCGGTGCTCAAGCCGGTCGCCACCGCCTACCGCGACCACGTGCCCAGCCTCGTGCGCACCGGGGTCGGCAACTTTTTCTCCAACCTGGGTGACGCCTGGTCTGCGGTCAACGGCCTGCTGCAGCTCAAGGCCGAAACCACGGCCAAGAACACGCTGCGCTTCGGCGTGAACACCTTCTTCGGACTCGGTGGCGTGCTGGACATCGCGACCGAGGCCGGCATCGAGGCCGAGGACGAGGACTTCGGCCAGACGCTGGGCCGCTGGGGCATCGGCGCTGGCCCCTACGTCGTGCTGCCGCTGCTCGGGCCCTCGACGCTGCGTGATACCGCGGCGCTGCCGATGGACATGAAGGCCGCCGGTTATGCCTTCCGCAACGATGCAGGCGCGGGCTACGGCAGTTCGGCCCTGCGCACTGTGAACACCCGCGCCAACCTGCTGGGCGCTACGGGTATGCTGGCCGATGCCTCGCTGGACCCCTACCTGTTCCTGCGCGACGCCTATCTGCAGCGCCGCCAGAGCCTGGTGTACGACGGCGACCCACCCGAGGCGGGCGGGGACGCGGGTGAGGCCGAGCCGGAGGGCAAACCCGTCGAGTCGCCCGCCACCCTGCAAGCACCGGCCCCGGCCGCGTCGGCCCCCTGATCCTGGGCCGTCTGCCGTCGTTTCAAGCGAAACGGCATGCAAGCGCCCGGATGTGCTTCTGATCCGAACCAATTGCCGCAGATCGGATCAGAAGCACAGACTGAAGAGAGTTGGCGGCTTGCCGCCAGGAAAGGAAAAAATGATCCGCCGTAGTTTTGCCACTGCCTGCATGAGCGTGTTGCTCGCCGTCGCCGCACCCGCCTGGGCCCAGCAGGCGCCCGACGCCCTGGTCAAGGAAGTGTCCACCGAGGTGATGGACGCGGCGCGCGAAGACAAGGCCATCCAGCAGGGCGACGTCCAGCGTGTCATCACGCTGGTCGACAGCAAGATCATGCCGCACGTCAACTTCGAGCGCATGACCTCCGCCGCGGTCGGCCGCTACTGGCGCCAGGCCACGCCGGAGCAGAAGCAGCGCCTGCAGGCCGAATTCAAGACCCTGCTGGTGCGCACCTATGCGGGTGCCCTGGCCCAGGTGAAGGACCAGCGCGTCACGATGAAGCCGATGCGCTCGGCGCCCGACGACAAGGAAGTCATCGTGCGTACCGAGGTGCGCGGCAGGGGCGAGCCGGTGCAGATGGACTACCGGCTGGAGAAAAGCGCCGACGGCTGGAAGATCTACGACGTCAATGTGCTCGGTGTCTGGCTGGTCGAGAACTATCGCAACAGCTTTGCCCAGGAGATCGGCCAGGGTGGCATCGACGGCCTGATCGCCAAGCTCGCCGAGCGCAACAAGGCCGCCGGCGGCCGCAGCTGAAGACGGAGGCCCGCGTGCTGCTCCTGCCCACCACCCTGACCGAGCGCGAAGCCAAGGACACGCTGCGGCTGCTGCAGCAGGGCCTGCGCTCGCAGCCGGGCGACACGGTGCTGATCGACGCGGCCGGCCTCAAGCACTTCGACTCCTCGGCCCTGGCCGTGCTGCTCGAATGCCAGCGCCTGGCCACGGCCGGCGGCAAGCGCTGCCAGGTGCGCCACCTGCCGCCGCAGCTGCAGAAGCTCGCGAGTTTGTATGGCATCGCGGAGCTGATGCCCGTGCCGGCCGTGGGCCTGACACCCGCTGACGCGGTTTGAGCCTCGCTCCCAAAGACAAAAAAGGGCCCTCGGGCCCTTTTTTTCATTCGAGGCCGGCTATTCGGCCGGATGCGCGTAGCGCTTCGCCCTCAGATTGCGCTTGATCTCCTGCAGCACCGGGCGCAGGTGCTCGCCCAGGCGCAGCGCGACCCCGGTGGTGAGGATGTCGATCACCATCAGGTGCAGCAGGCGCGACACCATGGGGCTGTAGCGGTCGTAGTCCTCGGGGTGGTCCGCGGCCAGCAGGATCTGCGCATGCTGTGTCAGCGGCGAGCCGCTGGCGGTGATGACGATCGTCGTCGCGCCTTTCTTGCGCGCGATCTCGGCGGCGTCGAGCAAATCGCGGCTGCGGCCCGAGTTCGAGATGATGACCGCGCAGTCGCCCGGCTGCAGCATCGTCGCGCTCATCACCTGCACGTGCCCGTCGCTGTAGGCCACCGCGTTGACGCCCAGCCGGAAGAACTTGTGCTGCGCGTCCTGCGCCACGATGCCGGAGTTGCCGACACCGTAGAACTCGATGCGGCGGCCCGACTTGCCGGCGCCCGTGAGCGCCTCGATGGCGCGGTCGAAGGCGTGGCTGGCAGCGTCGTTGCGGAACTTGAGCAGGGCCGAGACCGCGTTGTCGATGACCTTGACGATCAGGTCCGAGGGCTTGTCGTCCTCGTCCACCGAGCGGTGCACGAAGGGCACGCCTTCATTGACGCTGCCGGCGAGCTTGAGCTTGAAGTCGGCCAGCCCGTCATAGCCCACGCTGCGGCAGAAGCGCACCACGGTGGGCTTGCTGACGTGGGCCCGCTCCGCCAGCTCCGCGACCGGCAGGCTGGCGAAGCTGCGCGGGTCGGCCAGCACCAGTTTGGCCACGCGCTGCTCGGCCGGCGGCAGCGCCGGGATCGATGCCTTGATGCGGTCGAGCATTGTCCTCTCCTCACGCCGTCCAGGCGGTCTTATTGCTCTTCCGACCAGCTGTAGCCGTCGCGCGCCACCAGCGCGCTGGCCGCGGGCGGGCCCCAGCTGCCGGCCGGGTAGGTGCGCAACCCGTTGTTGCCGTCGCTCTCCCAGGTGTCGAGGATGGGCTCGACCCAGCGCCAGGCCTGTTCCTGCTCGTCGGAACGCACGAACAGATTGAGCCGGCCGGCGATCGCATCGAGCAGCAGGCGCTCGTAGGCACCCACGCGCTCGCTCGGGAAGGCCTTGTCGAAGTCCAGGTCCAGGAACACCGGCGAAAGCGCCTCGTGCTGCCCCGTGCCCTTGGCCGCCAGCAGGTGCAACTCCAGGCCGTCCTCGGGTTGCAGCTTGATCACCAGCTTGTTGGACTGGCCGTTGCCGACCGGGAAGATGCTGTGCGGCGTGGGGCGGAAGTTGACCACGATCTCGGCGTCGCGGGCCGCCAGGCGCTTGCCGGTGCGCAGGTAGAAGGGCACGCCGGCCCAGCGCCAGTTCTGCACCTCGGTGCGCAGAGCGACGAAGGTTTCGGTCCGGCTGTCGGCCGGGACCTTGCTCTCGTCGAGGTAGCCCACCACAGCCTTGCCATCCACCGTGCCGGCACGGTACTGGCCGCGTACCACGTCGCGCCGCACGCTCTCGGGCGTGAAGGGCTTGAGCGAGCGCAGCACCTTGAGCTTCTCGTCGCGGATGGCGTCGGCGTCGGCGCTCGACGGCGGCTCCATCGCGATCATCGTCAGCAACTGCAGCGCGTGGTTCTGGATCATGTCGCGCAGCGCGCCGGTGCGGTCGTAGAAGTCGCCGCGCGTGCCCACGCCCAGGCTTTCAGCCAGCGTGATCTGGATGTTGGCGATGCTTTCGCGCCGCCACAGCGGCTCGAACAAGGCGTTGCCGAAACGCAGCGCCGACAGGTTCTGCACCGAGGGCTTGCCGAGGTAGTGGTCGATGCGGAAGGCCTGGTTCTCCTGGAACACCGAGCGCACCACGCGGTTGATGTCCTGCGCGCTCTGAAGGTCGTGGCCGAGCGGCTTCTCCAGCACCACCCGCACCTGGGGCCCGTTGAGTCCGACCGCGCCGAGTTGCTCGCAGATCACCGGAAAGAGGTGCGGGCTGGTCGCGAGGTAGAGCACCGCGGTGTCGGCCTGGCGCTCGTCCAGCCAGTCCTTCAGGCGCCGGTAGTGCTCCGGCTGGGACAGGTCCATGCGGCGGTAGAAGATCAGCTCTGCGAAGCGGGCGAATTCCTCATCGGTCGGGCGTTTCGGGGTGTCGACCTCCTGGAAGCGCTCCTTCAGCCAGTGGCGGTAGTGCTCGTCCGACTGGTCGTCACGGGCGACGGCGAGGATGCGTCCGCCGGCGGGCAGCTTGCCGTGGCGGAAGGCCTGGAACAGGGCGGGCATGAGCTTGCGCCAGGTGAGGTCGCCGGTGCCGCCGAAAAAGACGAGGTCGAAGGACATGGTGAAAGTCGGTAACCGATGGAGGGGGCGGGCTGCGCCGCCGGAAGCACTGCCAAAGCAGAACCCGAGCGCCTGTGTCTGTAATTAAGTTTCACGCGATGATGCCGGCATTCAGGCGCATCGTCAATCGCGGGACACCCGCCCACCCGCGTCCGGGGCGACGTTTGGGGTGCCGGTTACCGAAAGGTTACCGGGTAACCTTGTTACTATGCAGGACAGGCCCGCGCGCATTCGCCCGGCCGGACTTGGCGGCTTGCCGTTTCGGCGCCGGCACCGGCCGGCGCGCGACAATCCCGTTTTCTGCGCACCGACCTGGATCCACAGCATGACTTCCCTCGACTCCCTGAAGCAGTACACCACCGTCGTCGCCGACACCGGCAACTTCAAGCAGCTGGCGCAGTTCACGCCGCGCGACGCGACCACCAACCCGTCGCTGATCCTGAAGGCAGTCCAGCAGGCCGACTACCTGCCCTTGCTGAAGGACACCGTGGCGGCTCACGCCGGCGAGCCCATCGACGAGATCGTCGATCGCATGCTGGTGCGCTTCGGCCTGGAGATCCTGAAGGTGGTGCCGGGCCGTGTGTCCACCGAGGTCGACGCCCGTCTGAGCTTCGACACCGCCGCGACCATCGCCCGCGCCGAGCGCATCATGGGCTGGTACGAGGAGGCCGGCATCGGGCGTGACCGGGTGCTGATCAAGATCGCCTCGACCTGGGAGGGCATCCAGGCCGCCAAGGCGCTTGAACACGAGGGCATCCGCTGCAACCTGACGCTGCTGTTCTCCTTCTGCCAGGCGGTCGCCTGCGGCGAGGCCGGCGTGCGCTTGATCTCGCCCTTCGTCGGCCGCATCTACGACTGGTACAAGAAGTCGGCCGGCGCTCAGTGGGACGAGCAGGCCAACGCCGGCCCCAACGATCCCGGCGTCAGGTCGGTCACCCAGATCTACAACTACTACAAGCACTTCGGCATCGAGACCGAGGTGATGGGCGCCAGCTTCCGCAACGTCGGACAGATCACCGCGCTGGCCGGCTGCGACCTGCTGACCATCAGCCCCGAACTGCTCGCCCAGCTGCATGCGAGCGACGCGCCGGTGGAGCGCCGCCTCGATCCGCTCGCGGCCAAGAACATGGCTGTCAAATTCGTGAGCTACAACGAGGCGGCCTTCCGCTACGCCCTCAACGAGGACGCGATGGCGAGCGAGAAGCTGGCCGAAGGCATCCGCGCCTTCGCGGCCGACGCGGTCAAGCTCGAAGCCATGATCCAGGCGCTCTGAGCCAGGAAATAATCCGGGAGATCCATACCGATGCCGACTGCACCCCGCTGCGACCGGACCACGGCCTGGGCTGCGCTCCAGGGCCACTACCAGGCGCATGGCCGCGACCTGGACCTGCGCGAGGCTTTCGCACGCGACAGCGGCCGCTTCGCCTCGCTGTCCTTCGAGGCGCCGGGCCTGTTCGCCGACCTGTCGAAAAACAAGCTCGACCTCGCGACCGTGAAGCTGCTGTGCGAGCTGGCGCGTGAATGCCGGCTGGAAGAGCGCCGCGATGCGATGTTCAAGGGCGAACCCATCAACCACACCGAAGGCCGCGCCGTGCTGCACACCGCCCTGCGCGCGCCGCAGGGCCAGGGGCCGTTCAGCGACGAGGTGCACGAGGTGCTGGAGCGGCTGCTCGAGTTCGTCGAGGAGGTGCGCGACACCGCCCGCAGCGGTATCCGGCACATCGTCAACATCGGCATCGGCGGCTCCGACCTCGGGCCGCAGATGGTGGTGCCGGCGCTCGACGCCTTCGTGCACCCGCGCCTCAGCTTCCACTTCGTCTCCAATGTCGACGGCCACGACATCGCACCGGTGCTGCGCCGTCTCAAGCCCGAGGAGACGCTGTTCATCATCGCCTCCAAGACCTTCACGACCCAGGAGACCATGGCCAATGCCCAGGTCGCCAAGGCCTGGTTCCTGCAGCACGGAGGTACGAACACGCAGCGGCACTTCGTGGCCACCACCACCAACGTCAAGGCGGCGGCCGAGTTCGGCATCGATACCACCTTCGGCTTCTGGGACTGGGTCGGCGGGCGCTATTCGCTGTGGTCGGCCATCGGCCTGCCGATCGCGCTGGCCATCGGTGCCGAGCACTTCCGCGCGCTGCTGGCCGGCGCCCACGCGATGGACCGCCACTTCGCCGAGGCCCCGCTGGAGCGCAACCTGCCGGCGCTGCTGGGACTGCTCGACGTCTGGTACCGCAATTTCCACGGCTACGCCAGCCGCAGCGTCGCGCCCTACCACCAGGGCCTGAAGCGCCTGCCGGCCTACCTGCAGCAGCTGGAGATGGAGAGCAACGGCAAGCGGGTCGACCTCGATGGCGAGCCGCTGCCCTATGCCACCTCGCCGGTGGTCTGGGGCGAGCCGGGCACCAACGGCCAGCACGCCTACTTCCAGATGCTGCACCAGGGCACCGACGTGATCCCGGTCGAGTTCATCCTCGTCAAGCGGCCCACCCATCCGTACGCCGACCTGCACCACAAGCTGCTCGCCAACGGCCTGGCCCAGGCGCAGGCCTTGATGCTGGGCAAGAGCACCGGGCAGGCCGCCGCCGAGAAGGCCCCGACCGCCTCGGCCTCGCTCGACCCCGGGACGCTGGCGCGCCACCGCACCTTCCCGGGCAACCGGCCCAGCACCACGCTGCTGCTCGACGAGCTGACACCTTGGAGCCTGGGTGCTCTGATTGCGCTGTACGAACACCGCGTCTTCACCAGCGGCGCGCTGTGGGGCATCAACAGCTTCGACCAGTGGGGCGTCGAGTTGGGCAAGGCCTTGTGCAACGACCTGCTGCCGCGGCTCGCGTCGGGCGATACCTCCGGGCTCGACGGCTCGACGGCGGGACTGCTGCAACGGGTGCTGGCATGAGTGCAGTGAGCAGGGTGAACGGCGCATCGGGCACCGGGACGGGTCGTGCCGTGGTGTTCGACTTCGGCGGCGTGGTGTTTCGCTGGCGGCCGCTGGAGCTGCTGCAGGAGGTGCTGCCACAGCGGGTGCCGGACGAGGAAGCGGCGCGCGAGCTGGCGGCCAGCATCTTCCAGTCCTTCGACGTCGGCAGCGACTGGGCCGCCTTCGACCGCGGCACGATTGCCGAGGACGACCTGGTGGCGCGCATCTCGGCACGCACCCGCCTGCCGGCCCAGGAGGTGCATCGCGTGGTGGATGCCATCCCGACCCACCTCGAGGCGCAGGCCCCGACGGTGGAGCTGATGCGCCGCCTCAAGGCCGCGGGCTACCGCCTGTTCTACCTCTCCAACATGCCCTTGCCCTATGCCGAGCACCTGGAGCGCAGCCATGCGTTTTTCGCCTGGTTCGAGGGCGGCATCTTCTCGTCGAGGGTGCAGCTGATCAAGCCCGAGCCGGCCATCTTCGCCGAGGCGGCGCGCCGCTTCGGCATCGTGCCGGCGGACAGCGTTTTCATCGACGACCACCCGGGCAATGTCGAGATCGCGCGTGCCGAGGGCTGGCAGTCGGTGCAGTTCACGGATGTCGTGCAGTGCGAGGCCGACCTGCGCTCGGCCGGCTGGGTGCCGGCGGACTGAAGGCGGTTGTTCAGCGCGGCGCCAGCCGCCACAACGAGGTGATTTCGCGGGAACGCGCCTGGTGCAGCGGGTCGTCCGGATCGCTGGCCTTGGGATGCCGGGGCCGCACATCGAGCCGCCCCAGCACGTCGAGCCCGGCCGCCTCGATCCAGCCCAGCAAGGTCTCGCGCGGGCGCAGCCCCAGGTGTTCGGCCAGATCGGACAGCACCAGCCAGCCTTCGCCGCCGGTTTCGAGGTGGGCTGCGAGGCCGCCGAGGAAACCCCTCAGCATGCGGCTGTCCGGGTCGTAGACCGCATGCTCCAGGGCCGAGCTGGGCCGTGCCGGCACCCAGGGTGGGTTGCAGACGACCAGCGAGGCGCGCCCTTCGGGGAACAGGTCGGCCTGCACCACCTCCACCCGCGAACCCAGGTCCAGGCGCTGCAGGTTGTCGCGCGCACAGGCCAGTGCGCGCGCATCCATGTCGGTCGCGACCACCCGCGCGATGCCGCGGCGCGCGAGCACCGCGCTCAGCACACCGGTGCCGGTGCCGATGTCGAAGGCGCAGCGTGTGCCGGACGGCAGCGGCGCCTTTGCGACCAGGTCCACGTATTCGCCGCGCACCGGCGAGAACACGCCATAGTGGGCATGGATGCGGCTGCCCAGCGCCGGGATCTCGACACCTTTCTTGCGCCACTCGTGGGCGCCGATCAAACCCAGCAGCTCGCGCAGCGAGGCCACGTAGGGCTCGCTCGCCTCGCCGTAGGCTTCGGTGCAGGCACGCTCCACATCCGGCGCCCGGCGCAAGGGAATGCGGTGCCCGGGATCGAAGGGGATCAGCAGCATGCCCAGCGTGCGGGCCCGCTGCCCCTGGGCCTGGCGATGCAGGTTGAAGGCGTCGGCCGGCGTGCCGGCCTTCTTGCGCGGCTTGCGGTCGATGCGCCGTGCCATCGCCTGCAGCAGCTGGCGCGCGTTCTGGAAGTCACCGCGCCACAGCAGCCCGGTGCCTTCACTGGCGAGGCGCCAGGCCTGGTCGGCCGGGGTGCGGTCATCCACCACCTGTACCCGGCGCGGCGGCGGCACGCCTGCTTCGCAGCGCCAACGCACGCTGTGCGTCGCCTCGCCATCGCTCCACGAGATGATCGCGACCGGCTCGTTCATGCGCTCCGCCCCAAGCCGTCCAGTGCCTGCAGCGCCGCCTCGCGCGCCTGCGCCACGAGCTGCGCCTTCCAGTCGTCGGCCTCGACATAAAAGGCCTCGCGCAGCTGCTGCTTGATCGCGCGCGCCTGTTCGGGCGGCGCCTCCGGGTGGTTCTCCAGCCACTGCTCGGCGCGCAGCGCGTCGAACACCTCGCGCACCGACCGCGTGCCGAATTCGAGCGCGATGCCGGTGTAGCGGATCTCGGGCTTGGCCTCGAAGACCACCGGCCAGAGTGTGCCGGTCAGCCGGGCTGAGCTCGAGCTGCCTTCCTCGACGCAGGTCACCGCCGCGCCCCACCAGTCGCGCGCCCGTGCCAGATCGGCCGGCACATAGCCGGAGGCGAAGATGCGTTCGCCGTGGCCGCGCGGGCCCAGCCCGGTGTGCAGGTCGATCCAGGCGAGCTGCACCGCGTGCCGCAGGTGCTCCTGGAGCACCCGGCGCAGCGTGAGATTGCTCCAGGTCGGGTTGCGGCCGCCATAGTAGAGGCCGTCCTCGTGCGTGTGTTGCCCCTGCGAAACGGCGGCCTGGAAGGCCGCCATGCCGTGCTCGGCCAGGTAGGCCTCGATGGCCTGCTCGACCTCGGGCGGCGGGGGCCAGCTGCGCGGCAGCAGCAGGGCGTGCAGCGCCTCGTAGGCGGGGTTGGCCGGCAGCGGTTGCGAGAAGTCGTGGAAGTTGCGGTTCAGGTCCACGTTCTCCTGCGTGACGCGGCGCCACCAGGAAAAGCCGTAGGGGTTGAGCGCGTGGAGGTAGAGCACCGCGACGCCGCTGTCCCGCACCGCCTGGTGCCAGTCGGCATCGCGCAGCAGCGCGACCTGGATGCCCGAGCCGGCATAACCCTCGATGCCGTGGCAGCCGCTGCTGAGCAGGAGCACCCGCTCGGCGGTGCGCGGCCCCTGGCGGCACACGTCCATCGCCAGGGTCTCGCCGTCGCGGCCGAGCAGCGGGTGGATCTGGTGCTCGACGTCCAGCCCCGCGGCCTCGCAGGCTTGCAGGAACTTGTGCCTGGCCTCGCCATAAGTCTGGGAGTAGGCGTCGCGGAGGTTCAGGGCCATCGGGAAACCTCCGTGCTGCGCACTGCGGTGCGAGCCCCTTCGGGCGGCCGGGCAGAACTCATCGCGCGGTGTTGAGCCACATCTCGGCCAGACGCACCCACAGCGTCGCGCCCAGCGGCAGCAGGTCGTCGTTGAAGTCGTAGCTGGGGTTGTGCAGCATGCAGGGCCCCATGCCGTGGCCGCCCTCGCGGTGCGAGCCGTCGCCGTTGCCGATCAGGAAGTAGGCGCCGGGCTTCTCGAGCAGGAAGTAGCTGAAGTCCTCGGCGCCCATGGTCGGCTCGAACTCCTGCACATTGCCGGCACCCACGAGGTCGGCCATCACGCCGCGGACGAACTCGGTCTCCGCCGGGTGGTTGATGGTGGGCGGGTAGTTGCGCGAGAACTCGAACTCGCATTCGCAGCCGAAGGCCGCGGCGGTGTGCCGCGCGATCTCCTGCATGCGCTGCTCGATCAGGTCCAGCACCTCCAGCGTGAAGGTGCGCACGGTGCCCTGGATCTCGCAGCTCTCGGGCACCACGTTGGTGGCCTCGCCGGTGTGGATCATCGTGACCGAGATCACGCCAGCGTCGATGGGCCGCTTGTTGCGCGTGATGATGGTCTGGAAGGCCTGGACCATCTGGCAGGCCACCGGGACGGGGTCGATGCCGTTGTGCGGCATCGCGGCGTGCGCCCCCTTGCCGCGGATCACGATCTTGAACTCGTTGCTGGAGGCGAAACAGGGCCCGTTCTTGATCGCGAACTGGCCTACCGCCATGCCTGGCCAGTTGTGCATGCCGAACACCGCCTCCATCGGGAAACGGTCGAACAGGCCCTCGCGGATCATCTCGCGGGCGCCGCCGCCGCCCTCCTCGGCGGGCTGGAAGATAAGGTAGACCGTGCCGTCGAAGTTGCGGTGTTTCGCGAGGTGGCGGGCCGCGCCGAGCAGCATCGCGGTGTGGCCGTCGTGGCCGCAGGCGTGCATCTTGCCGGCATGCTTGCTCGCATGCGCGAAGGTGTTGTGCTCGGTCATCGGCAGCGCGTCGATGTCGGCGCGCAAACCGACCGCGCGCGGCGAATTGCCATTCTTGACGATGCCGACCACGCCGGTCTTGGCCAGACCGCGGTGCACCGGGATGCCCCAGTCGCCCAGTGTGCGGGCGATGAGCTCCGAGGTGCGCTGCTCTTCGAAGCACAGCTCCGGGTGGGCATGGATGTCGCGGCGCAAGGCGGCGACCTCGGCGCTTTCGGCCAGGATGGATTCGATCAGCTGCATCGGGGAGAACTCCAGACGTACTGCCACGCGGCGGGGGGTGCCGGCGGTGGCAGGGATCGGACCAGTTTAGCCCTGTCGCGTGAAACTCGCGCAAGTTCACAGTAAAAGCTTCGGCTCCCCTGCATGAGGCGCCGAGGCGTGGAAAAATCGGGGTCGCCCACCGTCCGTCCACCGCGGAGTCGCCCCGATGCACCCAGCTGCCGCCCCCGAGACCGTTGCCCCGGTCACCACCCGCACGGTCCGTGCCGCCTGTCCGCACGACTGCCCCGACACCTGCGCCATCCGCGTCACCGTCGAGGACGGCCGTGCCGTCAAGGTGCAAGGCGATCCCGACCACCCGCCCACCCACGGCGCGCTGTGCCAGAAGGTGTCGCGCTATCCCGAGCGCACCTACCACCCCGAGCGCCTGTTGCAGCCGCTCCGGCGCGTGGGGCCCAAGGGCAGCGGCCGTTACGAGCCGGTCGGCTGGGATGAGGCGCTGGACGACATCGCCGCGCGCCTGTCGGCCATCGCCGAGCGTTCGCCCGAGGCCATCGTGCCTTACAGCTACGCCGGCACCATGGGCCTGGTGCAGGGCGAAAGCATCGCAGCGCGCTTTTTCAACACGCTCGGTGCCTCGCGCCTGGACCGCACCATCTGCGCCAGTGCCGGCGGCGAGGCGCTGGCGGCGACCTATGGCGCCAAGGTCGGCATGCACCTGGAGCATTTCGCCGAAAGCCGGCTCATCCTGATCTGGGGCAGCAATTCGATCGCCTCCAACCTGCACTTCTGGACCCTGGCCCAGCAGGCCAAGCGCAACGGCGCCAAGCTGGTGTGCATCGACCCGCGCAAGACCGAGACAGCCGACAAGTGCCACCAGCACATCGCCCTGCTGCCCGGCACCGACGGCGCGCTGGCGCTGGGCCTGATGCACGAGCTGGTCGTCAACGACTGGCTGGACCACGACTACATCGAGCGCCACACCTCCGGCTGGCCGGCCCTGCGCGAGCGCGCGCTGGCCTGGACGCCCGAGCGCACCGCCGAGGTATGCGGCATCAGCCCCGAGGAAGTGCGCCAGCTGGCGCGCGACTACGCCACCACGCGGCCGGCGGCGATCCGCCTCAACTACGGCATGCAGCGCGTGCGCGGCGGCGGCAACGCGGTGCGGTTGATCGCGGTGCTGCCCTGCCTGACCGGCGCCTGGCGGCACCGCGCGGGCGGCCTGCTGCTGTCGGCCTCGGGCTGGTTCCCGGTCGATCGCCAGGCGCTGCAGCGGCCCGACCTGCTGCGCGGCCGCCAGCCGCGCACCATCAACATGAGCACGATAGGCGACGACCTGCTGCGCGAGGCCGGGCCCGGGTTCGGCCCGCGCATCGAGGCGCTGATCGTCTACAACAGCAACCCCGTCGCGGTGGCGCCCGAGTCGGCCAAGGTCGTGCGGGGTTTCCAGCGCGAGGACCTGTTCACGGTGGTGCTGGAGCACTTCATGACCGACACGGCGGACCTGGCCGACTACGTGTTGCCCGCCACCACCCAGCTGGAGCACCTGGACGTGCACACCAGCTATGGCCACACCTATGCGCTGATCAACGAGCCGGCCGTCGCGCCGCTCGGCCACGCGCGGTCCAACACGCAGATCTTCCGCGAGCTGGCCGCGCGCATGGGGCTGCGCGAACCGTGCCTGCAGGACAGCGACGAGGCCGTCGCCGCGGCGGCCTTCAGCCGCGACGTCGACTTCCAGGCCCTCAGGCAGCAGCACTGGATCAAGCTGCCGCTGCCCGAGGCGCCCTTCGCCGAGGGCGGCTTCCCGACCGCTTCCGGCCGCTGCGAAATCGCCGCCGGCGGACTGCCCGACCATGTGCCCAACCACGAGTCGGCCACCACGGCGCCGGAGCTGGCACGTCGCTACCCGCTGGCGATGATCTCGCCGCCGGCGCGCAACTTCCTCAACTCCACCTTCGTGAACGTCAAGAGCCTGCGCGACATCGAGGGCGAGCCGCTGGTCGAGATGCACCCGGACGACGCGGCCGCGCGCGGCATCGCCGACGGCCAGCTGGTGCGCGTCTTCAACGACCGCGGCGAGCACCGCTGCACCGCGCGCATCTCGGGCCGCGCGCGTCCCGGCGTGGTCAACGGCCTGGGCGTGTGGTGGCGCAAGTTCGGCATCGACGGCACCAACGTCAACCAGCTCACGCACCAGCGACTGACCGATATCGGCCGGGCGCCGTGCTTCTACGACGTGCTCGTGGAGGTGCGAGCGGAGAAGGCCGCGTGACGCGGGTGACACGCTGGCTCGCGGGCGCAGGCACCGCCGCGGTGCTCGCGCTGCTGGGGCTGGGCCTGGCCGGCTGCGGCACGGTGGGCTATTACGCCCAGTCGGTGCGCGGGCAGCTCTCGATGCTCCAGGATGCCCGGCCGGTGCCCGAGTGGCTGGCCGAGAGCGGGACGCCAGGGCCGCTGCGCGAGCGGCTGGCCCTGTCGCAGCGCATCCGCGACTTCGCGGTCACCGAGCTGCACCTGCCCGACAACAACAGCTACCGCCGCTATGCGGACTTGAAGCGCCCGGCCGCGGTATGGAACGTGGTGGCCGCGCCGGAGCTGAGCCTGCAGCTCAAGACCTGGTGTTTCCCGGTGGTCGGCTGCGTCGGCTACCGCGGCTATTTCGACAAGGCCGAGGCCGAGCGGCTCGCCGCCAGCCTGCGCGAGGAGGGCTACGAGGTGGCCGTCTACGGCGTGCCCGCCTATTCGACCTTGGGCTGGTTCGATGACCCGCTGCTCAACACCTTCATCCATTATCCGGAAGGCGAGCTGGCGCGCCTGATCTTCCACGAGCTGGCCCACCAGGTGGCCTATGCCAAGGGCGACACCACCTTCAACGAGTCCTTCGCGACAGCGGTCGAACGCCTGGGCGGGCAGCGCTGGCTGCACGAGCGCGCCGACGCCGCCGCGCGCGAGGAGTACCAGCGCTTCGACGGGCGACGCCAGGATTTCCGTGCCTTCACGCTGAGCTGGCGGGACCGGCTGGACGCGCTCTACCGCACCCGGCTGGCCCCGGCCGAGCTGCGCGAGCGCAAGGCGGCGCTGTTCGCGGAGATGCGCGCCGAGTACGAAACGATGAAGGCCACCCGCTGGGGTGGCTGGGCCGGCTACGACGGCTGGTTCGCGCGGGCCAACAACGCCTCGCTGGGCGTGCTGGCCGCCTACAACGAACTGGTGCCCGGCTTCGAGCGGCTGTTCGAAGCCCAGGGCCGCGATTTCCGGCGTTTTTATGCCGAGGTGCAGCGGCTCGCCGAAGCGCCTCGGGAAGAGCGCCGCCGCGTGCTCGCCGACCCCCACGAGGAAGGACGCATTCCGTGAACGACACCATCCGCATCGAGCGCCCGCACGCGCTCGGCCTGGCCAAGGCCCGCGAGCTGGCCGCCAAGTGGGCCGAGGACGCCGAGGAACAGTACGGCATGGCCTGCCGCATCGATGAGGGCGAGCACGGCGACGTGCTGCACTTCAGCCGCGCCGGCATGCGCGGGACGCTTGCGGTCGAGGCGGGCCGCCTGGCGCTGGAGGCCCGCCTGGGAATCCTGCTGGCGGGTCTCCGCTCACGCATCCAGTCCGAAGCCGAGAAGCAGCTGGACAAGCTGCTGCGTCTGGAGAGCCGCGCGGCGTCCGAACGCAAGGCCGGCGGGGGCGGCTGAGGCCGCTGCCTTACTTCAGCGATTCGATCAGGTCGATGTAGTCCTGCATGGCCTGCTCCTGGCTGCGGCCCTTGAGCTGGTTCCAGGCGTCCCACTTCGCGCGTCCGACGAAGTCGGTCATGCCGGGGCGGTCGCCCTCGACATCGCCGCTGCTGGCCTGCTTGAAGAGCGCGTAGATCTTCAGCAGCGTCATGTTGTCGGGCTTCTCGGGCAGCGACTTGGATTCGGTGACGGCTTGCTCGAAGCGGGCTTTCAGGTCGGACATCTCGGAAAACTCCTGGCTGGATGGAAGGGGTGAAAGCTGCGCATCCTAGTGCAAAGGCATCCGCATTAGCCCTCGGTTCGTGTCAGTCGGTGCATCGCTACACTGCGCGGTCGTGGAAACCAAGTGGCTAGAAGATTTCGTCAGCCTGGCAGAGACGCGCAGCTTCTCGCGTTCGGCGCAGTTGCGCCATGTCACGCAGCCGGCCTTCTCGCGCCGCATTCAGGCGCTGGAAGGATGGGTGGGCATCGACCTGGTCGACCGCTCTTCGTATCCGACGCGATTGACACCGGCCGGTGAGACCTTCCTCGCGCAGGCGCTGGAGATCCTCGGCACCCTGCAGGCGACGCGCAACATGATGCGCGGCCACCGCTCGGCGGGCCAGGACATGATCGAGTTCGCGGTTCCGCACACGCTGGCCTTCAGCTTTTTCCCCCACTGGGTGATGAGCCTGCGCAAGAGCTTCGGCGCCGTCAAGAGCCGGCTCATCGCGCTCAATGTCCACGATGCCGTGATGCGCATGGCCGAGGGCGGCTGCGACCTGCTGATCGCCTACCACCATGCCTCGCAGCCCTTGCAGCTCAACCCCGACCGCTACGAGATGCTGAGCCTGGGCCAGGAAACCCTGGCCCCTTATGCCAAGGCCGGGCCCGATGGCCAGCCGCTGTTCCGGGTGCCGGGCCGTCCCAGCGAGCGGGTGCCCTTCCTCAGCTATGCCTCGGGCGCCTACCTGGGCCGGCTGGTGGACCTGATCATCAAGCGCTCGCCGGTGCCGCTCAACCTCGACGCGATCTATGAGACCGACATGGCCGAGGGCCTCAAGGCGATGGCACTGGAAGGCCATGGCCTGGCCTTCCTGCCGGCCAGCTCCGTGAAGAAGGAACTGCGCGCCAAGCGGCTGGTGCTCGCGGCGCCGGCCGGCTCGCACGAGGTGACGATGGACGTGCGCATCTACCGCGAGCGGCCCGAGGTCGCCAAGCATGTGCGCCACGGCGTGCAGTCGCTGTGGGACTACCTGCGCGAAACACGTCACGCTTGACGTCGCGCAGACGGCCCCGCCCGGCGCAGCGCTGCCCATAATCCCGCCACGGCATCGGCCGTCTTCCGGCATCACACTGGAGGGGCACATGCCCCGGAGAGGGTCACCATGGGCTGGGCAGCGCTACTCGCGGCCATCCTGATCGCCTGCGCGCTCACGCCGTGGGTGCAGTGGGTGCGTGCGCTGGCGGCGCTGCGGCTGCCTTCCCGCATCGAGCGCCGCCCGGGACCATCGCGCCTGCAGGCCACGGTGCAGGCTTGCCTGCAGCCCTATGAGGCCGAACTGTCGTCGCTCGGCTTCGTTCACTCGCATGCGACCCAGTTTCACAGCACGCCGCGAGAACTCGCCCCTTGGCAACCCGTGCAGGTCTGGCGGCACCGGCAGGTCCCGGTCATCGCTGAGCTGATGGCCCCGGTCTCGGCCGCGACGCCCGAACTGGTCCAGCTCACGATGTATGCGGAGGTCGAGGAAGGCCTGATGGTGGCCTCGCTCAAACTGCCGCTCTGGACGGTGCCGCCGAGTCCACGCTGGTGCAAGCCGGCCGGCGACCTGTTCGCCAGCGTCAAGGCGCAATACGAGGCGCAACTCGCGCTGATGCAGGACGAAGGTCTGCCCGACTTCCTGCCTTGGGAAGGGCCCGAAACCATCGAGGCGCGACTGAGCCGCTACGAGCAGCGCCAGCTGGAGGCGTTGATCGAGGCCGGCTGGCTGGTGAGCGAGGGCGAGACGCTGGCGATCGCGATCCGCCGCCTGCCGCTGCTCGCCGCACAGGGGATGCGCAGGTCCGTGCGCCTGCGCTCCGCCTTGAAGCGCCAGGCCGGGGCCAGCACCCCAAGCGCTCGCGCGGCCCGCCTGGAGCAGTGCCTGGCCCTGTTTGTCGCGGGGCGCGCAGGCGCTGCCGTGGCGCAGGTCCCACTCGCGCTGCAATGGGGGCTCTACCTCGCCAGCTGGTTGCCGATCCTGCTGCCGTGCGCGCTGCTGGCGGGGCCGCGCTTCGCGCTGCTGCTGATGCTGGGCGTCGCGGTGCAAGAGGCGGGGCGCTGGGCCTGCCTGCAAAGGCTGGGCTTTCGGCACATCGAGGTGCTGCCGCTGCCCCTGATCGGTGGGGTTCGACTGCCTGAACATACCCGTTCCACCACACGACAGCAGGCCCTGCTGGCTCTGGCGGGGACGCTGCCCGGACTGCTGGCCGGCGTGCTGGTGTGGGCGCTCGCCCCGCCGGCGGGATCGCTGGAGCTGGCCGGTGCGACGTTGCTGCTGCTCAATGCCGCTTGCCTGCTGCCTTTTCAGCCGCTGGACGGTGCGGCCCTGGTCGAGGCCCTGTGGCCGGCGCGGCGGCTGCAGCTCAGGGCGGTGTTCGAAGTCCTTGCCGTGCTGGCTGGACTGGGGGCGTGGGGAGCCGCCGGCTGGTCCCTGGCGGGGCTGCCGCTGGCCGCGCTGTGGGGCCTCAGGGCGCTCGGCTGGCGCCCGCTGTGGCGCCAGCTCCGGTTCGAGCAGCAACACCGGGCCGTCAGCGCGGGTCTGGAGCGCCGCGACGGCCTGGCCCTGGCCCGCCAAGGGTTTCAACTGCTGGAGCGTCTGCTGCCGGCGCGGGCCTCCATGAGCCAGCGCCTGCGCATGATGGACACGCTCGTGTCGCATCTGCGCCGCAAGTCCATGCCGCGCCGGCAGGTCGCGGCCTTCGCGGTTTTGTATGGCCTGTTGCTGCTCGGCGCGCTGGCGTTGGCGCCCGGCGGCTGGCGCAGCATGAGCCGCGCGTTTGCCGACGATCCCGCCTCGGCCGCTGCGGATGCGGCAGCGCGCGCCGAGGCTCGGCTGCAAGACATGGACAGCGCGGCGCTGGCACGGGCGCTCGACCCGCGGCTGGAGGCCAGCGGCGCTGCGGAACTGGCTCTGAGCTCGCTGGCACAGCGCACCGGCCGCCCGCTGCCGGCCGAGGTGCGCGCTTTTTATCTCGCCCGCGACGGGCTCGACAGCGGGCCGGAACTGGTCCTGCTGCCCGCCAGCGAGGTGCAGCCCTTGCGCGACAACAAGCCGCGGCTGCCGGGGCGGCTGGTGGCCGGGCTGCGCGAGCGCTCACCGGGTGCGCCGCTCCGCATCGTGGGCGAATGCAGGCGAGCAGACGAGAAGCCGTGTGAATATCGCGTCGAGGCCGTCGTATCCTGGCTGCAGGTGGGCGAGGTGCACGGCCGCCCGGTGCTGTTGCATCCCCGGCCCGAGGGGGAGGACTGGCGGCTGGTGTCGCTCGACACCGAGGTCGGTTTCCTCGCCGAGGAGCAAGGGCTGCGCGAACTGCTGCAGCGGCGCTGGCGGGAGCGTCGGTCAGTGCCCGCTTCCGCGTCGGACTGAGGCTGCGCGGGGGCTGGTGGGCTCGGTACTAACCCTGATGCATCATGCCGCGCTTGCATAGTTTGCCCTGCAAACAGCATTGGCACCCCGTTTGCCTCGCCCGTACAGTTCGCGGCCAATCGATCTCGACCCTGCAAGCCGCCTGCCCCCGATGAACCGCCCGAGTGTCCGCGCCGCCTACGACGTCCCCGTCGGACCCGGCCCCTGGCTCCGGCGGGCAGCGCCCCCTGACGCGTCACCTGCGCTCGCAACGCGCCCCATTCCGGGGCGGCCACTGCACCGGTCCGTGGCGCGCACGTCAAGGATTTCTGCAACAAATATTCACCGGTTGCCAAATGGGCCCTCGCCAGTCAGGACCCGATGGCAGACACTCCCGCCGCGCGCAACATCACGCGGCGCAATCAGCAGCAGGCGCTACGCGCGCCTGCAAGGCTCGGGCGGCCGGCACACCGGCTTCGACGGGCGATGTGTAGTGGTTGGTGAGGGTAGATCGATGTTGTCCCGTCCTTGGTTGCGTGCTGCCGGCGTCTCGCTGGTGGCCGGCAGTGCCGCCTTGTTCCATGTCACGCCGGCCGAGGCCGGACCGGTGCTCGAGCGCATCCGCGCCAGTGGCACCATCCAACTGGCGCACCGCGACTCCTCGGTGCCGTTCTCCTACCTCGACGGCGACAAGAAGCCGGTTGGCTACGCGCTCGACATCTGCCAGCGGTTGGCCGAGGCGGTGCGCAAGAAGCTCGATCTCAAGTCGCTCAAGCCCCAGTTCGTGCAGGCCACCGCGGCGACCCGGCTGCAGTTGATCGCGGAGGGCAAGGCCGACCTCGAGTGCGGCTCGACGACCAACAACGCCGAGCGGCGCAAGACGGTGGCCTTCACCGTGCCGCACTACATCACCGGTGCGCGCTACATGGTGCGAGCGGACAGCAAGATCGAGGACCTGCCGCAGTTCGAGGGCAAGCGCCTGGTGTCGACCAAGGGCACCACCCCGCTGAAGGCGATCGACTCGGCCAACAAGGAACGGCTCTTGCGTATCACCATCCTCGAGGCGGCCGATCATGCGGCCGCCGCCGAGATGGTGGAGAAGGGCCAGGCCGATGGCTTCGCGATGGACGACGTGCTGCTCTACGGCCTGATCGCCGGACGCTCGGATCCGACCCGGCTGAAGGTAGTGGGAAAGTTCCTGACCATCGAACCGCTCGCCATCATGTTGTCGAAGGACGATCCCGAGTTCAAGAAGATGATCGATGATGAAATGAAGCGACTGATTCAGAGCCGTGAAATCCATTCGATCTACGAACAGTGGTTCCAGCGGCCCATACCGCCCCGCAACACGCCGCTCAACCTGCCGATGAGCTATCTGCTCAAAGACTTCTGGAAATACCCGACAGACCAGGTGCCGTTCTGATGCGAAGCTGACCGCAGGGTTCCGCGGGGACTACGTAGTTCTGCGTAGCTCCAGGTCTCTAGAATCCCACCCTTTCATGACCCCCATCGGGTCCAAGCTCAACCACTAGGAGCCTCTATGAAGAAGCCTCTGCTCGTCCTGGCCGCGGCGCTGCTGGCCGCCGGCGCGGCGCAAGCCGACACGCTGAAGAAGATCAAGGAGACCGGCAAGGTCGTGATGGGAGTGCGTGACTCCTCGGGCGTGCTGTCCTACACGCTGGGCAGCGGCAAGTACGCCGGCTTCCACGTGAACCTCTGCGAGACCATCCTCGAGAACATCCGCAAGGAACAGAAGCTCGACAAGCTCGCCGTGGAATACATCCCGGTGACCTCGCAGAACCGCATCCCGCTGGTGCAGAACGGTACCGTGGACATCGAGTGCGGCTCGACCACCAACAACCAGGCCCGCCAGCAGCAGGTCGGCTTCGCGCTCACCACCTTCGTCACCGAAGTGCGCATGGCCGTCCACGCCAAGTCGGGCATCGACACGATCGCCAAGCTCAACGGCAAGACCGTCGTGACGACCACCGGCACGACCTCGGTGCAGCATCTGCGCAAGCACGAGCGCGGCGCCGGCCTGGACTTCAAGGAGATCTTCGGCAAGGACCACGCCGACTCCTTCCTGATCCTGGAAGCCGGCCGTGCCGATGCCTTCGTGATGGACGACTACATCCTGGCCGGCAACATCGCCAACTCCAAGAACCCGGCCGACTTCAAGGTCGCCGGCGAGGCACTGTCAGTGGAGCCGATCGCCATCATGTTCCGCAAGGACGACCCCGCCTTCAAGAAGGCGGTGGACGACCAGATCCGCGCCATGATGAAAAGCGGCGAGTTCGAGAAGATGTACAAGAAGTGGTTCGAGTCGCCGATTCCCCCGCGCAACACCAACCCCAACGTCCCGATGGGCGCTGCGCTGAAGGCCGCGATCGCGAACCCCAACGACAATCCGATGGAAAGCTACGCCAAGAAGTAAGGCGTGCCAACAGGTGGCCCGCCCGCTCGCGCGGGTGGGTCATTTTTTTGCCGGTTTAGCGTGCTCGTTTGAGCAGTCCGACGGCGTTTCCAGGAGAGGCGCCCGAGGAGGAGGAGAGAGATGGATTTGCAATCCGATTGGCAGATCTTCATGCAGGACCGCGGCGACGGCATCACCTACGTCGACTGGCTGCTGTCTGCCTGGGGTTGGACCTTGGGGGTCGCCGCGTGCGCGTGGATCATCGCACTGGTGGCCGGCTTCGTGATCGGCACCCTGCGCACCGTGCCCAGCAAGCCGCTGCAGTGGTTCAGCAACGCCTGGGTCGAGCTGTTCCGCAATATTCCGCTGCTGGTCCAGATCTTCCTCTGGTACCAGGTGCTGCCCGCGATGTTCCCCTCCCTGCGTGGCGTGTCCACCTTCGTGCTGGTGGTGCTGGCGCTCGGGCTGTTCACCTCGGCGCGTGTCGCCGAGCAGGTGCGTGCCGGCATCCAGTCGCTGCCGCGCGGCCAGTTCATGGCCGGCTCGGCGATCGGCCTGACGCGTACGCAGACCTACCGCTATGTGGTGCTGCCGATGGCCTCGCGCATCGTGCTGCCGCCGATGACCAGCGAAGCGATGAACATCATCAAGAACTCCTCGGTCGCCTTCGCCGCCGGCATCGCCGAGCTGGCGCTGTACGCGCAGCAGGCGGGCGTCGAGCTGTCCAAGGAGATCCAGGTCTACCTGGTGGTCTCGGTGCTCTACGCTGTCTCGGCCTTCGCCGTGAACCGCGTGATGGCCTTCATCGAAAGCCGGGTGCGCGTGCCGGGCTACGTCGGAGGCTCGAAGTGATGAATCTGGACCTGTCCTTCTACAACTGGGACCTGCTGAGCAACTTCGTTCAGAAGGGTTTCCTGTTCAGCCTGCAGCTGACGCTGGTGGCCATGATCGGTGGCATCGTGCTGGGGACCCTGCTGGCGATGATGCGCCTGTCGGGCATCAAGCCGCTGGAGTGGATCGCGACGATCTACGTCAACGGGCTGCGCTCGATCCCGCTGGTGATGGTGATCCTGTGGTTTTTCCTGCTGGTGCCGCTGGCGATCGGCCGGCCCATCGGGGCTGAAGCTTCGGCCTTCGTCACCTTCACGCTGTTCGAGGCGGCCTACTACTCCGAGATCATGCGCGCCGGCATCCAGTCCATTCCGCGCGGGCAGGTGTTCGCCGGCCAGGCCATCGGGCTGAGCTACGGCCAGAACATGCGTTTCGTGATCCTGCCTCAGGCCTTCCGGAACATGCTGCCGGTGCTGCTGACGCAGACCATCATCCTGTTCCAGGACACCTCGCTCGTCTATGTGATCGGCGCCTACGACCTCTTCAAGGGTTTCGAGACGGCCGGCAAGAACCTGGGCCGGCCCATCGAGGCCTACCTGGCGGCCGCCGTGGTCTACTTCATCATCTGCTTCGCGCTGTCCCAGCTGGTCAAGCGCCTGCAGAAGAAAATTGCGATCGTCCGCTGAGCATCGGCTCCGAGCGGCTTTGAATCAGGAGACGACAACATGTCGGCAATGATCGAAATCAAGAACGTCAGCAAGTGGTACGGCTCGTTCCAGGTGCTGACCGACTGCACCACCAGCGTGCAGAAGGGCGAAGTGGTGGTGGTCTGCGGCCCGTCCGGTTCCGGCAAGTCCACCCTCATCAAGACCGTCAACGCTCTGGAGCCCTTCCAGAAGGGCGACATCCTCGTCGAAGGCGTCTCGGTTGGCGACCCCAAGACCAACCTGCCCAAGCTGCGCTCGCGCGTCGGCATGGTGTTCCAGCACTTCGAGCTGTTCCCGCACCTGAGCGTGACCGAAAACCTGACGCTGGCGCAGATCAAGGTGCTCGGCCGCAGCAAGAGCGAAGCGATGAGCAAGGGCCTGAAGTACCTGGAGCGTGTGGGCCTGTCGGCGCACAAGGACAAGTTCCCGGGCCAGCTCTCCGGCGGTCAGCAGCAGCGTGTGGCGATCGCCCGCGCGCTGAGCATGGACCCCATCGTGATGCTGTTCGACGAGCCCACCTCGGCGCTCGACCCCGAGATGGTGGGTGAGGTGCTGGACGTCATGGTGCAGCTGGCCCAGGAAGGCATGACGATGATGTGCGTGACCCACGAGATGGGCTTCGCACGCAAAGTCAGTCACCGCGTGATCTTCATGGACCAGGGCAAGATCATCGAGGACTGCCGCAAGGAGGAGTTTTTCGGCAACCCCGATGCCCGCTCGCCGCGCGCCAAGGACTTCCTGTCCAAGATCCTGCAGCACTGAAGCCGCCAGACATCGTTGTCGAGAACTCGAAGGGCCCGTCCGGGCCCTTGTTCATTTTGGACGGCGGTTTACGCGCAGACGCGCAAAGGCGGCGCCGACCCGCTCGCGGTGCTGTCTTGCGGCGCGCCCGGCCGCGCTGCGCTGCGCGAAACACGACAGGATCGGACTGCCGCGCAGGCGTAGCCACAGTCCTTGGTGCCGGGGCAAAGTGACGCTGCGTGTGATCGCGCCGCCCTCGCCCGGCTTAAAGATCTTGTTGCACTTGCTCTCATATTCGCTTTGGTATGCAGCACTTCAGCGACTAGCTTGAGGTAGCCGGGGCTGGCGGCGCGGTGCCACCAGCGCGACGGGCAGGACCCTTTGCAAAGGCTGTCGCGATGTCTGCACTGAAAACCGCGGTGAGGCGGGTGCTTCCGAAAAGCTCGCTGGCTCACCTGAGAAGCTCACGCAACGCGCTGAAAGCGGGGGTCTTCGGCGACTACCTGCGCACGCTGTCCAACAGTGCGCACAAGCTGCGCCTGGGCAGCGACTATGGCGGTTGGACCGTTCCCGAGAATACCCTGCACGCGGGCGACGTGTGCTACTGCGTGGGCTGTGGGGAGGACATCTCCTTCGACCTGGGACTGATCGAGCGTTTCCAGTGCGAGGTGCACGGTTTCGACCCGACCCCGCGCTCGATCGCCTACGTGAGAGAGTTGACCCGCGGCAACCCGCACTACACCTTCCACGACATCGGCATCTGGAGCAGCGAAGGCGTGTTGGAGTTTTTCGCGCCGCAGGACAGCAACCACGTCTCCTACAGCCTCACCAACCTGCAGCACACGCGGCAGACCATCGAGGTGAAGACCAAGCGGCTCAGGCAGGTCATGGAGGAGAACCACCACGAGCGGCTGGCGCTGCTCAAGATGAACATCGAAGGCGCCGAGATCCCGGTGCTCGAATCGATGCTGGAAGACGGGGTCGAGGTCGACCTGCTGCTGGTCGAGTTCGACGAGTTCCGCTTCCCCACTGACGAGCGCTTGGCCGCTATCCGGGCGATCGTGCGCAAGCTGCAGCGCAACGGCTACGGCATCTTCTGGATCGACAACCAGAACTTCACCTTCGTGCGCCACGGGGCGATCCCGGCTGGGGTGCATTGAGGCGCGCCGCCGCGGCGTCCTGGCGCCAGGCGGCGGTGGGTCAAAGCAGGTTGCGTATCTGCGCCTGGGCCTGCAGCAGCGCCGGCAGGCAGCGCTCTTGCAGGTCGTTGATCGACATGCGCGCGGCATGCACGCTCACATTGAGTGCGGCCACGGTATCGCCACGCAGGTTTTTCAGCGGCACCGACAGCGTTCGCAAGCCCGGCTCCAGTTCCTGGTCGACCGTGGCATAGCCGAGCGATCGGGCGCGGGCGATCTCGATGCGCAAGCGCTCCTTGTTGGTGACCGTGTAAGAGGTCAGCGCATGCAGGGTCTGCTGGTCCAGCCAGGCGTCCACCTTTTCCTGCGGCAGGGCGGCCAGCAACACGCGGCCGTTGGCGGTGCAATAGGCCGGCACCCGGGTGCCCGGCTGCAGGGTGGCCGAGACGATGCGTCCCGCCGTGGTGGCCGCGACGCAGAGCACGTCGCTCGCGTCCAGCACGCCGGCCGACGAGGCTTCCTGCAAGGTGTGCGCGAGCTTGTGCAACTGCGGATGCACGATGCGCGGCAGGCGGGCCGAGTGCATGTAGGACTGACCCAGCCGCAGCACCTTGGGCGCCAGCGAGAACATGCGGCCGTCGTAGGACACATAACCCAGCTGGGTGAGCGTCAGCAGATAGCGCCGCGCGGCCGCCCGGGTCAGGCCCGTGCGCTGCGCCACCTCCGTCATCGACAGGCGCGACTGTTGCTGGTCGAAGGCCTCGATCACTGCCAGCCCCTTCTCCAGTCCGGCAATGAAATCGCGCTTCTGGATCGTGAACGCCGTGTCTTGAGAATCCATTCTTGCCACCCACCCATCCTTCTGCCTTGCGCGCGCTCTTCGCACTGACCGGTGTGCTGGGCGCGACCTGGCGTCGGAAAACCGCTTGTTGCGCCGGGCAATATAGCCTAGATTCAACAACCGGTTCGCATGACACACAAACGTGCGTTTATCGCACTGCCCCCTGTGACCCCGGCCCCTTCCGGCTCAGCCGATCGCCGCGGTCCCGCTGCGGTTGTTTCCTCCTCCCACCGCTCGCGATGTCGGCATTCGTTTTCGAAGGTTTTCTCTCCACGCCCGAAATGCTGGACATCTTCAGCGAGACGTCGGTGGTCCAAGCCATGATGGACTTTGAAGCCGCGCTCGCGCAGGCCCAGGCCGCCGAAGGCCTGGTGCCCGCCGCGGCGGCGCAGACCATCGCGGGCGTCTGCAAGGCCGAGCTCTACGACGTCGGTGCCATCGTCGGGGAAAGCGGCCGGGCCGGCAGCATCGCCATCCCGCTGGTCAAGAAGCTGACCGAGACGGTGGCGCTGTTCGACAAGCAGGCGGCCGGCCATGTGCACTGGGGCAGCACCAGCCAGGACGTCATCGACACCGGCCTGGTGCTGCTGACGCGCCGGGCCGTCGCGCTGCTCGACCGCGACCTCGCGGCGCTTTGCGCCGCGCTGCTGGACCTGGCCGAAGCACATCTCGACACGCCAGTGCTCGGACGCACGCTGATGCAGCCGGCCCAGGTGCTGAGCCTCGGCTTCAAGCTGACGGGTTGGGCGGCTCCGCTGCTGCGCTGCCGGCGCCGCCTGGGCGATGCCGCGGCACGCGCGCTGAGCCTGCAGCTCGGCGGGGCAGTGGGCACGGTCTCGGCGATGAGCGGATGCGGCCCGGCCGTGGCCCGCCGCATGGCGGAGTGCCTGCAGCTGCGCCTGCCGCCCGCGGCCTGGCACACCCAGCGTGACGAGTGGGTGGCGCTCGGGGTCGAGGTGGGCCTGCTGTGCGGCGTGCTCGGCAAACTGGCCAGGGACCTCTCGCTGCTGGCCCAGGCCGAGATCGGCGAGCTGGCCGAGCCCGCGGGGGCCGAACGCGGTGGCTCCTCGACGATGCCGCACAAGCGCAATCCGGTCGCCTCGATGGTGGCGCTGGCCGCAGCGCTGCGGGCGCCGCATCGTGTCGCCGCCTTGCTGGCGGCCATGCCGCAGGAGCACGAACGCGGGCTGGGCAACTGGCAGGCCGAGATCGCCGAGTGGGCCGGCCTGTTCATCTCGGCCCACGGCGCGCTGAAGGCGCTGGCCGAGGCCGCGCCGGGGCTGCAGGTGGCACCGCAGCGCATGCGCGAGAACATCGACGCGCTGCAGGGCCTGGTGTTTGCCGAGGCGGTCGAGATGCACTGGGCCGCCAGCCTCGGCAAGGCGGCCGCCCACACGCTGATGGAGCGCCTGACGCAGCAGGCGCTGCGCGAGCGGCGCCACCTGCGCGAGGTCGCGCTCGACGCGCTCGAGCGCGAGCCGGAGCTGCGGGGCGCCGGCGCCGGCGGCGCGGCCGAGCTGGATGGCTTGTTCAGTATCGAGGCTGCCGCCGCACCGGCGGCGGCCATCGCGCGTCAGCAGCTGCAGGCCCTGCGCGAGCAGGCCGCGGGCTTTGATGCGGCGCCCGGCGTCTGAAGCGGACCGGCCGCGCGACGGGTCGCTTGTCTTCCCCTCTTCGCGGGCGGCTTGGCAGCGATCGCGGACGGCGCCTCGCACATCGCCATGCTCGAGCAGCCCGAAGCCTTCGAGCCGCTGCTGCGGGAGTTCGTCGGCGTGCACGAGGGTCTCAGCGGATAAAACGGCCGCCGCGGCCGACCATGGTCAGGTCGACGAAATGGCTGGCGTTGCTGCCCGGTCCCGAGAAGTTGACCAGGAAGCCGCCCAGGTCGAAACGCTTCAGGCCCCAGGTCGCCTGGATGAAGTCGGTGCGGCTCGGGTTGCGTCCGGCGCGTCGCAGCGCCTCGATGAACACGCGCGCGTTGATGTAGCCCTCCAAGGCCATGTGCGAAGGCTCGATGGTGCTGCCCAACCAGCGCCAGGCCTGAAGAAAGTCGCGCACCACGGGCAGCATGGTGTTGGTCGGCAGTGGCACCACCTGGCTGACCGTGATGCCGACCGCCTGGTGGCCCAGCGAGGTCAGCGTGCCGGCACCGCCCAGCACCGACAGCGCGTAGAGGGGCAGGCTGCGGCGCAGCGCGCGTGCGTGGCGCACGAACTCCACGGTTGGCCGGCCCGCCAGTGCCATCAGCACCGCCTCGGGCTGGACCCCGGCCAGTGTCTTGGCCGCCGCCTCGGCGCCGCGGCCGTCGCTGTCTATCGTCTCGGCCGCCAGGACGGCGAGCCCGCGGCGCACCAGCGAGGCCTGGGCGGCGAGCAGCACTTCCTTGCCGAAGCTGTTGTTCTGGTAGACCACCGCGATGCGGCGCGGGCCGACGGTCGAGATGTGTTGCACCAGCTGCTCGGTTTCCTCGGCATAGCTGGCGCGCACGTTGAACACGTTGTCGAAGTCCTTGGGCCGCGCGGCCCGCGCGCCGGTGAAGGGCGCGAAATAGGGCACATCGGTGCCCTTCAGCAGGGGCAGCGCGGCCTCCACCATCGGCGTACCCAGGCAGCTGAAGAGGGCGAACAGTGAGCTGTCGGCCATGAACTCGTGCAGGTTCTGAACCGAACGTTGCACTTCATAGGCATCGTCGCGGGCCACCAGCTCGATCTTCGCGCCATTGACGCCGCCCTGCGCGTTCAGCGCGTCGAAGCACGCCTTGGCGCCGTTGTGCACGGCCTGGCCCAGGTCGGCCAGCGGACCCGACAGCGCGATCGATTGGCGCAGCCGTATCGTGCTGCTTGGCTGCGCATGCACCAGGGGCGCGCCGAGACCGGCGGCCATGCCGGCTGCGGCGAGCAGGAGTCGCCGGCGGGGGCGGACGGTGCCGGGGTGGCGGGAAGTCGGCGTGGAGGCCATGGTGCAGCTCCTGGCATCTGCGGGGACAGGCAAGGCCCGTCGAGGACGGGCGGCCCGATGCTAGGAACTGCAGCTTTGCCGACCTGTCATTGCGACGACAAAGTAACGTTGTCCAGGCTCGGGAATTTCCCGTCCTGGCACTCTCGACAGTGGGTTAGCGCCGGGGGCGGCGGCTCCGACCCCGGGACGCGGGAAGGATCAGACCTTTTCGAGGATCAGGGCGATGCCCTGGCCCACGCCGATGCACATCGTGCACAGGGCATAGCGGCCACCGCTGCGATGCAACTGGTTCACGGCCGTGGTCGCGAGTCGGGCGCTTGAGGCGCCGAGCGGATGACCCAGCGCGATCGCGCCGCCATTGGGATTGACGCGCGGGTCGTCGTCGGGCAGACCCAGCTCGCGCAGCACCGCCAGGCCTTGCGCGGCGAAGGCCTCGTTGAGCTCGATCACGTCCATCTGCGCCAGGCTCAGCCCTGCCAGCGCCAGCACCTTGCGGGTGGCCGGAGCCGGGCCCATGCCCATGATGCGCGGCGGTACGCCGGCCGTCGCCATCGCGACGACCCGGGCGCGCGGCGTCAGGCCGTGGCGTGCCGCGCTGGTTTCGTCGGCCAGCAGCAGCGCCCAGGCGCCGTCGTTGATGCCCGAGGCGCTGCCGGCGGTCACGCTGCCCCTGGGCCGAACCGCCGGCTTGAGCTTCGCCAGCGCCTCGCGCGAGACGACGACAGCTTCCCCCCTTCTTCTGCGGCAGGGTCACCGGCGTCGCAGGTGAAAGCATGGTTCATGAGGAGGCCGGTCCGCGAGGGTAAGGGAGCGGCGGGCTCAACGGGCGTCGACCAGCGCGACGGCGGTGAGCCCTTGCAGGTCGTCGAAGTCCAGTCCTTCGACGATGTCGATCACTCGGGGCCCGCCGCTGCCGAGGTCGATGACGGCCAGGTCGGTATAGACCCGGCTGACACAGGCCATGCCGGTGAGCGGGTAGCTGCAGCGCTCCACCAGCTTGCTGTCGCCGGCCTTGGTCAAGTGCTCCATCATCACGTAGGTCTTCTTGGCCCCGATCGCGAGGTCCATCGCGCCGCCGACCGCCGGGATGGCGTCGGCCGCGCCGGTGTGCCAGTTGGCGAGGTCGCCGTTGGCGGCGACCTGGAAGGCGCCCAGCACACAGACATCCAGGTGGCCGCCGCGCATCATCGCGAAGCTGTCGGCATGGTGGAAAAAGCAGCCGCCGTCGAGCAGCGTGACCGGCTGCTTGCCGGCATTGATGAGGTCGAAGTCCTCGTTGCCCGCGGCCGGGGCCGGGCCCATGCCGAGCACGCCGTTCTCGCTGTGCAGCACCACCTCGCGGCCGGCCGGCAGGTGGTTGGCGACCCGCGTGGGCAGGCCGATGCCGAGGTTGACGACCATGCGTCCTCGATGTCGCGCGCCACCCGCGCGGCCATCTGGTCGCGGCTCCATTTCGGGGTCTGGCTCACCGGCGCCTCCTCAGGCGGCGTGCCGATAGCCGGCCGGGCCAGTGGCACTGCGCGGCACCTGCACCAGCCGTCGGACGTAGAGGCCGGGCGTCACCACCGTTTCGGGGTCCAGCGTGCCGAGTTCGACCACCTCGTACACCGAAGCCACCGTGAGCCGGGCGGCACTCGCCATGATGGGCCCGAAGTTGCGCGCCGTCTTGCGGTAGACCAGGTTGCCCCAGCGGTCGCCGCGCTCGGCCTTGATCAGTGCGACATCGGCGTGGATAGGCAACTCCAGCACGTACATGCGGCCGTTGATCTCGCGGGTTTCCTTGCCGCGCGCCAGTTCCGTGCCGTAACCGGTGGGTGTGAAAAAGGCGCCGATGCCGGCGCCTGCCGCGCGGATGCGCTCAGCCAGGTTGCCCTGCGGCACCAGTTCCAGTTCGATGCGCCCGGCGCGGTAGAGGCCGTCGAACACGTGGGAGTCGACCTGGCGCGGGAACGAGCAGATGATCTTGCGCACCCGCCCGGCCTTGAGCAGCGCGGCCAACCCGGTCTCGCCGTTGCCGGCGTTGTTGTTCACGATCGTCAAATCGCGCGCCCCCTGCGCGATCAGCCCGTCGATCAGCTCGGAGGGCTGGCCCGCGCCGCCGAAGCCGCCGATCATCACCGTGGCGCCGTCGCGAATGTCGGCCAGCGCCGCTTCAACGGAAGGGCACATCTTGTTGATCATGGGCGGAGGCAGAACAAGGTCTTGAGTTGAACGAGAAAAGTTCTTATATTGAACACTAGTTCAATATAAGAACAAGTGTAGCCTCTCATGCAAGACCCCTCAAGCCCGGCCCCGGGCGGCGCCCCGCCCGCACGGCAAGAGCCGGGCGACAGCTATGTGCAGTCTTTCGCCCGCGGCTTGTCCGTGGTGCGCACCTTCAGCGCGGAGGCGCCCGCCCAAACCATCACCGAAGTGGCCGAGCGCGCCGGGCTGACGCGCGCCGGCGCGCGTCGCATCCTGCACACGCTACAGCACTTGGGTTACGTGGAGGCCGAGGGCCGGCTGTTCCGGCTCACGCCCAAGATCCTGGACCTCGGGTTTGCCTATCTCAGCTCGCTGCCCTTGTGGAACCTGGCCGAGCCGGTGATGGAAAACCTGGTGCAGCAGATCAAGGAGTCCTGCTCGGCCGCGGTACTCGACGCCAGCGACATCGTGTATGTGCTGCGCGTCCCGACCCACAAGATCATGGCGATCAACCTGGGCGTGGGCAGCCGGCTGCCGGCCTACTGCACCTCGATGGGCCGGGTGTTGCTGGCGGGTTTGGCGCCGGACGCTGTGCAGGCCCGGCTCGCGGCCAGCCCGCCGGAGCCGCGCACGCCCAAGACCGTCACCGACGTGAAGCGCCTCACCGAGCTGGTGGAGCAGGCGCGGCTGCAGGGCTGGGCCCTGGTGGCGGAAGAGCTGGAGGAGGGGCTGGTATCGCTGGCTGCCCCCATCCGCGGGCGGCACGGCGAGGTGGTGGCGGCGATCAACGTCAGCGGCCAGCAGCATCGCACGCCGCCGGTGGTGATGCTGGAGCGTTTCCTGCCAAAGCTGCTCGGCGCGGCCAACCAGATCAGCGGGATGATAGGCGGGCGCAGCTGAGGGCCGGCACCGTCTTCAAGGCAGGCGTTCTCCGAGCCGCTGGCCGATCGTGCGGGCGCACTGCTGCAGTTCCTGCGAGATGAGTCCGTCCCAGCGGGTGTCGAACAGGCCCGAGGGGCCGATGGCCGTCACGGCCAGCACCATCGTCCCAGTGTGGTTGAAGACCGGTGCCGACATCGCGCTCACGCCCTGGATCACCGCGCCTTCGGAGCGGCTCATGCCGTGGCTGCGCACCTCGGCCAGCTGGGGCTCGAATTCCTTCCAGGTCGGCAGCGGCTCGGGCCGCGGCATGCCGGGCGACGGCGGCCCGCGGTCGGCCCTCTCGCGGCGCCGCTCGTCCTCGAGCACCGCCTTGACCTGCCCGGGCGGCAGGTAGGCGGCAAACAGGCGGCCGGACGCGGTGTCGGTCACGGACACCACGGTGCCGTGCCGCATGCTGACATGCACCGGCGCCGGCGACTCCTCCAGCCGCACGATGGTGGGACCGCGGGTGCCCCAGACCGCGATGGCGACGGTGTGGCCGATGCGCTGGGCCAGCTCGGCGATCAGGGGGGTCGCGATCCGCACCGGATCGGCCTGCTGCAGACTGATGAGACCGAGTTGCAAGGCCAGCGGCCCGAGGCCGTAGCGGCCGCTGGTCGCGTCCTGCTCGATCAGCCCCAGCTTGCCGAAGCTCACCAGATAGGGATGCGCCTTGGCCGGCACCATGCCGGCCTCGCGCGCCAAGTCCTTGAGGGCCATGGGACGCCCGTGGTGCGCCAGCGCGAGCAGCAGCTGGCCGCCCACTTCCACGCTCTGGATGCCGCGGCGGTCCCGGTCGGTCTTGTTGTCGTCGTCCACGCTCAGTCTCGCTTGTGCAGGTGCAGGGGCCGAAGCATGCCGCAAGGCGGCCACGCCGCCGGCTGCGCTCGGGGTTTTCCCTTGGTTGCCCGTCGGGGAGCCCTTCGTGATTAGACATTAGCAAACCAATTAACTAAGATCAACTCACGATTCGCTTATGACGAACTACTTCGACAAAGATTAATCGGACCGCCGCTGCTGCGGCGGTCTGCCTGGCGTCCCGATGAGCTGCAGCCCGACGAAAACTTTTGCCTCCCAGGCCGGCCTGGAGGAGAAGAGGGGCAAAGCTGGCATCTTCCTGAGGAGTTATTTATGAGCCATTCCGCCTTGAGCTACCAGAGCGGCTTCGGCAACGAGTTCGCCACCGAAGCGGTCGCGGGTGCGCTGCCGGTCGGCCGCAACAGCCCGCAGCGCGCGCCCTTCGACCTCTATCCCGAGCTGATCTCCGGCTCGGCCTTCACGGCGCCGCGTGCCGAGAACCGCCGCAGCTGGCTCTACCGCAGCCAGCCCTCGGTGGTGTCGGGCCGCTACGCTGCTTATGCCCAGCCGGGGTGGAAGACCGGTGCGGCCGGCGGCATCGCCACGCCGCCCGAGCCGCTGCGCTGGCGCCCGTTTCCGATTCCCGAGGCGCCCACCGACTTCGTCGACGGCATGCGCACCCTGGTGGCCAACGGCGATGTCGAAGCCCAGGCCGGCATGGCCGCCCACGTCTACCTCGCGAACCGCTCGATGGAGCGGCGCGCCTTCGTCAACGCCGACGGCGAGATGCTGCTGGTGCCGCAGCAGGGTCGGCTGCGCCTCGTCACGGAGATGGGGGTGCTGGAGGTCGGGCCGGGCGAGATCGCCTTGCTGCCGCGCGGTGTGGTCTTCAAGGTCGAGCTGCCCGACGGTCCTTCGCGGGGCTACGTCTGCGAGAACTACGGCGCCCACTTCCGCCTGCCGGAGCTGGGCCCGATCGGCTCCAACGGACTCGCCAACGCGCGCGACTTCCAGGCTCCCGTGGCGGCCTACGAGCACGACGCCGGCGGCTATGAGCTCATCAAGAAGTACGGCGGCGCCCTGTGGCGCGCCCCGATGGCGCAGACACCCTTCAACGTGGTGGCCTGGCACGGCAACCTGACGCCGTGCAAGTACAACACCGAGCATTTCATGACGATAGGCTCGATCAGCCACGACCATCCGGATCCGTCGATCTTCACGGTGCTGACCTCCCCGTCGGACACGCCGGGCACCGCCAACTGCGACTTCGTGATCTTCCCGCCGCGCTGGATGGTGGCCGAGGACACCTTCCGTCCACCGTGGTATCACCGCAACCTGATGAGCGAGTTCATGGGCCTGGTCTACGGCCAGTACGACGCCAAGCCCGAGGGCTTCAAGCCGGGCGGCGCCTCGCTGCACAACTGCATGGTGCCGCACGGCCCCGACGCCGAGGCCTTCGAGAAGGCCAGCACCGCGGTGCTCGCGCCGCACAAGCTGGACCACACGCTGGCCTTCATGTTCGAGAGCCGCTTCCGTTTCGTGCCGACGCAGTTCGCGATGGACGGCGGCGCGCTCGACACGGCCTATCCGGAATGCTGGCAAGGCTTGCAGAACTCCTTCAGGAAGGACTGAACATGTACCAGATCGACGACACGCACGACGCCGGCTTGCAGAGCTGGGTCGAGAGCGCCAACCACCCGGCCACCGATTTCCCGATCCAGAACCTGCCGATCGGCGTGTTCCGCCGCGCCGGCAGCCGCGAAACCTTCCGCCCCGGCGTCGCGATCGGGGACCATGTGGTGGACCTGCTGGCGGCGCGCGATGCGGGCCTGCTGCCGCGCGAGGTGGCGGGCTCGCTCGCGGGCTGCGAGCACGGTGAACTGAACGCCTTCATGGCGCAAGGCCCTCATGCTCGCCGCGCATTGCGCCGCGCGCTGTCCGAGGCGCTGCGCAGTGGCAGCACCGCGCAGGCGGCGTTGCAGGCGGCGCTGCTGCGCCAGGCCGACATCGAGCACGCGATGCCCTGCCGTGTCGGCGACTACACGGACTTCTACACCGGCATACACCACGCCACCGCGGTCGGCAAGCTGTTCCGCCCCGACAACCCGCTGCTGCCCAACTACAAGTGGGTGCCGATCGGCTACCACGGCCGCTCGTCCTCGCTGGGCGTGAGCGGCCAGTCCTTCCTGCGGCCCCAGGGGCAGACCAAGGGCACAGCCGACACGCCGGAGTTCGGCCCCAGCAAGCGGCTCGACTACGAGCTCGAACTGGGCGCTTTCATCGCCACCGGCAACACGCTGGGCAGCCCCATCGCGATGGAGCAGGCCGAGGATCATGTGTTCGGTCTGGTGCTGCTCAACGACTGGTCGGCGCGCGACCTGCAGGCCTGGGAGTACCAGCCGCTCGGGCCCTTTCTGGCCAAGAACTTTGCCTCCACGATCTCCCCCTGGATCGTCACGATGGAGGCGCTCGCCCCCTTCCGCGCGGCGTGGACCCGCGCCGCCGGGGACCCGCAGCCACTGTCCTACCTGGACAGCGAAGTCAACCGCCGCCAGGGCGCCATCGACATCACACTGGAGGTCTGGCTGCAGACCTCGAGCATGGCAGCCGCGGGTCAGGCACCGGAGCGCCTGATGCAGTCCAACTTCCGCGACGCCTACTGGAGCGTCGCGCAGATGGTGGCCCACCACAGCGTCAACGGCTGCAACCTCCAGCCCGGTGACCTGCTCGGCTCCGGCACCCAGTCCGGCCCGGAGGACGGGCAGGGTGGTTCGCTGCTAGAACTAACGTGCGGAGGAAAAAGGCCGGTGCGATTAGCGAACGGTGAGACTCGCACATTCCTGGCTGATGGAGATACTGTGATCCTGCGAGCCCAGTGCCAGCGCGACGGTTTCCGACGCATTGGATTCGGGGACTGTGCCGGCACGGTGCTGCCTGCCGGCAAGCGGTGAGGCAGGGACTCCGGTCGCACGAGCCGGGGCCCTCGGAGAGGGCCTGGGCATCCTGATGCTGAGATCGGAGGCGCACGGGCCTCCGAGAAAATCGAGACGGAGACTTGTCCTCATGACGAAGTTGCTCAAGCTGTGCGGCCTGGCCGTGGCCGCTGCCGCCCTGAGTGTCGGCGCCGCGGCGCAGGAAGTCACGCTGAAGGTCCACCACTTCTGGAATCCGCAGGCCATGCCGCCGGTGCGTGTGCTGCAGCCCTGGTGCGACAGGATCGCCGCCGAGTCCAAGCAGCGGATGAAGTGCCAGATCTTCCCGGCCATGCAGCTGGGCGGCACGCCGGCGCAGCTGGTCGACCAGGCCAAGGACGGCGTGGTCGACATCGCCTTCACCTTGCCGGGCTACACGGCCGGGCGCTTCCCGATCATGGAGGTGTTCGAGCTGCCCTTCATGACCAACTCGGCCGAGGCCGGCGCCCGAGCCGCCTGGGACTTCTATGCCAAGTACGCTCAGAAGGAGTTCCCGGGCCTCAGGCCGCTGATGTTCAGCGTGCACGATGAAGGCTATCTGCACACCAGCAAGAAGCAGGTCAAGACCATGGCGGACCTGAAGGGCCTGAAGTTCCGAGCCCCGACCCGCATGACCAACAAGTTGCTGGCGACACTGGGCGCGACCCCGGTAGCGATGCCGCTGCCGGCGGTGGCGGAGGCGGTCAACAAGGGGGTCATCGACGGCTTCCTGCTGCCCTGGGAGGTGATTCCCTCGGTCAAGCTGCAGGAGATGGTGAAGTTCCACTCGGAGACCGAGCCCTCGCGGCCGGCGCTGTACTCGGCGCTGTTCATCCTGGCGATGAACCAGGCCAAGTACCACAGCCTGCCGGCCGACCTGAAGGCCATCATCGACCGCAACAGCGGGGCTGGCTTCTCGGCCACCGCGGGCAAGATCTGGGACGAGAGCCAGGCGGTGGGCCGCAAGCCGGCGGTGGACCGGGGCAACACCTTCTACACGATCCCGGCGACCGAGCTCGACCACTGGATCAAGGCCTCCGCGCCGCTGTACGACGAGTGGGTGTCCAACATGAACAAGGCCGGCCTGCCCGGCAAGCAGATGCTCCAGGACGCCCGCGACCTGCTGGTGAAGTACAAGAAGTGATGCCTGCCGCGCGGCGCGGCGCGGTGCTCGCCTTCGGCGCGCACCGGCTGCTGCCGGCGTCCGGCCCTGGAGCCCCATGTTTGTCTTCCTGCGCACGACGGCGCTGGTGTTCGCGCTGGCCGGTGCCCTCGCGGCCTGTGCCCTTGCTTTCCTCACGACCGCGAGCATCGTCGGTCGAGCCCTCTGGGCAGCGCCCCTACCTGGCGATGTCGAGCTGACGCAGTTCGGCATCGCGCTGTGCATCTCGCTGTGCCTGCCCTGGTGCCAGCTGCGCGGCGCCAACATCACCGTCGACTTCTTCACCGTGCGCGCCGCCGCCCGCACCCGGCGTGTGCTGGACGGCCTGGGCGCGCTGACGATGTCGGCCATGATGGCCCTGCTGGCCTGGCGCACCGCGGCCGGCGCGGTCTCGGTGCAGGAGTCGCACGAGACCTCGATGATCCTCGGCCTGCCGATGTGGGTGGTCTACGCCGTGCTGGCGCCGGGCTTCGCACTGACGCTGGCGGTGGCGCTCTACCAGGCCTGGGGGCACCTGAGGCAGCGCGAGCTGCCCGAGGTGGCGGGATGAGCCCCGCCCGGCCGCCCGAAGGGGCTCGCACCGCAGTGCGCAGCACGGAGGTTACCGAATGAGCCCCGCCCGGCCGCCCGAAGGGGCTCGCACCGCAGTGCGCAGCACGGAGGTTACCCAATGAGCCCCGCCCGGCCGCCCGAAGGGGCTCGCACCGCAGTGCGCAGCACGGAGCTTAGCCAGTGAGCGGCACGGCGGTCGGCGTGACGATGTTCGCCGCGATGCTGGCGCTGATGGCGCTGCGCGTGCCGATCGCGGCCGCGATGTTCGTTCCCGGCGCGCTGGGTTACTGGGCGATGACCAGCGAGCTGGCGCTGCTCAACACGCTCAAGGGCTCGGCGGTGGCGCGGCTGACGGTCTACGACCTCTCGGTGATCCCGCTGTTTTTGCTGATGGGCCAGTTCGCGACGCAGGGCGGGCTCTCGCGCGAGCTGTTCCGGGCGGCGGCCGCTTTTGTCGGACACATCCGCGGCGGCCTCGGCATGGCGGCCATCCTGGCGGCGACCGCCTTCGGCGCGGTGTGCGGATCGTCGGTGGCGACCTCGGCGACCGTCGCCCAGGTGGCTTATCCGGAGATGAAGGCGCATGGCTACCACGGCCGGCTGTCGACCGGCGTGCTGGCCACCGGCGGTTCGCTGGGCATCCTGATCCCGCCCTCGGTGCCGCTGGTGGTCTACGCCATCCTGACCGAGCAGAACATCGCCAAGCTGTTCGCCGCGGCCTTCGTGCCCGGCCTCATCGCGGCCATCAGCTACATCGTCGTGATCGCGCTGTACTGCCGCGCGCGGCCGGAGCTGGCACAGCCGATGGAGCCGCTGCCGTGGAACCGGCGCTGGAAGGCGCTGCTCGGGGTAGGGCCGATCGCGACCGTTTTCGTGATCGTCTTCGGCGGCATCTACCAAGGCTGGTTCACGCCCACCGAGGGCGCGGCCATCGGCGCCCTCGGCACCTTCGTCGCCGGGCTGGCCAGGCGCGAGCTGAACCTCGCAGGCGTCAGGCGCTCCTTCCTCGGCACGGCGGAGACCTCGGCGATGGTGTTCATGATTTTCCTCGGCGCCGACATGATGAACGCCTCACTGGCCCTGACCCAGATGCCGGTCCGGCTGGCGCAGTGGGTGGCGGCGCTGGAGATCGCGCCGCTGGTGATCGTCGCCTTCGTGTTGCTGTTGTATGTCGTGCTGGGCTGCGTGATGGACGAGCTGTCGATGGTGCTGCTGACCATCCCCGTGCTCTTCCCCGCCATCATGGGCCTGGACCTGTGGGGCCTGGACATGCAGGACAAGGCGATCTGGTTCGGCATCCTGGTGCTGATGGTGGTGCAGATCGGCCTGGTGGCGCCGCCGGTGGGCCTCAACGTCTACGTCGTCAACAGTGTCTGCAAGGGCGTGCCGATGGGCGAGACCTACCGCGGCGTGTTGCCGTTCATTGCCAGCGACGTGCTGCGTGTGCTCGTGCTGCTGTTCGTGCCCGCGCTCAGCCTGGGCGCGGTGTGGTGGCTGTTCTGATCGCGTCCAGCGCGCGCCTGGGACATCGCAAGCCGCCCCGGTCATCTCGCGACCGCGTAGCCTTCGTCCACGATGGCCTGCGCCAGCGCTTCGCGCGGGCGGCCGCTGGCAATGCGGACGCTGCCGCTGGACAGGTCGACATCGACGCGGGCCTCGGGATCGAGCGCCTGCACCGCGCGCGTGACCGCGGCGACACAGTGGCTGCAGCTCATGCCCTGCACCTGGAAGCTCTGGGAGGGCGCCGGGGTGGGGTTCATCGGGTGTCCTTTCTCCGCCGCAGCGGACGATGAGTGGGGAAGGCCGCCAGTCTCGGCCTTGCCATGATGCCGCGTCTTCAATCCACCGGCAGCGCCGAGGGCGGCTTGATCTCCTCCATGCAGATCATCGAGCGCACGTCGTCGACACCTGGCACCTGCATCAGCCGGTCGGTGAGGAACTGCGACAGCGACTTCAGATCGCGCGCCACCACCTTCAGCAGGTAGTCGTGATCCCCGGAGACGCAATGGCACTCGATGATCTCGGGGAAGCTGCCGAGCAGCTTCTCCAGCTCGCGCACCCGGCCGAAGTGCTCGCGGTCGATGTTGAGGTTGACATAGGCCATCACCGGGTAGCCCAGCGCCTCGCGCGCGACCTGGGCGGCATAACCCCGGATCACACCGCGCTCCTCCAGCGAACGCACCCGCCGCAGGCATTGCGGGGGCGAGAGGTGCACCCGCTGCGACAGCTCAACATTGGAGGCGCGGCCGTCCTCCTGCAGCACTTGCAGGATGCGGCGGTCGAGGGCGTCGAGTTCGGCGTGCGACATCGTGTTTCCCCTAGGGTGTGCACGATTATTTCTTGAGACGGCCGGGATGCAAAACAAATGGCACGCAAATTTCGCGGCCAGAGGCCTAGAGTGACTCGAAGCATTCGGAGAGACCCACGATGACCCAGAGCACTCTGTCCACGGCACCCGCGACCGCGAGTGCGATCGAACTCGAAGACCGCTGGGGCGCCCACAACTACCACCCGCTGCCGGTGGTCCTGACGCGCGGCGAGGGCGTCTACCTCTGGGACGAGCAGGGGCGGCGCTACCTGGACATGATGTCGGCCTACTCGGCGGTCAGCTTCGGCCACAGCCGGCCCGAGCTGGTCGAGGCGCTGACGCAACAGGCGCAGCGCCTGGCCATCACCTCGCGCGCCTACCACACCGACCGGCTCGGACCCTTCCTCGAAAAGCTCTGCCGGCTGACCGGCCTGGCGCGCGCGCTGCCGATGAACACCGGCGCCGAGGCGGTCGAGACCGCGATCAAGGCGGCTCGCAAATGGGGCTACCGCGTCAAGGGCGTGCCCCAGGGGCAGGCGCAGATCATCGTCGCGGCCGGCAACTTCGCCGGCCGCACCACCACCATCGTCGGCTTCTCCAGCGAAGCCCAGTACCGCGACGGTTTCGGTCCCTTCGCGCCGGGCTTCGTCGAGGTGCCCTACGGCGACGTGGCCGCACTGGAGCGCGCCATCACGCCGCACACCGCGGCCTTCCTGGTCGAACCCATCCAGGGCGAGGCCGGCATCGTGGTCCCGCCGGCGGGTTATCTGCGCGCTGTGCGCGAGCTGTGCACCCGGCACCGCGTGCTGCTCATCTGCGACGAGGTGCAGACCGGGCTGGGCCGCACCGGCCGCGTGCTGGCCTGCGAGCACGAAGGCGTCCTGCCCGATGCGGTGACGCTGGGCAAGGCGCTGGGCGGCGGTCTGCTGCCGGTCTCGGCCTTTGTCGCGCGCGAGGACGTGATGTCGGTGTTCGGTCCCGGCGACCACGGCAGCACCTTCGGCGGCAACCCGCTGGCGGCCGCTGTCGGCCTCGCCGCGCTCGAACTGCTGGAGCGCGAGGGCCTGTCGGAGCAGGCGGAGCGCCAGGGCCGCTACCTGCGCGAGCGCCTGCTGGCGCTGCAGCATCCCGCGGTGCGGGAGGTGCGTGGCAAGGGCCTGCTGGTGGGCGTGGAGATCGATCCGAGGTTTGCCTCCGCGCGCGCGGTTTGCGAGGCACTGATGGCCGAGGGTGTGTTGAGCAAGGACACCCACCACACGGTCGTGCGGCTGGCGCCGCCGCTCGTCATCACCGGCGCGCAGATCGACAGCGCGGTTGCCGCTCTCGGAAGGGCCTTGCGTTCAGTCGAGCCGGACTCCCGGCTCGCCGCCTGAGGCTCGCTCCCCGTCTGCCAGGGACGGCGTCGACGCGGCGGATTCTCTGGGAGGTAAATCCCCGCTCGGCCGGGCCGACGGGGGTTTTTTTTCGCCCGGGCTCGCCGGCTCGAAGGGCGCCCGGTCGCACTCCCAGAAGACGCGCGCCCGGCAGGCCGCGCAGACGCGCGGATCGAGCTGCTCGAAGATGCCGGCGATGGCCGAACGTTTGTCCGGAAAGATGTGGTCGCGCCCCAGCGTCTCGATGAAGCCGCTGCGCTCCCACATCTCCACCACGGGCGGGCGCGGGCGGTGGAAGTAGAGGTCGCCGCCCGCGGCACGCCGTTTCGCCAGCTCGGTCTCCCAGACCTCGGCCCCGGCCACGTCGATGAAGTTCATGCTCTTGCTCATCACCAGCAGGTGCGGTGGCGCCTGGGGGCCGGTCCTGAGGGCATGCAGCCGGTCGGCAACATGCTGAGCCGCGCCGAAATACACCGAGCCTTCCATGCGCAGCAGCTTGAGCTGGGGGCATTCGGGCAGTGCGTCGGCGCGGTCGTCGACGACCACGAAAGGACGCTCCTCGGCCATCGTGTCGAAACCCATGGTCCGCATCGCCGGCCGCGAGGTGCGCCAGAGGTAGCAGACCAGCGAGAGGATGGTGCCGAGCAGGATCGCGGTTTCCAGGCGGATCGTGACGGTCGCCACCAGGGTCGCCGCCGCGATGCCGAACTCGGTCCGGTCGGTACGGGCCAGGCGATGCCAGCGCGGCAGGTCGAGCAGGTTCCAGGCGATGAGCAACAGCAGACCGGCGATGCCGGCCAGCGGAATCAGCCCCAGCAGCGGCGCGGCGACGGCCAGCAGCGCGACCAGCAGCGCCGCCGAGAACAGCGCGGCCAGCGGCGTACGCGCGCCGGCCTCGAGGTTGGGCAGCGAGCGGTTCAGCGACCCGCAGGACACGTAGGACGAGAAAAAGCCGCCGACCAGGTTGGACAGGCCCTGGCCGAGGAACTCGCGGTTGGCGTCCAGGCGCTGCCCGGAGCGCGCTGCCACGGCCTTGGCGATCGAGATGGACTGGCCCAGCGCGACGATGGTCAGCGCGAAGGCCAGGCCGAGCAACTCGGGCAGTGCATCGAGGTCCACCCGCGGGACGTGAAACGGCGGCCAGGCCGAGGGCACTGCGCCGACCGAGGCCACCCTCCAGCGGCCGCCCTGCTGCTTGAGCAGCACTGCCAGCAGCGTGCCGGCCGCCAGGCCGATCAGCATCACCGGCCAGCGCGGCCGCAGCCGCCGCAGGCCCAGCGCGACGACCAGCGTGAGCAGGCCCACCATCAGGGCGCCGGGATGCACGGCCTGGATGTGGGTCGCCAGGTACTGCAGCACGGCCGGCGCGCTGGTACCGGCGGCACGGCCGAAGCCGGCCAGGTCCTTGAGCGCATGCACGCCGATCAGCGCCGCAGCCCCGCCGGTGAAACCCAGCAGGGCGGCCGGCGAGATGAAATTGGCGATGGAGCCGAGCCTGAGCAAGGCCACCGTGGTCTGCATCAGGCCCACCAGCACCGTGACCGCGAGGGCCAGTTCGATGTAGGCCGGGCTGCCGGCCAGCGCGAGCGGAGTCAGCATCGCGAACAGGGCCAGCGAGTTGGCATTGGTGGGGCCGGAGACGACGTGCCGGCTCGAGCCGAACAGCGCCGCCACGGCGCAAGGCACGATGGCGGTGTAGAGCCCGTACTGCGGCGGCAGCCCGGCGAGGGTCGCGAAGGCGATGCCCTGCGGCAGCACCAGCACCGCGCCGAGCAGCGCGGCCAGCAGATCGGCGCGCAAGCTGGCGGGCGACAGCTCCTGCACCCAGGGGCCGAACAGGCGGGCGAGCAGGGGCGGGTGGGCAGGGGAGCGGTCGGTCACGGCGTGGCGGCGAACGGAACAGAGAGAAAAAGAAAAGAAGCGATTCGGACAGCGCAGGATCATAGAGCCCGGGGCGATCCGCCCCGGAGCGGACAAGCAAGACGAGGAAAACACGGCATGGTGACGAAAGGCGTGAAGGTCAACATCTACGGCGCTGGCGCGATCGGCGGTTTCATTGGCGCCCGGCTGGCGGCGTCTGGGGCGACGGTCTCCGCGGTCGCGCGCGGCGCCAACGCGGCCGCGCTTCGCCTGCACGGCTGGCGGCTGCAGACGAGCGACGGGGCCTTCCTGCAGGCCCCGGTGGAGGTGGCCGAGGATCCCGCCGCGCTCGGCCCGCAGGACGTGGTGGTCGTGGCGGTCAAGGGCCAGGCCCTTGACAGCGTCGCCCGCAGCATGGCGCCGCTGCTGGCGCCGCACACGCTGGTGCTGACCGCGATGAACGGCGTGCCCTGGTGGTTCTTCGATGGTTTCGGCGGGCCGTGGGCCGGCCTGCGGCTGGCTTCGGTGGACCCGCAGGGCCGCATCGCCAAGGCCATCCCGACGCCGCACGTGATCGGCTGCGTGGTGCATGCCACCTGCTCCATGCCCGAGCCCGGGCTGGTCCGGCAGGGCTTCGGCCAGCGGTTGATCCTCGGCGAGCCGGCGGGCGGCACCAGCGCGCGGGTGGAGGCGCTGGGGACGCTGCTGCGCGGGGCGGGTTTCGAGGCCGAGGTCTCGCCCGCGATCCAGAAGGACATCTGGTACAAGCTCTGGGGCAACATGACGATGAACCCGGTCTCGGCATTGACCGGCGCGAGCTGCGACCGCATCCTCGACGATCCGCTGGTGCTGCGCTTCTGCCTCGACGTGATGGCCGAGGCGCGCAGCATCGGCGAGCGCATCGGCTGCCCCATCGAGCAGAGCGGCGAGGAGCGCTGCGCGGTGACCCGCCGTCTCGGCGCCTTCAAGACCTCGATGCTGCAGGACGTCGAGGCCGGGCGCGCGATCGAGCTCGACCCGCTGGTGGGCGTGGTGCACGAGATCGCCCGGCACATCGGCCTGGCCACGCCTTGCATCGACGCGCTGCTCGGACTCACGCGCCTGCAAGCGCGGGTGCGCGGGCTCTATCCGGAAGCCTGATTCCCGAGATGCCGTCGCGGCGGCGCCGAGGCGGCATGAGCCCCGCCCGGCCGCCCGAAGGGGCTCGCACCGCAGTGCATAGCACGGAGGTTATCCAATGAGCCCCGCCCGGCCGCCCGAAGGGGCTCGCACCGCAGTGCGCAGCACGGAGGTTATCCAATGAGCTGCGAGGTTTTCGACCAGGTGGCGATCAAGCAGGCCGTGATACACAAGGCCCGCCGGACCCTGGCGATGGTGGGCGCGGCCAAGATGGGCGCGCGGCTGGCCTACCGGATCGAGCGTGGCTGAGCGGCCCGAGGGCGGGCCGCGGCCTCAGCCCGCGCTGTCGGGCGTGGTCTCTTGCAGCACCTGGTGCAGGCTGCGCAACAGCTGCTCCAAGGTGACCGGCTTGCTGAGGTGGGCGTGGAAACCCGTCGCCAGCGCGCGTTGCACGTCACTCGGGCGGCCGAAGCCGCTGACCGCGATCTTGCGCGTCTGGGCGTGCCGCGGCATCGCGACCAGGCGCTCGACCAGCTGATAGCCGTCCATGCCCGGCATCGCGATGTCGGACACGATCACGTCAAAGCTTTCCTTCTCGCACAGGGCCAGCGCCTCGGGAGCGCTGCTCGCCATCTTCACGTCGATGCCCTCCATGCCGAGCAGCCGGCGCAAGGTCTCGGCAGTCTGGCGCTCGTCGTCGACCAGCAGCACCCGCACCCCTTCCAGCCCGCCTTGCTGGCCCGGCCCGCCCTGCGGTTTGGCGCAATGCTCGTCGGGGCCGGTGGGCAGGCAGACGACGAAGGTGGTGCCGTGGCCCGTGCCCAGCGAGCGCGCCTCGACCCGGCCGCCGTGCAGCCCGACCAGCTGCTTCACCAGCGCCAGCCCGATGCCCAGCCCGCCTTCGTGGCGGATGCTGCGCGACTCGGCCTGCTGGAACATGTCGAACACCTTGGGCAGGAACTCGGGCTCGATGCCGCGGCCATTGTCGACCACCTCCAAGCGGGCCTCGCCTTCGACCAGGCCCAGGCGCAGCACCACCTGGCCGCCGCTGGGGGTGAACTTCACCGCGTTGCTGACGAGGTTCCAGGTGATCTGCTCCAGGCGCACCGGGTCGGCGTGCAGCAGCAGCGGCTGCTCGGGAAGCTCCAGCTGGATGTCCAGCTGCTTGGCCAGTGCGTCGGCGGCGACCGCCTCGGCGATGCGCTGCACGATTGCGAGGAAATCCACCTGCGTGCGCCTGAGCGTCAGCTTGCCGGTGTTGAGCCGCGACAGGTCGAGCAGGTCGTCGATGATCTGGGCCTGGCTGAGCACGGTGCGGTGGATGGTCTCGGCGGCCTGCACGACGGCCGGCACCTCGCGAGCCCCCGGCAGCCGGGTCAGCAGCTCCGCGTTCATCTGGATCAGGTTCAGCGGGTTCTTGAGCTCGTGCGACAGGACGGCCAGGAATTCGTCCTTCAGGTCGCTGCTCATCTGCGCCACGGCACGGCCGCTGGTTTCCCGGCGCAGCAGGGCCTCGCGCTCGCCCTCCAGGTTTTTGCTGCCGGTCAGATCGCGCGCGATCTTGGCGTAGCCCTGCAGTTCACCGTCGCGGTAGAGCGGCGTCACGATGCCGCTACAGAAGATGCGCATGCCATCCATGCGCAGGTGCCAGCGGTCGTCCTCGGCGCGGCCCTGTTCGCGGGCGCGCCGGAGTTCACCTTGCAGGCCCTCGGGGGGGGCGTCGTCGTCCTGACCGAACAGGAAGGACAGCGACTTGCCCACCACCTCGGAGTCAGGGTAGCCGAAGATGCGCTCGGCCCCCTTGTTCCAGGTCGTGATGCGGCCCTCCAGGTCCATCGTGATGATGGCGTAGTCCTTGGTGCTCTCGGCCACCAGGCGCATGCTCTCCTCGGCCTGGCGGCGGGTGGTGATGTCGATGAAGGTCAGCACCGCCCCGTCGATGCGGTCCTCGGTGGTGCGGTAGGGCAGCAGGCGCGCGAGATACCACTTGCCGTCGCTGCTCGAGACCTCGCGCTCGATCTGACGCAGCGACTGGAAGGCTTCGGTCGCATCGTCGGCCAGCGTCTCGTAGTCGAGGCGGTGCCGGATGTCCAGCAGCGAGCGGCCGACGTCGCTCGGGATGATGCTGAAGATCTGCGTCGCCCGCGGCGTGTAGCGCTTGATCGCCATGCCGCGGTCGATGAAGACAGTCGCGATGTCGGTCGAGGCGATCAGGTTCTGCAGGTCGTCGTTGATCTTGCCGGTTTCCTCGACCTTGGTCTTGAGCTCGTGGTTGACCGTGATCAGCTCCTCGTTGATCGACTGCAGCTCTTCCTTGCTGGTCTCCAGCTCCTCGGTCGTGGAGCGCAGCTCTTCGTTGATCGCCTGCAGCTCCTCGTTGGAGGCCTTGAGCTCCTCGGTGGAGCTCTCCGACTGCTCGATGGTGTTCTGCAGCTGTTCCTTGGTGCGCTTGAGTTCCTCCTCCAGCTGCATGATCAGCGGGTCGCGCCCCTGGGCGTCGGGGGCCGCCGCATCGTTCGCGAGCGAGTCCTCGGCCTCGGCGAACACGACCATCACCAGCTGGCCGCCGGCGGAGGGCTCCTGCACCGGGCGCACCACCATGTTGACGTAGCGGGTCCGCTGGTTCTCGTCGCCCAGGCGCACGCGCCGGGCCTCGACGCTCTTGCCGGTCTGCAGGGCCTGGTAGAGCGCGGTACGCAACTCGAGCCGGAGCTCCGGGCGCACCAGCGTGAGCAGGTGGTGCGAGGGCGTGCCGGCGGCATAGCGCAGGAAACGGCCGGCCTGCTCGGAGAGGTGGACGATGTTGGAGTCGGCATCCATCAGCACGCTGGGCGGCGCGTATTGCTCGGCCAGGCGCTGGTGGATCTCGGCATAGGTGACCTTGCGCCGCTCCACGCCGGTCTCGCGGCCGGGCAGGGGCGGCGTCTCGAAGGTGCGGGCGGGCACGCTGGTGGTGTAGCGGGCGGCGTGGGGCACGGCGTTGGCGCGGTAGATGCGGTTTTTCTTGTCCACCACCGAGAAAAGCTGCGAAGCAGCGTCGGCGGACTCGGAGCTGCCCAGGAAAAGATAGCCGCCCGGACGCAGCGCGAAGTGGAACATCTCCAGAATCTGCGGATGAATTTCGCGGTCCAGGTAGATCAGCAGGTTGCGGCAGGAGATGAGGTCCAGACGCGAGAAAGGCGGGGCGCGCAGGATGTTGTGGGCCGCGAACAGGACCTTCTCGCGCACCTCCTTGCGGATGCGGTACTGGTGCGCCTCCTTCTGGAAAAAGTGGCGCAGCCGGGTGGGCGGCACATCGGTGACGATGGACTCCGGATAGGCGCCGCTGCGCGCGATGGCGATGGCCTGCTCGTCGATGTCGGTGGCGAAGATCTGTACTTCCCTCGGGCTGGAATGCAGGGCCGCGTGTTCATGCAGCAGCATCGCGATCGAGTAGGCCTCTTCGCCGGAGGCGCAGCCGGGCACCCAGGCGCGTACCATGTCGTGCCCCAGGGTGCGGTCGAACAGGCTCGGCAGCACCTCGCGCTCCAGCGCCTCGAAGGCCTCCCGGTCACGGAAGAAGTTCGTCACGCCGATCAGCAGATCCTTCAGCAGCGCGGGGGCTTCCTCCGGCTGCTTGTTCAGGAAGGCGCGGTAGGCCGGCAGGTGGGGCAGGGCGTTGACCTGCAGCCGGCGTTCCAGCCGGCGCAGCACGGTGGCCCGCTTGTAGTGGCGAAAGTCGTGGCCGGTGCGGGTGCGCATCGTCAGCATGATGTCGCGCAGCGCCTCGTCGGATTCCTTCTGCGCAGAGGCGCTGAGCTGCGTGTGGGTCTGTGGGACGGCGTTTTCCTCGTCCTTGACCTCGGGCAGTTGGATGCGGCGCGCGTTGCCCCATATCTCGATCAGCTTCTGCGGCATTTCGACGACCGGGAGCACCCAGTCCACCGCGCCGGTCGCGATCGCGGCGCGCGGCATGCCGTCGAACTCGGCGTCCTCGGGCAGCTGTGCCAGCGTGACGCCGCCCTGCTCCTTGATGCGGGCGATGCCGCCGGCCCCGTCGGAGCCGGTGCCCGAGAGCACGATGGCGAAGGCGCGGTCGCGGTGGACCAGCGCCAGGCTGCGGAAGAACAGGTCGACGGCGACATGGCGTCCGTGCGGGCGGTGCTGCTCCTCCACGCTCAGATAGCCGTCGTTCATCGAGAGGTGTTTGGTCGGCGAGATCACGTAGACGTGGCCCGCCTCGATCGACGTGCTGCCCTTGACCTGCACCACCGGCATTTTCGTCACGCCCTGCAGCAGCGTGTCGACATCGCTCGGGTGCTGGGGCGAGAGATGCAGGATGACGACAAAGGCCATGCCATTGTCCGCCGGCAGGTGTTGAAAAAAGCGCAGGAGCGCGGAGAGTCCCCCTGCCGAAGCGCCTATACCCACGACGGGGAAGTTGAGGGCGCTGGGAATGATGTCGCCCACGTCAGGCAGCGAGGGAGTGGTGGGGCTCATGGGGTGATTCTAGGGAGCCGCAGTGAGAATCAGGCATTTCAAAACGCACCCGTGCGCGGCGCAGGGGCGCGCGCCGGGCAACCCGGAAAGCACGCGTGGTGCCAGGTCGGTATGGCATCCCGATTGCTCGGCTGGGGAGGCCACGGAGAAAGGAGGATGACCATGAGATCGTCGAATCCCGGAACGCCGACGGCAAGACCCGGCGCATATCGTCCGGCTCCTGCGAGAGCCCCCCTCACCCAAGAGAAGACAAAGACCGGCGCTCCCCTGCGCATTCTGGTGGTCGACGATTGCGAGGAGGCAGCCGGCCTGCTGGCTTCACTGCTGAAGCTGGCGGACCATGAGGTCGCCATCGCCCGCGACGCGGAGCAGGCCCTCCTCAGCGCCGCGTCCTTCCATCCCGACTGCGTGATCCTGGACCTGGCGCTGCCCGGCGTCAGCGGACTGGAGCTGGCGCGCCGGCTGAGCGCCGAGTCGCGCGGCCGGCCGCTGCGGCTGATCGCGTTGAGCGGCTGGTCGCCCGACGAGTACGCGGCTGCGGCGGAGGCGGCCGGATGCGAGCAATACCTCACCAAGCCCGTGGATTTCGCGCGCCTGGATGCGTTGTTGTCAGCGAACTAGCGTTTTTTCAACCGGCCCGTGCACGGGTCCGGTCCTGCATCAGCCGGCATTGACGCGCCCCGGGGTTCAGCCCGCCGCACGCTGGGTCACCAGTCCCTGCGCCGCGGCCCAGCCGGCGATGTCATCGCGCCGGATGGCGGCGGCCATCAGCCCCGGGAAGGCATCGGGCGTGCAGGCGAAGGAAGGCACGCCGAGCGCCGCCAGCTTCGCTGCCAGCGCGCGGTCGTAGGCCGGCGCCCCTTCGTCGCTCAGGGCCAGCAGGGTGACGAACTGCACCCCGGACTCCACCAGGTCGGCCGCGCGGCGCAGCAGCTGCGCTTCCACGCCGCCCTCGTAGAGGTCGGAGATCAGCACGAAGATGGCGTTGCGCGGCTCGCGGATGATGGACTGGCAGTAGCTCACCGCGCCGTTGATGTCGGTGCCCCCGCCCAGCTGCACGCCGAACAGCAGCTCCACCGGGTCGTCGAGCTTGTCGCTCAGGTCGACCACCGAGGTGTCGAACACCACCAGGCGCGTGCTGACCGCCGGCAGCGAGGCCAGCACCGCGCCGAAGATGCTCGAATACACCACCGAGTTCGCCATCGAGCCGCTCTGGTCGATGCACAGCACCACCTCGCGCTGCGGCCGCCGCGACTTGCGGCCCCAGCCGTGCAGCTGCTGCGGCACCACGGTGCGGTACTCGGGCTGCCAGTGGCGCAGGTTGGCGCGGATGGTGCGGTGCCAGTCGATCTCGCTGTGGCGCGGCCGCCGGTTGCGCTGGCTGCGGTCGAGCGCGCCGCTCACCGCCGAGCGCATCGGCTCCTCGAGCCGCCGCATCAGGTCGTCGACCACCTTCTGCACCACCAGCCGGGCGGTGGCCTTGGTCTTGGCCGGAATCACGCCGGCCAGCGAGATCAGGTTGGCCACCAGGTGCACGTCCGGCTGCACGCTTTCCAGCATCTCCGGCTGCAGCAGCATGTCGCGCAGGTTCAGGCGCTGCAGCGCATCGTGCTGCATCACCTGCACCACCGAGCTCGGGAAGTACTTGCGGATGTCACCCAGCCAGCGCGCCACCGTGGGGGCCGAACCGCCACGGCCTCCGCGCCGGTTGCCGCCACCGAGCCCATGCGGCCCGTCCGGCTCGTAGAGGGCCGCGAGCGCCTGGTCGAGTTCGGTCAGCGGGCCACCCAGCGCGCCGCAGCTCGCCTCGGCTTCGCTGCCGAGCACCAGGCGCCAGCGGCGCAGGCGCTGCGTTTCATCGGGGAGCAGGGTGTCGTCACTCATGAGGCGAGTCCGATCAGTTGGCGCAAGGTCGGCAGGGGCAGGGCCGCGCGCGCCTCGTCCCAGCCCGCGTCGGCCGGGGTTGCGGTCGCGGCGGCACCCGCCGAACCGCGCGCGCGCACGCCGAGGTCGCGCCGCTCGCCGGCACTGAAGGCGGCGAAGGTACGCCTTGTCAGCGGCAGCACCGCGAGGAAGTGCTCTTCGCTCAGTTGCGCGAGCCAGCCGTCCACCAGCGCCCACACGGTGGGGTCGTGCAACAGCACCGCGGCATTGCGGTTGAGGAAGCCGTCCAGCCAGGCCGCCGCCTGGGCCGGCGGAGCGCCGCGCGAGAGCTGCAGTTCCAGGGTCTGTGCCACCTCGCGCGTTTCGAGCGCAGCGTCGTCCAGCAGCAGTCGGCTGGCGAGCCCGGCCAGCAGCGCGTGGCTGCCGGACTGCTGCCTCAGGCTGCCCAGCGCGCGGCGCCAGGCTTCGCTCTGCTCGGGGGCGGCACGCAAGGCCACGGCACCATGGGCCGCCAGCATCTGCTCGCGCAAGGCCTCGGCGGCGCTGTCGTCCAGCGAGGTGCAGGCCAGCGGCAAGCCGATGCAGGCGCGCACGATCAGGCCGTCCAGCACATGGGCGACCAGCGCACCGTCGGTCTGCCGCACGCTGCCGTAGCGGAACACATTGGCCAGCGGGGGCAGGGCCGCGAGCAGCTGCATCGCGTCGCCGGTGCCGGCGGCGCGGCGCTCCAGCGCCTGGGTCACCGGCTCGACGGCGTCGGGCAGCTCGGCCAGCAGCACCTGGTCGACCAGCGCCGCGAGTTCCTGGAGGCTGGAAGCCTGTGCGGCGCGATCCATTACGCGCGCGGTGCTCGCCTGCAGCACCGTGCGGCCCCAGCGGCTCGCCTCGATCAGGCGCAGTGCGTACTCCGGCCGCCATTGCAGGGACCACACCTCGTGGAAGGTGCCGCGCGCGTTGCGGCCGGTGCGCGCGATCTCCCCCCAGGGCACGTCGAGCAGCCGAAGACGGTGCAGCAGCCGGCTGCGCGCGAGATCGTTGGTGTTGCGCAGATCCAGGTCCAGCGTGCGGCTCAGGGCTTCCGGTTTGAGGCGCAGCGATTTCTGCGCCTGTTCGACATCGCGCTGCAAGGGCACCGCCGGCACGTCGGCCGGTACCGTGCCGAGCCGGTCGCCGACCACGAGGTCGGCCTCGACCAGGCGCAGCACCGTGTCGTCGCCCATGCACAGCACCGTACGAACCGCCTCGTTGAGATCGTCCAGGCCGGGTTGCGGCCGATCACGCAGGGCGGCCAGCGTCTCGGCCAGGCGGGCGGCTTCGATCAAATGGGCGGACGAGCAGTCCAGGTCCCGGTCGCGCATCAGGCGCGCGACGCGGGCCAGCCAGCCCACTGCGCGCGACGGCTGCCCGGCGTTGCCACCGCTCCACAGGTGCTCGTACCAGCCCGGCGAGGTCACGCCGGCGCCGTAGCCGCTGCTGCGTGCGAGGTGCCGGTAGGTCCAGGGGATCCAGGTGCTGTGGACCTTGACCCTGGGCAGGCCCTTGAGCAGCTGCTGGTCGGCCTTGGCCGGCGTGTTTGTTTGCAAGGCCGCCAGGTGCCAGGCGCCGCAGACCACCGCGATACGTTCATGCCCGGCCTTCTGTGCCTCGCGCAAACACTGACGCATGTGGGCCTCGCGCAGCGCCTCGCGGCGGGCCTCCTCGGGATCGCGCCGTCCCTGCTCGCCGAGTTCGAGCCGCAGGGTCAGCATGGCTTCGGCAATGGCTGCGAACAGTTCCTCGCCGTCGCCGCGCTCCTCGACCATGTGGTTCCACCAGCTTTCGCCGTCGGCATGGCCGGCGGCCCGGGCGAGCCAGTCCAGCGGGTCGTCCGTGTCGGGCCGCTCGGCGACTGGCTCGCCGCCGGACGCGTCGTCCAGCACCCCATCGGGCGCGATGTCAGGCTCCACCTCGGCTTCTGTGTCGGCCGCTTCGTTGGCCGGCGCCTCGTCTTGCTGCTTCTGCGTCTGCTGCTGCTCCAGCGCCAGCGCGTGCACCAGCGGCAGGTCGATGAAACGCACCGGCACCCCGCGCAACATGGCCCAGCGCAAGGCCTGCCACTCGGGCGAGAACACGGCGAAGGGGTGGTAGACCGCCAGCGTCGTGTCATCCGGGCAGTAGCTGAGCAGTGCCACCGGCGGCTGCATTGCCTCGTCCACGATCGCCCGCAGCAGGCCTTCGGCCTCCGGTGCGCCCTCGACCAGCAGGCAGTCGGGCTGCAGCGCGTCGAGCGCCTTCAGCAGGCTGCGCGCGCAGCCCGGCCCGTGGTGGCGGATGCCGAAGAGGTGCGGCTTGCCGGCCGCGACAGTTCCCATCGCAGCCGACTCAGACCTGTTCGCGGCAGGCGCGGTAGAGGTCCTTCCAGTCGCTGCGCTCCTTGACCACGGTCTCGAGGTATTCCTTCCACACCACGCTGTCCTGCACCGGGTCCTTGACCACCGCGCCGATCAGGCCCGATGCCATGTCGTGCGGGCGCAGCACGCCGTCGCCGAAGTGGCCGGCCAGCGCCAGGCCGCTGCTGATCACCGAGATCGCCTCGGCGGTGGAGAGCGTGGACGTCGGCGACTTGATCTGCATCTTGCCGTCCTCGGTCCGGCCGTTGCGCAGCTCGCGGAAGATCTGCACGATGCGGCGCACCTCCTTCAAGGCCGGTGGTTCGGCCGGCAGGGCCAGCGCGCGGCCCATCTCGGCGACCCGCTTGACCACGATGGCGACCTCTTCGTCCTCGGTGGCCGGGACCGGCAGCACCACGGTGTTGAAGCGGCGCTTGAGCGCGGCGGACAGCTCGTTGACACCCTTGTCGCGGTTGTTCGCCGTGGCGATCACGCTGAAGCCGCTGACGGCCTGCACCTCGGAGCCCAGTTCGGGGATGGGCAGGGTCTTCTCCGACAGCACGGTGATCAGGCTGTCCTGCACATCCGCCGGGATGCGTGTCAGTTCCTCGATGCGCGCGATCTGGCCGCGCCGCATGGCCTGCATCAGCGGGCTGCGCACCAGGGCGTTCTCGCTCGGTCCGTGCGCCAGCAGGCTGGCGTAGTTCCAGCCGTAGCGCAGCTGCTCCTCGCTGGTGCCGGCGGTGCCCTGCACCAGCAGGGTCGAGTCGCCGCTGATCGCGGCGGCCAGGTGCTCGGACACCCAGGACTTCGCGGTGCCCGGCACGCCGTAGAGCAGCAGGGCCCGGTCGGTCGCCAGCGTGGCCACCGCGATTTCCATCAGGCGGCGGTTGCCGATGTACTTGGGGCTGACCTCGTAGCCGTTGTCGAGCCGGCCGCCCATCAGGTAGGTGACCGCCGCCCAGGGCGACAGCTTCCAGTGCTCGGGGCGATGGCGCTGGTCGTGGCGCTGCAGCTCGGCCAGCTCCTCCGCGAAGCGCTGTTCGGCATGCTGGCGCAGGACGTGGGAGGCAGAGGAGGTGCTCATGGTGCGGTGGGGGCGGAAGTCGGTGAGTGAAAGACACGCCGGGCCTCGACGATGCGGCTTGCGGTGTGGAGGGCTTCGGCATGGGCCGGGGTTTCGTTCCCGCTTTGCGGCAGCGCGGCCAGCAAGGACAGGGTCGATGGGTGCAACAGGCAGCACAGCTCGGGCAGCACCGGCCGCAGCGTGTAGTCGTAGACGATGCTGGGGTCGGCCAGCACACTGCGGATGACGCCGGCGAGCGCCTCCGAGAAGGCGGGCGACAGGTGCACGCCGCTCGGGCAGGCGTCGAGCAGTTGCGGCAGCAGCGTGCGCCAGGCGTTCGCGCCCTGCGACAGCTGCTGCTGCCAGTGGCGCTCGCGGCGTTCCAGGGGCAGCAGGGCGAGCAGGGCGGCGGCATCGAGGCTGGGGCCTTTGCGCGGCCAGCCGGCCAGCAGGGCTTCGATGGCCTCGAGCTCGGCGGTCTGGAGCAGCACGTCGCGCCAGGCGCGCAGCAGCGCCTCGCTCCAGTCCGACTTGAGGCCCCAGGCGACCAGTTCGGCGGGGCTCAGGCCGGTGTGGCCGCTCCACCAGGCCAGCGGCACGCGGCTCGCGAGCTGGTACAGCCACCAGCCGCGCTCGCCCAGCGACTCCTGCTTGGGGCGGGTGGCGTCGATCGCGTCCTGGTCCCAGTCGGGGCTGGCCGCGGCGGGCGCCTCGATCTGCCAGCGGCGGCGCAGCGGCGACTGCTCCTGCCGCAGCAAGGCAGCCAGGCGCTCGCCGGCGCGTCGCACGAAGGCGCTGTCGGGCAGGCGCACCAGCAGTCCCACGGCCAGCTGCCGCACCTCGCGACTGCGGTCGCCGAGCAGGCCGGTCAGCAGCGGCTCATCGTCGGGGCCGAGCCGGTGGGCCAGCGTGCCGATCAGGTCCGCGCGTTCGCGCGCCGCCAGACCCGGCAGCTCCGCGGCGAGGCGCTCGCGCGCCGCCTGCGGGTCGCGGCCGCGCTCCTGCGCGAGCAGTTCGCGGCGCTGCTCGATGCTGCCGTGGGCCCAGCGGTCCTCGTCGTCGGCTGCTGCGCTGGCGCCCGCGGCGTAGCGCCATTCCGGGTTCTGGCGAGCCAGCCACAGGCCGCGTTCACCCAGTGCTGCGATGACCGAGCTTCGCAAGGGCGTGGCGCGTCGGCCGAGATCCAGCGCCAGTGGCAGCAGCGTGGTGGGCAACCGCCATCCGGCCTCGGCCAAATGGCACAGCGCTTCGTGCTGCAGGCGCGCCGGGCCTTCGCGCAGGGCCCAGGCCAGGTGCAGCTGGAGCGCCCCGGCGGGCAGCGGCGGCCAGCGGTCGGACGCGGCGGCGGCTGGCTTCGGGGAGGTGCGCAACACGCCCTGGGCGCCGGCCCGCGAGCAGGTGGCGAGCACCGCGGCGCTTTGCAGCAGACGGGTCGCGGCATCGGGTGCCGCCGCCTCCAGCTCGCGAAGGACCGCGCCGATCGGGCCGGGCAGGGCGGCGGACCAGGCCGGCGCCCGCTCGGTCCCGACCATGGCTGCCGGCAGCAATGGGGTCCAAACGCTCATGCGTCGCCTCCTCGCTGCCACAGGCCGTCATCGTTCCAGGCGGCCAGCGGCCGCAGCGTGTTGCCGTTCCACTCGCCCATCAGCCGGGCCGGTCGGCCTCCGCAGTGCGCCAGCAGCAGCCAGCCGTCCGCCTCGCTCAGCACCAGGGTCAGCGCCCGGCCATCGGCCAGCAGCCGCCATGTCTCGCCCTCGCGCACCGGCACGACATCGGCCAGGACGAGGGGGTGCAGCTCGGTCCAGGGGGAGGCGGCCACGCGGTCTGCCAGCAGCTGCCACTCGTCCTGCCAGCTCGTGACGGCAGGCAGCACCGGCTCGGCGCTGCCGTGCAACTGCCCGATCAAGGCCCTCAAGCGGCTGGCGCCGGGGAAGAACACCACCGTGGCATCGTGCGCCTGGCCGGTGAGCCAGCCCTGCTCGAAACCCCGGCCGGCATAGGCGTGATCGAGCAGCAGCACGCGTCGCCCGGTGCTGGCGCCCTGCAGCCATACGCGACGCTCGCTGAGGCGGCCGGCGCGCTCTTCGGTGATTTGCCCGAGCACCAGCCAGCAGTCGCGCACCGGCTCGCCCTCGGCCATCACTTCGCTTTTGTCGAAGGGCCACCCGAGCACGGTGCGCAATTCGGCGCGCAGCGCGGGGCTCAGCGTCTCGCGGCGCTTGAGCGCATCGCAGGCCAGTTGCAGGCTGCCCAGCGCCGTCAGCAGGTGCTCGGGCCAGTCGCTGCCCTGACCGATCCGCTCGGCCGCGTCGAGCACACGTTGCGCCAGGCCGGGCACCTGCATGTCGACCAGGCGTGCAGCCAGCGTCTTCCACTCGCCGCGCTGTGCATCCGACAGCCCGCCCAGCCCACGCGAGGCCTGGTCGCACAACCAGCGCTGCAACTCTTCGCCGGCATGGGCCATGCGGTCCCAGCGCGACGCACTGCGTTTGGCTGCGGCCTCCGGATCGGCCGGAGCGCTCGCACCCGCCTGCGCCTTCTGTTCCTTCTTCTCGGCCTTGTCGGCGCGCGACTGCAGCCACTCGCTGACCCAGGCCGGCTGGGCCGCGCCCTGGAAGCGGGCGGGATCCGCCGCGCGCATCAACAGCAGCGCCAGGCCATGCTTGCAGGGAAACTTGCGGCTCGGGCAACTGCAGCGGAATGCGGGCCCGTTGAGATCGACCTGGGTCTGATAGGGCTTGCTGCCGCTGCCCTGGCACTCGCCCCAGACGGCGGCTGCGTCGGCGCCAACCGTTGGCCACTTCGCCGGCGCTACCAGTCCGCGGGCCGCTTTGGCCGACGTGTCGTCGGGCGCCAGTGCCAGCACCGCCTCGGCGGTCAAAGTCATTCTGATGGTTCTCCCGTCACCTCGGCGCGAGTGTAGGCGAGGTCACGGGAGAGAGGCAGGCCGGGCCGTCCCCGACACAGGGGGCTGAAAGAGCTCCCGCGCTGGGTTATGGCAGGCGGTCCCGGCCGGCGGGGCGTGCCGCCTACTTGCGGTAGCCCTTGACCTCGTAGGTGGACAGCGAAAAGCTCGAGGTCTTGACCCGGTCGCTCTGGTTGCCGCCGAGCAGGGTGATGTGGGTCGGCGTCTTCGAAACGAAAAACGCGACATGCCAGCCGGAGGTCGAACCGGTGGCCGAGCTGTAGCCGCCGGTCTTTTTCTTGAGCACGACGATCGTGCCCGGGGTCGGCTGGCTCACCGGCGTGCCCCAGGTGAGCCAGCTCTTCGCGGCAGCGCTGTTGGTGCCGGTGCCGCCGGCCTGCATGACCACCCAGTTGACGAAGGACGAGCACCAGGCGGTCTCGTCATCGGTGGCCTTGAGGGTGGTGGTCTGGTGGTATTCGGCGATGCGCGCAGTGTGCTGCCCGGGCAGCTTGTTCTCCTCGATGCCGGCCTCGTCCATCGCGATCTGCAGCCAGCGTGCCGTAGCGTCGGCCCCGCTGCCGGGCGACGCTGCCGGGACCGGCTTGAGACCCAGGGCTTGCCAGGTGCGCGGGCCGACCTTGCCGTCTGCTGTCAGCCCCTTGGATCGCTGGAAGGCGATCACGGCCTGCTCGGTGCGCGGGCCGAAACGTCCGTCCGCCTTGAGCCGCGGGCGGGACGCCAGGGCCGAGTTCAGCCGCAGCTGCAGCTGCGTGACCTCCGGGCCGCTGTCGTTGATCTGGATGGGCTTCATTCTTTTCTTTCCTCTCCCTGCCGATGTTCATTCGTTGACGTAGGCGATGACAAAACGCCACCCTTCGGGCCCGAGGTGGAACAGCCATTCGCCGACGCGGAACTGCTGTCCTTCTGCGGTGCAGAAGCCGTCCTGCAAGCGCGGATGGGCCAGGACATAGCTCTTCATGGTCGTGGCTTCGGCGCTCAGGCCGGGGTCGGCGTTCAGCAGCCTGGGCCACCAGTGGCCCAACTGGCTGCGGGCCACCGAGTGCTCGTCGCTCTCGTCCAGCGGGCCGTGGACCTCGAGCGGAAAGCGGGTCAGGCCGGCGACGGTCTTGACATCGCCTTTCAGTGCGGCAGCCCGGAAAGTCGTCCAGTAGCTCTGGGCGCTGTCGGGGCACGGGGCGGCCTTGGCCGCCGTGGCCGGCGTCGCGCAAGACAGTGCGAGCAGCAAGGCGCTGCACGGTCCCCATGAGTTCATGCGTCGCAAGTTCATCAAGGTGGGCGGTTGCCTGGGTGACGGCGCGGGGTGAACCTTGGAAGCCAGCTGAGCTGGCAGGCTTCGGCGCCATCGTGCAGATCTCGTTGAGGGATTCCGGTGCGGGCACTCACACCGCTCGACGCTCCTCACTCTGCCTGCTTCTTCCGAGCCGCGCCACAAGCTGCGGGGCGCGCAGCGACACTCAGGGGAAGGAAGGCGCATTCCGACGGATGCTCGGTCCTGCTGTGGACGTGAGCCATCGGCGGGAGGCGGCGACTTTGTCCGCGCCAAGACGCGGTGGAGTTCGAACAGCGACTCCGCCGGGAGCCGCAAAGCGTCGTCCTCCAGGAAAGCGGTCTCGATGGGGTCGAGCAGTCGGCATGACGGCCGCCACCATTGCACTTCGTCACTCGGACGGCTGGCCCCGTCAGGCCGCCGGCTTCGATAATGCGGACGGACCGCCCGCGGCAACCCGCCGAAAACAGCGGCCGCCGACATCAACACCTGGTCTGCCGGTTGCCAGCCCATTCCTCAGAACCTTTACTCCGGCTTCCTCGCCGCGCTCGGCGGGGTCAGGTCGTTCTGCGACGTGCTCATCGATGGCCGCTGACCGCCTCCTTCGCCTTGCCGTTTCGCTGCTCGCCTGCGCCACCCTCGCCGGCTGCGCCGCCGCGGCTCCGGCCTCGCCTCGCGCCTGTTCGTTCGGCGCGTTCGTCGAGGAGACCGACTCCGCGGGCCTCAACGTGCGCGCAGCGCCGAATGCCTCCGCCGCTGTGCTCGGCACGTTGCCCCCCACATGGGCTGACGCGTTCGCGGGCGGCTTTCAGGTGCGAGTGGAGGTCGAGGTCACCGCAGCTGCCGATGGCTGGTTCCGCATCCGCCACGCGCGCGACAACGAGGAATTGACCGGCCGTTCCGCACGGCCGGTGTATGGCGGCGAAGGCTGGGTCAGCGGCCGCAAGCTCGTCGTGAAGTCGCAGGCTACGGGCGGGCGCGCCCGCCCGGCGTCCGGCGCGCCGGTGGTGCTGCGGCTGGGCGAGGGCGACAGCTTCGACAACGACACGATGGTGGCCGCGGGCCGGCTGGTGGGCTGCGACGGGGTGTGGGCGCTGGTCGAGTATGCCGACGACCGCCTGCCGGCCGAGGTGCGCGGCGCGCTGCACGTCGCGCCGGCCGCGCGCTCGGGGTTGCCGGCCGGACGCTTCCGAGCCTGGGTCGATCAGGTCTGCGCGCTGCAGGAGACGAGCTGCGACGGGCCGGGCCGCTGATCGCACTCGCTCATGGTTGAACCGGTCTTGAAGCGCGGATAAGCGCCTTCCAGGTCCAGACCGGGTTTCGACGATGGTGGGCCGGGCTTCGGATCAGTGCAGCGCGGATACGCTGTACCGGGGCACGAACCGGCAGGGAAGATGGGCCTGCCAAGATGGCCCGCTACCCGCACGAATGTTTGGTAGGCCGTGCAGGGCTCGAACCTGCGACCAAAGGATTATGAGTCCTCTGCTCTAACCAACTGAGCTAACGGCCCTCTCCGTGCGCTCGGATCGCCTTGCACGACTCCCGCGCCGAAAGGCGTGATTGTAGGGGCTGCGGTGCCGCGGCCGGGCCCCGCCGAAGCGCTACTTCTGGCTCAGCGCGTTCGACACCAGGCGGGCGGTGATGTCGACGATGCGGATCATGCGGTCGTAGGCCATGCGGGTGGGGCCGATGACGCCCAGCGTACCGACGATCTGGCCGTTCACCTCGTAGGGCGCCGAGACCACCGACAGCTCCTCGAAGGGCACCACCTGACTCTCGCCGCCGATGTAGATACGCACGCCCTCGGCGCGGCTGGATACCTCCAGCAGGCGCATCAGCTGGGTCTTCTGCTCGAACAGGTCGAACAGCTTGCGCAGCGACGCGAGGTCGCTCGACAGGTCCTGCACCTGCAGCAGATTGCGCTCACCGGACACGACCACCGGGTCGTTCTCGGCCATCGCGTCGGAGCCGGCCTGCACCGCAGCCTGCATCAGCTGCGCGATCTCGCTGCGCAGCGCGTCGACCTCGTTTTTCAGGCGCTGGCGCACCTCCTCGATCGCAAGCCCCGCGTAGTGGGTGTTCAGGAAGTTGGTCGCCTCCACCAGCTGCGACTGGCTGTAGTCGTGCTCGGTGAAGATGACCCGGTTCTGCACGTCGCCGTCGGGGGAGACCAGGATCACCAGGATGCGCCGGTCCGACAGGCGCAGGAACTCGATGTGGCGGAACGCCGAGGGCTGGCGCGGCGAGGTCACCACGCCGACGAACTGCGACAGGTTGGACAGCAGCTGCGCGGCGTTGGCGATCACGCGCTTGGGCTGGTCGGGCTGCAGCTGCTCGGCCACTTCGAAGCCGGTGGGGTCGAAGTCGCGCGATTGCACGGTCAGCATGGTGTCGACGAACAGGCGATAGCCGCGCGCGGTCGGTATCCGCCCCGCCGAGGTGTGCGGGCTGGCGATCAGGCCCAGCTCCTCGAGGTCGGCCATGACGTTGCGGATGGTCGCCGGCGAAAGCTCCAGACCCGAGGCCTTGGAGAGCGTGCGCGAACCCACCGGCTGGCCGTCCGCGATGTAGCGTTCGACCAGCGTTTTCAGCAGCATCCGGGAGCGATCGTCCAACATGAAAAAGATTGTAGGCCGGCTGGCGGACCGTGCGGTAGGGCACTTTACGCAGGCGGCGCGACCGGATCCCCGGCCGGTCGGCGTCCGGGGCGGCAGGACGACGCCAGACCGCCTGTCATCCCGTGCAGCACCCGGCTGGAACGCCGGCAAAACAAGGGCGCTGTGGTGTAATCCCGCCATGCAGTCGCGCTTCCGCCACGTCGCTCTGATCGGCAAGTACCAGGCCTTGGGCATCGAGCCCGTGCTGGAGGAGATCGCGCAGTTCGTGATGCGCCTCGGCGCCGAGGTCTCGCTCGATCGCGACACCGCCCGCAACACTGATTTGCCGGGCTATCCCGCGCTCGACGTGGCAGGCGTCGGCGCTCACTGCGACCTGGCGGTCGTGGTCGGCGGCGACGGCACCATGCTGCACATTGCGCGCGAGCTGGCCCGCTACGGCGTGCCGCTGATCGGCATCAACCAGGGCCGCCTGGGTTTCATCACCGACGTGCCGGTCAACCAGGTGCAGGAGGCGCTCGGGCCCATGCTGCGCGGCGACTACGAGGAAGAACACCGCAGCATGCTCGAAGGGCAGGTGGTGCGCGACGGCGAGGTGATCTTCGACGGCATCGCGATGAACGACGTCGTGGTCAGCCGCGGCGCGACGGCCAGCATGGTCGAGCTGCGCGTCGAGGTGGGCGACCAGTTCGTGGCCAACCTGCGGGCCGATGGTCTCATCGTCGCTTCGCCAACCGGCTCGACCGCGTACGCGCTGTCGGCCGGCGGCCCGATCCTGCATCCGGGCATCAAGGGCTGGGTGATCGTGCCGATCGCGCCGCACACCTTGTCGAACCGTCCCATCGTGCTGCCCGATGCCAGCCACATCTCGGTGGAGATCGTGGCAGGGCGCGACGCCAGCGCCAATTTCGACATGCAGAGCCTGGCCAGCCTGTTGCACGGCGACCGCATCCTGGTGCGGCGCTCGGCGCACCAGGTGCGCTTCCTGCATCCCAGGGGCTGGAGCTATTACGGCACCTTGAGGAAAAAACTGCACTGGAACGAAGGGGTGGGGTCCTGATGCTGCGCCGCATCGTCTTGCGCGATTTCGTCATCGTCAGCGAGCTCGACGTCGAGTTCGCGGGCGGCTTTTCGGTCCTGACCGGTGAAACCGGCGCCGGCAAGTCCATCCTGATCGACGCGCTGCAGCTGGCGCTCGGCAGCCGCGGTGACGCCGGTGTCGTGCGCGAAGGCGCCTCGCGCACCGAGATCACCGCCGCCTTCGACCTGCCGGCCTCGCTGCTGCCCTGGCTGGAGGAAGCCGGCTTCGACAGCGGCGACGAACTGCTGCTGCGCCGCACCATCGATGCCCAGGGCAAGAGCCGCGCGTGGATCAACGGCAGCGCCGCCACGGTGGCCCAGCTCAAGGCAGCCGGCGAACACCTGGTGGACATCCACGGCCAGCACGCCTGGCAGAGCCTGACCCGCAACGACTCGGTGCGTGCGCTGCTGGACGCCTATGCCGGCACCGACCTCAAGCCCCTGTCGGCCGCCTGGGGCGCCTGGCGCGAGGCGCAGCAGCGCCTCGACGAGGCCCGCCACTCGCAGGCCGACCTGGAGCGCGAACGCGAACGCCTGAGCTGGCAGATCGGCGAGGTCGACAAGCTCGCCCCCGGCAGCGACGAGTGGGAAGAGCTCAACGCCGAGCACAAGCGCTTGAGTCACGCCCAGGCCCTGCTCGACGCGGTGCAAGGCGCTCTCGAAGCGGTCAGCGAGGCCGAAAGCAGTGCCGATGCGCTGGCCGGCCGCGCGGTCGAGAAGCTGGAGGCCGTGGCCGAGTACGACAGCTCGCTGCAGGCCGTGGTGGAGGTGCTGACAAGCGCCCAGGCCCAGCTGCAGGACGCCTCGCACACCCTGCACGGCTACCTGCGCCACGCCGAGCTCGATCCGGATCGCCTGCAGGAGCTGGATGAGCGTCTGTCGGCCTGGATCGGCCTGGCGCGCCGCTACCGCCGCCCGCCGGAGGAACTGCCCGCGCTGCTCGAAGCGTGGAAGGCCGAGTTGCGCCAGCTCGAGGAGTCGGCCGATCTCGAAGCGCTGGAGCGCAGCGCGGCCGCGGCGCGCAAGGCCTACGACGCTGCCGCGCGGCTGGTGTCGCAAGCACGCCGCCAGGCCGCGCCGAGGCTGTCGGCGGCGGTGACCCAGGCCATGCAGGTGCTGGGCATGGCCGGTGGCCGTTTCGAGGTCAGCCTGGTCGCGCTTGATGCGCCGCAATCCTTCGGCCTCGAAGGCGTCGAGTTCCTGGTGGCCGGGCACGAGGGCAGCACGCCGCGCCCGCTGGGCAAGGTGGCTTCCGGCGGCGAGCTCTCACGCATCTCGCTGGCGATCGCCGTGACCACCAGCCGGCTCGGCGAGGCCGGCACGCTGATCTTCGACGAGATCGACACCGGCGTCGGCGGCGCGGTGGCCGACACGGTCGGACGCCTGATGAAGCAGCTCGGCCGCGACCGGCAGGTGCTGGCCGTCACCCATCTTCCGCAAGTTGCCGCCTGTGCCGACCAGCACCTGCTGGTCAGCAAGGCCAGCAGCGGCGGTGTCACCACCAGCGGCGTCGCGCCGGTCGGCGGCGAGCAGCGCGTGGCCGAGATCGCCCGCATGATGGGGGGCCAGCAGCTCTCGGGCACCAGCTTCGCGCATGCACAGGAAATGCTCGCGACCGCGACAGCGGCCGCGACCGAGGCGCCGGCCGCCGCACCCAAGGACACCGCGGCCCGCACACGGAAACGCTGATGAGCTCTCCCGCTAACGATTCGAACGCTGCCGCCTCGCCGCCTTCGTGGCGCGAGGTGGTGCTGATCACCGGCATCTCGGGCTCCGGCAAGTCGGTGGCGCTGCACGCGCTGGAGGACGCGGGCTATTTCTGCGTCGACAACCTGCCGCCCGAGTTGATCGAGAGTTTCGTGGCGCTGGAGCATGCGCGCTCGACCGCCCGGCTGGCGATTGCCGCCGATGTGCGCAGCGCCCGCTCCCTGCCCCATCTGCTGCCGGCCATGGACAAGCTGCGCGAGGCGGGTGTCACGGTGCGCTCGGTGTTCCTCGACGCCTCGACCGATACGCTGGTGCGGCGTTTCTCGGAGACGCGTCGGCGCCACCCACTGTCCGAGCAGTCCTCCGCGGGCGGCGACGCGCACCATGCGCTGATCGAGGCCATCGAGCTGGAGCGCGAGCTGCTGTCCGAGCTGCGCCAGATCTCCAGCGTGGTCGACACCAGCGAGCTGCGCACTGCCCAGCTGCGCAGCTGGATCCGCAACCTGGTGCAGGCGCCGGCCGCCAAGTTGACGCTGGTGTTCGAGTCCTTCGCCTTCAAGCACGGGGTGCCACTGGACGCCGACTACGTCTTCGATGTGCGGGTGCTGCCCAACCCGCACTACGTGCGCGAGCTGCGCCCGCAGACCGGCCGCGACGCCGACGTGGTGGACTACCTGGAGGCCCAGCCCGAGGTGCCCGAGATGGTGGCCCAGATCGAGGCCTTCATCCGGCGTTGGCTGCCGGCCTTCGAGCAGGACCAGCGCAGCTATCTCACCGTGGCCATCGGATGCACGGGCGGGCAGCACCGCTCGGTCTACTGTGTTGAACAACTCGCCCGGCGCTTCCAGGCGCGTGGCACCACCTTGATCCGCCATCGGGAACTCGATGCGCGCGATGCTTCGGCATGAGCGGGGTGCTGTCCTCTCCCCGGGCCGCCGCGCCGGGCCGCCCCGAGCAAGGCCCGACCCTCTCGGAGGGTCGCTGGCCGTACCCGGACAGCGGGG
>NZ_JAPFBW010000013.1 GCF_026153205.1 Aquabacterium sp. A7-Y | reverse complement strand
CCGCATGAGCCCTCGTTCTCTACCAAACACCCGCGTCGCGAATGGTACTGCGAGAGTGCTGCATTGAGAAGCAGGTTTCCCAGGGAAATCAAGCGTTTGGCCCAGGCCGCATGCGGTTTTGTCGCGGCCCGACATCACTCCATGCGTCAGAGGGCGCGATGCATGTCGCTGGAGGCCTCTGCAGAGAGGCCATCGAGAGGCAGTAGCCCGCTACTACCCACTGCCCAGCGAGCCTTTCGACAATGGGCGCGAGGCTGCCCGAGGCCGGGCCCTCCCCTCTACACAGGAGACTGTCATGGCGAAGAAGATCCTCATGCTCGTCGGCGATTTCGGCGAGGACTACGAGACGATGGTGCCCTTCCAGGCCCTCACGATGGTGGGCCACACGGTGCACGCGGTGTGTCCGGACAAGAAGGCCGGCGAGTGGGTGATGACGGCGATCCACGACTTCGACGGCTACCAGACCTACTCCGAGAAACCCGGCCACCGCTTCGTGCTGAACGCCGCCTTCGACGAGGTGCGCGCCGAGGACTACGACGCGCTGCTGGTGCCGGGCGGCCGCGCGCCCGAGTACCTCCGCATGAACGACAAGGTGATCGCCTGCGTGCAGCACTTCGCGAAGGCGGGCAAGCCGATCGCAGCGGTCTGCCACGGGCCGCAGCTGCTCGCGGCCGCGGGCGTGCTGCGCGGCAAGCGTGTCTCGGCCTACCCGGCCTGCGCCGCCGAGGTCGAGCTGGCCGGCGGCAGCTTCGCGCAGCTCCCGGTGGACCAGGCCATCACCGACGGCCAGCTGGTCACGGCCCCCGCCTGGCCCGCGCACCCGGCGTGGCTGGCACAGTTCCTCGCGCTGCTGGGCACGCGCATCGAGGCCTGAGGGCGGCCCTGCGCGGCTGCCTCGCCGGCCGCGCGACGCACCGGATACCCGCGCCGTGGGCGCGCCCGCTTTTCAGCACGCCAGCCACCCGGTATCGTGAGGGCCCCCGAGCGAGACCGACAGAGCAGGCCATGTGCGAGATCTTCATCAGTGCCCCCCCGCAGTCCTATGAGTGCCGGACCCGTTCCGTGCGGCTGCACGGCGTGGTCACCAGCATCCGGCTGGAGAACCTCTACTGGGAGGTGCTGGGCGAGATCGGCCAGCGCGACGGCATGAGCGTGGCCCAGCTGCTGGAGCGGCTCTACGACGAGCTGGTGGGCCAGCGCGGGGAGGTCGGCAACTTTGCCTCCTTCCTGCGCGTCACGGCGCTGCGCTACCTGGCGCTGCAGGCGCGCGGCCTCATCCCCACCGACCTGAACGTGCCGATCGGCTCGCTCGACCCGCGCCAGGTGCTCGATCGGCTGCCTGAGAGCTGGGCGCGCCGCGACCCGGTGCCCCATTGAGGTGAGGCGCGCGGGTGGCCCCCGCGGCCCCTCCGGTCGGTCTCAGACGTCCGACCACATGCGCAGAAGGTTGTGGTAGAGGCCGGTCAGGCGCACCACGGCCGGCGTGTCCCCGTGCTCCTCGCGCAGCTTGAGCAGACTCATGTCGAGGTCGAACAGCAGCCGGCGCTGCTCGTCGCTGCGCACCATGCTCTGCACCCAGAAGAAGCTGGCGAGGCGCTCGCCGCGGGTGACCGGCTCGACGCGGTGCACGCTGGAAGCCGGATAGATCACCATGTCGCCGGCCGGAAGCCGGACCGACTGGGTGCCGAAGGTGTCCTCGATGACCAGCTCGCCGCCGTCGTAGTCCGCCGGGTCGGTCAGGAACAGGGTGCAGGAGACGTCGGTGCGCACCCGCTCGCCACTGCCGTCGTGCAGGAAGCGCACCGCGTTGTCGATGTGGTTGCCGAAGGCATTGGCCGCGCCGGCGTAGCGGTTGAACAGGGGCGGGAAGACGTGGCGCGGCAGTGCCGCGGTGAAAAACAGCTTGCTGCGCTGCAGCCCGGCCATCACCAGCCCCTGCAGCTGGCGCGTGACCGGGTGGTCCTGGGGCAGCTGGCGGTTGTTCTTGACCTGCGCCGACTGGGTGCCGGCGGTGACGCGGCCGTCGTCCCAGCGCGCCTGGGCCAGCACTTCGAGGGCGTGGCGCACTTCGTCGCGGCTCAGGACCTCGGGGATGCGCAGCAGCATGATGAATCTCTCCAAAAGAAAAACGGGGTGGCATGGCCACCCCGGAGCATGACACGCGCCCCGGAGTGCCCGGGGCGGCGTGGGCTCAGAACTTGGCAGCCAGCGTGAGCTGGGCCGCGCGGGTCTGGCCCGGGACGGTGAAGCCGCGGTAGAGGCCGTCGGCGTAGACCTTGTCGGCCAGGTTGATGAGGTTGAGCTTGACGCTGTAGGGGCCGGCATCGTATTCGACCATCGCGTCGGCCTTGACGTAGCCGGGGGCGCGGTTGGTGATGCCGGTCTGCAGATTGGGCGCCTCGCCGGAGGCGGGAACCCGATCGCTCATGCCGTCGGCCCCGATGCCGACGCGCCATTTCGGGGTCAGGCGGTAGGTGGCCCAGATGTTGCCGGTCCAGCGCGGCGTCAGGCCGCTGTCCTTGCCGACCGTCAGGGCCGCGTTGGTGGAGCTGCCCGGCTTGTCGATCTTGCCGCGCATGTAGGCGACGCCACCGAAGATCTCGAGGGCCGGCAGGGGGCGGCCGGCCGCTTCGAATTCGATCCCGTCGGTGTGCCGCTTGCCGCTCAGCACGTAGGCATCCAGGGCCTGCTCGACGTCGGTGTTGCGCTCGTTGTACTTCACGGTACGGAACAGCGCGGTGCGCAGGGAGAGGTTGCCGTCATAGAGATCCCACTTGGCGCCGATCTCGAAATTGCGGCTCTTCTCCGGCGGGGTGTTGGCCGACTTCGCCTGGTCTTCGGGGGTGCGCCCGTCAAACTGATAAAGGTCGCCGGAAGCGTTGAACGAGGTGCCGGCGGAGATGTAGTAGCTGGAGCTCAGGCTCGGCTGGTACATCGCGCCGATGCGGTGGCTCCACATCTCGTCGGTGCGCGACAGCGGTCCGCCCACCAGGCGCTCGTAATCGCCCGAGAAGCGGTCGAAGCGCAGGCCGGCCAGCAGCTTCCAGACCGGGGTCAGCTCCATCACGTCCTGCACGTAGACGCCCACCGTGTTGGAGCTGAACTCGGTGGCGCGCGCCTTGACCCGGGTGTCCGGGACGCCCGCGAAGGGACCGGTGTCACCCCAGGTCGCCGCTCCCTTGGGCGGTGTGCCGGAGTAGGTGAAGGTGGTCGTTTCCTCCCGGGTGTACTCGGCACCTGCCAGCAGGTTGTGCTTGTAGCCGAACCAGTCGGCCTTGCCGGTGTAGTCGGTCTGCAGGAAACGATGGCGGTCCTTGGCCCCGCGCGTGGGACCGCCGAGCGTGATCGGTGTCGCGTCGGTGATCTCATCCTCGGAGGCGAGCGGAGCGCCGAAGCCCGCTGTCGTGGACCACAGGTCCCGCTTGTAGCGCCCGTCCCGATACGTCGTCTTGATCTCGCCGCCGTTGTCAAAGCGGTGCAGCCAGCTGAGGAAGCCGTAGTTGGCCGAGTCCTTCTGGTAGTCGGACTCGAAGCCGTACCAGCGGTCCACCGCCGCTTCGACCGGGCGGCCGTTGAGCCAGCGGAAGCCGTAGTCGGGCACGTCGTCGTAGCTCAGGTGGTAGAAGCCCACCGAGAACTCGTTGGCCGTGCCGATGCCCCAGCGGTAGGTCGGCGCGATGCCCTGGCGGTCGGTCTCTGGGCCGTTGCGGAAGCTCTTGGCGTCCGTCTTCATCACGTTGATGCGCAGCGCCGCGTCTTCACCCGTCTTCAGGTTGAAGTCGCCGGTCAGGCGGTAGTAGTCGTCCGTGCCCGCGGTGAATTCCACCGAGTGCTGGTCCATCAGGATGGGCTGCTTGCTGACCTGGTTGATGATGCCGCCGGTCGAGCCGCGCCCGTACAGCATGGAGGCCGAGCCGCGCAGCACCTCGATGCGGTCCTGGTTGAAAGTGTCGCGGTTGTACTGCGCGATGTCGCGCATGCCGTCCTGGAAGATGTCGCCGCGCGCCGAGAAGCCGCGGATGCGGATCAGGTCGCCGATGGCGCCGCCCTCGCCCGCCTCGAAGGCGATGCCGGTGACGGTGTGCATCGCTGCCTTCAGGGTGTCGTAGTTCTTGTCGTCCATCAGCTTCTCGGTCACCACGGTGACCGACTGCGGGACGTCGCGCAGTTCCTGCTTGCCCTTGCCGGCCGTCGTGGTGGTGGCCTGGTAGCTTTCCTTGCCGGTGCGCTCGGCGGTGCCCTTGACGGTCAGCTGGGGCAGCGAGGTCTGCTTGGGCTCGGCGGCCGGCTCGGCGTTTTGCGCCATCGCCAGGCTGGCGAAGCCGAAGCCGCAGGCGAGCGCGCCCAGGGGGGCCAGCGCGGCCAGCGTCTTGCGCTCGGCGCGGGGAGAGGATGCGGCCAGGGAGGGCCGCGCATAACGCGGCAAGGGTTTGCGACGGGACATGTCTCAGCTCCGATTGGGTATGGAAACAAGCGACCGGGCAGGCCTTGGCTGGCACAAAAAAGCGCGCGAAAAATCGCGCGCCGTAAGCTGGCTGGACGAAGCGGTCAACACGCTAATGATAACAATTCGTATTTGAGCCAAGGCAAAAAGGGAGCAATTTCCGTGCGCGAGAGCGCCCGGTGAGGCGGTTTCGCAACAATCGCGCGGTGAAGACTCCAGGCGCCGACAGGTGCAGGAGGCTCAGGCCAAAGGCAGCAGCACGGTCGCCACCAGGCCGCCTTCCGGGTGGTTGGACAGGCGCAGCTGGCCGCCGTGCGCATGCACCACATTGCGGGCGATGCCCAGGCCCAGGCCCATGCCTTCGCGACGCGTGCGGCGGCCGTGCTCGAGGCGGACATAGGGCTGCCCGAGCTTGTCAAGCGCGGCCTCGGGGACGCCGGGGCCGTGGTCGCGGAGGGTGAGGGTGACCCGCTCCGGTCCGCTGACCAGCCGGATGTCGGCCCGCTCGCCGTATTGCAGCGCGTTGTCCAGCAGGTTGGTGAGCGCGCGCTTGAGCGCCAGCGGCTTGACCCGCACCGTCAACGGCTCGGCTTCCAGGCTCACTTCGCGGCCCGCCATGCGGGCGTCGCGGGCCAGGCGCTCCAGCAGCTGGTCGAGCCGCAGCAGCACCTGGTTTTCGTGGATGTCGGTGTCCTTCACGCTTTGCAGCGCGCCCTTGACCATCATGTCGAGGTCGTCGAGGTCCTCGTGGAAATCGGCTTGCAGGGCCTCGTCGTCGAGCAGCTCGGTGCGCAGCTTGAGCCGCGTGATGGGCGTGCGCAGGTCGTGCGAGATGGTCGCGAACAGGCGCTCGCGGTCCATCAGGTAGCGCTGGATGCGCTCCTGCATGTCATTGAAGGCGCGGATGGTGCGCTGCACCTCGCGCGTGCCGGCGACCGGCAGCGGGTCGGCGCTGATGCCCTTGCCGAAGGCCGTCGCGGCGCGGCCCAGGCGGGCCAGCGGTCGCGTCAGCGTGCGCACCACGGCGATCGACAGCAGCAGCACCGCGCCCAGGGTGATCACCTGCGGCAGCAGGCGGTCGAAGGCATAGGGGTTGGCGTTCTCCAGGAAGTAGGGGTCGGGCATGGCCGAAGCCAGGTAGAGCCAGCTGCCGGCCTCGATCTCGGCCTGGATCACGACGATGGGGGCCGGGCGCGACGGCGACAGCAGGGTGCTGTCGATCCAGCCCTCGGGCAGGTCCTGCAGGTTCACGCCGTCGGGCGAGACGTGCAGGTCGTGCGGCCAGGCCAGTGCCACCTGCACGTTGCCGTCCACCGGGGCCTGCTGCTGCAGGGTCTGCGCCATCGTGCGGGCCACCAGCTGGGCCAGCGGCTCGCCCTGCACCGGGTCCACCTTGACCGGCTCGCGGTTCACGAAGACGAAAAATCGCGTGCCGCCCATGCTGCGCAGCTGCTCGATCAGCAGCGGGCGGAAGTTCACCGGCAGATCGCGGAAGGAGCGGATCGCGCCGGCCGCGCCGATCGCCACGTGGTGGGCCGCCTGTTCCGCCTCGGCCCGGGCCCGCGTCCGCAGCTGCTGCGCCCACAGCAGGTTGGTCGCCAGCTGGGCCAGCAGCACGCCGACCACCATCACCAGCGAAAAGCGGCCTTGCAGCGTGTTGCCGAACAAGTCGCCGAGGCGGCGCCAGGTCAGCCAGCGACGCCAGGCCGGCCGGGTCGCGCCGGCTTCGCCCGGCAGGGCGGCGTGTTCGCTGTCGTCGCCCGGGTCGGCTTCGATCGCGGTCTCGACCGCCGCCCTCACGCGCCAACCTCCACCGTGGTGCTGAGCACGTAGCCGATGCCGCGCACCGTCTTGATCAGGCTGGGCTGCTTGCCGTCGTCGTGAAGGCGCTGGCGCAGGCGGCTGACCTGCACGTCCAGGGCGCGGTCGAGCGGACCGAGGTCCCGGCCGCGGGTGGCCTCGGCGAGCCGGTTGCGGTCCAGCACCTCGCCGGGATGGTCGAGGAACAGCTTGAGCAGTTGGTAATCCATGCCGGTCAGGTCCGAGCTGCTGCCGTCGGGGGCGATCAGGGCGCGTTCCAGGGCGTCGAGTACGAAGCCGTGGAAGCGGTAATAGCGCGGCGGGCTGCCCCGCTCCAGCCCGGTGCGGCGGTGGATCGCCTTGATGCGGGCCAGCAGCTCGCGCGGGCTGAAGGGCTTGCCGATGTAGTCGTCGGCGCCCAGCTCCAGGCCGACCACCCGGTCGGTCTCGTCGGCGCTGGCGGTCAGCATGATGACCGGTACCTCGGAGCGCCGCCGCACCTGCTGGCACAGCGCGAAGCCGTCGGTGTCGGGCAGCATCACGTCGAGCACGCACAGGCTCAGCTCGTCGCGAAAGCGTTCGAACTCCGACAGGAAGCTGACGCCGTCGTGCGCGAGCCGCACCTCGTACTGGTTTTTCTCCAGATAGGTCTTGAGCAGGCTGCGGATCTTCTGGTCGTCGTCGACCACGAGGATGGTGCGTTTCATCGGGGGGCGGCAGGCGTGGGCTTGTGCAGCGCGCGCACCAGGGTCGCAAGGCGGCGCTGGGTCGCCTCGGTGTCCTGGCGCTCGTCGACGGCGTAGCGGTGCACGGCGGCGATCAGGGCGTCTTTCAAGGCCTCGTCGGCGGCCATGCGGTGGGCCAGGCTGGGCAGGCGCGGCGCACTCGGGTTGGCGAAGGTCTGCCAGGAATCGCGCGCGCAGCTGTCCAGGCCCAGCGGGTCGATGTCGCGACGCACCGGCACCGACCCCTTGAGGCGGTTGTAGCCCTGCTGCACCGGCAGGCTGAAGAGATGGGCGGCCATGCGCTCCTGCGCGGCCTGGCGGGAGTAGTCGCCGGTCAGCATGGCGAGGGTGTCGATGCTGTAGAGGTGGCTGCCGGCGGTGCCGGGCACCGGCAGGCAGTCGAAGCTCTCGCCCAACTCCGAGCCCAGCGCGATCAGCTCGCCCTTGGCCCAGTCGCCCATGATCAGCATGCCGGCGCGGTCGTGCGCGACCTCGCGGGCCGCCTCGGTCCAGGGGCGCTCACCGGCCGAGCCGAGCGCGCGCCACCAGCGCAGCCGTTCCAGCGCGCGCCCCACGGCAGCCTCGGCATAAGCCTCGGGCTCGCGGGAGACGATCAACTGCTGGTAGAGCCTCGGGCCGCCCTCGGACAGCAGCAGGGCCTCGAAGACGGTGGCCACTTGCCAGGGCTCGTCGCTCCAGGCCACCGGCGCGTAGCCGGCCTTGCGCAGTGCCAGCGCGGCTTGCTCGGCCGCGGCCCAGTCCTTGGGCGGGGCCAGCTTCAGGCGCGTGAAGAGACGGCGGTTGTAGAGCAGCAGGTTGATGCGGTGCACGCCCAGCGGCGCGGCCACGACATGGCCGCGGTGGATCACGTGGCTCTGCACCGCCGGGAACAGCAGCCGGCTCCACTCGCCCTGGCGCGCCACCGCGTCGAGCTCCAGCACCAGCCCGAGGTCGGCCCAATCGCGCAGCACCGCGCCGATCAGCTGTGACACGGCCGGCGGCCGCCCGCTCAGCAGTCGGCCCTTCATGACCTTGGCGGCCGCCATGCCGGCACCGCCCGCGATCGGGCTGTCGCGCCACTGGATGCCGACATCGGCCAGGCGCGCGTCGAGATGATCGGCCGCACGGCGCTCGCTCACCGAGGTCCACCAGTGCAGCACGTCCAGCGCCTGCGGCGGCGCCGGCTCGGGGATCGCGGCCGGCGGCGCCGCCGCCGTGCTGCCGGCCGCGGCCAGCAGTGCGGCAGCCAGCAGGCGCCTGCGGCAGCGGTGGGGGGCGGATGGCGGGGCCGTCGAAACCATGGGGCGAAGTCTGTGAAAGAAGTGTCCGGCTTTGGTGATTTATCGTAAGCCGGCGGCCGCACCCGCGCCCTTGGGTTTTGCACGCTGGTCATGAGCGGCCGACGAGGCAAGACGGCCGGCGGACAGGCCGCCCTGGCGGCTCCTCCAACGTAAAGTTGCGTAACGCCGGCCGCTCGCGCCCTCGCCGGCCAAGCCAGTCGCCAAGCGGTTTTCGGCCCTCGCCCACAGGGCCGCGCCTCCTGTTTGTGTCACATGGACCGCATCGATAAGGTCCACCCCGCGCCTCGAAGCGACGGCGCGGGAACGACCCGAGACCCACCCAAGGAGACGAACATGAAAGCCCTGCCCCGCACGGCGCGCCCCGCGCTGCTGGCCTCCGCCCTCGCCCTGACTTGCGCCGCCCAGGCCGGCACGGTGGTGATCGAGAGCTGGCGCGTCGACGACAAGACGCTGTGGGAGGAAGAGATCATCCCGGCCTTCCAGCGCAAGCACCCGGGCGTGACGGTCAAGTTCGCGCCCACCGCGCCGACCGAATACGACTCCAGCCTGACGGCGCGTGTCACCGCCGGCACGGCGGGCGACCTGATCACCTGCCGCGCCTTCGATGTGTCGCTCAACCTGTACAAGAAGGGCCAGCTGGAGAAGCTCGACGGCAAGCCCGGCATGGAAAACTTCCCGGACTCCGCGAAGGTCGCCTGGCAGACCGATGACGGCCGCGACACCTACTGCATGCCGATGGCCTCGGTGATCCACGGCTTCTTCTACAACAAGAAGATCTTCAACGAGCTCAAGCTCAAGCCGCCGGTCACGCAGCAGGAGTTCTTCAAGGTGCTGGACGCGGTGAAGGCCAGCGGCAAGTACACCCCGCTGGCACTGGGCACCGCCGACCAGTGGGAATCGCACCAGATCGTCTACACCGGCATCGGCCCGAACTACTGGAAAGGCGAGGAAGGCCGCAAGGCACTGCTGGACGGCAAGAAGAAATTCACCGACGCCGAGTTCGTCGGGGTCTGGGACACCATGGCGAAGTGGACCCCCTACCTCGGCAAGGGCGCCTCCTCGCAGACCTATGCCGATTCGCAGAACCTGTTCGCGCTCGGGCGGGCCGCGATCTTCCCGGCCGGCTCCTGGGACATCGCCTACTTCCGCCAGCAGGGCGGGCTGGACTTCGCCGCCTTCCCGCCGCCGGTGCCCGACGCCGGCGCGCGATGCCACATCTCCGACCACACCGACATCGGCATGGGCGTGAACAGCAAGTCCAAGAACAAGGAGGACGCCTACAAGTTCCTGGCCTGGCTGGGCTCGCAGGAGTTCGCCGACCTTTACACCAACCGCGTGACCGGCTTTTTCTCGCTGTCCAACCACCTGATCGCGGTGAAGGACCCGGTGGCCAAGCAGATGATGGACTGGCGCAAGAGCTGCAGCTCGACCATCCGGCTCAATGCCCAGGTGATGAACCGCGGCGAGCCCAACATGGAAACCGAGTTCTGGAACGTCGACAGCCAGGTGCTCAACGGCAAGATGACCCCGAAGCAGGCGGCCGAGCGCATGCAGGCCGGCTTCGCCAAGTGGTACGGACCGCAGAAGTGACAGGCCCGGAGGGCACCTCGTCATGAACCGAGTCTCCCCCTGGCAGGTGGCGGCCTTCCTGCTGCCTGCCCTGGCCATCTACACGGTCTTCAGCGCCCTGCCGCTGATCGACACCCTGCGCCTCGGCCTCTACGTCACCGACGACAGCGGCGCCCGGCACTTCGCGGGCCTCGCCAACTTCCACACCCTGCTGACCGACCCGCGGTGGTCGGCCGGGTTCTGGAATGCGATGCGCAACAACGTCGAGTTTTTCCTGATCCACATGGCGGCGCAGAACCCGATCGGCCTGCTGCTGGCGGCCTTGCTGTCGCTGCGCGGCGTCAAGGGGGCGGGGGCCTACCGCACGGTGCTGTTCCTGCCCACGCTGCTGTCGGTGGTGATCATCGGCTTCGTCTGGCAGCTGATTCTTTCTCCGCTGTGGGGCGTGGCGGAAACCATGCTGGGCTGGGTCGGGCTGCAGGGCTGGTTCAGGCCCTGGCTGGGCGAGGAAGGCAGCGCGCTGGTGACGCTCTCGCTGGTGTCGGTGTGGCAGTTCGTCGGCATCCCGATGATGCTGATCTACGCGGCGCTGATCGCGATCCCCGAGGAGATCGTCGAGGCCGCCGTGGTCGACGGCGCCAGCCCCTGGCGCGTGTTCTGGTCGATCCGGCTGCCGCTGATCCTGCCGACCCTGGGGTTGGTGACCATCCTGACCTTCGTCGCCAACTTCAATGCCTTCGACCTGGTCTACGCGGTCAAGGGCGCGGTGGCCGGGCCCAACTACAGCACCGACATCCTCGGCACCTTTTTCTATCGCACCTTCTTCGGCTATCAATCCCAGGTGGGCAGCCCGACGATGGGCGCGGCGGTGGCGACGCTGATGTTCGGCGTCATCCTGAGCGGCGTGGCGGTCTACTTCTACGCGGTGCAGCGCCGGCTGCAGCGCTACACCTTCTGAGGCCGGCAATGAACAAGCCCGCTCTTCCTCGCTTGCGTTCGGGCATGGTGCACGCCGTGCTCGGCGGCTACACCCTGCTGGCGCTGTTCCCGATCGCGCTGGTGCTGATCAACGCCTTCAAGAGCCGCCCGGCCATCTTCGAGAACCCGCTGGCCCTGCCGACGCCCGAGACCTGGTCGGTGATCGGCTTCGAGCGGGTGCTGTCCAAGTCCGCGGTGCCGCTGTTTTTCGGCAACAGCCTGGCGGTCACGGTGGCCTCGCTGGTGCTGATCCTGCTGTTCGGCGCGATGGCCGCCTGGGCGCTGACCGAGTACCGCTTCAAGGCGCGGCGCTGGCTCACGCTCTACCTCGCCTTCGGCATCATGGTGCCCATCCGGCTCGGCACCGTCAGCATTCTCCAGTTGATGGTCCAGCTCGACCTGGTCAACACGCTGACCGCCCTGGTGCTGGTCTACACCGCCCAGGGGCTGCCGCTGGCGGTGTTCATCCTCAGCGAGTTCATCGCCCAGATCCCGCAGGACCTGAAGGATGCCGCGCGCTGCGACGGCGTGGGCGAATTCAGGATCTTCTTCCAGGTGGTGCTGCCGCTGGTGCGCCCGGCCGTCGCGACGGTGGGCGTGTTCACGATGGTGCCGATCTGGAACGACCTGTGGTTCCCGCTCATCCTGGCACCCGGTGACAGCACCCAGACCATCACGCTGGGGGTGCAGCAGTTCATCGGCCAGTACGCCACCGACTGGAACGCGGTGCTGGCCTCGCTGACGCTGGCGATCGTGCCGGTGCTGGTGATCTATGCGCTGTTTTCGCGTCAACTCATTCGCGGCATCACGGCCGGGGCAGTCAAGTAATACACGGAGGAGATCGACCATGGCACAAGTCACGCTCGACGGCATCACCAAGCGCTACGGTGCACAGCAGGCCGTGCTGCAGGGGGTGGACCTGACGATAGAAAAAGGCGAGTTTGTCGTGCTGGTGGGGCCCTCGGGCTGCGGCAAGTCCACCCTGCTGAGAATGCTCAGCGGGCTGGAGGACATCAGCGAGGGCGAGCTGCGCATCGCCGGCCGGCGCGTCAACGAGTTGCCGCCGGCGCAGCGCGGCATCGCGATGGTGTTCCAGTCCTATGCGCTCTACCCGCACATGACGGTCTACCGCAACATGGCCTTCGGGCTGGGGCGGCGTGTCGGCAGCCGGGCCGAGGCCGACCGCCGCATCCGCGAAGCGGCCCGGGTGCTGCACATCGACCACCTGCTGCACCGCCTGCCGCGCGACCTCTCGGGCGGGCAGCGCCAGCGTGTCGCGATCGGCCGGGCCATCGTGCGCCAGCCCGAGCTGTTCCTGTTCGACGAGCCGCTGTCCAACCTCGATGCGGCGCTGCGCGTCGCCACCCGCGTGGAGATCGCCCGGCTGCACCGCGAGCTGGGCGTGACCATCGTCTACGTGACACACGACCAGGTCGAGGCCATGACCTTGGGCGACAAGATCGTGGTGCTGCACGAAGGCCGCATCCAGCAGGCCGGCGCGCCGCTGGAGCTGTACCAGCGGCCGGCCAACCGTTTTGTCGCACGTTTCATCGGCACGCCGGCAATGAACCTGCTGCCCGCGCGCGTGCTGCATGTCAGCGACCGCGAGGTGCACTGGCTCTGCCCGCGTGGCCCGCAGGGCGAGGCCGCGGTGGACGGGTCGGCGCTGACCGTGGGCGAGACCGTCGAGGTCGGCGTGCGGCCCGAGCACCTGAGCCTGGGCCCGAAGGAGGGAGCGGGCCTGCGCTGGCGCGGCCGCGCCGAGCTGGTGGAGTACCTGGGCGACTGCTGCCTGGTGCACGTGCGCCTGATGTGCGAGGACAGCCTCGTCGTGGCCAAGCTGCTCGGCGCCGCCCCGGAGGTCGGTGCCGAGCTGACCTTGTGTGCGCCGGCCGACGCGGTCCACCTGTTCCGCGCCGACGGCACGGCCTGCCGCCGCGTGCCGGCGGCCGGGGCCGTTCAGTGACCCTGGGGCAGCCTGGGGGCGGTCTTCACGCTCCAGAGCATCGTGACCGCCAGGATGCCGACCACCACCGCGAGCGACAGCAGCACCGGGATCTTGACCACGTCGATCAGCAGCATCTTGGTGCCGATGAAGGCCAGGATGACCGCCAGGCCATAGCTCAGCAGGTGGAACTTGGTGGCCATCGCCGCCAGCAGGAAGTACATCGCGCGCAGACCCAGGATCGCGAAGATGTTCGAGGTCAGCACGATGAAGGGATCGGTCGTGATCGCGAAGATGGCCGGGATGGAGTCGACCGCGAAGATCACGTCGATCACGCCCACCAGCAGCACCACCAGCAGCAGCGGCGTCGCCAGCCTGCGGCCCTGCTGCAGCGTGAAGAACTTTTCGCCGTCGAAGTCCTTGGACACCGGGATGAGCCGGCGCAGCAGCCGCAGCGCCGGGTTGCTTTCCAGGTCGGGCTCCTGGCCGGCGGCCCACCACATCTTGATGCCGGTGGCCAGCAGGAAGGCGCCGAAGACGTACAGCAGCCAGTGGAACTCGCTGATCAGCCAGCTGCCCAGCAGGATCATCACCGTGCGCAGCACGATGGCGCCGATGATGCCCATCATCAGCACCCGCTTCTGGAAGGCCGCCGGCACCCCGAAGTAGGTGAAGATCATCAGGAAGACGAAGATGTTGTCCACCGCCAGCGACTTCTCGATCAGGTAGCCGGTGAGGAACTCCATCGCGCGCGTGTTGGCCACCGCGGCGCCGTGGTCCTGGTAGAGCGCCCACCAGAACAGGCCGTTGAAGGCGAAGCTCAACATCAGCCAGGCCAGCGACCAATGGATCGCTTCCTTGACCGAGACCTCGTGCGAGCCCTGTTTCCGGAGCACGACGAAGTCGACGAACAGGGCGGCCAGAACGGAGACGACAAAAAATGCCCAAAGCCAGTTGGGCGCAATGCTGTCCATGGAAACTCCAAGTGGGTGGAAGGATTGCGCCAAAAGGTCTTGCGGGGGAGGCCGCGTCCTGGCGGACGGAGCCTTTGCGGGTCCCGGGCGCTCCATGGCTGGAGTGACCGTACTGACGGGATGCCGCCACGGCGGGAACCGTGTGCTACTCCCCTTTTGACAGCGCGGATTTTCGGTCAGCCACGAAGTCCTGGCAAGCCCGGGGGCTTTTGCGCCCGGGACGGACACGGGGCAGACTGGGGCTTCACAAGCTGACGATGGGGCTGACATGAAAAAGATCGTCGTGTTGTTGGACGACCCGGCTCACGCGCAACAGCACCTGGCCGCCCGGCTGGGCGATGTGCAGGGCGGCCGTTGCGTGCTGGTGGCCTGTGCGCCCCGTCTGACCCACCGCGCGTCCAAATGGATGTCGCACGGCTCGCGCGAGCACTGGCGCAGCAAGTGGGCCGCCAAGCTGTTCTCGCAGATGCAGCCCTGGCTGGCACAGCGCGGGGTCGACGCCGAGCCGCAGGTCGCCAAGGGTCCCTTGCAGGAACTGATGGACGAGTTGCGGCCCGACCGGCTCATCGACGTGCGCCGCCCCAAGCTGGACGACTCGCGCGGGACGGCCGAGCGGGCTCGACCGCGGCCGCAAGCGGGGCCCTGAGCGCCGGCCGGCGGCGCGCGGCCCGCTTCTTTCGGGAGCGCGGGTGGTATTCTCCGCGCCATGAAGATCCTGGCACGTTGGTTCCTGCTCGCCGCGGCCCTGCTGCTGGTGACCCAGCTCTATCCGGGCGTCGAGGTGCGCAGCTTCGGCTCGGCGCTGCTCGCGGCCCTGGTGCTCGGCCTGCTCAACGCGGTGGTGCGCCCGGTGCTCACCTTGCTGACCTTGCCGATCACGCTGCTGACCCTGGGGCTCTTCCTCTTCGTCATCAACGCGCTGATGTTCTACTTCGCGGCGAACCTGCTGGACGGCTTGAACGTCTCCGGCTTCGGTGCCGCGCTGATCGGCTCCATCCTCTACACCGTGCTGGGTGTCGTGATCGAGGCCGCGCTCGATCGCCTGTTCGAGCGCAAGTAGCGGCCGCGGTCCTTCACGACCCGGCTTCTTCCTTGACGCGCTGGCGCCACTGGGCTTGCAGCTGACGCAGCCGCGCATCGATCACCGAGGCCTCGATGAAATCGCCTTGGCCCGGCTCGCGCGCCAGCTTCTGGGCCGACTTCAGCCGGTCCATCGCGCCCTGCAGGTCACCCACGGTGTAACGCGCCTCGGCCTGAGCCTGCACTGCACGCAAGGGCTTGCCGCTGCGCTCCCAGGCGGCGGCAAGCAGCTCCCAGGCCTGGGTGTCGGCGCCGTGCATCGCGACCCAGGTTTGCAACTCCTCGGTGGCACGCCGCAGGGCCGGGCTGTTGGCCGGCGACGCCAGCGCGACGCGGGCCGACATCAGCTCGCTGGCTCTGGAGCCGTCGCCGCGCACAGCGGCCAGCGCCGCTTCGGCACGGCCGGTGTCACCGCGTGCCAGCCAGGACTCGGCTCGCACAAAAGCAAGGCCGCGGCTGGCCCGGCTGTCGCCCTTGGCGAGCGGCTCGGCCCGCGCGAAGGCGGCGTCGGCAGTGGCCCAGTCGCGCAGCAGCGTGGCGGCCTGGGCCTTGGTGGCCTCGGCCAGCAGACGCTCGGCCGGCTTGTCGGAGGCCGGATCGGCCTGGCGTATCCATTCGCGCAGCACGTCCGGCCGCGTGTCCATCTGCACCCGGGCGCGCGCCTGCATCAAGGCGTGTTCCAGACCGCCCCGCGAGGGGGTGATGGCCGCCACTGCGCTGCGCGCGCGGGCTTCGCCGATGCGCTCGCCGGTGAGCGGGTGGGTGCGCAGGTAGGGGTAGGCGCCGCTGTCGTTGAGGCGCGAGCTTTGCTGCAGACGCTCGAACATGCTGGCCATGCCGGCCGGCGAGAAGCCGGCCTGCTCCAGCACGCCGAAGCCGATGCGGTCGGCTTCGCGCTCCATGTCGCGCGAGAAGTTGAGCTGGCCCTGCAGGGCGACCGCCTGCCCGCCGGTGATGAGGGCATTGGCGGCTTCCGGGCTGCGCGCCGCGGCCAGCATGCCGACGATCATCGAGGCCAGCGCCACCAGCGACTGCTGCTTGCTCTTCACGAGGCTGCGCGCGATGTGGCGCTGGGTGACGTGCGAGAGTTCGTGGGCCAGCACCGAGGCGATTTCGTCGCGGCTCGCGGTGGTCGCGATCAGCCCCAGATGGACCCCGACGAAACCGCCCGGCAGCGCGAAGGCGTTGACGGTGCGGTCGCGCACCAGGAAGGCCTGCCAGGCGAAGCGGTCGTCGAGCTCGGACGACAGCTCGCCGCGGGCGCGCGCCGCGCTCAGCAGCGGCTGCCAGAGGGACTGCAGGTAGTCGCCCAGCACCGGGTCGTCGTGGTACTGCGGATCGCGCCGGACCTGCTCCATGATGCGGTCCCCGAGCTGCCGCTCGGCGCCGACGCCGAACTCCCCGGAGACGCTGTCGCCGAGGGCGGGGAGGTTGTTCTGGGCCTGAGCGGGCGGGGTCAGCCCCGGCGCGGCCGGCAAGGTCAGAGCCACGCAGAGGGCCAGCGGGATCCAGGCGAAGCGGCGGCGGACGAAGGCGTGTTTCAAATGCACTCCAGGCTGCGGCGCTGCGGCGAGCGCGAGGCTAGTTAGAAGCCGTCGAAGGGGGCGTAGTTCACTACGCCCGCGGCTCGTTATGATGCCAAAGCCATGAACCCTCCCATTTCTCCCTCCGATGCGGGTGCCGGCCTCACGCATTTCGATGCCCGCGGCGAAGCGCACATGGTCGACGTCTCGTCCAAGGACGAGACGCATCGCATCGCGCTGGCGCAAGGTTTTATCGAGATGGAGCCGGCGACGCTGCGGCTCATCGAAACGGGCAGTGCCAAGAAGGGCGACGTGCTCGGCATCGCGCGCATCGCCGCCATCCAGGGCGCGAAGCGGACCGCCGACCTGGTGCCGCTGTGCCATCCGCTGCCCTTGACCCGCGTGGCGGTCGAGTTCCGCATCGACGCGGCAAAGTCGCGCGTCGAATGCCGGGTGCAGGCTGAAACTTTGGGCCGCACCGGGGTGGAGATGGAAGCCCTGACAGCGGTGCAGGTCGGCCTGCTCACGATCTACGACATGTGCAAGGCGGTCGACCGGGGCATGACGATGGGCGGCATCCGCCTGCTGGAGAAGCACGGCGGCAAGTCCGGTTCCTACCTCGCGCCGCCGGCCTGATCAGCGGAAATCCTCGAACCCCAGCGGGGGCATGCGCGTGTCGCACTGCGGCGGTGGCTGCTTCGACATCGGCGCCGGATCATCGCAAGCCGCCAGAAACTCCTGTCCCAGGGGATGCCGGAATTCGCGCAGCCGCTGCGCGACATAGGCCGCCTTCGCGTCCTCGCCGCGCTCCGTGAGGGCCTTGATGTAGGCCACCATCAGCCGTGCATCGATCAGCTTGTGCAAGGGGCGCTCGAACGCGGCGAAAACCTGGGAGGGGTGCCGCGCGGTGGTCACGGCGGCGTAATCGGCGTGGTGGCCGAACAGCCAGCTCTTCTGGCCTTCCCTGATGCGCTCGGCCAAGGGGCGTTCCCCGGTGGCGCCATAGGGCGCAAAAATCTGGACGATACGCTGGTAGTCCCACACCGCATACAGCGACCCGAGCACCATCAGAACGCCTGCGGCCCGTACGGTGGCTTGCAGCAGCTGCCCCGAGCGAGCCACGGTGGCTGTGTCCGGGGAAGCGGCTGGCGTCGTCGCCGGCCAGCCCGTGCCCAGGTAGATGCCCAGCGCGAACGCGGTCGGAAAGAGGAAATACGGGTACCACAAGGGGTACTCCAGCAGGCTGTGCAGGAGCACGAGGGCCACCATCATCAGGGCGACCCGGGCCGTGACGGCGCGAACCTCGTCCACCGCGTGCACGCCGCGGCGCGCGTGCCAGAGCGTCCAGCAGAACAGCGCGATCAGCGCGGCCGTGAAAGGCAGCCCCAGTTCCACGGCGAGCTGCAGCACCAGATGGTGGGTGTGATCGAAAAACGCGATCGGGCGGCCGGGAAAGGGTGTCAGGCTCCAGGCGAAGTTGAAGTCCCCCCAGCCGACGCCCGAGATCGGGTGGCGGCGAATCAGCTCCAACGTGTTGGACCAGATGCCGAAACGCGAGCTGCTGATGTCGCTCTGGGTTGCCAGCCGGGCCTCGCCGAAATAGGTCACCCCGCCCCAATGCCCCCAGGCCCATGCCAGCGCGGTCGCGAGGGCCGCAGCCGGCGCCGCGAAGATCAGCATGCCGCGCACCGGGCGACTCAGGCGACGGTCGAAGACCCCCCACAGCACGGTCATGCCGATCATCAGCCAGCCCATGCGAGAACTGGTCAACACCACGCCTAGCACCAGCAGCGCCTGCACCGGCAGCAGCGCCTGCCATCGCCAGCGCTGCACGCTGCCCATCCAGGCCAGCGCACAGATGGCGAGCATCAGCAAGGTGGCGAGCTGATTGGGCTGCCGGAGATTGCCGACCGCGCGCCCCGCAGTGGCTGGCATGGCGACGAGCCAGCGTGGCAGGAGATCGGGGGCGACGTACTGGCTCAAGCCGATCAGCGCGCTCAGCACGCCGGCACCGAGCCCAGCGAACGCCAGACCGCGCATGGCAACCGCCGCGTCGTTGCGCGACAGGCAGAAGCCGGCCGTCAGCACCGCGGCCGCCCCGGCCAGCAGCAGCGCGTTCAGCGGCGTGACCTGCCATGCGAGCCAGGCGGCTGCCGCGGTTGAAACGGCGAACGCGCCGGGGCCGGCCCAGCTTCCGCGCCAAGCCGGCAGCAGCAGCAACAGGAGACCGACGCCGAAGACGCTCAACGCGGCGTTGTAGAAGACGGTGATCGGGGCTTGGGAATACGCGACCCAGGTGGGAGCGGCGAAGGCGATGATCCAGAGCCAGGCGCGAGGGGGAACGGACACTTGCACAGGGCGGATTTTGCAGGAAAGGCGGGAAAGGTCGACCAGCCGCGTCGGTCGGGTGTCTGGGGTGAGCCGTTGACGGATGTCGGCAGCCTAACGGATCGCTCGGCAATCGACAGGCCAGTCACGGTGAAGCAGATCCCTTCAATGGGACGGCTACTTGCTGTTTTTTGATCCAACCAGGCTTAACAGCACTCGAAGATGCCGATCGGCGCTTCCCTCCCATGACCAATGCTTCTCGGCGAATGCGGCCGCGGTCCAACGGCGTTGCGCCAGCGTTTCTCCCTCTAGCAGAGGCTGAAGTAGTGCAAGCCATGTCTCGACATCGTGATTGGGCTGCCCGACGGGAGCATGAAAGACGACATCTGGGACCCCAGGCAACGCAGTGGCTGTCTCGGTCGCAATCGCGACCGGCAAGCCGCAGGCCATGGCTTCTTGCACGACCAGAGGAAAGCCTTCTCCCTGACTGGGAAGTACCAGCAGATCTGCCATGCGGTACAAGTGCGGGAGTTGCTCCTGAGGCAACCGGCCGAGCACCTCGACGTTCTCCAGCCCCCACATGCGGGGATCGATCGGGCCCCATCCGACGAACTGCCACTTGACGTCCCGCATCTGCTCAGCCAATGCTTGGAGCAGGGCGAGTCCCTTCTTCTCGACAAAACGACCGACGAAAAGAAACGTCTTTCTGAACGGAGGGGCATGATGAACCGCGCGGGTGCTGACCGCTTGACCGCTGGCCGGCGAAGGCTTGAAGAGCGCCCCGTCGACGCCGTTGGCAATCAGCTCGCAATGCAGTTTGCCCAACGGGATGAAGCGAGAAAAATAGGCCCGAACCACATCGCTGATGAAAATAACTGCGCCGGCCTTTCGCATCGCGAGCCGGCCTGCGGTGCGATTCCCCAGTGACACTAGCAGACGCAGCAGAGGATTTTTGAAGGGCACGAACCCCACGTGCTGCACGATGAGGTATGGCGTTCGCGCGACCAGGGCTGCGACCATACCGATCAGGTTGGGTAGGTACAGGATGTCATGAAACATGACGATATCTGCGCGCCTGATGAGTTGTACAAGGTGAAGCAAGGCTCGCGGTGACCACACAGGAAAGGGAACGCCGATTTTCTTCTCGACGGCATTCCAGGAGCGCATGGGCTCGCACCTGATACCTGCTTGTCGATTGGCGGCCGGGTCGTCCGTATCCGAGGCTGCCCATGTGACCGATGCGCCGCGCTGGACAAAGCGGCGAGCCAATTGCCCTGCCACAGCCTCAATGCCGCCCCCGTGATCGGAGAAGTAATGAGTGACAATCAGCACCTGCAGGTGCGGACTTGACCGCTCTGAGTCATTCATCTTTGTACACAGTAGGCGATAGATGAGCGTTGCCCGGATTCCAATCGTTGTCGTCGGCCTCGGCTGGGTAGGATTGAACCGCCATGTGGCAGCCCTCCGACGGAGCAAGGAGTTCGAGCTTATTGGGGTGGTGGATCACCATGATGGCAGGGCGGCGCACTGGGCGAACAAGCTGTCGCTCAAGAATTGGGCGCAATCCTACTCGCTCAACGATGTTCCATGGTTGAGGCAGGCGCATGCCGTCGCGATCGCCACTCCACCGCAGACTCACTTCGGTTTGGTCAAGCAGGCGCTCGACCAAGGTCTGCACGTGCTGACCGAGAAGCCGTTCGCAATGTCCGTGGATGAGGGCCGTCGCATGGTCGAGCAGGCCGAGCGGGTTTCGCGCATTCTCGCCGTGGTTCACAACTTCCAGTTCGCTACCTCGGCATTGGCGCTCCGGCGGGACATCGACAGCGGAGCCTTGGGCACCATCCATCGGGTGCACGCGATGCAGTTGAGCAATCCAGGCCGCCGTTTGCCGAGCTGGTACGAGGATCTTCCGTTCGGGCTCTTCTATGATGAAAGTCCTCACCTTCTGTATCTGCTGCGAGCCTTCTCTCCTGCCGAAATTCGTTTGAAAAACGCCATCGTCGTGCACGACTCGCCGCGACGTACTCCGGCGATGGTTCAGGGATTTTTCGAGTGCCACGCGGGTGGAAGAGAGATACCGGTCACGATCGACATGCAGTTCCTTGCGCCCCTTTCGGAATGGCATCTGGCGGTGGTCGGGGATAAAAGGATGGGCGTCGTCGATATTTTTCGGGATATCTACCTCTCACTGCCGAACGACGGTATGCATACGACGGGTACCGTTCTGAAAACCAGCCTTGCTGCCAGCCTTCAACATTGGGGGCAGCACTTCACGTCGGGCGTTCGTCACCTGCGGGGGACGCTCGACTACGGCAACAACGAGCTGTATGGCCGCTTTGCGCGGGCCCTGAGAACCGGCGTGCCGCCTGCTGGCATGGACGCGAAGGCGGCCCTGGATGTGCTGTCGATGCAGCACGACTTGATGCAGCGGGCAGAGTGAAGTTCGGTCCAGCAGGTAAGGATGTCGAGCAGTTCGCCAGGTATGGGCTGGTGGGCGGATCGTGCCTGGCGCTCAACCTTCTGATGATGTGGCTGTTCGTCGAACATGCCGGCATGCCGGTGCTTGGTGCGACCATCATCTGCTTCATCCTGATCAACCCGATCGGCCATCATCTGTCCCGTCTCCTGGCCTTCAAGGAGGCGCGGCGCACCTATGCGGCTTCCCTGACACGATTCCTTGTGGTCAGCGGACTCAGCTTGATGGCGAACGTCGGCTTGATGGGATTTGCCGTGTTCTGGCTCGGTCTTCCCTACCTACTGGCAAGCGTTTGCGTGGCCGCTCTTTTCTTCCTGCTGAATTTCCTGACCCACAGGAAGTGGACGTTTCGCTAGCTTGCCCCGTTCACCCAATCTGAGGGCCTCGAGGAAAAAGGCAGCGAGGAAGGACTCTCCGCCGAGCGCCATGGCGGTGACCGCTGGCACCACCCAGCGCATCGTGACGCTCGGATCCAAGGGCCCGAACGCTGCCGCAGACCAACTTCCGACGGCTTCGATGCTGAGCAAAATACCGACCAGCATGAGAGCTCCTGCTAAAACCAGGCATCGCTCGAGCGTCAGGCGGCTCAGACGGCGGGCGAACCGTTCATCCGGTGGCAGCCAGCCGTGCGTGATACCGAGGTACTTCGAGAACACCGCGAACAACAGCATCTGGTAGCCCAGGACGACACTCGCGCCGGCGTAGACCAGGGTGTGAATGTCCAGGCCGATGTTCCCCACCTTGACCCCGTGCAAGGCGAGTGTCGCAAAGCCCGTGATGCCCAGCATGGTCATCAGCAAACCCGGCACCAGGAAGAGCCAGCGCGGGCTGAACAGCAACAGGAAGCGCAAGTGCCGCCACCCGTCGCGCCATGTCCTGAGATGCGGAGGGCGCGACCGGCCGTCGGGCGAAAGCGTCACCGGTACCTCCGCGATCTTCAGGCCGTGCAGAGCGCTCTTGACCACCATCTCGCTGGCGAACTCCATACCGGGGGTATGCAGGTTGAGCCGCATGACAGCCTCGCGCGAGAAGCCTCGCAAGCCGCAATGGAAGTCCCCCACGGGCACCCGGTAGAGCAAGCGTCCGATGAAGCTCAGCACCGGATTCCCCAGATATCGGTGAAGCAGCGGCATGGCGCCCGGCTGGATGCCTCCCAGAAAACGGTTCCCCATCACCAGGTCGGCGCCTCCACGCAGCTCGGTCAGGAGGCCGTCGAGGGCTGAAAAGTCGTAGCTGTCATCCGCGTCGCCCATGATGACGAAGCGACTCTGAGCCGACTTGATGCCTTCGAGCAGCGCGGCCCCGTAGCCCCGCTCTTGGACATGTACGACGCGGGCGCCGGCAGCGAGAGCCAGTGCCTGCGAGCCATCCGCGGAACCGTTGTCGGCCACGAGCACCTCGCCGTGGACGCCTGCCCGGCGAAGAAAGGCCAGCCCTTTGCCCACGCACTGTGCGACAGTCTCCGCTTCATTGAGGCAGGGCATGACGATGGTGAGTTCGAAGGTGCTCGCTTGATCGGGGGAAGTGCTCATGGTGATGCTCAGTCCGGTGCCAACAGGGACCACATCTCGCAATTGATGGGCCGTTTTCCTTGCATGACTTCTTCGATGGAGCCAAGGTACTGGTCGATGTTGCGCCGTCCGTGCTGGACGATCACGCCCGCGGTCTCGGACACCGACACGATGGCGTCGGTGTTCGGGTAGAAGCGCTGCCATTGCAGCACCCCACGGTCGGTTGCCATCGCGGGGGGGCCGTATATGCGAGGACAGGTGCGTTCAAGCTTGTGGAACACTGCTTCGGCGGCTTTTCTCTCCGCCTCGTAGTTTGGCCATACGCGTTGGATAGGAGCGGCGCGGCAACTCAAAAGGCGTCGGCCGATCTTTCCGTCTCGATATTCACCGTGTAGCGAGGTCGCCCAGAGCCCGCTACCGGCGGAGGGGTTGCCGAACACAATAGTTTCGCAGTCGCTCCAATCCACATCCAGACCAAAGCGATACAAGGCATCCGAGAGCAGCACCGACACCTTGGGGCCTATCTTGGGGTCCTCCATCGAAAACGCGGGGAAGAGAAATCGAGTTCGACCTTCCCAGTGTTTCAGCCGGCGTTTCAGCTCATGCCCGGTGGGACCGTCCATCGGCAAGGCAAGTTGTCCGATAGGGTTGATCATTGCGCCGCCGTGGTGGAGAAACGGAGCAACTACACCGTTCGTTTGCAGCCCAAGCGTCAGATGCAGGAACGGTTCTGCCTTCAAGCGATCCGGCACCTGAACATCCAGGTAGGACTCGTCGTCCCAGGGTTTAGGTACGAAACGCACATCTCCGGCTGACGAGAAGTACAGCATTTGGGATACGCCAATGACCAGCAGGGCAATGCGTGCGACCGCCTGCGGCAACGCAAGGCAGGCCCAGCGCGCGAGTAGGACGCCGCAAACCATCAGTAGCGGCAAGCCGTAGCGGCCATTGCCCGACGTATAAAGCCAAAGGACGTAGCTGATCAGCGCGAAACCAGTGAGACTGGTGTCGACACGGGTCCACCCCGCCGCGCTCGCGCTCGTTGCCAAGACGCCGAGGCGTCGCAGCGCTGCTCCGGCCAAGCCGATCATCGCGACGCTCAGAGCAGCCGCTGGACGAATGTCAGGAGTGAAGATCTCCTGGTAGATGAATCGCTTCAACCAGGCCATTTCCCAAATGCGAGAAATCCACTGCATTCCGGTGTGCGGGCGGAAACGATCAGCGAGCATCGGCTGCTGCGGCGCGTAAGGTGATTGAAAAATATCGTTGAGAAGCGGGAAGAGCGGATTGCCGAATCGTTCCCAGAGCATCCAGCTCCACCAACCGATCCCAGCAGCAGCACCGGCGATACCTCCCAATCCAAAAAGGAGAACGGTGTGAAGCTTCCTCGTGCCGGTCCATGGCTGTAAAAGCAGCACACCCGCAAGGGCGAGGCAATAAGTCGCGTTACTCTGCTTGAAGGCAAAGGCGAAGCCCGCCAGGAGCCCCGCTCCCACCATCGCCCGGTCGGATTTTGCCGCTCCGGGATGGATCACACATAACAAGGCGCCAAGGACCAGGATGGATGTGAAGGGATCGATCGAGGACGTTCCTGCGTTTTGCAGAAAGACGGGCGTTATTCCGCCGAGGGCGGTGGCAATGAATGCCCACAGCCGCTGCTGATGCTGGTCCTTCCAGAGGCAAAGCGCTAGATGCCACAGAAGCACAAGATTTGCCGAGTGGAGGGCTGCGAGGACGAGACCGATACTCCACGCAGGCCACTCCGAGACGACCATGACGTAGAACGGCACGTAAGCCAGGGGATTCTGATAGCTCTGCGGGCCGACCGGGAACAGATCCGCGTCCGTGCGTCCCGAGAGCCAGGAAAAAGGAAGATAGAGATGATGGTTGACCACGTCCCAGCTGACGTCTTTGCCTGCCGCCATGGACCAAAGCACTGTCGCCAAAATAGCGACGATCCATGGGGTGGCGGCGGCGAAAAAGCGATGCGGGATGTGAGGCAGCATGGTGCAACGGTGCAAAAAAAGAGGTGCCTAGGGCACCTCTTCTGTGGAAGCCTAGGGTCTTCCGCGAATTAGCCGCGGCACGAGCCAGGCAGGTACTTGGCAGGAACTCCATCGGTAGCAGCCGGGCCGCACTTCCACCCCGCCACTTGTTTGCCGCCGTCGGTTGCCGAGTCCATCGCTTGAGTCAGACCAACGTCGGAAAAGGGCGTCAAGATAATTTGCTTGCCGTCGATGGTGTCGTCATTAAAGCCGGCTGCGGTAATGGTGACCACGCCGTCCGCGTCGGTCTCCACCAGTCCGACGTGTTTGGAGGTGGCCCCCGTCGTCTCGCAGCCCCAGCCGTTCTCGCTGACCGTGGCGCCCGAAGAAAGCGACTGGTACACCTCCGTGATGACGGTCCGGCAAGCCGAGGCCGCCAGGATCACTTCCGACATCTTGGCGCGCTTGGTGTAGTCCTGATACGCCGGCAGAGCCACGGCCGCCAGGATACCGATGATCGCCACGACGATCATCAACTCGATCAGCGTGAAGCCCTTCTGGGCGGCGCGCTTCATAGACTTCATCTGCTTCATGAGTACTCCTTCAGGTGTTAGGGGAAGCGCTTTTCACAATGCAGTTGGTGTGCCAGGGGGTTACAGCGCCGAGGGCGTGATTTCCTGCACGATCCGGGCGACCGGGGCTGTCTCCCGGGGGACCCGTCCTGTCATCCGGCCCGGGAAGCTGACAATATTTGTCACCTCCTGGAACCGATTTCAGACTTCGTAGTGCTGTCCCGCTTCCAGGTGGGTCGCCTGGTGCCCGCTTGCCAGGGCCCGGGTCTGTTCGGAGATGCAGTCCATCTCGCCCGGTTTGGTATGTGTTATGTAGACCGGCACGTCCTGCCGCAAGCCCGCCAGCTCGGATTCCAGCGTGCTGGGCGACAGGTGCTTGCTGATCCTGGCCAGTTCCTGCTCACTGTCGCTGAAGGCGGTCTCGATGACGAGCATCGCGACCGGGCGTGTCGCCAGCAGCGGCCAGAGGGCCGGATTGGGCCCCGTGTCGCCGGTGTAGACCCACCAGCCGGCGCTTCCCTGCACGGCGTACCCTACCGCGGGCACCGTGTGCTCGGCGGGCAGCACCTCGACGCGTTTGCCGGCGATCTCCAGCTGCTGGCCCACGCTCACGGCCTCGAACTTCAAGGCCGGATGCTCGACCGAGGGCAGTCTCGTGAAATCGGGCCAGATCACGCCGTTCAGCACGTGTTTGCGCAGCGCGTCCAGCGTTTGCTGCAAGGCATACACAGTGATGGGCGCGCTGCGCCGTTTCATCACCGCATCGGCGAGCAGCGGGATGGAGACGATGTGGTCGAGGTGCGAATGGCTGACCACGATGTGGTCGATGCAGGCCAGCTCGTCCAGCGTCAAGTCGCCGACGCCGGTGCCGGCGTCGACGAGCAGGTCGTCGTCGAGCAGAAAGGACGTGGTCCTGCAGCCTGCTGCGATCGCTCCCGAGCAACCCAATACCCGGACTTTCATCCGCGGGAACTTTCCTAAGAGAAGGTATTTATTTCGAATCAGCGCTGAAGGCGCCGTCCCAACCCGCGGCCGGCGGGTGCTTGCGCAGATGGGAGACGCGGTAGGCAAACAGACTGTACAGCCGCTTGCCGGGATTCAAGCGTTGCAAATTCAACAGTTGGACGTCCGCCTGGTCCCAATCCTGCGCCCGGTAGGCTTTCAGTGCCATATGCCACGCCATCAGCTCGCTGGCCAGCGCCTTGTCCTCGGCCGGCGCGGCCGGCAGCGGCGTGTAGAGGGTCAGCGGGCGCTCGCGGCCCTTGAGCAGGATGCGGTCCACCTCCTGCCACGGCAGCTGGTTGGCGGCGTCGCGCGTGCCTTCGCTCGCCAGGATCTCGAGGCCGTAGCTGCGGCTCAGGGCCTCCAGCCGCAAGGCCAGCTCGACCGGCTCGCCCAGCGCCGAGTAGCTCGGCCGCAGCTCGGAGCCCAGGTCCCCGACCCAGCTCATCCCGGTGCTCAGCCCGATCCCCATCGTGACCTCCGGCAAACCGCGCCCCCGCAGCTCCGCATTGAGCGGCGCCAGCGCCGCCACCATGGCGCGAGCCGCTTCCACCGCCTGGGCGGCATGATGCGGATCGGCCAGGGGCGCGCCCCAGAAGGCCACCAGCGAGTCGCCGACGTACTGGTCCAGGGTGCCGCGGTGCTGCTGCACCACCTCGGTCATCGCGCCCAGGAAACAACGCAGCAGCTCGGGCACCTGCTCGGCCGGGAGCTGCTGCGAGAGTTGGGTGAAGTGGCGCAGGTCGCAGACCAGGACCGTCAGCGGCGTGCTGATCGCTGCCTTGTTCCAGCGGCCGTCCGAGCGTGCCATCTCGTCCATCACCGGCGCCGCGAGATGCCCGGCGAATAGCCGGTCCAGCTCGCGCCGCGAGCGGCCCTCGAAGAAGTAGCCGTAAGCCACGTGGGCGGCGAACAGCAGCGCCACCAGCAGGAGCATCGAGGCCAGCGGCATCACCAGCTGGTGCGCCGAGTAGAGCCAGAAGTCGAGGCCGATCATCCCAACCAGGACGCCCGCTGTCGCCAGCAGCGCCGGCCAGGGCGCCAGGCGCGCCAGCAGCAGCGTCAGACCCGCGCCCATTACGATCAGCATCAGCACCTCGTAGCCGAGCGCGTAGTCGGGCTGCACCGGCAGGCGGCCGTCCAGCAGGCCCGACAGCAGGTTGGCATGCGCTTCGACGCCCGGATAGACCTCGCCCACCGGGGTCACCCGCAGATCGTACATGCCAGGCGCCGTCGTGCCGACCAGCACGATCTTGTCCTTGAGCTGCCCGGCCGCCAGGCGCCCGTTCAGCAGCTCGGCCGCCGACAGGTAGCGGAAGGAGCCGCCCTCCGGCCCACCGGGGCCACGGTAGGGCACGAGCGCACCGACCCGCGCGTCGACCGGAATATCGACGCGTTGCCCCGGGCCGTGCAACTGCAGGCTTTCCAGCCCCTGGTAGCTGCGCGGCAGCCAGCGTTCCTGGGGAAAGCCGGGGACCACCTGGGGCTGGCCCAGCAGGCGCCGGAACATCGCCAGTGCCAGCGATTCGTAGTAGTGCCCCTCGTGTTCGGCGACCAGGGCCACGGAGCGCACCACGCCGTCGCCGTCCTGCAGCGAGTTGAAAAACCCGGCCTGCGGCGCCGCCCGGGCCAGCAACGGCAGGTTGGCGGCGTAGCCGTCCCAGCGCGTGAAGCGCACCGGCCTGCCGCCGAGCGCGCTGCGCTCCATCACCGGCTGCGGCAGGGCGCCGCTCTTGCGTGCCTCGCGATCGCTGCTGAAGTAGTAGCCCAGCACCACCGGCTGGCCGCGCAAAGCGTCGGCAAACAACGCGTCATGGTCCAGGGCGCGGCGCAGCTTGCCCAGCTCGGCCTGGAACTGCGGCTGGTCCTTCAGCTCGTGCTGGGCGAGGCGCTCCAGCTGGGGCAATCCCGAGCTGCGGTCGGGCTCGGCGAAGACGATGTCGAAGCCGACCAGACGCACCTGCTGGCGCCCAGTCAGCTCGCGCATCAGCTGGGCCATGCGGTCACGGCCCCAGGGCCAGCGGCCGAACTCGGCCATGCTTTTCTCGTCGATGTCGACGATCACGATACGCTCGTCGAGCGTTTCGGGCAGGGTCGCCCTCAGGCGAATGTCATAGAGCACGGCATCGAGCCGGCGCACCGGCTCCAGCGGCACCAGGCCGCTGGCATGCAGCAGCATCACGAGCAGCGCCGCGGCGGCAAAGGCCAGACGGGGCCACGAAGACAGGAGGTTCATCGCAGGGCTGGCTGCCGCAGCGCCGGCCGGGCTGCGTGGGCCCCGGTCGCTGCAGGACCGGGTTTCAGGACTGCACGAACTGCATTTGCGTGCCGGCCAGTTCGATGACGTCGCCGTTTTTCAGGTGCAGCGGGTCGTTGCCCACCGGGCTGCCGTTGACGGTCGGCTTCATCGCCCCTTCGACGTGAGCGAACACATAGCCGCCCGGCCGCTTGGTGATGGAGGCGACCTGCACACCAGGCTTGCCCACGGTGGTGACGACCTTGGTCAGGCTCACTTCCCGGCCCGCGGCGGCACCGTTGAGCACCTTGATGGAGGCAGACGGCACCGGCGAGCCCCCGAGGCCGCCGAAAGCGGACGGCGCACTCAGCGGCGACGGGCTGCCGCCTGGGGCGCTGGCCGGCAGGCCGGGCGTGCTGCCCGGCTTCATCACCATGGTCTTTTCGTAGTCGTTCACCTCATCGGTCATGTACTTGATCTTGTACTTGCCGATCTCGACCGTGTCGTTGTGGGTGAGCAACTGCTTCTTGATGGCCTTGCCGTTGATGTAGGTGCCGTTGGTGCTGTTCAGGTCTTCGATGAAAACGTCCTGACCCACCATCTGCAGCACCGCGTGCTCGCCACTGACGGCCAGGTTGTCGATGACGATGTCGTTGTAGGGACGCCGTCCGAGGGTGGTCTTGTCCTTCGTGAGCTGGACTTCCTTGATCACCACCCCGTCGAGCGAAACAACCAGTTTCCCCATGCTAGACCTCTTTGGATATGTCTTGTGACGCTGCTCGGCTCGTCATCAGCGTCTGAACGGCCACCATGAGCGGCCGGTAGTTGCGGTCCCCTGGGCACGCACCAGTACCACGGCGATATTATCCCGTCCGCCTGCGGCATTGGCGGCGGCCACAAGGCCGGCGCCGGCTTCCCGCAAGTCGTTGGTGCCTTGCAACACGGCGGCGATCTGGTCGTCGCTGATCATGTCGGACAGTCCGTCCGAACACAGAAGTATCGTGTCCCCGGAAAGCAGGTCGTGAAGGTGGGTCTCCAGCAGCACACTGTCTTCCACCCCGACGGCACGGGTCACGAGGTTTTTGTTCGAGGAGTAGGCGGCCTGCTCGGGCGTGATGAGGCCGGCGTCGATCTGCTCCTGCAGCAGCGAGTGGTCCTTGGTGATCTGCGTCAGCCGGCCGTTGCGGAAGCGATAGCCGCGCGAGTCACCGATGTGCCCCATCAATAGGCGGCTTTCCCGGCAGACCGCAAGCACCAGCGTAGTGCCCATGCCGGAATACTGCGGATTTGAGTTCGCGGCGTTGAAGATCGCCCGGTTCGCGTTCTCGACGCAGATGTCCATCGCGCGGCGCACATCCGTGTCGCTGGCGTTGCCGGCGGCCTCGGTGAGCCAGCGGCCCAGCTCGGACTTGATGAAGGCGGTGGCCATGCCGCTGGCGATCTCGCCGGCGTTGTAGCCGCCCATGCCATCGGCGAGCACGGCCAGCCCGGCCTGTTCGTCAACTGCTACCGAGTCTTCGTTGTTGTCGCGGGCGCGACCCGGATCGGTCAGGCTGAAGAACTCGAAGGACATCGCAGCAGAACTCAAGGCCGGCACCTATTGTTGGGATTTAGAGCGTTTGGGGGTCGCCGGGTGGGCCGGATTGTGCCGCGGATCGGCGTCCGGGGCGTGCGCGCGGCCCCCCTGTTCCTGGGGGTTCATGCGCACCGTCGGCTCCTGATCGGGCACGGGCGCGGCGACAGAGCCCGAGGGCGTCAGCACCGCGGCAGCGGCGTCCGCCGGCAGCACCCGCGTCGCGCCGTCGTCGGGTTCCTGCGTGGCGGCGGTATCGCCGTCCAGCGTCTCGGCCACCTTCAGCAGATCGGCCGCCAGCTGCTGCCCGTCGGCATAACGCACTTCGGGCCGCTTCTCCATCGCCAGCGCCACGATGTTGGCAAGCGCCTCCGACAGCCCCGGCCGCACGCCACGGATATCCGGCGCCGGCTCGTTGGCGATCTTATACATCAGCTCCGCCATCGACTCGCCGCGGAAGGGCAGTTGCCCGGTCAGCAACTGAAACAGCGTGACGCCCAGCGAGTACAGGTCGCTGCGCCCGTCGATCTTCCTGCCGGCCATCTGCTCGGGCGACATGAAGGAGGGCGTGCCGAGCACCAGGCCGGTCTTGGTGCGGGAACTGTCGGTGACGCGCGCAATCCCGAAGTCCGTGACCTTGACGGCGTCGCTCGCCGGGTCATACATGATGTTGGCGGGCTTGATGTCCCGGTGCACGACGCCCTGTGCATGGGCATAGGCCAGCGCCTGCGCGACGCGTGCGACGATGCTCAGCACCTGGCGCACTGGCAGCAGCGCTCCCGGGCGGCAACTGCCCATCAGGTCCTGGCCGCGCAGGAATTCCATCGCGATGTAGGCCAGGTCGTGCTCCTCGCCAGCGTCGAAGATCGTGACGATGTGGGGATGCTGGAGCCGCCCGGCGGTTTCGGCCTCGCGGAAAAAGCGCTGCCGCGCGTCTTCGAGCTCGGGGCCCTCGAACTCCTGGCTGAGGGCCAGCGTCTTGATCGCGACCATGCGGCCGATCTTCGGGTCCTTGCCGAGGTAGACCACACCCATCGCGCCCTTGCCCAGCTCCTTTTCGAGCTGGTAGCGGCCGAGCATGGGCTTCTCCACCCGGCCGTCGCCCAGCAGGATCTGGCTGCCGCCGCTGGCGACGGCACCCCCGAGCAGCACGGTTTCCGAGAGGTTGCGCGCGCGCGAGAGTTTGGTCTCGATGTCCTTGTACTTCGGGTCGAACCCGGCCATGTGTTCGTAGACCGCCTGCGCCTTGTTGAACTGGCGCCTGCGCTCGAAGTCCAGCGCCAGGCTGTAGAGGTTGTCCATCACCGCGGGCCCGAGCGGCACCCGCCTGAACTTGTCGAAGGCCATGTCCAGCTGGCCCTGGCCCTGCAGCGCGAGGCCCAGCATGCGGTTGGTCTCGGCCGATTCCTCGTCGGACTTCAGCTTGCCGGCTTCGGTGACCAGGAAACGTTTGGTGGTCAGGAGCAGGTGGCCGATCAGCAGCAGCGCCGCGGGCAGCACCAGCGGCAGCCACACCGCGCTGCCGCTGAGCAGCAGCGTCTCGCTCGTCAGCAGCGCGACCAGCAGCAGGCCGGTGGCTGTCGCGGCAACGCCGGCCGACAGCCTGGGCAGCAGCGCAACGAGGTAGAGCGCGATGAGTAGCACGGCCGCCAGTGAGACGCCGCGCGCCCAGCCCGGCGTCGTGACAAAGTGGCCCGAGAGGATGCTGGAGGTGATGTGCGCCATCGTCTCCACCGGCATCGTCGAGGCATCGACCGGGGTGGCGAGCTGGCTGCCGACGCCGGAGGCGGTGGCCCCGATCAGGACGATCTTGCCGGCGTATTTGGTGGCCGGGATCCTGTCGTTGAGCACGTCGTAGAAGGAATCGACCTGGAAAGCCGGCCGCCCGTCGCGGTCGGCATAAAAATGCGGGCGCAGCAGCGCCGCCCCGTCGGTCACGATGCGCAGCCGCCCGAGCTCCACCACGTCGTCGGCGATGCGGATGTCGGCGGGGCCGAGATTGAGGCTTTTCGCAGCGGCCAGCAGCGGCAGCGAAGGAATCGCGCGGCCGTGGTAGTCGATCAGCAGCGCATCGCGGCGCACCGCCCCGTCGGGATCCTGGATCTGGCGCAGGTGGCCGGTGCCCGCGGCCTGCGCGCCGAGCAGCTCGATGGGCTGCTGGGTCACGTCGGCCGTCAGCAGCGAGGTCCCGGCAGTGGCGATGGTGCTGGCCTGCGCGAAGGCCGGCAGCGGTCGATCCGGCCTGCCGAGTGGCGTGCCCAGGTGCAGGTCGGATGCGAGCAGCACGTTGCCCGCCTTGGCGAGGCTGGCCGCCAGGCGCGAGTCGGTGTCGAGCGCCTGCTCGGCCTCCTCGATCAGGCGGGCCGCCTCGGCCTGGCCGGGGCCGAGCAGGGGCTTGAGCCGGCGGATGTAGGTGAGCCCGAGGTCCTGCTGGGGTTCGAAAAAGAAGGCCGTGTGAACGATGGTCTTGGCGCCGGCCTGGGCGAGCTTGTCGACCAGCCGCGCGTGCACGTCGCGCGACCAGGGCCAGCGTCCGATATTGGCGATGCTCTGATCGTCGATCGCGATCACGGCGATGCGGTCGGAGGGCACCCGGGCGGCGCTTCCCATGCCGACGTCGTAGTAGCGGCGCTCCATGCCCTCGATGAGGTCGGTGCCGGCGTGCACGGCCAATACGCCGAGCACCACGCACACACCGACAAACCAGTCAGCCCGCCAGACGCTCCCCTTCCTCTTGCCCATCGCTTTCTCGTGCCTTGGCGCTGCCGCCGTTGGAGTGTGCTGGCACGTTAGCAGAGCCCCCATGCCAACACAAGAAGGGCCTCAGATCACTGAGGCCCTGGGTGTGCGAGCAGTCTAGCGGGAAGCGCCAGGCCGGCGAGTCCCTCTTGCAGGGGACCCGCGCAGCGACGCCGTTCAGACCGCGTCGGTGGCCGGCGTCTTGCGGCGAGCCGCGACCAGCTTGCCGATGGCCAGCACCAGCAAGGCGCCGCCGATGCCGAAGCTGTACTTGAGCGTGTTGCTGTGCTGATCCAGCTGCGGCAGGTAGGTGGCGACGGCCGGGTCGGTGAGGGCCATCGTGCCGGCGATCCAGCCGAGCAGCATGCCGCCCAGCGTGATGATGACGGGGAAGCGGTCCATCAGCTTGATGACCAGCTGGCTGCCCCAGACGATGATGGGGATGCTGACCAGCAGACCGAAGATGACCAGCGGCATCTGGTGCCCGCCGCCGGCGGACTCGGCCGCGCCGGCGATCGCGATCACGTTGTCCAGGCTCATCACGAAGTCGGCCACGACGACGGTCTTGACCGCCGCCCAGAGCTTGTCGCTTGCCTGGATGTTGCTGTGCTCGTCCTCGTCCTCGGGGGCCAGCAGCTTGACGCCGATCCACAGCAGCAGCAGCGCGCCAGCGAGCTTCAGGAAGGAGATCTTCAGCAAGGTCAGGGCGAAGAAGATCAGGATGACGCGCAGCCCGATGGCGCCGGCGGTGCCCCACAGGATGCCCAGGCGACGCTGGGCCGGAGGCAGCTTGCGGCAGGCCAGTGCGATGACCACCGCGTTGTCCCCGCCCAGCAGGATGTCGATCATGATGATCTGGCCCACGGCGAGCCAGAACTCGGGCGTCATGAATTGCTCCATGTCGTGTCCTTCGGATGTGAAATATAGGGGCGGCACGGCCCCAACCTATCGGCCCGCAAGTTTAGGCGGCCCGGAGGACAGGCCCTTGCGAGGAACTACGTAGCGCGGCGACTGACAGCGCGGTGACAGTTGCGCCCCGCCGGAAAGACGGAAGGCCGCAACTGCGGCCTTCGCTCTCCCGGGGTGCCTTCGGTTTACAGCACGCTCTTGAGGAGCTTGCCCATCTCCGAGGGGTTGCGCGTGACCTTGAAGCCGCACTCTTCCATGATGGCGAGCTTGGCGTCGGCGGTGTCGGCGCCGCCGGAGATCAGCGCGCCGGCGTGGCCCATGCGCTTGCCCGGGGGCGCGGTGACACCGGCGATGAAGCCGACCACCGGCTTTTTCATGTGGTCCTTGCACCAGCGGGCCGCTTCGGCTTCGTCGGGGCCGCCGATCTCGCCGATCATGATGACCGCCTCGGTCTCGGGATCGTCGTTGAACATGCGCATGACGTCGATGTGCTTGAGCCCGTTGATCGGGTCGCCGCCGATGCCGACCGCCGAGCTCTGGCCCAGGCCCAGCTCGGTCAGTTGCGCCACCGCTTCATAGGTCAGCGTGCCGGAGCGCGAGACCACGCCGATGCGGCCCTTGCGGTGGATGTGACCGGGCATGATGCCGATCTTGATCTCGTCGGGCGTGATCAGGCCGGGGCAGTTGGGGCCCAGCAGCAGGGTTTCCTTGCCACCGGCGGCCACCTTGGCCTTCATCTTGTTGCGCACTTCCAGCATGTCGCGCACGGGGATGCCTTCGGTGATGCAGATCGTCAGGTCCAGGTTGGCCTCGACGGCTTCCCAGATCGCGGCGGCGGCGCCAGCGGGCGGCACGTAGATCACCGAGACCGTCGCGCCAGTGGCCTTGGCGGCTTCGCTCACGTTGGCGTAGATGGGGATGCCTTCGAAGTCCTCGCCGGCCTTCTTCGGGTTCACGCCGGCGACGAAGCAGTTCTTGCCATTCGCGTAGTCGCGGCACATGCGGGTGTGGAACTGCCCGGTCTTGCCCGTGATGCCCTGGGTGATGACCTTGGTGTCCTTGTTGATCAGGATGCTCATTTCGATTCCTTCAGGGCGATTACTTCACTTCGGCCACGACTTTTTGCGCGGCTTCGGCCATGGTGTCGGCGCTGATGATGGGCAGGCCCGACTCGGCCAGCATCTTCTTGCCGAGGTCTTCGTTGGTGCCCTTCATGCGAACCACCAGCGGCACCTTCAGGCCCACCGCGCGGCTGGCGGTGATGACGCCGTCGGCGATCACGTCGCAGCGCATGATGCCGCCGAAGATGTTGACCAGGATGGCCTTCACGTTCGGGTTCTTCAGCATGATCTTGAAGGCCTCGGTGACCTTCTCGGCGGTCGCGCCGCCGCCCACGTCCAGGAAGTTGGCCGGCTCGCCGCCGAACAGCTTGATGGTGTCCATCGTCGCCATGGCGAGGCCCGCGCCGTTGACCAGGCAGCCGATGTTGCCGTCGAGCTGGATGTAGGCCAGGTCGAACTTGGAGGCCTCGATCTCGGCGGGGTCCTCTTCATCGAGGTCGCGGTAGGCGACGATCTCGGGATGGCGGAACAGCGCGTTGGCGTCGAAGTTGAACTTTGCGTCCAGCGCCTTGATGTTGCCGTTGCCTTCGAGGATCAGCGGGTTGATCTCGGCCAGGCTGGCGTCTGTCGCCATGTAGCACTGGTAGAGCTTCTTGAACACGTCCACGGCCTGGGCGATCGAGCCGTCCGGCACGCCGATGCCCTTGGCCAGCTCGGTGGCCTGCGCGTCGGTCAGCCCGGCAGCCGGGTCGACGAAGACCTTGATGATCTTCTCGGGGGTCGAGTGCGCCACTTCCTCGATGTCCATGCCACCTTCGCTGGAGGCCATCATCGCGACACGCTGGGTGCCGCGGTCCGTCACGGCCGCGACGTAATATTCCTTCTTGATGTCGGCGCCTTCCTCGATCATCAGGCGGCGCACCTTCTGGCCCTCGGGGCCGGTCTGGTGCGTCTTCAGTTGCATGCCGAGGATCTGTTCCGACAGACTCTTGACCTCGTCCAGCGAGCGAGCCAGCTTCACGCCACCGCCCTTGCCGCGGCCGCCGGCATGGATCTGCGCCTTGACGACCCACACCGGGCCGCCCAGTTTCTGCGCCGCCTCGATGGCTTCTTGCACGGTGAAGGCGGGATAGCCGCGCGGCACCGGCACACCGAAATTGCGCAAGATCTCCTTGCCTTGGTACTCATGGATCTTCATGGCGTGTCTCTCTAGGACGGTTCTACGGAAGTGGGTTGCAGGAGACCGGACTGGCCTTCGTGGGGCCGGTACCAGCGCGGGTAGAAAAGGCGTACCGCTTCGCCGTCGGAGCGCAGCGCGTGGCAACGGTCGAGCTGGAAGGGGGCTTGCTGATCGGCGGCGTCGCCACCGCTCTCGCGGACATCGAATACTTCGCCGGCGAAGGCCTGGATCACCGCAGTGGGCAGGATGGTGGCCATCTCGGTCAGGTGCGTGCAGCCCGCGATGCCGCCGAGCCGCTCCTTGACCGACCGGCGGAAATTGCGGAAGAGGTTGAGCCCGACCAGGCGCGCATAGGCGTCGCCGTGCTGGTCACAGTGGCCCGGATAGGGCATGCCGGTGGTGCTGGCGCCGGCCTCGACGATGTTGAGCTGGGTGTCGATCACCAGGCGCAGCACCATGTCGTGCAGCGGCTCGCCAGCCTTGCGCGTGCCGGTGGCCAGAGACATGTCGCGTGTCTTGACGTCGACCAGGCGGGCATCGATCTCCCAAAGGCCATCATCGCGGGCATAGACCGAGAGGTCGATGCTGCGGCGGTGCTTGAGCTGGCGTTGGGGGGCAGCCGGAGGAAAAGCCATGTCAGCCGGTTTCAGGCGGGTTTCGGCAAGCCCGTCACTTTAGCATGGTGCGTTGCACCAAACCTTTCAGCGGGCTGTCAAGCGCTGGGCAGGGGTTGTGAAGCTGTGAAGAAAGCAGAACAAAGCAGAACAGGCGGCTCGTGGCCGCTTGCCTAGTGTAGCGAGGGCAGCGCCGCGCCACGAGGGCTGTGAGATGTTGGCAGGGGAATCGCGCGTGAGGCCCGACGGCGCGCAGCCCATGCCGGCATGCTGGCGAGGGCGACCTCAGTCGTCGTCGCCGCGCACCACGCGGCGGATGACCTCGGCCGAGAAGCCCCGGCCGGCGAGGAAACGCATCTGCCGCGCCCGCTCCGCCGGCTCGGCGGCCGCCTCGCCGAACTTGCGCTGCCAGACCGCCTGGGCGCGTTCGTATTCGGATTCGCGGGTGCGCTGGAGCGCGTCGGCGACAAGCTCGGCGTCCAGCCCGTGGCCCTGCAGCTCCTGGCGGATGCGGGCGGTGCCGAAACGGGCCGACTTGCGGTGCAGGACCGATTCGACAAAACGGGCCTGCGAAAGCAGGCCCTTGGCTTCCAACTCGTCGAGCACGGCTTCGACTTGGCCGGGCTCTTCTTCATGGGGCCGGAGCTTGCGCTCGAGCTCGGGGCGCGAGTGCTCGCGCGCCGCGAGGTACTTGAGCGCCCGCCCCTTCAGCGACAGCTTGGCGAACCCCATGCCCCGGCCGCGGCGGCTGCGCGGCTCACTCGTCCTTGGCGGCGGCCCGGCCCTTGCCCGCCGGCTTGTCGGCCTTCTCGACCTTGTCCGCCTTGTCGGTGTCCCCGCGCGGCGTGGGAGCCGCGGCGAGCAGGGGGATGTTGAGCGTCTCGCGCACCTTGTTCTCGATCTCGAAGGCGATGTCGGGGTTCTCGCGCAGGAACTCGCGGGCATTGTCCTTGCCTTGGCCGATCTTCTCGCCGTTGTAGGCATACCAGGCGCCCGATTTCTCGACGATGCGCGCGTTGACGCCCATGTCGATGATCTCGCCTTCGCGGCTGATGCCTTCGCCGTACAGGATGTCGAAGTCGGCAGTCTTGAACGGGGGCGAGACCTTGTTCTTGACGACCTTGACCTTGGTCTCGTTGCCGATGACCTCCTCGCCCTTCTTGATCGAGCCGACGCGGCGGATGTCCAGGCGCACCGAGGCGTAGAACTTCAGCGCGTTGCCGCCGGTGGTGGTCTCGGGCGAACCGAACATCACGCCGATCTTCATGCGGATCTGGTTGATGAAGATGACCATGCAGTTGGTCTTCTTGATCGTGGCGGTCAGCTTGCGCAGCGCCTGGCTCATCAGGCGGGCCTGCAGGCCGGGCAGGCTGTCGCCCATCTCGCCTTCGAGCTCGGCCTTGGGCGTGAGCGCGGCGACCGAGTCGATGATGATCAGGTCGACCGAGCCGGAGCGCACCAGGGCGTCGACGATTTCAAGCGCCTGCTCGCCGGTGTCGGGCTGGGAGATCAGCAGGTCCTGCAGGTTGACGCCCAGCTTCTGGGCATACTGCACGTCCAGCGCGTGCTCGGCGTCGATGAAGGCGCAGACGCCGTTCTGCTTCTGCATCTCGGCGACGACCTGCAGGGTCAGGGTGGTCTTGCCGGAGGATTCGGGGCCGTAGATCTCGATCACACGGCCGCGCGGCAGGCCGCCGACGCCCAGCGCGATGTCCAGGCCCAGCGAGCCGGTCGAGACAACCTGGATGTCCTCGATGGCCTCGCCTTCGCCCAGGCGCATGATGGAGCCCTTGCCGAACTGCTTTTCGATCTGGGCCAGGGCGGCCTGCAGCGCTTTGGCCTTCTCTGTGTTGAGGGCAGATTTGGTGGGTGCGTCCATGCGGTTCTCCGTTGATCGGCGGCATTATCGCAAAAGCTGGATGTTTGTACAGTAGTGCCTAGCGTATTTCCCGGAGGGATATTTGTGGGCCTGACCCCTACAATCGCCGCCGCACCAGCAGTTCCAGGAGACAAGAGATGCGGATCCTGATCGCGGAGGACGATCAAGTGCTGGCCGACGGGCTGCTGCGGTCGCTGCGCAACTCCGGCTATGCGGTCGACCAGGTCGGCTCGGGCACCGAGGCCGACGCCGCGCTGTCCTCGCACGAATTCGACCTCGTCATCCTCGACCTCGGCCTGCCCAAGCTGCACGGGCTGGAGGTGCTCAAGCGCCTGCGCGCCCGCGGCACCGCGACACCGGTGCTGATCCTCACGGCCGCCGACAGCATCGAGGAGCGCGTGAAGGGCCTGGACCTGGGCGCCGACGACTACATGGCCAAGCCCTTTTCGCTGCAGGAGCTGGAGGCGCGTGTGCGCGCCCTCACCCGGCGCGGCCTCGGCACCGCCTCCAGCGTGATCCGGCACGGGCCGCTGACCTTCGACCAGACCGGCCGGGTCGCCTACATCAACGAGCAGATGATCGAGCTCTCGGCGCGCGAGCTGAGCCTGCTGGAGGTGTTGCTGCAGCGTGCCGGCCGCCTGGTGAGCAAGGACCAGCTGGTCGAGCGCCTCTGCGAGTGGGGCGAGGAAGTCAGCAACAACGCGATCGAGGTGTACATCCACCGCCTGCGCAAGAAGATCGAGCAGGGGCCGGTGCGCATCGCCACGGTCCGGGGGCTCGGGTACTGCCTTGAGAAGATCCCGGGCTAGCTTCGACGACGCCGACACGCCGGCCGCGGGCGGCCCGGGAGGCCGGCCACCGTGGTGAACCGCGAACAACGTTCGCTGTTCGGCGAGATCCTCGACTGGATGCTCGCGCCGCTGCTGCTGCTGTGGCCGATGAGCGTGGCGCTGACCTGGCTGGTGGCGGAGAACATCGCCAACCGGCCCTTCGATCGGGCACTCGGCGAGGTGGCCCGCACGCTCGGGCAGCAGGTCGCGTCGGCCGACGTCAAGGGCGGCCTGCAGCTGCCGGAGACCATTGCCGAATTCCTCAAGGCCGACAACGCCGACACGGTCTACTTCCAGGTGCGCGGCGCGAGCGGCGAAGCCGTCGGCGGCGACCCCTCGCTGCCCGCCCCGGCCAGCGAGCCGAACGCTCCGGGCCAGGGCGAGCTGCAGTTCCGCAACGCGGAGGTCCACCACGAGCCGGTCCGCGTCGCCTACCTCTGGGTGGCGGTGCCCGGGGCGCCGCCCGGGCGCGCAGCGCTGGTTCAGGTGGCCGAGACGCTCAACAAGCGCTCCCAGCTGGCGACCGAGATCATCAAGGGCGTGATCCTGCCGCAGTTCGTGATCCTGCCGGTCGCGGTGCTGCTGGTGTGGCTGGCGCTGGCGCGCGGCATCGCGCCGCTGGCGGAGCTGCAGCAGCGCATCCGGCGCCGCCAGAGCGACGACCTGAGCCCGATCGACGAACACGAGGCGCCCGAGGAAGTGGCGCCGCTGGTGCGTTCCATCAACGACCTGCTGGCGCGACTGGACCAGTCCATCAAGGCCCAGAAGCACTTCCTCGCTGATGCCGCCCACCAGCTCAAGACGCCGCTTGCGGGCCTGCGCATGCAGGCCGAGCTGGCCGAGCGCGAGATCGATGCCGGTCAGCGCGATCCCGCCGAGCTGAAGAAGTCGCTGCGCCAGATCGCTCGCTCCAGCCACCGTGCGGGGCACCTGGTCAATCAGCTGCTCGCGCTGGCGCGGGCCGAGAACCAGGGCCAGATGCTGCACCGGCACGAAGTGCCGCTGGCGCGGCTGGCCGCCGACGCGGTGCGCGAGTTCGTGCCGCGCGCCATGGAAAAGCGCATCGACCTCGGCTACGAAGGCCCGGACACTGCGCCGCCGGGCACGGCGACGCTGGCGCGCATGGTCGGCAACCCGCTGCTGGTGAAGGAGCTGATCCGCAACCTGGTCGACAACGCCATCCTCTACACCCCCGAGGGCGGAACGGTGACGGTGCGGGTCGTGCACGATCCCTTCGGGCAGGTCAGCGTGCTGCAGGTGGAGGACTCCGGGCCGGGCATCCCTGAGGGCGAACGCGAGCTGGTGTTCCAGCCCTTTTACCGCGCCCTCGGCACGGACGTGGACGGCAGCGGCCTGGGCCTGGCGATCGTGCGCGAGATCGCTCAGCAGCACACCGCCGAGGTCAGCATCGAGGACGTGCGCAGCGGCCCCCTGCCGCCCGACGCCGGGCGCGGCACTCGCGTCACGGTGCGCTTCCCGGTGCTCGCCGAGCGCCCTGACGACCCGGCCTCGGCTGCGCCCGTCTCGCCCAACGAAGTCCACCCCTGAAGCCGGTGTCCGGTCCGCCTGGGGCGGGCCTGTCTGCGTCACTGCAGGCAGCTTTGACACAGCTGCGCCCGGACGTGCCTGCGGCGCCGGGCGACCCCTGGCCACGGGGGGACGTGATCGTAGTTTGGCCTTCGCATCGAGGCCGGCGGCCGCGATCATTTTGTTGCGCTGCAGCTGTGGGAAAACCCCGTGGAGACGGGATCTGGACTCGCCTTTCAATCTGCCGACCGGGGCCGGACAACGCAGGTCGGCAGCATCTGCTGATGCCCGCGGCGCTCCGGCCGCCAGGGGCCTTGCCACGGAAGGAGTACCCAAAGTGAACCCCAGCTTGTTGGCCCGCTTCACCATCGCCGGTGCCTGCCTCGCGGCAGCTGCTTCAAACGCCACCCGGGCCGCCGAACCGGCGGACAGCGGCTACACCCGGACCCGCTACCCCATCGTCCTGGTGGCCGGCCTGCTCGGCTTCGAGAAGATCGGCAGCATCGATTACTTCTATGGTATCCCCGCCGCATTGCAGGACGGCGGCGCCACTGTCTACGGCTCGGCCGTCTCGGCCGCCAACTCCTCGGAAGTGCGCGGCGAACAGCTGCTGCGCGAGCTGCGGGCGCTGCAGCAGGTGCACGGCCACGCCCGCTTCAACCTGGTCGGCCACAGCCACGGCGGCCCGACCATCCGCTATGTGGCTGCGGTGGCGCCGGAGCTGGTGGCGTCGGTCACCACGGTGGCCACGCCCCACTTCGGCAGCAAGACCGCCGACGGCATCGAGCACCTCACCTCCTGGACCGGGACCACGGGGGTGTTTGCCGAGATCGCCAATGCGCTGGCCCGCCTGATCGGCGTGATCGCCGGCAGCCCCGAGCTGCCACAGGACTCGCTGGCGGCGCTGCAGTCGCTCAACACCCGCGGTGCGCTGGACTTCAACCGCCGCTTTCCGCAGGGGGCACCGACCCGGGAGTGCGGCGTCGGGCCGGCCGAAGCCGGCGGGGTGCGCTACTACTCGGCCGGCGGGACCGAGGTCCACACCAACGCGCTCGACGTGGCCGACGTGCTGATGGTCCTGACCGGCACCTTCTTCGGGAGCGAGCGCAACGACGGCCTGGTGGGCCGGTGCTCCTCGCATTGGGGCCAGGTCCTGCGCAGCGACTACGGCTGGAACCACCTCGATGCGGTCAACCACACCTTCGGGCTGCGTGGTGCGTTCGCGCCCGACCCGGTGCAGTTCTATCGCAACCAGGCCAACCGGCTGCGCCTGGCAGGGCTCTGAGGAGATCGTGTGGGCAAGACCGTGAAGACCTATACAGGGGAGCGAGGCAAGGCCCGGGCTGCCGGTGCGGCCGTCGCGGTGGCCGGGGTGGCGGCGCTGGGGGCCTGGGCCCTGCGTGACTCGCCGTCGCCCGCGGCGCCGCCGGCCGTGGCGTCGGCCTCGACCGGCCTGAGCCTGATGGCCGCCGGCGGCCACAGCACGGCCGCGACCGCGGACCAGGCGGCGCCGCTGCGCGAGGTGGAGCGGCGGCTGTTCGTGCAGGGCTCCTTGCGTGGCACCGAACCCGACGGTGGCTGGTCGGTGGACGCGCAGGGCAAGCTGCAGCCGTCGATCGCGCTCAGGCGCCGCTTCGACTACTACCTCAGCACGCTCGGCGAGGCGAAGCTCGAGGAGATCAGCGCCCTGCTGCTCGCCCATGCCGCGCGCGACCTCACGCCCGAGGCGGTGGCCCAGGTGCGGCAGGTGTGGGAGCGCTACCTGGCGCTGCAGCAATACGGCTTCCAGCATCAGGTGAACCTGAACGACCGCGCGACCTGGGCCGCCGCGCTGGCCGAGCGGCGCCAGGTGCGACGGCAGGTGCTCGGCACCGCCTGGGCCGAGGCCTTCTATGCCGAGGAGGAAGGTGAGCTGGCGCACCGCCTGGCCGAGCCCTCGGGCACCACCCAGGTGGCGACTTCGGCGCTGCTGCCCGATCCGCGGCGCGTCGATGCCGCGACCCTGCATCAGCAGCGCATCGAGCAGTTCGGTGAAGCGGCGGCATTGCGGCTGCGCGAGGAGGACGCGCTGTGGGCCGCCTGGGAGCGTCGGCTGTTGCAGGCGCATGCCGAGGTGGACCGGCTGCGCAAGGCGCCCGAGCTGTCCGACCTGCAGCGCGACGAGGCGATCACGCAGTACCTGGCGGCCAACTTCAACGAGCGCGAACGCCTGCGCGTGCGAGCGCTGATGCAGCTACCTTGACGCTTCCCGGGGCCCGGGCGATGCCGGCCCGGCGGCTCTGCCCGGCGTCGCGAAGGCCGGCCCCGCGGGGGCTGGCCTTGTCCATCCAGGCGCCGAGAAGTCCGCTAGAGTCCGAGGCATTCCAAGCGGCCCGCGATCGTGCGCCGCATGGCGGCCGCCGGGCTGTGCGAGCTGCAACTCGGCCGCGCCGACGTGTTGCCGGGCCACGCGGCGACGCGGGCCCGGCGGATCCTCCGAGCAAGGACCTGTGATGATGACTGCAAGGCCACGCTGGCAATTCTGGATCGACCGCGGCGGCACCTTCACCGACATCGTCGGCCGCCGGCCCGACGGCGGCATCGTGACCGCCAAGCTGCTGTCGGACCAGCCCGAGCAGTACCGCGACGCCGCGGTGGCCGGGATGCGCCGCTTGCTGGGGCTGGGGCCGGAGGAGCCGATCCCGCCCGAGCAGGTCGAATGCGTGAAGATGGGCACCACCGTCGCGACCAACGCGCTGCTCGAACGCAAGGGCGAGCGCACGCTGCTGGTGACCACACGCGGTTTCCGCGATGCGCTGCGCATCGCCTATCAGAACCGGCCGCGGCTGTTCGACCGCCATATCGTGCTGCCGGAGCTGCTCTACGAGCGGGTCATCGAGGCCGACGAACGTTATGGCGCGCACGGCGAGGAGGTCGAGGCCCTGGCCGGCTCCCCTTTGCGCCGCGCCCTCGAGCAGGCCTATGAAGACGGCCTGCGGGCCTGCGCGATCGTGTTCCTGCACGGCTATCGCTACACCGAACACGAGCGCCTGGCGGCGCAGCTGGCCCGTCATGCCGGCTTCACCCAGGTGTCGGTTTCGCACGAGGTGAGCCCGCTGATGAAGTTCGTCTCGCGCGGGGACACCACCGTCGTCGATGCCTATCTCTCGCCCATCCTGCGCCGTTACGTCGAGCAGGTGGCCGACGAGATGCCGGGCGTGCCGCTGTATTTCATGCAGTCCTCGGGTGGTCTGACCTTGGCCGACCGCTTCCACGGCAAGGACGCCATCCTCAGCGGCCCGGCCGGCGGTATCGTCGGCATGGCGCGCACCGCGGCGGCGGCCGGTCACGAGCGGGTGATCGGCTTCGACATGGGCGGCACCTCGACCGATGTCTCCCACTATGCCGGCGAATTCGAGCGCAGCTTCGAGACCCAGGTGGCGGGCGTGCGCATGCGCGCGCCGATGATGAACATCCACACCGTCGCGGCCGGTGGCGGCTCGGTCCTGAGCTTCGACGGCGCCCGCCTGCGGGTGGGCCCGGAGTCGGCCGGCGCCCAGCCGGGGCCGGCCGCCTACCGTCGCGGCGGGCCGCTGACGACCACCGATGCCAACGTGATGCTGGGTCGCATCCAGCCCGACTGGTTCCCTCGGGTGTTCGGCGAGACCGGCGACCAGCCGCTCGACCGGGAGGTGGTGTCGCAGCGCTTCGAGGCACTGGCTCGCGAGGTGGGCGAGGCGACCGGGCGGCCGATTGGCCCCGACGCGCTGGCCGAAGGTTTCCTGCAGATCGCGGTGACCCACATGGCCAACGCCGTGAAGAAGATCTCGGTGGCGCGCGGCCATGACGTCACCGGCTACACCTTGCAGTGTTTCGGCGGTGCCGGTGGGCAGCACGCCTGCCTGGTGGCCGACGCGCTGGGCATGACGCGGGTTTTCGTGCATCCGATGGCGGGCGTGTTGTCGGCCTATGGCATGGGCCTCGCCGACCAGATCGTGATGCGCGAGGCCGCCGTCGAACAGCGCCTGGATCCGGCCGGGCTGGACAGCGCCGGGCAGGCCCTCGAGCGCATCGGATCGGAGGCGCGACGGGAGCTCGCGAGCCAGGGCCATGCGACGGCCGAGGTTCAGGTGGTGCAGCGCCTGCATCTGCGCTACGAGGGCACCGACACCGCGCTGCTGGTCCCCTTCGGCGAGGAGGCGGAGGTGCGCGCGGCCTTCGAAGCCGCGTACACGCAGCGTTTTGCTTTCCTGATGCCGGGGCGGCCCCTGGTCGTCGAATCGGTCTCGGTGGAGGCGGTCGCCGCCGGCATGGCCGTCCAACCAACGCCGCAGCCGGCCGCGCCGCACACTCCGGCAGCCGATGCCCGCGTGCGCCTGCATGCCGACGGCCGCTGGCACGACGCCGGGCTTTACGTGCGCGAGACGCTGACGCGCGGCGCCCGCATCCACGGGCCGGCGGTGATCGCCGAACGCAACGCGACCACGGTGGTCGAGCCGGGCTGGCAGGCCACCGTGATGCCGCTCGACCACCTCGAGCTGGTGCGCGTCGCGGCCCGTCCCGAGCGCCATGCCGTGGGCACCGAGGTGGACCCGGTGATGCTGGAGGTGTTCAACAAGCTGTTCATGAACATCGCCGAGCAGATGGGCCTGCGGCTGCAGAACACGGCGCACTCCGTCAATATCAAGGAGCGGCTGGACTTCTCCTGCGCGGTGTTCGACCAGCAGGGTCAGCTGATCGCCAACGCGCCGCACATGCCGGTGCACCTGGGCTCGATGAGCGAGTCGATCAAGACGGTGATCGCGCGCAATCCGGCCATGGCGCCGGGCGATGTGTTTGTGCTCAACGATCCCTATCACGGTGGCACGCACCTGCCGGACGTGACGGTGGTGACGCCGGTCTGGAGCGAGGGTGGCAACGAGGTGCTGTTCTACGTTGCCTCGCGCGGGCATCATGCCGACATCGGCGGTATCACACCGGGGTCGATGCCGCCGTTCTCGCGCCACATCGATGAGGAAGGCGTGCTGCTCGACAACATCCGGCTGGTGAGCGGCGGCCGGCTGATGGAAGACGAGTTGCTCGACCTGCTCACGCGTGGGCCATACCCGGCGCGCAACCCGCGCCAGAATCTGGCCGACCTGCGGGCGCAGGTGGCGGCCAATGAAAAGGGCGCGCGTGAACTGCGCGCCATGGTGACGCGCTACGGGCTGGACACCGTGCAGGCCTACATGCGACACGTCCAGGACAACGCCGAAGAGAGCGTGCGCATCGCGATTTCGCGGCTCGATCCGGCGCTGGCGCGAGGCGGTCGCTTCACGGTCGAGCTGGACAACGGCGCGCGCATCGAGGTGTCCGTGCACATCGACGCGGCGGCGCGTTCCGCGCGGATCGATTTCACCGGCACGTCGGCTCAGCTGCCCGACAACTTCAATGCGCCAAGGGCGGTGACGATGGCGGCCGTGCTCTACGTGTTCCGCACCCTGGTCGACGACGACATCCCCCTCAATGCCGGCTGCCTCAAGCCTCTCGACATCCGCGTGCCCGAGGGCTGCATGTTGAACCCCCGGCCCCCGGCGGCCGTGGTGGCGGGCAACGTGGAGGTCTCGACCTGCGTCACCAACGCCCTGTACGGCGCGCTGGGCGTGCTGGCGGGCAGCCAGCCGACGATGAACAACTTCACCTTCGGCAACGAGCGCTACCAGTACTACGAGACCATCTCGGGCGGATCCGGGGCAGGCCTGCATGTCGGCATGCCAGGCGAGACGCCCCAAGGTTTCGACGGCACCTCGATGGTCCAGACCCACATGACCAACTCGCGGCTTACCGACCCGGAGGTGCTGGAGTTCCGCTATCCGGTGCGCCTGGAGCGCTACGAGATCCGCACGGGCTCGGGAGGCGCGGGGCGCTGGCGGGGCGGAGACGGGGGCACGCGGGTGGTGCGTTTCCTTGAACCGATGACCGCCTCCATCCTGTCCAACGGCCGCCGCCACCCGGCCTTCGGCCTGGCCGGTGGCGCGCCGGGGCAGCCCGGCCGCAACCAGGTCATGCGCGCGGACGGGGCGGTGCAGACCCTGCAGCACATCGGCTCGGTGGAGATGGCCGCGGGCGACTGCTTCCTCATCGAGACGCCGGGGGGAGGGGGATATGGAGTCCTGTGACGCAGGACGGGCGGCTCTGCGGCACCCACCGGGCCTGCTGTGCGCTTACCGTTGCGAGTCGGTTTCGAGCAGATCCTTGCAGTCGTCGCAAGCGAACAGCCAGCGACGATCGGCGCAGCGGACCCAGCCGGTGGCTCCGGCGTCCACGGACCAGTCGCAGGTTTGCCCCTGGTACTTCAGCGTGCCGAGCACTCGGCAAGGCGCGATGTCGTAGTTGTCGTGCAGCGTTCGAGAGTCCACTTCGCGGGCACGACGGAAGAAGGCTCCCGCGCGAGCGTGATCGAGGTTGACGTCCGAGGCACGACATCGGCGGGCCGGCTCGGATGATTCGAAGTCCTTGACGAAGACCTCTTCAAACAGCGGCGACGGCAAGGCCACCGAGTGGGTGCATGCGCTGAGAAATGCGCAGGTCGCAAGGATGAGCGCTCTCATTTCCAGACGGCCGAAGCGGCCTCTCCCGGATGGCCCGTTCGACGACATTTGCGCCTCCTCGAGCACGGTTGTTCTGCCCGCTGGCAGCGCGCGAAGCTTAAGCGTTGGAAAGAAGGCGGCAAGGGCAAGGCCGACCCATGGCCTTCCCGCAAGGCCGCACGTTGTCGCGAACCTTCTTGTCCGACCGTTTTACTGGCGCAGAAACGTCCCCACGACCTGCTGGAGCCGTTCGGGGTCGGCCGACTCCAGCCGCCTGAGGGCCAGCCGCGCTGCATCGGCCAGCGCTTCGCGGCGGCTGTCCTTGAGGCGCTGGATCTCCTTCCAGAGCGCGAGCAGCTCCTCATGCCGCTGCTTCGCCTGTTCATTGGGCCAGCTAGCCTGCTCGGCCAGCGCGAGCACGACGTCCATCAACAGGCCGAGTTGCCGGCCGTAGGAGGCGTGCTCGAAAATCTCCTTCTCCAGCCGCCCGACGCCGGCGCCCGGCGGGATGGCGTTGAAGAACCAGTCCGTGTCGGGCGCGATGTCCTGAACGACATCGCCGCTGAACGGCCAGCGCACGCTGGTGGGTGCACACAACCAGAACCAGGGCAACCAGGGCAGCATGAATTTCCTCCCGTCCCCTGCGCCCTGCAGGCGCCGCGCAGAGGGCGTGCAGGGGCGAGGGTCAAGCTGCCATATACCACCTTCCGGGGCGCAGTGCACGGTTTGGCTTGCACATTCCAGGGGTCGCCTAACCCCCCTTTGCTACGCTTGCATACATGTTGTCTGCGGCCGCACCGCGAATAATGCGGGCGGGGAGTTTCGTGCGAACAGCGCGCATGTGGCTGTATATGCACGTTGCTTGAAATATCGACGGGAGTGTTTGCCTCCCGCACATCGGCGCGGCGAGTTGCTGCGTTTAGGAGGATCCATGAAAGCCTGGCAGGAGGAAGACATCCACTCCCTGCTCACGACCGGGACGGAGGGGGAGCTGTTCGCACGGCTCACATCGGCGGTGCGTGATCTCGGTTTCGATTTCTGCGCTTACGGCATGCGCATGCCCCTGCCGTTGTCCAATCCGCGCATCGCGATGTTCAACAACTATCCGGTGGCCTGGCAGGAGCGCTACCAGGAGCGCGGCTACGTCGCGGTCGACCCGACGGTGCACCACGGGATGCGATCGTCGTCGCCGCTGATCTGGTCGGACAGCGTGTTCTCGACCAGCCGTGAGCTGTGGGAGGAGGCCCGCTCCTTCGGCCTCAGGGTGGGCTGGGCAATGGCCTACCGCGATCCCAGCGGCATCCGCAGCCTGATGACCTTTGCTCGAACCAGCGGGGAAATCACTCCGACCGAGCTCAAATCCAACCTATCGAAGATGTATTGGCTGGCGCAGGTGGGACATCAAGGCATGAGCGACCGCGTGGCTGCCCGCCTCATGCCCGAGTTCGAGATCCGGCTCAGTGAGCGTGAGACCGAGGTGCTGCGCTGGACGGCGGACGGCAAGACCTCGAACGAGGTGGCCGACATCCTCAACATCTCCGAGCGCACCGTCAACTTCCACATCAGCAATGCGATGGGGAAGCTGGGCGCGAGCAACAAGACGGCGGCCGCCATCCGGGCCGCCGTGCTCGGGTTCCTCTAGGACGCAGACAGGCCGCTGTCCGCTGTTCGCGAAGCGAAAGAGGCTCATGCTCGTATCCGGTTCATCCGTACCTTCGCATACCGAGCGCGGCTGCCACGGTGGCTTCCCAGTCCAGCAGCTGAAGGCGTTTGTTGAGCAGGTGCATCGTGATGCTGACGCCAAGGTCGGCTTGTTCGTCGTCGACCAGCATCACGTTGCTGCGCACGCTGGCCACCGCCAACTGCGGCAACCCGGTCTCGACGTCCAGCCGCCAGTCCCATCCCAGCGAGATCGACGGCTCCTCGCGACTGACCCACTCGGTATAGCCGCTGATGAAGCCGGTCACCTCACCACAGCGTGGCGGCGGGTCGTATTCGAGGTCGAGGCCCGAGAAAAGGTGCACCAGGCTGGCCTCCCGCAGGGCGGACCAGTTGAGGCGCAGGTAGCCGTCCTCGGGCGACCCACGGGGCAAGGCAGACAGCATCAGCGCCAATGCGGCGGGCAGGTCAGGAAAGTCCGGCAAGAAGGCTCGCGCATGATCGTCGCCGACCGCGTCGATGCTGCGCTCCGGCCAGGCGGACCGCCACGTGTCAGCAGCGGGCGGGGCACCGACGTGAGACGCCCGATGTCGCCCGTGGCCGGAACGGCGGCCCGAACGGAAAGTCCTCGTCATGGAAACTCGACTGGAATAGTGAGGGCCGACCAGCGCTGGGCGCCTGTCCCCTTGTGTTCTCTGGGCAAGGAGCCTGGATCCTATGGGTGCGGCGTGGGGCTGAGTAGTGTCGATGTTGTCAGGCGCCTGGGGTCGGCAGGACAAAAGCGCTTTCTGAACTGATGAGCGGTCGCGAAACCGGATTGAAACACTTGTGATGAATCTGTCAGTCCTGACAGTTGCTCCGGGTGGGGGCGTGAACTGAAATCTGGCGCTCCTGAAAATTACCTTGCTGGAGGAGGATCCCTGTGGAGATCATTTGCGGAACCGGCACGAGTCTCTCGCCCAGCATGCTGAGCGCGCTCGCTGCCTATCGGTACCGGGTGTTCGTCGAGACCCTCGGGTGGGATCTCGCTGTGCAAGGGCGTGCGGAGACCGACGAATTCGACGGTCCGGACACCTCCTATGTGATCGCCCGCAACGCACAGGAGCGCATTTGTGGCTGCGCGCGCCTGTTGCCGACAACGGGCTCCTACCTGCTCGCCAAGGTCTTCCCGCAATTGCTGCGGGAAGCGCCGCCGGCAGGCGCGGAAATCTGGGAGCTGTCGCGCTTCGCGGCGATGGACTGCGCCGCGCCTTTCCGCCTGTCGCAGATCCTCGACGTCAGGGTGGCCGAGCAGATCCTGGCGGCCTCGCTCGAATGCGCGGCCCGGCACGGCGTGAAGCGCTTCATCACGGTGTCGCCGCTCGGGGTGGAGCGGCTGCTGCGTCGCGCCGGGGTGCATGCCCATCGGGCCGGGCCGCCGGTGCTGTTCGAGGGGCGGCCGCTGTTCGCCTGCTGGATCGAGGCCGACAAGCATTCCATCCAGGCGCTGCGACAGGGCGTGGCGGGCAAGGCGCCGCAGGGCGCCGGCCACGTGCGCCACCGCATGCAACTGATGGCGCCGCCCGGCGCGCGCACGCTGTCGGCCTGAGCCAAACAACGGCGTCATCCGACGGTCTCCCACGCTTCAAGTTTCGTCGCGGGGCCCCCGCGCAGTTGTTGACTCGCAGTGCAAGCTTCCGCTGTCCCGTCCTCCACCCCGCCCGGGCGGCAGCTGCCGCCCGCCATCGGCTGCGCCGTCCGCAGGGAGGTCGCGCCCGAGCCTCGCGGGGTCTATTTCGACACCGCTCTGGGCTTGTGGGTGGCGTCCGGCTCTCAACTCGTTGCTGAAGTCCTCGCCCATCCTGCCTGCCGGGCGTGCGAAGCCGCACGGCTGGTGTCGGCCTTGTGTGCCGCTGCTTGCTTTCCGGCCAACCCGGCAGGGGCCGCCGCGGCGGCCTGCCCCGGCCGGCTGGAAGGGCTGGTCGCGGCCCTGCTGGAAGGTGTGCTGCCGGCACAAGTGCGTGAGCTGGCACGGGATTGCGCGGCCACGTCACTGAAAGCCGCTGGCGGCGCCCTACAGGGTGGCGCGCTGACGCTCTACTGCCAGGCCGTGCCGGCGCATGTGCTGGGGCGGGTGCTCGGAGCCCAGAGCTGCGACCTGCAGCGCCTGAGCCACTGGGCGGTGAGTCGGCTGCCTTGCTCATCGCCGCAGGCCTCGGAAGACCAGCACCTGCAAGGTCGCCGGGCGGCGCAGGAACTGGTGGCCTACATGGCGGCGCTGATGGACACGCCGCCGGGCGGCGTGCCCGGGCACGAGGTGCTGACGCGTCTGAAAGCCCTGTCGCTGCGCCGGCGCGACCTGCCGGTGACGCAGGTGCTGGCCCGGCTCGCCCTGCTCTTCTATCAGGTGCACGAGGCCAGCAGCGAGCTGATCGCCGCTACTTTGCTGGCCCTGCATCTCCACCCCGAATTGGCCTCGCTCGCGAAGGCCGAGCCGGTTCTTCTGCCACTGCTGGTGCGCGAGGTCCTGCGCCAGAGCCCGCCGCTGCGCCAGGCGATGCGCCTGATGGCCGAGGACATGGTGCTGGCAGGTGAACGTGTGGCGGCGGGCGACACGGTCCTGCTGTTGCTGGCCGCAACCCGTCGGCCCTGCACCGGCACGCGGGGTTTCCAACTCGACCGGAAAAGCGCCAAGGTGTTCACCTTCGGCGCCCAGCCCTTCGCCTCACCAGGCCAGATGATGGCCGAGACCATTGCTGCCGAGGCGGTGCGCGCGCTGCTTCGAGCAGGCTTGGACCTCGGCCGCCTGGGTTACGGGACCGGCCCGTGGCCAACGGCGACCTGACATCCAGGCAGATGCCACAACGAGCGTCGGCGTTCCGCAATACCCTTTATGGGGGATAGACGTCTGTGGCGCTACGGCAACTCGGCACGGCATCGCGGAGAGGCTGCACTCCCTAGAACTAGGGGGGCATTGGGACAGGTACTCCCACGCCGCGCCGCACACCGAGAGCCGGAAGAAGTCCGCGCGTCAGTGAAGTAATTAGTCTTCTAGTCAAACTAACACATCGCATCCGGAATAACGAGAGGAACGAGGCGGTTACGTCGCCACAATCGATCGCATCGAGGCCTGCGTGCCCGACGGTCCCTGCTCCTGGTCCGGCCTCTCCTGCTTCTCCTCCTTGCCTCGCCGTATGACCTCCCTATCCGCCGCTCCCGCGGCAAGCGTTCGCGGCCCCGTGCAGGCCGTGCCGCGGCCGGCTCTCTTCACGCTCACCTGGCCGCTGTTCACCGAGCTGCTGCTCGGCATGGCGGTCGGGCTCTGCGGCTTGTGGATGGCCTCACGCATCTCCGATGCGGCCTCGGGAGCCTTTGCCCTCGTCAATCACCTGCACGCCGCGTTTTTCATCCTGTTCCGCGTGGTGAGCATGGGCGTCAGCGTCGTCATCACGCAGAACCTCGGCGCCGGCAATCGTGCTGCCGCGGACGAGACGGCGCGTGCCTCGCTGGCCGCGACCAGCTGGATGGGCTGGATCGCGGCAGCCGTGGTCGCGCTGTCGGCGCCGCTGCTGCTGCAATGGATGAACGCGCCGGACAGCGTGCTGCCGCTGGCGGTGCCCTTCCTCACGATGGCCGCGGCGGCCCTCGCGCTGGACGCCTACAACGCGGCCATGGCGTCGGTGATGCGGGCCCACCTGCACGCCCGCGACACGCTCTACAACATGCTGGCCATGCACAGCCTGCACCTGCTGCTGTCGGTGCCGCTGATGTCCGGCTGGGGGCCGCTGCCGCCGCTGGGCCTGGTCGGCTACGCCCTGGCGATGACGATCAGTCGCGCCTTCGGGCTGGCCTTCCACCTGTGGCTGTGGCGCGTGCGGCTGCAGCTGGTGCCGAGCGGGCGCGACTGGCGCGTGGTGCACTGGCCGCGGCTGGCTCCGGTGCTGCACATCGGGCTGCCGGGTGCGGCGGAAAACATCGCCTACCGGCTGGCGTTGATGGTCAGCATCGCGGTGGTCGCTCGCATGGGCGCCGCCGAACTGGCCACCCACAGCTACACGATGCAGGTGATGTACTTCATCCTGCTTTCTGGCCTGGCGATCGGTTTCGCGAGCGAGATCCTGGTGGGCCACCTCGTCGGTGCCGGGCAGTTGCACGACGCGCACCGCCTGGTCCGCAAGAGCCTGCACCTCGGCCTGTTGGCATCGACCGGCATCGCGCTGGTCGCTGCGCTCACGGCGCCCTGGTACCTGGGTCTGTTCACGAAGGATCCGAAGATCCTCGCGACAGCCACCCAGCTGCTCTGGATCACCGTGCTGCTGGAACCGGGCCGCACCTTCAACCTGGTCGTGATCAACGCCTTGCGTGCCGCCGGCGATGTGCGCTTCCCGGTCCTGGCCGGTGCGGCATCGATGGCGGTCGTGCTGGCGGGCGGGTCCTGGTTCCTCGGCGTCCACCTGGAGCTGGGCCTGGTCGGGGTCTGGATCGCTTATGCCGCCGACGAGTGGGTACGCGGCCTGACGATGGCCGCGCGCTGGTACCGGCGCGGCTGGGTGCCGCATGCGCGCGCCACCCACCGCCGCGTGCTGCGCAAGCGGCTGCAGCTAGGAGTGCATCATCCGCCGGCTCTTGGCGATGGACATCAGGATGCCGACGCCCATTCCCAGGGTCACCATGGCGGTGCCGCCGTAGCTGATGAAGGGCAGCGGCACGCCCACCACCGGCAATACGCCGCTGACCATGCCCATGTTGACGAATGAGTAGGTGAAAAAGGCCAGCGAGAAGGCGCCCGCCAGCAGGCGCGCGAACAGCGTCGGCGCTTCGCCGGCGATCATCAGCCCGCGGAAGATGAGGAAGGTGAAGCCCAGCAGCAGCAGGACGTTGCCCACCAGCCCGAACTCTTCCGAATAGGCGGCGAAGATGAAGTCGGTGGTGCGTTCGGGGATGAACTCCAGGTGGGTCTGGGTGCCCTTCATGAAGCCCTTGCCGTGCAGGCCGCCCGAGCCGATCGCGATCATGCCCTGCAAGGTGTGGAAGCCTTTGCCCAGCGGGTCCTTGGTAGGGTCGAGCAGGGTGCAGACGCGGCCCTTCTGGTAGCCGTGCAGCACCGGCCACTCGACCTCGGGCTGGCAGATCCTGTCTTCGGAGACGACCAGCGCCGTGATCGCGATGGCCGCACCGCTGAGCACCGGGATGATGAGCTTCCACGACAGCCCGGCAAAAAAGATCACATAGAGTCCGCCCGACAGCACCAGCAGCGCCGTGCCCAGGTCGGGCTGCTTCATGATCAGCCCCACCGGCACCGCGAGGATCATCAGGCCGACCAGGAAGTCCGGCAGGCGCAACTGGCCTTCGCGGCGCTGGAACCACCATGCCAGCATCAGCGGCACCGCGATCTTGAGCAGTTCGCTCGGCTGGATCACGGTGACGCCGATATTCAGCCAGCGTGTCGCGCCCTTGCGGGTGATGCCGGCGAACTCGACCCCCAGCAGCAGCAGCACCCCGACGATGTAGAGCGGCACCGCGATGGCCATCAGCCGCTGTGGCGGGATCTGCGCGATGACGAACACCACCGCCAGCGCGATCAGCATGTTGCGGCCGTGGTCCACGAAGCGGGTGCCGTGGTCGAAGCCCGCCGAATACATGATCAGCAGGCCGGCCCCGCACAGCAGCAGCACCGCCAGTGCCAGCCAGCCGTCGAAGCCGAGAAACAGCGGCTTGATGCGCTGCCACAGCGAGGGTTTCTTGAACGCGACGTTCATCGGACCTCCACGGCGGGCTGAGGAGCAGCCTGCGGCTGACGGATGGGTGTCACGCCGGACGGCGCGGCGGGGGCCGGCGCGGGGGCCGGCGACGGTGCCGGACTTGGTGCCGGGGCTGGGGCCGGGGGGGGCGTCGGATGGCCCGGCAGCGGTGCCGGCGGCTTGCCCTGGCCCGCTGCTGCCGGCGCGCTCGCCGGTGCTGTCGCGATCACCGGTACCGCGGCGCCGGCCGGCACCACCGCCGCGGTCGCCGGCGCGGCGGCGCTCGCGCCGGTCGACGGCAGGGCCGCCACCGGGGCCGGCAAGGGCACCTCGGCCGCCACGCGCGGCGCGCCGATGGGCGCGGCGGACTCGCCGCGGCGCGTGGCGGCAATGTCTTCCTCGCTCGGGTAGGTACCGGTCAGCCAGTAGTCCAGCACACGGCGCGCGATCGGGGCGGCCGCCTGGGCGCCGAAGCCGGCGTTTTCGACGATGACTGCCAGCGCGATCTGCGGATCATCCAGTGGCGCGAAGGCGGTGTAGAGCGAGTGGTCGCGCAGGTACTCCGCCAGGCGGGCCGCGTTGTAGCGCTCGTTCTGCCGCACACCGATGGCCTGCGCGGTGCCGGTCTTGCCGCCGCTCTGGTAGGCCGCGCCCATGAACACCCGGGTGGAGGTGCCTTCCTGCGTCACACCGTGCATCGCGCGGCGGATCACCTCGACATGCTCGGGCTTGAGTTCGAGCGGCTCCAGCGGCTCGGTGCCCACGGGGCGGCGCTCGCGCGTGACCACATCGCGGATCTCGCGCACCAGGTGGGGCCGGTGGCGCTCGCCGCCGGAGACCAGGGTGGCAAGCGCATGCGACAGCTGCAGCATCGTGAAGTTGTTGTAGCCCTGGCCAATGCCCAGCGAGATGGTCTCGCCGGCATACCATTTCTGCTGCTCGGGACGCTTGTAGGCGCGCCGCTTCCACGAGGTGGACGGCAGCACACCGCGCACCTCGCCGTCGATGTCGATGCCGGTGATCTGGCCGAGGCCGAAGGGGGCGAGCTGGTCGTGCATCAGGTCCACGCCCATCTCGTTGGCCAACGAGTAGTAGTAGACATTGCTCGACTTCACGATGGAGCGGTGCATGTCCACCATGCCCAGGCCGCCGTCACCGTGGCTGCGGAAGCGGTGGTTGCCGAACAGGAACACGCCCCCGTCGTGGATCGCCTCGTGGGCGGCGCGCTTGCCGCTGTTGAGTGCGGCGATCGCCATGAAGGGCTTGAAGGTCGAACCCGGCGGGTAAGTGCCGCGCAGCGCGCGGTTGAGCAAGGGTTTGTCGATCGACTCGTTGAGAGCCTTCCAGTTCTCGACGTCGATGCCTTCGACAAAAAGGTTGGGGTCGAAGGTGGGTTTGCTGACGAAGGCCAGCACCTCGCCGGTTTTCGGATCGATCGCGACCAGCGCACCGCGCCGGGTGCCGAACAGCTGCTCGACCAGTGCCTGCAGCTTGATGTCGATCGACAGCATCACGGTGTTGCCCGGTGTGGCCGGGCTGGAGCGCACCCGGCGCACCGCGCGGCCGCCAGCACTGGTCTCGACCTCCTCGAAGCCGGTGATGCCGTGCAGCTCGCGTTCGTAGCTCTGCTCGATGCCCAGCTTGCCGATGTAGTCGGTGCCGCGGTAGTTGGCAGCGTCCTCGGACTCGTCGATCTTGAGCTTCTCGGCCTGGTTGATGCGGCCGATGTAGCCGATCACGTGGGCGCCGACGTCGCCCAGCGGGTAGTTGCGGAACAGCCGCGCCTTGATGTCCACCCCCGGGAAGCGGTAGCGTTGGACCGCGAAGCGGGCCACTTCCTCATCGCTCAGCCGGGTGCGCAGCGGCAGCGATTCGAAGCTCTTGGACTCCTCCATCAGCCGCTTGAAACGGCGCCGGTCGTGGGCCGAGACATTGACCACGCTGCTCAGCGCGTCGATGGTGGCGTCCAGGTCCTCGATCTTGGAGGGCGTCAGCTCCAGCGTGTAGGCTGAGTAGTTGTTGGCCAGCACCACGCCGTTGCGGTCGAGGATGAGGCCGCGGTTGGGCACGATGGGAACCACCGAGATGCGGTTGTTCTCGGCCCGGGTCGAGAGCTCGTCGTAGCGCAGCACCTGCAGGTAGGCCAGCCGGGCGAAAACCAGCCCGAAACACAGCAGCACCATCGCGCCGGCAAACAGCAGCCTCGCGCGAAAGCGCGACAGCTCGAGCTCGACGTTTTTCAGTTCGGTCACGGGACGCTCGGCCCTTCAGCCTGAAAAGAAGCCTGAAAACTACAGAGGCCGGTTCTGGTCCGGGTCGGGCGGACGCCGCTGGGGCGCCAGCAGCATCCAGGTGGCCACCGGCCACAGCAGCGCTTCGAACGCCGGCGCCAGCAGCAGTTCCCAGCCCGGGAAAACGCCGCCGGCCAGGAGGCGAATAATTACCGAAACCGCGTGCGCCGCGAAGAACAGCGGCACGATCTGCACCGCCTGCGAGAGCACCGGGAACCAGAGCAGCCGGCGGTGGATGGTGATCGCGAAAAAGCTCAGCAGCGTGTAGGCCAAGGCATGCTGGCCGAGCAGCGCCGCCTCGTGGACGTCGATCATCACGCCGAAGGTGAAGGCGGTGCCCACACCGACACGGCGCGGCTGGTGCACGTTCCAGAACACCAGGGTGAGCGCCAGCAGGTCGGGCATCGCCGTGGTCTTGCCCAGCGGCACCAGGTTGACCAGGAAGGCGAACAACAGGGAAAACCAGATGAAGACCGGGTTCACCGGCAGCAGCAGCTGGTCGCCACGGGGCATCATCGCCGTTCTCCCGGTTTCTTCTGCACCGGCGCCGCCGGCTCGACCGGCTCGGGGCGTGCCGGCTGCTGCTCGCCGATGGGCTGCAGCACCAGCACATGGCGCGCGCTGGCCGGCGAGCTGACCGGCTGCAGCGCGATCTTCGCGAAGGCCGAGTCGGCCCGGCGGTCGACCTTGAACACCTTCGCGACAGCCAGTCCCGGCGGGTAGACGCCGTCGACGCCCGAGGTGCTGAGCAGGTCACCCTCCTGCACATCGGCGTTGGTCGCCATGAAACGCAGCTCCATCGCGTCGTTGGCGGCGTCGCCGTAGGCCACGCCGCGTGCCATCGTGCGGGTGTTGAGGATGGGCACGACGGCGTCCTTGTCGGTCAGCAGCGTGACCTCGGCGGTGAGCGGGTAGACCCGGGTCACCTGGCCCAGCACGCCCGTCTCATCGATCACCGGCGAGCCGCGCGCCACGCCGTGGGTGCTGCCGACGTCGACCACCACCTTGCGGCTGAACGGATCGGGCGCGTCGTAGAGCACTTCGGCGGCGCGGGTGCGCGCGGCTATCGCGGGGCGCAGCCCGAGCAGCGCGCGCAGGCGGGCGTTCTCCTGCTCCAGCAGCTCGACGCGCGCGATCCGCTGCGCCTGCACCGACAGCTGGCGCTGCGCTGCTTCCTCCTTGGTGAGCGCCTCGTTGAGGCCGCTCAGGTAGTCGCCGCCGGTGCGCAGGAAGTCCACCGGCACGAGCAGCGAGCGCTGCACCGGATGCAGCACGGTGGCCACGACGGCACGCAGCGGCTGCGTCAGGTTCAACCGCGTGTCCGCGACCATCAGGAAAAAGGCGAGGGCAGAGAAGAACATCAGCCGCGTCAGTGCCGATGGCCCCTGCTTGAAGAAGGGCGGAGGGGTGCGATCGATCGTGCCGAGTGGCATGGCAGCTCAGAGCGCGCGGCGGTCAGCAGGACCGCCGGATGGAGGAATGGCTGGCAGGCGCCGGAGCCCCGACGACACGGGGCCCGCGCGGGCGGGCGCGACAGCCTCGACAACGTCAAGCATACGGCGCTCGAGTGTCCTGCGGCTGTCGGATCACTCCGACGTGAAGATGGCGCCCAGGCGCTCCATGCGCTCCAGCGCCATGCCGCAGCCGCGCACGACGCAAGTCAGCGGGTCTTCCGCCACCAGGACCGGCAGGCCGGTTTCCTCCGCCAGCAGGCGGTCGAGGTCGCGCAGCAGCGCCCCGCCGCCGGTCAGCATCATGCCGCGCTCGGCGATGTCGGCGCCCAGTTCGGGCGGGGTCTGCTCCAGCGCGTTCTTGACGCTGGAGACGATCTGGTTGAGCGGGTCGGTCAGTGCTTCGAGGATCTCGTTGCTGGAGATCGTGAAGCTGCGCGGCACGCCTTCCGAAAGGTTGCGGCCCTTGACTTCCATCTCCTTGACTTCCGAGCCGGGGAAGGCGGAGCCAATTTCCTTCTTGATCGCCTCGGCCGTCGGCTCGCCGATCAGCATGCCGTAGTTGCGGCGGATGTAGTTGATGATGGCCTCATCGAACTTGTCGCCGCCGACGCGCACGCTGCCCTTGTAGACCATGCCGCCCAGCGAGATGACGCCCACCTCGGTGGTGCCGCCGCCGATGTCGACCACCATCGAGCCGGAGGCTTCGGAGACCGGCAGCCCGGCGCCGATGGCGGCGGCCATCGGTTCCTCGATCAGGTAGACCTCGGAGGCGCCGGCGCCGAGCGCGGATTCGCGGATCGCGCGACGCTCGACCTGCGTGGAGCCGCAGGGCACGCAGATGATGATCCGCGGGCTGGGCTTGAGCACCGAGCGCGGATGGACCATCTTGATGAACTGCTTGAGCATCTGCTCGGTGACCGTGAAGTCGGCGATGACGCCGTCCTTCATCGGGCGGATGGCCTCGATGTTGCCCGGCACCTTGCCGAGCATGGCCTTGGCCTCCGCGCCCACCGCCTGGATGGTCTTCTTGCCGTTGGGACCGCCTTCGTGGCGGATGGCGACCACCGACGGCTCGTCCAGCACGATGCCCTTGCCGCGCACGTAGATCAGCGTGTTCGCGGTACCCAGGTCGATAGCGAGGTCCGTCGAGAAGTAGCGACGAATGGATTCGAACATGTTCTTTCACGGGTCCGCCCCGGCTGTGAGCAACTGGCATTGGAGCCGGGCGGACGAAGGATTTTTCGGGTTATCACCGGGACCGCCAAAGGACGCATCCGAGGCGGCCTTTTGCGCGCTTTTCAGCACGAAACCGGCACTGTTCGCGCGCGACGGACGCCTTGGCGACCCTGGCAGCTGAGCGATCAGGCCGGCTGTGGATAACGCGCGATAATACCCGATCCCACCCGCGCCGATCCTCGCGGGAACCAGGCAAAAACGAACTAATTTACATGGCCCTGACTTCAGACGACGTCAGCCGCATCGCCCTCCTCGCCCGGCTCGAACTCAGCGGCGAGGAGCAGGCGGCAATGCTGCACCAGCTCAATGACTTTTTCAGCATCGTCGAACGCATGCGCGCGGTCGACACGACCGGGGTGGAGCCGCTCTACACGCCGCTGTCGGCGGTGCAAGACGTGGCCCTGCGACTGCGCGAGGACGTGGTGACCGAGAGCAACCGGCGCGAGGACAACCAGCGCAGCGCTCCGGCGATCGAGGACGGCCTCTTCCTTGTTCCCAAGGTCATCGAGTGAGGGCCGGCATGGATCTGCACCGCATGACTGTGGCGGAGCTCGGCCGCCAGCTTGAGGCGAAAGCCGTGTCGAGCACCGAGTTGACGAAGCATCTGCTTGCACGCGTTGCTGCCCATGAACAGTTGGGGGCTTTCCTCTGCACGGATACCGATGTCGCGATGCGCCAGGCCCAGGCCGCCGACGCCCGCCGCGCCCGTGGCGAGAGCGGGCCGCTGCTGGGTGTGCCGCTGGCGCACAAGGACATCTTCGTCACGTCCGATTTCCCCAGCACGGCGGCCTCGAAGATGCTCGAAGGCTACCGGAGCCCCTTCAACGCCACCGTGGTCGAGAAGCTCGCGGCAGCCGGCACGGTGGCCTTGGGCAAGCTCAACTGCGACGAGTTCGCGATGGGCGGCAGCAACGAAAACTCGGCCTATGGCGTGGCCCGCAACCCCTGGGACACGAGCCGCATCACCGGCGGCTCCTCGGGCGGCTCGGCCGCGGCGGTGGCGGCCGGCCTGGTGCCCGCCGCCACCGGCACCGACACTGGCGGCTCGGTGCGCCAGCCGGCCTCGCTGTGCAATGTGACGGGCATCAAGCCGACCTACGGCCGCTGCTCGCGCTACGGCATGATCGCCTTCGCCTCCAGCCTGGACCAGGCGGGTCCGCTGGCGCGCAGTGCCGAGGACTGCGCGCTGCTGCTGGCCGCGATGAGCGGCTTCGACGAGCGCGACGCCACCTCGGCCGAGCGCCCGGCCGAGGACTATGCCGCCGCGCTGCGCACGCCGCGCGCGGGGGCCGACGCGGCCCGGCCGCTGCAGGGCTTGCGCATCGGCCTGCCCAAGGAATTTTTCGGCGGAGGCGTCGCGCCGGACGTCGCGAAGGCCGTGCGCGCGGCGCTGGCCGAGTACGAAAAGCTCGGCGCCCGGCTGGTGGACGTGTCGCTGCCGCGGACCGAGCTGGCGATCCCGGTCTACTACATCATCGCCCCGGCCGAGGCCAGCTCCAACCTGAGCCGCTTCGACGGGGTGCGCTACGGGCACCGTGCCAAGCACTACAAAGACCTGCTCGACATGTACCGCAAGTCGCGCGCCGAGGGTTTCGGCCCGGAGGTCAAGCGCCGCATCATGATCGGCACCTATGTGCTGAGCCACGGCTACTACGACGCCTACTACCTGCAGGCGCAGAAGCTGCGGCGCATGATCGCCGACGACTTCCAGGCCGCGTTTGCCGATTGCGACCTGATCGCCGGCCCGGTCTCGCCGACCGTGGCCTGGCCGATCGGCGGCAAGACCGACCCGCTGGCCAACTACCTGGCCGACATCTTCACCTTGCCCGCCAGCCTGGCCGGCCTGCCCGGCATGAGCGTGCCGGCCGGCTTCGGCGAAGGCGGCTTGCCGGTCGGCCTGCAGCTGATCGGCAACTATTGGAAGGAAGGCGAACTGCTGCATGCGGCCCACGCCTTCCAGCAGGCGACCGACTGGCACCTCCGCACGCCGGAGGGCTACTGATATGAGCACGACCCGAACCAGCCTCCTGGTGCGCGGCTACGAGGTGGTGATCGGCCTCGAGACCCACGCCCAGCTGTCGACCCAGTCCAAGATCTTCTCGGGTGCGAGCACTCGCTTCGGTGCCGAGCCGAACACGCAGGCCAGCCCGGTGGATCTGGCGTTGCCCGGCACGCTGCCGGTGATGAACCGGGCGGCCGTCGAGCGCGCCATCCGCTTCGGCCTGGCGGTCGGCGCGACGGTGGCACCGCTGTCGATCTTCGCCCGCAAGAACTACTTCTATCCCGACCTGCCCAAGGGCTACCAGATCAGCCAGTACGAGATCCCGGTGGTCCAGGGCGGGCAGATCGAGTTTTATGTCGGAGAGCAGCGCCACGGCGTGCGCCTGACCCGGGCCCACCTCGAGGAGGACGCCGGCAAGTCGCTGCACGAGGACTACCACGGCCAGACCGGCATCGATCTGAACCGCGCCGGCACGCCGCTGCTGGAGATCGTCTCCGAGCCCGACATGCGCAGCAGCCTCGAGGCGACCGAGTACGCCAAGGCGCTGCACGCCCTGGTGGTGTGGCTGGGCATCTGCGACGGCAACATGCAGGAAGGCTCGTTCCGTTGCGATGCCAACGTTTCGGTGCGCAAGCCGGGTGGGCCGCTGGGCACCCGGCGCGAGATCAAGAACCTCAACAGCTTCCGCTTCCTGCAGCAGGCCATCGACGCCGAGATCCACTGGCAGATCGACCAGATCGAGGACGGCGGCAAGATTCAGCAGGCGACCGTGCTGTTCGACCCCGACAGCGGCGAGACACGGGCCATGCGCACCAAGGAAGACGCGCATGATTACCGCTATTTCCCCGACCCCGACCTGCCGCCGCTGGTGATCGCGCCGGAGTGGGTGGAGCGCGTGAAGGCCGAGATGCCCGAGTTGCCCCGGGTGATGGCCGAGCGTTTCCAGCGCGACTACGGCCTGCCGGCCTACGACGCGACGATGATGACCCAGAGCAAGGACTTCGGCGCCTTCTTCGAACAGGCCGCCCAGGCCTGCGGCGCGCCCAAGCTGGCGGCGAACTGGTTGATGGGCGAGGTGTCGCGCCGGCTCAACGCCGAGGGGCGGGAGCTGGCAGACAGCCCGGTGGACGCGGCGACCCTGGCCGCGATGATCCGCCGCATCGCCGACGGCACCATCTCGAACAACGGCGCCAAGCAGGTGTTCGAGGCGCTCTGGACCGGCGAAGGCCGAGAGGTCGACGCGATCATCGAGGCCAAGGGCCTGAAGCAGATGTCCGACACCGGCGCGCTGGAAGCCATCCTCGACGAGGTGCTGGCCAACAACGCCAAGTCGGTGGAGGAATACCGCGCCGGCAAGGAGAAGGCCTTCAACGCGCTGGTGGGCCAGGCCATGAAGGCGACCAAGGGCAAGGCCAACCCGGCGCAGGTGAACGAGCTGCTGAAAAAGAAGCTGGGCGGCTGAGGCGGCGCCCGGCAAAGCCCGGGCGACGGTCGCACGCTGCGGCGGCCAGCCTCCTGTCCGGCTTTTTTCTATCTATCTATCTATATAGATAGTAGATAGAGGACCTTGGGCCGGCCGGGAGCTCCCGCTCGCGGGCTACCGGGAGCGGGGCGCCACCTTCTCGTCGGGAGATGCGGGGACGCTGCCCGGGGCAGCGCCGGCCCACAGGCGGCGAAGCCGCTCCAGTTCCTGGTCAAAGATGAGGTTGATGCGCTGCAGCTCGGACTGCTGGTTCTGGATCAGCGTCTTGTGGGCATCGACCGCCACATCGACGAACTCCATCGATTGCTTCAGCTTGGCCGGCAAGGTCTTGCCCTTGTAGAACTCGGCTTCGGCCTGCAGCGGCGTGCGTTCCTTCTCGAGTTCGGCGATGCGCCGCTCCGAGTTCTTAATGGACTGCCGCACGTCGTCGAGCGCCGCCTCGCGCGCGGCCCGGTGTTCGGCATCGCTCGGATAACGCGTGAGCAGCAGGCGGTCGCGGCGGACCGCCTCCTGGTGGGCCATCCGCTCCTGGGCGCGGCGCCGCTCCTTGGCTTCCAGCTCGGCGCGCTCTTCGGCGGTCAGGCTGGGTGGCAGCACGCTGCGGGTCGAGCCGTCGCGGTTCATCACGCGTTGCTCGCGGTCCAGGCATTCGATGATGGGGCGGTCGGAGGTGAGCCGGCGCCCCTTGGCGTCGGTGCAGGTGTAGATGCCTTGCGCCAGCGCCGGCATGCAGAGGAGGGCCAGCGAAACGCTAGCCAGCCCGGCGGCTGCAGCGCTGTGCAGGCGAAAGCGGACGACGGGCCGCCTCATGAGCGGCCGGCTTCCCGGAGGTCGCGGTGGCACGGGCGGGCGGGGCTGGCTGTCTTCATGTCCTGCTCGGCGCCAGGAGAGGGGTCGGCATGTTTTGGGGTACTCCGCAGCGGCAGGCGACCGTCGAGCCGGGGAGCTACACCCCGTAGCGGTCGCGGTAGGCCGCGACGCTTGCGAAATGTGTGCCCAGCTGCGGATCGGCGTTCGATTGCAGATACTGGAGCAAGTCTGTGAGGGTGGCAATCGAGCAAACGCGTAGGCCCAACGCTTGCTCCACCTGCTGCACTGCCGAATATGGCGCATCGTTGCCGTTTTCGGTCGCCTTTTCCTGTCGGTCCAGTGCGATGGCGACGCCACAGGGCGTGGCCCCGGCGGCCTGGATCATCGCGACGGATTCACGCACGGAGGTGCCGGCGGAGATCACGTCGTCGATGATCAGAACCTTTCCCTGCACCGGTGCACCGACCAGGGTGCCACCTTCGCCGTGGTCCTTGGCTTCCTTGCGGTTGTAGGCGTAGGGCACGTTCTTGCCGAGCCGGGCCAGCTCGATCGCGACCGCCGCGGCGAGGGTGATGCCTTTGTAGGCGGGGCCGAAGAGCATGTCGAACTCCAGGCCGGCGTCGAGCAGGCGGCGGGCGTAGAACTCCGCCAGTCGGCCCAGCTTGGCGCCGTCGTTGAAGAGGCCGGCGTTGAAGAAGTAGGGCGAGAGACGGCCGGCCTTGGTCTTGAACTCGCCGAAGCGCAGGACGCCGGATTGGACGGAGAACTCGACGAAGGCGGGGGCGAGGGCGTCAGGGGAAGAAGAGGACATGGAAGGAAGCGTGGCAGAAGGCAGGCCGCAGGACGGCGGGTGCGGGTCATGGCAACCGCCGCATCGCGGCATTTTAGGCTCCTGTTGGGGAGGAAACGACCGTGAAAGAGTGGACATCGGAACGGAAAGGCGGTTGTTCTCGGTGCATAACCGGTAGGGACACACATGGCGACACTACAATGTTCAGCTTGGTTCGGGCGCGCCGATGGGCAGTGACCGCTTCCTTGACTTTGCTCCCGAGCCTCCGGAATCCCAAGGACGCTTGGCTGGACTCTCGCCCTGCTCGCTTTGATTCCGATCTGCCTTGAAGCCTGTTGCTGTCTTTTGTCGCGATTGTTCGGGCTCGGCCATGACGAGGCGCACGCCTGCTTGGAGGGGGCGCGGCGTTGGTTTGAAGGGCACCGCGTGAGCGCCATTCCAGACCGCCCGGTAAAACGCACGCCGTGGCAGGTGCAGCGCGCCGTACTTTTCGCGCTGTTTGTTCGGGAGTTGAAGACGCGCTTCGGTGGGCGGTGGCTGGGCGTGTTCTGGGTGCTGTTGGAGCCACTGGCGCATTTGACCATCCTGGTGCTGATCTTCGGCTTCATTCGCCATCGCGTGCTGCCCGGGGTCGAGTTCCCGGTGTTTCTGTTGACCGGCTTGGTGCCGTTTTTCCTGTTCAAGAACCTGACGCTGCGGCTGATGGAATCGATCACCTCCAACCAGGGGCTGTTCGGTTACCGCCAGGTCAAGCCTTTTGATCCGCTCGTTTCGCGCGCCATGCTGGAGGTCAGCCTGTATAGCGTGGTGTACCTCATCATGCTGGGCGTGCTCGGTTGGCTCGGCTTTACGTTCCTGCCGGTGCGGCCCTTGGAATTGCTGGCGATCAGCGTCCTGCTGATCCTGATGGGCGCAAGCCTCGGTTTGTTGTTCGCCGTGACGACGCACGAATTTCCACACGCCCGCTCCTTCGTGCGCATCGTCTTCATGCCCCTGTACCTGATGTCGGGTGTCGTGTTCCCGGTATCGGCGCTGCCCCCCTCCGTGCTCCCTTGGCTGCTGTGGAACCCAGTCCTGCACGCCATCGAAATTTCGCGGGGTTACTTCTTTGCCCAGTACCACGTCATCCCGTCGGTGAGTGGCACCTATGTGGCGGCAATCACCCTGATCGTTCTGGCGCTGGGCATGAGCTTGTATCGTGTCCGCCGGCACAAGCTGCTTGCCAGCTGAGGGCAGGCAGGATGATCGAGCTCGAGTCCGTGACGAAGTCCTACCCCACACCCCACGGGCGGCGCTATGTGTTTCGCGACCTCAGCTTCAGCTTCCCGGAAGGCGCCAGCATCGGCCTGATCGGTCCCAACGGCGCTGGCAAGTCCACCTTGATGCGGCTGCTGGGTGGCATTGATTCTCCGGATTCGGGCAGCGTCCGCACGGATGCCAACATCTCCTGGCCGGTGGGCCTGGCGGGCGGCTTCCAAGGGTCGCTGACCGGCCGCGACAATGTCAGATTCGTCTGCCGCATCTATGGCGCAAGTGGTCCGGCAATGCGTGAAAAGGTGCGCTATGTCGAAGACTTCGCCGAGATCGGCGAGTACTTCGATTTGCCGGTGAAGTCCTATTCCTCCGGCATGCGCTCGCGGCTCGCCTTTGGCCTGAGCATGGCCTTCGATTTCGACTATTACCTCATCGACGAGGTCATGGCCGTGGGCGACGCTCAATTTCGCAAGAAGTGCCAGGAAGTGTTCCGCTCCAAGCTGGAGAAATCCAAGCTCATCCTGGTGTCGCACAACATGCGCGATATCCAGGAGTGGTGTGACATGGTCGTGCTCGTCAACCAGGGCGCCCCGACGCTCTATGAAGACGTGGCAGCCGGGATCGCTGCTTATCAAGGCAAGCCACCCGCCATAGCGGGCAAGAAACCTCCTACCGTTCCCGCATGACATTCGTTCAGAGCCTCACACCGCGTCGCCTGAAGATCGCGTTGATTGCCGTGCCCCTGTTGTTGGCCACGCTGTACTACGTGTTCTTCGCCGCCGACCGCTACGTCAGCGAATCCATCGTCACAGTGCGCCAAACCAACCAGGAGTCCAGCAACCTCCCGGGCGTCGCGTTGCTGCTGGGCGGGGTCAACCCGCCGTCGCGTGAAGACACGCTGTATTTGCGCCAGTACATCCACTCGCTGGAGATGCTCAAGCGCTTGGACGCGAAGTTGAACTTGCGGGCGCATTACGAGGCCGAAAAGCTGGACCCCCTTTACCGTTTGTACGGAGGAACCAGCCAGGAATGGTTCCTGGAGTACTACCGCAGCCGGGTCGAGGTGCTGTTCGATGAAGTTGCCTCGCTGCTGACGGTCCGAGTTCAGGGCTTCGAGCCCGCTTTTGCACAGCAGGTGGCTCAGGGCATTCTGCAGGAGAGCGAGCAGTTCGTGAACGCCTTTTCGCACCGGATCGCCCGGGAGCAGATGGGCTTCGCCGAGCAAGAGCTCCAGCGCGCGGCGGAACGCTTGCAAGCGGCCAAGGCCAAGATGGTTGATTTTCAGGACCGGCATCGGCTGCTCGACCCTGCGGCACAGGCGCAAGCCAGCGGCGCCCTGACGGCCGAATTGCAGGCGACGCTGGCCAAGCATGAGGCCGAGCTGCGTCACTTGCGCAGCTTCCTGAACGAAAACTCCTACCAGGTGCAGGCGCTGCAAAGCCAGGTGGAGGCCTTGCGCAAGCAACTGGAGGCGGAGCGTGGCCGCGCGACGAGCGGCAAGAGCAGCGACCGTCTGAACGCGCTGGCCTCCCAGTTCCGCGACCTCACCCTGCAGGCCGGCTTTGCCGAAGACGCCTACAAGCTGGCCTTGTCGGCGGTCGAGAACGCACGCATCGACGCGACGCGCAAGCTCAAGAGCCTGGTCGTGATCGAGCCGCCAGCGAAGCCCGAGATCGCGATTTACCCGCGTCGGGTCTACGACCTCGTGACACTATTTGTGGTGTGCTGCCTGCTGTATGGCGTCACGCGCCTTGTCGTGACGACTGTGCGCGACCACCAGGATTGACGGACATGTTTTTTGCCCACGCATTGCAAGCCCTCCCCGCGGCGGCCCCGGGTACGCGGGATCCGCGCCGTTTCACGCTGCACCGCGTGCTCGGCGCGCTGGCGCTGAGTCTGCCGCTGGCGGTATCGGCGCAGACCTTTACCGATCCCCTGAATACCAGCCCGCGCGGCTTGACGGCGATCGACGCCGGCGCGCCGCCCGACCCGGCCGCACAAGCGTCCGGGGTGAACGGGCCAGGCACACCGACCGCCGCCAGGCCGATTTCAACGTCGGAGCCTCCGAAAGCCCTGCCTCTCGATCCGCTGGCATCGCCGCAGCCCGTCGTCTTCGGTTCGCAGATGTTCACGGGGCGCTTTGCACGCGTCCCGTTCTCCGGCTTCAATCCGAACTACCAGATTTCCGTCGGCGACAAGGTCAACCTGCGGATGTGGGGTGCCTTCACCTTCGACGCCCAGCAGGAGGTCGACGCGCAGGGCAATATCTTCGTGCCCAACGTAGGCCCGGTCCGCGTCCTCGGTATTCGCAATGCCGAGCTGAACCAGCACGTCGAGACACAGGTGAAGCGGGTCTACAAGCACAACGTCGGCATCTATGCGACGCTGGGGGCAGCCCAGCCAGTCAAGGTGTATGTGACCGGCTTTGTCCGCGCTCCCGGGCTTTACGGCGGCCTGTCGTCCGATTCCATCCTCTATTACCTGGACCAGGCCGGCGGCATCGATCCGGATCGCGGCAGCTATCTGGAGGTGGACGTGCTGCGCGCGGGGCAGGTGCGGGCCAAGTTCAATCTCTACAAGTTTCTGCTCAGCGGGCAGATCGAGCATGTGCAGCTGCAGGACGGGGACACCGTGGTCGCCCACCCGCGCAAGTACACGGTCCAGGTCGGCGGCGAGGTGCTCAATCCCTACATCTTTGAATTCGGGGACAGCAGCGTTCCGGCCAGCCGGGTGCTCGAAGTGGCGCGCGCGAAACCAGGCGCGACGCATCTGAGCATCGTGCGAAAAGTCGGCGCGGAGTTGCGCAGCGAATATCACGCCCTGTCTGCCGCCGGCGAGGTCATGATTCAGAACGGTGACGAGATCAGCGTCACGTCGGACAAATATCCCGGCACGATCCTCGTGCGCATCGAAGGCGCGCACCTCGGCGAACGCACCCTCGTGCTGCCCTACGGGTCCCGCCTCAAGGACGCGCTCGTACGCCTGAAGCCGGCGCCCCAGGCCAATGTCGCGGCGGTTCAGCTGTTCCGCAAGTCGATCGTGTTGCGGCAGAAGGAAATGCTGGAGGCGTCGCTGCGCAGCCTGGAGACCTTCGCCTTGACCGCCCGCAGCGCGACCAGCGAGGAAGCGGTGCTGCGAACCCGCGAGGCCGACCAGATCCTGAAATTCATCGATCGCGCGCGCAACGTGCAGCCGCGGGGGCAGGTGGTGCTCGCCCGGCGCGACGAGGCGCCGAACACCTTGCTCGAGGACGGCGACATCATCCGCGTCCCTGAGCAGAGCAATCTCGTGCTCGTGAGCGGCGAAGTGCTGTTTCCCAACGCGCTGGTGCACGAGGCAGGCAAGAGTGCGAAGGACTATGTCGAGAGCGCCGGCGGCTTCAACCAGGGGGCGGACAAATCCCGCCTGATCGTGCTGCGCCAGGACGGTACCGTCGTCCCGAGCACCGAAGACGCCAGCCTGCAGCCCGGCGACGAACTCATGGTGCTGCCGAAGATCGAGACGAAACGTGTCGAGCTCACGCGCGGCATCACGCAGATCATTTACCAGATCGCCGTGTCGGCCAAGGTGCTGTTCGGCCTGTGAGCCCGCCATGAGGGGGAACCTCTATCGGGCTGCGAGTCCCGATTGCCCCCTCGACCGGCGAGGCGCCCCCCACCCCCGGCGGGGCTGCAGCCGTAGTGATTGGCCACCCCCACTGGCAGTGGTATCCTTGTAAGGGATTGTTGCCCATTCCATGACTTGCCTCACCGGGCCTGAATGGTGTGCGCGGTTCCACTTGCTTGCAGGCCGCTTAGCTTCTCGCGCGCGCACTCTGGCTGTACCGGGCGCGTTTGGCCGCAAGCGAATAAACACTAAGTCTGCAACGCCTTGTGCGGGTGAGGGGTCGGTCGTGAAGACGGTAATTACATTCGGCACTTTCGATGTGCTGCACATCGGGCACGTCAAAATTCTCCAGCGCGCGAGGATGCTGGGGTCGAAGCTTATTGTCGGGGTGTCGTCCGACGCCTTGAACTACTCCAAGAAGCAGCGCTATCCGGTGTATCCCGAAAAGGAACGCATGGACATCGTGGCCGCCATTCAAGGTGTCGATCACGTCTTCCGCGAAGAAGCGCTCGAGCTGAAGGGTGAGTACATCAAAAAGTACTCGGCCGACGTTCTTGTCATGGGCAACGACTGGGAAGGTCGCTTCGACGAATTCAAGTCGCTGTGTGAAGTCGTCTACCTGCCGAGAACCGATGGTGTTTCGACGACTCAACTGATCGCTGAAATCAAGAAGTATGCCTGACACGGCAGTGCCGACGATCGGTTTCATCGGCTGGAATCCCTTCCAGCTGGTGCACGTCCGAAAATTGGTGGCGGCACTGCCAGGGGCCTGCTTCGTCCTCGAACGGCGCAAGGACTATATCGACGAGTTCAACGGCGACCTTCTTACGGACCCGCAGGTCCCGGTTCTGGTATGGAACAGCACGCGGCTGGCGCAACTGGATGGCGTGTTCGACGTCCTCGTGTGCCAGACGCCTTTCCCGAAAATCGAATCCTTCCGCCGTACGCGTATCGCGATGCTGCAATACGGGTACGCAAAGGAAGCCCACAACTACGGGCCTTGGCGCGCGTTCGCCGATCTGACGCTCGCGTATGGGCCTTACGCCGCCGACAAGATCTCGCACTTCTCGCCGGCGGTGCCGGTCGGCAACCCGCGCTTCGACGACTGGCACCTGGCGGACTTTCACTCCCGAGCGAATGAGCGCCTGGGCGGCTGCCTCGATCCCTCGCGCAAGACCGTCCTGTATGCGCCGACCTGGGGCGACCTTTCCAGCGTGGATCGGAACCTGGCGGCAGTTTATGCCTTGGCCGACGAGTACAACGTGCTCGTCAAGATGCACCACAACACGGAACTCCTCGAGCCCGCCCGCAAGCGCGCGATGGCTGCTGGCCGTGTGCAGCACTTCGGCGCCAACGATGATTTGCTGGAGTTGCTCGCGCTGGCGGACGTGGTCGTCTCCGATTACAGCGGCGCCATTTTCGACGCGGTCTTCTGCCAGAAGCCGGTGGTCTTGCTGGATGGAGAGATCGATGCCTCTCTGGGCCACAAGGTGGACTTGCACAGCCTCGAATACGCCCGCCGCGACGAGATCGGCATGCGCGTCAGCGACCCTTCGGGCCTTCGCGCCGCCGTGGCGCAAGCCACGGGTGGTGCCGCAGCCATCGTGCGTCAGGCCCAGGATCTGCGTGCCCAGCTGTTCACCGCGGAGCCCGGGGCCACGCAACGGGCGGCAAACGCGCTGCTCGCCTTGGCCAGCGGACAACCTGCGCCGGGGCAAATGCACTCCTACATGCGCAAGTGCATGGTGGAGTTGCATCAGCTCAGGGCAATGGGCAGTGCCTCTCCCGCCCCCGCGCCCTATGCGGGCGCCGAGAAGCGGGTGAGGTTCGTGATGCCGGGCCTGGTGCGAACTCTCAAGTTCCTGGGCGCCAAGCGCGCCCCGCTGCTCCTGTTTGATCGCTTCGGCGCGCAGGCCTCATCGGTGCAACTGTTGCGCGAGATGATTTCGCTCGCCAAGCGCAGGGGCGACGCCGAGCGGCGCAGCCGCTACATCGAGTGGGCGTTGCGGCGTTTCCCCTCCAATACCCTGGGGTACCTGGAGGCGGCCCAACAACAGGTGGAAGCGGGCGACTTCGACAAAGCTCACCAGACACTTGTGCGCGCCCCCGATTCCCGCCGGATCAAGGAGGCTCTGGCTTGGCTCGACGGGCTGAGACAGGACAAGGGCGTGGTCGTGTCGCACGAGCCGCCATTGAGAAATCTCACCGAGCCCGGCGCTGGCGTGGGGCGCTGGCCGGCCGGGACGGATTGGGGCCGGCGGGTCTGGCGCTCCCTGAAGCGTTCGCGCATGGCGGCACCGGTGCTCAACAGCCTGCCGAGCGTGGTCAAGCAAGGGGTCAACCACCACCTTCTGCTGGCCGACAGTCACGCGGCTCAACGCGACCAGGCGGCAGCACTGCGGGTGCTGCTCGAGGCCCAGAAAAGGCATCCGAACGACAGGCGCCTGTTGCTGCGCATCAGCGCGATCTACCGGGACGACGGCCAGACCGCTCTGGCCTACACCTTTGTCAAAGCGGCGCAGGCCTGCTACCCGGGTTACGGGTCGGTCCGGCGTTTGACCTTCGAGGCCGATCACGAGCTGTTCGACGAAGCGGCACAGACCTTGGACCGTATTGCCGCCTTGGCACCCAAGGACTGGCTCCAGTTCATGCCGATGCTCAACCGGGTGTCGGTATTTTTCCCCGAGCATGCCGAGCGCATGGCCGGCTGGCGCGAAGCCGCCCGGCGGGCCCTCATGGCCAACGCACCCGGCGACAAGAACGAGCTGGAGGCGCGGGTACAGCTTGCCGTCAAGTGCCGCTGGGTGAACGAAGCGCTCGAGCTGGTGCGGCAAGGCCGGCAACGCGGGCTGCGGCTGTCAGGGGCGACGCGGGAGTGGTTGGACAGGGTTCGGACGTCGCTCGAACCCATGGCGCCTATCCTTGATCTTGCCTCTCGCAACGAGCAAGGCGGGGGGCTGGCGGGTGTGATCGACGGCAGGCGGGTCGCGCTGGATCCCGGCACGATCGATCCCGACCGGATCGTCGAGTTTTTCATTCCCACCGTTTTCTTCTCGGACCCTGCCGACGAGAAGCCGAGCTACCGGACGGTACGTGCGGCTCTGCGGCACGCCTATGCCGCTCTGCTGCGCGTGCCGGGCCTGACCGTCGTGCCTCGGTACCAATACAACTGGCGGCACTGCGTGCCTCGGCTGGGCGGGCGCTCGGTCAGCTATCACACTCGGGCCACCTACAACAGCGCCTGGCTGCACATCCAGGAGTCGCCCTTGGCAGGGCGTTGCTCGGTCGACCCTCAAGGATTTGCCGGCTACTCGAGCCTGGCGAACGGTTTCAGCGAGCTGGAGGCACACTGCGAAGGCCTGGATCAAGAGCAGCTGCTGCGCAATCACCGCGACTTGCACGAGACCTACGTCGCCGCCAACGTGTCGAAGTACGAACAGGCCGCGCCCGGTGCGCAGGTGTCGGGTCCCTATGTCTTTGTCGCGCTCCAGATTCCCACCGACACGGTGGCCGATCTGGCGGATGTCGACGGCATCCAGCTGCTGCACACGGTAGCGCGCCACTACGCGGGGACGGGCATCAAGGTGATCGCCAAGCGCCACCCGTACTGCAACAGTTTGAGCGTGCAGCGGGCGACGGCAGCATTGCAGGCCGAGGGGCTGATCGAGTTGACGGAAGCCTCGGTGCACGAGCTGATCGCGGGCGCCCAGGCGGTGTTTACTGTCAATTCGGGTGTCGGGCTGGAGGCTTTGATCCACCTGAAGCCCGTGGTGGTGACGGGCGACTGCGACTATGCGTATGGGGTGGCTGCGCGAGCGCGCAGCGTTGACGAACTTGCGCGAATTCTGCACGCGCCCCTCGTGGCGGATACCGGCCGCATCTACCGGCTGCTTCACTACTATGTGCATCGCTTCACGGTCTGCGCGGACGACACGGACGAAATTGACCGGCGAATCAGGGCGTGGCTGGCAGTCGACTCGGAACGAGCAACGGACGACAACGTCGGTCATGCCGAAGGGCCTGCGTCGGAGGACAAGAAACGGCTTCCTTGCCTGGCCTGAGCGGAGACCGATTCTCGCAGCGACTCCTCCACGAAGCGCCTCGCTCTTGCATCCCTGAGCTGCTTTTGCTCGCCTGCATCGTCTGGAAAACTGCTTCGACCTGAGCACCCCGCCCGGGCGCTCATCGATGAACATCTCTCAATTATTAGTGGCGCCAACAAATGCTGCAGTACTTCGACTATCTGGCTGGCCGCTTGCTTGAAAAAAATAAAAAGTGGAAAAGAGCGGCTGCGGCATACAAGCGCGCCCTGAGAAACGGCGGCAACAATGCGCACTGGCGATATCGGGCCGGATTTGTCCTGCTGAAGACGGGAAGCTTCGAGGAGGCGGTTGAACAGCTCACCAGCGCGTTGGCTCTCGACCACGGCCGAGCCAACTGGTACTTCAAGCTGGGGCTTGCCTGGGAAAAGCAAAGGAAATGGCGTGAGGCCGCGGCCTCCTACGAGAAGGCGCTCGCGCTCGATCCTCTCAAGGAGACATCGAGCGATCACCTGATCAAGTGCCTGAATCATCTGCAGGCCTGGCCGCGGGTGGAGGCGCTGCTTCGGGCGCGCATCGCGGAGCAACAAGGACCGGGTGAGGTTTCCGCCCGGCTGCATGCGAAGTTGGGCGACTGCCTTAGAAAACAGGCGAATTGGAGTGCTGCGGCGGAGGCCTACGGCGACGCTCTCGCCACCACCCCGGACCAATCGCTTTGGCACTATCACATGGGGCTGTGCTTCCTGGCCCTGAAGCAATGGGCCAGTTCTGAAGACGCTTTTCGAAAAGCGATTGACATCGACTCTCTGCATCTGCCCAGCCATCAGAGACTCTGTGAAGCGCTGCGGCGGCAGAAAAGACTGTGGCAAGAAGCCGACGCCCTGGAATTCGCTGTCGGCCACCATCCGAACGAGGCCGAACTGCACTTTCAGCTCGGCGTCGCAAGAGAAAATATGGGGCGCCACGAGGAAGCCGTCGAAGCGTACAAAACGGCGATCCGGCTCAAGCCGACCGAAGACGATTGGAAATACCGGTTGGGTTGCGCGTACGAACAAACGGGACATCGCTCCGCAGCACAGGCGGCTTACCGAGATGTTGCAAGCCGTGCATCCGACGCTGCAGTGCGCATGTTCGGCATCGGCGCACTGCATCAGAAAAGAGGACTGTGGGAACTCGCTGGGGGGGAATACCGCAGAGCCATGGAAAACGATCCTCTGAACGCTGAGCTGCATTACCGGCTCGGCATGTGCCATGAGCGCAGCTACCAGTGGCGTGAGGCGGTCGAGTGCTACCAAAGGGCTGTCGCGCTCGATAAAACCAGGGCTGCATGGCACTTCGGACTGGGCCTGGCGCTGGAGCGCTCAGGCCAATGGGACGGGGCGGCTGTTGCCTATCAGGCCGCTGCTGCCCTCCGGGAGGACCACGACGCGTACTGGTTTTATCGGCTGGGGTATGCGCTGCAGGCAGCCAACCGGCCCGAGGCTGCTTGCGCTGCCTATCTGCGAATGTCGCAAACGCCCGATCTGGCGTTCGACCTATCGGCCGGCACCGATCCATCGTCCTGTGCGCTGGGAACAGAAGCGGATGGGCCCCAGCTGGACCGCTATCTGACGGAGCTGTCGCAGACACGGCTCGAGTTGACGCGCGCGGCCCTGGGAAAGAACGCGACCGATGGCGCGCGTCATTTCATGCTGGGCAACGCGGCAGAGCAACTGGGAGACTGGGCGCAAGCGGCGTTGGCCTATCGGGAAGCCTTGGCACGCAAGGAAGACCATGCTTTCGCATGGCACTACCGCCTCGGCTATGTCCTGGCCAAGGACGGGCGGCATGCGGAAGCTTGCGACGCATTCAAGTCAGCATGGGTGTTGAAGCGCGCGTACGGCGTCGAAAATGCTCCGTATCAGAAAGAATCCGAGGCAGCCGTTGCCGTGATGGAGTACACGGAGTACTGCGAGACCTTGCCAGTCGACGGGCAAGTGGTGCTCTACGAGAGCTTTCATGGGGCCTCCCTGAGCTGCAATCCTTTTGCAATATTCAAGCACTTGCTGGGGAACCCGGCATATCCGGGTCTGCGCCATGTCTGGGTGCTGAACGAAAAGGACCGGGTGCCGGAAGAGTATCTGCCGCGACGCGATGTGGTTTTTGTCGAGCGCGATAGTGACCTGTATCGCAAGTATTTGGCTACGGCGAAGTACCTGATCAACAACGTCACCTTTCCGCCTTACTTCATCCGGCGTAAGGAGCAGGAATATCTGAACACCTGGCATGGCACTCCGATCAAGTCGCTCGGGAGGTACATGAGGGGCGGGTTCATGGAATGGAAGAACAGCGCCCGCAACTTCCTCCAGGCGACTCACCTCCTGGTGCCGAACGACCATACCGGTGAAGCATTGATCGACCACTACGACATCGCCGGCCTGTTCAGAGGCGAACTGATCCGGGACGCGTACCCGCGCGTCGACCTGACGCTGACGGCCTCGGAGGAGAAAAAGCGGGCGCTGCGGACCCGTCTGGGTCTGGGTGACGGCGTGCCCGTTGTCTTGTATGCCCCGACGTGGCGCGGATCGCAGGGGAAAGAAAGATTCGACACCGAGCAACTGGGTTGGGACCTCGACGCCTTGGCCCAGATGCCTTGCCAGTTGTTGTTCAGGGGGCATCATTTGGTCGAGGAGGCGCTGACCTTCACGGCTTCATCGACCAAGGTCGTACCGAGTGATATCGATACGAACGCGCTGCTTTCCATTGTCGATATCCTCATCACTGACTACTCCAGCATCTGTGTCGACTTCATGGCGACCCGCAGGCCCATCATCTACTACGCCTACGATCTCGACGAGTACGCTGATGAGCGAGGGCTCTATTTCGACATCGAGACTCTTCCCGGCTCGGTCTGCTACACCCGGGAGTCGCTCGTCGCCACCTTGAACGGTTGTCTGAGCCGCAGCGGTTCGCATGCCGATGAAACGTACAAGCAGGCCGTCACCCGTTTTTGCCCGTACGACGATGGACACGCCAGTGAGCGTGTGGCGGCGGCCTTTTTCGGGAAGCGTAAATCCACCCGGGGGACAGGGAAGGCAGAAGTTGGAAAACGCCACTCTCTGCTGTTTTTTGGCGGCAGCTTCATTCCCAATGGAATCACCACCTCCTTCTTGAATCTGATTGGCGCGCTGGATCCGGAGCGATACGACATCACGGTCGCGGTTGAACCGGGGCAGATTGCTTCCTACGCCGAGCGAAAAGAGCGCCTTGGGCAACTGCCGGAGCATGTGAAAGTCATCGGCCGCGTCGGCGGCCTCAACTGCTCGCTGGAGGAGCGGCGGGTGCTGGACGAGTTCAATACCCGCAACAAACTCCCGTCGGAGGCGATGAAGGACGTTTATAGAAGAGTCTTCCGCCGGGAATTTCAGCGGATGTTCGGTCTCGCAGCCTTCGACGCCATTATCGACTTCGAGGGATACAGCCGGTTCTGGGCCTCGCTGATGGCCTTCGGTGGCAGCGATACGGGCAGACGCGTCATCTACATGCACAACGACATGCGCGCGGAGCGGTGCGTGAGATTCCCGCATCTAGACGGGATCTTCAATCTCTATCAGAACTTCGATGCCCTGATCTCGGTCTCGGAAGTCATCCGACGGCAAAATACGGACAGCCTGATGGAGCCGTATGGGATCCATCCGGAACTCTTCCGCGCCTGCCCGAACGCGATCAATTGGCGGAAGGTCAAAGAGTTGGCTGAAGTGCCGCTCGACGGCGATTTCGACACTTGGTACGCTCCCGGCAAGACCTTCGTAACTCTTGGCCGGCTTTCCCCGGAAAAGGGGCATGAGAAGTTGATCCGGGCATTCGGGCGCCTTCGCAAGTCCCACCCCGAGGCCAAGCTGATCATCCTCGGCGAAGGTCCTCTCCGGAGTCTCCTCTCGCGGGTGATTGAAGAAGAAGGGCTGCAGGGCGGCGTGCATCTGGCCGGGCTGCATGCGAATCCGTTTTCTTTCCTGAAGCGGGCCGATTGCTTCGTTTTGTCTTCCAACCACGAGGGGCAACCGCTCGTTCTGCTAGAGGCGATGATCATGAAGAAAAAGATCATCGCGACCGATATTGAGGGTGCGAGGGGAGTGCTGAAGTGCTCGACCTCGCTGGTGGAAAACAGCGAAGAGGGACTCGTCCAGGGGATGCTCGCCTTTCTGAGCGGAAAGGTCGCGGAAGAAGATTTCGAGCCGGAGACGTATCAGAAGGGCGCGCTTCAAACGTTCGAGAAGGTGGTAATCAGGTCCGGCCGCACTGATGCCCAGCCCTCATCAAATCATGCCATTGAAATGACGTCGGTATTGAAATCAGATCCTCGTGTGGTGCATCTTCGGTATCCCGACGACTTGGACGCAGCCGAGGCATTTGCTCTGTCCGACGTGGCTTCCGTCGTCCATGTGGCCCACGAGACACTGGAGCCGGGAAAAAGCCTGATTGATATCGCACGAAAGAACGGGAGCGCAAAGAAATGCGTGGTGGCGCTTGCCAACGAAGGTTACCACCTTTGCCGGGCGAAAAATGGAGTTTCGTCCTTTGCCAATTTGGCGGCGATCAAGAGGATCTGGAGGATCAGCGGAAACAAGAAGATGGAGCTCCACGGAGATACCTTCTTCACGGTGGAAGGGCCGGCCGCAAAGGTCGGACCCTTGCGGATGCTCGTCGTCTTTTCGTCGGTTGCTGACGTGCCGTACACTGCAAAGCTGTTCCAGCGAAATTTTTTCCAGAATTTCGGCTCCATCACCAAATACATACCCGCAAACACGGTTGTACTGCGAATCAGCGACATTGGATCGGTGGTCGGTAGTTTTTATATGAACAACTGTTTCTCTTCTTCGGTGGAAGCAGGGGTGCAGAACACAATCCGTCTGGTGGCCGAGCGATACAAGATCGCGAAGGAAGACATCGTCCTGTACGGGGCATCGAAAGGGGGCACGGCAGCCCTGTACCACGGAGCGCAGGCGGGTTACAAAGTGGTCGCCGTCGACCCCATCGTGTCTGACGAGCACTACGAACAACGATACAACGACTCCCACTTCACGCGCGGCACCTTCCCGAAAACCAAGCAGGAAAAGTTCGCTGCTCTATTCGAGACGGTGCGACCACGGAATGCGGTGGTCATCTGCTCTGAGCGTTCTCCGCAGCACCAGTACATCGACCGGATTGTTCGCGCCAACTGCGGCACCGGTGTATCCTTCTTTAGGACCCTGCATCCCTCGATCAAGGATCACCCGGACGTCGGTCCCAATACGATCAACGCTCTCACGATGTTTATCAACGGCTTCTACTACGGGCTGTTGAACACGGAGGGCGTCAGCGTTACTTCTATCTAGTTATGCAAGGGCGACCATGCGAACCAAGATGAACTCCGGACGCCGGGCTTTCCTGGAGGTGGTGGCGAACGGCATCATCGGTGCGTCCATGGGGCCATCGGCTTTGGCAGCAAGGCTACCGGCGGGTTTCGCTCCTGATTTTGCGGCAGGCATCGCGTCGGGGTCGCCTTCGCCGGACGGTTTCGTCATCTGGACCCGCCTGTTCGGCAGCGAGCTGCAGGATCTCGACGCTGTCCCTGTCCACTGGGAGGTGCTCGCGGATGGGGACAAGCCGCAGCCGGTCGCCAAAGGTGTGGCGATCGCCTCCAAGGAGCTCGCCCATTCCGTCCACGTCGAAGTCCAAGGTCTGCGCCCGGACCGCTGGTACCGGTATCAATTCAGGGTTGGCGACGTGACGAGTCCCGTCGGCCGCAGCCGCACCTCGCCGCTGCCCGACGTTGTCCCCGGGAAATGGCGGCTGGGCTACGCCTCGTGCCAGCGCTGGGAGGACGGGTACTACGGCGCCTACCGGCACATGGCCGAGGAATCGCTGGACCTGGTCGTCTTTCTTGGCGACTACATCTACGAGTACCAGAGCCGCAAATCTGGCGACGCCGTGCGGACCCATCCCTTGCCGCACATCCGTACCTTGGACGACTATCGCCGCCGCTACGCTTTGTACCGAAGCGATCCGGAGCTGCAACGCATGCATGCGGCTTGCCCGTGGATGGTGGTGTGGGACGATCATGAGACCGAGAACGACTACGCCGGCAGTCTCTCCCTGGAGGGGACGGCTGATTTCGCGCCAAAGCGGGCGGCTGCCTATCAAGCCTTCTACGAGCACATGCCACTGCGCGCGAGCGCCTTGGTCCGCGGACTGGCCGGCCTGCACGACACCGGCTCTCTGCGCATCTACGATCAGGTCGATTTTGGCCGCCTGGCGAGATTGCAGATGCTGGATACCCGCCAGTATCGGGAAGCGCCCGGCTGTGGCAACGCTCCGTCGGCGAAGGTCGCCGCGGTATGCCAGCCGGACGGAGAAGGTGAGCGGTCCATGCTGGGCCTGGAACAGATGGCATGGCTCGAGCGTTCGTTGAAAGAGTCCGCTCGCCGGGGCATTTCGTGGAACGTGCTTGCGCAGCAGACCGGCTTCACCGCGCGGAACTATCGGCACGGCCATGGAAAGGCCTATTCGAGCGACGGATGGGACGGCTATCCGGATGCGCGCGGAAGCCTCATTGACGCTCTGGCAGCAAGCAAGGCCTCGAACCCCGTCTTCCTCGGAGGCGACATTCACCAGAATTGGGTCGCCAACGTCCATCGCGATCCCTACGACGTGAGCACGCCTGTGATCGCGAGCGAATTCTGCGGCACCAGCATTTCGTCGCGGGGGCGGCCGAAAGACCGCACGGCACGAGTCGCTGCGACCAACCCGCATTGCGTGCTCGCTGACTCCGAGCACCGTGGCTACGGCGTGCTGGAACTCACGCGGAAGCGAACCACCGTCGCGTTGAGGGTTGTGGACGACGTTGCCAGCCGGGCGACGGGCATCCGCACGCTCGCGGAATTCGCCGTCGAAAGCGGGAACGCCCGCATTCGCAAGCTCTGAGAGCGATTCTCGGATTCCCGACCGGTGTCGTCGCGGCGCGCGGCGCCGACGTGCGCATCCCTGCGGATGCGCACCAGTTTTTGCAAGTGTTCCCTGATCGTCACTCGTACCGCTGAACTGGACGGCGAACAATCGCACTGTGGCCGGTCGTGAGCTGTGAATCGCGGTGGGCCGGCTGCAGGGCCCGCCGTCGACACGCCGGTGGCGCTGTCATCGAACCATCGCAGCGGTCCATCACATTGCCGAGCGCATCAAGCAGTGTCATTTTCCGGTACAGCGCTGGCCAGAACATGCGTTCATCCAGGTTTTTGGGGCTGGCAAGGAAGGCATGCAAAGTGCTCAGCTAAGGCGCTCCCGTCCGCACAAGTTTCCGGTGTACGCCTTTTCGGCCGTTTGCAGCTTGAGCGGTGCTCTGCTTGTTCATCCCCGGTTTCGATGGAGTGGCTCCCAACAGTGCTGTCATCTTCTGCTTCAATTCCTCTCCCGGCTGTCCCGGCCACCGTGAACTGCCGTCTGCCACTGCGCCAGCCCCCCATTTCCGGAGACGACGCCTGGGCAAGGTTTGCAGCAATGCCGCAGGACTTTCAAATCGGCTCTCGTGCCGCAGTCCGGTGCTTCAGGTCGGTCGAGCCCCATACGCCCGTGAACGGGGCCAGTCCCGCCGCCGCCTCTGGGGCGAACCTGCTTTCGTCGGCTCGAAAATTCGTCTTCGGGCTTCAAGACTTCTTCCGACGCGGCGCCAGGGCCCTTTCCTGGTGCTGCACCAAGCCGTGATGCGGTCCGCTTTTCCCGGTTGGCGCACCTTGTTCTTGTTCGGCGAGGCCCGTCATCGACGCATGGCGCGCATGGGCGACTGCGTTCCCGCGCTTTTTGCGAGCAAGGGGCGGGATCCGGTGGTGCTGTCGCTGGCGGGCATGCACTTGGAGGCCTTGCGCGTGGCGCGCCCGGAAACCGACGATCGCGACGAAGCCCTCGCTGTGGCGAGATCCTTGTGCCGCAGCGGCGAGGTCTTGTCAGCCTGCCTCCATGCCGCCCGTGTGGCCCGGCGCTGGCCCGATCAATTGCACCGCCTCGTGAATTTCGCGGTCTGTGCCTCGCCTGATGCCGCTTTGCCGCTGCTGAGCGCCCACCCGGCTCAAACCGCCGCGCTCTGGTATCGCTACGGCGATTTCCCGCGGGCCGCTGCAGCGCTGCAGCACTGCTCGGCCGGCGAGATCGACCATCTCCTGCTTTCTTCGGCCATCGATCGGCGCCTCGGCCGGGTCCAGCGCGCCGACGAGGCGGTCGAACGAGCCTTTCTTCAACAAGGCCTGCGGCCGGTGAAACTGGCCCCCGCCGTGCGGGGCTTGCCCGAGATCGTCTGCGCCCCTCACGCATCGCCCTGCGGCGGGGCGCCGCTGGTGTCGGTCGTGATGCCGGTATGCAACGTCGCCGATTACATCGAGCAGGCTGTGAATTCAGTGTTGCAGCAAGACCACCGCAATCTGGAAGTCATCGTGGTTGATGACGCCAGCACCGACGGTACCGGATCGCGGGTCGAGGCGGCGTTTTCGCACGACCCGCGCATCCAGGTGCTGCGATTGCCGGTACAGCAAGGCACATATACGGCTCGCAATCGGGGCATGGCTGTCGCCCGAGGTGAATTCATCACTTTCCACGACGGAGACGACTGGTCGCACCCCGAGAAAATCTCGCTGCAATTGCGCGCCGTCCGGTCTTCGCCCCGCATCCAGGCCTCCGTGTCGGATTGGGTGCGGGTCTGTCGCGAAGGCTGCTTCCACGCCAGGCAGGTCTACCCGTACGCCCGCATGAACACCTCTTCGCTCATGATGCGCAGGCAGGTCCTGTCGCGTCTGGGCTGGTTCGACAACGTCGCGATCGGGGCCGACAGCGAGTATTTGGCTCGAATCAAACTGGTCTTCGGCGTCTCCGCGGTGGCCCGCGTGAGAAAGGTGCTTTCTCTCGGAAGCTGGCGCGCCGACTCCCTTACCAACGCACCTGCTACTGGTTTTTCGTCCCGGCATGCCGTCCACAGCCGTTTGCAATATTGGGAGAGGTGGAATCGATGGCACACGCTGATGTATGGCGAAGGCAAGTTTTCGCCGTTGCCCCTGCAGAGCAACATCCCGCTATGAGGGAGGCGAAAAAACGTCCTGGCGTGTCACCTGCCGGTTGACGGGTGTTCGAGGGGATGGACCACTTCCCGATGCAACCCTGCGTTTCCCGGCCCGACGCAAGCAGGTACAACCTCCCAGCCCACGCGGTGCGAGACTCAGGTTCCCACTTCTTCTTCGTGTATTGCAAGCGCTGGCTTCCATGTCGCACCGTCGGCCCGCTCTCAAGCGATCGTCCGGCGGCCTGGCCGGATTCGAATCCCGAGTACCACAGATCATGAAACTGGCCGCCGTGCTCGTCATCTTTCTAGTGTCTGCGGAGGCTGCGGCCCAGGCAACGGCACCTGGCGCCTGCGGCAAGCCGGTGGAGGTACCCGCCTGTGGCGAATCGCAGCGTTGCGAGCCCGGCCCGGTGTTCGCGGTGCCCGACGCCTGGCATGGGCTTGTCGGATGCCTCCGGGGGTTGCGCGACATCTGGGCGCGGGGCGGTCCGGATGCGGCAGTCGCGCTTGGACAGGGCTCCTCCATGCCGGTGGCGACCCTCGTGCGGCGTCAGGTCGAGGCAGAGCTCGGCAATCCGCGAGTGCGGGTCGATCCGGCCGAAGCGTTGAAGAGTGCCTTGGCCGACGAGCGTCGAAACACCGAGCGCCTCGACCTCAAGGGCCGCATCGAACGCGTCGCCCTTCTCAACGATCGAGGCCGTCCCTACAACGCGATGGGCCAGGCGGGGCTCTCGTACATCCTGTATAACCTGTCCGGCCTCGCAGCGCAGAGCCGCTATCCCCTGGCTGCCGAGGATTCGGCGCTGTTCCGCGCCGTTGCCCGTGGCGCCCTCCAGGTGGTCGTCGCCGACGTGTCGCAGGGCGGACTCGCCTCGCGCCGAGCTTGTGAGCCAAACTCGGCACAGCGCTGCGCCTGGTATCACTCGATCACCCGGCGCGATCAACCGACCCAGGCAGGGGCCACGCTGAACCAGCACCTGCATGTCGTGCGCGACCTCGGTCTCAGCGCCGACTACCTCGCGGCGCGGGGCTGGGACGAAGGCATCGACTTCGACCGGGCCGTGGCGGAGGGTCTGAATCAGCTTTTCATCGGGCGCGGCGACGAGGCGCCCGGTTCGCCCCCCGATCTCGCGGATTTCCTCTCGCCACCACTGGGAAAAGCTGGTGCGCGCCGCGCCTACTACGGCTTCAACACCCTCGCGCAGAACAAGCAGCGTGGCTATTTCCTCGACAAGGGCAGCAAAGACTGCGGCTACCACTTTCATGTCCTCGTTCTGTTCGGCCAGATCCTGAAGCGGGCGGAACAACGCGGCGAGATGGCGGGCCTCCAAAACAAGGTGTTTGCCTGCGGCTCGCCTCTCGCGGAGCTCCACCGCGCTGCGGTTTTGTGCCGGGATGACGCGCATGTGGAGCCCCGGCCGAATATCGGCGGCGGCGATTTTCCCTGTCCGGCCCAAGAACCACCCCCCGCCGACCGGCAGTACATGAAGTATCTCGACGACCGGTTCAGCCGCTGTGCGCGTGGCGAAGACGCGGCACCGGCCGGGATGAATGAGCTGGGACCCGTGCAATCACCTCCGAAGGCGCCATGAAACAGGAACTCCTCGCCCCAGATACGCCCGTCTTAACCATCGGTCTGCCTGCCTACGACGCAGGAAGAACGATCAAGGACGCCATTTTTTCGGTGCTGAAGCAAACCTGGCGGGGTAGCTTCGAGATCTTGGTGGTGGACGACGGCAGCACCGACGACACGGTCGCCATCGTCACCGAGCTGGCTGACACTTATGGAGCCATCCGCGTCGTGCGACACGACAGGAACCGAGGGCGGCCGAGCGCACGAAATACCATCCTCGAAGAGGCTCGGGGTGAATTCCTGACCTGGATCGATGCGGACGACCTGTGGTACCCCAACAAGCTGGCGGTGCAGTTCGACGCCTTGCTGGCGGAGCCGGGTGTGCTCGAGGGCGAGCCCGTCATCTGCATGTGCGCCTTCGATTGGAAATGGAGCCATTCGAAAAAGGCGCAGCACCGCGTACCGAACCTCGTCGGCGACCAGCTGCGTGGTTTTCTCAACGGGCGCATCGGCGCCTATCTCTGGACCATGCTCGCCAGGACGGAAACATTCCGGAGCGTCGGGAAGTTCGACGTGCATCTCTCCCGGCTGCAGGACCTCGATTTTCTCGTTCGGTTTTCCGCGAACGGTGGCCGACTGATGCTTTCGGACCCGCACAAACCGCTTTGCATCTATCTGAAGAATGACGATGACAAGCCCGGCCGCGTGTTGGCGGCCTCTCTGGGGCATATTTGGCAAAAACATCGACCGCTGTTCGAACAGTACGGCGCCTCATTCGTGCGCGGTTGCCGGAAAAACCACCTGCTACTCGCGTCCCGGCACGCCTTCCGCAACGAGGGCCGCGTCCTCGGCGCCTGGTATTACTGCCGCGCCGCCCTCAGGGTCCCGCGCATTCTGTTTGCCAAAACGAGCTCAGACCCGAAGACGAACCTCGCTGCGAGGACGGAACGGCTCGATCCGGCGCCGTATCCGCCCCTGGCGCGAGGCGGAAGCAGCATGCCGACCCTGGACATCGTCGTTTCGCTAGCCGAGGAAGACCACGAGCCGGTCAAGCGTTATCTCTCGGCATTGGGGGACGGGACCCGGGCCGCCGGCGTGTGGTACGTCCCGCCCCGGTTGGGGAAGCTGTGGAGCACCAAGGACCACCTGGCGATCCTGCAGCCGCGCGAGAAGGAGGCCTCCGAGGCGCTGGCCGGGAGGCGAAGGTTGTACGCCGCCGCCGCGCTGTCCAACAGCGACGGCCATTCCTCGCTGCTTTATCTCGGCGCGCCGGTCACGCTCGATCTCTCGACGCCGACCGAAATCAAGGAGAGCGTCGAGCTGCTCGTCGCGGGCATCGAACGCGTCGAGCGCGAGCTGCGAGATGCCGTGAAGGGCGCCAAATGCAAATTTCACTTGCTCTGCCCCGATACCGAAACGCTGCTGTGGCGCAGATACCTGCAAGCGCTCCAGCACGATGGCGCGAGCAGCTTCGACGAATGGCTCCCCAGGCAGGACGTCGAAGAGGCCCACGTGCTGGACCACAGTCTGCTGGCGCCGCTGGCGCGTCTCGCGGCCTACGACACCCGGGTCCATCTGCTGGCCGCGGGCTGCACCTTGAGCCGGGTGATGGCCCAAATCGTTTCGCATCCCGAGGCCAAGGGCGGCGCGCCGCTCCCGGTCTCGAACAGGCAGCTCGCGGGGCCGGTGCGCAATCAGGCGCTAGTGCGAGGCCTGGAGCTCTTGAAGGGATACCGCAGTGCCCTCTCGCCGGCCTTTGTCACCAAGGCGCTGCGGGGATTCCGCCGTCTGCCGGCGACGCCAACGCCGGCACCGGCGTCGGCCACGAGTGTCGAATGGTTGCAGACGCACTGCCAGCTGAAGCCCTACCCCCTGCGGTTTCACCCGCTCTCCACCATGGTCCATGCCGGGGAGGCGGCGGTGCGCATCGAGGCCGGCGAAATGATTTACCCGATCTCGTCGGTGGCCGATTTCGAGCGCCTCCGCGATGACGTGAGGGCGCTCGCCGAGGTGGGGGCGTTTGCCGCATGAACCCCGCTGACACTCTGACAGGCGTCACGCACCTCGCCCATCGCTGGCCCGTCGTGTCGCCTTCCGACGCCGCTCTGCCCCACGTGGCCTTTGTCATTCGCACCGTGGTCGGGCGCGCCGGGGGCGCCGAAAAGGTGTTGTGCAACGTCGCAAATGCGCTCGCGGATGCCGGCATTCCGGTCACCATCTACCATGCTGATCCTCCCGGGCGCCCGTTTTTCGAACTCCGACGGAGTGTCCACGTGCTCTCGGTGCGGCCCAAGGACCGGCCCAAGCTCCCGGAAACAGGGTCGGCTCCGCGAGGGGCGCCGAAAGGCCGCGCGGCGTTGAAATACAGGTTCCCGGCGAGTTTTTTCACCTGGTGGCGGCAGCATCGGTGGTTCATCAAGGCGCTGCGCAGTTTTCTGCGGGCCCACCGTCCCCGGTTGGTGATCGCCTTTCAACCGAGCGCGACGACTGACACGCTGATCGCGTGCATGGGCACCGGCATTCCTGTCGTCGCTTCATTGCACAATGTGCCCGAGCACGACTTCACCAAGTGGGAACGCTGGGACGCGAATCCCTTTGATCGTTTCCTGCGTTTGCACGCGCTGAGGATGGCCGCGGGTATCACGGTGCTCCTGCCTGAGTTCCGCGACTGGTTTCCCCCCAGTCTGCAGAAGCGGATGACGGTGTTGCCGAACGCCGTTTTTGTGTCCGGCGAGATGGCGCGTCCCGCGGAGCCGGACCCCCAGCGCAACATGATCATCGTGGTCGGGCGACTGTCGCCCGCCAAGGACCATGCGACCTTGATCCAGGCGTGGGCGCGCCTTCATCGAGCATATCCAGACTGGCAGATCGAGTTGTACGGCAACGGGCCGCTGCGCAAACAGATCGAGGCCCAGATCGCGGAGGCGGGCGTGGCCTCCTCGTTTCATCTCAAAGGCGAGTCCGACGACGTGATGTCGCACTACGCCCGGGCGAAGATTTTTTGCATGCCCTCGCGTTTCGAAGGCTTTGGCCTCGTCACCGCCGAAGCCTTGTTGAAAGGTCTGCCCGCAGTGGGGTTTGCCGACTGCCCGGGGACCAACAGCCTGATCGTTCACGGCTCCAACGGTTTGTTGGCCGATCCTGCCCAGTATGGCGGGGATCGAGCGCAAGCCCTGGCCGATGCGCTTGAGGTTCTCCTCAAGAACCCCGAACTGCGCGCCTTGCTGGGGGCGGCAGGGCCCGCGTCGATGGCGGCGTTCGCGCCGGGGGTGGTCGCTGCCGGATGGCTCGATCTCGTACGCCGGGCCGATGCGCGGCAGACCGAAGATCTGCCGGCGTCCGCGAGCGGGAATCATCTCGAGCCCGCCAGTCGCCGAGGGGAGTAAGCAGGTGCAGGAACTCTACGACTTTTTGAAGGCCGCGATTCCGGAAGACGACTGCCGCCAGGCCAGTGCTGAGTCGGTGCTGGAAGCGCGGGTCGCCCGAGGTTTTCTTCCTTCCGAGGTGCTCGACTTCGGCTGCGGCGATGGACGCTCGATCGACCTGTTCAAACGTCTCTTGCCCAAGACGAGATGGACTGGCATCGACATCGCGGCCTCGCCCGAGGTGGCCTCGCGAAGACGAACCGACGGGCACTTCATGACCTACGACGGCTATGAACTGCCCCTGCCCAACGCGAGCTATGCCCTCGTGTTTTCGAAGCAGGTGCTCGAACACGTGCGGAAGCCGGAATTGGCGCTACGGGAGATTGCCCGGGTGTTGAAAAAGGAGGGTCTGTTCATCGGACAGACCTCGCAGTTCGAGCCCTACCACTCCTACAGCATGTGGAACTTCACGATCTACGGATTCAAGCGCATCGCGGAGGATGCGGGTTTGAATCTAGTGGAATTCCGGCCGGGCATTGATGGGTTCACCTTGATGCAGCGCAGTTATCAAGGAAGACCGGCGTCGATGTCGCATTATTTCACGGAGGAGTCCCCCGTCAATCGGGAGATCGAGGCGAAGGCAAGGCAGGAAAAAAGGCACGAAAAAATCATCAATTACAGAAAATTGGTGTATTGCGGGCAATTCGCCTTCGCGCTTGCGCCCCAATAGATCTTGACGACGGAGTCTCTGATGGAACGCCATGACCGTAAAATGACAGATTCAATCGCGACGCACCAGTTTCTTCACGCCGGCCGCATTGTCCGGGTGAACTGCGAGCCCGGCTCCAGGGTCGACGAAAGCCTGTCCCAGGAAAAATTCTACGAGCATAAAATGCTCGGATATATCACGCGAACTGCGCGTTCCGGTGTTTTTCTCGATATCGGAGCGAATTGCGGGCACCACTCCGTGTATTTCTCCCTGTTCGCCCCCAGCACCCGGGTGATCGCGTTCGAGCCGTTCCCGAATCATTATGAACTCATCCTGAAGAATCGATCGGAAAACAAGCTGGATGCAAAAATCCAGCCGTTCCCGGTCGGCATCGCGGCCTCGCACGGCACCTTCGAAACTCGCACGAATAGCGCACTGTACGCAGCGCGGCACACCGTCGTCTGTTCGCCCATCGATGAACTCGTCTATGATCCCGTTTCGCTGATGAAAATAGACGTTGAAGGCATGGAGTTGGAAGTCTTGAAAGGGGCCCGGCGCGTGATCGAGCAATTCAAGCCTCAGATTTTCGTGGAGGCCCATACGCAGGAGCACTTGCGAGAGCTCGCCGTCTTCCTGGCTTCACTTGGCTACAAGGAGCCGGGCAACAGCTTCAATGCCTCCCCGACCTGGGAATTCGTTCACCTGCAGTGGTGAACGGGTCCTTCGGTCCATCGATGAGAAGTCCAAGTCGCATTCTTGCCGCTGTCAGCTCCGGGGTCCGGGGGATTGCGACCCTGCCGTCGCTGCTGGACGACTGCCGCGTGGTGTCGCACCGCCACCCGGTCGCCGAACTGACCGGCGTGCTGGCATGGGGGAGGAAGCCGAGTGCTGAAAAGGCGCGGCGCGTTGGCGAGCGCCACGGGCTACCTACCTGGTATCTCGAGGACGGCTTCATTCGGTCCGTCCGCCTCGGCTCCGTGGAGCCCCCGCTCTCCATAGTGTTGGACGACCAAGGCATCTACTATGACGCCACAGGGCCCTCGCGGGTAGAGCGTCTCATCGCGGCCGTGCATTCCGAAGCCCAGCTGCAGCGCGCGGCGAGCATACGGTCCCTCTGGTGCAGCGTCCGCCTCTCCAAATACAACCACGCGCGCGAGCTTCCGCCTCCAATGGCCGGTCCCTACGTGCTGGCGATAGACCAAACCTTCGGCGACGCCTCCATCCGCTATGGCCTGGCCGATGTGCACAGCTTCCAACGCATGCTCGAAGCCGCGCTGGACGAGCATCCACAACTGCCGGTGATCCTGAAAGTCCACCCGGACGTCATCTCCGGCCGCAAGCGCGGCCACTTCAGCGCGTTGTCACCGGGCCAGGCCTCGCGGGTGACGCTGCTGGCCTCCGACGCGCACCCGCCCTCGCTGCTCGAGCCCGCCCATGCGGTGTACTGCGTCACCTCACAGATGGGCTTCGAAGGGCTGCTCTGGGGCAAGCCGGTGCGGACTTTCGGTATGCCGTTTTACGCGGGCTGGGGGTTGACGGGCGACGAGTTGCAGGCCCCCGAGCGCCGGCGTACCGGGCATCACGTGAAGCTTGAAGAGCTGGTTCACGCCGCGTTGATCGAGTACCCGCGCTATCTCGATCCGGAAACGCTGCAGCGTTGTGAGCCCGAGCGCCTGTTGGAGTGGATGGGACTGCAGCGGCGCATGCGCGAGCGCTTCCCGGCGCAGGTGCACGCCATCGGCTTCTCACACTGGAAAAGGCCCATCGTCCGCGCCTTCTTCAGCGGCAGTCGGGTCAGCTTCGTCCCGCGTGCCGCAGACGCGCCCGCCGGTGCCACGCTGGCAGTGTGGGGGCGGCGCGAGGCGCCCACTTCGCCCTCGTCGCCCGCTGAAGGGGAGGCGACGGTATCGGGAGCGGGCCGGACCCCGCACGTCATCCGCCTCGAAGACGGCTTCATCCGCTCCGTCGGTCTCGGTGCCGACCTCGTGCGGCCCTTGTCCTGGGTGATGGATGGCCGCGGCATCTACTACGACGCCACCGCGCCGTCGGACCTGGAGCATCTGCTCCAGAACGAAGGTTTCGATGCCGCCCTGATCGAACGCGCCCGTGTGCTGCGCGAACGCATCGCGGCCTCCGGGGTCACCAAGTACAACGTGGGCACCGGGGCCTGGACACGTCCGCCAGGCGCAAAGCGGGTCGTGCTGGTGCCCGGGCAGGTCGAGTCCGACGCCTCCATCACCTATGGTGCACTCGGCCTTCGCAGCAACATGGCCCTGCTGGGCGCGGCCCGCAAGGCGGCTCCCGACGCCCACCTGATCTACAAGCCCCATCCCGACGTGGTCGCCAAACTGCGCAAGCAGGGCCAGGGCGAAGACCGGGCTGCGCTGGAGTGCGACGAGGTGGTGGTCGACGTGCCGATGCACGCCCTGCTGGACGCTGTCGACGAGGTGCACGTGCTGACCTCGCTGGCCGGCTTCGAGGCGCTGCTGCGCGGCAAGGCGGTGGTTTGCCACGGCGCGCCTTTCTATGCCGGCTGGGGCCTGACGCACGACATGCTGTCGATCCCGCGCCGCAGCCGCCGCTTGACGCTGGACGAACTGGTGGCCGGCGTGTTGATCCTCTACCCCGCCTACGTGAGCCGCACGACCCGTGCCTTTACCACGCCCGAGCGGGCGCTCGACGAACTGCTGGCCTGGCGTGCCGCCGGCCCTGGCACCTTGCCGCCCTGGCGCAAGGTGCTGCGCTGGTTGCTGAGCTGGCGTAGCCGCTGAAGAACGAGCGATCGCGGGCCGGAGCAGGTGACAATGCGCCTCATGCACACGGCCCCGGCTGCCGACATGGCAACCGGGCCGCGGACCAAGGTGGTACATCGATGATCCTCGTCACCGGCGGCGCCGGCTTCATAGGCAGCAACTTCGTCCTCGACTGGGTGGCCGAGACCAGCGAGCCGGTCGTCAACCTCGACGCCCTCACCTACGCCGGCAATCTGCGCAACCTGGCCGCACTGCAGGGCGACGCCCGCCACGTGTTCGTGCACGGCGACATCTGCGACCGCCCGCTGCTCGACAGCCTGCTGTCGCGCTACCGGCCACGCGCCATCGTGCATTTCGCCGCCGAGAGCCACGTCGACCGTTCCATCCACGGCCCCGCCGCCTTCGTGCGCACCAATGTCGAAGGCAGCTTCACGCTGCTGGAGGCCGCGCGCGCCCACTGGTCCGCGCTGCCGGCCGACGAGCAAGGCGCCTTCCGCTTCCACCACGTCTCCACCGACGAGGTGTACGGCTCGCTGGGGCCGGGCGATGCCGCCTTCACCGAGGACCATCCCTACCAGCCCAACAGCCCCTACTCCGCCAGCAAGGCCGCCAGCGACCACCTGGTGCGCGCCTGGCACCACACCTACGGGCTGCCGGTGCTCACGACCAACTGCTCCAACAACTACGGTCCCTGGCACTTTCCGGAAAAGCTGATCCCGCTGATGATCGTCAACGCGCTGGCCGGCAAGCCGCTGCCGGTCTACGGCGACGGCCAGAACGTGCGCGACTGGCTCTACGTGAAGGACCATGCCGCCGGCATCCGGGCGGTGCTGGCCGCCGGGCGGCCGGGCGAGACCTACAACATCGGCGGCTGGAACGAGAAGACCAACCTGGAGATCGTGCACACGGTCTGCGACCTGCTCGACGAATTGCGCCCCGACCCCGCCGGCCCCTACCGGCGCCTGGTCACCTTCGTCAAGGACCGCCCCGGCCACGACCGTCGTTACGCCATCGACGCCCGCAAGATCGAGCGTGAGTTGGGCTGGCGCCCTGCCGAGACCTTCGAGACCGGCATCCGCAAGACGGTGCAGTGGTACCTGGACCATCCCGACTGGGTGGCCGAAGTTCAGAGTGGCGCCTACCGCCAGTGGCTGGCGACGCAATACGCGCCGGGAGCGGGTGCATGAGCGCGGCGGCTTTGGGCCTCCCGACCATCCTGCTGCTGGGCGGGAACGGCCAGATCGGCTGGGAGCTGCAGCGCGCCCTGGCGCCGCTGGGCCGCCTGGTGGCGCTCGACCGCAGCGGCGACCCCGGCCGCGGGCTCTGCGGCAACCTCGCGGAACCCGAAGCGCTGGCTGCCTCCGTGCGGCAGCTGCGGCCCGAGATCATCGTCAACGCCGCCGCCCACACCGCCGTCGACAAGGCCGAGGCCGAGCCCGAACTCGCCACCCTGATCAATGCCACGGCCCCCGGCGTGCTCGCCCGTGAGGCAGCCGCCCTCGGCGCCTGGCTGGTCCATTACAGCACCGACTATGTCTTCGACGGCTCCGGCACGAGCGGGCGCGCGGAAGACGACCCCACCGGCCCCCTCAATGTCTATGGCCGCAGCAAGCTGGAAGGCGAGGGCCTGATCCGGGCCAGCGGCTGTCGCCACCTGATCCTGCGCACCAGCTGGGTCCACGCGGCACGCGGAGGCAACTTCGCCCGCACCATGCTGCGGCTGGCGGCCGAGCGCGAGCGGCTGTCGGTGGTGGCCGATCAGTTCGGCGCTCCGACCGGCGCCGAACTGGTCGCCGATGTCACCGCCCACGCCTTGCGCAGCGCCCAAGCCCGCTCCGAACTCGCCGGCACCTATCACCTGGCCGCCGGCGGCGAGACCAGCTGGCACGCTTATGCGTGCCACGTGATCGAGTGGGCCCGGGCCCGGGGGGTCACTCTCAAGGTCCCGCTGGAGGCGATCGAGCCCGTGCCCAGCTCAGCCTTTCCGACGCCGGCCCGCCGGCCGCTCAACTCGCGCCTGGCGACGGCGCGGCTGCAGACGGCCTTCGGCCTGCACCTGCCGCCCTGGCAGCAGGGCGTGGAGCGCATGCTGGCAGAAGTGCTGCCCAACGCCAGCCGCTGAGCGCCGGGACGGCGACACGGACATCCGAGCAGAAGAAATCCACGACAGAGACGACGGAGGCGACATGGCGCGCAAAGGCATCATCCTCGCCGGAGGCTCCGGCACCCGGCTGCACCCCGTGACCCTGGCGGTGAGCAAGCAGCTCATGCCGGTCTACGACAAGCCGATGATCTATTACCCGCTGTGCGTGCTGCTGCTGGCCGGCATCCGCGAGATCCTGGTGATCTCCACGCCGCAGGACACCCCGCGCTTCGAGCAGCTGCTGGGCGACGGCAGCGCCTGGGGCCTGACGATCAGCTATGCCGTGCAACCCAGCCCGGACGGCCTGGCGCAAGCCTTCCTGATCGGCGACGCCTTCCTCGCCGGCGCCCCCAGCGCCCTGGTGCTCGGCGACAACATCTTCTACGGCCACGACCTGAGCGCCCGCCTCGCCGCGGCCAACCGCCAAGCCGACGGCGCCACCGTGTTCGCCTACCCGGTCAATGACCCGCAGCGTTACGGCGTGGTCGAGTTCGACGCCGCCGGGCGGGCCATCAGCATCGAGGAAAAGCCGCAGGTGCCCAAGAGCCGTTATGCCGTCACGGGCCTGTACTTCTACGACGACGAGGTGGTGCGGCTGGCCCGCGGGCTGCGCCCCAGCGCCCGCGGCGAGCTCGAAATCACCGACCTGAACCGCCTTTACCTGGAAGCCGGCAAGCTCGACGTGCAGCTGCTCGGCCGCGGCGACGCCTGGCTCGACACCGGCACGCACGAGTCCCTGCTCGCCGCCAGCCAGTTCATCCACACGCTGGAGACCCGCCAGGGCCTGAAGATCTGCTGCCCGGAGGAAATCGCCTGGCGGCAGGGCTGGATCGGCGACGAACAGCTCGAGCGCCTGGCCGCCCCGCTGGCGAAGAGCGGCTATGGTCACTATCTGCAGCAAGTGCTGAAGGAGCGAGTGTTCTGATGAAGATCGTCGAGACCGCCATTCCCGGCCTGCTCATCCTGGAGCCTCGCGTCTTCGGCGATGAGCGCGGGTTTTTCATGGAAAGCTTCAACCAGCAGCGCTTTGACGAATTAACCGGCACGAATTACAGCTTCGTGCAAGACAACCACTCGCGCTCGTCCCGTGGCGTGCTGCGCGGTCTGCACTACCAGCTCGCGCCGCATGTGCAGGGCAAGCTGGTGCGGGTGACGCAGGGGCGGGTGTTCGATGTCGCGGTGGACCTGCGGCGCGGCAGCTCTCACTTCGGGCGCTGGGCGGGGGTCGAACTCAGCGGCGAGAACCACCGCCAGTTCTGGCTTCCGCCCGGCTTCGCCCACGGCTTCCTGGTCCTGAGCGAGAGCGCCGACTTCCTCTACAAGACCACCGACTACTACGCTCCCGAGGCCGAGCGCTCGATCCGCTGGGACGACCCCGATCTCGCCATTGCCTGGCCCGACGCAGGTGCGCCGCCGCTGGTTTCCGCCAAAGATGCCCGAGGAACCGCTTTTGCACAGGCGGATACCTTCGCATAGCCTCAAGTGCTTGCACACTGTCATCGCGATTCTTGAGTCCCTCTCGAAAAACCGCCTTCGGTCGGCCGCAGGCTGGCCGACGGGCGAGGTTTTTGCCCCAAATGTGGCATCCGGCACACACCCGGCGCCCTGATTATCAGATGGGCGTTAATTCCTTGTGACCCACTTGCGAGAAAATGTGTCGCCACGTGGCGCTGCCGTCCGGCTGGCGGGGCTGCCTTGCAAGCAACACCCGCCCCGTTCTGACGTCGTACGCCGAAACCGCAGTAGATGCCTTACCCCGCCTCGCTCACCGCCCTGCTGACGCACCGTCGCACCTTGCTGCTGCAGGGACCCATGGGCGCTTTCTTCGCGAGGCTGGCCGACTACCTCGAGGAGCACGGCCAGAAGGTCTACAAGGTCAACTTCAACGGCGGCGACAAGCTCTTCTACCGCCGTCAGCGCAGCATCGACTACCACGGCCGGCATGAGCAGTGGGGCGCCTGGCTGCGCTCGCTGCTGGTTTTGAAGCGGATCGACTGCATCGTCCTGTTTGGCCAAACCCGGCCCATCCACGTGGTGGCCCGTCAGGTCGCCGAAGAGCTGAAGCTGCCGGTGTTCGTGTTCGAGGAAGGTTATCTGCGTCCCGACTACGTGACGCTGGAGGCGGGCGGCGTCAACGGCTATTCAGCCGTGCCCAAGGATCCGGCCCTCTATCAGTCGCTGCCATCCTCACCGGTGACGCAACCGAAACCCACCGGCCAGACCTTTCTGCGCATGACACTGCGCGCCATCGCCTACTACACGGCGGCGGCCTTGCTGCGATTCCGCTTTCCTCACCATGTCTACCATCGCAGCCTCGACCCGGTGGGCGAGGGGCTGCGATGGGTGCGTGGAGGCGTGCGCAAGATCGTGCACGGCTGGGGCCAGCGTCACCTGATGGAGGTGCTGACCGCGCCGGACCGCTCCAAGCAGTGGTTCCTGGTGCCCCTGCAAGTGCACAACGACAGCCAGATCCTGCACCACTCGCCCTACGGCAGCGTCGAGGACGTGATCGCGGATGTGTTGGATTCCTTCGCCTGGCATGCCGATCCCGCCCACTGGCTGGTGCTCAAGCACCACCCGATGGACCGCGCCTATACCGACTACACCGACTTCATTGCGCGGACCGCGAGCCGGCTCGGTATCGAGAAGCGGGTCCTCTATGTGCACGACCTGCACCTGCCCACGCTGCTCAAGCACGCGCGCGGCGTGGTGACCGTCAACAGCACCACGGGACTGCAGGCGCTTTTCCACCAGACGCCGGTGGCGACGCTCGGCGAGTGTTTTTACAGCATCGACGGCCTGGTGCGGCAGCCGCCGCTGGCGAACTTCTGGCGCGACCCGGGAACCGTCGACGCGGCACTGTACCAGCGCTTCCGGCATTACCTGGTGCGCCATACCCAGCTCAACGCGAGCTTCTATGCGCGCTCGCCCGCGCTCGACGTGGCGGCGTTGCAACTGGTGCGCCGCACCTCGGCCCATGACGACGGCGACGCGACGCTGATCAGCCAGCCGATGCCTTTCGACGAGCTGACGCTGCCCTTGCAGCCCGTGCAGGCCAGGCCGGTGCAGACCGCTGGCGTCGGCGAGGCGCATGCCAACGACGCTGCCGCCGCTGCCGTGAAGCACCCTGACGCCTGGAGCGGCACGCAACCCGCGCGGCTCCAGTAAGCTCGCGGGATGCTACGCGTCATCTCTGCAAATCTGAACGGCATCCGCTCCGCGTCCACCAAGGGCTTTTTCAGCTGGCTGGCCCAGCAGCAGGCCGACGTGGTCTGCGTGCAGGAGCTCAAGGCCCAGGCGGGCGACATCAACGAATCCATGCGCCAGCCCGAGGGCCTGCGCGGCTGGTTCCACTGTGCCGAAAAGAAGGGCTACAGCGGCGTCGGCCTGTATGCCCGGCGCGAGCCCGACCGGGTGGTGGAGGGCATCGGCCACGCCGGCTTCGACGCCGAGGGCCGCTACCTGCGGGCCGACTGGGGGCCGCTGTCGGTGATCTCGCTCTATCTGCCCTCCGGCTCCTCGTCGGAGGAGCGGCAGCAGGCCAAGTTCCTGTTCATGGAAGAGTTTTTCCCGGTGCTGCAGGCGCTGCGTGCCGAAGGTCGCGAGATCCTGATCTGCGGCGACTGGAACATCGCCCACCAGAACATCGACCTGAAAAACTGGAAAGGCAACCAGAAGAACTCGGGCTTCCTGCCCGAGGAGCGCGCCTGGCTCACGCGGGTGTTCGACGAGGTCGGCTGGGTCGACGTCTACCGGCGCCTGCATCCCGAGGCGGGCGAGGAGAGCTACACCTGGTGGAGCAACCGCGGCCAGGCCTGGGCCAAAAACGTGGGCTGGCGCATCGACTACCAGATCGCCACCCCCGGCCTCGCGGCCACCGCCTCGCGCGCCGCGATCTTCAAGGAACAGCGCTTCTCCGACCACGCACCGTTGACGGTGGACTACGGCTTCGATATCGGGTCGTGAAGGAATCAACGCGGGCCGCGACTGAGCTAGTCGCGGCACCGGGAGGCGCGGCATTTGTATCGGCGTGTAGTGGGATGATGGGGCTCCATTGAAGGAGACCCCCCTGATGAATTCCGCAGTACTTCGCTCCGTTGCCGCCCTGGCGCTGTGCAGCGCCGCCACGCTCTCGCACGCCGGTGAGGTCTACACCGGCATCGGCTTGCCGGGCCTGATGATCGGCTATGCCCAGCCGCTGAACGACAGCTTCACGCTGCGCGCCGACTTCGCCACGCTCGGCAGCCGCAGCAAAAACGGCAGCGAGGAAGGCATCGACTACGAAGGCAAGATCAAGTTCAGCCGCATCGGCCTGTTCGGTGACTGGTTCCCCTTCGGCAATGGCTTCCGCTTCACCGGCGGCGTGACCTTCAACAAGATGCGCGCCGACCTGGAAGGCCGTCCGAGCGGCGGCACCATCACGATCGGCGATACGACCTATGCCGCGTCCGGCGAGGACCGCTTCGACGTCGAAGTGAAGTTCCCGAGCACCACGCCCTACCTGGGCCTGGGCTGGGGCCATCAGGCCGGCCCGAAGGGCGGCTGGGGCTTCGCTTTCGACGTCGGTGCTTCCTTCGGCAAGGCCAAGGTGCGCGGCAGCGTCAGCGGCCCGCTGCTGTCGCAGACGGTCAGCCAGGAAGACATCGACCGCGAACTCGAGGAAATCCGCGACGGTGTCGGCAAGGTCAAGGCGATTCCGCAGTTGAGCGTGGGCGTCAACTATCGCTTCTGAGCGCTTAAACGGCCGCCGTGTGGCGGCCGTTTGCAATCCTTGCGATCCTTGTTGTAGGACTGCTCCGACAGCGTTTTCTCCGCTGTCCTAGGCGCGGCCACCGGCCTGTCCGGCACGTTCCTCGCTGCTCTCTGCCTACGCTTCAGCCTGTCGGTTTGCCCCTACACGGCGACCCGGCGGATTCGAAACCATGATGCAGGAGGACAGAACATGAACCGCGCACTCAAACCCGCCCGTCTGACCCAGTCCCTGGCAGCCCTGTTCGGCGCCCTGGCGCTGGCGACAGCCGCGCACGCAGCCGGCGACAAGACGGTCTACGACCAGGCCCGCGCGACTGCCAAGGCGAGCTATGACACCGCGCGCAAGCAGTGCGACTCGCTGTCCGGCAACGCCAAAGACGTCTGTGTCGCCGAAGCCAAGGCCGCCCGCACCAAGGCCGACGCCGACGCCGAGGCCAGCTACAAGGGCACCGTGAAGGCCCGTCAGGAGGCTGCCAAGGACATCGCCGAGGCCGACTACGAGGTGGCCAAGGAGCGCTGCGACGACCAGAACGGCAATGCCAAGGACGTGTGCAAGAAGGAAGCCAAGGCGACCTACGAACAGGCCAAGGTGGATGCCAAGGCCCAGCGCGACATCTCGGAAACGCGCAAGGACGCCGCCGAGGACAAGCGCGACGCCCGGTACGAAGCTGATGCCGAGAAGTGCGACACCCTGAGCGGTGATGCCAAGGACGTCTGCCAGGACCGCGCCAAGCGCATGAACAAGCAGTGATAGCACCGGCCGGGTCGGGCCTGGCAGTATCGGCCCGGCCCGGGTGACGGCGCCGGCGGTCCGCCGCCGGCGACCATGACCTCGCAGCACAAGGAGCGTGACATGAACTGGGATCGTATCGAAGGCAACTGGCGCCAGCTGAAGGGCAAGGCCATCGAGCAGTGGGGCAAGCTCACCGACGACGACTTCGACCGCATGGACGGCAAGCGTGAGCAGCTGGTGGGCCGCATCCAGGAGGCCTATGGCCTGTCCCGCGATGAAGCGGAGCGGCAGGTGCGCGACTGGTCGGATCGACTCAACTGAACTTGACTGGTTCACAAGGCCCCGCGCGGCGGGGCCGCCTTTTCCACTGCGTCCATGGGGTGTAGGCGCTAACTTCTGTGCGAAACTGTTCTTCCAACAAGGGCGGTCGTCGATCGGCGATCCCCCAAAAACGGGAGGGCGCATGCACAGGTCATTTCAGGCATTGCCAGCGCTGGATGAGGTGGCAAGCGCCTTGGACGTTGCCGTCCCCCGAGGCACCCGCCTGTACGAGCTTTACGGCTCCGGTGCGGTCGGCCGTCTGCTGGTGGAATCCTGGGTGGCCCGCGAGGCGCTCAGCGATCTCTTCGAGTTCCGCATCAACACGCTGAGCACCGACGCTCACCTGCCCCTGGGCGATATGCTGGGACAACGAGCGACCCTGCACATCGCTCTGGCCGATGGCCGCCGCGCGACGCGCAGCGGCATCGTGATGCAGGCTGGTGCGCTGCAATCCGATGGCGGGCTGGCACGCTATCAGCTCGTCGTCCGGCCGTGGCTGGCGGCGCTGCAGGGTCATCGGCGCAGCCAGAGTTTCATCGACAAGAGCGTCATCGAGATCGTCGGGGCGGTGTTCCAGGCCCACTGCGGGATTGCCGCGTGGACCGGGTCCGACGAGCTTGCGCGCTTTGTGTCCCGGGTGCCGCCTCGGCACTATTGCAATCAGTTCGCCGAGACCGACTACGACTTCGTGCGTCGCATCCTTTGCGAGGAAGGCGTCGGCTGGTGTTTCGAGGAGGACGACCAGGCACCGCACGCCCACCGGCTGCGCTTGTTCGCCGACAGCACGCGCTTTCCGGAAGACCCCACCAGCGCGAGCGGCGGCGGTCTTCGTTTTCAACGCGCCGACGGCCAGGAGCCGTGGGACGCCGTCCAACACTTCGCGCTGTGGCACCAACTGGCGGCGGCGTGTTTGACGCTCACTGCCTGGGACCACGCCCGCAAGTCGGGGCAGGCCGCCAGCGTCCCGACTCTCGGGCGCATCGGCGGCGTGCAGGCGCCGCGGATCGAGAGCTATGACCCGGGCGGTCGTGTCGACCACCACAACGGCGCCACCCGCTTCGCATCCGAGCACTACGGCCGCCGCTTGCTCGAATCGTACGAGGCAAGGCGCTGTCGCAGCCTGGGCACGAGCACGGTGCGCAGCCTGAGGCCGGGCTGTAGCTTCACGCTCCGCCATGCGCCGCTGTCCGAGGGAGAGACACAGCGCTACGTCGCGACGGCGGTCCGCCACGCCGGCATCAACAACCTGCCGCGCGAACTCGGTGAGCACATTGCCCGGCGACTCGGCGCAGCCCGGTTGTCGTCGGCGGCGATCGCCTTGCCGGAACGGGTTCGGGCGCAGGCCGAGGCGAGCGGCTACGCCAACGAGTTCGAGTGTGTGCCGGCGAGCCGACCATGGCGGCCCGTGCTGCTGGACGAGACCGGCGCTCGCATCAACCCCAGACCTACCGTTGCCGGGGCGCAAAGCGCCATTGTGGTCGGGCCGGAAGGCCAGACCCACGCGAATGGCGCTGACGGGATCTACACCGACCGGCTCGGGCGCATCAAGGTGCGGTTCCACTGGCAGTCGCAGGCCCGTCACGCAGAGTCCAGCGACCACAGCATCTGGGTGCGGGCCATGCAGCGGTATGCCGGCGCCGGCATGGGGACCCAGTTCATCCCCCGCATCGGGCAGGAGGTGGTGGTGATCTTCGAGGAGTCGGACATCGACCGGCCCCTGGTGGTCGGCGCTGTGTACAACGGCAAGGGCGAGGGCGGCGTGCCGGCCACACCCGGCGGGGCGATGGTTGAGACGGACACCCGTGTTTTCACGCGGTCCACCGACCACCTGCCCAGCGGCCAGGCAGACCTCGCGGCTGGCAACAGCCCGGCATGGCACGGCCTGGCCGCGGCGGAAGACCAGCAATGCAACGCTGCGGCACTGAGCGGCGTGAAGACCAGGGAGTTCGGCGGGGAGGGCCACAACTGCCTGGTCTTCGATGACAGCGACGCGCAGTTGCGGGTGCAGGCGGGCAATACGCAGCATGCCAGCTGGCTCAGCCTGGGGCACCTCCTGCACCAGGCCGACAACCACCGCGGCAGCTTCCGCGGTGCGGGCTTCGAGCTGCGCACGGACGCCTATGGCGGCATTCGCGGCGGGCGTGGCCTGCTGCTGACCACCTGCGCCACACGAACTGCCACACCGGCGGGCGACAACGCAGCCGGCATGGCGCTCGCGAAGCAGGCGCAGCAGCTGGCAAGGGCCTACAGCGACGCGGCGAGGATGCACGAGACCGTCCAGCAGGCCTGCCACTTGGGCGCGGCGCAGCCCGGTGCAAGCCTGGCCAACCACCGGGCAGCCCCCTTGAAGGCATTGCACACGGTGCTCGGTGGCACGGTGGCGGGGCAGGGTTACGACGAGGCGGTGGCGGACGCCGCTGCCAGGAACCACCGGACCGGCTCGGAGCAGCTGCCTCAGATGACGGACCCGGCGGTGGCCGTCACGGCAAAGGCGGGCCTCGGCGTGGTGGCTGGGCAGGCTTTGCAGACGGCAGCCGGCGAAGGCATTCATCTCGGCAGCGGCCGAGACACTCAGATGGCAATAGGTGCGCAGGCACGCCTGCACGCTGGCCAGGCGATCGGCGTGTTGGCCGGCGCCGTGAAGGCAGGCGGAGGCGCGGCCGGCTCAGGCTTGACGGTGATCGCGGCACAGGGCGACATCGACATGCAGGCGCAGGCCGGGCGGATGGACATGGCTGCGAGGCAGCAGATGGATGTGAAGAGCCGGAACGGGCATATCGACTGGGCGGCGGCCAGGAAGATCACGCTTGCCACTTCGGGCGGGGCGAGCATCACGATCGACGGCGGTGGCATCGTCACGCAGTGTCCGGGGAAGATGACGGTGCATGCGAGTAGGAAGAGTTTTCAGGGGCCAAGCACGTCCGAGTACTTCCTCCCGCCTATGCCGAAGGCTGACTTCAGGCGAAAGAACGATTTTCCGTACTCTCTTTGAGTACCGGCAAAAAACGACGACTGCCACGTGAGGGTCCCATGCTGATCAGTCCCCCGTTCCTGCTATCACGTCAGGCCAACGAAACAGAGGACCAATGGGTTGAACGGTGCATGCCGGGCGGTGATCCCGGGGATGGCACATTCCCCATCAGTTTTTCGCTTGGCTGGCACGGTGGCTTGCATCTGTGTGCTCCTCTGAACGGTGCTCGGCCCGCAACTGTCCGAGCGATTGCCGATGGAACGATCGCCTATGTCCGTTCCCCTGCGCAACAGCCCTCGGGCCCGCTGCCTCCAGACCATGCACAGGCCTATCGCGGCGGCTGGACGGACAACGGAGTTGTCGTCATTCGACATGAGACGGAAATCGGCGAACGCACAAGCTCTCGCGTAATTTTCTTCTCGATCTACATGCATCTAAGGCGGGTGCATCCCGCAGTGATCCTGAACCGCTTGATCAGTCGCAAGGGGCAAGTGGGCGAAGCGGGTCAAATCTATGGAGACACGCAGCCCAAGGTCCACTTCGAGATCGTTTGTGACGATGAGAACTTGCGAAAGTTGATGGGTCGTCCAAATGGCCCATTGAATGTTACTGCGGACGGGCGGGCGGATGCGCTCTATGGAGAGGTGTATATCCGTATCCCAGGCGGTACACCCATATATTCCGTCCGGCCTGGAGATGACGTCACCAATCCTGCTTCTGAGCCAGTTGACAGGACGGCGGATCCATTGTTCGTCGGCATTCGCTATGACACCGGCTGGGGCACTGACGAAGATCGTGGCTCTGCCCATGTGACAACCTACGCGGAGAATGGGTCTGTGGTGGGAGCGGTCTTGCGAGAGCTGGGGGCCGAGTACGACCTGCACGCGGCAGCTGTTCGTATCAGCAATGCACATTCCGCTCCGATGCGCCCTGTGCCGAGCGCCGTGTACGAATTGCTTCGGTTCGGCCGCATCATTGGACCGGAGGCCTTGAATCCGGCCCGCACGCCCCATTGGAGACAGATCCGCTACACAGGTGGTGGCGTCGGTTGGGTCGACCTGAATGCGCCCGGAACCTTGAAGTTCAGCGATGCGGATTTTCCACATTGGAAAGGCTGGAGCCTGATCGACGACTCACAGGATCAGGACAGCCGTTGCGACTCGCCGACCCTCAAGCGATGGCTGGATGTCAACGGAGATGGAGGCATATCGCCAGCAGAAGCGAGGGCCCGCCTCCAGCAGCCTTCTATAGTTCGACAACTCGCCCGCGCGGTCTGCAGGTTTGTCAGCGAGTGGGATCTCGATGCGGTGTCGAATGACCGAACCTTCAATGCGCGCTGGGGATGGCTGAAGAACTCCACTGAGGAAAACCCAACACCGATCAGCGAGGACGACTTTGGCCGCCTTAAAGCCCACGTTGCCGCATTGGCCTTCCAGGCTGATGGCCTAGACCGCTCGATGTGGCACTGGCCGCCGCGAGAGTTCATCAAACATTTCCGCAAAGTCATCTGGTGGAGCGAGAGCGAACTGCTGCGGATCTACCCGGAATCCGCACAAGAAAACCGGGCAGTCTATCGCCAGGAGCTCGGCAAGGTGTGCAGGAAGTACGGCATAGCGCCAAATCTTCGAGCGGCTCATTTCTTCGGACAAGCTGCTGTAGAGTCGAACCAGTTGAGGTGGATGGCGGAGTTGTTCAACGGCGACCCGTTGAACTACTTCAGGCACTACGAGCGAGCAGCCAACTTCAGAGGGTGGCTGGGCAATGTTCAGCGTGACGACGGAGGAACCTACCGAGGGCGAGGCTTCAAGCAGATAACCGGCCGCAGCAACTACATGCAGTATTGGGTTTACCGAGGCTGGCTTGATCCGGGCACCGTCGGCGGCGCGTGGTGGCGAGACGCTCGATGGTGGGGGATACCCGGCAACTACGTTCATGCACAACATCAAAACCGACCTGCAGTTCAGGACGCCGCCCTGGTCGCCACACTGCTGGCTGAGCGACGTCCACCCATCATCATCGGACCTGAGAGAGCTCAAACAGATCCTTACACGTGCATCGACACGGCAGGTTGGTTCTGGGCCAAGAACAGGCTTTTTTCGATCGCCGAGGCGGACGACGCCGTGAGGATGACCAACCGAGTACGAGGGGACCGAGCAGAGACGGCGGACGGATTTCCGCCTGCGGCGCACTATCCTGAACGCTTGCGACATACGCGACGCGTCCATCGGGTCGTGGGAGATGCCGAATGAAGGACCTTCTCGCATGTGGCAGTACAGCCGGTCTTCTCTTGGCGTGCGGCACCTGCGCCGCGGATGCCGCGGTGCAGGACCGTGCGGTCCAAGTCAACGAGCAGATCAGCGTCGCATGGCGTTGCGCTCCAGCGCAGAACGGCGACACATGCGTGGAGCTTCGGTCTATGCGCGGGAGGAAACCGGCGACAGACACAACGCCCGTATTGCGCCTTTCCTTCCCGTTGCTTGAAGATTGCGACTCTGCGGTGGTCGTGGACGACGACGTCAACAATGACGGCACGCCGGACCTCTCCGTGTTCGGCGATTCCTCGCTCTCCACCTCGACGCGCGCCGTGGTACTGGTGACCCCCGGTACAGGAAGCTTGCTCTTCGCAGGCAACCTCCCTGTCGCCGCGGAAAAGCTCAGCCCGGGCGTTTATGTGACGAGAGAAAGCGCGGGTGATAGCGTGCAACTGACCACGTACAGGTTTCAGGGCATGGGTCGAATGAAGACAAGCGTCGCCATCTCGAAAATTGGCAGCAAGAAATTCGCTGACTAGAAGTGAAGTTTCGATCTTCTGGACGAAGCGAAGTTTTGAGCTCGCGGCGGATTCGACCGGGTCTGATGTAGACCCACATCCGGGGAGCCTGCGGTATCGCTATTCCCCACGCCCTTCCCCCTCCTTCACTCCTCCCTCGCTACCCCCCGCTTCCTGCGGCAGCAACTGCCACCGCCCCAGCCCGTACGCAGCCATCTTGCGATACAGCGTTGCCCGCCCCATGCCCAGCCGCTTGGCTGCGGCGGCGACGCTGCGGCTTTCGGCCAAGGCCTGCTCGATCAGCTGGCGCTCGTAGTGCTCCATCGCCCCCTGGTAGCTCTGCGCGTCCAGCCCCTCGGGCGCCGGCAGGGCCGGCGGCTCGGGAGACGGCGTCGTGTCGCCCGGGCCGGCGCTGTGCAGCGCCGCTCGCACGCTGGCGGCCGTCAGCACCCGCGAGTCCGACAGCACGAGGCAGCGCTCCAGCACGTTGCGCAGCTCCCGGATGTTGCCGGGCCAGCGCTGCCGGGCCAGCAGCGCCAGCGCCTCGGGCCGCACCTCGCATGGCCGCCCGCCCTGCTGCTCGGCCAGGCTGTCGAGCACGGCGCTGCAGATCGGTTGCAGGTCCTCGATGCGATCGCGCAGCGGCGGCACCGCGATCGACAGCACGTCCAGGCGGTAGTACAGGTCGGCGCGGAAGGCGCCTCTCGCGACCAGCTCGGCCAGCGGGCGTGAGGTGGCCGCAATGATGCGGACGTCGGCACACAACACCTCGTTGGAGCCCAGCGGCTCGAACTCCTTCTCCTGCAGCACCCTCAGCAGCTTGGCCTGCAGGCCCAGGGGCATGTCGCCGATCTCATCGAGGAACAGCGTGCCGCCGTGCGCCACCTGCAGCTTGCCCTGGCGTTCGCGGCGGTCGGCGCCGGTGTAGGCGCCAGGCGCCACGCCGAACAGCTCGGCTTCGAGCAAGTTGTCCGGGATGGCCGCCATGCTCAGCGAGACGAAGGCCCGGTGCGCGCGCGGCGAGGCAGCGTGGATGGCATGCGCGAGCAGCTCCTTGCCGGTGCCGGTCTCGCCCAGCAGCAACACCGGCGAGCCGCTGGCCGCGGCGCGTCGGGCAGTGCGCTTGAGCTCCAGCGTCGCGGCCGAGACGCCGACGAAGTCGGACAGCCGGTACTTGGCCTGGCGCGTCACCGAGCGCGCCTTGCGCGCCGCCGCCAGCTGCTCCTGAAGGTGCAGGAAGCGCGAGACCAGCGGCGACAGCACGGCCCACTCCTCGAACAGCGTGAAGCCCACCGCACCGACCACCGAGCCGTCCTCGGCCTGCAGAGGCAAGCGCGTCACGACCAGCGGCTGGCCCGGAGCGTCGAGGATGTCCAGCAGGATAGGCTGGCCGGTGTCGACCACCTCCCGCATGCGGCTGTTGGGTATCACCTCTTCACACGGGCGGCCCAGCACCTGGCGTGCGTCGGCGATCCCGAAGCGCTGCGCATGGCGGGCGCTGATCCACGCGATGCGCGCCTCCCGGTCGACCACCAGGGTGCCCTGGCTGGCGCGCTCGAAAGCGTTGAAGAAGGACTGCACCGACGAGGCCCGCAGCGCCGGATGGCCGCTGCACCGCGCCACGTCGGCCGCGACTGCCCACATGTCCGAGTCGTTCGCATCCATCTGCATCACCTCTCGCGATGTGCGCTGCACGCTCACGCCCTGCGCGCCGGCAGCCGGTGAATGATCTCCCCCATGATCCCGCGCCGGAACGCGAGCACGCAGACCACGAAGATCGCTCCGATGACCGTGGTCACCGATTCGCCGAGCGCCTGCATACCCGCGATGCCGGTGCCCTGCGCCAGCGCCTCGCCGATGTCGCCCAGCTTGTTCTCCAGGGTGACGATGACCGCCGCGCCGACCAGGGGCCCGCTGAGCGTGCCCAGGCCGCCGACCAGGGTCATCAGAATCACCAGGCCCGACATGGACCAGTGCACGTCGGTGAGGGTCTCGAAGCCCATCACCAGCACCTTCAGCGAACCGGCGAGGCCGGCGAGCGACGCCGACAGCACGAAGGCGAGCAGCTTGAAGCGCCGCGTGTCGTAGCCCAGCGAGACCGCCCGCGGCTCGTTCTCGCGCAAGGCCCTCAGCACCTGGCCGAAGGGGGAATGCACGATACGCACGATGCCCAGGAAGGCGACGGCCACGATGACCAGCACCACGTAGTACAGCGTGCGGTCGTTCTCCAGGCTCAGCAGGCCCAGCAGGTGCCCGCGCGGCACACCCTGCAGCCCGTCCTCGCCGCCGGTCAGCGGCGACTGCAGGCAGAAGAAGTAGAGCATCTGGGCCAGCGCGAGCGTGATCATCGAGAAGTAGATGCCCTCGCGCCGTATCGCCAGCGCGCCCATCACGAGGCCGAGCAGCGCCGCGCAGGCGGTGCCGGCCAGCAGACCCAGCTCCGGGCTCAGGCCCCACACCTTCAGTGCGTGGCCGCAGACATACCCCGCGCCGCCGAAAAACGCCGCGTGCCCGAAGGACAGCAGCCCGGTGAAGCCGATCAACAGGTTGAACGCGCAGGCGAACAGGCCGAAACACAGCACCTTGAGCACGAACACCGGGTAGGCCCCGAGCCAGGGGGCCGCCATGAGGGCGGCCAGCAGCAGGAGATAAGGGACTCGCTCGTTGTGCATGCCGCACACTCCTTCAACGCGACCTGCCGAACAGCCCGGCAGGCCGGAGCAGCAGCACGATCACCATGATGAAAAAGACCACCGTGGCCGAAGCCTCGGGGTAGTAGACCCGGGTCAGGCCCTCGATCACGCCCAGCCCCAGCCCGGTCACGATGGAGCCGAGGATGGAGCCCATGCCGCCGATCACGACCACGGCGAAGACGACGATGATCAGGTTCTGCCCCATCAGCGGCGAGACCTGCATCACCGGCGCGGCCAGCACCCCGGCGAATGCCGCCAGCGCCACACCGGCGCCGTAGGTCAGCGTGACCATCAGAGGCACGTTGATGCCGAAGGCTTCCACCAGGCGCGGGTTCTCGGTGCCGGCTCGCAGATAGGCACCCAAAGGGGTGCGCTCGATCAGGAACCAGGTGGCCAGGCAGGCGGCGAGCGACGCTCCCACGACCCACGCCCGGTAGACCGGTAGCACCATGAAGCCCAGGTCGACCGCGCCGCTGAGCTGCTCGGGTGGCGAGTAGGGCAGGCCGGACACACCGTACTGGGCGCGCAGCAGGCCTTCGATCAGCATCGCGACGCCCAGGGTCAGCAGCAGCCCGTAGAGCGGGTCGAGCTCGTAGATCCACTGCAGCAGCAGCCGCTCGATCAGCACGCCGAATGCCCCCACCGACAGGGGCGCCAGCAGCAGCATCCACCAGTAGCCCAGACCCAGCAGCTCCAGGCCCAGCCAGGCCAGCACCGCGCCCAGCATGAACAGCGCTCCGTGGGCGAAGTTGATGACGTTGAGCAGTCCGAAGATCACGGCCAGGCCGAGGCTCAGCACCGCATAAAACGACCCGTTCACCAGCCCGAGCAGCAACTGGCTCAGCATCGCGGGCAGGGGGACTCCAAATATTTCCATGGGGACAAGCCGTTGGTTGGGAAAGGTCCGCAGCACGGGCGGCGGCGTGAAGGCTCACGCGGGACCGGGGCTGGCCGCGGGTGTCGCCGCGTCAGCTTTTCATCAGCGCGCACTTGGACTCGGCCGGCGTCGCGAAGACCTGCGCGCCCGGCATCGTCGCCACCCGCTTGAGCAGGTCCCAAGGGCCCTTGGACTCGGCCGGCGCCTTGGCCTGCAGCAAGTACATGTCGTGCACGAAACGCCCGTCCTTGCGGATCTGGCCCTTGGCGTAGAAGTCGTTGATGGGGGTCTTCTTGAGCTGCTCCATCACCTTGTCGGCGTCGTCCGTGCCGGCCGCCTTGACGGCGTTGAGATACGTCATCGTGGCCGAGTAGTCGGCGGCCTGCAGGCTGCTGGGCATCTTCTTGGTCTTCTCGAAAAAGCGCCGTGCAAACTGGCGGGTCTGGTTGTTGGTGTCCCAGTACCAGCTGTCGGTCATCAGCAGGCCCTGGGTGGTGGGCAGGCCCAGGCTGTGCACGTCGTTGAGGAAGACCAGCAGGCCGGCCATCTTCATGCTTTTCGTGATGCCGAACTCGCGCGCCGACTTCACCGCGCTGACGAAGTCGCCGCCGGCGTTCGCGAGCCCCAGGATCTGCGCCTTCGACGCCTGCGCCTGCAGCAGGAAGGACGAGAAGTCCGAGGCATTCAGCGGGTGCCTCACCGAGCCCACCACCTTGCCGCCCTGGGCCTTCACGACGTTGCTCGTGTCGCCTTCGAGCGAGTGGCCGAAGGCGTAGTCCGCGGTCAGGAAAAACCACGACTTGCCGCCCTGCTTGAGGATGGCCGAAGCGGTGCCCTTGGACAGCGCGATGGTGTCGTAGGCATAGTGCACCGTATAGGGGGTGCACTCCTCGTTGGTGAGCCGTGCCGAGCCGGCGCCGACGTTGATATAGACGCGCTTCTTGCCGGCAGCCACACCGCTGACGGCCAGTGCGGTGCCGGAGTTGGTCCCGCCCAGCACCAGGTCCACGCCCTGCTGGTCGAACCACTCGCGCGCCTTCGAGGCAGCGATGTCGGCCTTGTTCTGGTGGTCCGCCGAGACGAATTCGATGGGCTTGCCCAGCACCTTGCCGCCGAAGTCCTCGATCGCCATGCGTACCGCCTCGGCGCCGTTCTTGCCGTCGATGTCGGCATAGAGGCTGGACATGTCGGTGATGAAGCCGATCTTCACGGCGTTGCCGCTCAGCTGGGCCGAAGCCGCCGGCGAGGCGAGCCCGAGAACGAGTGCGAAGCCGGCAGCGGTCAGGGCCACGGGAGGGTGTGTCATCGTGTTGTCTCCTTCTGGCGGGCCGTGGCCCGCCGGTTCTGCTGATCGACCCGCACGCAGCGGGTCACACGCCAAGCAACTCGTGCAGCACGGGCAGCTTTTCTTCGAGCTGGGCGGCATCGAAGGACTCGACGATGCGCCCGTGCTCCATCACATGCAGGCGGTCCGCCAGCGGCGCCGCGAAGCGGAAGTTCTGCTCCACCATCACCACGGTGTAGCCCTTGGCCTTGAGCGTGCGGATCATGCGTGCCAGGGCCTGCACGATGACCGGGGCCAGGCCCTCCGAGATCTCGTCGAGCAGCAGCACGTCGGCGCCGGTGCGCAAGATGCGCGCCACGGCCAGCATCTGCTGTTCGCCGCCCGACATGCGGGTGCCCGGGCTGCGGCGGCGCTCGCGCAGGTGGGGGAACATTGCGTAGATCTCGTCCACGCTCATCCCGGGGCCGCGACCTGGCAGGCGCGGCGGCAGCATCAGGTTCTCCTCGCAGGAGAGGCTGGCGAAGATGCCGCGCTCCTCAGGGCAGTAGCCCAGGCCGTGGCGGGCGATGCGGTGGGTGCGCAGCGAGATGGTCTCGACGCCGTGCACCCGGACCGAGCCGCGGCGTTCGCCGGTCAGACCCATGATGGCGCGCAGCGTGGTGGTGCGGCCGGCGCCGTTGCGGCCCAGCAGGGTCACGACCTCGCCACGCTTCACGCTCAGGTCCACGCCGTGCAGGATGTGCGACTCGCCGTACCAGGCCTGCAGTCCGCGGATCTCGAGCGCCGGCACCTCGGCGCCGGCAAACGCGGCGGTGGCGGCCATCAGTGGGCTCCCTTCAGCGGCTCGTCGGTGCTGCCCATGTAGGCCTCGATCACCGCGGGATTGCGCGATACCTCGGCATACGAGCCTTCGGCGAGGATGGCGCCGCGCTGCAGCACCGTGATGGTGTCGGCAATGGAAGCGACGACGTTCATGTTGTGCTCGACCATCAGGATGGTGCGCCCGGCGCTGACCTTCCTGATCAGCTGGGTGACGCGCTCGACGTCCTCATGGCCCATGCCCTGGGTGGGCTCGTCGAGCAGCATCAGGGCCGGCTCCATCGCCAGCGTGGTGGCGATCTCCAAGGCGCGCTTGCGTCCGTAGGGCAGCTGCACGGCCGGCGTGCGCGCGAGCTCGGTCAGCCCCACCTGATCAAGCAGCGCCATCGCCTGGCCGTTCAGGGGCGTGAGGCTGGCCTCGCTCTTCCAGAAGTGCATCGAGGTGCCGAGCTGGCGCTGCAGCGCGACGCGCACGTTTTCCAGCACGCTCAGGTGGGCGAACACCGCCGAGATCTGGAAGGAGCGCACGATGCCGCGGCGCGCCACCTGGGCGGGGCCCTCGCGGGTGATGTCCTGCCCCTCGTAGAGGATGGTGCCGGCGCTCGGCTCGATGAACTTGGTCAGCAGGTTGAAGCAGGTGGTCTTGCCGGCGCCGTTCGGGCCGATCAGCGCGTGGATGCTGCCGCGCCTGACGTTCAGGTCGACCTTGTCGACCGCGGTGAAGCCCAGGAAGTCCTTGCTCAGGCCCTGGGCGCGGAGCACGTAGGGGCCGTCCGCGGTCATGGGCGGTCAGCCGGCAGGGCACGCGAGACGGTGACGAAGGCGGGACATGCCTCGCCGGAGGGATCGCGGCGCCGAGGGGACCGGACACCGGGTTCGAAGTGAGCGCCGAGAGCGGTCGCGCAGGCAGCAAGGCAGGCAGCAGGCGGCACAAGGCAAGCCGCAAGGGCACCCCGGTAGGTCACGACGATGTCTCCTGAGTGGTGGGGCGCGCCAGTCAGGCTGGCGCGCTGTCAGGGGCCCTTAGCGCAAGCCGTGTGCCACGGTTGCAGGAATGCGCCAAGCTCTTGTCGTGCAAGGAAAACAGGGAACCGTCCAGGGTTTTCCCGCTCTGTCTCAAGTCCTGGACAGTGTCTGCTCATCGAGCAGGGTTTCCGCGGAGGAATGTCTTTGAGCCGGACACCTGCCCGAGCGGACAGGCGGCCGCCTGCGGGGCGGCTTCAGCGCCGGGAAGCCGCCTGACCGCGCAGGCGGCGTTCGACGAAGTCGAGTCGGTCCTGGCCCCAGAACAGCTCGCCCTCGATGACGAAACTCGGTGCGCCGAACACGCCGGCGGCGATGGCGCCTTCGGTATTGGCTTCATACCGCTCATGGGCGGCCTGGCTGTGGGAGTCGTCCAGCCGCGCGGCGGGCAGGTCGCACTGCCGCACCAACTCGGCGAGCACCGCTTCGTCGGCGATGTTCAGTTCGTTCACCCAGACCGCACGCTGCACGGCGCCGGCCAGGCGCATCGCGGGCTCGCTGCCGTCCTTCATCTCGACCGCGACGATCAGGCGGGCGGCCTCGTCGCCGTTCACGGGGAAATAGCGCGGCTGCAAGTTGATGGGCAGCCCCAGGAATTCGCTCCAGCGGCGCAGTTCGAGCAGGCGGTAGGCCTGGCGCTGCGGCGCGCGCTTGGACAGCGGCAGGCCGCCCGAGACGGCGAACACCTTGCCGCCCAGGTCCACCGGCAGGACCCGGATCTGGGCGCCGGCCTCCCGTGCGATGTCTTGCAGGCGCTGGTGGCCCAGGTAGGCATACGGGGACTGCGGCGCGAAGTAGTAGTCGACGGTCAGGCTCACGAGGGTCCTCCTTGGAATGCGGCGCAGTCTAGCCCTTGGGAAGACACCGTGGAGGCGCTGCGGCGTTTTCCTTTCCGCATGCATGGAGGTGTGCGGCGGCGGCGTCACTGAGGCTGCAGATGTGCCAGAAGGAGGGGGAGTGGGTTGGGACGGGACGCTGAGGTCGCGTCAAAGAGAAGGCTCGCCAGCACCAGCAAAGCCAGGCCGCTGGCGAGCCGCAAAATCGTCCCCGCCAAAGTGAGGGAGGGGTGAGGGGGGGCAGGGACGCGGCGGCAGTTTAGCGGTCGTTCCAGTTCTCGAGGGAGGTGTTTCAAAACGACGCACATCACTCCCCGCATGAGACGTCGATGCGATAGGACAAAAGCCCTGAGACAGGACTCTAGAGCAAGGCCTTCAGATAGCGCCCGGTGTAGCTTTCCGGATGAGCGGCAATCTCCTCCGGTGTACCGGTCTTGACCACGGTGCCGCCGCCTGCCCCGCCCTCGGGTCCCATGTCGATGACCCAGTCGGCGGTCTTGATCACGTCGAGGTTGTGTTCGATCACGACGATGGTGTTGCCGTGGTCGCGCAGCTGGTGCAGCACCTGCAGCAGCAGCTGGATGTCGGCGAAGTGCAGACCGGTGGTCGGCTCGTCGAGGATGTAGAGGGTGCGCCCGGTGTCACGTTTGCTCAGCTCCAGCGCCAGCTTCACGCGCTGCGCCTCGCCGCCCGACAGGGTGGTGGCGCTTTGTCCCAGGCTGATGTAGCCCAGACCGACGTCCAGCAAGGTCTGCAGCTTGCGCGCGATGGCCGGCACGGCGCTGAAAAACTCGCGCCCTTCCTCGACCGTCATGTCCAGCACCTCGCTGATGTTGCGGCCCTTGTAGAGCACCTCCAGCGTTTCGCGGTTGTAGCGCTTGCCGTGGCAGACGTCGCAGGGCACATACACGTCCGGCAGGAAGTGCATCTCCACCTTCAGCACGCCGTCGCCCTGGCAGGCCTCGCAACGCCCGCCGGCCACGTTGAAGCTGAAGCGCCCGGCGCCATAACCTCGCTCGCGCGCCGTCGGCACTTCGGCGAACAGCTCGCGGATGGGCGTGAACAGGCCGGTGTAGGTGGCCGGGTTGGAGCGCGGCGTGCGGCCGATCGGGGACTGGTCGACGTTGATGATCTTGTCGAACACGTCCAGCCCCTCGATGTCGTCGTGGGGCGCCGGCTCGGCATGGCTCTGGTAGAGCTTGCGCGCCACCGCGGCGTAGAGCGTGTCGTTGACCAGCGTCGACTTGCCCGAGCCCGAGACGCCGGTGACGCAGGTCAGCAGGCCGACCGGGATCTCCACCGTCACGCCCTTGAGGTTGTTGCCCCGCGCGTTGACGATACGCAGCCGCGCCGCGTTGCTGGCGGGCTGCCAGCCGTGGCGTTTTTTCGGCACGCCGATGGTGAGCTTGCGCGCCAGGTAGCGGCCGGTCAGCGAGTCCTCGGAAGCGGCCACCTCGTCCGGCGTGCCCTGCACCAGGACGCGGCCGCCGTGGATGCCGGCGCCCGGCCCCATGTCCACCACGTGGTCGGCGGCGCGGATCATGTCCTCGTCGTGCTCCACGACCAGCACCGAGTTGCCCAGATCGCGCAGGTGGCGCAGGGTGCCGATGAGGCGGTCGTTGTCGCGCTGGTGCAGGCCGATGCTGGGCTCGTCGAGCACGTACATCACACCGGTCAGACCCGAGCCGATCTGCGAGGCCAGGCGGATGCGCTGGGCCTCGCCGCCCGACAGCGTGTCGGCGCTGCGATCGAGGCTCAGGTAGTCCAGGCCGACGTTGTTGAGGAAGCTCAGCCGCGCCCGGATCTCGCGCACCACCTTGTCGGCGATCTCGGCCTTGGCGCCTTTGAGCGTCAGGGTTTCGAAGGTCGCCAGCGCGTCGCGCAGGGTGGCGTGCGAGATCTCGTAGATCGGCCGCGCGGCGCCCGAGGCCGCGTCCACCAGCTTGACGTTGCGCGCCTCGCGGCGCAGCCGGGTGCCTTCGCACTCCGGGCAGGGCTTGGCGCTCTGGTAGCGCACCAGTTCCTCGCGCACCGCCACCGAGTCGGTCTCGCGAAAACGCCGCTCGAAGTTCGGGATCACGCCCTCGAAGGGGTGCGAGCGCTTGACCGTGCGTTTGCGCCCGCCGGCGCCCTCGGCCTGGTAGACGAACTCGATCTCGTCCTCGCCGGAGCCCCGCAACAGCACGTGTTTCGCCGTCTCGGGCAGTTCCTCCCAGGGCAGATCGACGTCGAAGCCGTAGTGCCGCGCGACGCTTTCCAGCAGCGAGAAGGTGTAGGCATTGCGGCGGTCCCAGCCCTTGATCGCGCCGCTGGCGAGGCTCAGCGACGGGAAGGCGACCACCCGCTCGGGATCGAACACCGTCACCTCGCCCAAACCGTCACAGGACGGGCAGGCGCCGACCGGCGAGTTGAAGGAGAACAGCCGCGGCTCCAGCTCGGCCAGCGAATAGCTGCACACCGGGCAGGCGAACTTGCTGGAGAACAGGTGCTCGCGGCCGCCGTCCATCTCCAGCGCGATGGCGCGCCCGTCGGCGATGCGCAGCGCCGCCTCGAAGCTCTCGGCCAGGCGCTGCTTGGCATCGCCGCGAACCTTGAGCCGGTCGACCACGATGTCGATGTCGTGCTTCTCGGTCTTCTTCAGCTTGGGCACGTCGGCCGCTTCGTAGATGGTGCCGTCGATGCGGAAGCGCACGTAACCCTGGGCCTGCATGTCCTGGAACAGCTCGGCGTGTTCGCCCTTGCGATCGCGCAGCACCGGCGCCAGCACCATCAGCCGGGTGTCCTCCGGCAGCGCCACCGCCGCGTCCACCATCTGGCTCACGCTCTGCGCCTCCAGCGGCAGCTGGTGCTGCGGGCAGAAGGGCGTGCCGGCGCGGGCGTACAGCAGGCGCAGGTAGTCGTGGATCTCGGTGACCGTGCCGACCGTGGAGCGCGGGTTGTGGCTGGTGGCCTTCTGCTCGATCGAGATCGCCGGCGACAGGCCCTCGATCACGTCGACGTCGGGCTTGTCCATCAGCTGCAGGAACTGCCGCGCATAGGCCGACAGGCTCTCGACATAACGCCGCTGGCCTTCGGCGTAGAGCGTGTCGAAGGCCAGCGAGGACTTGCCGGAGCCCGACAGCCCAGTGATGACCACCAGCCGGTGGCGCGGCAGGTCGAGGTCGATGTTCTTGAGGTTGTGCGTGCGCGCGCCGCGGATGCGGATCTGCGGCCCTTCGGGCGCCGGCGCGGCCTCCGCGGCCGGAGGCGCGGCCGAAGCCGGGACGGAGGGCGAGGCGCGCTTGCGCGCAGACGGACGCTCGGGCATGGCTCTGGCCGGGTGAGGAAAACCCATCATCATAGTGGGCCCGCCTGTCAGAGGCTGTCAGTGGGGCGGCCGTGCCGCTGTGCGCTTGCCCGGCAGGGGCCCGCCCGCTTAGCATGCGGCATGGCGATTGCAACCCGACCTTTCCTCTCCCCGGCCCGAACGGCGGCCCTGGCCCTGCTCCTGGCGGTGGTGGCCGGCTGCGGCGGTGGTTTTTATGTCGGCGTCGGCGACGAGTTCGACGACCAGGGCCCCGACGTGGAACTGGTCGCCTCGCCCGACCCGGTGTCCTCGGGCGGCGTGCTGGCACTGCGCGCGGTGGCCAGCGACGACAGCGGTGAGGTCGAGCGGGTCGAGTTTTTCCGTGTCAACGGCGACGAGCTGGAAAGCCTGGGCGAGGACGAGGAGGCGCCTTTCCGCCTCGACGTCACCGCACCCAGCGTCAGCGCCGCCCGCTCGGTCGAATACGTCGCGCACGCCTGGGACCGCCATGACCACCGCGGCGAGAGCCCGCGGGTCGCGGTCAGGGTGCAGCCCTGAGGCGCGGCGGCCCCCGGGCCTCGCTACATTGGATCTGGCCTGGTGCGTTGAGCGGCGCTCAGCCGCCGGACGCGGGATCGGCCTCCGCGTCTGGGAGCGGGTTCAGCTCGGTCAGCAGCAGCTGCGTTTGCCGGTGCGCCCGCGACCGCCAGCGGCGCCGCCGCGCCGGCACCTCGACCACCACGTCCTCCGCGCTGTCGGCCAGCTCGGCGATAGCGCCCAGCAGGCTGCGCGAGCCGGTCATGAACAGCCGCCGGATGCGGGTCTCGGGGTCGCAGCCGTGCTCGCGCTGCTGGAGGTGAGTCCACTGCTCGTACTCGCCGTCGGTCAACGCGTCCAGCGGCGCGCCGGCGCCCGGCTGCGTCACCAGGGAGGGTTCGATGCGACCCGTGTGCTCGTCGAACACGCTGAACAGCGTGTGTCCGTCAGGGAAGCGGATGGCGGCGAGATAGGATGAGCTCATGGTCGTGTACTGCAGGCCCCTGGGATGGACTCGTCCGCACTCTGACACAGCCGGGCCCGAGCGGTTCCACCCTCCGAAGGGGGGCTTGGCAAGCGGGCGAGCTTGGGCTCCAGGCGGCGGCGCCCGCCGCGCCGCTTCAGCGTGTGCCCAGCACCCTCAGGATCTCGCTGCCGTAGGCTTCCAGCTTCTTGGCGCCGACCCCGCTGATGCCGCCCAGTTCGTCCAGGCTGCCGGGCGCGACGCGGGCCATTTCGGCCAGCGTGGCATCGTGGAAGACGACATAGGCCGGCAGGTTGTGTTCCCGCGCGACCTCGGCGCGCCAGGTCTTGAGGGCCTGGTAGCGCTCCTGGGCTTCGGCGTCCAGGTCGGCGGGCGCCGCCCGGGGCGACGCTTTGCGCCCGGCGGACTTGCCGCGCTTGGTCTCGGCCGGCACGCGCAGCTGCAAGCTCACCTCGCCGCGCAGCACGGTGCGTGCGCTGTCCGTCAGCCCCAGCGTGTTGAACTCGCCCTCGGCCACCACATGGCCCAGTGCCACCAGCTGGCGCAGCACCGAGCGCCACTGCTGTTCGCTCAGGTCGGCGCCGATGCCGAAGGTGCTCAGCTGATCGTGGTGGTACTGCGCCACCTTGTCGGTGCGCTTGCCCCTTAAGACATCGATCAGGTGGCCGGCGCCGAAAGCGCGCGGCCCGAAGCCGCCGCCGTGCTGGTGGAAACGGTAGATGCAGGACAGCGCCTTGCGCGCCGCCTCGGTGGCGTCCCAGGTGGCCGGCGGCTGCAGGCAGTTGTCGCAGTTGCCGCAGGGCCGGCTCGCCTCGCCGAAGTAATCGAGCAGGCGCACGCGGCGGCACTCGTGGGTCTCGGCCAGGGCCAGCAGGGCGTCCAGCTTGCCGCGCTGCACGCGCTTGAACTCGTCGCCGGCCGGGCTGTCGTCGATCATGCGGCGCTGGTTCACCACGTCAGCCAGGCCGTAGGCCATCCAGGCCTCGGCCGGCTCGCCGTCGCGGCCGGCGCGGCCGGTCTCCTGGTAGTAGCTCTCGATGTTCTTGGGCAGGTCGAGGTGGGCGACAAAACGCACGTCCGGCTTGTCGATGCCCATGCCGAAGGCGATGGTCGCGACCATCACGATGCCCTCCTCCCGCAGGAAGCGGTCCTGGTGCCTCTGGCGCACCGCCGCGTCGAGGCCGGCGTGGTAGGGCAGCGCGGTGAGGCCTTCGTCGTTCAGCCAGGCGGCGGTCTCCTCCACCTTCTTGCGCGACTGGCAGTAGACGACCCCGGCCTCGCCCTCGTGTTCGTCGCGCACGAAACGCAGCAGCTGGGCGCGCGGGTTGTCCTTCTCGACGATCAGGTAGCGAATGTTGGGCCGGTCGAAGCTGCTGATGAACACCCGGGCGTCCTGCAGCTGCAGGCGCTCGATGATGTCGGCGCGGGTGTGCTCGTCCGCGGTGGCGGTCAGCGCGATGCGCGGGACGTCGGCGAAACGCTCGTGCAGCACGCTCAGGCCCAGGTACTCGCTGCGGAAGTCGTGGCCCCATTGGGAGACGCAGTGCGCCTCGTCGATCGCGAACAGGCTCAGGAGGCCGCGCTGGTGCAGCGAGTCGAGCTGGGCCAGGAAACGCGGCGTGGTGATGCGCTCCGGCGCGGCGTAGAGCAGGGTCAGGCGGCCGCTCATCATCTCGCGCTCGACGTGCTGGGCCTCCTCCAGCGACAAGGTGGAGTTGAGGAAGGCGGCGTGCACGCCGACCTCCTCCAGCGCCCCGACCTGGTCGTGCATCAGCGCGATCAGCGGCGACACCACGATGGCCACGCCCCGGCCGCGCCGGTGACGGGCGATCGCCGGCACCTGGTAGCACAGCGACTTGCCGCCGCCGGTGGGCATCAGCACCAGCGCGTCGCCGCCGTCGACGACATGGGCGACGATGTCCTGCTGGCGTCCACGGAAGTGGGGGTAGCCGAACACCTCGTCGAGGATGTGCAGCGGCTCGGCCGAAGCCGGCTGGGAACGGTGGGTCGGAGGGGCGAGGGAGGACATGGGCGGCGATTTGCGCAAGACGCGCGACCCGCATCCTAACGCCGCCGGCAGGAGCCCCGACCTCGCGCAGGGTCGTGGAGCGTGGCGGATGGGGACCAAGGGACATTTGCACGCTCGGCGACAATAGTGGTTTGCCCACACGAGTTCATGAGTCCATCGTCCTCCCCGCGCATGACCCCTGCGGAACGCCGGGCCAGCGGCTGGCTGGCGGCGCTGTTCGCGCTGCGCATGCTGGGGCTGTTCCTGATCCTGCCGGTGTTCTCGCTGCATGCCCGTGAGCTGGCCGGCGGCGAACGCATGGCGCTGGTGGGCCTGGCGATCGGCATCTACGGGCTGACCCAGGGCGTGCTGCAGATCGCCTACGGCTGGGCGTCCGACCGCTACGGCCGCAAGCCGGTGATCATCACCGGCCTGCTGATCTTCGCCGCCGGCTCCTTCGTCGCCGCGCTGTCCGACAGCCTCTGGGGTGTCATCGTCGGGCGGGCATTGCAGGGCGCCGGCGCCATCTCGGCCGCAGTGACCGCCTTCATCGCCGACAGCACGCGCGACGAAGTGCGCACCAAGGCGATGGCCATGGTGGGCGGCTCGATCAGCCTGGCCTTCGCCCTGTCGCTGGCACTCGCGCCCTGGCTCTACACCGTGATCGGCATGGCCGGCCTGTTTTCGCTCACCGGCGTCCTGGCGCTGGCCGGCTGCCTGGTGGTGTGGCGCCTGGTGCCCGACGCGCCGCAGCTCCCCGCGGCGCCACTGGCGACCGCCTGGCGCACCGTGCTGCGGCACCCCGAGCTGACGCGCCTGAGCCTGGGCGTGTTCCTGCTGCACACGGTGCAGATGGCGATGTTCGTCGTCGTGCCCATCGCGCTGGTCGAGCATGTCGGCCTGCCGGTGCGCCAGCACGGCTGGCTTTATCTCGGCGTGGTGGTGCTCTCGCTCGCCGCCATGGTGCCGCTGATGCTGTGGAGCGAGCGGCGGCAGCAGCTGCGCGCCGTCTTCCTCGGCGCCGTGGCGCTGCTGTCGCTGAGCCAGGCGGCGCTGGCCTGGACCTGGACCGAGCCGGCGGCGCTGATCGCGCTGATGGTCTGCTTTTTCATCGGCTTCAACCTGCTGGAAGCCAACATGCCCTCGCTGGTGTCGCGCGTGGCGCCGCCGGCGGCCAAGGGGCTGGCGCTGGGGGTCTTCAATACCAGCCAGTCGCTCGGGCTGTTCGCCGGCGGCCTGCTGGGCGGGCGGCTGGCCGGCGCCTGGGGCCACTCGGCGGTGTTCCAGGTGTGCGCGGCGCTGGCCGCGCTGTGGCTGGTGCTGGCCTGGCCGATGCGGCCCCCGGCACGCCAGCGGGTCAAGGCCGAGGCGTCGGGCTGAGTGTGGCGTCCCGGGCGGTTGTGGGCGCCTGGGCAGGCCGCAGGCGCCGCATCTTCTAGCAAGCGCCGGGCCATCGGGGATAATGCCCGATCCGCCCGAAATGAACCTCAAGGAGCCGAGCCATGGCCTCTGTCAACAAAGTCATCCTGATCGGCAATTGCGGCCGAGATCCCGAAGTCCGCTACACGCCCACCGGCACGGCCATCTGCAACGTTTCCGTCGCCACCTCGAGCCGCCGCAAGGACCGCTCCTCGGGCGAAAACATCGAGGAGACGCAATGGCACCGGGTCACCTTCTATGAACGCCTGGCCGAGATCGCCGGCGAGTACCTGAAGAAGGGCCGTCCCGTCTACATCGAAGGCCGCCTGAAGTACGGCAAGTACACCGACAAGGACGGCATCGAGCGCAACACCGTCGACATCATTGCCGAGCAGATGCAGTTGCTGGGTGGCCGCGAAGGCATGGGCGGCGGCGACGAGATGGGCGGCGGTGGCGGTGGCTACAGCCGCGGCCGCGATCGCGACAGCGACGAGACGGGCGGCGGCGCTGGCGGTCGTCCCGAGCGCGCGGCGCCCGCCCCGCGCCCGGCACCCCGCCAGCAGGCCCCGAAGGCTGCGACCGGCTTCGACGACATGGACGACGACATCCCGTTCTAAATCAGAAAATTTGGTTTTTTTGTTGAAAGGCTCCGCAAGTCTTTGATTTGCGGAGCCTTTTCTATTACCAGGCCAGGCCCGCGCTCACCCGGGAGGTATACGGTTCGGCGGGCTGGTCAGGCGACACGCGTACTTCGCGGCGCCGGCGCCGGCCCGCATCGATCTCGTGTCGGCCGGGCACCGGCCGGCGACATGCGCACGGCGCTCGCGCTGAACCCCAACGCACTGACGGCCAGCGAGCGCTACCCCGAGCAGTTGCTCGATCTGCAGGCGTGGGTGACCGGCCAGTCCCATCGCGGCCTCGTGGCGCGCCAGCGTCCGCCGCGGGACAGCGGCGATGCGCGGGTGCCGCAGCTGTGGGTGCTCGGCAGTTCCGATCACGGCGCCCGGCATGACCTGCCCTATGCCTTCGCCTACTTTTTCAATGACGGGCGGGGTGTGGAGCAGGCGCTCTCCCTGTATCGCTCGCTGTACCAGCCGAGCGCACGGCACCCGCAGCCGCAGGCGACGGTGTGTGTCTGGGCCCCGGCGGCCGACACCGAAGCCGAGGCACGCCACCACGCGCTGAGCTACGACCGGTGGCGCATCAACCCCCTGCGTGGCACACCGGGTCACTGCTGCCGCTCGACAGGGTCGCCGCCGAAGGCTTCGACGCGGCCGAGCTGCCCGGTGTCGAGGCGGCCCGGCGCCACGCCTTCGTCGGCGCGGCCCGGCAGGTGGCGGACCGCCTGCGCTCACTGGCCGAGGGCTTGCAGCTGAGCGAGCTGGCGATCAACACCTGTGCCCATGATCCGGCCGCCCGGCGCCGTTCATACGCCTTGCTGGCGGAGGCCTTCGACCTGGCGCGAGCGGCGCCATTCGCCGAAGCAGCGGCCTCTTGCTCGATGGCGGTATAAGACGCCGACGCGGCTCCGTTGCTCTGACAAACGACCTCGTGCTCACACGGGAGATCCGAGGGCGGCCGGCACGGGGCGCCGCGTCGTCCGACGCCCTCTCAGTGGTCGTGCTGGAACGGGCGACGGCCCAATGGCGATTCGCGGCGATCCATCTGACCGGTACCGCACATACATTCGGGACCCCACCAGCCACCATGCAGCCATGCAGCAGGATCACGCAATATTGAGAGTGTTGGCAAGGTTGGACGGCTGGCTGGCCTTCGCGTGCACGACTCAGTCGCCGAAGAACGGTGCGGTTGGGCATGCCTGCTTGTTGGTAAGGCAGGAGGCGGGACCGTCAGGTCCGGCCAAGTGCCTGGACTTGCGCGTCGTACGGCATGCCGCTGTCCGTGGACAGTGCCTGCAGGCAGTGATGCGGGAGGCTGACGCCAGCCTCCCGGTCCTCCAAGGCCACGGTTCGTATGACGGGAGCATAGGACACCACAGAGCCGAACATGGTCGCGAAAGCCACATCGGCCGCGTCCCGGCCAGTTCCGAAGCGGACGAAGCCCATCGGAACCGCGGTGCCGGACGGGTCGAAGATGTACCAGCGATTGCCGAGGAAAACCTCGACGTATGCATGGAAGTCCGGTGGCCCGAGCGCGATGTCGGCGCCATAGTCCGTGCCTGTGGCAAAGCGCGCGGGTATGTTGACCGCCCGACACAGCGCGATCATCAGGTGAGCGAAATCGCGGCATACCCCGACCTGCTCGATCAGCGTGTCGACGGCGGAGGTGTTGGAGTTGGAGGTGTTTGATGTGAAGGTCACTCGACGCCGGACCCACTCCTCGATCGCCTGTACCCTGGAATGCCCCTGCCACAGTTGGCCGAACTCGTTCATCGCGAGCCTGAGCAGCCGGTCCGATTCGCAATAGCGACTCGGATAGATATAGTTCAGGGCTTCGAGCGGAAGGCTGTGGATCGGTACCTCGGACAGCTCGCCCGGTTCTGATCGGTGGTGGAGCAATTCCACCGTTGCCGCGTAGAGAATCCTCAGTTCGCCCGGCCCGCCCCTCAGGCGCATATACCTGTTGCCGGTATTCGGGTCCGTTTGCACTTGGGGTGAGACAGGCTGGCTCAGAAGCAAGCGCTCCAAGGAGACCTTTTGACAGTGCGTGTGTGCGGGATGGATGTTGAAGACGAAGTCGGCGCCCTGCTCACCGATGTCATATGTCAGCTCGACTTCGAGTTCGATACGAACCATAGGGGTGTCCTATCAAGTTGAAAATGAACGGGTTCGGTGATCTTCGTTGCGACCGGTTGCCCTGAATGGGCAATATCGTCTCTTGTGAAGCGAGCCGCGCTACCGAGCCGTCCCCGGGGGGAGGAGGCGCTCGTACTCCTTCTTTACCACTGCATAGCACTCGCAGGTCCGCAGTTCCAGACCGGCCCTGTCGCTCACGGTGATGTGACCCCGCCGGTATCGGATCAGACCGGCTTTGCGCAGGTTCGCGGCGGCCTCGGACACGCCTTCGCGGCGCACCCCCAGCATGCCGGCGATGAGTTCCTGCGTGAGGACGAGCTCGTTGCTTTGCACCCGGTCCAGCGTGAGCAGCAACCAACGGCACAACTGCTGGTCCAGCGAGTGGTGCCGGTTGCATACGGAGGTCTGCGTCATCTGGGTGATGAGCGCTTGGGTGTAGCGCAGCAGCAGGTGAAGCACAGGGCTGGAACTGCTGAACTCCTGCTTCAGAAACGTGGCGGGCACACGAAACGCTTGGCCGGCGTTTCGCACGACGGCTCGGCTCGGGGTAGAACCTCCCCCCATGAAAAGAGAGATGCCGACGAGTCCTTCGTTGCCGACCACAGCTATCTCCGACGACGCACCGTCCTCGAAACCGTAGAGCAGCGACACGATCGAAGTCGTCGGAAAGAAGACCTGCGTCAACGCCACGCCGGACTCGTAGAGCACTTCACCCAAGGTCAGCTGCACGGGCTCCAACGCTTTTTGCCAACGTTCCCACTCGGCAAGCGGCAGCGCCGCGAGCAAGTGGTTATCCTTCGGATTCGGCTGCATGACGACGGCGCACTCCCACCGCTCTCTCCGCCGGACGCCGTTGCGGCGCCCGTGGGAACTCGTGTGAACGAGTATAGGAGCGCCGTCTTGCGACGGACGTGCCGAGCGGGAACGGCCCGGGATGCACTGTGGTCAAGCGGCGGCGGCGGGCTTTGCGTCTCGCCTCCCTTCGCTGTGTGCCGTCATGCGCCGCCCTTGCGATTGAACCGGCGCAGCAGTTCCGCACGGTTCAGCGCATCCTCCAGGCGCAAGAAGCGCTGTTGGCTATGCTGGTAAGCACCGTTGAGAAAATCCACGTCCATCACGCTCATCAGTTGCAGTTGAAGCGGGCTCGGCTCGTTTGCGGCAGGGGCGGCGGTTGCACGCTGCGTAAGGTCTGAGAGCCGGCCGGGGGCGCTGCTCGGCCCTCGCCTGTCGCACGAACCCCCGTCGTACGGGCCGAGAGATCCACCTTCAGAGATGAACCTGTCCTCGGCATCGACCATCGACGGCCGGACCGTGGGTTTGCGTTCTCGAGTGTTCTTCATCATGTTCTCCTTTCGACAGCAGCACGGCAGGCGGGCGGCTGGACCGACCCTGTCCTTCGCCACGATCGCTGCCCCGTGCGGCATGACCGGGACGCTCCCGGGACAACGCCGCAACGATGTCGGTTGGGAGGTCTTCGAACCCGGTCAGCGGCGTCAGCCGCGCGAGACCAGGAGGCCGAGAGCGAGGCCGATCACCGCCGACGCAGCCAGTGCTCCCCATGGATAGACATGTACATAGCTGTCGACGTTTTGTGCCGCGGTTCTTGCACCGGAGGCGACGGACTTCTCCCAGCGGCGCAGCGGCGAGCCTGCTGGGGAGTGCAAACCCGGACTGCCAGCGTCAAGGGAGGCGTCTGCGCTCGATGGATCGAGATCCGTCGCGGTGTTGGGAAATTCAAGGTCGCGGGTTTGGGGCGGCCGGATCGAGTCGTTCATGTTCTCTCCAGTAGGGTATGAAAACGACTTTGCAGGCTGCAAGAGCAGCCGGTGTCGTTGCATGCCTGCATCTTCCGCGCCTGCATGTCGCCTGTCTGTTCGCTACCGCACATCCCCGTCGGGTACCGCGCGACGGGAGTGGCCCACCGCACCGACGCCGTCAGCGCTTGCGCACAGGATGAATCCGCCTCGGGCGTGTCTCCTACGCGCCGCCGCTGAAACCCCTGCACAGCACGCGGGGGAAAGGACATGGATCAATGCTCCTGAACGACACGAATGCCCTGATCGAGCAGTTGCCTCGAGATGAACACCGCCGGCTGCTCGCTGCCGCGCAGCGGGTGTCGTTGAACTTCGGCGACATTCTCGAGCGGGCGGGTGACCGGTACGAGCGCGTGCTGTTCCCGACCGGGGCGGTCATCTCCCTGGCCGCTTCCGCGATCGGTCGGCAGGACCTCGAACTGGACATGGTGGGCAACCGCGGGATGCACGGAGCCACGGTGATCCTCGGCCTCGATGCGGCTCCTCTCGACGCCCGCGTGCGGCGCGGTGGAACGGCGTGGCAGTTGCCGACGGCGGCATTGCGCGAGGCCTTGCGGTTCAGCCCTGCCTTGCTTGAGCAATTGCGTCTTCAGTTGCGCGCTTGTTTCGCCCACCATGCACGAGCCGTCGGCTGTGCGCACTTTCATCGCATTGAACATCGCCTTGCGACGCTCCTGCTGCGAACCTCCGACTGTGCAGGGGGCGACACGATCGTCCTCACGCACGAGTGGTTGTCGCGCATCCTCGGCGCCCGGCGCGTGAGCATCACGCAGGCTGCGAGCTCGCTGCAGGCATGCGGTTCCATCACCTACCACCGTGGTTCGATCGCCGTGCTGAGCCGGCGCATCCTGCTCGGGCGAGCCTGCAGTTGCTATCGGGCAGGACTTGGTGTAGCTGGGTGAAGCTAGCCATTCCGGCTTTCGTCTCAGCGCCGTACGACCGGACGCTGCAGGCCGAGACGACTTCCAAAGTGCGGCACCGTACAGACGCCTGCTCCAGCGGAAGCGAAGCTTCATGAACACGGCTTCACAGACAACGAACGCAGTGAGCACTGCGTCCGGCTGGGCGACCGCTCTTTCCCGTCAACCTACACATGAAGGACTGCCATGAACATTCCCATAGAAACCAAGCCGGCCCTCTGGGGCGCCGTGATCGGTGCCATTGCGGTGGCGATCCTCGGATTCACCTGGGGCGGCTGGACCACGAGCGGCCAGGCCGACTCCATGGCCGCGATGCGGGCCGACGACGCGGTGGTTGCCGCGTTGGCGCCCGTGTGCGTCGAAAGATTCGAGCACACGGGGGACGTTGCGGTCAATGCAGCGGCCCTGAAGAAGATCGATGCCTGGTCACAAGGAGAATTTGTCGAGAAAGGGGGCTGGGCAGCGGTGCCCGGCAACAACTCGGCCGAGCGCGTCTCCGCGATCGCCAAGGCCTGCGCGGTCCTGCTCGCAAGCGCCTGAGGTCGGCCCGCGGCGCCTCGGAGCGGCTCGCCGCGACACGTCGCTTCCAGCCTTCGGGGAAGTGGGGCGGGCAGGGAGTTTTTTGACCGCCGCTGGTAGCAACCAGGAGTATGAACATGGTTCCCGCTTCAATCTCTATCGACACGGGCCCTTCCGAGAGGCGGTCCTCCGTTTCACTCAGCGAACGCGAGTTCGAGGGACAGGCAAGGCCGGACGCTGGTCTGGCCGGTGCAGGAATGCGGGCCGAGCAGCCGACCCGTTTGATGTCGCTGCTGGGCATCTCCTTCGACGGTCGGGTGTACCGCTACAAGAGCTTCCGCTACGACCGTTTCGAGGATGCGGTGGGGTACGCACAGATCGTGGCTGCGCGCGGAGCGGAGGAGGACGACGAGGAGCAAGGCGAAGCCTCGCAGGCTCGGGAGGCGGACCCCATGCTCCCACCGACTGCCGAAGACCTCGAGCTCATGAACGCCCTTTCGATCTCCTTCGACCGAGGCATCTTTCACTACGAGGGGTTCCGCTACGAACGCCTCCGCGACGCGGTGAACTACGCGCACCTGGTGCGTGCCAGGGCCTCGCGTGTCACGCGCGTGTAATGTCGCAAATACGACAGGCAAAGCGAAAGCCGCCCCCACTGCACTGCCAGCGTCGCTCCGCGCTCCCCTCGAACAGGCCTAGATGTAACCGTTCTGCCGCCCGCGTCGCTGCCTGCCGCACTCATGCCCCCGGTCGCCGACTTGCGGGCATTTTTCATGGGTGTCGCTTCGCCACGGCGCTGTCGCGGGCACGAAGGCTGCCTGTTCGCCATGCCGGCACCCGAAGCCGCTTGCGGGGCCGGCGCACGAGATGGCCGGCCCGACGGGCCGGCCCTTAGGCGGCGACAACAGCCGAGGTGCCGAAGCTCATGGACGGGCCACGCTATCCGCAACTGGTGGGCGACATCGGTGGCACGAACGCCCGTTTCGCCTGGATCGAGTCTCCCGGCGCGGCCCCATCCGACGTGCGAGCCTACGCGGCCGCCGAGTACCCCAGCCTGATCGAGGCGATGCGCCACTATCTGCGCGAGGCCGGCAAGCCGGTGCCGCCCTGGTGCGCCATCGGCATCGCGAACCCCGTGACCGGCGACCACGTCAAGATGACCAACCACGACTGGTCCTTCTCGATCTCGGCTCTGCGGCGCGAGCTGGGCCTGGAGCGTTTCCTGGTGCTCAACGACTTCACCGCACTGGCGCTGGCGCTGCCGGGTCTCGGGCCCCAGGACCTGCGACAGCTTGGCGGCGCCCCGCCGGTGCCGCAGGCGCCGCTGGGCTTGGTCGGCCCCGGCACCGGGCTGGGCGTGTCCGGTCTGCTGCCGGCTGCACCCGGCCGTCCTCCCATCCCGCTCACCGGCGAAGGCGGCCACGTGACCCTGGCGCCGGCCGACGACCACGAGGCCCGCATCGTCGACCAGTTGCGCCAACGCTTCGGCCACGCCTCCGCCGAGCGGGCCGTGTCGGGCCCTGGGCTGGTCAATCTCTACCAGGCCGTCTGCACGCTCCAGGAGGTGGCACCCCGGCCGCTGGATGCCGCCGACATCAGCCTGGCCGCCGTGCGGGGCGACGATGCGCAGTGCGTCGAGGCGCTGGAGCTGATGTGCTCCTTCCTCGGCAACGTGGCCGGAAACCTGGCGCTGACTGTGGGCGCGCGCGGCGGGGTCTACATCGGCGGCGGCATCGTGCCGAAGCTGGGTGACTGGTTCGAGCGCTCCAAGTTCCGCTCGCGCTTCGAGGACAAGGGGCGCTTCCGCTCCTACCTGCAACCCGTGCCGGTGTTTGTCGTGCACGCTCGCCATCCGGCCCTCAGCGGCGCGGCCTATGCACTGCAAGTGCTGCCACCCGGATCCGATCCGGGCGATGACTGAAGGTCATGCCCCGCCGGCCGGGGTCGGCTCACTGCTTGCTTTGCAAGAGGACGCAACCCTCAGCCTGCGGAGCCCGACTCGATGGATGTTTTGCTCGACCCTCAGAACTGGGTGGCGCTCGCCACCCTGGCAGCACTCGAAATCGTGCTGGGCATCGACAACGTCATCTTCATCTCCATCCTCGCCTCCCGCCTGCCGGCCGAGCAACGCGACCGGGCCCGCAGGATAGGACTGGGCGCGGCCATGCTGTCGCGTCTGGTGCTGCTGTTCTCGCTCGCCTGGGTGATCGGGCTGACCCAGCCCTTGTTCACCGCGCTGGGTCAGGAGATCTCGGGCCGCGACCTGGTCCTGCTGGCCGGCGGCCTGTTCCTGATGGCCAAGTCGACCGGCGAGATCCACGGCACGCTGGAGGGCGAAGGGGAGGAGGCGGCGGACAGCGCGCCCCGCAAGCCCCCGTCCTTCGCCGGTGTGATCGTGCAGATCATGCTGCTCGACATTGTTTTCTCGCTGGACTCGGTGATCACGGCGGTGGGCATGGTCGACGAGGTCGCCATCATGGCCACCGCGGTGGTGCTGGCCACGGTGGTGATGGTGAGCTTTTCGGGACCCGTCAGCGGTTTCGTCAGCCGCCATCCGACCGTCAAGATGCTGGCCCTGAGCTTCCTGATCCTGATCGGCGTGGCGCTGGTCGCCGAGGGGCTGGGCCTGCACATCCCCAAGGGGTATATCTACTTCGCGATGGCCTTCTCGGTCGGCGTCGAGATGCTCAACCTGTCGCTGTTCCGCCGGCGCGCCCTCAGGTCGAAGCCGCGATGACGCCGCCGCCCAGGCAGACCTCACCGTCGTAGAGCACCGCCGATTGCCCGGGAGTGACCGCCCACTGGGCCTCCTCGAAAGCCAGCGCGATGCCGGCTTCGTCCGGCTCCAGCCGGCAGGCTGCGTCGGCCTGGCGGTAGCGTGTCTTGGCGGCCATCGCGCCGGGTTGCGGCATGCGGCCCGAGACCCAGCTGCAGTCGTCGGCCTGCAGGGTCTGCGACAACAGCCAGGGATGGTCGTGGCCCTGCACCACCCACAAGGCGTTGGCGGCGATGTCCTTGCGCGCGACGAACCACGGTTCGTGATCGCCGCCGCCGCGCGGCGCGCCCTTGTCCTTCAGGCCGCCGATGCCGATGCCCTTGCGCTGCCCGAGTGTGTAGAAGCTCAGCCCGACGTGCTCGCCGATCACCCGGCCGCGGTCGTCCTTGATCGGTCCCGGCTGGTTCGACAGATAGCGGTTGAGGAACTCGCGGAAGGGCCGCTCACCGATGAAGCAGATGCCGGTCGAGTCCTTCTTTTTCGCATTCGGCAGCCCGATCTCGGCGGCGATGCGGCGCACCTCGGTCTTGTGCAGCTCGCCGACCGGGAACAGCGTCTTGGACAGCTGGGCCTGGTTGAGCCGGTGCAGAAAGTAGCTCTGGTCCTTGGCCGGGTCCAGGCCCTTGAGCAGCTGGAAGCCGTCTTCGACTTCGCGCACCCGGGCGTAGTGACCGGTGGCGATCTTCTCCGCGCCCAGGCGCATCGCGTGGTCGAGGAAGGCCTTGAACTTGATCTCGGCGTTGCAGAGGATGTCGGGGTTGGGCGTGCGGCCGGCCTGGTACTCGCGCAGGAACTCGGCGAACACCCGGTCCTTGTACTCGGCGGCGAAGTTGACATGCTCGATATCGATGCCCAGCACGTCGGCGACCGAGGCGGCGTCGAGCCAGTCCTGGCGCGACGAGCAGTACTCGCTGTCGTCGTCGTCCTCCCAGTTTTTCATGAAGATGCCGACCACCTCGTGGCCCTGCTGCTTCAGCAGGTAGGCGGACACCGCCGAATCGACGCCGCCGCTGAGGCCCACCACCACCCGTGTCATGCTGTCTTGATCTCCGGCGCGAAGACGGTCGGATCAGTGCTCACCACGTCGAGCGGATAGCTGCGCCCCGCGAGGTAATCCTCGATGCAGCGCAGCACCAGCGGGCTGCGGTGGCGGTCCACCGAGGCGCGGATTTCTTCCGGCGTCATCCACAAGGTGCGCACAATGCCCTGGTCCAGCACCCAGCCCGGCGCGGGGTCGCTGACCGTGCCGGCGAAGGCGAAGCGCACGTAGGTGACGTCTTCGTGGGTCGAGGGGCGATGGAAGCGCGACAGGTAGACGCCGAGCAGGTGAGTGGGCGTGAAGATACAGCCGGTTTCTTCGAGCGCCTCGCGCACCACCCCCTGCTGCGGCGACTCGCCCGGGTCGAGATGACCTGCGGGATTGTTTAGTTTCAGGCCTTCGGAGGTGTGTTCCTCGACCAGTAGAAAACTTCCGTCACGTTCTATGACGGCGGCAACGGTGACACTGGGCTTCCAACGTTCTTCCATGGCCGGCAGTTTATCGCCGCACCGCAACAAGGACTGGCCGAAGGGCTTGGACAGCGTGCGTGTGTCACTGTTGCGATAGCTGTCAAGACGCTGAAAGATGAAACTGAGTTACCGCGTGGACTCCGTAAGGTTGTGTAAGCTGCGCAGCGGTTCACATCTCATCCGAATTTCAGAACCTATCCCGAGGAGGGCTTCATGCTGATAGGCGTACCGCTCGAGACCGTGGCGGGGGAAACCCGCGTCGCTGTCACGCCCGAGACGGCGAAAAAACTCAAGGCGCAGGGCCACACCGTGCGGGTGCAGTCGGGCGCCGGCCTGGCCGCTTCCGCGCCGGACGAGGCCTATGTCGCAGTCGGTGCCGACATCACCGACCAGGCCGGGGCCTATGCCTGCGACCTGGTGCTCAAGGTGCGCGCGCCGCAGACCGGCGAGCTGTCGCTGGCGCGCCCCGGCAGCGTGCTGGTCGGCATGCTCAACCCCTTCGACGCGGAAGGCCTGCAACGCCTCGCGGCAGCCGGCCTCACCAGCTTCGCGCTGGAAGCCGCGCCTCGCACCACGCGGGCGCAGAGCATGGACGTGCTGAGTTCGCAGGCCAACATCGCCGGCTACAAGGCCGTGATGATCGCGGCCGACCGCTACCAGCGCTTTTTCCCGATGCTCATGACGGCGGCCGGCACGGTGAAGGCCGCGCGGGTCGTGATCCTCGGCGTCGGCGTGGCCGGCCTGCAGGCCATCGCCACCGCCAAGCGCCTGGGTGCCGTGATCGAGGCCTCGGACGTGCGGCCCTCGGTGAAGGAACAGGTCGAGTCGCTGGGTGCCAAGTTCATCGACGTGCCCTACGAGACCCAGGAAGAGAAAGAGGCGGCCGAGGGCGTCGGCGGTTATGCCAAGCCGATGCCGCCGAGTTGGCTGGAGCGCCAGAAGGTCGAGGTCGCCAAGCGCGTCGCGCAGGCCGACATCGTGATCACCACCGCGCTGATCCCCGGCCGGCCCGCTCCGGTGCTGGTGACCGAGGAGATGGTGCGCAGCATGAAGCCGGGCTCGGTCATCGTCGACCTGGCTGCTCCGCAGGGCGGCAACTGCCCGCTGACCGAGCCGGGCAAGACCGTCCTCAAGCACGGCGTGACCCTGGTCGGCGAGACCAATCTGCCCGCGCTGGTGGCGGCCGACGCCTCGGCGCTCTATGCCCGCAACGTGCTCGACTTCCTCAAGCTCATCGTGACCAAGGAAGGCGCGCTCGAGATCAACCTCGAAGACGACATCGTGGCCGCGTGCCGCATGACCCACAACGGCCAGGTAACCCGCAAATGAACCGATACATGCTGCGCGCGAAGCTGCACCGCGCCACCGTCACCGAGGCCGACCTTCACTACGAAGGCTCCTGCGGCATCGACGAGAACCTGATGGACGCCGCCGACATGCGCGAGTTCGAGAAGATCGAGCTCTACAACATCAACAACGGCGAACGCTTCTCGACCTACATCATCAAGGCGCCACGCGGCTCGGGAGCGATCTCGCTGAACGGCGCCGCGGCCCGCAAGGCGCATGTCGGCGACCTCCTGATCATCTGCACCTATGCGCCGATGACGGAGGACGAGGCACGCGACCACAAACCCAAGGTGGTGCTGCTCGACGAGCGCAACGGCATCAAGGAAATCCGCAAGTTCTGAGCCGCCCCGGCCGGCGCCCCTCGGCCCGGCCCGCATTCCAACCTCCCGGGAGAGACGACATGAGTGAAGTCAGTCCGCTCATCATCAACCTGATCATCTTCGTGCTGGCCATCTATGTGGGCTACCACGTGGTATGGACCGTCACGCCCGCGCTGCACACGCCCCTGATGGCGGTGACCAACGCGATCTCGGCCATCGTCATCGTCGGCGCCATGTTGGCGGCGGCCCTGACCGAGACCGGCCTCGGCAAGACCATGGGCACGCTGGCGGTGGCGCTGGCGGCGGTCAACGTCTTCGGCGGCTTCCTCGTGACGCGCCGCATGCTGGAGATGTTCCGCAAGAAGGACAAGAAACAAGCTGCCGCGGGAGGCCACTGAAATGGGACTCAGCATGAACGTCGTGACGCTGCTCTATCTGCTGGCGTCGGTGTGTTTCATCCAGGCGCTCAAGGGCCTGTCGCACCCCACCACCTCGATCCGCGGCAACCTGTTCGGCATGACCGGCATGGCGATCGCGGTGCTGACCACCGCGGCGCTGATCATCAAGCTCGCCGGCGACCGCCCCTCCACCGGGCTCACCTGGGTGCTCGGCGGGCTGGTGCTCGGCGGCGGCCTGGGTGCGCTGATGGCCAAGCGGGTCGAGATGACCAAGATGCCCGAGCTGGTGGCCTTCATGCACAGCATGATCGGCCTGGCAGCGGTGTTCATCGCGATCGCCGCGGTGGCCGAGCCCTGGGCCTTCCAGATCGTCCCGAAGGGGGAGCCCATCCCGGCCGGCAACCGGGTTGAGCTGTTCCTCGGCGCCGCCATCGGCGCGATCACCTTCAGCGGTTCGGTGATCGCTTTCGGCAAGCTCAGCGGCAAGTACAAGTTCCGCTTGTTCCAGGGCGCGCCGGTGGTCTTTGCCGGCCAGCACCTGCTCAACCTCGTGCTGGCGCTGGCCACCGTGGGGCTGGGCGGCGTGTTCACCTACAACGGCGATTGGAACGCCTTCTTCGCGATGCTGGCCCTGAGCTTCGTGCTGGGCGTGCTGATCATCATCCCGATCGGCGGCGCCGACATGCCGGTGGTGGTGTCCATGCTCAACAGCTACTCGGGCTGGGCGGCGGCGGGCATCGGTTTCTCGCTGAACAACAGCATGCTGATCATCGCCGGCTCGCTGGTGGGCTCCTCGGGCGCCATCCTGAGCTACATCATGTGCAAGGCGATGAACCGCTCCTTCTTCAACGTGATCCTGGGCGGTTTCGGCGGCGACGCCACGGCCGCCACTGGTGGCGCCCAGCAGCAGCGCAACGTGAAGAGCGGCAGCGCCGACGACGCGGCCTTCATCCTCGGCAATGCCGAGACGGTGGTCATCGTGCCGGGCTACGGTCTGGCGGTGGCCCGCGCGCAACACGCCGTGAAGGAGCTGGCCGAGAAGCTGACCCACAAGGGCGTGACCGTGAAGTACGCGATCCACCCGGTGGCCGGACGCATGCCGGGGCACATGAACGTGCTGCTGGCCGAGGCCGAGGTGCCCTACGACCAGGTGTTCGAGATGGAGGACATCAACGGCGAGTTCGGCCAGGCCGACGTCGCGATCATCCTCGGCGCCAACGACGTGGTGAACCCCGCGGCCCAGGTCAAGGGCAGCCCGATCTACGGCATGCCCATCCTGGAGGCCTACAAGGCCAAGACCGTCATCGTCAACAAGCGCTCGATGGCCGCCGGCTACGCCGGCCTCGACAACGAGCTGTTCTACATGGACAAGACGATGATGGTGTTCGGCGACGCGAAGAAGGTCGTCGAAGACATGGTGAAGGCGGTCGAGTAGGACGGCTGGGCAGGACCGCCCGGCGCCGGCCCTCAGCCCGCGTCGCCGGTCGGCACTTCCAGTTCCAGGACCGGCAGCTGCGGCCGCCTCAGGCGGCGCATCAGGCGGTCCCAGCGGCCCGGCCTTCGCGCCTTGTCGTAGAAGGGCGGGTGCGCGCGCAGCTCGTGCTGGCCGGGGGCCGGCCGCCGCCGCCCCGGCGCGAGGTGCAGCAGCCCCACCCCGGCCGGCAGGTGCAGCTGCGACAGCCGCTCCAGCTGCTCCTCGTGCGCCGGTCCCAGCGCGGCTTCCAGCAGCACCCCGACGCTGCTCACCACGCCCGGTGCCACCAGCAGGCAGAGCCAGCAGCGCTCGACCTCGGCATGGCTCTCGCAGTAGGCGTAGACCGCGCGCGCGAAGCCGTCCACCCGGGGCGGCGGCAGGTTCTGCGGCGCATCGTGGGCGCCCGAGGCCAGCAGCAGCAGGGTGCGCAGGTTGCACAACTGCGGGTAGGGAACGATGGCGATGTGCTCGCCGTCGCTGAGCACCGCATCGAACTTCTGCTGCTGGGTCCACGACAGCAGGATGGCGCCGCTGCACGCGATCACCGGCCCGCCGGCGAAGCCCGGGTCGCCGAGGTGGGCGCCTTCCTCGACATAGGCGGTGAGTCCGAGCCGGGTGCCGCCGTCGTAGGACATGAAGCTCAGCCGCGTGCGGGGTTTGCCATTGACCGGTTCGCTGTGCTGGCCCGTGATCCAGAGCGGGTGCCCGGCCAGCGTGCGCGCGAAGCGCAGCTCCTCGTCATGCGTCCTGTCGTCCTGCGCGGCGGCCAGCAACAATGGGTGCGATGACATGGCGGTCCTCCCTGGCGGCACCGGTGCGGCGGGTTCTTTTGGGAACGAGCCGGCGATGATGTCGTCCGCCCGCCGGAGCGGCAACCCCTCAACACGGCGGGTGCGGGCCCGCCCAGAAAAAAGGGCAGCCGGAGGCTGCCCTGAAGAGAGAGATGCAATAGAAGCGGAGGTCGGAACCTGTGCTCAGCGCATGGGCGCGGGCTCGGTGTTCGGTGTGATCGGGCCTTCGGTGCCGGGGGCCGGCGTTGTGGGCTCGATCATCGGCGCGGCAGGCGGCGCCTGTTCGTACGGCGTCGCGGGGGCCGCCGGCTGCTGCCAGCTGCCGGCCGGCTGCTCGGCGGGCGTGCCATAGGTCGGGGCCGGGGTGGCCGGCGCGGCACTCACCATGTCTTCGGGGCGAGCGCTGCTGCCGTCGGCGCCGAAGGTCGAACGGGCCAAGGGCGAGTTCGGCTCGACGGAACCGCTGCTGGACCCCGGCCCGGTCGAGGAGATCGTTTCGCCGTTCGGGCCCAGCGCGTCGACCGCGCTCTGGGCACCGGCCAGGCCGGCAGCGGCTGTCATCCACACCGCAAGGGTGGCGCTCAACATCGTTCGCTTTTTCATTCGTTCACTCCTTTGTCTGGTCCTGAAGCGGAGCCGGGGCCCGACAAGCCTTGTTGCCTGCGCCGGCCCGGCCGGTTTCGCCTTGGTGACACCGCCGCGAAGGGCGCCGGTGCAGGATGCAAGGCCGCTTGCAGGCATCTTGCGCGGAGCCGGGGGCGGCGTACTTTTCCTCGTGCGACAAGTGCAACGCTGCTCGTGTAGGTGAGCGCCGGACAGGTGTCGGACGGCTGGGAGATCACCCCCTCGCCGGCCTCAAAACCGCCCAGGAGTGGGCGGTCCTTTTGTAGGCGCGCAGCAGATTCGCTTTGCCAGGTCAGTAACGCCTTGTGGCACTTCCACCGAGTCGAATTCGGGTGGCAGTCCCGAAAGGAAGTCAAAAAAGTGCGAAAAAAGCCCATTCAGCACGACAATGCGCTACTCGAAACACCTGATGGCCGTCGTGTCAGCTATGCGTCAGAATCGAACGTCTTAGCGGAGTAACTGAATGAACAAGGTTTGGCTGGAGCACTACCCTGAGGGTGTTCCCCACGAGATCGATCCCGACCAGTACAGCTCGCTGGTCGGTTTGCTGGAGGAGAGCTTCCAGAAGCACCGGGACTTGCCGGCCTACAAGTTCATGGGCAAGACCGTGACCTTCGGTCAGGTGGACGACCTGTCGCGTGCCTTTGCGGCCTACCTGCAGTCCAGCGGACTGGCCAAGGGCGACCGGGTCGCGATCATGATGCCCAACGTGCCGCAGTACCCGATCGCGGTGGCCGGCATCCTGCGCGCCGGCATGGTGGTGGTCAACGTCAACCCCCTCTACACGCCGCGCGAACTGGAGCACCAGCTGAAGGATTCGGGCGCGAAGGCCATCGTGCTGATCGAGAACTTTGCGAAGACGCTGCAGGAGTGCCAGGCGAACACGCCGACGCGCCAGGTGGTGCTGGCCTCGATGGGGGACCTGCTGGGCTTCCCGAAGGGCCTGATCGTCAACTACGTGGTGCGCAACGTGAAGAAGATGGTGCCGGCCTATCAACTGAACGGCACCGTGCGTTTCAAGGACGCGATCGCGGCCGGGCGCCGCGCACCGTTCAAGAAGCCCGAGATCAAGCGCGACGACATCGCGGTGCTGCAGTACACCGGCGGCACCACTGGCGTGAGCAAGGGGGCGGTGCTGCTGCATCGCAACGTGATCGCCAACGTGCTGCAGTCCGAGGCCTGGAACGCCCCGGCGATGAAAAAGGTGGCTGCGGGCGAGCAGGTCGTGACCATCTGCGCGCTGCCGCTGTATCACATCTTCGCATTCACCGTGAACATGATGCTCAGCATGCGCATCGGCGGCTGCAACGTGCTGATCCCCAATCCGCGCGACCTGCCGTCGGTGTTCAAGGAGCTGTCGCAGCAGAAGTTCCACAGCTTCCCGGCCGTCAACACCTTGTTCAACGCGATGGCCCACCATCCCGACTTCAACACGGTGGACTGGAGCAGCCTGTCGCTGAGCGTCGGCGGCGGCATGGCGGTGCAGCAGGCCACCGCCAAGCTGTGGCTGGAGAAGACCGGCTGCTCGATCTGCGAGGGCTACGGCCTGAGCGAGACCTCGCCGTCGCTGAGCTGCAACCCGACCGACAGCAAGGCCTACACCGGCACCATCGGCTTGCCCCTGCCGTCCACCGAGCTGCGCCTGCTGGACGACGACGGGCGTGACGTGCCGCCCGGCACGCCGGGCGAGATCTGCGCCCGCGGCCCGCAGGTGATGGCCGGCTATTGGCAGCGCCCCGACGAGACCGCCAAGGTGATGACGGCCGACGGATTTTTCCGCACCGGCGACATCGGCACCGTGGACGAGCGCGGCTTCTTCCGTATCGTGGACCGCAAGAAGGACATGATCCTGGTGTCGGGCTTCAACGTCTATCCGAACGAGGTCGAGGACGTCGTGGCTCGCATGGAAGGGGTGCTGGAATGTGCGGCCGTCGGTGTGCCGGACGAGAAGTCGGGCGAGGCGGTCAAGCTCGTGATCGTGCGCAGCAACGCAGCGCTCTCGGAGTCCGAGGTGCGCGCCTATTGCGAGCAGAACCTGACCGGCTACAAGCGGCCCCGCAGCATCGAGTTCCGCACTGAGCTGCCCAAGAGCCCGGTCGGTAAGATCCTGCGACGCGAGCTGCGCAACAAATAAGCAGGCGTGGGTCCTCTGTCCCGCTTCGCGGCCCGGTGGCAACATCGGGCCGTTTTCGTTTCCGCTGAAAGGACCCTGTCATGTCCCGCATCGCCATCATGGCTGCCATGCAGGAAGAGCTGCGCGCGCTGCTCGCCCTGATGCCAGACGAACACAAGCAGGTGCTGGGCGGCCGCGAGTTCTGGCTGGGTCACTTGCACGGGCATGAGGTGGTGCTGGTGCTCTCGCGCATCGGCAAGGTCGCCGCAGCCACCACCGCCAGCTTGCTGGCGGCCCGCTTCGAACCCTCGGAGCTGCTGTTCGTCGGCGTGGCCGGCGGCCTGGGCCCGGCCGTGAAGGTGGGCGATGTCGTGGTGGCCGAGGACCTGCTCCAGCACGACCTCGACGCCTCGCCGCTGTTTCCGCGCCACGAGGTGCCGCTCTACGGCCGCTCGCGTTTCGTTTCGGATGCCGGCATGAACCGGCGGCTGGCCGCTGCCGTGCAGGCGGTGCTGGCCGAGGCGCCGCGGCATCTCGGTGCCAGCGCAGTGGCGGAGTTCGGCCTGGGGGCGCCGACCCTGCACCGCGGCCTGATCGTCAGCGGCGACCGCTTTGTCGCCAGCGGCGCGGAAAGCGCGGCCTTGCGCGCCGAACTGCCCGACGCGCTGGCGGTGGAGATGGAGGGCGCGGCGGTGGCCCAGGTCTGCCACGACTTGAGCCTGCCCTGCGCGGTGATGCGCACCGTGTCGGACCGCGCCGATGACAGCGCGCATGTGGACTTCAACGCCTTCATCCGCGAGGTCGCCAGCGCCTACAGTGCGGCGGTGGTGGCGGCCTATCTCGGCTAGCGTGCGGTCACAACCGACAGCCTCGCCACAAAGATGAGCGCGGAACCTGACCCCTTCATCGAACGGACAGAGACAAGCCGGCTTCGCCGTCTTGCGAGCGGACGTGGCGGCCCCTGAGGCGATCAATCGCGCTTGTAGCCTGACTCGCGCTGGCTGCGAACCGCCAACACGAAGACAGTGTCGACCGCGGAGACAAAGCGGTATAAGGCCACATAGCCGCGTGACCCGCTTCCAATGACCAGTTCCCGCTTCGAGCCTCTGACAGGTCGGCCAATCAGGGGACTGTGACTTAGGATCTGCAGCGCATCGAGAATCTCGCCGATGCGTTGTGGCGCATCGGCGGTGCGGGACGCGCTCATGTGGTCGAAGAAGCGATCGAAATCGTCGAACACCTCGGGCACCAGCTCGATGCGCGCCATCGGGTGGTGTCCGTTAGCGCACGAGCTTGCGAGCAGCTGGCCGCCGGGGCCGCTCGCCGCGGGCGCGCGCTTCCAAGTACGCCTTGGCGTCCTCCCAGCCCACCGACTCGCCGGTGCTCATCAGCCTCGCCCAGCGCTCATCCGCACGCTGGTGGAAGTCGTTGTCGAGCTCCGCCTGCTCCACGGTTTGTGCAATCGCATCGAGGATGAATGCGTGCGCGGTCTTGCCAGCCCGCTCCGCGGCAGCAGCCACTCGTTCCTTCAACTCGTCGTCCAGGCGGATGGTCGTCGTGCTCATGGGTACCTCGGCTCAGGCACGATAGTAGCACTTTTGTGCCACATCGTCGCGCTCAGAGTCCAAACCGTGATTCTGGTGCCCGGCGCGGCTGTCCAGTTCCTGCACCAACGAAAACGCGCCTCCGAGACCCCGGTGTTCGAGTGGACTCGTCCGGCCGCGGGCCCGTACCGTCCTAGGAGCGCCGCTCCTAAGCGCTGTCCGCCGGCGCCGCGTCGTCCCGCATGCGGCCCGCCACCAGGTCGAAGCGGAACAGCCGGCATTCGATCGGCCCGTTCCACATCGGCACACGCCGGCTTTCCTTCAGCCGCATCTTCGATGGCAGCTTCATGTCCGGGCTCAGGAGCCAGGCGGTCCAGCCGCTGAACTGGCGTTTCCAGTGGGCCGCCAGGCGCGGGAAAAAATCGTCCGGCGCGTCGGTGCCCTGGCGCTGCCGGCCGGCACTCCCGCGCGCCTCGATGCGCTCGCCGTAGGGCGGGTTGACCATCATCGTGCGCGCCAGGCCTTCGGGCAGGCGCGGCGCTGGACGCTCCAGCGCATCGCCGCCGTGGAACTCGATGGCCTGCGCGACCCCGGCCCGCTCGGCATTGCGGCGCGCGAAGTCGACCATGCGGAAGGCCACATCACTGGCGAACACCGGCACCGCCGGCGCATGCACCCGCGCCTGCGCCTGCTGCTTCATGGCCTGCCACTCGGCGCGCGCCTGCGGTCCGGCGAAAGGCGCCAGGGCCTCGAAGGCGAAACGCCGCTTGCTGCCGGGGGCGATGCCGCAGGCGATCTGGGCCGCCTCGATGGCGATGGTGCCCGACCCGCAGCAGGGGTCCAGCAGCGCGCCGCCCTGCTCGGGCGTGCCGCGCCAGCCGGCGGCCGCCAGCATCGCGGCGCCCAGCGTCTCCTTCAGCGGTGCCTCGCCCTTGTCCTCGCGCCAGCCGCGCTTGAACAGGGGCTCGCCCGAGGTGTCGGCGTAAACGGTGGCGTGGGTCTCGGTCAGGTGCAGCATCACGCGCAGCTGCGGGCGCTGGGTGTCGACGCTGGGGCGCTCGCCGCTTTCCTCGCGCATCACGTCACACACCGCATCCTTGATACGCAGCGCCGCGAAGTTGAGGCTGCGCAGCGGCGAACGCTGGGCCGTCACGTCGACCTTGAAGGTCTGGCGCGGCGTCAGCCACGCCTGCCACGGCACCTGCCGGGCCAGTGAATAAAGGTCTTCCTCCAGTCGGTAGGGGCCGTGCGCAACGCGCACCAGCACCCGTTGCGCCAGCCGGCTTTCGAGGTTGAGCGCCATCACTGCCCGGGCGTCGCCGCGCAGCGCGATGCCGCCGCGCTCGATGGTGCCCGCGGTGTCGGGCCCGAGGATGGTCATGGCCTCCTCGGCCAGCAGCTCCTCGACGCCGCCGGCGCAAGGCAGGAACAGGTCAAAAGGTTTCACAGGCTCTTGCGCAGGTTGGCCGGCGCGATCTTGAGCGCCTCGCGGTATTTGGCGACGGTGCGGCGCGCCACCTGGATGCCCTGCTCCTCCAGCATGTGGCTCAGCTGGCTGTCCGACAGCGGCTTGCGCGCGTCCTCGGCGGCCACCAACTGCTTGATCAGCGCGCGCACCGCGGTGCTGGAGGCGTTGCCGCCGGCCTCGGTGTTCAGCGAGGAGCCGAAAAAGTACTTCAGCTCGAAGGTGCCGAAGGGGGTGGCCATGTACTTGGCGGTGGTCACGCGCGAGATGGTGGATTCGTGCAGGCCCAGCTCGTCGGCGATCTCGCGCAGCACCAGCGGCTTCATCGCGATCTCGCCGTGGGTGAAGAAATTCTTCTGCCGCTCGACGATCGCCTGCGAGACACGCTGGATGGTCTCGAAGCGCTGCTGGATGTTTTTCATGAACCAGCGCGCCTCCTGCAGCCGCGCGCTCAGGGCCTGGCCGCTGTCGCCGGAGCGCTGCTGCTTGATGGCCTGGGCGTAGAGGTCGTTGATGCGCAGCTTGGGCATCACGTCGGGGTTCAGCACCACCTTCCAGTTGCGACCGGACTTCTGCACGATCACGTCGGGCACCACGATGTTGGCCTCGGCGCGCACGAAGGGCCGGCCAGGCTTGGGCTCCAGCGAGACGATCAGGCACTGGGCCTGCTTGATCAGCTCCTCGTCGGCGCCCGTGGCGGCCATCAGCTTCTTGATGTCGCGCCGGGCCAGCGCGTCGAGGCTGGTCTTGCAGATCATCAGCGCGATGATCTGCGCCTCGCTGCGCGGCATCGCGCGCAACTGCAGGCTCAGGCATTCGCACAGGTTGCGCGCGCCGACGCCGGTGGGCTCCATGTGCTGCAGCCAGCGCAGCGCGCACTGCAGGCGCTCGAGCAGCTCCTCGCGGGCCTCGGGATCGTCCTCGGGCACCAGCTCGGCGACGATGTCCTCCAGCGCATCGGCCAGGTAGCCGTCCTCGTCGAGCGACTCGATCAGCACCATCACGGCCGCCGCGTCGGTCGGGTCCAGCCGCATGCCGAGCAGCTGCTGGCGCAGGTGGTCCTGCAGGCTGATGCCGGGCGAGGCGCGGTCGATCGGGTCGAGGTCGTCGTCGTCGACCGCGCCGTTGCGGTTGCTGGGCGTCTCGCGGATGCCGTCGAAATCGTCCCGTTCGGTGCCGTTTTCCCAGTCTTCGCGCTCGGTCGCGCCGAACTCGACCGAGTCGACGCTGGCGGCGGCGTCGGGTGCCTCGCCGCTGTCGCTGTGCTCGGCGTCGGCCGTCTGGGTCTGTTCCCGTGTGATGGGACGTTCGAGGGCGGCGGCCGCCGCCGAATCGCCGGCGTAGTCGTCGTCGGGTTCCAGGAAGGGGTTCTGTTCCAGCATCTGCTCGACCTCCTGGTGAAGTTCGAGCGTGGACAGCTGCAGCAGCCGGATCGACTGCTGCAGCTGCGGCGTGAGCGCCAGATGCTGGGAGAGGCGGACTTGCAGCGACGGTTTCATCATCACATGCGGAAGTGCTCGCCGAGGTAGACCTTGCGGACGTCGGCGTTCTCGACGATCTCGCCAGGCGTGCCCTGGGCGAGCACGGCCCCCTCGCTGATGATGTAGGCGTGATCGCAGATGCCCAGCGTCTCACGCACGTTGTGGTCGGTGATCAGCACGCCGATGCCGCGTGCCTTCAGGAAGTTGATGATGCGCTGGATCTCGATTACCGCGATCGGGTCGACCCCCGCGAAGGGTTCGTCCAGCAGGATGAAGCGCGGCCGGCTGGCCAGCGCGCGGGCGATCTCGACACGGCGGCGTTCGCCGCCCGAGAGCGCCGGCGCCGGCGTGTGGCGCAGCTTCTCGATGCTGAGGTCGTGCAGCAGCGAGTTCAGGTACTGCTCGATCTGCGGTTTCTGCAGCGGCCGGCCCTTCTTGTCGTGCTGCAGCTCCAGCACGGCGCGGATGTTCTCCTCGACGGTGAGCTTGCGGAAGATCGAGGCTTCCTGGGGCAGGTAGCTCAAGCCCAGGCGCGAGCGCTCGTGGATGGGACGGCGCTCGACGTTGCGCCCGTCCAGCTTGATCTCGCCGCCGTCGGCGCGCACCAGGCCGACGATCATGTAGAAGCTGGTGGTCTTGCCGGCGCCGTTGGGGCCCAGCAGGCCCACCACCTCGCCGCTTTCGACTGCCAGGTGCACGTCCTTGACGACCTTGCGCGCGCCGTAGGTCTTCTGCAGCCCGTGCGCCTCGAGCCGGCTCTTGCGCGACTCGCGCGCGACCGCGGCCGGTGCGGCGCCGTTCACGGCGTGCTCCTGGCCGGGGGCTCGGACGGCGTCGCCGACGCGGCGGGCGCGGGCACGGAAGCCGCCGCCTCGCCCGGCGGCGGGTTGCGCGGCGACAGCACGCCGCGCACGCGGCCGCCCGGCGCGCCGGTGGCGGCCCCGTCGACGGTGAACACCTCGGCGCCGTTGTTGTAGGTGATGGTCTGCCCGGCCACCTCGTCGGCGAGGGTGTCGCCGCGGTAGCGCCGGATCTGGGCGTTACCGATCAGGCGCAGGGTATCGCTGCGGGTGTCGTATTCGATGCGCTCGGCCTCACCCTCGATGTATTCGTTGACCGCTTCGCGCTTCTGGCGGAAGAAGGCTGGCCGGCCCGAGCCCACGCCCACCGCCGACTGCTGGCCGTCGGGGGTCTGGCGGACCTCGACGCGGGCCGCGCGCATCACCATGGTGCCTTTGGTGATCACCACGTTGCCGGTCAGCACATTGGTCTGCTTGGCGTCGTCGTAGCGCAGGTTGTCGGCCGAGAAGTTGAGCGGCTTGTTGCGGTCGGCGCGCTCGGCCGCGGCCGGGCCCGCGACACAGGCTAGCGCCAGGGCCAGCAGCAGGGCAGGCAGCGCGTGTGCGTCGGTTCGGCGGGACCCGTCGAGCGGGCGGAAAGTCGGGGGGAGGAGCAAGTGGTACGGGCGCATTGAGAGGCATGAAACTTGCAGTAAAGGCCATTCTAGCCCACTGCCGCGAAGATGCCTCCCCACGACGTGCAGGTTTTGGACAGGAAGCCGCTTTTCGGGGCCGGCGACCGCGCCCCGGTGGGCCGGGGGCGGTTCAAGGCGGGCGGCCGGCGCGACGGCGCGGCCGGAGCGGCGCGCCGTCGTGCTTGCTCACTTTCGGCGCGACAGCGCGATCAGGTGGTCGGCCACCTGCAGTGAGCGTTCCAGGGAGCCGGCCACGCTGCCGGAGGTCCAGTAGCGACCGTTGATGCCGAGGGCCGGCACGCCGTCGATCCGGAAGCCGTCGGCCAGTTGTTTGGCCTGGCGGGTTTTGGTCTGCACGCCGAAGGAGTTGTAGGCCTCCAGGAACTTGGCACGGTCGACGCCGTTGGCCGCCATCCAGTCGGCGATCGCGTTGACCTCGTCCAGGCTCTTGCGCTCGACGTGGATCGCGTGGAAGACGCGCTTGTGCACCGGCTCCACCTGCCCGAGCGCCTCGAGCGCGTAGTAGATGCGCTGGTGCACGACAAACTCGTCGCGGAAGGCCACCGGCACACGACGGAAACGCACATCCGCCGGCAGCTTCTTGACCCAGGCTTCGAGCAGGGGCTCGAAGCGGTGGCAGTGCGGGCAGCCATACCAGAAGAACTCGACCACCTCGACGCCCTGCGGCGTGGAGGTCGGCTGTTGCTGGCGCAGCTCGACATAGTCCTTGCCCGCCTGGAAAGCCGCCTGCGCGACGGCGGTGCCGGCCAGCCAGGGCGCCACCGCCGCGCCACCGACCCACGCGGCCATGCCGCCAGTGAACTCACGACGCTTCATCCCGGATCCTTTCTCGTGTTGGAATGTGTAAGTGCCCCGATGGGAGTCGGGGCGCTTCACAAAGTTCATCCGCCCTACTCAGCGCTGCACGCGCACCAGGGCCGATTCGATGCCGCTGCTGGCCAGTTTTTCCTTCGCGCCGTCGGCTTCCGGCTGCGAGTCGTAGGGCCCCAGACGCACCCGGTAGACGGTGCGGCCGGTCTGCTCGCGCTCGGTGATCTTGGCGGCGAAGCCCAGCATCGCCAGCTTGGCGCGCTGCTGCTCGGCTTCCTCGACGCGGGCGTAAGCGCCGGCCTGCACGAAGTAGGCCGCGCTGTCCGAGGCCGAGGCCGAGGCTGGGGCCGGCCGCGTCTCGGGCGCCTGGCCGGAGAGGATCGCGGCCGGGTCGCGCGTCGAGCTCGGCGGCGCGGCGCTCGGACGCTGGCTGTCGGCGGCGCGGCTGTTGCTGCGCAGGCCCGGCGGCAGCGCCGCCGAGGCGGCCGGCACCGGCGCTTCGGCGGCGGCCGGCGCGCTGGCCTGCGGCCGCACCGGGTTGCGGCCCTGCAGCGGCGCATTGGGGTCCCAGTTGCGGTTGCGCTCGGCCTCCGCCGCGTCCTGTTCGGCCGTGCGCGAGGGCACCTTGTTGACGAAGGGGACCGGCACCTTGGTGACGTAGAGGGCCACACCCAGGGCCAGCGCCAGGCCGACCAGCAGGCCGACGATCAGGCCCAGGATGAAGCCGCCGCGTTGCTTTTTCATGTGAGTTCTGGCTTTTGCTGATATTTCGATCTTGGCACGCCGGGTGCCTCGGCAGGCGATTGTGTGGCAGCCGTGGCCGCTCACATCTTTTCCGGAGCGCTGACGCCCAACACCGTGAGGCCGTTGCGCAACACCTGCATGGTCGCCGTCAGCAGCGCCAGGCGGGCGCGGGTGAGTTCCGCGTCCTCGACCAGGAAACGCTGGGCCGCGTAATAGGTGTGGTACGCGCCAGCCAGCTCGCGCAGGTAGAAGGCCACGTCATGGGGCGCCAGGTCGGTGGCGGCCCGGGTCAGCATGTCGGGATACTCCGCCAGCTTGAGCATCAGCGCCGTTTCGCTGGGCGCGACCAGGTGGGCCAGGTCGGCGCTGTCCAGCGTCGAGAGGTCGCCCTGGTACTCGGCCACGTACTTCTGGCGCACCGAGCAGATGCGCGCATGCGCGTACTGCACGTAGTACACCGGGTTCTCGTCGTTCTGCTTGAGCGCCAGGTCGACGTCAAAGACGAACTCGGTGTCGGCCTTGCGGCTGATCAGGAAAAAGCGCACCGCATCGCGGCTGGTCCACTCGATGAGGTCGCGCAGGGTGACATAGGAGCCGGCGCGCTTGGAGATCTTGACCTCCTCGCCGCCCTTCATCACCGTGACCATCTTGTGCAGCACGTAGTCGGGGTAGCCCTCGGGGATGCCGACGCCGGCCGCCTGCAGGCCGGCGCGCACCCGCGCGATGGTGCCGTGATGGTCGCTGCCCTGCACGTTGATGACCTGGCTGAAGCCGCGCTCCCACTTGTTGATGTGGTAGGCGACATCGGGCAGGAAGTAGGTGTAGCTGCCGTCGGACTTGCGCATCACGCGGTCCTTGTCGTCGCCGTACTCGGTGGTGCGCAGCCACAGCGCGCCGTCCTGCTCGTAGGTCTTGCCGGCCGCGACCAGCTTCTGCACCGTCTGCTCCACCCGGCCGCTGCTGTAGAGGCTGGATTCGAGGAAATAGTTGTCGAACTTGACCCCGAAAGCCTGCAGGTCGAGGTCCTGCTCGTGGCGCAAGTAGGCCACCGCGAACTGGCGGATGCTGTCCAGGTCGTTGACCTCGCCCGAGGCGGTGAATTCACGGTCGTCGGCCTTCACTGTCTTGCGAGCCAGGAAGTCCGCGGCGATGTCGGCGATGTACTCGCCGTTGTAGGCTGCCTCCGGCCAGGCGGGGTCGCCGGGCTTGTGGCCCTGCAGGCGCAGCTGCGTCGAGTTCGCCAGGGTCGAGATCTGCACGCCCGCGTCGTTGTAGTAGAACTCACGCGTGACCTCGTGGCCCTGGGTCTCGAACAGATGGCAGATCGCGTCTCCGAGGGCCGCCTGGCGGCCATGGCCCACGTGCAGCGGCCCGGTCGGGTTGGCCGAGACGAACTCGACCATCACACGCCGGCCGGTCGGCGCGCGCAGCCCGAAGCGGTCGCCGGCGCTCAGCACCTCGGCCACCACCTGCTGCTTGGCGGCCAGCTTGAGGCGCAGGTTGATGAAGCCGGGACCGGCGATCTCCATGCTCTCGACCCAGCGCTGGAAGGCTTCACGCTGCTTCAGCGCGTCGATCAGCGCCTGGGCGAGCTCGCGCGGGTTTTTCTTCAGCGGCTTGGCCAGTTGCATCGCCGAGGTGCAGGCCAGGTCGCCGTGAGCGGCCTGCTTGGGCAGTTCGAAGGCGGCCACGGGGGTCTGGCCGGGGGCGAGCGCCGCCAGCTCGGCGGCGAGGGCTTCCAGGAGTTCGTGTTTGGCGCGGATCATCCGGCGATTCTACGTTTGGCCCCCGGCCCTGCCCGCGACGCTTGCAGCCCGGCGGCAGCAATGAAATGATGGGCGCCGCAAACCAGCCGCCGCGCCTGAATGACAGCAGTACCCGACAACCGCCCGCCCGTGCCCAGCCACATCGGTGAATACCGCGTCCTGCGCAGGCTCGGGGAGGGCGCGACCAGCGAGGTGTTCCTATGCCGCGACGAATTCCACGACCGCGAGGTGGCGGTCAAGCGGGTGCGCGAATCGGCGCTGCGCGACCCCGTTGACGGCCGCTACTACTCGCGGTTTTTCGCGGCCGAGGCGGCCCTGGTCGGGCGGCTGCAGCATCCGCACGTGGTGCAGATCTTCGACGCCGTGGAGGCGCCCGGCGAGCAGTACCTGGTGATGGAATACGTGCCGGGCAGCACCTTGCGGCGCTACTGCCGCGCCGACCAGCTGCTGCCGCTGGAGCTGATCGTCGAGCTGGGCTTCAAATGCGCGATGGCGCTGGGCTATGTGTTCCGCCAGGGCCTGATCCACCGCGACATCAAGCCGGCCAACCTGCTGGGCGTCGAATCCGGCGGACATCTCACCGACGTGAAGGTGAGCGACTTCGGCAGCGCGCTCAATCTGGGCGCCGACACCACCCAGGTGCACCGCGTCGGCTCGCTGACCTACATGTCGCCCGAGCAGCTCGACGGCGGTGCGCTCAATGCGCAGTCCGACATGTACGCGCTCGGCGCGGTGCTCTACCACCTGGTGACCGGCCACGCCCCGGTCGAGGGCGACTCGCAGGCCTCGATGATTCAGGGCATCCTGCACGCCCCGGTGGTGCCGCCCAGCGAGCGCCGCCAGGGCGTCGAGCCGGCGGTGGACGAGGCCATCCTGCGCGCCCTGCAGAAGCGCCCCGAGGATCGCTATCCCGACTGGGACGCCTTTGCCAACGCGCTGGCCGACCTGATCACGCGGCGCCAGGTGCCGCGCGGCAACCTGCAGGCGGTGCTCGACTCAGAGCGCTTCAACCTGCTGCGGCAGCTGGACTTTTTCGCCAAGTTCGACGATGTCGAGCTGTGGGAGGTGGTGCACCAGGGCCGCTGGCAACGCTACTCGGTCGGCCACCGGCTGATGCGTCGCGGCGAAAAGGGGCGGGACTTCCACATCGTGGCCCAGGGTGCCGTCGACGTGCAGCGCGACGGCCAGCGTGTCGAAACGCTGAGCGCTGGCATGCTGGTCGGCGAGATGGCCTACCTGGCGCCCAGCCGCGAGCTGCGGCTGCGCTCGGCCGACGTCGTGGCGCTCGACCCGCTGACCACCATCTCCTTCACGCCGGAGACCTTGGGCCAGCTCAGCCTGGCCTGCCGCGGCCGCTTCAACGAGGCCTTCATCGGTGTGCTGGTACGGCGCCTGCACGCCGCCCACGAAGCCTTGTCGCATCCCCAGCGCATCCTCTGAAGGGCCACCGCCGAGGCCGGCGCGCCCTGGCTCGCTCACTGCGCCAGCGGCTTGATGCCCTTGCAGTCGCTGCCCAGCCAGCGTGCGTTCTGCTCCATCTTCATCGACATCGGCTGGCCGTTCATCGTGCCTTCCATCGCGAGCGAGGTGCGGTAGCCCTCGGGGGTGATGTTCCAGCCGCGCCCCTGGCCCTTGAGCGTGCCCTGCGGGCTGGTGCAACTGAAGGAGAAGCTGGCCTCGGTGGCCGATTTCGGCTGCACGCTGTGCTCGCACTTCATGCTGGGATCGGGCGGCTGCGACAGCGGGTCGCGCTCGACCATCGCCTGGGTGAGGCAGTAGCGCATGGTGCCCGGTTTGCCAGTCAGGCCCACGCCGCGTTCGCGCATGGTCTGCTCGACCTGGCGGCGCTGTTCCGCGGTCATGCGTCCCAGCGCCGTCTCCAACTCGCGCTGGGACGGCATCGCCTGCCCGGCCACCTGGCCGGCCTGCTGGGTGTGCTGCACCTCCCACAGCCCGGGCTTGCGTTGGGTGAGGGTCTGCGCCTGGCTGGCGCCGGCGCTGACGGCCGCGGCAAGCGCCAGCAGGGCGGCGCTCCATCCGGTTCGCTCCATGAGATCTCCTTGGTATCAACGGGTCCAGACGCCGCGCGCCAGCAGCGTGGCGGCCAGCGGCACCAGGATGAGCAGGTGGGCCTCGATCATGACCCAGCGCCTGGCGCTGCGCACTTCGGCCTCGGGCGGCAGCGCGCCGCCCGCCGCGAGCGCCTTGCGCCAGCGCAGGAACAGCAGGGTGGGCCGGATGGACATCGCGCCGATCGCGACGAACAGCGTGAACTTGAGGTGCAGCAGCGGCTGGCTCCAGTACCAGCCGAAACCCTTGATGCCCCAGATCGTGCGCGCCAAGCCGGTGAGCAGCACCGCGGCGGCGGCGACCACGTAGAGCAGGTCCACCCGCGCCAGGCGCCGCACCACCGCGGCATTCATCCATTCGGTCCGGCACAGCGCGGCCTCGCTGGTGAGGAAGACCACCAGCGCCAGGATGGCGCTGAAGTGCAGGTAGGCCAGCAGGGATTCGAGCCACATCGTCAGCGTCTCCTTCGTGGGTGTCGAGCCGGCGCGCCCTCAGGCCGCGGCGGCGCCTTCCGTCGCGGGTGGCGCCCCCGTGCTCCAGTAGCCGGGGTCGCCGTAGGAATGCTTGAGAAAATCGATCCACAGCCGCACCCGCAGCGGCAGGTGCTTGCGCTGCGGAAACACCGCAAAGATGCCGTTGGGCGGCGCGGCGAACTCGTCGAGCACGCTCACCAGCCGGCCCGCCCTCAGCTCGGCCTCGACCTCCCAGGTCGAACGCCAGGCGATGCCGAGCCCGTTCAGGCACCAGTCGTGCAGCACCTGGCCGTCGGAGCAATCCAGTTTTCCGGGCGGGCGCAAGTGGGTCAGCTGGCCGTCCACCAGAAAGGCCCAGCCGCGGGTCTGGCTCGCGTCCGAGCTCAAGGTCAGGCAATCGTGCTGGTTCAGCTCGCCCGGGTGCCGGGGCTCGCCGCGCCGCTTCAGGTAAGCGGGCGTGGCGACGCAAAGGCGGCGGTTGTCCGCCAGCCGCAGGCTGACCAGGCTGGAGTCGGGCAGGTCGCCGACCCGCACCGCGCAGTCGAAACCTTCGTTGACGATGTCCACCACGCGGTCGCTCAGATTGAGCGAGAGCGAGACCTCGGGGTGCAGGGACAGGAAGCGCGGCACCAGCGGCGCGACGTGGCGCCGGCCGAAACCCGCCGGCGCGGTGACCCGCAAGTGGCCGCTCGCCTTCACGCCGCCGGCAGACACGCTGGCCTCGGCATTGGCCAAATCGGTCAGCAGGCGCTGACAGTCCTCCAGGAAGGCGCTGCCCTCGTGGGTCAGGCTGATGCGACGTGTGGTGCGCACCAGCAGCTTGACGCCCAGGCGCTCCTCGAGCGCGTCAATGCGTCGCCCGATCACCGCCGGCGCCACGCCTTCGGCGTTGGCCGCGGCCGTCAGGCTGCCCTTGGTGGCGACCGCCACGAAAGATTCAATCTGCTTGAGTCGGTCCATGCGGGTCCGTGATGCACAGCACGCCGCCAGACTAAGCGCCAAAAAGTAAAAAATCAACAGAGGTTTTGCCGTTTCCGACTTGGGCGGCGTCACCAATCGGGGCAGGGCTGGGTCTTGCGCGGCAAGCCCGCCGGGATTCGAGCGGATTCGGTCAAAGATAAAACACAAACGCTGCAATCAATCGCTGCACAAGTTCGCAATACAGTCCAGGGCATGAAAACGCCCGCGTTCCACGCCGTCCTCTTTGACGCTTACGGCACCTTGTTCGACGTGTACAGCGTGGGCCTGCTCGCCGAGCAGCTGTTCCCGGGGCGCGGCGAGGCGCTGGCGACGGTCTGGCGCGACAAGCAGCTGGAGTACACCCGGCTGGTCAGCATGGCCGACGCCGGCGGGCGCCGCTACCGGCCGTTCTGGGAGCTGACCCGCGATGCCCTGCGCTACAGCTGCCGCCGCCTCGGCCTGCCGCTGGACGGGGTGCAGGAAGACCGGCTGATGAACCAGTACCGCCATCTGAGCGCCTATCCCGAAAACCGCGATGCGCTGCAGGCGCTGAAGGACCGCGGCGTGCCGGCCGGCATCCTGAGCAACGGTGACCCCTCGATGCTGGACGTCGCGGTGCGCAGCGCCGGGCTGCAGGAGCTGCTCGACGTGGTCGTCAGCGTCGAGCCCTTGCGTTGCTTCAAGCCCGACCCGCGTGTCTACGCGCTGGGCCTGCAGAGCCTGCAGCGCCTGCGCCCGGAGCTGAGCGCCAAACAGGTGCTGTTCGTCTCCAGCAACGGCTGGGACGCGGTGGGCGCCACCTGGTTCGGCTTCACCACCTTCTGGCTCAACCGGGCCGGCTTGCCGGCCGAGGAGCTGGGTGTGCGGCCGACCCACGAAGGCCGCAGCCTGCAGGAGCTGCTGGCCCTGCCCGGACTGGAAGGGGCGCGCGCATGAACCTCGCCGAAGCCGCACTGATCGGAGCCGGCGCTTTTGCTGCCGGGGCCGTCAACTCGGTGGCCGGGGGCGGCACCTTCTTCTCCTTCCCGGCCTTGCTGGCGGTCGGCGTGCCGCCGGTGGTCGCCAATGCCAGCAACTCGGTCTCGCTGTGGCCGGGCAGCCTGTCCGGCGCCTGGGCCTACAAGCGCGAGCTGGCGCCGCTGAAGCGCTATCTGGTGCCGATGGGGCTGGCCTCGCTGGCTGGCGGCGTTGTCGGCGGCGTGCTGCTGCTGCGCACGCAGGACAGCGAGTTTGCCCGGCTGATCCCGTGGCTGCTGGCCTTCGCGACCGCGCTGTTCGCCTTCAGCCCCCGGATCTCGGCGCTGCTGGCTCGCTGGCGCGCGGGACGCCCGGCGACGGCCCAGGGCGGCTCGGCCGGCGGCTGGCTGACCCAGCTGCTGGTCTCGGTCTACGGCGGCTTTTTCGGCGCCGGCATGGGCATCCTGATGATGGCCAGCCTCGCGATCGCCGGGCACGAGGACGTGCAGGAGGTCAATGCCATCAAAAACCTGTTGTCGGCGGTGATCTACAGCGTCACGGTGGTGACCTTCATCGTCGCCGGCGCGGTGAGCTGGCCGCACACCCTGCTGATGATCCTGACGGCCACGCTGGGCGGCTACTGGGGCGCCACGGTGGCTCGCAAGGTGCCGGCCGTCTGGCTGCGCCGGGTGGTGATCGCCGTGGCGGCGCTGCTGACATTGCACTACTTTATGAAGTTCTACTGAGCTTCCCTTTTCTTCTGCGTTCTTCGACGCTTTTTTCCTTCTGACTTGTCGACCTAGGAGCTGACCATGTCCCTTTCCCTGCCCCAAGGCATGCAGATCACCGGCGCGATCGAGCCCGGCTTCGAGCGCATCCTGACCCTGCCGGCGCTCGAGCTGGTCGCCAAGCTGCACCGCAGCTTCGAGCCGCGCCGCCAGCAACTGCTGAAGGCCCGCGCCGAGCGCGCCAAGCGCCTGGATGCCGGCGAGCGCCCTGACTTCCTGCCCGAGACCCGTGCCATCCGCGAGGGCGACTGGACCATCGCGCCCATCCCGAAGGCGCTGGAGTGCCGCCGCGTCGAGATCACCGGGCCGGTCGAGCGCAAGATGATCATCAACGCGTTCAACTCGGGCGCGGACAGCTACATGACCGACTTCGAGGACTCCAACACCCCGAACTGGTCGAACCAGATCCACGGCCAGATCAACCTCTACGAGGCGATCCGCCGCACCATCAAGCTCGAGCAGGGCGGCAAGACCTACCAGCTCAACGACAAGATCGCCACCTTGCAGGTGCGCCCGCGCGGCTGGCACCTGGACGAGAAGCATGTCACCGTGGACGGCCAGCGTGTCAGCGGCGGCATCTTCGACTTCGCGCTGTTCCTGTTCCACAACGCCAAGGAACAGCTGGCCCGCGGCGCCGGCCCCTACTTCTACCTGCCCAAGATGGAAAGCCATCTGGAGGCGCGCCTGTGGAACGACATCTTCGTCGCCGCGCAGAACGAGGTCGGCCTGCCCCAGGGCACCATCAAGGCCACGGTGCTGATCGAGACCGTGCTGGCCGCCTTCGAGATGGACGAGATCCTGTATGAGCTGCGCGAGCACAGCGCCGGCCTGAACGCGGGCCGCTGGGACTACATCTTCAGCTGCATCAAGAAGTTCAAGGTCGACAAGAACTTCTGCCTGGCCGACCGCGCCAAGGTCACGATGACCAGCCCCTTCATGCGGGCCTATGCGCTGCTGCTGCTCAAGACCTGCCACAAGCGCAAGGCGCCCGCCATCGGGGGCATGAGCGCGCTGATCCCGATCAAGAACGATCCCGAGAAGAACGCGATCGCGATGCAGGGCATCATCAACGACAAGAAGCGCGACGCCACCGACGGCTACGACGGCGGCTGGGTCGCCCACCCGGGTCTGGTCGAGCCGGCGATGAAGGAATTCCTCGCCGTGCTGGGCGACAGGCCCAACCAGATCGACAAGCAACGTCCCGACGTCAACGTGAAGGGCTCGGACCTGCTGGACTTCCAGCCCGAGACCCCGATCACCGAGGCCGGCCTGCGCATGAACATCAACGTCGGCATCCACTATCTGGGTGCCTGGCTGGCCGGCAACGGCTGCGTGCCCATCCACAACCTGATGGAGGACGCCGCCACCGCCGAGATCAGCCGCTCGCAGGTGTGGCAGTGGATCCGCTCGCCCAAGGGCGTGTTGGAGGACGGTCGCAAGGTGAGCGCCGAGATGGTGAAGTCGCTGGTCGCCGAGGAGCTGCAGAAGGTCAAGAACAGCGGCGCGGCCGGCAAGTTCGACCGCGCGGCCGAGATCTTCGAGGTCATGAGCACCCAGGACGAGTTCGCGGAGTTCCTGACGCTGCCGCTGTACGAAGAGGTGTGAGCGAGGCTGCGGCGTCGGCTGATGACGGCCGGCGCCCTGCCCGAGAAAAACGCCGCCTCAGGCCCGGGCGTTCGGGAAGCTAGGCCTTGGCTTCCTCGGCCAGCCGCTGAATGAGGGCTGCGATGGCGACCTTGCGGTGCTTGCCCACCGGCATGTCGGGAAGGCGTGCCAGCGCCGCCTCGACGCTGATGTGCCCGTGCGCCAACAGCGCCCGGTTGAACACCCGGTCCTTCTCGCGGTTCGCGGCACACTTGCTGAGAAACAGGTCGAGGACGTCCAAGCAGAAGGCGACGCGGCCTTCGGTCTGCTCGGACTGGACTCGCACCAGCCGGTCCCGCCACCCTGACGGCAAGATGGCGGTGGTCGAGTCCACGCCCTGGGCGTAGTAGCCGTGGGTCTCGTGGAATTGCGAGCCTTCGCCGATGGCACCGTCGATGAGGTCCGCCTTGTCTTCCGCGTTCATCGGAAAGATGTCCGCCTCGTTGGACATCACGCACTCGACCGGCGGCCGCAGGACCGAGCCGAGGATGGATTGACTGCCGACGACGACAAATTCGTATTCGTTCGTGATGCGCGCAGCAGCGCGAATCAGGTGCTCCAGTTCATGCAGCTGCACGAGCACGTTCCTTCAAAGCCTTGACCTCGCGGATGATGGCCTGACGGGTTTCGTCGGGCAGCAGGGTGGCCAAGGGCGAGGCCTGCCGCAGCTGTCGCGCTTCTTCGGTGTCGGCTATGGCGAGGTTCCAGTCCTGAGCCGCCACGATGTCCGCCCAGCGTTGCAACAGCGGCCGGCTGTTGGGGTCGTCCCGCGTTGACCAGCGCGAAAGCGTCTGCTCCAGCCGCGCCACCAGGGTGGGGTCCTTGCGCAGGAGCCTCACCGCCTCTTGGTGCATCAGCAAGCTCTGCAGGTCCTGTGCACGGTGCAGGCTGGTCGGCACGACGGGTTCGTCTGCCGAGGCAGATGCTGCCTTGCTCGTGGCCACCAATGCCAGGTCCGCCACCATGCCAAGGGCGGACAAGACGCGCACATAGGTGCCGAACGCTGGCGACGGGTCGCCCTGTTCCACTGCACTGAGCGTCGTGCGGGAGATGCCGACTTGGCGTGCCAGCTCCACCGCGGACAGCGAGCGCGACTTCCGGGCACGGCGCAGCCGCTCTCCCAGTTGCACAAGCAGCTGCTGCTCTAGCGAAGAGGAAAGTTCGGAGCGTGCGGGCATGACAAGCATGATAGGCAAAATCCGAAAATTTGCCTAGAACGGTGGACATCCTGAGGCCAGTCCCCGGCGGCCGGTGCGCCCGCGGGTTATGCTGATCCGGACCATCGTAGGATGGTGCCTTCCCCACGCCTCCCCCCGATCGCCATGTGCCAGCTCCTCGGCATGAACTGCAATACGCCGACCGACATCGTGTTCAGCTTCACGGGCTTCGCGACGCGCTCCCAGGAGCATGCGGACGGCTTCGGCATCGCGTTTTTCGAGGGCGCGGGCGTGCGCTGTTTCGTGGACCACCAGCGCGCGCTGGGCTCGCCGGTGGCCGAGCTGGTGCGGCGCTATCCGATCCAGAGCACCAACGTCATCGCCCACATCCGCAAGGCCACCCAGGGGCGGGTGGCGCTGGAGAACTGCCATCCCTTCGTGCGTGAGCTGTGGGGGCGCTACTGGGTGTTCGCCCACAACGGCGACCTGAAGGGCTATGCGCCGCGGCTGCATGCCGCTTTCCGCCCGGTCGGCGATACCGACAGCGAGCAGGCCTTCTGCTGGCTGCTGCAGGAGTTGGCGAAAAACCATGCCACGGTGCCGACTCCCGAGCAGCTGACCGAGACGCTGCGGGAACTGGTGCCACAGATTGCCTCGCACGGCACCTTCAACTTCATGCTCAGCAACGGCCATGCGCTGTGGGCGCACTGCTCGACGCGGCTGCATTACCTGGTGCGCCGTCACCCCTTCCCGGTGGCTCGGCTGCAGGACGAGGACCTCAGCGTCAACTTCGCCGATGTCACCGCGCCTCAGGACCGCGTCGCGGTCATCGTCACCGAGCCGCTCACCGCCAACGAGGCCTGGACCGCCTTCGACCCAGGCGAGCTGAAGGTGTTCGTCGAAGGCGAGCCGCTGGCGGTGCCCTGAGCCGGGCGGCGCTGCGGCTTCAGGGCCGCTGCACCGGCAGGGTCAGCGTCATGCAGGTGCGCCCCGGCTCCGAACTGAAGCTGACGTCGCCGCCGAGCCCCTGGGCGCGCTTGCGCAGGTTGCGCAGCCCGCGCCCGCCCTCGCTGTTGGAAGTCATCGCCGCGACGTCGAAGCCCGCGCCGTCGTCGGTGACGCAGACCTCGACCTGGTCGCCCGCCTTGCTCAATGCGATGCGCACGTTGCGCGCGCGGGCGTGCTTGAGGATGTTGGTCAGTGCCTCCTGCACGATGCGCAGCACCTGCAGCGCCGCGGTCGGGTCCAGCCAGGGCAGCATCGGCAGGTCGTCGACCTGCCACTCCAGCTGCAGCCCGGCGGCTTCCAGGCGTTTGCCGAGACGGTAGCGCAAGGTCGCCAGCAGGGTCACCAGGTCGTGGCCGATGGGCTCCAGCGAATCGATCACCAGGCGCAGGTCGTCGACGCACTCGCGCAACACCTGGGCCACCGAGGGCAGGTCCAGCTTGCCCTGCTCGACCAGCACCAGCGAGGACATCAGCGCCGAGCCCATGCCGTCGTGCATGTCGCGCATCAAGCGCTGGCGCTCCAGCAGCAGGGCCTGCTCGCGCTCCACCGCGCGCAGCCGCTTGTGGTTCTCCTCCAGCTCGGCGGTGCGCTCGCCCAGGCGGTGCTCCAGCGAGGCGTTGATCAGCTCGACCTCGGCGATGGCGCCGCTGTAGCGTCGCAGCACCGCATAGAGGAAAGCACCGAACACCAGCAAGGTCGCGTAGGGCAGCAGGTAGGCCGACTCGGGTGTGATGCGCAGGCTCACCAGCAGGATGTCGTGGATGCCCAGCACGATGCAGACCCACAAGGTCGCGGTCAGCACGCGCAGCTCATGGCTGCCGTGGCGCAACGCGACCCAACTGAGGAAGCCGGTGACGAACACCGAAACGATGGCATTGAGCGTGTGCTGCAGCACCAGCAGGTCGACCGGCATCCAGGGTGTGGTCAGCGCGGCCGTCAGCAGCGTGAAGCCGATCAGCACGCGCTCCACCGCGCGGTAGCGCCGGTGGTGGAAGCGGAAGGCAAACAGATAGGTCAGCACCATGACCCAGGACATCGAGGCGTTGGTGGCCCACCAGAACCACTCGTGCATCGCGTCGCTGCGCGGCAGGTCGATGTGGTAGTGCAGATTGCGCAGCCACCAGGCCGACGACACCAGCGCGAACAGCAGGTAGGCCGACTCCTTGCGACGGCTCCACCAGAAGCCGAAGGAAAACAGCCCGAGCACCAGGATGGTGAGGCTGGTGACCTGCGGGCCGGTGATGTGCATCAGGGTGCGGCGGTCGGCCATGCTGCGGATCTCTTCGGCCGGTCCGACCCACAGCGTCGCGAGCGAATGGGTCATGCCCGCGCGCAGCGGCACGCCGACGATCACGTCGACCGTCACGTCGATGCCGGGGCTGGTGAAGATCGCGTCGTGGGGAATCGAGGCGTACAGCGGGCGGTTCCACTGTGAGTTCCAGTTGCGCCGGTTCGCGAGCAGCAGGCGCCCGTTGACATGCACCTCCACCGGGCCGCCCTGTACCCGCGCGCCGTAGACGGCCAGTGGCGGCGAGGCGCCCGTCGGCGGCAGCACGTAGCGCACGTGGTACCAGTGCATTTCCCAGTCGGCGTTGCCAGGGGTGCCCTCCACGGCGGCGCGAGGTGTTGTCGCCGGCAGCCCGACCTCGCTCCAGCCCGGCTCCGAGATGTCGGGCCGCAGCACGCCGGGCTCGGGCAGGTGGGGGCCGATCGGCACCACCTGATGCAGCGCGCTCTCGAAATGGCGCACCGGCACCGCCTCGTCGGAGGCTGGCTGCTGAGCGCGAACGACGAAGCTGAGCAAGAGGCCTGCGAACAGGCTAATCGCGCAACAGGCCCAGCTTGCGAGCTTCATACACTGCTTCGGACTTCGAATTCACCTGCAGCTTGCGGTAGCTGCGCTTCACATAGGTCATCACCGTGTGTTTGGAGACGCTCATCATCTGGGCGATCTCTTCATACGTGAAGCCTTTGGTCGCCAGTGTAAGCACCGCCAGCTCGCGCTCCGACAACACCGGCGCGCCTTCGGCTGGCACGGTCGCGGCACTCGAAGCGGGGGCCAGCCGGTTCAGCAGCTGCCGCGCGATCACCGGGCTGATCGGGCTGCCGCCGGCGTGCAGGGCGCGGATCTGCTCCGCGATGTCCTCGGGCAGCGTGTCCTTGAGCAAATAGCCCGTCGCGCCCGCTTCCAGCGAGCTGACCACGTGCTGCTCGTCGCCGAACACAGTGACCACCATCACGTCGCACTCCGGCAGGTGGGCGGCGCAGTAGCGGATCAACTCGATGCCGCCGATGTCTGGCAGCCCCAGGTCGACCAGCAGGACGTCGGGACGCGCGGCCTTCAGCAAGGCGAGGCCGGACGCACCATCGGCGCCGGCCCCGGCCAGCTTCAGGTCGGGGGCAGCCTCGATCGCGTGCACGAAAGCCTGACGAAACTTGGCGTCGTCCTCGACGACAGCCACGGAGAGTTGCCACATGCCCGGCAGTGTAGGCCGACGGGCTGAACATCGGCTGGCAGGGCGGTCCCTTGTTGAAGGGACAGCCCGGGCGGCCTGGCTCTGGCAATCGGTCCCGCTGGTTTCGATCGAGCCGACATGCGCGTCCATCAGGTCGTATACCCGGCCGGCGAGGCTGCCGAAGTGGCGGTCGGGAGGACGTGATCCATCCGGAACGCTCGGGGCTCGGAATGTAAGCGTGAAATGTGTAAGCAAGTGCTGGGCGATCTTTCCGCGCACCAGGGGCCGAGTGAGGCGCGTTCGCGACGAATGCGTGCCGTATTTGCGTGCAACTCGTTGCAGATCGCCCGATGCAGCAACACTGCAGCGACAATCGATCGGCCTTCTTCAGGCGGTCCAGGAGACACAGCGGATGGAACTCGACATCAACGGCCGGCGGCACGAGGTGCAGGACGAGGCGATCGATCCTGCGATGCCTCTGCTGTGGGTGTTGCGCGACGTGCTGCAGATGACCGGCACCAAGTTTGGCTGCGGCGTGGCGGCCTGCGGTGCCTGCACGGTGCGGGTCGACGGCGAGGCGGTGCGCTCCTGCGTGACGCCGGTGAGTGCGGTGGCGGGCCGCTCGGTCCAGACCATCGAGGGCCTGGCGCCCGAGGGCCGGCTGCATGTCTTGCAGCGCGCCTGGATCGAGCACCAGGTGCCACAGTGCGGCTACTGCCAGTCCGGCATGCTGATGGCGGCGGCGGCCCTGCTCGAGCGCCAGGGCGACCCGAGCGATGCCGAGATCGACGCCGCCATCACGAACCTCTGCCGCTGCGGCACCTATCCGCGAGTGCGCCAGGCCATCAAGACGGCCGCGCGTGAACTCGCTTCGCCGGCGCGCCGCGCGAGCATGGAGGCGAGGCAGGGATGAAACGTCGCACCTTCCTGCTCAGCGCTCTGGCCACGGGCGGCGCCCTGGTGGTGGGCTACGGCCTGCTGCCGCCGCGCAGCCGCAGCGGCGATCGCCACAGCCTGCCGGTCGAGGACGGCCAGGTCGGGCTCAACGGCTGGCTCAAGATCCGGCCCGACGGACAGGTGGTGCTGGCGATGCACCGCAGCGAGATGGGCCAGGGCGTGCACACCGCGCTGCCGATGCTGGTGGCCGAAGAGCTGGACATTCCTCTGTCCAAGGTGCAGCTGGAGCAGGCCGGCAGTGATGCGATCTATGGCAATGTCGCGATGTTCCTCGCGAGCCTGCCTTTCCATCCCTCCGAGAAGGGCGAGGACGGGCAGCGCAGCGGCCGGGTGGTGACCGGCGAATGGCTGGTCGCCAAGTTCGCCCGCGAACTGGGCGTCAGCGCGACCGGCGGATCGACCAGCATGGCCGACGCCTGGGACGTGCTGCGCCTGGCCGCGGCCACGGCGCGCGCGCAGTTGCTGGGCGCGGCCTCGCTGCGCTGGCGGCTGCCGGTGTCCGAGCTGCGCATCATCGACGGCGTTGTCAGCCACGCCTCGGGCTCCAGCGGCCACTTCGGCGAGCTGGCACGTGCCGCGGCGGCGCTGTCGGTGTCCGAGGTGCGTCTCAAGCCGCCCCAGACCTGGAAGCTGATCGGCCGCAGTGCGCCGCGACTGGACGTGCCGGCCAAGGTCGACGGCAGCGCGGTGTTCGGCATCGACGTGCGTCTGCCCGGCATGGTCTACGGCGTGGTGCGCATGTGCCCGATGCTGGGCGGCAGCTACGGTCGCGTCGATGTGGACGGCACCTTGCGCCGGCCCGGTGTCGAGCGGGTGGTGCGGCTGGGTGCGATGGCCGGTTCCACCGCCGGTGTTGCGGTGGTCGGGCGCAGCTACTGGCATGCACGCCAGGCCGCCGACGCGATGCAGGTCGAGTGGCGGCCGCCACCGCACGAGCCGGCGGCGGGCCTGCTCGACAGCCGCAAGATCGCCCGCCGGCTGGAGGCCGAGGCACGCCGAGCGCTGCACGACGACGAGGGTTTCGCCTTCTATACGCTGGGTGAGGTCGCCAGCGCCGAGGCCGGCGCGGCACGCCGGCTGGAACAGGTCTACCGCGCGCCCTACCTGGCCCATGCCACGATGGAGCCGGTCAACTGCACCGCGCGAGTCGCCGACGGCAAGGTCGAGGTCTGGGTGTCGACCCAGGCGCCGACGCTGGCGCGCGACGTGGCGGCCCGCATCGCGGGGGTAGACCCGGAGAAGGTGACGGTGCATGTGAAGCTGCTGGGCGGTGGTTTCGGCCGCCGGCTGGACGTCGACTACGTGGCCCAGGCGGTGCGTGTCGCGATGGAACTGGGCGGGCGGCCGGTGCAGCTGATCTGGCCGCGCGAGGAAGACCTGACGCACGACTTCTACCGACCGGCCGCGGTGGCGGTGCTGCGGGCCTCGCTGGACGCCAAGGGCCGGCCGCTGGCCTTCCGCTTCGCCAGCGCCGGCGACGCGATCACGCCGCGCTGGGTTGAACGCGGCCTGCCGACGCTCACCGGTCCGGTCGACCTGCCGGACAAGACCACCGCCGAGGGCCTGTTCGACCTGCCCTACGAGGTGCCGCACCAGCGCATCTCGCACGCCGCGACGCGCAGCGGCGTGCCGGTGGGCTACTGGCGCTCGGTGGGGCACTCGCACAACGCGTTTTTCAGCGAGGCCTTCGTCGACGAGCTGGCGCACGAGGCGCGCCAGGACCCGGTGGCCTTCCGGCTGTCGCTGCTGGAGGCCCGACCGCGGCACCAGGCGGTGCTGAAGCTGGCGGCCGAGAAGGCCGGCTGGAACCGCCCCGCGACCCCCGGGCGGGGCCGCGGCGTGGCGCTGCACGAGAGTTTCGGCTCCATCGTCGCGCAGGTGGTCGAGGTCTCCCTGGAGCAGGGCCGGGTGCGGGTGCACCGGGTGGTTTGCGCGATGGACTGCGGCACCGTGGTCAACCCGGGCATCGTCGCGCAGCAGATGGAAAGCGCGGTGATCTTCGGCTTGAGCGCCGCCTTGTACGGCCGCATCGACGTCGTGCAGGGCGCGGTGCAGCAGCGCAACTTCCCCGACTACCGGCTGCTGAGCCTGGCCGAGACGCCGCAGATCGAGACCCACCTGGTGCGCAGCAGCCGGTCGCCCTCGGGCGTTGGCGAGCCCGGCACGCCGCCGCTGGCGCCGGCGCTGGCGAACGCCTTGTTCACGCTCACGGGGCAGCGCCTGCGCAGCCTGCCGCTGACCGTCACAGCGACTTGAAACAGGCAGCCGGGGACCGGCCGGCTCAGCTGCGGGCCGCGTTGAGTTCGTCGCGCGCGGCCTGCGCTGCGCGACGCGCGGCGGCGGCGAAGTCGTCGCCGTTGCCCGCATACAGGATGGCGCGCGAGGAGTTCACCACCACCAGCCCGGTGATGCGGCCGTCCTGCTCCCGATAGCCGGCCTTCACCGTCGCGCGCGCATCGCCGCCCTGCGCCCCCACGCCCGGGATCAGCAGCGGCACCGTGGGCGCCAGCTCGCGCACTCGCGCAATCTCGTCGGGGAAGGTGGCTCCCACCACCAGCCCCAGCTGCCCGTTGGTGTTCCACTCGCCCTGGGCCAGCCGGGCCAGGTGCTCATAGAGGCGCGGCTGACCGTCGACCTCGGCGAGGCGCTGGTTCTGCAGGTCCGAGCCGCCGGGGTTGGAGGTGCGACACAGCAGGATGGCGCCCTTGTCGGGGTAGGCCAGGTAGGGCGACACCGAGTCGAAGCCCATGAAGGGCGACAAGGTCACCGCATCGGCGCCGTAGCGTACATACGCTTCGCGGGCGTACTGCTCGGCGGTCGATCCGATATCGCCGCGTTTGGCGTCCAGGATCACGGGCACCTGTGGCGCCACCGCGCGGATGTGCGCGATCAGGCGCTCCAGCTGGGCCTCGGCGCTGTGCGCCGCGAAGTAGGCGATCTGCGGCTTGAAGGCGATCGCCAGGTCGTGCGTGGCGTCGACGATCGCGGCGCAGAAGTCGAAGATGCGACCGGCGTCGCCCTTCCAGGCCCCCGGGAAACGCGCCGGCTCGGGGTCGAGGCCGACACACAACAGGGAGTGGTGGGCGCGCTCGGCGCGCAGCAGCTGATCGAGGAAGTTCATGCCGGCATTTTAGGGAGACCGGCAATCATCCTATGATTGCATGCCATCGTTCCGAGTCGAGGTGTCCATGTCCGCATCGCCTGTCCGCCGTACGCTGGTCGACCAAGCCGTCGACCGGATGCGCCTGTGCCTCGAGCGCGGCGAGTGGCAGGTCGGCGAGCGCATTCCGATCGAGCCCGAGTTGGCGGCCCAGCTGGGCGTGAGCCGCAACACGGTGCGCGAGGCAGTGCGGGTGCTCGCCTACAGCGGCGTGCTCGAGGTGCGACAGGGCGACGGCACCTGGGTGCGCTCCGCGGTCGACGCCAGCGACGTGCCCCAGGACCTCAGCCGGGCGACGCTGCGCGAGCACCTGGAGGTGCGCGCGATGCTGGAAGTCGAGGCGGCGCGGCTGGCCGCCGAGCGCCGCAGCGCCGACGATCTGGAGGCGATGCGGGCGGCCCTCTCGCTGCGCGGCGAGCACCTCAACAAGCGCCGCCGCAGCGTGTTCGTCGAACACGACCTCGCCTTTCACCGCGCGGTGGTCGAGGCGGCCCACAATCCCGCGCTGGCCAAGCTGTATGCCTTCTTCGAGCGGGCCGTGCGGGCCACGGTGCGCGCGACCCTGGATCTCGACGATCTGCCCGAGCCCGACTACGCGGCCCACCTGCGGGTGTTCGAGGCCATCTCGCGCGGCAACAGCGCCGCGGCGGTGGACGCCTCGCGCGCGCTGCTGCAGCCCATGCTCGACGCCCTCGATCCGGCCGCGCCCCGCCGGCCGGCGCGGCACCAGGCCGACACCTGATGTCGCGCTCCGAACCCTGGCCCGCGGCGGCCTTGGTTCTCGGGCTGGTGGCCAGCCGCCGGCGCCAGATAGCCGCTTGAGGGGCGCTCAGCGGCCGATGCGCTGCGCCAGCGCGACCGCCTGGCCGGTGTAGCTGCCCGGCGTCATCGCCAGCAGGCGTTGCTTTTCCTCGGCCGGCAGCTCCAGGGTCTGGATGAACTCGCGGATCGCTTCGCGCGTGATGGCCTTGCCGCGGGTCAGTTCCTTGAGCCGCTCGTAGGGGTTGGGCAGGGCGTAGCGGCGCATGACGGTCTGGATCGGCTCGGCCAGCACCTCCCAGGCCGCATCGAGGTCTGCGGCGAGCGCCTCGCGGTTGACCTCCAGCTTGTCCAGCCCGCGCAGCAGCGAGTCGTGGCCGAGCAGCGCATACCCGAGGGCCACCCCCATGTTGCGCAGCACCGTGGAGTCGGTCAGGTCGCGTTGCCAGCGCGAGATCGGCAGCTTCTGGCTGAGGTGGGTCAGCAGCGCGCTGGCGAGGCCGAAGTTGCCTTCGGCGTTCTCGAAGTCGATCGGGTTGACCTTGTGCGGCATGGTCGAGGAGCCGATCTCGCCCGCCTTGGTGCGCTGCTTGAAGTAGCCCAGGCTGATGTAGCCCCAGACGTCGCGCGACCAATCCACCAGGATGGTGTTGGCGCGGGTCACCGCGTCGAACAGCTCGGCCATGTAGTCGTGCGGCTCGATCTGGATGGTGTAGGGGTTGAAGCTCAGGCCCAGCTGCTGTTCCACGACGCGGCGGCTGAACGCTTCCCAGTCGAAGCCGGGATAGGCCGCAAGGTGGGCGTTGTAGTTGCCCACCGCGCCGTTCATCTTGGCCAGCAGCGCCACGCCTGCAATACGCTCGCGGGCGGCCGCCAGGCGCGCCACCACGTTCGCGATCTCCTTGCCCACTGTGGTGGGGCTGGCGGTCTGGCCATGGGTACGGCTGAGCATCGGCAGGTCCGCCAGCTCGTGGGCCATGGCGGTCAGCTTGGCGAGGATCTTGTCCAGCGTGGGCAGCAGCACCTGTTCGCGGGCGCTCTTGAGCATCAGCGCGTGCGAGGTGTTGTTGATGTCCTCGCTGGTGCAGGCGAAGTGCACGAACTCACCGGCCCGCTCCAGCTCGGCATCGCCTTCGAAACGCGACTTGATCCAGTACTCGACCGCCTTGACGTCGTGGTTGGTGGTCTTCTCGATGTCCTTGATCGCCTGCGCGTCGGCCGCTGAGAAGTTCTGCACCAGCGCACGCAAGCGCGCGCGGGCCGCCTCGGACAGGGGCTTGAACTCGGCGAAGCCGGCGTCGGACAAGGCGATGAACCACTCGACCTCGACCTGCACGCGGCGGTGCATCAGGCCATATTCGCTCAGCAGCGGGCGCAGCGAGGCGACCTTGGAAGCGTAGCGGCCATCGAGCGGCGACAGGGCGGTGAGCGGGGAGTGGTCCATGATGAGATCTCGACGAGCCCGGCGGGGGCTCAACACAGGGAGAGGGAGGAGGGCCGTATTTTAGAGGCCCGCGCGGCTCGGGCCCGGCAGGACGCTGCCTCGGCCGCATCCTGCCCTGCGGCCGGTCGTGCCGGCTTCAGGGCCGTGCGGCGGCGGCGTTGCGGAAGAGCTGCATGCGCTCCTCGTCGGCCGGGTGGCTGGCGAAGGCGATGCCCAACAGCGAATCGTCCCGGCTGGTGTCATCGGCCGCGGGGGGCGGCCGCCCGGGTCCGCCTTCGCAGGTCGGCGGATCTTCTCGAAAAACCGCACCATGGCCATCGGCGAGTGCCCGGCAGCTTGCAGCACCCGGATGCTGGCCCGGTCGGCCTCGCGCTCGGCATCACGCGAATAGCCGGCCTGCCCGAGGATCACCGGCGCCGTCGCCAGCCAGCCGCTGAAGTCGCCGAAGGCGATGCTGGACACGACGCCGAGCAGGGTGGTCTGCACCAGCGCCCGCATGCCGTGGCGGTGTTCGACGTGGCCCAGCTCGTGCGCCAGCACGCCGACGATGACCTCGGCGTCACCCTCGACCAGCTTCACCAGTTCGTCGGTGACCACGATGGTGCCGCCGGGCAGGGCCAGTGCGTTCGGGCCGATCTTGCTGCGATGGAAATGCAGCCGCCAGGGCGGCGCATCGCCGCGCGGATAGGCCTTGACCACCGCGCGGCGGAAGGCTTCCTGCAGCTGTGCCTGCTGGGTCGCAGGCAGCTCGCTGGGCGCGAGCAGGGCCGAGCGGATCGAGGCGTAGGCCGACTCGCCCAGCGAGGCGTCGACGCTGGCAGGCACCAGCTGCACGACGCCGCGCGCGACCCAGGGCAGGCCCCACTGGTAGACACCGGCCGTCAGCAGCGCCAGCAGCACCAGGCAGCCGAACACCCAGGCCCAGCTGCGCTGCGTGCGTGAGACCAGGCTTTCGCGCTGTCCGCCCGCCTCGGCCCAGGCGTCCCAGGCGGCGGCGTCGCTGCTGTGCAGCGAGGAGCCGTCGGGCAGATGGGCCACCCGCCTGCCGTGGCGGCTGCGCTCGGGCCATTGCACTTCGCGCACCGGCACCGAGCGCGCGACGCCCGCACCTTGCAGGTACAGGGTGTCGCCGCTGAGCCGCGCGGTGATGCGGTAGGCGCGCGCGGAATGGCCGTCGTAGTAGTCAAGGGCGATGGCGCAGACGCTGTTCATCTGGGGCATGTGAGGCGACGTCTTCAGATGCCGAGCTCGAAGCCCATCAGCTCGTCGCCCATGTCGGCGGCGGCATCACCGCTGGGGGGCCGCAGGGCCATGTAGAGCTCGTCGATATCGATGCGGGAGACCAGCGTGACGGCTTCCAGCCGCAGGCGCCGGGTGGCCACTGCGGCCCAGGGCCAGTAGAGGCCCAGCGTGATCGTCACCAGCAGGTAGTTCTTGAGCTGCAGCAGCAGGTAGCGCCTGAACTGCAGCTCGCTGCGCAGGCGCAGATAGCGGTTGCCGGTTTTGGTCCAGAGGAGGTTCTGCATGCGTGTCTGGAAGTAGGGCGAGACCACCACATAGAAATAGAGCATGCCGCCCAGAAAGGCGATTCCGGCAAGCATCATGGTCAGCCGCAGCCAGCCGCCCGGGTCTTTGCCCGCGCCCGGATAGGCCAGCAGCGCGATGCCGCCGAGCAGCAGCGGCAGCAGCGCCATCAGCCCGAAGCTGCGCAGGAACACCCCATAGACCGGACCTGCACCGAGGCGCAACTCGGTCTGCAGCTGGGCCAGGCGGAAGTGGTCGTGCTGGTATTTCTTGAGGCGCCAGAAGAAATAGGGAGCCACCAGCAGCAGCGCGGCGAACACGACCAGGGCGGCGATGTTGATCCATTGCTGGTCGATGTCCAGCCCCAGCAGCTGCGAGGCCTGCACATCCTGGTCGTGGCTGAGCAGCGCAAGGCTGACCAGCCCGAGCACCAGCGGGGCCAGCATCGCCGCATAGGCCTTGCGGCTGTTGCCGGCGAAGGCGAAACGCAGGCCGCGCCAGCTGGTGTGGGCGAGGCGGAACTGCAGCGCCGCGCGCACCAGCGCCGGCAGCAGCGCGCTGACCAGCACCGCGGCCACCAGCGCGCTCAGCGCCGACAGCTCCATGGCTTGGGAATAGAGCGCCCACAGCACGCCGGCCAGCATGGTGCCGCGCAGCATCTTGCGCGGCTGGCCGTGGAAATCCAGGCCCTGGCCCGCGATCTGCGTGTTGGCATAGAAGTAGCGCAGCTTGCGCACCTTGGCCCAGGGGTAGTAGAAGCCGAGCGTGACGAAGGTCAACAGCAGGTTGACGATCCAGATGCGGAAGTACTCGCTGCCGCTGGCGGTGAACTCGACCGGGATGTGGTGCGCCTGGCGCGGATGCAGCAGCCGCGAGAAGACGCTGTTGCGAGGCGGGTCCGCATCGATCGAGCTCACCATGCCGGTGATGCCGCCGCTGTCGACCACTCCGCTGCTCCAGGCGGGTGCCGGGCGGCTCAGCCCGCTCGGGGCGGGCGACTCTACCGGCCTCGCCGGGTCAAGCAGGGATGTTGTATTCATGTTGCGGCGGCCACTCTCCGAAGGCCTGTTTTTTGCAAACACTGTATCACCGCCTACTGCCCCGGAGGGCCTGTGTGTGGTGTCTCGGACACCCCTCTTTGCGGGGACAGACCCTAGAATCGGCGACACACCATCGCGTCACATCATGAAACTGATTGGATCGCTGACCAGCCCTTACGTGCGCAAGGTGCGCATTGTGATGGCTGAAAAGAAGCTCGATTACAAGCTCGAACTCGAGGACGTCTGGTCCGCGGGCAGCGCCATCCGCGACTCCAACCCGCTCGGCAAGGTGCCCTGTCTGGTGATGGAGGGCGGCGAGGCGGTGTTCGATTCGCGTGTCATCGTCGAATACCTCGACACCCTGTCCCCGGTTGGCCGCATGATCCCGGCCACCGGCCGCGAGCGCGTCGAGGTGCGCACCTGGGAGGCACTGGCCGACGGCCTGCTCGACGCCAGCATCCTGGCCCGCCTGGAGCAGACCTGGCGCGGCCGCACCGAGCTGCAGCGCAGCGCCGCCTGGGTCGACTGGCAGATGCACAAGGTGCATGCCAGCGTCAAGGCCATGAGCCAGGGCCTCGGCGACCGCAATTGGTGCGCCGGCATCCACTTCACACTGGCCGACGTCGCGGTCGGCTGTGCGCTCGGCTATCTCGACTTCCGCTTTCCGAACATCGACTGGCGGCGCGACTACCCCAACCTGGCCCGCCTGCACGACAAGCTCTCGCAGCGCCAGAGTTTCATCGACACCGTGCCGCCGACGGCCTGACGCGCTGCGGCCCGGTTCGCGCCGCGCTCGTGCGGCGCGCCCGTTTCAGGAGCCGGGCATCGCCTGCGCTCGCTTCGGCAGTTGCAGCCGCACGCACCAGCCCTCGGGGTGCGGGCCGATGTCGATGCGCGCGCCCAGGCTGTCGGCGCGCTTTTTCATGTTGCTGAGGCCGCGCTTGCCGCTGGGCATCGCGATGGGCTGGCGCGCCCCGGGGGTGGAGCGCTGCAGCAGGCCGTTGTCGAGCACGCTCAAGCTGAGCTGCCCGTCGCGCTGCTCCAGGCTCAGCCGCACCACGCTCGCCTGGGCGTGCTTGATGATGTTGGTGAAGGCCTCGCGCACGATACGCAGCACCTGCAGGGTTTCGCCGGGGCACAGCTCGGTGTCCATCGCCGCGTCGTCGACACTCCACACCAGCCGGATGCCGGCGGCGCGCAACGAGGGCTCGACCCGGAAACGCATCTCGGCCAGGGCCTCGCCCAGCGTGCGCTGCTCGGCTTCCAGCGAGTCCAGCGACAGGCGCAGCTCGACCAGGCAGTCGTCCAGCGCGAGGCGCAGTTCCTGCAGCAGTGCGGGTGCCGTGGTGGTGCCCGGCGGCGTCCCGAGCTGCTGCGCGAGCGTGATCGCGCCCACCAGCCGGCCACCCAGGCCGTCGTGCATCTCGCGCAGGATGCGGTCGCGTTCGGCGCCCGCGGCCTGTTGCCGTTCGACGTCGCGGCGGTCGTCGAACAAGGCCTCCAGTTCGCGCTGCTTGTTGTCCAGCGTGTCCTGCAGGTTCCGGTTGAGGTCGCGCAGGCGCAGCAGCGTGCGGGCGTAGTCCTCTACCAGCCGCCAGCCCATCACGAACAGCAGCAGCACGATCGCATAGCGGGCCCAGGTATAGGCCTCGTAGTCGTGCTGCAGGCGGAACACGATCCAGTCGCGCGCGCCGAAGCCCACGCCCCCGAGCGCGCTGAGGCACAGCAGCGCGCCGGTGCGCGAGCGTTCGCGCACCGTGTAGTGCGCCAGGTAGAGGGCCATGCCGGTCGTCACGGCCAGGGTCAGCAGCAGGTGCAGGGTGCGCAGCACCGGCAGGTTGGCTGCCGCGTTGACGACGGACAGCAGCACTGCCCCGGCCATGTAGGCGCCCAGCAGGCGCCGGCCCACCAGGTGGTCGCGCTGCACCATGGCCAGCAGGAACATCGCGATGGTGGCGACGAACACGCTGTAGGAGAGTTCGAAACACAGGTGCAGCAGCCACGACCAGGGACCGGGGTGGTGCAGGTTGAGCGCGCCGATGCGCCAGGCCCACACCAGGTTGGCGGCGGCGAACCAGCTGTACATCGACTGCCGGGTGCGCCAGGCCACCAGCAGGCCCAGCACACCCATCGTGCCGCTGGCGCTGATCAGGAACCAGCCACCCCGCACCTGCACGTCCAGCGCGTGCTCGTAGAGCCGCTCCAGCTCGCGCTCGTGGCCGACCCAGAGGCTGGACAGGCCGGCTTCGCGGCGCGGCTCGCCGATGACCTCGATCACCAGCACATTGCCCGCGGGCCGGACCAGCGCCTTCGGCAGGCGCACGAACTGCGGTTCCTGGCTGTAATTGGACAGCGGCCGCTGCTCGCTGCCGACTTCCACCACCGAGTGACCGTTCAGGCGGATGCGGAAGACGTTGCCGATGCGCCGCGCGAACAGGGCCGGGCGCTCGACCTGCAGCGCCGCGTCGGGCAGGTCCAGGCGATAGCTGACGCGGCCGTTGCGAGCCGGCGCAGTGTGCTCCCAGGCATCGGGCAGGCGCACTTCGCGCTCGGGTGCGGCGGCGCCGGCGCTGTGGTCGGTGATCCAGGCCCGTTGCACCCGTACCGCCTCGGCAGCGGCGGCCGGTTGCAGCAGGGCCAGCAACGCCAGCAGGCACAGCCCGACCGGCAGGGCCAGGACGCGGCGCTGCAGCCAGCCGCGAGCCGCCATCAGTCGGACAGGGACGTCACCGGCACGCGGTGCATCGTCTGCAGCTTGGCGTAGATGCCGCGCACATGGGTGGCGACCACGTGGGGGCTCAAGCCCAGGCGCTCGGCCACCTCCTCGGCGACATAACCCTGCGCGACCAGCTTGAGCACCGCCTGCTCCTGGGTGGTCAGCACGCGCCCGGCGTCGGCGGACGCGAAGCGCTTGAGCAGGTAGCGGGCGATCGCGGGGGAGATCGGCGACTCGCCGTGCGAGGCGCCCTGGACGGCGTGGATCAGCTCCGGGTCGGAGCAGCCCTTGAGGAAATAGCCGTCGGCGCCGGCCTCGATCGCGTGGATCACTCGGCTTTCATCGCCGAACACCGAGTAAACGAGGATGTGCGGATGCCAGGAGGGCGGCGAGCTGTCCAGCTCGCGGATCAGCTCGGTGCCGTCGCCGTCGGGCAGACCGAGGTCGGACAGCAGCACCTGCGGCCGGCACCTCGGCAGCTCGGCCCTCGCCTGGGCCAGCCGGTCGGCGTGGCCGACGCAGTGAATGCCATCGGCGCGAGCCAAGGCATCCAGCACGTGCCGGGCGAGCAGGGGGTCGTCCTCGACGAGGTAGACGGTCAACACGGGCGGCACATCAGCGGCTTTTTCCAGAAGTCGCGGCATCGTAGTTCAGGCCATTATGGGACGCATCCCCACGGATGGGGGCATGGCCGCCCCTTGCCAGCGCGTCGCTGTCGTGCCGGGCGGCCGCCCGGGGCAAAGGCGGAGCTTGCCGTGGCGACGGCCGGCGGCTGCGACAATCCGGAATTCCCCGCTGGAAGTTGTGATGAAAAACGCCCCGACCGCCCTGACCGATGACGACCTGGACCAACTTGATGCCCTGCTGACCGAGCTCAGCGAGCGCAGCGAGATGGTGCCCGACCTGGAACAACTCGACGGTTTCCTGGCCGCGCTGGCTTGCGGCCCCCGGCAGCTGCCGCTGGACCAGGCCCTGCAGGCGCTCGGCGAACCCCTGCCCTTCGCCGACGCAGCCCAGGCCGCCGAGGTTCTGGCGCTGATCGAGCGCCGCTGGCAGGGCGTGCTGCAGGCGATCGACGCCCCGGTGCAGCGCCTCGACGATGACCGGGCCCTGCAGCCGCTGCTGACCGACTGGGAGGCCGTCATCGAGCACACGCCCGTGGAAGAACGCGCCGCCTTCGGCGAGGTGCCGGCGCTCGGTGCCGTCTGGGCCAGCGGCTTCCTGCAGGCGGTGGACGCCTTCGAGGACGAGTGGCTGCTGGCGGCGGATGACCCGGGCAACGAGTTCGTCGACGGCTGCCTGCAGACCTTCGAGGTGCTGGCCAGTGACGAGGACGAGCTGGCCCCGGAGCAACGCGAGATGAGCCGCGACGAGCGCCTGGCCGACGCCTTGTGGGCGGTTTACGATCTGCGCGACTTCTGGCGCGAGCGGGCGTCCTTGCGTCCCGTCAAGCAGGTGCGCAAGCAGCCCGAGCCGGGCCGCAACGACCCCTGCCCCTGCGGCAGCGGCAAGAAGTACAAGAAATGCCATGGCGGCGGCGACGACGGCGGCCAGGCCGCCTGACGTTCCCGCGTCTCCCCGCTATACTGGCTCCCGGCGCCGATTTGTTCCGGCTTGCGGGCGCCTAATAAATACAGCTAAAGGGGGCGGTCGAAACCCGGTCTCACCTCTAGCGTGACGCCGGGTTTTCTGTTGTTTGGTGATATGGGTTCCATCGGTCACGTCACCCCTTCGACCATGTCCTTCGACCAGCCGCTGTCCTTGCGCAGCGGCGCGCAGCTGCGCGACTACGAACTGGTCTACGAAACCTACGGCCGGCTCAATGCCGACAAGAGCAACGCGGTGCTGGTCTGCCACGCGCTCAACGCCTCGCACCACGTGGCCGGCACGTATGAGGGCCGGCCCAAGAGCGAGGGCTGGTGGGACAACCTGGTGGGCCCCGGCAAGCCGCTGGACACCGAGCGGTTTTTTGTCATCGGCATCAACAACCCGGGCTCCTGCTTCGGCTCCACCGGGCCCACCCACACCAACCCGGCGACCGGCCGCGCCTACGGCGCCGACTTCCCGGTCGTGACGGTGGAGGACTGGGTGCAGGCCCAGGCGCGCCTGCTGGACCGGCTGGGCATCACCCACCTGGCGGCCGTGCTGGGCGGCAGCCTGGGCGGCATGCAGGCGCTGAGCTGGTCGCTGCAGTTCCCCGACCGCTTGCGCCACTGCATCGCGGTGGCCACCGCGCCCAACCTGTCGGCCCAGAACATCGCCTTCAACGAGGTGGCGCGGCGCGCCATCGTGACCGATCCGGACTTCCATGGCGGCCACTACGGCGCGCACGGCGTGCTGCCGCGGCGCGGGCTGCGGGTGGCTCGCATGATCGGCCACATCACCTACCTCAGCGACGATGTGATGGAGCAGAAGTTCGGCCGCGAGCTGCGCGCCGGCGAGCTCGGCTACAGCACCCAGGACATCGAGTTCCAGATCGAGAGCTACTTGCGCTACCAGGGCGACAAGTTCAGCGAGTACTTCGACGCCAACACCTACCTGTTGATCACCCGCGCGCTGGACTATTTCGACCCGGCCCGCGAGCACGGCGGCGACCTGGCCCGCGCGATGGCGGCAGCGACCGCAAAATTCCTGCTGGTCAGCTTCACGACCGATTGGCGCTTCTCGCCGGCGCGCTCGCGCGAAATCGTCAAGGCCCTGCTCGACAACCGGCGCGACGTCAGCTACGCCGAGATCGAGGCGCCGCACGGCCACGATGCCTTCCTGCTCGACGACCCGCGCTACCACGGCGTGCTGCGGGCGTATTTCGACCGCATCGCGAAGGAGGTCGGGGTATGAGCGAAAGGAAGGACCTGGAGCTGATCGCGAGTCTGGTGCCGCCGGGCTCCCGCGTGCTCGACCTCGGCTGCGGTCGCGGCGAGCTGCTGGCGCACCTGCGCGACCACCGGCAGTGCAGCGGCTACGGCATCGAGATCGACGACGCCAACGTGCTGGCCTGTACCGAGCGCGGCGTCAACGTGATCCAGCTCAACCTCGAAGAGGGGCTGGCGATCTTCGAGGACCAGAGCTTCGACGTGGTGCTGCAGCTCGACACCCTGCAGCATCTGCGCAACACCGAGTCCATGCTGCGCGAGACCGCGCGGGTCGGGCGCATCGGCATCGTCAGCTTTCCCAACTTCGCCCACTGGCCCAACCGCCTGCGGGTGATGTCGGGCCGCATGCCGGTGACCAAGGCGCTGCCGTACGAGTGGTACAACACGCCCAACATCCGTGTCGGCACGTATGCCGACTTCGAGGTGCTGGCGCGCAAGAACGGCTTGCAGGTGCTGGACAGCTTCGGCATCCGCCAGGGCCGGCCGGTGCGGCTGCGGCCCAACCTGCTGGCCAGCGTCGCGGTGTTCAAGTTCACGCGCGGCTAGTGGGGTGTCCCGCAGAGACGGGGCAGAAGTCCTGCCGAGAAACGGCCGCATGCGTCGTTGCGGTGCTCATCGGGCGGCCCCGCCCGATTCCGCGCCGCGCCTAGCCTGCGACCGTTTTCGGCAGAACTTCGCAGCCGGTCCTCTTTGGCACCCAGTTGTGCCACGTCTCTGCGGGACACCCCGCTAGCACTTCAGAATCTCGCGCGCCAGTAGGCGCCCACGCCGTTGCGGCGGATGCGCAGCGACAGGCTGGAGTGGTCGTCGAACCTCAGCCGCAGCCCGCCGCGGGCAATGCCCCAGCGGGCGCTCGGCGACGGGGCCCACTCGAACTGCTCGCGGGCGCGCTCCCACTGGTTGGCATGGGCGCCCCAGTAACCCGGCGGCGGCTGCCAGGCCGGAGCGACAGCGGTGCCCTCGCCGCCCGCCGTCAAGCCGGGCGCCGGCGGCACGCCGCCCATCGGCGCGGCGCGGTAGGCAGCCAGGGGGCCGATGCGGCCCGGCGTTGCGGAAAGTGCGCTCTGCAGTGCAGCGCTCGGTGCGCTTGCTGTGCCCGCCGTGGCTGCGGTTTCGGGCTCCTTCAGCGGCCCGGGCGGCAAAGCCGCCGCGGCGGCTTCGGCGGCCCGATCGCCGCTCGGCAGCGGGGCCGCCAGGGCCAGCGCTTCGCCTTCCGCCGGGGTGTCGTCGGCCGCCGCGCCGCTGGCCAGCAGGACCGCTGCCAGCAAAACGGTGCAGGGCGCACGGCATCGCGGTCGGGGCGACAGCGGCTGCGGAGAACGCGGGCAGGGCTCAGCGCGGCGAGCAGCCTGAGGAGAAGGCAGTCGGCAAGACATGACAGACCTCCGCATCCAGAGTGGCCACCAAAGCGCGGCCGGGGCGCTGTGAGCGTCACCGGACGGAGGCGAAGTGTCTGTCGGAGGCCGCGAGCCCGCGTGTAGGAATCGAGGAAGCGTGCCCCGAAACCGCTGCCGCGGCCTACCGCGGCCGCTGTCGACGCCTCCCCTCCGCAGGTCGAGCGCCTGCCTACAGACTATCCCAGCCCAGCCCCCAGCGCGCCAGGTATTTCCGCAAGCGGTCGGCATCGTTGACCACCCGGCGCTGCCCGCGGCTGACGTTGAAGAGCCGCCGCCCCGCGTCCGACAGGCTGCGCGAGCTGCGGCATACCGCCACCACCTGGGCCAGCTGCAGGCGGTCGAACAGGTCCATCTGCTGCAGTGCGGCGGCATCGAGCAGTCCGTCCAGCACTTCCTCCGCGGCGGCCGGCGCCATGCTCTCGCTGTGACCGTCCTCGCGTTGCCACAGCCAGCTCAGCCGGGCGATTTCCGCCTCCACCAGCGCGACGGCGATGCGCCCGCTGTCCGCCAGGGTCGCCAGGCGGGTCACGGAGGCTGCCAGGTCGCGGAAGTTGCCGCGCCACACCGCCTCGCGCGACTGTGCGAAAGCCAGGTAGCGCGCCTTGGCCTCGGCGCTGAAGCGCACCAGGCGGCCCAGGTCGCGCGCCGCCTGCTCGAGCAGGAAGTCCAGGTTGGGTTCGATGTCCTCGGTGCGCTGGGCCAGTCCGGGCAGCTGGTAGCTCCAGAGGTTGATGCGGGCGAACAGATCGTCGCGGAAGCGGCCCGCCGCCACTGCTTCGCGCAGGTCGCAGTTGGTGCCCGCCACCAGCTGGAAGTCGCTCTCCACTTCGCGATCGGCGCCCACCGGGTAGAAGCGCTTTTCCTCGATCGCCTTCAGCAGCATGGCCTGCTCGTCCAGCCCCAGCTCGCCGATCTCGTCCAGGAACAGCACCCCCTGGTCGGCGCTGCGCAACAGGCCGGCGCGGTCGGCCGCGGCGCCCGTGAAGGCGCCGCGCCGGTGGCCGAACAGGGCGGAGGCCGCGCCGTCGCCGCGCAGGGTGGCGCAATTGACCTCGACAAAGGGCCCGCGGACCTGGTGGCGTGCCTTCTTCAGCTCGTACATGCGGCGCGCCAGCAGCGACTTGCCGGCGCCGGTCGGCCCCGTGAGCAGCAGGGGCGCGCGCGAGCGCACCGCCACCCGCTCGATCTCCTCCACCAGGGCATTGAAGTGCGGGTTGCGCGTGGCGATGCCGGATTTCAGGAAGCTCACCGCGTCGCGCTGCTCGCGCTCGAAACGCTGTGCCAGCGCGTCGTAGCGTGACAAGTCGAGGTCGATCAGGGTGTAGCTGCCCGGGTCACCCGCATGCTGGCGCTTCGGCGGTGCGCTCTGCAGCAGCACGCCGGGGATGTAGCGCGCCTCCACCAGCAGGAACAGGCAGATCTGCGCGACATGGGTGCCGGTGGTGATGTGGGCCCAGTACTCCTCCCGCTCGGGTTGGAAGGCATAGCCGCGCGCCCAGTCGAACAAGGCGCCGTAGACCTCGCCGAAGTCCCACGGGTCGTCGAGGTCGAGCCGGACCGGGCGCACCTTCGTCTCGGGCGAGACGCTCATGATGTCGGCCGTGAGGCTGTGCGCCAGTTCCTCGTGTCGCGGCGTGTACAGGAGCTCCAGCCGGTCGACCACGAAGTCCGCGTGCTGCACCAGCGAGACCGTGGGGCGCCATTTCTCCCAGCGCCCGGCGCCGTTGCCGCCGTCCAGCTGGGTGCCGAGGAAGCCGAGGACGACCTTCTTCTTCATGATCCTGTGGGCTAGTTGGCTCGCTTTGATTCTAGTTCTCTTGAGGAAGCAGGCAGGACAGGACGCCAGGACTTTGCCGGAGATCGAGAAAAAAGTCCTTTAGGATCAACGTCTTGCGACGTGTTGTGAGGGCGTCGGCGACGCCTGGCATGGCCCGTGCAATTCTTCTCGCAGCAGCTCCACAGCTGCAGGAATAAGGAGTGAGCCATGAACGAACAGAACTACAACATCGAAGAAGTGCCCGGTGGCGTGCCGGTGAAGATGTGGACGCACGGCGTCCCGGTCGAGGACGATGCCAAGCGCCAGCTCGCCAATGCCGCGCGCCTGCCGGTCGTGTTCAAGCACATCGCGGCCATGCCGGACGTGCACCTGGGCATCGGCGCGACGGTGGGCTCGGTGATCCCGACCCTCAAGGCCATCATCCCGGCCGCGGTGGGTGTGGACATCGGCTGCGGCATGATCGCGGCCAAGACCACCCTCGCGGCCTCGGACCTGCCCGACAACCTCGGTCCGCTGCGTTCGGCGATCGAGCGCGCGGTGCCGCACGGACGCTCGCCGGGCGCGCGTGATCCCGGCGCGTGGCACAAGGTGCCCGGCGCGGTGGACACCGCCTGGGCGCAACTGGAGCCCGAGTTCACCGAGCTGTGCCGCGACTACCCGAAGCTGGAGAAGACCAACCATCGCAACCACCTCGGCACCCTGGGTACCGGCAACCACTTCATCGAGGTCTGCCTGGACGAGGAGGGTTTCGTGTGGTTCATGCTGCACTCGGGCTCGCGCGGCGTCGGCAACGCGATCGGCACCATGTTCATCGAGCTGGCCAAGCAGGACGCGATGCGCCACGAGGCCAACCTGCCCGACCGCGACCTGGCCTACTTCGAGGAAGGCTCGCGCTACTTCGGTGACTACGTGCGGGCCGTCGGCTGGGCGCAGAAGTTCGCGCAGCTCAACCGCGAGGTGATGATGCGCCGCGTGATCGAGGCCGCCAAGACCGTGATCCGCAAGAACTTCCAGAGCCACATCGAGGCGGTGAACTGCCACCACAACTATGTGCAGAAGGAGCGCCACTTTGGCGCGGACGTGTACGTGACCCGCAAGGGTGCCGTGAGCGCCAAGAAGGGCGAGCTGGGCATCATCCCGGGCAGCATGGGCGCGCGCAGCTACATCGTGCGCGGCAAGGGCAACCCGGAGAGCTTCGAAAGCTGCTCGCACGGAGCCGGCCGCACGATGAGCCGTGGCGAGGCCAAGCGCCGCTTCACGCTGGCCGACCAGCGTGCCGCCACCGAAGGCGTCGAGTGCCGCAAGGACAAGGACGTGATCGACGAGATCCCGATGGCCTACAAGGACATCGATGCGGTGATGGAGGCACAGCGCGACCTGGTGGACGTGGTGCACACGCTCAAGCAGGTGGTGTGCGTGAAGGGATGAGCATGGGCGACAAGAACAACATCAAGGCCGTGAGCCTGGACGGCTCGCAAGGCGAGGGGGGCGGCCAGATCCTGCGCACCTCGCTGGCTTTGTCGATGCTGACGGGCCGTCCGCTGCGCATCGAGAACATCCGCGCCCGCCGCGCCAAGCCTGGCCTGATGCGGCAGCACCTGGTGTGCGTACAGGCGGCCGCCGCGATCAGCGGCGCCGAGGTGGAGGGCGCGGAGCTCGGTTCGCAGCAGCTCGCCTTCACACCGGGCCCGGTGAAGGCAGGCGACTACCGGTTCGCCATTTCGAGTGCCGGCAGCTGCACGCTGGTGCTGCAGACGGTGCTGCCGCCCCTGCTGTTCGCGGACGCCCCGAGCCGCATCGAGCTTTCCGGCGGCACCCACAACCCGATGGCGCCGCCTTTCCACTTCCTCGAGCGCGCCTGGCTGCCGCTGCTGCGGCGCATGGGCGGCGAGGTGGAGCTGTCGCTGCGTCGCCACGGCTTCTACCCGGCCGGTGGCGGCGAGGTCACGGCCCACGTCGTCCCGCAATCCGGCGGGCTGCGGCCTTTGCACCTGAGCGAGCGGGGCGAGTTGCGCGAAGCCTATGCCGAAAGCCTGGTGGCCGGCGTGCCGCGCAGCGTGGCGCAGCGCGAGCTCGAGGTGCTGGGTCGCGTGTTGTCCTGGAGCGGCGAGCAGCTTCGCACGCCGGCCATGCGCCAGAACGAGGGCCCGGGTAATGTCTTGATGGCCACGCTGGGGTTCGAGCATGTCACCGAAGTTTTCACCGAGTTCGGCGAGCGTGGCCGTTCGGCCGAGGAGGTCGCGCAGCGCCTGCTGGCCGAGATGCGCCCCTATCGGGACAGCACGGCCGCGGTCGGTCCGCACCTGTGCGACCAGCTCGCTCTGCTGGTCGCGCTGGCCGGCGAGGGCCACTACACGAGCAGCGAAATCACCGAGCATTCCCGTACAAATTTCCGCGTGATACAGCAGTTCTTGCCAGTGTCGTTCCGGACCGAGGCGCTGGAAGGGGCCTGGAAGGTGTCGGTCGCGGCCACGATGCCTGGGTCGGGTTAAGGCTTGACACACCGGGGCCCAGGCCGCGAAGATGAACGAAAGGACAGCGCAAGCAGGAACGCCAGCCGCAGGAGTCACATCCAGGGCCGGGAACCGGGGCTTTGAGCGGGAAAAAGCCGGCGCGGGACAATCCGGGCGGCAAGTTTTGCCCGTATTGCCGCAAGGACTGCCCCTCGGCTCACCGAGCCGAGGAGGTCCGCAGACAAAAGGCGCCCCGAACCCGGACCGCCCAAGCTAGGTGAGGGAGGGTCGGAGAGGGAGGAGCGGGCCGGTATACGTCCGGGGCGCCATAAACCACTGAGAACACAGCAGCAATCGCCGTGCCAACCCTCGGAGCTGGCTCCGGGGGCTGTTTTCCCGCCTTTTTCGCTGTCTCTCGGAACCCTGCCGTAGCGGCCTGCCGGGGCCTTCGCACCGGACCAGGATTGCCATTCCTATCCGCCGTTCGCATTCCTTTCCTCTTTGCTTTCCCTTCTTCACCGATGCCGCGCTTTGCTGCCAACCTGTCTCTGCTCTACACCGAGCTGCCCTTCCTGGATCGTTTTGCCGCGGCCGCGCGCGATGGCTTCAAAGGAGTGGAGTTCCTGTTTCCCTACGAACACGATCTTGCCGAGACCGCTGCGCGACGCCGCGATGCGGGGCTGCAGCAGGTGCTGTTCAACGCGCCGCCCGGCGATTGGACGCGCGGCGAGCGCGGCCTGGCCTGCCTGCCGGGCCGGCAAGACGAGTTCCGCCGGGGCATCGTCCAGGCGCTGGAATGTGCCGAGGCGCTGTCCTGCCCGCTCATCCATGTGATGGCCGGCCGGGTGCCGGCCGGCGTCGAATCCGCCGAGCTGCACGACACCTATGTCGACAACCTCGCCTGGGCGGCCGCCCAGGCGGGCGCCTGTGGTCGGCGGCTGAGCATCGAGCCCATCAACCCGCGCGACATGCCCGGCTATCTGCTCACGCGCCAGGACCAGGCCCACCAGGTCCTGGCGCAGGTCGGTTCGCCGCACCTGGCGGTCCAGATGGACCTCTACCACTGCCAGATCGTCGAGGGCGACCTCGCGACCAAGCTGCGGCATTACCTGCCCGGTGGCCGGGTCGCCCACCTGCAGATCGCCGGGGTTCCCGAGCGTCACGAGCCCGACGTCGGGGAATTGAACTACGCTTACCTGTTCGAGCTGATCGACTCGCTCGGTTATCCCGGCTGGGTGGGCTGCGAATACCGGCCGCGCCTGGGCGCCGTGCCGGATGGCACCCGTCTGGGCCTGGGCTGGCGGCCCCCAGGCTGACCCGATGGCGCGAAACGAAGCCGCTGCGTACACTGCGCCGACCATGAGTGCCGTTTTTGCCCCCTCTCCTGCCGCTGCCTCCGCGCCCAAGGTCGACAGCGCTCCATCCACTTTGACGCTGTCGGGCCTCGCGGCCTGCGACGGTACCCGCCTGGCGCTGCGGCGCTGGCCGGAGCCCGAGGGGACGACGCGTGCCAACCTGCTGATCGTGCACGGCCTGGGCGAGCACAGCGGCCGCTACGAGCATGTGGGCCGCCGCCTTCGCGACGCGGGTCTGCGTGTGTTTGCCTACGATCACCGGGGCCACGGCCAGTCCGAAGGCGGGCGCGGCCGGCTGGCGCGTCCCGACGACCTGCTCACCGACCTGGCGTGCGTGCTCGACGCCCTGCGCGCCGAGCACGGCGGGCCCTGGGTGCTGCTGGGCCACAGCATGGGCGGCCTCGTCACGGCGCGTTTTGTGGCCGAGGGGCTGCGCCCGGTGGACGGGCTCGTCCTCAGCTCACCGGCCCTGGACAGTGGACTGTCGGTCTTCACGCGGGCGCTGTTGACCGTCGCGCATGTGCTGGCACGCAACCTCCCGATGGGCAACGGCCTCGATCCCACCGGCGTCTCACGCGACGCCGCCGTGGTGGCCGCCTACCGGGCCGACCCGCTGGTGCACGACCGGGTCACGGCGCGGCTGGTGCGTTTTATCGTCGACGGGGGCGCCTACGTGCTGCAGCGGGCGGCCGGCTGGCGTGTGCCGACGCTGCTGCTGTGGGCGGGCTGCGACCGTCTGGTGCGGCCTGCGGGCAGCGAGGCTTTTGCGCGGCGTGCGCCGGCCGCGCAGGTGCAGGCCCGGTGTTTCCCCGAGATGTTCCACGAATTGCTCAACGAGCCCGACCAGGCGGCTGTCTTCGAGGCGGTCGAGTCCTGGCTGGACACGCGATTCCCCCGCTGATGCAGGGTCTGGCGGCCAGCCTACACTGGCTCCACGCCCAACCATCGTCAGGAGTCCCCGCATGAACGCCCCGGACCGCTTTGCCTCCACGCCGCAGCCGGACGCCGCGGCCTTGCAGACCTTCATCGACGAGACCTGGGACCGCGAGATCGTCCCGGCGCTCACCGAGTACATCCGCATTCCCGCCAAGTCACCCGGTTTCGACCCTGACTGGGCGCGCAACGGCCACATCGACAGCGTGGTCCGCAACGCCGCGGCCTGGGCCGAGGGCAAGCGCCTCGCCGGTTTCAAGCTGGAGGTGGTGCGCCTGCCGGGTCGCACGCCAGTGATCTTTTTCGAGGTGCCGGCCACCGGTGCCGGCAGCGGCAAGACCGCGCTGATGTACGGTCACCTCGACAAGCAGCCCGAGTTCAGCGGCTGGCGCAGCGACCTCGGACCCTGGACGCCCAAGTACGAGGACGGCAAGCTCTACGGCCGCGGCGGCGCGGACGACGGGTACGCGATCTATGCCGCGGTCACCGCGCTGCTGGCGCTCGATCGTCAGGGCGTCGGCCGTCCCCGCGTGGTGGGCCTGATCGAGACCTGCGAGGAAAGCGGCTCCTACGACCTGCCGGCGTACATCGAGGTGCTGCAGGACCGTCTGGGCGACGTGGGGCTGGTGGTCTGCCTTGATTCCGGCGCCGGCAACTACGACCAGCTCTGGCTCACCACCTCGCTGCGCGGCATGGCCAGCGGTGTGCTGAAGGTCGAGGTGCTGACCGAAGGGGTGCACTCGGGTGACGCCAGCGGCCTGGTGCCGTCGAGCTTCCGGGTCCTGCGCCAGGTGCTGGATCGCCTGGAGGACGCCAAGAGCGGCCGCCTGCTGCCCGCCAGCTTCCATTGCGAGATCCCGGCCGAGCGCATCGAGCAGGCACATGCCGCGGCGGCCATCCTCGGCGACAAGGTGTGGAAGTCCTATCCCTGGGCCTGCGGCGCCGAGGGGCAGTCGGTGCTGCCGACCACCACCGATCCCGCCGAGGCGCTGCTGCGCCGCACCTGGCACCCCACCCTCAGCGTCACCGGGACCGAAGGTTTTCCGGCGCTCCAAGACGCTGGCAATGTGCTGCGGCCCTACAGCGCCTTCAAGCTCTCGCTGCGCCTGCCGCCGCCGGTGGACGCGGTCGCGGCGACGCAGGAGCTCAAGCGCCTGCTGGAGCTGGACCCGCCCTATCAGGCCAAAGTCACCTTCGAGGCCGAGCACGGCGCCACCGGCTGGAATGCGCCCGGCCTGGCACCCTGGCTGCAGCAGGCGCTGGAGGGCGCCTCGCGCACCTTCTACGGCGCGCCGCTCGGCTACATCGGCCAGGGAGGCACCATTCCGCTGATGAATCTGCTGCAGGAGAGTTTCGCGCAGGCGCAGATGATGGTGTGCGGCGTGCTAGGCCCCAAGAGCAATGCGCACGGGCCCAACGAGTTCCTGCACGTGCCGTATGCCAAGCGGCTCACCGCGGCGGTCGCGGCGGTGGTGGCAGCGCAGCCCTGACGGGCTCGGGCAGCGTCAGAGCAGCGAGCCGGTCAGTGGACCGGTCGGCGAGCCGGGGCCGGACAACGCCGAGAGCACCTGGAAGGCCACCGCCTCGAAACGCTGCTGCGGCTCGATCAGCTGGGCCTGCTCCGCCACCAGCGGCAGGTCGCGCGAGCCGCCCGGGGTGCGCAGCACCAGCGCGTACAACACCGACACCGCATGCGAGAGGGCCTCGGGCAGCGCGTCGCCGCACAGCAGCCGGCCGAGCAGCAGGGCCGAGAACACGTCGCCCATGCCGTTGGGCAGCGGTGTCAGCGGCACGAAGGGCGTGCTGACGGTCCAGGCCTGCTCGCGTGTGACGGCCAGGGTCTCCAGCGTATCGGGCCGCACGTCGGGCGTGCGCAGCGAAGTGATCACCACGGCCTTCGGGCCGAGAGAGCGGGCGGCGGTCACCGCGTCGTCGCGCGAGACCACCGGGCGACCGATCAGCTGTTCGAACTCGAACTGGTTGGGGGTGATCAGGTCGGCCTGGGGCACCGCGCGGTCACGGTGGAATTCCGGGATGCCCGGCCGCACGAACAGCCCGCGGCCCACGTCGCCCATCACCGGATCGCAGCAGTAGAGCACCTCGCCGCGCGCCGCCTTGACCTCTGCCACCGCCTGCAGAATGGCCTCGCCGATCGCCGCGTCGCCCAGGTAGCCGGACAGTACCGCATCGCAGCGCGCCAGCACGCCGCGGGCACGCAGGCCGTCGAGCACCTCCAGCACATGGAGTGCGCTGAAGACCTGGCCTTTGAACTCGCCGTATCCCGTGTGGTTGGAGAACTGCACCGTGTGGATCGCCACCGGGCTGAGGCCGAGCCGCTGCAGCGGGAACACCGCGGCGGCGTTGCCGACATGGCCGTAGGCCACGTGCGACTGGATCGTCAGGACGTGTCGAGGGGCGTTCATGCGTTCTATTGTGCGGCGCCTGTCGTGTCCTTGCTGCGGCACCGCCGCTGCCCTCAGTGCGGGAACGCCAGCCGCTTCTCCAGGCGCCGCTGCACCTGCTCGAAACACAGGCTCAGCAGCCAATAGACGCCGGCCGCGGCGAGGTAGAGCGGAAAGGGCTGGAAGGTGGTCGAGATCAGCTCCTTGGTCGCCAGCATCAGTTCGGTGACCGCGATCACCGAGACCAGCGAGGTGTCCTTGATCAGGCTGATCAGGCTGTTGCTCAGGCTGGGCACGGCCATGCGCAAGGCCTGCGGCGCGACGATGTGGCGCAGGGTCTGCAGGTGGGTCAGCCCGAGGCTGGTGCCGGCCATCCACTGCCCGCGGCCGACACCCGTCACGGCGCCGCGCAGGCTTTCGGAGAGGTAGGCCGCGACGTTGAGTGTCAGCGCCAGGATGCCCGCCGTCAGCGGCGAAAACTCGATGCCGACGCTCGGCAGCCCGTAGTAGACGATAAACACCTGCACCAGCAGCGGCGTGCCGCGCATCGCGCTGACATAGACCGTCGCCGCCTGGCGCAGCAGCGGCAGCTCCAGCACGCGCACCAGCGCCACCAGCGCGCCGAGTGCCAAGCCCAGCACCATCGCCGAAACCGCGAAGATGAGTGTGTAGCCGGTGGCGCGCAACATCACCGGGGCGGCCAGTTCGAACAGCGCAAGCAGGTCCATGGTGGGGTCTTGTTGGGATCTGCACCCGGTGCCGCCCGGGCAGGGGCGGCACGCTGCGGATCAGATCGGGCGCAGCCGCATCAGGGCGCGACGGGCGGCTTGCTGACGTCGCGGCCGAACCACTTGGTCGAGATCTTCGCGAAACTGCCGTCGGCCTTCAGGTCCGCCAAGGCCTTGTCGATCGCCTGCTTGAACGCGGGGCTGCCCTTGCGGAAGGGGATCGCGTTGCTCTCGACGGCCCCCAGCGGCGCACCGGCCTTCACCGGGAGCCGGGTCTTCTGCGCCAGGTAGGGGATCAGCAGGCTGTCATTGAGCGCCACATCGATGCGCCCGGTGGCGAGGTCCTGCAGGTACTCCGGCGCGCCGGGATACACCTTGACCTCGGCGCCCTCGATGGAGCGGGCCAGGTCGGCGTAGTTGCTGCCCTGGCCGACGCCGATCTTCTTGCCCTTGAGGTCGGCCGGGCCCTGGATCTTGCGCGTCTCATTGTTGCGCACGATCAGCTGCGGGCTGGACAGCACATAAGGCTCGCTGAAATCGAAGGTCTTGCGGCGCGCCTCGGTGGCGGCGACCTGGTTGACGATGACGTCGTACTTGCCGGCCTGCAGGCCGGCCAGGATGCCGCTCCACTCGGTGGTCGTGAACTGCGGCTTGACACCCAGCTTGGTGGCGATGGCCTCCGCGATCTCGACGTCGAAGCCGGTCAGGCGACCCTGTTCGTCGCGGTAGTTGAAGGGCGGGTAGCTGCCTTCCAGGGCGATACGCAGGCTGCCGCGCTGCTTCACTTCATCCAGCAGATCGGCGGCGCCTGCCGAAGGCGCCACCAGGGCCAGACCGAGGCCGGCCAGCGCCAGCCAGGATTTGAAGGTCTTCATATTCCTCCAGTGCATCAAAAGTGGATTTGATATGCAGAATGATCGCACATGAAGTGATCAAGCGGGAGCCCGCCGTCAGGAAATCCCCACGGACAGGCCGACGCATACCAGGGCCGCCAACGGTGCCGTCTCCGCGCGTAGCACACGCGGGCCCAGCGTGACCGGCTGCAAGCCACGGTCCCGGGCCGCCTGCTCCTCGGCGGGGGCCAGGCCGCCCTCGGGGCCGCTCAGGAACAGCGCGGAACCGGCCGGCCGGCCCAGCGAAGCCAGCGGCACCGCGTCCTGCAGGCTCAGCACCGCCCGCAGGCCCGGCCCGTCGGTCAAGCCGGCGCACCAGTCGCGCAGCGACCGGACCGGCTCGACCCGCGGCACCCGCGTGCGCCCGCTCTGCTCGCTGGCCGCGATGGCCACGCCCTGCCAGTGCGCCACCTTCTTGTCGGCCCGTTCACCGGAGAGCCGCAGCACCGAGCGTTCGCAGACCAAAGGCTGGATCACGGCCACCCCCAGCTCGGTCGCCTTCTCGACCAGCCAGTCCATGCGTTCGTTGGCCGGCATGCCGACCGCCACCGTGACCTCCAGCGGCAGCTCGCGCTCGACGGCCAGGGGTTCCAGCACCTCGACCTCCACCTCGCTGCGGCCCATGCGGGTCACCCGTGCGCGCCATTCGCCGCCTTCGCCGTTGAACAGGGTGAGGGTGTCGCCGGGCTGCAGACGCAGCACCTGGACATGGCGGGCCGGGCCGGGCGGCAGTGCCAGGGTCGTGGCCGCGGCCAGCGGCAAGGGAGCGTAGAGGCGGGGCGTGGATCGGGACGTCATGGCGCGCAGTGTGCACCAGCGGCCGTGCGCTTGAAGCCGGTCTGCTGACAGCGTTTGTCAGGGGCTTTGCGTTAGCCTCGGGCGATCGCGCTGCCTTGTTTTGTCTGCATGAGCCCGTCTCCCGCCCCTGCCCCCGCGCCCGCTCCCCTGCTGAAGGACGGCTTCAATGCCGCCACCGTCGAAGGGATTGCCGACGGCCTGCTGTCGGCTCACCCCGCCTTCGATCGAGCGGGCTTCCTTGCGGCCTGCCTCGACGGTTTCGAGTCGCTCAGCCTGATGGAGCGCGTCGGCCGGGTGGCCCGCACGATGGTGGATTTCCTGCCGCCGTCCTACCCCGAGGCGCTGCAGGTGCTGCACCGGGCCATGGGGCCGGCGCCGCAGGACAGCGGCGAGAGCGAGGGCATCGCGGTCTTCCGCCATGCGTCCCACCTGCAGTTCGTCGCCGAGGCCGGTCTCGGCGATCCGCAGGCCTCGCTGGATGCGCTGGAGCGCATGACCTGCCGATTCAGCGGCGAGTTCGCGATCCGGCCTTTCCTGGAGCAGGACCCGGTCGGCACCCTGCGGCGCATGCAGGCCTGGTCCCGACATCCCGACTGGCATGTGCGCCGGCTCGCCAGCGAAGGCTCGCGTCCACTGCTGCCCTGGGCGCGGCGGGTCTCCCACCTGATGGCCGAGCCCGCGCTGACGGTGCCCCTGATCGACCCCCTCGCGGCGGACCCGCACGAGGTGGTGCGCCGTTCAGCGGCCAACCACCTCAACGACCTCAGCCGGCTGGACGCCGCGCTGGCCGTCCGCACCGCTGCGGGCTGGCTGGAGGCGGGCAGCCTGCACGCGCGGCGCAGCGTCGAGCGCGGGCTGCGCACGCTCGTCAAGCAGGGGCACCCCGAGGCGCTGGCCCTGCTGGGTTTTGCGCCCGCACCCGACGTGGTCCTCGAAGGGCTGACCCTCGACCGCAAGCGGCTCGCCGTGGGCGAGCGGCTGGGCTTCAGCTTCCAACTGCTTTGCCCCGGCACGACGCGCGCCTGCGTCGATTACGCGGTGCACTACGCGGCCGCGCGCGGCGGGCAACGCCGCAAGGTTTTCAAGGGAGAGGTGCGCGAGCTGCGACCGGGCCACTCTGAGGCCTTCACCTTCACACGGGACTTCTCGCCGCGCACGACCCGCAAGCTCTACCCCGGGCCGCACCGCATCGAGGTGCTGGTGAACGGCCGCACGCTGGGCGAGGCCGGCTTCGAGTTGGCGCTCGGCTGAGCCCTGCTTCCACCTGCCGGGCGCCGCGGCGCAGCCATGAAAAAAGCCCGCCGGAGCGGGCTTTTCCTTCGTCGTCACCAGCAGCGGGCCGCTTGGGCCCGCCCTTCAAGCTCAGCCGCCGACGTTGATCGGGGCAGCGCTGGGCTGGGTGCGCAGGAAGCTGGCGGTTTCCTGCTTCACGTCCTCGCGGGTGCGGGCGGTGGCGGTAGCAGCCTGCGCGGGCAGCACGGTGGCTTCGCCGCTGAACACGGCCAGTTGTTCACCTTGGGCGCGGGCCTGGGCCAGCTCGGCCTTCACTTCGGCGCGGGTCTTCAGCGACTGCGCTTCGCGGGTCCAGGTCTGGTCGAAGTCGTTCGCTTCACCGGCAAAGGCGCCGGCGGCAGCAAAAGCGGTCATCGCGGCAACGATCAGGGTCTTCTTGGCGTTCATGTTCAGCTCCATTCACAAGCGGGTTAGGTCCGGGTCGGCAGGATCAGCCCCCGGCCCCTCGCTGAGTCGCAACCGTTGGTCGTTTGTGCTCATCGATGGGATGAACTTTAGGTGTTAACCCTTGGCGGAAAAACGGGCCTGGCTACAATGAATCGTTTCGGAAACCGCAACAAAGGGGAAGGCTGTGGACCGTCTGCATTCG
>NZ_JAPFBW010000012.1 GCF_026153205.1 Aquabacterium sp. A7-Y | reverse complement strand
GAAGGCCGATGCTGCCTATTGCTTCCGTGAGCCGAAGAAGGCCGATGTGGCTGCCGCTGTCGCTCAATGCCTGAGCGAGACCGCCACCGCCTGAGCACGGTGCCGCCGCGGGGCGGTGCCAAGACCCGATAAAAAAGGCCGGCGCTTCGCCGGCCTTTTTTTCCGTCGTCGCAGCCGCTCAGCGGGCGGCTCTCTGCGGCGCCTGCGCGACCACCAGATGCACGAAGTGCAGCTTGCGCACGGCCACCGCGGACAGCACGAAGGGATAGAAGTCGCGTTCCCCCATGCTGCGCGTCAGCTCGTTGAGCACGCCGGTCAGCTCTATCCACCCATTGACGAAGGACAGGAACTCCACGGCCCCGGGCTCCTCGCTGCGATAGAGCGCTTCCGGACCGAAGGGCTCCCATTCGATCTCCAGCAGGTCGGAAGTCAGGCCCAGGCTGAGCGAGGTGTCGAGCGTGTCGACCATGTGCAGGTAGTGGGCCCAGGTCTCGGCCCAGTCCTCCCACGGGTGCATGCTCGCGTAGGCGCTCACATGGCGCAGCGGCCAGTCCCCCGCCGCGCCCTGGCGATAGTGCCGGTCCAGGGCCGCCTGGTAGTCCTCGCGCTCGTCGCCGAACAGTGAGCGGAAGGGCTCGTGCCAAGGGGTGCCGGCGACCAGCCGGTCCCAGTAGTAGTGGCCGACCTCGTGCCGCAGGTGGCCCAGCAGGGTCCGGTAGGGCTCGTGCATCTGCAGCCGCATGCGCTCGCGCTTGGCGTCGTCGGCTTCGTCCAGGTTGAGGGTGATGATGCCCGCGGCATGACCGGTCGTCACCGGGGCGCCGGGGAGGGCTTTCAGGAAGTCGAAGGCCAGGCCCCGATCGGGATCCTCACTGAGCCGCGAGCGTACCGGCAGGCCCAGCGCCAGCAGCGAGGACACCAGCCGGCGCTTGGCGAGCTCGATGCTCGCCCACAAGGGGCCGTTCTCCGGCACGCTGAGATCGGGAATGGTCCGGTTGAGCCGGCAGGCGATGCACAGCGTCTGTGCCGGCTCTGCCCCCGGGCCATCGGCGGGCAGCAGCCAGTTGCAGCCGGCCGGCGACTCGAAGTTGCCGCAACGCCGGTAAAGGCCGGCGGGTGCCGAGGCGGCGTGTTCGCCGACCACACGCCAGAGGCCGGCCGGTTCGGCGGGCTCCAGCGGCACGACCTCGGCGAGCTGCGGTTCGTAGCCAAGGGGCGTCTGACAGCCCAGGCAGAGGCTGTTGCGGAAAAAGATCGGGCGGCCGCAGCGGCAGTGGTAGGCACGGCGGGCCCCGACGGCGGACCGTCGGGCGCGCAGTTCGGCGAGGCGGTTGGGGCGGGGCTGGGGGAGCGGGGCGGTTGGGCTCATGGCCTGTCCTTGCAAGGGGACGATGCCAGGTGTCCAGCAAGGACTGGTCCCTCCGACAGGAATCGAACCTGTATCTAGCGCTTAGGAGGCGCTCGTTCTATCCATTGAACTACGGAGAGGGCGGGCCGGATTCGCGACCGCGATCATACCGCTACATCGGTCCGTCCTCAGCACCGGATGGCGCCTTTCAGGGCGCTCGTCCCGAGCCGCTGGGGCCCGTTCACCCCTGAAGCTGACGCACCTGTTCTGCGAGCTGCATGTTTTCGAGCACAAGCCGAGCGATCAGCGCATCCTGTCGGACGATACGTTCCTTGGCGAGCGTCAGCACCGTCTCCTCGCTCTTACAACGGGTCCGCGCCGACTGCTCCAGCATCGACAGCTTCACTGCGTAGGCAAGGAAGACACGTGTATTCCGCATCAACAGCTTCACAGGAGAGCGCCTTCCAGTCTGGGCACTCAAGGTCATAGCGAGCAGCTGCCAGGTAAGCCGCGGTTGCGTCCAACCGTCGAGAACCTGCAGGACCTGCGCAAGCTCATCGTCACACAAGCCCGTCGCGCTCGGGCGGTCGGGGAGGGAAACGTCGGTCTCAGCTGCATCCATGCAGTGCCTCCAGTTGCGTGAACACTACAGTGTAGAACACTATAGGGGAGATGCGGCCGATGAAGCAACCGCAGAATTGCCGGCAGTTTGATGGCCTGGCATTCATGGACTGCAACGAAGCATTTGGCGCCGTCGTTCGCGCCGAGCGCGAGCGGCGCGGTCTCACCCAACGCGACATCGCGGCGCGCACGGGGTTGCACCTCAACTTCATCGGTCGGATCGAGCGGGCTCAGGCGATGCCCAGCTTGCAGACCGTGCTTCTCATCGCTGACGCGCTTGAGATGCCCGCAGAGCAACTTGTCGGCATGGTGGTGAGGAGCATCACCACCGGGCGACTGGCTCCCAGGCTGAAGTAGCCATGGGAGTGCCGTCGCGTTGGAGGGCTGCGCCGGCGTGGCGCTCGCTCATACCAGCGCGTGATGCTCACGCGCATCCAGACGCTGGCGTGAGCATGACCTCCCCCCTTCCGCTGTGCCAGTCGCCCAAGAGGCCTGCAAGAAGCGCGCTCATGGCAGTCGCCGGAACCACATCGCCTTCGACTTCTTGAGGGGTAAGCATCCGGTCAACACGCCAAGGAGTTCAGCATGGGCAAGAATGACTCGATGAACCACAGAGCCACCTTGAGCATTCGATACGACCAAGCTCAGGACGCGTGGGAAGCGGTGATGCGGGTCTACGAGTCCATGCCGGGATGGCTCGGAGCCGAGGATCTTCCCCGGTGGTACGGCACAGAAGACGGTTCCAAGTAGTTGTAGCCAAGTCGTCGAGGGAATCGTCAGCGTGAGCGATCAGGGCGCCCAGCGATGCGGCAACAGCTCTGCTATCCGGCTGGCCGGCTGTGTAGGTAGGCGCTCGAGCACATCCCGGACGTAAGCGTAGGGATCGAGCCGGTTGAGCTTGGCCGAGTGGATGAGGCTCATGACGGCGGCAGCCGGCTTGCCCGCGCGCAAGCTGCCGGCGAACAGCCAATTCTGTCGGCCGAGCGCGATGGGGCGCATGGCATGGCTGTTCGCCGGCAGCGAGCTGGCGGGCCACCGTGCGGCCGTCTTGATGAGCCTGGTGCAGTCGGCGCGGCTGCACGGCCACGAACCGTGGGTCTACCTGAAGAATGTGCTGCAGCGGCTGCCCCTGCACCCGTTCCATCGCATCGAGGAGCTGCTGCCGCATCTCTGGCAGCCGCAGGCCGGGCGCTGACACGCTGCGCGGCATGAGGATCGACACCGACAAGCCGAACTGGCGGAGCTGAACCGGCGGATCGTGGCGCGCCTGAAGTACCTAACGACAGGGGGAAAGATTGCTCCCGTACATTCGAACTTCCCGCGCGAGAGACTTACTAGATAGGTCCGTGGCCATTTTAGAAATTCGGAAACACCATTGTTGAATCGGCGGTAGCAATCAACAACGTGCAAAAAGAGCCGTCAACTCCTGTCCTGCAGGTTTGACAGCTTGCAGGCTCTCGGGGCCGCATGGACATTGTCATGAGGCGAGCACTCACTTCGAGACTGCGTTTTCATATTCCTGTGAACCTCTACATCGGAGCGAATGCCATGAAATATCTCCTGGGCATCGGTTTGAGCGCGGCTTGCTGCGCAGGCCCACCGGCGTTTGCTGCCCACAGTTTCACCCCCAAGCAGTCGATTCCATTTCGGAGACTGCCCCGCTTCAAAAGGGAGCAACATGGCAGCTGCGCCAGGTACTTAAGATTTGAGGCCTGGGCCCGTTGTCTCCGTTGTCTTCGCCTTTACGGCCTGATACGTCGCCCGCTGCGGCCGGGCGAAACTTCTCAGCCGTCCGGCCTGCTCGCCGGACGGATACGTGTCGAGGGAGGAAAACAATGGGACAAGCTGTGATCGTGTCGCCGCCGGACATCTCGGAAGGCGACCTGCTCTTCGATGAAGTTGAAACGAGGCAGATCCTCGCCTTCTTCTGGCCCCAGTTGAAGCCGTCGATCGCTGAGATGACGGTCACCAACGAGACCCGACGATTCGCGCAATCCATCCTGATTGCCGCGATCGATTCGACTTACGCTCTTGGCTACGTCCAGAGTCTCTTCGAGACGGTCATGAACCCCCGGAGCGGTTTCAAAGGGCTCGCCTCCATGGGCAAGAAGCTGGCGAAGCGCTACCTTCGCCACTGGTGGAAGCACGCCACAGCGAAAGATCTGGAGAACCCCCGCGTTGCTGAGGCGGTCCGGGTCGCCATCGCCCGCAACTACCGGTCAGTGGCCGAAGGCGTAGTGATGAACGTCTCGGCCCCTCGGATGACGCCTTTTCACTTGGCCGGCGCGTCCCTTGAAACGCAATTCTGGGTATGACGGTGGGGACGCGCTCTTTGCTGAAGTGGGCCGGGGCGGCTGCGTTGGTGGTGCTCGTGGGTGGCGTCGGGTACATCGTCCAAGGGCTCCGAACCGCGGACATTCTCATGCTGCAGGCGTGCTCTGAGGTCGAGCGGGCGCCAATTGCTTGGACGTGCAGGCAGGGGCTCTACCGGTTTCACCCGACGCGGGAAGAGGTGGCTCATCTCAACACCGTAGCTGGCGCGCTCTTCACCGTGGATCAGACCACGGAGGAGAACGGGCGACGGCTACTGAAGCACTTCATCGACGCAGGCGTCGACGTCAATGCAGCGGATCAGCGTGTGCCGGCCAAGTGGACGGCCCTGCACGTGATGGCTTCGGAGCCGAATCCGCTCGCTGTTCGATTGCTGCTTGAGCACGGTGCAAGGCCGGATGTAAAGGACGCGCAGGGTAGGACTCCGGCCGATCTGGCGCGCGCTCGGCAGGCGAAATCGCAGAATGCAGCCTATGCAGAGGTCATCGACATGCTGGACGCGAAAGCCGGTTCGCGATAGCGGCCGGCTCTGATGGCTCTTTCGCGCGCCGGTGGTGAACTCTTCAAGGCTGGGCGCTGTGGCGCCGGGTTTCCGTGAGTGATACGAAAGTGATACGAGAAGGTTCCTTCCCCTCGCATTCCTCCCCTTGAACTACGGAGAGAGCAGGGTGCATTCAATCTGCTCACCGCCACGCAGGATCGGCCGTGCTTTGGGCGACTACGGCTCGACCGGAGCGCCGCTGTCGTCCCAGACGTTGCCGGAGGTGGTCCAGCGGCCGTACAGCGCCAGCGGTCCGTAGCCCGGGTAGGTGTCGCCGTTTCCCTCGGCGACGCCGCGGCCGAAGCGGTTGTTGACGACCCGATTGCCATCACCGTCGGCGCCGGCGTCGGCATGGACCACCCAGCCGCCGCCATAGAGCCAGTTGCTGTCGATCGTCCAGTTGGAGTTGGAGCCCCACTCGGTGCCGATCTGGAAGACGCTGTTGGGTTGGCCGCCGTGCCCCTTGCCGTGGTCGACGATGTCGATGAAGTTGCGTCGAATCGTGACGTCGGCACCGCTACCGGTCGACTGGACGCCGTCGGCGTGGTCGTCCGGACCCAGGTAGAGGTCGTGGATCCAGGAGTCTTCCAGCACGACGTTGCCGTCGGCCTTGATGCCGTCGGCGGTGCCGTGGATGTTGACGCGCCGCGCGACATAGTTGCGGAAGGCGATGCCCGAGGTGGCGATGCCGCCGGACGGGCTGCCGTCGATCTCCGAGTCCTCGATCGTCAGGCTGGCGCCGTCCATCACCTCGACGGGGTAGTAGGCGTCGCAACGGATGCGCGTGCGGCGGATGGTGACGCGCGGCGCCTTGACGGTGACGCAGCCGACGACGTCGAGGCCGTCGATCACCTGGTCGGGTGTGGTGAGTTCGAGCGGCCCGCTGGCGACCAGCCGTGTGCCGGCCGGCACGCCGGTGTTGTCGGGGCCGGGGCGCGTCACGGCCGGACGTTCGGGCGCGGGCGCGTCGACCGGGGAAGCAGGGGCTGGCCGGCCGTCGTCGCCGCCTCCGCCACAGGCGGACACTGCGAGCGTCAAAGCACCCAGCATCGCCCGAAGCTGCACAGGCGTCGTGGCAAGGCTCGGACGGTCCCGGCCGACGGTGGGCAGAGGGGGCGTCTGCATCGCTCTATCTCCCTTGAGAGGCTGCACTTTCATGAAACTGCCCCGGGCGAGGGACTGCGCCTGCCGCAAGGCAGCGATCCTTCACGGACAGCGCGGCCGATTCTAGGAAGGGATGGCGGTGCATGGGCCCCCGGCTCCGACCATCGGAGCGGTCCAGTGGATCAATGTCGCCGCTGGACCCCGCCATGGTTCACGCGCACCTCCCTTCAACCCGGTCACCGGGCCCCCTGTTCAAAGGTCTTCGCACACGCCCCAGGTGGCGTGATCGTGAGCACCGCCGCGCCCGACATCACTGCCCGCACACCAGCCGGGCGCAAGTCCTTCATGAACTGCTTCGCGACGATGAACGGGCCCGCTCCGCGGGCCTGTCGCAAGGACGTGCTCACCCGGCCGTCGACGAATCCGAACCGTCGGATCGACAAACTGCTGCCCTGGCGGTGGCAAACTGCAAAGCCTTGACTTTTACCAAACAGCCATGAAAGCACAGGAACGCAGCGCCTTGCTTCGCGCACTGAAGGCTCGCTTCGAAACCAACATGCACCGACACAAGGGCATCACGTGGGGCGAAGTGGAGGCCAGGCTCGAAAGCAACCCTCCTGCGCTGAGCTCGCTTCATGCGATGGAGGCAAGCGGCGGTGAACCCGACGTGGTTGATCGAGACCAGGAGACCGGGCTCTTGACGTTTTTCGATTGCGCCGCGGAGAGCCCGTCGGGACGACGAAGTGTCTGCTACGACGGCGCAGCGCTGGAATCACGCAAGGAGCACAAGCCACGTGGCAGCGCCGTCGAAATGGCTGCGGAGATGGGCATCGATCTGTTGACGGAAGAGCAATACCGAGCGCTGCAGAAGCTGGGTGAGTTCGATACCAGGACTTCCAGCTGGATACAGACACCACTCGACGTTCGCTCACAGGGAGGGGCGCTCTTCTGCGACCGGCGCTATGGCACGGTGTTCGTCTACCACAACGGTGCGCAGTCGTACTATGCGGCGAGAGGCTTTCGCGGCTGGCTAGCGGTGTGAGCGCGGCGTCGAGTCTGGATCTTCGAGATCGAGCAACAGGCCCGCGACCCATGCCGAACCTCGCTGCTGCTGTGGTCGTCGTCCAGCGCGAGCTTCTCGCTCAGGCCACCACCGCGTCCACGTTGTACTCGAACAGCCAACCGTAGCGCTCCCGCACCCGCGGCTCGCTCCACTCGCGGCTGACATACTCGGCCGCACCTTCGGCATGCGCCAGCGCCGGGTTGTGGAAACGCCTGGCGTTGTCCGTCGAGCCGCGCACGATGCGTGCGGTGCGGTCCAGCCGCGCCTGCTGGTACAGCTGCAGGGCCTCGGCCGCGCGGTCCGGGTGCCTGGCGAGGCAGCGCGCCAGCACGTAGGCGTCCTCGATCGCCATCACCGCGCCCTGGGCCAGGAAGGGCAGGGTGGGGTGGGCGGCGTCGCCCAGCAAGGTGACGCGGCCCACCGTCCAGTTGGGGATGGGCTCGCGCACCATCAGGGCCCACTTGAAGGGCGTCTTGACGCTGCGGATCAGCGTCTGCACGTCCTCGTGCCAGCCGGCGAAGTCGCGTTGGCATTCTTCCACCGAGCCGGGCTCGGTCCAGGACTCGACCTGCCAGTCGTCGCGCTCGACGATGCCGACGAAGTTGACCAGCTCGCCGTTGCGCAGCGGATAGTGGATCACGTGCGCGCCGGGGCCGACCCAGTTCACGCCGACCGGCTCGCGCAGCCGGGCCGGCAGCTCGGCCGCGGGAATCACGCCGCGCCAGGCGACGCAGCCGGAGAAGCTGGGCCGGTCGGTGGCGATCAGCTGGGCGCGCACCACCGAGTGCACGCCGTCCGCGCCGACCAGCACGTCGCCGCACAGCGTGCCGCCGTCGTCCAGATACAAGGCGACCCCGCTGTCCTGGTAGCGCACGTCGACGACGCGCGTGCCGAGGCGGATCGCGTCGGGCTTTTCCTTGCGTACCGCCTCGACCAGCACGCGGTGCAGATCGGCCCGGTAGAGCGTCAGGTAGGGGTAGCCGTACTGCTGCAGAGACTCGGCGCCCAGGTCGAACAGCTTCCAGGCCTGGCCAGTGTTCCAGAGGCGGATCTCCTTGCCGCGGGGCTGGCTCGCCACGGCGCTCAGCGCCTCCTCCAGGCCCAGCCGGTAGAGCGCCCGCACGCCGTTGGCGCTGAGCTGCAGCCCGGCGCCCACCTCCTTCAGTTCGCGGGCCTGCTCGACGACTTCGACGTCGAAACCTTCTTTCAGCAGCGCCAGCGCCGCGGTCAGTCCACCGATGCCGGCACCGGCAATCAACACCTTCGTTTTCAAGTTCACGCTCCTGCTTGGGTGTTCCGGGACGACCGCGCAGCTCATGGGTCGACCCGGGAACGCATTCGACATGAAGCCCGGCCGGAGGTGAATCACGAATATCTGATCATTTGATAGCGCTGCGCTGTCAATCGTGCACCCCTTCACGAGCTCACCGTATTGATCAACTCTGGTTGTCAATCCATCTGAAATTTGCGCTTTACGCGGACCTCGTTCATCCCTTGCAATACACCTCGACAGGCCGTCCACCCCCCGGGAAGGACCGAGCTGAGATCAGCCTGAAGACAAGGAGACAGGATGTTGAAGCGGAACCAGAACCGCGCCCTGCGCGTGGTGGTCATCGGAGCGGGCATCGGCGGGCTCGCCGCCGCCGCGGCACTGCGCCAGCGCGGCCACGAGGTGGTGGTGTGCGAGCGTGCCGCGCAGCTGGGCGAGGTGGGGGCCGGCCTGCAGGTCGGGCCCAATGCGGTCAAGGTGATCCGGGCCCTGGGCCTGGAAGACGCCTTCATGGCCGTGGCCGCCGAGCCGACCGAGCGCGTCTCGCTCGACTGGAACGACGGCAGCGAGCGTTATCGCGAGCCCTTCATGCACCAGATGTCCAAGCTCTACGGCGCACGCTACCTGATGGCGCACCGGGCCGACCTGCACAAGCTGCTGCTGGGCCTGCTGCCGGAGTCGGCGTTGAGCACCGGCAGGATCTGCATCGGCGTCGAAAACACCGCAGAGGGCGCGGTCGCGCGTTTCGCCGACGGCCGGCAGATCGAGGCCGACGTGGTGCTCGGCGCCGACGGCATCCACTCGGTCGTGCGCGGCACCCTGTTCGGCAGCGGCGCCGCGCGCTTCACCGACCAGATCTGCTGGCGCGTCATCATCCCGATGGACGACTTCCTTTCGGTGGCGCCCCGATTGAAGGTGCCGCTGAGCGGCAGTGAATACACCGGCTGGATCGGGCCCACCGGCCACGTGCTGTTCTACCCGCTGCGCGGCGGGCAGCTGCTGAACATCTTCGCGGGCCGCGTCTCACGCGACTGGGCCGAGGAGTCCTGGGCCGTCGGCAGCGACGTCGGCGAACTGCTCGATGCCTATGCCGGCTGGAACGACGGCATGCTGGCGGTCCTCGCCAAGGCCAAGGAAACGTCGAAGTGGGGCATCCACGACCGCGACCCGCTGCCGCACTGGGTCCAGGGCCGCATTGCGCTGCTGGGAGACGCCGCCCACCCGATGATGCCGACGCTGGCGCAGGGCGCCGCGATCTCGCTCGAAGACGGCTATGCCGTCGCACGCCATCTGGACCAGGGCCGCGCCGACCCCGGCGCCGCGCTGGCAGCCTATGAACGCGAGCGCCAGCCGCGCGCCAGCAAGGTGCAGCTGCAGGCGCGCCAGCAGTTCCTCAACAACCAGCGCGTGCCGGCCCCGCCGCCGTTGCCGGTGGACTGGATCTACGGCCACGACGCCGTGACCGGCCGCGAACACGTGGCGGCCTGACCCTCGAAGTGCGGCCGTGGACCCGACGGCCTGCCAGACCCGCAAGCAAAGGTCCGCTACCGCGGACCGCATGGAGACTAGAGCATGAAAACGACCCTCACCCGCCGCGTGACCGTGGCCCTCGCCGCACTGGCAACCCTCGGCGCCGTCAGCCCCGCCGCCTTGGCCCAGGCCTACCCGAACAAGCCGGTCAAGCTGGTGGTGCCCTACGCTCCCGGCGGCGCGATGGACGCGGCCGCGCGCATCGTCGCCACCGAGCTCACCAAGACGCTGGGCCAGACGGTGCTGGTGGACAACCGGGCCGGCGGCGCGGGCACGCTGGGCACCCACTACGTCGCCAAGGCCGAGGCGGACGGCTACACCTTGTGCTTCTGCGTGACCGGCGTGATGACGATCACGCCGCTGTCCGATCCCAAGGTGCCCTACGATCCCCTCAAGGACCTGATGCCGGTGTCCCATGTGCACAACATGGAGAACGTCATCATGGCCCGCAAGGATTTGCCGGCCAACACGTTCAAGGAGCTCATCGCGCTGGCCAAGAGCCGCACCCAGGGCCTGACCTTCGGCACGCCCGGCGCGGGCGGCACCCACCACCTGGGCGGCGAATGGCTGCAGCGCGAGACCGGTGTGAAGCTGGTGCACGTGCCCTACAAGGGCGAGGGCCCGGCGGTCGGCGACCTCCTGGGCGGCCAGATCGACATGGTGTTCGGCACCGCCGCGGTGGCGGCGCCCCTGGTCAAGGCGGGCAAGGTGAAGGTGCTCGCCAACCTCGGAAAGAACCGCTCCAAGCTGCTGCCCGATGTGCCGACCGTCGCGGAGTCGGGCTATCCCAACTACTCCTGGGTCAACTTCGTGGGCATCAACGTGCCGGCCGGCACGCCGGCGCCGGTGGTCAAGACCCTGGCCGACTCAGTCATCAAGACCATGCATGACCCCGCGCTGATCGAGCGCTTCCACAGCATGGGTTTCGAGCCGGTGGGCAGCTCGACCAAGGACTACGCCCGGCTGCTGCAGCGCGAGACCGCCACCTGGGGCGAGCTGCTGAAGACCACCACGCTCACGCGCGACTGAGCCCCGGCAGGACGCCCGCATGTTGAACGGCTACCTCACCCTGGGCCACGGCCCGCGCAAGCTGATCGCACTGTCCGGCTGGTTCGGCAGTGCGTCCGGCTGGGGCGGCCTGCCCGAGGCGCTGGACTTCGACGAGTTCTGCGTCGCTTTCGTCGACTACCGCGGCTACGGCCGCTCGGTGGACCGGGCCGGCGCCTACACCTTCGAGGAGGCGGCGGGCGACGTGCTCGCGGTGGCCGACCACCTGGGCTGGCAGCGCTTCAGTCTGCTCGGGCACTCGATGGGCGGCATGGCGGTGCAGCGTCTGCTGGCCGAGGCGCCGCAGCGCATCGAGCGCCTGGCGGCGGTGGCGCCGGTGCCGGCCAGCGGCGCGCGCATGGACGCGCAGCGCCTGGCCTTGTTCGAGCGCGCGGTGGGCGATCTGGAGACCCGCCGCAGGATCATCGAGATCTCCACCGGAAGCCGGCTGAGTGCGGCGTGGAGCGCGCGCATCGCGCAGGAGTCGTGGACCCGGTCTCGACCCGAGGCGTTCGCGGGCTACCTGCGGGAGTGGGCGGCGGGCAGCGGCTTTGTCGAGCGCATTGCCGGCCAGCCGCTGCCGGTGAAAGTGTGGGTCGGCGAGTACGACCCGACCCTGACGCCGGCGCTGATGCAGCGCACCTGGCTGCAGTGGTACCCCCATGCGACGCTCGAGATCGTCGCCAATGCGGGCCACTACCCGACCCACGAGGCGCCGGTCCGTTTCGCCACCGAGCTGCAGGCCTTTCTCAAGGGCGAGTGAAGCGGAGGTGTGCCCGCGCGCTGGCGGTCACGCCGGGCGCTTTCGGCGGCGTCCGGGCGGCAGCTCTTGCTGCAGGGTCGCCGCCCCCACCTCGGTGAAGGCGGCGACCAGCGCGTCGAGCGCCGCCGACGGGCCGCGCCCGGCGCGCGTGATGCAGTAGTAGGAAAACTCCACCACCGGCCGGATCAACTCCATCCGGACCTGGAAGCGCTGCGCGGTGCGGACGCAGAAGGACGGCACCACGGCGACGCCGAAGCCGTGCTCGGCCATCGCGATGGTGCTTTCGATGTGGGTCAGCGGGATGCGCCGGGCCGGCACCACCTCGCTGGCGGCCAGGGTCTGGTCGACCAGCCGCTGGATCGGGTTGCCCTCGGAGAGACAGATCAGGGTGGCGTCCTGGAAGGACGCCCAGCTCACCTCGGTGTTGCCGTCGGCCCCGGCTGCGGCGGGGGCGTCGAGTGCGCTGGCGCGCATCAGCCGGGTCGGGAAGAGGGGCCGGCGGTCGATGCCCGAGGCCTCGCGGAAGAAGGCGCCGAAGGCCGCGTCCAGATCGCCTTCCTCGACCAGGCGGTGCAGTTCCTCGGGCGCCCGGTCGGTGACTTCGACCTGCATCTGCGGCGAGACCTCGGCCGCGCGCTGTAGCACCAGTGGCATCAGGCTCGCCGCGATCGTCGGCGTCACGCCGACGCGGATCGAACTTTGTTCCTCCCGGCCGAGCGCGCCCAGCGTGGCGGCCGAGCTTTCCAGCGCTTCCACCGTCTGCAGGGCGGTCGGCAGAAACGCCCGCCCGGCCTCGGTGAGGGTGACGCTGCGGGTGGTGCGATCGAACAGCCGGCAGCGCAGCTGCGTCTCCAGCTCACGGATGATGGCGCTCAGCGCTGCCTGGCTCATGTGCAGCCGTTGCGCCGTCTTGGTGAAGCTCGAGGTCTGCGCGACGCCGACGAAGGCCTTGAGCTGTCGGAGGGAGAGGTTCATGGGGCGGGGTACTGCAGGCCGCCGGGGCGGGAGGGCGAGGGGGGGTGAATGGAATTTTAGCGACGGCTGCCCCTGGCGGAGCGAGGCTCAAGCCACCGGAGCTTTGGCCCCCGACCAGACCCGGTAGAGCCAGTAGCTCTCGTCGTCCAGCACCCGCAGCGCCAGCTCCCCGGGGCTGTGGCCGGTGATGCGACGGGTTTCGCGGCAGAAATGCGGCTGGTCGGCATAACCGGCGTGCGCCGCCATGTCGGCCCAGTTCGCGGGGGCGCCGGACGCTGCCTTGCGCAGGTCGAAAAACGTCTCCTCGACGCGACTCAGACGCCTCAGGCTGCGCACCGGCTGGCCGGCCCACACTTTCACCCGGCGCTCCAAGGTGCGGGCACTGCTGCGCCAGCCGGCCGCTGCGGCGAAGGCGTCCAGCGCCTGGGCCCAGTCGGTCGCAGGGCCTTCAGGCCCGTCCCGGCGGGCCGCCCGCCAGCGCGGTTCGAGGAAGTCCTCGACGAGCGCGATGCGGGTGGTGTCGTCCGGTGCCGCCAGCACCTGTCGGGTCAGGTCGAGCCAGGGCCCGCCCAGCACCGCAGTCGCCGGCACATGGCGGTTCACCTGGAGCGACATGTCGACCCCGGTGAGCGCATGCAGCGCTTGCGGGAAGAACATCGCGATGAACACCCGCACCGGGCCCGGGTTGCGGGTGAGGTAGGGCCGGTCTTGCGGACCGCTGAAGAGCACCCGCGCCTGCCGGTTCCCCGGCGCGTCCACGCTCTCGGCGGCGCCTTCGATGAACCAGGTCAGCGTGGCGTGCACGGTCGCCGGGTAGCGGTTGAGCCGCTGCGCCTCGGTCAGCGGGGACACGCCGGTGGTGTCGCGCGTGATGTAGGCGCGCACGCAGTCGGCGAGGGAGGCCCGCGGGGCGATGCGTCGGGCACTGGGCGGGGCGGGGGGGCGTTCCGGCATGGTGATGCCTGACATCGTGGCGGCCGCCACCCGCCTTGGCGGAAACGTTCAATACGCTGGGCTGAGGCCGGCGCATGCTGCTGCTCCGCATCCACACAGCACCTTGTCGGGAGTTCCTCGTGTCCGCTGTCCCATATTTCCTGCTCGCCAGCGCCGCCATCGTGTTCGGCCTCGGCAGCCTGCACCTGCTGTTCACCTTCCGGGGGCCGCGTTTCGATCCTCGCGATGCCGCGTTGAAGCGCCGCATGCAGGAAGTCGCGCTGGTGCTCACCGGCGAGACCACGGTGTGGAAGGCCTGGATCGGCTTCAACGCCAGCCACAGCCTGGGCGCGATCTTGTTCGGAGCGGTGTACGCGCACCTCGCGCTGCAGCGGCCCGAGGTGCTGACCGCATCGCCCTTCCTGCTCGGCCTGGGCGCAGTGTTGCTCGCGCTCTACGTCGGCCTGGCCTGGGCCTACTGGTTCCGCATCCCGCTGCGTGGCCTCGGCCTGGCCCTGCTGCTGTACCTGCTCGGGCTGGGGCAGATCCTGCTGCAGGGATGAGGCGCGGCCCGGCGGTGCTGTGGTGGCCTATCGTTTTGTCCAGAGCGTGTAGCTGCCGGTGCCGCTGTAATCGTTGAGGCGCCAGCGGTAGTGGCCGGGGGCGGCGTTGAAGCGCAGGCTTTCGGACGATGTCGGACCGTCGCTGGCGGCCACGCGGTCCCACTGGCCGGTGCGCGGGTTGTAGCGACCCAGGACGAGGTCGAAGTCGGTGCCGGAGGCGCCCTCCAGCCAGGCGCTCAGCGTGCCGCCCGCGAAGTAGAAGCCGCGCGGGCCGGGGTGGAAAGCGGCCTGCCCGGCGCCCTGCAGCGAGCCGGTGTAGCGTACGCAGCCGGTGCCGGAGCACGGCGCCGTCGTATTGTCGCCGTCATGCCCGTAGTTCACCAGGCCGCTCTGGTTGGCATACACGCGCGTGCCGTTGCGCTCGGCATAACCGCTGTAGGGCTGGCTGCCCTCGAACCAGGTCCAGCCGCCGATGGTCTTGTTGTGCACCGCTTCGGCGGCGCCGCCCTGGCTGCGCCAGAGGGTCCAGTGCAGGTGGTCGCCGCTGGCATACCCGCCGCACGGCAGCTCGACGCCGGTGACGCCGAGGAACTGACCTTCACGCACCGCTTGGCCGTTGCTGATCGCCGGCTGGTTTTTCAGGTGGTAGTAGCCGGTGGTCCAGCCGTTGTCGTGCACCACCTTGATGTACGGCCAGCGGGATCCGGTGCAGAACTTGTAGGCGACGCCGGCGCGCGACGCTAGCACGCGGCCGTCGCCGCCCCAGAAATCGATGGCGTTGTAGGGCCGGCTGCTGCCGCTGTCGCCGTGCACGCCCGAGGTGCCCCACACCGAGCCGCGCAGCTGGAAGGGCAGCGACAGGCCAAGGCCCTGCGCACCCAGGGTCTGCGCCGTTTCCCGCTGTTGCCGTGCACGCTCCGCACGTTGTGCGAACAGCTGGCGCTCGGGCGTGCTCATCACCGCTTCGGGTGCCGAGCCGGCCAGTTCATTGAAGCGGTCGCTGTCCTCCAGCGCCACCTGCCAGCCGCTCTCGCTGCGCTCGGCGATGAACAGCGCCGTGACCGGGCTGGTGTCGTGCAGCGTGGACGGCACGGGGAAGTAGCCGCCGCCGAACACCCAGCGGCCGTCCGCGGAGTGCCGTTGAACTTCCACCACCGGAGCCGGCAGGCTGCCGTAGCTGGCGCGCACCTGCTCGCCGCGCCCGGCCAGCAGCGCGGCAGCGACGGCCGGCTCCAGGTCGGTCGCCGCCACGGCGGCGGCGCTCGGCGCCCCGGCGGTGTCGGTCGCGACGATGCCGGCGTCAGCGCCGCTGTTGCCTGGCGCAGCGCCGGCGCCGGCATCGTTGTCGGATGTCGATCCGCCGCCTCCGCAGGCGGCCAGCAGCAGAGCCGCCAGGCTGACGATCGGTCGACGAAGGGAAGCTCGGTTCACTCGTATCTCCTCTGCAATGTTGTGGCGGGCGCCAAGCTACCGACTGCAGAGGTTTGTTTCGCTATGAACTTGTTGCCTCGTGTGTTCACTTTGCCGATGCGGCCAGCGCACGGCGGAGGCCGGTGGCCGCAGGGCTTTCGGGGGCCGTGTCGCGTCCGCCGGGGACAGGTGGCCGACGGGGGGGGCGGCCGTGGACATGCCCGGTACGCCCCGCGGCCGGTGCCCCGGCAGAGGCGAGACCGGCTACTTCGTTGCCTGGAAGTTGTACTCGCCCGGCGAGCCGCCGGCGGGCGCGACTGCGGCAAAGGTACCCCCCATTCTCAGCACCGCGGCCGCTTGCGAGACGTTGCCGACCCAGGACTGGCTGGTGTCGTTGTTCGCGCCGTTCTTGCGGATGAACGAGATCCGGCCGCTGAAGGGGCAGTAGAAGCCTTCGATGGGATTGCCGTAGATGGTGCCGACGATACGCCGGCACAGGCCGCCGGCCGCCTGCGACGTGATGCTGAGCACGCCGGCGGATTGGTTGCCGAGCACGTTCCAGTTGCCGACGACGCTGCCCGGCCAGCCGTCCGCCATGGCGGACGTCGCGACCAAACTCAAGGACCCGAACAAGACTGCTGACAATGCATGCTTCACCTTCATCTCCTTGCTTGATGACTCGTGGGCCGTCGTGAGCGGACGCGAGACATCCCCGGCCCGGCCAGGAGGTCTCGGCAATCGGTGGGAGCGAAGCGCCGCCGCGCGGCTTCAGGGCCGCGTGCGGTCCCTGCCTCAGGGCGGGTCGGCGTCTGCCGGTGTCTGCGGCTGGGGAGTGGCCTCGTTGGGCAGGGCTGCCATCTCGAACTGCTCCAGCAGTTCTTTCGCGCGTTCGCGCAGCGCCGCGTCCTGGTCCTGCAGGGCCCGCTGCAAGGCCGCGTGCACTGCGACGGCCGGGGCTTGCGGGCCGTGCGTCAAGGCGGTCACCGCCAGGGTCCGCACGCCGGCATCGGGGTCCTCGGTCGCCAAGCGGTGCAAGGCCGCCGGGGGCAGCGGCATCTGCTGCGTCAGGCTGCGATCCAGCGCACGCTGGCGCACCCGGGGATCGGTGCTGAGGACGTCCTGGGCGAGTTGCTGCGGATCGGCGGTCACGTCCTTGTCCGCAAGACCCGGCGCTGCCGAGCCCGCGTCGCAACGCTGCGTGGGCGCCTCGACGGATGCGTGGACGGCCGCCGCAACGGCGACGGCAGGACCTTGCGGGCCGCGCCCGCGCGGGTAGACCCAGGCGGCCTGCAGCGACGCACCGGACCGCATCGCCAGCAGCACGTCGAAGTCGCGCAGCAGCCACAACAACCCCTGCGTCAAAGGCAGGTCCCGCATGTCGGCAGTGATCGGCCGGGCACCGAGGTCAGGCGCGAGCTCGATCGTGATACCCGCCTGCGTGGCGATCGTCGCCAAGACCGTGCTCAAGGGCTGCTCGTGAACCTGCAGGGTCAGGCGGCCGTCGATGAGCTGCACCTGCCGTGTCGCGCCGGACCGGTTGCCGATCGCGGCGGCGCCGTGGCCGCTGGCAGAGAGGGGGGATCGGGCGCCGGGCGGAGGCGACGCCGCCTCCTTGTCCGTGTCCTGTCCGCCGTCGCAGGCCGGCAACAACACGAGCAGCACGAAGGCCGATGCGGGCGCAAGACGAGCGTCGAGGAACATGCTGCACTCCCCATGGTGAGGTAGTGCGAAAGATAGGCGCCGGCCTGCACCGCCGCCTCCCCCTTTGGGGGTGCCCGGCGGGCACGCTGTTCAGGCGGCGCGCCCTGGTCGAGTCAGCAGGAAGGCGTCGTGCTCCTCGAGGAAGCGCAAGAGCCGGCCGGCATAGTCGGGCGCCGCCGCATCGCGTACGCTGGGCCGTGCGGCGAGCGCCCGACGCCACGCCTGGGCCTTGCCTAGGCCGTCGAACACGCCGGTGTCGGTCAAGGTGTCGAAGACGTCGAAATAGCGGAAGACCGGACCGAACACCGCGTCCACGAGGCAGAAGCGGTCGCCGGCGAAGTAGGGGCCTGCGCTGTCTAGTGCGGCTTCGACACGCGCGAACTTCCAGGCCAAGGCCTGGCGGCGTTGGTCGTAGGCAGTGCGGTCCCGGGCGGTCTCCAGGCCCCACAGGTCGGCCAGGATGGCCGAGCCGTACTCCATCCAGGCGCGGTGCTGCGCGCGCTCCAGCGGGTCGGTGGGGTGCAGGGCCGGACCCGCCGCGGTCTCCTCGATGTACTCGCAGATCACGCTGCTCTCGAACAGCACGGCCTCGCTGCCGTCCGGGCGGGCGACGCGAAGCAGCGGCACCTTGCCAGTGGGCGAGAGCGCGGTGAACCAGGCGGGCTTGTCGGCGAGGTCGATGGTGATGCGCTCGAAGGGCAGGCCCTTCTCGGTCAATGCGATGGCGACGCGTTGGACATAGGGGCACAGCGCGTGGCTGACGAGGGTGAGGGTGGGTGAGTTCATGGCCGCGGTGCCTTCTCGTTGGGACAAGGCCCGCACTCTAGAATTGCAGAAGCGCAATGAAAATAGGCACTGAGGCAAATGAATATTGCATCAACGCAAGCTCAGGAGGCGCCTGCCGAGGTCGCTGCACCGGACCTGGCGGTCGTGCTCGCGCTGGACCGGGCCGGCACCTTGAGCGAGGCTGGCCTGCGTCTCGGCGTGGATGCGTCGACGGTGTTCCGGGCCGTGCAGCGCCTGGAGAAGCGGCTCGGCCAACGCCTCTTCGAGCGCTCGCGTGCCGGCTACCGGACCACCGAACTCGGCGCGCTGCTGGCCCGCCACGGCGAGCGCATCGAGGCCGAGCTCGAAGCGGTGCGCGAGGCGCTGCAGCAGGCGCCCGGCGAGGTGAGCGGTCTGGTGCGCATCAGCACCACCGATTCCGTGCTGCAGGGCCTGCTGCTGCCGGCCTTGCGCGGGCTGAGCCCGGTCCATCCCCTGCTGCAGCTCGAGTTGAGTGCGAGCAATGAGCTGGCGAGCTTGACGCGTCGCGACGCCGACATCGCGCTGCGTGTGACGAAACGGCCGCCGCAGCATCTGGTCGCGCGACCGCTCGGCCCGGTCCGGGTGGCGCTCTATGTGCCACGGCGCGCCAACAAGGCCAAGACGCTCGACGACGTTGTCACGCAGGCCCTGCCCTGGGTGGCGGTCGACGAGGCCTTGCCCGAGCATCCTTCCGTGCAATGGCGCCGGCGCCACCTGCCGCGGGTGCAGCCGCAGCTGCGTGTCAGCAGCATTGTGTCGGTGCTGGATGCGGTGGCGGCAGGGCTGGGCGTCGGCGTGCTGCCCTTGTTCCTGGCCGAGGCCCGTCGCGAGCTGCGGCGGGTGTCGGAGCCGCTCGATGAGGCCGAGTCGCCGCTGTGGTTGCTGACGCACCCCGAGTCGCGCCATCTGCGACGCGTCTCGCTGGTCGCTTCCCACTTGGTCGAGCACCTCCGGCTGCCGTAGCGGGCCTCGATCGGGATGCCGAGTCGGTGGTGGCAGACCTCGAGCGGCGCTTGCAGGATGCCAAGAAGCGGCGGACCGCCTGAACGTATGAGCTGTGGGGTGCGTCTGACTCCTGAGGCCGTTCAGGACCTGACGCGCCTGTTCGATGTCGTGATCGAGCGTGAGCTGCAACGTGAAGCTCTACCGAAAACCGCTTCACGCTTTCGGCTCGCCCTCCTCCTCCCGGTACGCCCGCCACTGTTCCATGCCCCGCTGCATCAGCCTCACCTGTTTCTCGAAGCGGGGGCAGGCCTGGCAGATCCTGAGGTGCAGGCGCAGTGCCAGGGCTTCCCGCCAGGGCAGGGCGCGGTCCTGCTTCTGCAGGATCAGGCGGGCCACCTCGCGGCAGGTGCGGCGCAGCGGGTAGTGTTTCAGCTTCACCTCGGGTCCTTCTCGGTGGGGTCGAACCAGTTCATCTGCAGGCATTCGCGCAGGCGCATGCGGGCGCGATGCAAGATCACCCACAGGTTGGTCGGCGTGATGCCCAGTTCCTTACAGATCTCGTCGCTGTCCAGCTCCAGCCACTCGCGCAGCAGGAACACCCGGCCCAGCTGGGCCGGCAGCCGCTCGACGCAGGCCTCCATCACTTCGATGAACTGGCGCTGCTTGAGCACGAGCTCGGGGTCGCCCCAGTCCTGCGGCGCCTCCCGGTAGTGCCCGTCGGGCATGAACAGCGCGGCTTCGATCTCGTCGCTGCCTTCGTCCTCGGGATGTTCCCAGGCGCACTCGCGCGCATGGCGGCGCAGCTGGTCGATCACCTTGTGCTTGAGGATGCCCACCAGCCAGGTCTTGAGCCGCGCCCGGCCGCTGAAGGCGGCGGGCTTCTCCAGCGCGGCGAGCAGCGTCTCGGACACCGCGTCCTCGGCCCAGGTGTCGTTGCGCAGCTGCAGGCGCGCGAAGCGCAGCAGCTCCGGGCGCAAGGCCTGCACCTCGCCGGCGAAGTCGTGGGGTGAGTTCAAAGCGTGTCTTTGCAGAGGGATACAAGAAAAGCCCGACCCGGAGTGTAAGGACTTCGGCCCCCGGCGCGACAGACGGAGGTCAACGCGCCTGTCATGCAGCGGCATCACGACTGCGGGCGCTGCGGCATATCCACCGATTTGTCTTTACACCCCCTCAAGGAGAGTTTTCATGAGCACCACCCACCAACAACTGCTGCGTTCCGCCCTTGCCTCGGTCATGGCGCTGGGCCTTGCCTCCGCGGCCTCGACCGTCTCGGCTGCCGACGGCCAGGGCAAGGAGAAGTGCTACGGCATCGCCAAGGCCGGGCAGAACGACTGCGCCAACCTCGCTGGCACGCACTCCTGCGCCGGCCAGGCCAAGGCCGATATGGAGCCGGGCGAGTGGAAGTACGTGGCCAAGGGCACCTGCGAGAAGATGGGGGGCCAAAGCGCCGAAGCCGCCAAGGTCAAGGCCAAGAAGTAAGGCGAGGGGGCGGACATGCAGCCTGGCAGCCCCCGCGACGCGGCCGCGACCGTGTGGACCGGCATCGGTCTGCGCCAGCCGCACTACGACGAGGTGCTGGAGCAGCGCCCGCCCCTCGGTTTCATCGAGGTCCATTCGGAGAACTTTTTCGCCGACGGCGGCGCCGCGCTGGCGGTGCTGGCCTCGGCACGCGAGCTCTACCCCGTGAGCCTGCACGGCGTGGGCCTGTCGCTCGGCTCGGCCGACGGGCTGGACCCCTGGCACCTCGACCGGCTGGCGCGGCTGGTCGAACGCATCGAACCGGCGCGGGTCTCCGACCATGCGAGCTTCGCGCGGGCCCGACGCGGCCCCTCCGCGGCGACGGTGCATCTCAACGACCTGCTGCCGGCGGCCTTCACCGAGGCCTCGCTGCAAATCTTCGAGACCCATGTGCAGCAGGTGCAGGAGCGGCTGAAGCGGCCGCTGCTGGTCGAGAACCTGTCGGCCTACCTGGCCGGGTTCGACGACGAGATGGACGAGGCGGCGTTTTTCAACAGCTTGTGCCGGCGTGCCGGCTGCGGGCTGTTGCTCGACCTGAACAACCTGATGGTCAACGCGCTCAACGCGGGCGAGGCGGATCCGGTCGCCCACTGTTGTGCCTTCGTCGATGCGCTGGACGCCGGCATCGTCGGCGAGATCCACCTGGCCGGTCATCAGGTGCTGGACGACATCGTCATCGACGACCATGGCAGCCCCGTCTGCAAGGCGCTCTGGCGGGTTTATGAATGGTCTCTCCACCGCCTGGGCCCGGTGCCGACCTTGATCGAGTGGGACAGCGCTTTGCCGCCCCTGGCGGTGCTGCTCGACGAGGCGCGGCGCTCGCGGGCGATCCTTGCGGCACACACCTGGAGGGCTGCGGCATGACACCCATCGAACGCGAGCGCCTGCGGCAGCAGCGGCTGGTGCAGGCGGTGCTGCGCGAGGCGGACGCCGGTTCCATGCAGGAATGCCTGCGCCGGGACGGGCAGCGCGGGCTGGCCGCCTACCGCGCGAATGCGTCGGCCAGTGCCGCCCGGGCCCTGGGAGTGGCGTTCCCCACGCTGAAGGCCATGCTGGGCGAGGCGGACTTCGAGATCCTCGCGGCCTGCGCCTGGCACCGGCAGCCGCCCGAGCGGGGCGACCTGGGCGAATACGGCGACAGCCTCCCCGGGCTCGTCGAAGACAGTGCGTCACTGCACCGCTGGCCCTATCTGGCCGATTGCGCCCGCCTCGACTGGGCGGTGCACCGCGCGGCGCGCGCCGCGGACGCCGAGGCCGATCTGGCGTCGCTCGAGGCACTGAACACCTGCGAGCCGCACGAGTTGCAGCTGCGCCTGCGCCCCGGCATCGCAGTGCTGGCATCCGCCTGGCCCATCGTGTCGATCTGGCAGGCGCATCGCGCGCTGGAGCGCGGGCACGCAGCGGCGCTCGATGCCTTGCCCGGGCAGCTGGCGCAAGGGCAGGGCGAGGTGGCGGTGGTGTACCGGCGCGGCTGGCGCGTCGAGGTCGAGCCCGTGAGCCTTGCGACCGGCGCCTGGATGCAGGACCTGCTGCAGGGCCTGCCGCTGGACTGCGCGCTGGATCGCCGCGACGGCGCGGACTTCGACCTGGCCGCCTGGCTGGCCGAGGCGGTGCGCCGTGGCTGGCTGTGGCGGGCCGAGCTCGTGAAAGCGCAGGCGGCCTCCGTATCGATCGAGACCTCACGAGGAGAGAAGCAATGAACACGGTTTTCCTGGATCGTGCGACCCATGCCTGGGGCCGCGCGGTGGGCGCGCTCGAAGCCCTGCAGCCGGCCGCCCAGCTGGCCGCGCGCCTCTATGTCGCGCGGGTCTTTTTCCTGTCGGGCCTGAGCAAGCTGCGCGACTGGGAGATCACGCTCGCCTTGTTCAGCGACGAATACCACGTGCCCGTGCTGCCCCCCGAGGTGGCGGCCTGGCTCGGCACCGCCGGCGAGCTGGTCCTGCCGGTGCTGCTGGTGCTGGGCCTGGGCGGGCGCTTCGCGGCGCTGGGCCTCTTCGTGGTCAATGCGGTGGCGGTGCTGAGTCTCGCGGAGCTGGCCGAGGCCGCGGCCCAGCAGCACCTGTTCTGGGGCAGCCTGCTGGTCGGCCTGGCCTTGTGGGGGCCGGGGCGCTGGTCGGTCGACCGGCTGTTGTGGCGGCTTCAGGAAAGGGGCCGCGGCCGCCTCAGTTCCACTTGAACAGCCACACCAGGTCGACGGCTTCATCGTCGCCGGTCTGCGCCCGCAAGGTGAAGCGCTGGGCGATCCGGTAGATCAGCTGCCAGGAGCCGGCGGCCGCGCTCAGCCCGCGTTCGTAACCCACGTAGACGCGCTCGGAGATCTGCTTGCCGATGGTCACCACGGTCTCCGGCACTGCGCCCTCGGTCTGGCGCACCGACAGTTCATCCAGCGGGATGCGGCTCATGATGCCCTCGTCGCCCCCGCCTTCGCCGGCCAGCAGGGCCATCGCGGCGCGCTGCAGCAGCAGGGTCTGGTTGCCTTCCAGCGTGTCGTAGCTGCGGCCGGTGATGAGCAGGGCCAGGGTCTCGGTGGGCGGCAGGGCCGGGTCGGAGAACAGGCGCACCCGCGGCGCCAGCGCGCTGCCGCTGACGGTCACGCCGACGCGCACGTCGAGGTTGGGCCGCACCGCGACGATGTCCAGGCGCGGGTTGCCGATCTCGCCAACGAAGGTGAAGACGCCGCGCTCGATGGTCATCTCCTGCCCGTAGGCCTCGTACTTGCCGTCCTGTGCCGCGATCTCGCCGTGGGCGGCCAGGCGTCCGCGCGGCGAAGTGAAGCGCAGCTCGCCGGTCAGCCGCGTGTCGATGCCGCGGCCTTTGAGGCGGAAGCGTTCACCCAGGTTGACCGTCACGTCCAGGTCCATGGCCCGCGTGGCGGGCGGCTTGCCGTTGGGCTCCTCGCCGTCCTGGACCGGTGCGTCGCCCGGGCGACGCACCACCACGTCCTCCGCCAGCGCCGGTGCATCGGCCTGGCTGATGTCCACCACGCCTTCGTCGGCGCGGAAGCGCCCCGTCACCTGCAGCTGCTCCCGGTTGAGGCGCACGTCCGCCTCGCCGCTGACCGTGGCGCGGCGGTCGACCCGGTTCAAGAGGCCGAAGCGGCTGGCCACCAGGCGCAGCTCGGCCTGCGGCTGCTCGCCCAGGCGGGCGCCGCCGCTCAGCTCCGCGCTGCCGTCACCGGCCGCGAAGCGGAAGGTCTCGATGCGCGCGCTGTCGCCCTGGAAGCTGATGTTGACGACACCGTCCCGCAGTGCCACGCCCTGCAGCGTGTTGCGGGCGGTGAGCTGCTGGCCGTGCAGTTCGCCGAGCAGGTCGGGCGCGCCGAAGTCGCCCGAGAGATGGACTCGCCCGTCCAGCTGCCCCCCCAGGCGCCAGCCGGCCGGTACCCAGGCGCCCCAGGTCGAGAGGTTCTCGACCCGCACCTCGACCTTGCCGTCGATGTCGGCCTCGGGCTCCGGCCACCAGCGGGTCGGGGCGGTGCGCACGGTCTGCTCGCCGGCGACCCGACCGAGGTTGTTGCCCGCAACCACCTCGCTGAAGCGCCACACGCCGCCCGCGGCTTCCAGCCGCAGCCGCAGCTCGCTCAGGCCGAGGGACTGTACGACGCCGTATTCGTTGATCTGCAGGTCGCCGCCCGCGCGCGCGATCTCGACGTTCGCGGTCAGCTCGGGCGCCGCGCGCACCGACACCCGGGCGCCGACCTTGAGGTCGCCGGCCCAGCCGTAGTCGGGCTGGGCGCGCAGCAGCAGCGGTGCGATCGCGACCGGGTCGACCTGGGCCTCGAGCGCCAGCTCGCGCCGGCCTTCGCCCTGGTGCCAGCGCGCCTCGCTCCAGCGCAGCACGGCGCCGAGCACCTCGGCTTGGCCGGGCTGCAGTTGCGCCCATTGCGCGGTCGGGCCGCGCTGCCACTCGATGCCGACGTTGCGCACGACGAGCAGCGGCAGCCGGTCCGGTCCGGCCAGCGGGCCGGTGGCGGTCTCGGTGGGCCGCAGCGACAGCTCCTCGAGGCTGCCGCGCCAGCCGCCGGGGGCGCCTTGTCCCGGGATCAGGCCGCCTGAAATGCGGGTCACGAGCACCAGCGGCGCCGGCACGCGGGTGCTGCCCGCCGGCGTCACGTTGGCCTGAGCCGCGGCCTGCTGGCGCGCGCCGGGCTGCAACTCGGCGTCGAGCTGCAGGCGGTGCTGGCCGCTGTGACCGTCGGCCTGCAGCCGGGCCTGCGGCACCTGCAGCGCCGCGCCGAGCTTCAGCTGTTCGGCGAGCAGTTCGGCGGACATCGGCGCCTGTGTCGCGGTGCTCGCCTTCCACTGCCCCTGCAGGCGCGCCAGTGCGGTGTCGCCGAACTGCAGGTCGGCGATCTGCACCCTGCCTTCGGTGCTCAGCGGCGGCAGCACGGGCAGCGGCGAGCTGGCCTGCCCGGCGGGCGGTTTGGACGGGGTTTTGGCGCCGTTCTTGCCCCCGTTCTGCCGGCCGTTGGCCGGGTTGGCCTCGGGGCGCGGCGCCGCCGCTGTGGCGACCCAGCCGCCCAGCGGCCCCTGCGCACGGGCCTCCAGCTTGGCGCTGCCCTGCAGCGGGCCGAGGTTGAGGGCCTGGGCCAGCGGGGCGAGGCGCTGCAAGGTGGGCGCATCCAGGTGCAGCTCGAGGTGATCGTCGACGGCCGCCGGGCGGCCCGCGGCCGGCACCCGCAGCAAGGCCGCCAGCCGGGCGGTGTTGCCGCCGGCGAGCAGTTCGCTGCGGGCGTCGATGCGACCGGCACCGTCGGCCTTGGCCTGCAGGTCCAGCTCCAGCGGCTGGCCGGCCAGCACGCTGTCCTTCAGCTCGGCGTCCAGCTGGCCGCGCAGCTGGCGCAGCACGGCGGCCGCGTCGCCGGCACCGGGCGGCAAGCTGGCCTGCAGCTGGGCGCCGCCGTTGAGCTGATGCTGCGCGCGGCGCCAGGCTGAGTCGGGCGGCCCGGGCAGCCACAGCGAGGGATTGAAGGACTGCAGCTCCAGGTCGCCCTGGACTTTCCAGCCGGCGTCGCTGCCTTGCTCGGCCCGGCCCTTGGCGCTCAGGCGTGTGTTGCCGGAGCGGGCGTGCAATGCGTCGAGCCGCCACAGCCGGGGCGTCGCCTGCGCTTGCAGCTTGAGCTGCACCGGCTGCTGCGCCAGCGCGTGCGGGGCGCCGGCGCGGCCTCGCTCGGCCAGGGCGCCGGTGAGGTCCGCCTGCAGGCGGGCCTCGGCGAAGGCAGGTGCGGAGGCGGCGTCCGCCGGTGCCGGCGTGGCCGCCGCAGGCGGCGTCACGGCGAGATCCAGCGGTCCGCTCAGGCGCATCGGCGCCAGACGGCCGTCGAGGGCGTCGAGCAGCAGCGCTTCCAGGCGTGCGTTCAGGTCGGCCTTGCCGTCGTTCCAGCGGCCGTTGGCGATGATGCGGCCGCCTGCGGTATCGGCGCCACTGGCGACCTGCAGCTCGGCCTGGGTCAGGGTCCAGCGGCGGCCTTCGCCGTGGGCGCGGATCTGCGCCTGCTTCAGCGGCAGGCGCTTGGCGTCCCAGCGGCCGGGCTCGCCGTTGGCGAGATCGATCGCGATGCCCAGCGGGCGGCTGCCGTCCTGGCCCGGGGCCCGGCTCAGCGCGATGGCAGCGCTGCCGCTGAGCAAGGTCGACGGTGCGGTGGGGGTGACGGGCGCCAGCAGACGCGCCAGGTCCAGGCGTTCGAAGCGGGCGTCGAGCAGCGCCAGCGGCAGCGGCTCGAAGGGCGTGACCTGCGCCCGGGCCTGCAGGGACTGGTCCTGCATGCGCAGGACCAGGGCGGCCGCGAAGCGGGCCAGCGGTCCATGAGCGTCGAGCTCGACCTGCACATCGCGCGCCCAGGCCGGCACCAGCGGCGCGGCGGCCTGGGCGGCGGAGGCTGGAGCGGGTGGTGCTGCCTTGGCCGCGGCCGGGTCGCTGCGCACCACCAGCTTGGCATCGAGCTGCATCGGTGCCGCGCCTTGCAGCTTCAGTCCGCCGCTGACGGCGAGGCCGTTCCACGCGGCGGCCAGCGTCGCGATCTCCTGGTCACTGCCCAGGCGCACGCCGGTGAGCTGCACGCCGGTGACCGGCACCGGGTGGGCGTCGAAGACGATCTCGCCGATGCGCAGCGTCGGCAGCTGCAGCGCCACCGGCAGGCGCAGCGAGGTGAGCGGCGGGCTCGCGGGTTTGGGTTCGGGCGGCTTGGGGCCGCTGCGCACTTCCAGCCGCTGCAGCGTCAGCGCGTCGGCCGCCAGCTCGACATAGGGGGCGCGCCAGTGCAGCGCCTCCAGCCGCAGCTGTTTCCAGTGCAGCCGGTCGAGCACGATGCGGCCGCCGCCCGCGGGCACGCTGAGCCGGGCAACGCTGAAGTCGCCCAGCAAGGCGCCGCGCGGCTCTTGCGCGACAAAGCCGGGCAGGCGGGCGGCGAGCTGGGTGAGAGCCCAGCGGGTGCCGGACTCGGTGGCGGCGATCCAGCGGGCGCCGGCGGCCAGCGCGGCCAGCAGGGCGAGCAGCAGCAGCGCCAGGCCGAGCAGGCCCAGGCGCCAGGCGCGGCGGCGCCGCGGTGGGCCGGGGGCGGCAGGACCGCTGTCGGCGCCGAAGGAGGCTTCGGTGCGCTGCTCCGAGGTGGCCATCAGAAGCTCGCCCCCACGCTGACGTGCAAACGCAGCTTGCCGGTGGCCTGCCCATAGGCCAGGTCGGCCTTCAGCGGGCCGATGGGGCTGCGCCAGCGCACGCCGAAGCCGTAGCCGCGCGCCGCGTCCCAGTCGCCCCACTCGTTGGCGGCGTTGCCGGCGTCGACGAAAACCGCGCCATACCAGTCGCGCAAACGCTGCGACAGCGGCCACATCAGCTCGGCCGATCCGGCCAGCAGCACCGGGCCGCCGACCACCTCATCCTGGCGTACGGGCCCCAGGGTGCGGTAGCCGTAGCCGCGCACCGAGTCGTCGCCGCCGGCACGGAACAGCAAGGTGTCCGGCACATTGAGCGTGTCGCGCTTGATCACCTGGCCGGCTTCGAGGCGCAGCTGCAGCACGCGGCGCTGGCCCAGCGGGTGGTAGTAGCTGCCGCGTGCATACAGGCGGCCGAAGGGGCCGCGGTCGTTCTCGGCGTCGTGCGCGATGCCGGAGCCCGCGTGGGCGGTCAGGATCCAGCCGCGGGTCGGGAACAGCACGTTGTTGACCTCACGGCGGGTCCACTCGTAGTTGCCCCAGATCGCGGTGTCGATGCGGGTGTCGCCGCCGATGTCCACCGAGGTGCGGTTGTACTCGAGGTAGTAGAGCCGGTCGACCCGCTCGGTGTCCTGGGTGCGGCCGTAGCGCAGGCGCTGCGTCAAGGTGGTCGCGCCGCCGGCCGCGAGGTATTCGCTGCCGATCGAGACCAGGTTGCGGTAGCCCTCGGGCTTGGGATAGGAGAGCAGGTCCAGTTTGGCGATGCGCTCATCGCGGCCGTAGAGCAGCTTGGTGCCGGCCACCCACTCCTGGCCGAAGGGCCGGCGGTGCGTGAACTCCAGGCCCACGCGCGGGCCGGTGTTGCTGCTGAAACCCACGCTCACGGTGGCCGACTTGAGTTTGGCCTCGCGCACGCGCGCCACGATGGGTGCCCGCTCGGGGCGGGTGACGTCAGGGTCGAGTTCGACTGCGACGCCGTCGTAGAGGCCGGACTTCTGCAAGGTCTCCTGGTAGTCCAGCAGCATCTTCTCGGTGAAGACGTCACCGAGGTCGAAGGGGGCCAGGTTGCGCACCGCCTCCTCGGTGGTGCGCTCCACGCCTTCGACCTTGATCTCGCCGACACGGAACTGCGGCCCGCTGTCGGCCACCACGAAGATGCGCACGGTGTGGGTGGTCGCATCGACCTGGGCCACCGTGCCGGCATAGGTCGCGGTGGGGTAGGCCTCGCCGCGCAGGCTGGTCAGCAGGCCGTTTTTGGCACTGGTCCAGGCCGCCTGGGTGAAGACCGCGCCGGGCTTGAGCGGCCAGCGGTTGCGCAGGCCGCGTTCGCGGCGCACGGTGCGCGGGTCCTCGGCCTCGAGGGCCTCCTGGAAGTGCCCCTGGATTTCCAGGGTGACCCGGTCCACCGTCGCGCGCGGGCCCGGCGTGATGCTCACCGTGATCAACGAGGGCTTGCCGGGATCCGGGGAGAGCTGGCGCGCCACCTTCACGTCCGCGGCGAAATACCCTTCGGTCTCCAGCAGCGCACGGGCCTGGGCCGGCGTGGCACTCATCAGGCGGCCGACCTCCACCTCGGTGATGTCGCGTTCGCTGCGGAAGCGCGACAGGTCGAGGTGGCGCTCCAGCAGGGCGGCCAGCTCGCGCGGGCCCTCGATGCGCAGCCGGTAGGCGGTGCCCTGACGGGTGGTACCGGTCTCGGTGGGGGACGGCGCGGAAGCGGCGGGTGCCGGCGGCGGGGCGGTGGCCTCGCTGTCGCCGTCCTCCGGCAAGGACTGGGCGGCCGCACCGAAGGGCAGGGCCGGAAGCGAGCCCAGCGCCATCAGCCAGATGCAGAGCCTGGCCCCCAGGCGGCGCGCTTCCATGCCGCGGCCGGGCTTATTTGCTCAGCAGCCGCATCGCTCCTTCGAGACCCGAGAGGGTCAGCGGGAACATGCGCTGGTTGACCAGCTGCTGGATCAGCGAGATGGACTGGCGGTAGCCCCACACGCCTTGCGGCTCGGGGTTGATCCAGGCGAACTTGGGGAAGGCCTGCGTGAGCCGCTGCAGCCATTCGGCGCCCGGCTCCTCGTTGTTGTACTCGACGCTGCCGCCCGGCTGCAGGATTTCATAGGGGCTCATCGTCGCGTCGCCGACGAAGATCAGCTTGTAGTCCTTGTTGTACTTGCGGATCACGTCCCAGGTCGGGAACTTCTCGCTGTAGCGGCGCCGGTTGTTTTTCCACAGGTAGTCGTAGACGCAGTTGTGGAAGTAGTAGAACTCCAGGTGCTTGAACTCGGCCTTGGCGGCGCTGAACAGCTCCTCGACCCGGTGGATGTGCTCGTCCATGGTGCCGCCGACGTCCATCAGCAGCAGCACCTTCACGTTGTTGTGGCGCTCGGGCACCATCTTCAGGTCCAGCCAGCCGGCATTGGCCGCCGTGGCGCGGATGGTGTCGTCGAGGTCGAGCTCCTCGTGCGCGCCCTCGCGGGCGAAACGCCGCAGCCGGCGCAGCGCGACCTTGATGTTGCGCGTGCCGAGCTCCAGGGTGTCGTCGTAGTCCTTGAACTGGCGCTGGTCCCAGACCTTGATCGCGCTGCGGTTGCGCGAGCGGTCCTGGCCGACGCGGATGCCCTCGGGGTTGTAGCCGTAGGCGCCGAAGGGCGAGGTGCCGCCGGTGCCGATGTAGCGGCTGCCGCCTTCGTGGCGCTCCTTCTGTTTCTCGAACAGCTCGGCCAGGCGTTTCATCAGCTCGTCCCAGCCGAGCTTCTCGATCTGTGCCTTCTCCTCGGGGCTCAGGTCCAGCTCGAGACGCTTCTGCAGCCATTCGAGCGGGATGTCCTTGCCGAAGTCGGTGAGCATCTCCACCCCCTTGAAATAGGAGCCGAAGGCGCGGTCGAACTTGTCGAAGTTGGCTTCGTCCTTCACCAGCGACGTGCGCGCCAGGTAGTAGAACTTGTCGATCGTGGGGCCGCCCTCGTCGTCGATCACGCCGCTCTTGATGGCTTCGAGCAGGGTCAGGTATTCCTTGATCGATACGGGCAGCCGCGCGCTGCGCAGTGTGAAGAAGAAGTCGATGAGCATGATGGACGCCTCGATGTTGCCACTATTGTGGACCGGCCTGTGAGCGGATGTGAAAGAACCTCAGTCCGCGGCTCTTGGAGATCACGCGGGTAAAGCTTGCCGACGCCACAGGCAGAAGCGACCGGCTGCGGGGCGGGAAGTGGGGCGCTGGAGGCGGCACGCGGTTTGCCTCGCTGCGGCGACTCCACTTCGCGCTCCGGCGCCATGAACCATGAGCACCCCCCGCACGAGTGACAGCGCGCTGATCGACCGCCAGATGGCCGAGCGCGCGGTCGAACTGGCCCGCCCCCTCCTGGACGACTCGGCGCGCGACATGAGCATCAACCAGGGTGGCTTCGGACACCTGGTCGTGATGGACCCGGCCCGCACGCCGATGAACGCCAGCTTCGAGGAGGCCATCCTGTACGAGGCCTCCTTCGGCGGCCGGCGCGAGGACTGGGACGCGGACTACGCCGCCTTCGCGCGTGCCAAGACCCGCATCAGCTGGCAGCACCGGCGCGACAGCTTCCGCATCCAGATGGACGAACCCTATCTGCTGGGCCCCGGCGACACCACGCTGTGGGGCAGCGTCTGCCTCGACGGCATCGTGGTCGGGGTGAGCGGCTGCGAAGCGCCCTTCGACGAGGCCTTCGCCGGCACGGTCGCGATGCTGCTGAAGGCGCTGGCCAAGATGGCCTACAAGGAACGTTCGGCGAAGGAGCTCTTTTACCCCAAGGGGGGGCTGAGCCCCGCTTCAGCGCGGCCGGTCCAGCTGCCAGCGCAGGTGCGTCTTGACGGTCGGCCATTCGCTGTCCAGCACGCTGTAGACCGCGGTGTCCCGCACAGTGCCGTCGGGCATCACCTGATGCCGGCGCAGCACGCCGTCCAGCTTGGCGCCCAGGCGCTCGATCGCACGGCGGCTCGCGTGGTTCATGAAGTGGGTGCGGAACTCCACCGCCATGCAGCCCAGCGCCTCGAAGGCATGGCCCAGCAGCATCAGCTTGCACTCGGTGTTCAGCGCGCTGCGCTGCACCGAGGCGGCATACCAGGTGCCGCCGATCTCCAGGCGCCGGTGGGCCGTCTCGATCTGCAGATAGGTGCTCATGCCGACCAGCCGGCCGCTGGCCAGGTGCCGCACCGCGAAGGGCAGCATCTGGCCGGAAGCCCCGAGCGCCAGGCGGCGAGCCACCTCCGTCGCCATGGTTTCGGGTGCCGGGATGGTCGTGTACCAGAGCTTCCACAGCTCACCGTCGCGCACCGCTTCGGCCAGGCCCTCGGCATGGCCGGGCGCGAGCGGCTCCAGCCGCGCGTGTCGGCCTTCGAGCGTGACCGGCTCGATCTGCAAGCTCATCGCGCCGCCTTCAGCGGTTGTGCCGCTGCATGAAGACCAGTTTCTCGAACAGGGTCACGTCCTGCTCGTTTTTCAGCAGCGCGCCGACCAGCGGCGGTATCGCCACCTTGTCGTCCGTGCTCTGCAGCGCTTCGAGCGGGATGTCCTCGGCCACCAGCAGCTTGAGCCAGTCCAGCAGCTCGCTGGTGGAGGGTTTTTTCTTCAGGCCGGGCAGGTTGCGCACGTCGTAGAAGCTCTTCAGCGCGGCACCCAGCAACTCCTGCTTGAGGCCCGGGAAGTGCACCTGCACGATGCTCTTCATGGTCTCGGCGTCGGGGAAGCGGATGTAGTGGAAGAAGCAGCGGCGCAGGAAGGCGTCGGGCAGCTCCTTCTCGTTGTTGGAGGTGATGAACACCAGCGGCCGGTGTCTGGCCTTGACCATCTGGCGCGTCTCGTAGACATAAAACTCCATGCGGTCGAGTTCGCGCAGCAGGTCGTTCGGGAACTCGATGTCGGCCTTGTCGATCTCGTCGATCAGCAGCGCCACCGGCTGCTCGGCCTCGAAGGCCTGCCACAGCACGCCCTTGACGATGTAGTTGTGGATGTCCTTGACCCGCTCGTCGCCCAGCTGGCTGTCGCGCAGCCGGCTCACCGCGTCGTATTCGTAGAGGCCCTGCTGGGCCTTGGTGGTGGACTTGACGTGCCACTGCAGCAGCGGCATGCCCAGCGCTTGCGCCACTTCCTCGGCGAGCATGGTCTTGCCGGTGCCCGGCTCGCCCTTTACCAGCAATGGGCGCTTGAGGGTGAGCGCCGCGTTCACCGCCAGCATGAGGTCGTCGGTGGCGACGTAGTTCTGCGAACCTTGGAACTTCATGAATCTGAGTAGGATCAATGGGTTAGAGGGGCACGGCCAGTATAAGAGGGCCGCCTATAATGCGGGGTTGATTCGAAATTCCGAACTCTGCGCAACCCCATGAAAAAAGTGCTTTCCACGATGATGGTGCTGGCCGCTGCGGCTGGTTTCGCCGGCGCTGCTTCGGCGCAGACCGCACAGGCCGAGACCAAGGCCGACAGCAAGGCCGGCGGCATGAAGGTCGCCATGTGCATCGGCTGTCACAGCATCCCCGGCTACCGCTCCAGCTTCCCGGAAGTGCACAACGTGCCGATGATCGCGGGCCAGAGCTCGACTTACATCGTGGCGGCACTCAACGCCTACAAGAAGGGCGAGCGCAAGCACCCGACGATGCGTGGCATCGCCGAGTCGCTGACCGAGCAGGACATGGCCGACGTCGCCGCCTACTACGAGCAGCTCGGCAAGGCCGCCGGTGCGACCGAGGCCTCGCAGCGCGAGGTGAAAGCGGCCGACGCGGCGGTCGATGCACTGCTGAAGAAGGGCGCCTGCGTGTCCTGCCATGGCGACAACTTCAACAAGCCGATCGACCCGAGCTACCCGAAGGTCGCGGGCCAGTCTGCGGACTACCTGTTTGTGGCACTGAAGTCATACAAGACGGAAAAGAATGTCTACATCGGCCGTTCGAACGCGATCATGGGCGGTGTCGCCAAGCAGTTCAGCAATGCCGAACTGAAGGCGATGGCCAACTACCTGGGCAGCCTGCCGGGCGACCTGAAGGTCGTGCCGCAAGACCGCTTCCGCTGAGCCTCGTTGCCTCGCGTGCCGGCGGGTCGCCGGCACCCGGTGGCGGGTCGTGCCGCTCGAAAAGCCGCTGCCTTGCAGCGGCTTTTTCCTGTCCGTGGCAGCAGGAGGGTAGTGCGGGCCCCGGCGGTCGGCTGTCCGGTCGGCGACACGGGGCTGCAGTGCGGGATCGAGGGCTTCAGCGTGTCGCGCGGCGGCGCACGCAGTCGATATACGCGTCGCCGTCCGGCGGCAGGCCGTTGCGCTGTGACGCCCAGATCATCTCGCCCAGGCATTCCATCACCTGGTGCTGGGCCTCGTGGGCCGAGCCGAGCCGGTGAGCCAGCAGTTCGTAGGCCTGCTTGATGCCACGCGGCTGGTCGATGCCGATCTGCTCGGTGATCGACAAATGCATCGCAAGATGCAGGAAGGGGTTGGTGCGGCCTTCCTCGACCTGGAAGCTGGCGGCCTTGGCTGCTTCGACGTCGGCCAGGTCGGCGTGGTATTCGGGGTGTTCGGCGATCCAGTCCGACGCGATGGCCTCGATGGGGGTCAGCGGCTCGCCGCTGTTGCGCTTGCGGAAGGCCTCGCAGAAAAACTGCCGGACCTCGTGTTGGGAGGGAGCGAACATGGTCGCATTGTCGCTCCGGCGGGGAAGTCCTTGCTGAGAGGAGGCGGGGCGCGTTCAGTGCAGGTTGAGCCGGCGCTCGATACGGTCCAGGCGCTCGGTGACGCGGTCCAGGCGGAGGTGGATCGCGGCGATGTCACCTCGAACGCCGGAAGCGTCGGAATGGAGGCCCGCGATGTCACCGTACAACTTGGCGACGTGTTGGTCCAGGGACGAGAGCCTGGAGGCCAGCTCTCGTTGTTCCCTTCGCATGTCGAGCTGGTCGGCACGAATGATCTTCAGTTGTTTGAGGATGCTGTGTTCGATGTCGGCGGTCATGGTGGCTCCATACATCACATGTAGGGGGAGGTGGCTGTACGGCAGGCCGGTGAGCGCGGATCTTAGCGTCGTGCATCTCGTCCTTGGCGCTCCGCCCAGGCGCAATTTGCGAGCACTTACACTCTCCATGCCGGCAGCTCCCACCTGCGGGCCACTGCCAGTCCCCGGGCTCCGGCCACGCCCACGACCGTGGCTGCCAGCCGCCACTCGGCCGGCACCTCCAGCCGGTCCAGCCCGACATACAGCCAGCCCCCCGCGAAGGCCACCACCGCATAGGGGCGGTGGTCCTTGAACACCGTCGGGATCTCGTTGCAGACGATGTCGCGCAGCACCCCGCCGAAAACGCCCGTGACGACACCCATCAGCACCGCGATCAGCGGCACATGGCCCAGGCCCAGGGCCAGGTCCACCCCCGCCGCCGCGAACAGGCCGAGCCCCAGCGCATCCGGCACCTGGATGGCTCGCTCGGTCAAGGCCAGGTGACGGGCCTTCATCACCGCCATCGCGACCACGCCGAGTGCGAGTACCGCCCAGACATATTCGGGATGCCGTACCCAGAAGAAGGGCCGCTGATCGAGCAGCAGGTCGCGCAAGGTGCCGCCGCCGAAGGCTGCCAGAAAGGCCACCACGCAGGCGCCCACCGGGTCGAGCCGGCGGCGCGCCGCCTCCAGCAGCCCCGACAATGCGAAGGCGAGCGTGGCCGCCACCTCGATCACCAGCCGTAAACCTTCGAGGCGCAGTACGTCCATATGGTCTTGAACTTCCGATTTCCGCTGTCCGTCGGTCCGATGGTAGGCCTTGTTTCCCGGCCGGAGCTGTGATGGACTGGCAAAGCAGCCTCATCACCGACCCCTGGTTTTATGCCGCCGCGGTACCGGCGGTGCTGCTGATGGGCTTGTCCAAGAGCGGTTTCGGTGCCGGCTTCGGGTCGCTCGCGGTGCCCATCATGGCGCTGACGCTCCCTGTGCCGCAGGCGGCGGCCATCATGCTGCCGCTGCTCGCCGTGATGGACACGCTGGGCGTGGCGGCCTACCTGAAACACGTCGACCGCGGCTTGATCCGCCTGCTGCTGCCCGCGGGACTGCTGGGCACCGTGGTCGGAACCCTGCTGTTCGGCGTGCTGCCGGCGAAGGCGGTGGCCGCCGTCGTCGGGGCCCTGACCCTGCTGTTCCTGGCGCAGCGCCTGCTGTTTCCACCGCGCCCCGACGCGCCGCCCCCGCCGCGCTGGCTGGGGGCGCTGCTCGGGGTCGCCTCGGGCTTCACGAGTTTCGTCGCGCATGCCGGCGGGCCGCCTATCAGCGCCTACGTGCTGCCACTGCGCCTGCCGCCGCTGACCTTCTCGGCGACGATGGCGGTCTTTTTTGCCGCGGTCAATGCCTCGAAGTGGCTGCCCTATGCCGGGCTGGGCCTGATCGACCTGCGCAACATGGCGACCGCGCTGGTGCTGATGCCGCTGGCCCCGGTCGGCGTCTGGGCGGGCGTGCGCCTGGTGAAGCACGTGCGTCCCGCCTGGTTCTACCGGCTGATCTATGCCGGCATGCTGCTCACCGGCCTCAAGCTGCTCTGGGACGGCCTGCACTGACTCGCGGTGCCCGCATCAGCGCCCCCAGCCCTCGCGCTGGCGCTGTTCGCGGTTCTGCCTTTCCTGCGCGAACAATTCCTCCAGCTGCTGGCGGCCCAGCTTGGCCAGCGCGATCAGCTGGGCCTGGTCCTTGTAGTGCGGCAACTGGTCTTCGAGCTGCTGCACCGTGTGGCGCCGGAAGCGCATCGCCAGCTGGCGTGCATGGTGCGGCAGCCAGCCCATCGCCTCCAGCACGCTGCGCCCGCTCATCAGGGCGGCGTCCAGCGTCTCGCGCTCGATCAGCCTGACCCCCCGCTGACGCAGTTCGTAGTAGTGCGTCACGTTGCGCGCCCGCGCCACCACGGTCAGCTGCGGGAAGTGCTCGCGCGCCAGGTCGGCCACCTTCAGGCTCTGGTCGATGTCGTCGATCGCCAGCACCAGCACGCGGGCCTGCGCGGCGCCGGCCATGCGCAGCAGGTCCAGCCGCGTCGCGTCGCCGTAGAAGACCCGCCAGCCGAAGCGGCGCACCGACTCCACCTGCTCCGCATCGTGCTCCAGCACGGTGGCGTGCACCCCGTTGGCATACAGCAGGCGGCCGATGATCTGGCCGTAGCGGCCGAAGCCGGCAATGATGACCGGCGCCTCCTGCGGCTCGTCGATCTCGGACAGCGGCGCCGGCTTGCCGGCCGCCATGCGAGGCAGCAGCCAGCGGTCCACGGCCACCAGCAGCAGCGGCGTGATCAGCATCGACAGGGCCACCGCCGCCAGCAGCAGCGAGGCCATGCGGGCGTCGATCACGCGGGCCTGGGTGGCCGCCTGGAACACCACGAAACCGAACTCGCCGCCCTGCGCCAGCAGCAGGATGAACACCGGCCGCTCGCCCGCCGGCAGCGGGATGGAACGCGCGATGGCCCACATCACCAGCAGCTTGGCGCCGAAAAAGCCCACCACGATGGCGGCCACCAGCAGCGGCTGCTGCATCACCACGCCAAAGTCGATCGAGGTGCCGACCGCGATGAAAAACAAGCCGAGCAGCAGCCCCTTGAAGGGCTCCAGGTCGGTCTCCAGCTCGCGGCGGTATTCGCTCTCGGCGAGCAGCACCCCGGCCAGGAAGGCCCCCAGCGCCATCGACAGCTGCACCACCTGCATCAAGGCCGCGATGGCGACCACCAGCAGCAGCGCCGCGGCGGTGAAGACCTCGCGGGTGCGGCTGTTGGCGATCCAGCGCAGCGCCGGGCGCAGCAGCAGCCGCCCGCCCAGCACGATGCCGCCGACCACGCCGACGGCCTTGGCGATGCCCCAGCCCGGCGGTGCGTCGGCGTGCGCCATCGCGCCGCTGCCGAGCAGCGGCACCAGGGCCAGGATGGGAATGGCCGCGATGTCCTGCAGCAGCGCGATCGAGAGTACCGACTGCCCGGAGCGGGTGGCCATCAGGTTGCGCTCGTCGAGTGCGCCCAGCGCGATCGCGGTGGACGACATCGCGAGCCCCAGCGAGGCCGCCAAGGCCACCGGCCAGGGCAGCCCCGCCAACAGCGCGCCCGCGCCGATCAGGCCGGTGCAGCCCAGCATCTGCGCGCTGCCCCAGCCGAAGATGGGCCGCCGCATCGCCCACAGCCGGCGCGGCTCCAGTTCGAGCCCGATGAGGAACAGCATCAGCACCACGCCGAACTCGGCGAAGTGCAGGATCTGCTGCGGGTCGGTCACCAGCCCCAGGCCCCAGGGGCCGATCGCGATGCCGGCGCCCAGGTAGCCGATGATGGCGCTGAGCCCCAGCGCCCGGGCCAGCGGCACGGCGATGACGGCGGCGGCCAGGTAGACCAGCGAATTGCTCAACCAGGAGTTGTGTTCCATGAGAAGGTCGTCGGCAAGAGGGGCGTGGACGGACGCGTCGGGGCGGGCAGGCCTCAGGCCTGGGGCCGCTCGGAGGGGGGCACGATGCACTCGGGACAGGACTGCATGTCTGCCAGCTCGGGCCAGTCCGGGTAGCTGCGCAGCCGCTCGATGAACACCTCGACATGGGCCTGCAGCTCCTCGTGGCTGACCGCGTGCGCGCCGTGCAGCAGCAGCGGCGGCAGGAAACGCAGGCCGCACAAGGTGGCGGTCTGCTCGTAGGGCGGCAGGAAGGCATCGAAAAAGTAGCGGTTGTAGCCGCCCGGATGGTAGGAGGCTTCCGAGCCGCCGGTGGAGGCCACCAGCCACAGGTCCTTGCCGCGCAGATGCGAGCCGCCGGCGCCGTAGGCCCAGGGATAGCTCAGCACCTCGTCCAGCCACAGCTTCATCAGCGGCGGCATGCTGTACCACTGGATGGGGTGCAGCCAGACCACCAGCTGGGCCGCCTCGAGCGCGGCCTGCTCGGCCTGCACGTCGATCAGGAAATCGGGGTAGAGCGCATACAGGTCGCGCAGCTCGACACGGCCCAGGCCGGCGCCGCGGGCGGCGTCGATCAGCGCCCGGGTGGTGCGCGAAAGGTGCAGTTGGGGATGGGCGGCAAGGATCAGGATCTGGGGCATCGGTGTCGCGCAAGTGACGGAAACCGTCGTGGTTTGTCTTGATGCTGGCGGCATGGTTTCCGCCGCTACCATTAGAACCGGTCTTGGGCAGCCGCTCCCGGCGGCGGCCCCGGCCGCGTTTTTGAACCCCATCAGTGGCGGAGGGTGCGATGCCGGTGTTCGTCGTGGCCAATCCCAAGGGCGGAGTCGGCAAGTCGACCCTGTCGACCAACCTGGCCGGCTGCCTGGCGGCGCAGGGTCACCAGGTGATGCTGGGCGATACCGACCGGCAGCAGTCGGCGCGTACCTGGCTGTCCCTGAGGCCCGCGAAGGCGGCCCCCATCGCCGGCTGGGAACTCGCGCGCGACGCACCGCTGAAACCGCCCAGGGGCACCACCCACGTGGTGCTGGACACACCGGCCGGCCTGCACGGCAAGCGGCTCGACGCGGTGATGCGCCTGGCCGACCACATTCTGGTGCCGATGCAGCCCAGCCTGTTCGACATCTACGCGACCGCCGACTTCCTGGGCCATGTGTTGGCCCACCGCAAGTCGGCCGGCGTGCGTGTCGGACTGGTGGGCATGCGGGTGCGCGAAGGCACCATCGCGGCCGACCAGCTCAAGGCCTATGTCGCCACGCTGGCCGTCCCCGTGATTGCCCAGCTGCGCGACACCCAGAACTACATTCAGCTCGCCGCGCACGGCCTCACCTTGTGGGACGTCGCGCCGAGCCGGGTCGAGCGTGATCTGCAACAGTGGCAGCCGCTCGTTCAATGGATCAACTCAGAGCCCGCATGAAAACCTTCGAACATCTTCACGACCTCGCCTCCCAGGTCGGCGCCTCCCTCGGCACCAGCGACTGGATCAGCGTCGAGCAGTCTCGCATCGACCAGTTCGCAGAAGCCACCGGCGACCACCAGTGGATCCACGTCGATGCCGAGCGCGCCAAGGCCGGCCCCTTCGGCACCACGGTCGCGCACGGCTTCCTGACCCTCAGCCTGCTGCCGGCCTTCTTCGCCACCGGTTTCGAGATCCGCGACAGCCGCCTGGGCGTCAACTACGGGCTCAACAAGGTGCGCTTTCCGGCGCCGGTGCCGGTCGGCAGCCGCCTGCGGGCCCACTTCAAGCTGCTGGCCTTCGAAGCCATCGACAACGGCGGCGCCCAGCTCACCATCGAGGTGACGGTGGAACGCGAAGGCTCGGCCAAGCCGGTCTGCGTGGCCGAGTCCATCGCCCGGCGCTATCCCTGACTTCCCCCTAATCCTAGGGCCGTTGCCGCGCTTCCCCTCCCTCTTCTTGGGGGTGTGTCGCCCCTGTTCGCTGGGCTAGCATCGTCGCCGACCCACCCTGTGAAGGTGAGTCCACACGTCTGAGCTGAGGGGCGAAACATGAGAGTACTGCTGGTCGATGACCATCCCCTGATCCTGTCCGCCTTGCAGAGCGTGATCCAGGGTCTGGGGGACGACGTGGTGGTGACCGGCGTCGCCACCGGCCGCGCCGCCCGAGAGGCGCTCCTCGAGAGGCAGGGCGACTTCGACCTGGTGCTGCTCGACCTGCAGCTGGGCGATGCCAACGGCTTCGACCTGCTGGCCGACCTGCGCCAGTCCTACCCGGCGCTGCCCGTGGTGGTGATCTCGGCCTCCGACCGCAGCAGCGACGTGATCCGCGCGATCGACATGGGGGCCATGGGCTTCGTGCCGAAGCGCGCCTCCAACGACACCCTGTGCGAAGCCCTGCGCCTGGTCATGGCCGGCAGCGTCTACGTGCCGCCGATGAGCATGGGCCTGGACAGCGGCCGCGATGAGGAAGTGCCGCTGCGCAGCCCGCGCCCCGCGTCCGGCGGCGTGGCCTCCCAGGGCGCCTACCAGACCCAGCCCTCGCTCGCTTCGCTGGGCCTGACGCCACGCCAGACCGACGTGCTGGCCTTGCTGCTGCAGGGCAAGCCCAACAAGCTGATCGCTCGCGAGCTCAACCTCTCGGTCGAGACGGTCAAGGACCACGTCGCGGCGGTGCTGCGGGCGCTGGGTGTGAACTCGCGCACCCAGGCGGTGCTGGCGGTCAGCCAGATCACCCAGCAGCACGGCAGCTTCTCGACCTGGCGCTCGCCCGGGCCGCCCCCGCGTCACTGAGCTCCCCTGCCCATGGAGGCCCGGTCATGCGTGTCGCGATCATCGCCGTCTTCACCGACTACCACCGTCGCGGCGCGCATCACCGGGGAGCGATGCAGCCGCAGATCGGCCCGCTGATCGCCGCGCTGCTGCCCGACTGGTGCGAGGTCGACATCGTCAACGACACCTGGGAGGACCCGGACTGGAGCCGGTCCTACGACCTGGTGCTGCTGTCCTGCCTGCATCCCGACTTCGACCGCGCCCGCCAGATCGCGCACTACTACCGGCGGCGCGGCGCCCTCACCGTGCTGGGCGGGGCGATGGCCTCCGACTACCCGCACCTGTGCCTGCCCTATTTCGACGCGGTGGTGGTCGGCGAGCCCGAGGACACCGTGCCGCGCCTGCTCGCCGACGCGCGCCGCGGCCGGCTGGCGCCGGTCTACCGGTCCCAGGGTGTGACGCCGGAGGACGTGCCCGCGTGGCGCGGCACCGCGCTGGCGCACAAGCAGCCCTTCCCGCTGGCGGTGGAAGCCAGCCGCGGCTGCCCCTACAGCTGCGACTTCTGCGTGCTGCCCGCGCGCGGCGAGAGCCATCGGCCGCGCCCGGTGGCCGCCGTGGTGCGCGAGATCCTGGCTGCCCGCGAGGCGCTGCGGCTGGCCGGCGTGAGCGGCTGGAAGCAGCGTATGCTGGTGCTCTATGACAACAACCTGGCCGGAAACCTGAAGTGGTTCCGCGAGCTGTGTCACGCGCTGGGCCGCCTGGACCTGCACTGGGGCGCCTGCCTGACCTTCAACGTCATCGCCAACCGCGAGCTGCTCAAGCTGATGTACGCGAGCGGCTGCCGCTCGGTCTACGTGGGCCTGGAAACCTTCAATCCGGCGGCACTGGCCGGCATGTGCAAGCCGCAGAACAACATCTCCCGGATCCAGCAGGCTATCGCCCAGAGCCGCGACGAAGGCATACTCGTGATGGCTGGCCTGATGGTCAGTGCCATCCACGATGATGCGCGCTACATTCGGTCGCTTCCGGAACGGTTGCGCTCGAGCGGGCTGCACGTGCCCAGCTTCATCTCGTTCGAGACGCCCATCCCCGGAACGCACCTGTTCCAGCGCCTCGCGTCCGACGCCAAAGCCCTGTTCTTGCCGCATGCCAACCTCTGCGATTTCAGCTCCTACACCCTGGTCCTGCGTCCCCAGCAGAGCCCGCTGCACGACTTTCTGGCGGCCTACCGCGAGAGCATGAAGCAGGTGTACTCGCCCGGGCGCAAGCTGGCCAAGCTGGCCGACGACCTGCCGCGGCTGCTGGCGCGCGGCTCCTGGACCGCCGCCGCCCTCGACGTGGTGGACATGGGCACGAGCGGGGGGCGCCCGGTGCGCGGCCGGACCTTCATGGCGGGCACCGATCCCTTGCCGCCCGAGAAGGTGCCCTTCGCTGCCGACGACTTCAGCTCCGAGGCCGAGCAGCTGGACATCTGCAGCCCTACCCCGGTGACCGACGAAGACGGCCGCGTCCTCGACGCCTGGCTGCCGCAGGCGCATCGCCCGGTGGCCTTGAAGCGGCCGCAGCCGGCCCGCGCGATGACCGGGTCATGAACAACAGCCCCAGCCCGCCGCTGGCCGCCGACAGCCTGGCGCCGGCCCCCGCCGACCGCAGCGGCGACTGGCCCGACCACGTCCGCAACCTCTACGCCTATTCAGCCTCCAGCTTGGGCGGCAACCTGATCGGTGCCGTCGTGGTGCTGATCCTCTACATCGGCTTCGCGCCGCCGCTGACCCTGGCGCTGTGGGGCAGCTGCTTCGCGGCGCAGTGGCTCTACCGCTTCTGGATCGCCCGGCGTTTCTCGGCCATCCAGACCCGGCCCGATACCGACTTCCGCCTCTGGCGCAGCCGTTGGGTCGCCGGCGTCTATGCCTCGGGCACCACCTGGGGCGCCGCCGCCTGGCTGCTCTACGGCTCGGGCGGCGCGATCCAGCAGATCGGGCTGATCCTGACGATCTACAGTTTCTGCGTCGCGGCGGTGCCGGTGCTGGCCGAGCAGCGCACCGTGTTCCTGGTGTTCATCGGGCTGTGTTTCGTGCCCACCGTGCTGGCCATCGCGAAGGAGGGCAGCCTCTACAGCCTGGAGCTCTCCGGCGTGCTGCTGCTGGTGATGGGCATGACCTCGGTGCTAGGCCGCAACTACCGGCAGGCCATGGACCGGGTGATCGAACTGAAGACCCGGACCGAGCAGCTGCTGGAGCAGCTGCGCCTGGAGAAAGCTGCGGCCGACGAGGCGCGGCGCGCCGCCGAGGTCGCCAACCGTGCCAAGACGCAGTTTTTCGCCGCCGCCAGCCACGACCTGCGCCAGCCGCTGCACGCGGTCGGCCTGTTCGCCGAGGCCTTGCGCAACAAGAGCCGCGACGAGGAGGTGATCCAGCTGGTGAACAGCATCAACAGCTCGGTCGATGCGCTGGAAGGCCTGTTCAGCGAACTGCTCGACATCACCAAGATCGACACCGGGGCGGTCGAGTCGCGGCCGCAGAACTTCAGCCTGCGCGAGGTGTTCGCCCGGCTGCGCCTGCACTACGAGCCGACCGCCTTCGAAAAAGGCCTGGAGCTGAAGTTCCGCGGCGGCCAGCACCACGCCTTCGCCGATCCGATGCTGGTCGACCGCATCCTGCGCAACCTGATCTCCAATGCGATCCGCTACACCGAGGATGGCGGCGTGCTGGTGTCCTGCCGTCAGCGCGGCGAGCGGCTGCTGCTGCAGGTCTGGGATTCCGGCATCGGCATCCAAGAGACCGAGCAGACCCGTGTCTTCGAGGAGTTCTACCAGGTCCAGCCGGAGCAGCCGCTGCCGGCCAACCAGCGCAAGGGCCTCGGCCTGGGGCTCGCGATCGTGCGCCGCCTGGCTGGCCTGATGAACGCGCCGCTGACCTTGCGTTCGCAGCCCGGCCGGGGCACGGTGTTTTCGCTGGTGGTGCCGGTCGGCAAGGCGGTGCGTGCCGCGGAGTCGCCAGCGGCGCGGCCGCCGCTGGGCCTGACCCTGCAGCAGCGGCTGGTGGTGGTGGTCGAAGACGAGCCGGCGGTGCGTGACGGGCTGGAGGTGCTGCTCAAGGGCTGGGGCGCGACGGTCGCGGCCTTCGACTCGGTCGCCGAGTGCCGCCACTGGGCCGAGCAGGCCCATCGGCAGGGCCAGCACCCGGATCTCGTCATCGTCGACTACCGGCTCGACCACACCAGCACCGGCATCGAGGCGCTGCTGGCGCTGCGCGAGCATTTCGGCGCCGGCCTGCCGGCCATCATGGTGACCGGCAGCAGCACCGCCAGCCTCGACGCCGAGGCCAGCCGGCACAATTTCCATCTGCTCATCAAGCCGGTGGTGCCCACCAAGCTGCGCGCGATGATCGCGTTCAAGCTGGGCGTGCGCAGCAAGTGAGCCTGTGTACCCGGCCTCCTCAGGCCGGGTGCAGCACGATCAGCAAGGCGGTGGCGGCCGACTTCCCCGGATTGTGAATCGCGTGCGGCATGTCCACCGCGTAGCGGGCGGTCTCGCCCTGCTTGAGCCGGCCGCTGTCGGCGCCGGCGCGCACCTCCAGCGTGCCGGCCAGCACCGTCAGGTGCTCCCGGGAGCCGGGCTCGTGGGCTTCGGACTCCAGCGTGCCGCCCGGCTGCACGATCAGCTCGTACCACTCGAATTGGCCGGCCAGCTCGATCGGACCGAGGATGCGCAGCTCGCACTTGCCGTCGGGGCTGCGCAGCGAGGGGGTCGCATGCGCCGGCACCGTGACCAGCGCCGGCGCAGGAGCGCGCTGGCCGGTCAGCAGTTCGGCCACCCCGACGCCCAGCGCATTGGCGAGCCGCCACACCACCGCGACGGTCGGGTTGGCCTGGTTGCGCTCGATCTGCGAGAGCATCGATTTCGACACCCCGGCCTTGCGCGACAAATCGTCCAGCGACAGCTCCTGTGCCTGCCGCAAGGCCTGCAGCGTCAGGCCGACAGAGGGCGGCTCGGTAGAAGGGACCTTGGTCAGAGGGGATTGCGCCATGTCTGGGCGTTCGATATGCTGCACGAATTGTTCGATTTAACGGATTTGTGCGCTATTGGACAAATCCCTTGCCTGCATCCTAACCCGCCGGGAGCCCGCCATGCCGCCCTCCAACACCGACCCCTTCTACGAGCACGTGCGCAGCGAAGTACAGGGTTTGCGCGAGGCCGGGCTCTACAAGACCGAGCGTGTCATCGTGTCGCCTCAGGGCGCGACGGTGCGCACGGCCGACGGCCGCGAGGTGATCAACCTGTGTGCCAACAACTACCTGGGCCTGTCGTCGCACCCTCAGGTGGTCGAAGCGGCCCATGAAGCGCTGCGCACTCACGGCTACGGGCTCAGCTCGGTGCGTTTCATCTGCGGTACCCAGGATCTGCACAAGACCCTGGAGGCGCGGCTGGCCCGCTTCCTCGGCACCGAGGACAGCCTTCTTTACGCGGCCGCCTTCGACGCCAACGGCGGCCTGTTCGAGCCGCTGCTGGGCGAGGCCGACGCGATCATCAGCGACGAGCTCAACCACGCCTCCATCATCGACGGCATCCGGCTCTGCAAGGCGCGCCGCTACCGCTACCGCCACAACGATCTGGCCGACCTGGAGCGCTGCCTGCAGCAGGCAGCGGCCGACGGCGCGCGCTTCAAGCTGGTGTTCACCGACGGCGTGTTCTCGATGGACGGCACCATCGCACGGCTCGACGAGATCCGCCGCATCGCCGACGCCCACGGCGCGCTGCTGGGCATCGACGAGTGCCACGCCAGCGGCTTCCTCGGCCCGCGCGGCCGCGGCACCCACGAGCTGCGCGGCGTGTTCGGGCAGATCGACCTGATCACCGGCACCTTGGGCAAGGCGCTCGGCGGCGCCTCCGGGGGGTTCACCAGCGGGCGCAAGGAGGTCATCGAGCTGCTGCGGCAGCGCTCGCGTCCCTACCTGTTCTCCAACACCGTGGCGCCCAGCATCGTGGGCGCCTCGCTGGCGGTGCTGGACCTGCTGGAGCGCAGTACCGCGCTGCGCGACAAGCTGGAGGACAACACCCGCTACTTCCGCGCCGCCATCGCCGCGGCGGGCTTCGACATCAAGCCCGGCGAGCACCCCATCGTGCCCATCATGGTGTATGACGCCGTGAAGGCCCAGCAGCTGGCCGCCAGGCTGCTGGAGCTGGGCGTCTATGTGGTGGGCTTTTTCTTTCCCGTGGTGCCCAAGGGGCAAGCGCGCATTCGCGTGCAGCTGAGCGCGGTGCACGAACGCGAGCACCTGGATCGGGCGCTGGCGGCCTTCGCCCAGGCCGGGCGCGAACTGGGGCTCATCTGATGTCGACCCGCATTCTCGTCACCGGCGCCAACGGGCAGATCGGCACGGAGCTGACCGAGGCCCTGGCCCGGCGCTACGGCAAGGAGGCCGTGGTCAGCAGCGACCTGGTGCCTGCCGGCCGCACCCCGGGCATCGCCCACGAGCAGCTCGACGTGACCGACAAGGGCGCGCTCGCGGCGGTGGTGCAGAAGCACCGCATCACCCAGGTCTGGCACCTTGCCGCGGCCCTCTCCGCCACCGGGGAGAAAGCGCCGCAGTGGGCCTGGCACCTCAACATGACCGGCCTGCTCAACGTGCTGGAGGTGGCGCGGGCCGCAGCGCTGGAGCGGGTCTTCTGGCCCAGTTCGATGGCGGCCTTCGGGCCCAGTTCACCGGCCGAGGGAACGCCGCAGAAGACCGTGATGGAGCCGGCCACCGTGTACGGCATCTCCAAGCTGGCCGGCGAGGGCTGGTGCCGCTGGTACCACGCCCAGCACGGCGTGGATGTGCGCAGCCTGCGCTACCCGGGCCTGGTCTCGTACCAGACCGCCTGCGGCGGCGGCACCACCGACTACGCAGTCGAGATCTTCCACGCCGCGCTGAAGGACGGGCACTACCGCTGTTTCCTGCGTGAGGACCAGGCGCTGCCGATGATGTACATGCCCGATGCACTGCGGGCCACCATCGAGCTGATGGAAGCGCCGGCCGAGCGCATCACCGAGCGCGGCAGCTACAACCTGGGCGGCATCAGCTTCACGCCGGCGGAGCTCGCCGCAGCGATCACACGGCGCGTCCCGGGCTTCCGCCTCGAGTGCGAGCCGGACTTCCGCCAGGCCATCGCGGCCGGCTGGCCGCGCTTCATCGACGACAGCGTGGCGCAGCGCGACTGGGGCTGGCGCCTGGAGTACGGCCTGCAGGCCATGGTGGACGACATGCTGGAGCATCTGCGGCCGCCACGCGCCGCGGCGGCGGCTGCCTGACGACAAAAAGCGCAACGCCGGTTCGGCCGCCGAGAGGCTGGAACTGGCAGCACGATCTTGCGTGCTTTACCAGCGATTACCGAGGCGCCGGCCTCCCCCCCGTTCGTCATCCCGTCCAATTGGAATCGGTTCCGGCGCAGAGCGGTGGGGCCGGCTCGATCCAAGCAGGAGGCGCGATGTTCGATAGCAGGGTCCGCAAGGGCTGGGTGAAATGGTGCCTGACCGGCGTGGCGGCGCTTGCGCTGTCGCAGGCGGCGGGGGCGCAAAGCTACAACGCCACCGGGGAGCCGCTCGGCATCTCGGCGAAAGACGCGCCGGCCGCCGACATCCCGATCGACAGCTTCGAGTCCCCCGAGCGCTACAACACCCAGCACCGCAACCGGCTCGGCCGCTACACCGATGACGACGGGACGCTGCAGGTCGATATCGCCGACGGCGGCGTGCTTCGGCTCAGGTCCGCAGGCTCGGGCTACTGGTACAGCGTGCTGGCCGGCGCGACGTCCTGTCTCGACGCCTCGAAGATGGGCGCCTTGAAGATCGTCGCGAAAGCCTCGCAAGCGGCGGCGCTGCAGGTCAGCCTGAACACCGGAGGCGGCGGCTGCAGCACAGCCACCGGTACTTCGGCCGCCGTGACCGCGAACCTCGCGACCGGCTTGAGCGAGGTCACCCTCCCGCTGAGCCGGTTCCAGCTGGCCGGGCTGGCGAACCTGCAATCGGTGGTGCTGAGCGGCTTGCAGCCCGGCGTCGAGTACAGCATCCAGAGCCTGAGCCTGACGGCGGCCCCCGAGGGGCCCCCGCCTCAGCCGCCCACCGGGCTGCCGAGCCAGGTGCTGGCCGGCTACTGGCCGTACTGGCCGCAGGCGCCGGTGCGCATCCGCGACATCCATCCGAACTACAACCTGGTCTACCTGTTCCATGCGCGCCCCGAGGGCGGAGCGCCGGGGACCACCGGCGCGCTGGTGTGGAGCCCTCCCGGCGACGGCCGCGGCGCGGCGACGAATTTCGTGAGCGACATCCAGTACGCCCGCACGGTGCAGGGCCGCAAGATCATCCTCTCGGTCGGCGGCGCCGGCCACGGCATGAGCTTCCCGAACCGCGCCAAGTCGCAGGCCTTCGTGGACAGCGTGGTCGCGCTCTACCACCGTTTCGGCGGCTTCGACGGGCTGGACTGGAACACCTTCGAAGCCGACCAGGCGCCCGACACGGCGGAGATGATCTGGATCAGCCTGGAGCTCAAGCGGCGTTACCCTGGTTTCATCATCACCTCGCCGCCGGCCCCCTGGAGCACCCGCGACCAGGCCTTCTGCCGGGCCATGGTGGAGGCCGGCGCGATGGACTATGCCGCGCCGCAGTACTACGACGGGCCGGGCCTGGCCGATCCCGCCTACGTGGCCGAGAACATCGAGACCTGGGTGCGACTGCTCGGTGCCCGTCGTGTGGTGGTGGGTTTCGGCGTCGCCCCGGCCGCCAACTACATGACGATCCACCAGGCGGTGGAGGCCTGGAACCGGGTCAAGGCCCGCCACCCCGACCTGCGCGGCGCCTTCGACTGGCAGATCCACACCGACGAAAGCCAGGGCTGGCCGTTCGCCAACACACTGCAGCCGCTGGTCAACCCCTGAGCCCTCAGAACCTGAGGCGGAGGACATCATGGCGCGTGGCACTGTCGACCTCAGCTCCCGAGGCCGACAGCGGGAACAGGACCTCCACCTCCAGCCCCGGACCGTTGCCGCGGTCGCGCAGCGCCAGGCCGGCCCGGTGGCTGCGCGCCACCTCCGCGACGATGGCAAGGCCCAGCCCGCTGCCCGGCCGATCGCCGGCTTCGTGCCGGTAGAAGCGCTCCAGCACACGCTGCCGCGCGTGTTGCGGAATGCCCGGGCCCCGGTCTCGCACCAGCAAGGCCAGCACCTCGTGCCTGCGCTGCACGGCCAGCTCGACCAGACTGCCGGGCGGCGTGTACTTGAGCGCGTTGTCGACCAGGTTGTCCAGCAGCATGCGCAGTGCCAGCGGGTCGGCCGGCAGGGGCGCCTCCCCGTCGGCATCCAGCGACAGCTCGATGCCGCGGCCAGATGCCTCCGCGGCCCGCGCCACCAGGCATTCGCCGGCCAGGGCCGCGAGGTCCACCGGCGCTCGGGCCGCCAGGGGGCGGGCCTCCAGCCGGGCCAGGTCGAGCAACTGCTCTACGAGGTGCTGCACGCGGTCGATGCCGCCGCGCAGTTCGGCCGAGGCCTGCTCGCGCTCGGCCGCATCGGCGGCCTGCGCCAGGTTGTCGGCCTGCAGGCGCACCGCCGCGAGCGGCGTGCGCAACTCGTGCGCCGCGTCCGCCGCGAACTGGCGGTAGCCGGCGAAGCTCACCGCCAGGCGTCCCAGCAGCTCGTTGAGGGTGTGTAGCGGCAGCTGCAGCTCGCCCGGTGCGTCGGGCAGCACGATGGCGCCCAGGGCCTGCGCGTCGCGGCGCGCCAGCTCCTTGCTGAGTCGCCGGAGCGGCGCGAGCGCACGCCGCACGGTCAGCACCACGAAGAGGGACAGCGCGGCCACCGCGGCCAGCGCCGGCCCCAGCATCTTGAGGCCGGCGTCGCGCGCCAGCTCGCGGCGCAGGTCCAGCGGGTGCGCGACCTGGGCCACGCGGTGCGCAGTGCGCAGGGTGAACAGCTGCAGCTCGACGGCATCGTCCTCGCCGCCGCTGCGCACCTGCGAGAAGCCCAGCGGCGTGGACATCGGCAGCTCGAAGGCGCTGCTGGAGCGGTACAGGCGCCGGCCGTCGGTGTCCCAGACCTGCACATCGAGATGCAGGGCCTGGTCCTCGGCGGCCGGGACATGGCCGGGCGCGAGGCTGCCGATGTCGCGCTCGACCAGCACCCGCGCGACCTGCTCGAGCTGGTAGTCCAGCAGGCCGCTGACCTCTCGCGCCACCAGCAGCGCGACTGCGGCCGACAGCAGCGCACTGACGGCCAGGCTGCCGAACAGCAGGCGCCAGCGCAGCTGCCTTTCGATCGAGGGCGGGCCGGCGCGCACCGTCAATCCTTTGGAATGAAATAGCCGACGCCGCGGATGTTCTGGATGCGCCCCTCGCCGAGCTTGCGGCGCAGGTTGTGGATCTGAACTTCGACCGCGTTGCTGCAGATTTCCTCGCCCCAGCCGAGCAGGCCGGCCTCGATCTGGGCCCGCGACAGCGGCATGCCCGGACGCCTCAGCAACAGCTCCAGCAGGGCGTGTTCGCGTGCCGAGAGGGTCAGCGGCCGACCATCGACCGAGGCTTCCCGGGTCGAAGGGTTGAGGCGGATGCCGGCGCACTGCATGATCGGTTCGGCGCGTCCCTCGTGGCGGCGCACCACCGCGCGCAGCCGGGCCGCCAGTTCGTTCACGTCGAAGGGCTTGACGAGGTAGTCATCGGCCCCGGCGTCCAGGCCCTCGATGCGATCCTCGACGGCGTCGCGGGCGGTCACGATCAGCACCGGCACCCGGTGACCCGCGGCACGCAAGTCGCGCAGCAACGCCAGGCCGCCGCGCTGCGGCAGCCCCAGGTCGAGCAGCACCGCGGCATAGGGCTCGCAGCGGGCGGCGGCCAAGCCGCCCGCGCCGTCGCGCACCCAGTCGACCTGCAGGCCGCAGCGGGCCAGGCCGGTCCTCACGGCCTGGCCGATCATGCGGTCGTCCTCGATCAGCAGCACGCGCATGGGCGGGCTAGGGCCTGTTAACAGGCCCTAGGACGAACTGCCCGCCTTGGCCGGCTCCGCCGGTGCCTTCTTGTGGCTCTTACTGCCGTGTTTTTTCACGTGCTTGCCGGCGGCGGAGGTGGACGCGGTGCCGGCATTGGTGTCGCTCGCGGTGGCTGCCGGGGCCTTGGCGGCATTCGGGGCGGCCGCGGCCAGCGCGGCAGCAGTGGCGAGGCCGGCGGCGAGCATCAGCTGGGTCAGGGATCTGTTCATGGCGCAACTCTCCTTGGTTTGAGGAAGCGGCCGCTCCCCTGAGCGGCCTGGGCTGAACTTAGCCCCGCCGGCTTAGGCGAAGATTAGCGCGACCCCGCCTCCGGACCGTCAGAAAGTGACGCCGGCGCAGAGCACCACGTTCGTGTACGGCGTGCACTCGCCGGTGCGCACCACCGCGCGGGCCTGCGCGCTCAGGCGCTTGAGCTCTTCGTGCGGCACGCTGTCGGGGCGCACCGGCAGGGCCGCGCACCAGGCCGGCAGGCCGCCCCCGGCGCGGCTGCATGCCTCCGAGGCGAGCAGGGCCCGCTCCACCTGCAACTCGCTCAGCACCGCCGCCAGCACCGCGTCGAAGCCGGGCACGCCCGGCGACACCGCGAGGTCGATGCGGTGCACGCCGGCCGGGATGGGCAGGCCGGCGTCGCCGATCACGATCATGTCGCCGTGCCCCATCGAGGCAATGACCGAGGAGAGTTCGGCGTGCAGCAGGGCGGTGCGTTTCATAAGGCGATCCAGTCGTCGGGCCAGGGCAGGGTGTCGAGCGCGGCGGCATCGGGGATGGAGGGCTGCGCACCGAGGCGGGTCACGCACCAGGCGGCGGCCCGGATGCCGCGGCGGACCGCCGCATCGAAGCGCTCGCCGCGAGCCAGGCCGACCGCGAGTGCCCCGGTGAAGGTATCGCCCGCGGCGGTGGTGTCGATGGCGGTCACTGCCAGCGCGGGGTGGAAACGCCCCCCGTCGCCGTCCACAGCGACGGCGCCCTGCGCGCCCAGGGTCACCACCACCCGCTGCACGCCGCGGCCGCGCAGCGCCAGGCCGGCGGCCAGCGCGGCGGCCCGGCTGTCGACCTGCGAGCCGGTCAGTGCGGCCGCCTCGACTTCGTTGAGCACCAGGGTGTCGATGTCGGGCCACAGCGTGTCGGGCAGCGGCGCCACCGGCGAGGGGTTGAAGAGCACCCGGCAGTTCGCCGCGCGGGCCACCGCGACAGCCTGCAGCACGGCCGGCAGCGGTGCCTCCAGCTGGGTCACCAGGAAGGCCGCGCCCTGCAGCTCCTGGCGCAGCTGGGCCGCGTCGATCTCGAGGCGGCCGTTGGCGCCGGGGATCACGACGATGCGGTTCTGCGCGCTGTCGTCCACCATCACCAGTGCCACGCCGGTCGGCCCGGCGTCGCTCTTCACCGCGTGGTGCGCGATGCCATCGCGCACCAGTGCCTCCCGCAGCGCCGCGCCGTAGGCATCGGCGCCGACGCGGCCCACCATGCTCACCTGGGCACCCTGGCGCGCGCAGCTCACGGCCTGGTTGCCGCCCTTGCCGCCGGGCAAGGTGGCGAAGGTGTGGCCGGTCAGGGTCTCGCCGGCCTGCGGGGCGCGCGGCACGCGCACCAGCAGGTCCATGTTCAAGCTGCCGAGCACGACCAGCCGGGGCCGCGTCACTTGTACTGCTGCTGTCATAGATCCTCTTTCGGCAGCGCGCGCCGCCCGGTGGACGCGCGCACGCACAGCTCGGGCTGCAGCACCACCTTGGCCGGCTGCTGGCGCCGCCCGTCGATGCGCTCGAGCAGCATGTCCACCGCCAGCGCGGCGATGCGCTGCTTGGGCTGGGCCACGGTCGTCAGCGGCGGGCTGGTGAAGCGCGCCAGCTCGATGTCGTCAAAGCCGACGATGGACAGGTCGTCGGGCACCCGGACGCCGCTCTCGTGGGCAGCGCATAAGGCCCCCATCGCCATCAGGTCATTGCAGATGAACACCGCGCTGGGCCGCTCGGGCACACGCAGCAGCGCATGCATGGCCGCGTAGCCGCCCTGGCTGGTGAAGTCACCATGCCAGAGCAGGCGGTCGGCGTCGGCCGCCTGGCCGGCTTCGCTCAGGGCCAGGCGCCATCCGGCGATGCGCTGCTCGCTGGGGGCCAGGCCCTGGGTGCCGCCGATGCAGGCGATGCGCCGGTGGCCCAGCGACGCAAGGTGGCGGGTCGCCAGCATTGCGCCGTGCAGGTGGGCGGTCTCGACCAGGTCGCAGGGCAGCGCGCCGATTTCGCGGTCGAGCAGCACGGTGGGCACCCGCAGCCCGGCCAGCAGCGCCGAGAGCGACTCGTCGGCGCCGGTGGAGACCACCACCAGCCCGTCGACGCGGCGCTCGGCGAGCACCTGCAGGTAGACGCCCTGGCGCTGCGTCTCGTCGTCGGTGTTGCACAGCAGCAGCGTGTAGCCGGCCGTGAAGCAGCGGTCCTCGACCGCGCGCACGATCTCCGCGAAATAGGGGTTGGAACTGTTGGGGATCAGCATGCCCAGCGTGCGCGTGGTGTTGCGCTTGAGGCTGCGGGCCACCGCGCTCGGCACATAACCGAGGTCCCGGATGGCCTGCTCGACCCGTGTGCGCCCCTCGGCGCTGACATGGCGTGTGCCGTTGACCACATGCGACACGGTGGTCACCGAGACGCCGGCGCGCTCGGCCACGTCCTTGATGGTCGCCATCGCCTCAGCCCCCCGCAGTGCGCCGCTGGCGCAGCATGTCGATCACCACCGCGACGACGATCACGCAGCCGGTGATGACACGCTTGCTCGGCTCGCTGGCGCCGACCTGGGCCAGGCCCGCTTCCAGCACCGCGATGATGAGCACGCCGAAAAAGGTGTTGACGACCGAGCCGCGGCCGCCCATCAGGCTGGTGCCGCCGATCACCACTGCGGCGATGACCCGCAGCTCCATGCCCTGGCCGGCGTTCGGGTCGGCCGCCTCCAGGCGCGCCGCCTGCATCAGGCCGGCCAGCCCGGCCAGCAGGCCGGTGAGGGCGAACACGGCAATGCGCACCGGGCGCGGGTCGACGCCGGCCAGCCGCATCGCTTCCTCGTTGGTGCCGATGCCGACCACGCTGCGGCCGAACACCGTGCGCGAGAGCACCAGCTGGCCCAGGCCGACCAGTGCCAGCGCGACCAGGAAGGCCACCGAGATGCCGCCCAGCCAGGGTGCCGCGAGCCCCGCAATGGCGTCGCCGACGTACTGGGTGCGCGAGTCCGTCACCATGTAGGCGCTGCCGCGCACGATCTCCAGCATGCCGAGCGAGACGATGAAGCTGGGCAGGCGCCAGGCCACCGACACCGCCCCGGTGACCGTGCCGCACACCGCACCCGCCGCCAGCCCGAGGGCGCCCGCGGCCAGCGGGCCCCAGTGCCACTGGAGGATGGCGGTGGTCGAGATGGCGGCGCTGAAGGCCAGTACGGAGCCGACCGAGAGGTCGATGCCGGCGATGATCAGCACGAAGGTCATGCCCACGGCCATCACCGCGAGCGCGGGGATCTCGTTGGCGATGGTGACGAAGGTGTCGAGGCTGAGGAAGTGTTCGCTCAGGCTGCCGAACAGCGCGACCATGGCGGCCAGCACCGTGGCCAGGCCCAGATAGGTGCCGAGCTCGCCGTGCAGGGGGCGCGGGCGGGAGACGGGGGCGGGGGTGAAGCTGGCGCTCATCGTGGGTGTGGCGCGCCGTTCAGGCGCGCAGGCGTTCGTTGTGGCCGCGGAAGGCGGCCGCCAGCAGCGACTGCTCGCTCCACTGGCCGCGTTCGAAAATGTCGACCAGTCGGCCCGCGCTCATGACGCCGATGCGGTCGCACATCGCCATCAGCTCGCGCAGGTCGCTGGAGACCATCAGCAGGGCCTTGCCGGCGGCCGCCATGCGGTCGAGTTCCTGGTAGAGGTCGGCGCGCGCGCCGACATCGACGCCGCGGGTCGGTTCATCGAGCAGCAGCACCTCACAGTCGCGCAGCATCCAGCGGGCGAACACCACCTTCTGCTGGTTGCCGCCGCTCAGCGAGCCGACCGGCTGCTCCTCGCTGTGGCAGCGGATGCGCAGGCGGGCGGCCCACTCGCGCGCCAGCTCGCGTTCGCGCTCACGCTGCAGCCAGCCGGCGCGCGACACCACCTCGAGCCGGCTCAGGGAGATGTTGACGCGCACCGACTGCGGCAGCAGCAGGCCCTGCGACTTGCGGTCTTCCGTGATCAGGCCGACACCGGCACGCACGGCCTGTTCCGGGGTGCGCCAGTGCTGCCGCCGTCCGCCCGATTCGCGCCAGACCTCGCCGGCATCGGCACGGTCGGCGCCGAACAGCAGGCGCAGCAACTCGGTGCGGCCGGAGCCGATCAGCCCCGCGATGCCGAAGATTTCGCCGGCGTGCAGATCGAGATCGACCTCGCGCACCGCCCGCCCGCGGCTCAGGGCGCGCGCGCGCAGCCGCACCGGCCCGGCCTCGCGGCGCGGCCGCTGCTCCTCGCTGCGCACCGCGCGGCCCACCATACGTTGCACCAGCTCGGCTTCCTCGACGCCGACCATGGGCCGCAGGTCGACCAGCCGGCCGTCGCGCAGCACCGCGACCCGCTGCGCAATGCGCTGCAATTCCTCCAGCCGGTGCGAGACATACACGAGCGAGACGCCGGCGGCGCGCAGGCGGGCGATCTGCTCGAACAGGCGGTCGGTCTCGCGCGGCGTCAGCATCGCGGTGGGCTCATCCAGCACCAGCACGCGGGTGTCGTCCTGCAGATTGCGTGCGATCTCGACCATCTGCTGGTGGCCGATGCCCAGCCGGGCGACTGGCGTCGTGGGGTCGATGTCGTCCAGTCCGATGCGCTGCAGCTGGCGCTGCGCCAGCGCGTGCAGCTCGCCGCGCCGCACCCAGCCGGCACGGTGGGGCAGGCGGCCGAGCAGCAGGTTCTCGGCCACGCTGAGTGTCGGCACCAGGCCCAGCTCCTGCATCACCAGACGCACGCCCAGGCGCTCCGCATCGCGGCGCGCGGCCGGTGCATAGGCCCGCCCGTCGAGCTGCAGGCTGCCGCGCGTGGGCCTCGCGAGGCCGCACACGATCTTGGCGAGCGTGCTCTTGCCGGCACCGTTCTCGCCGGTCAGCGCCAGCACCTCGCCGCGCTGCAGCGACAGGGAGATGCCTTCGAGCACCGGCTCGGCGTAGTCCTTGCCGATGCCCTGCAGGCTCAGCACCGCGCGGCTCGCCGCATCGGAGGGCGGGGCGCTGGCGGACGCCGGCACGGGCTTCACTTCTTCGTGACCACCACCACGTCGGTCTTGATCTCGGCCGGCATGCCGGACTGCGGGGTCTTGTCGGTCAGGGCCTTGAGCGCGGTCTCGATGCCGAACACCGCCTGCTTGGCGGCGAACTGGTCCGCGGTCGCCAGCACCCGGCCGTCGTTGAGCATGGGCTTGATCGCGTTGATGTTGTCGTAGCCGACCACCATCACCTTGCCGGCCTTGCCCGCCGCCTTGACGGCGGCCACCGCGCCCAGCGCCATGTTGTCGTTGCCGGCCAGCAGGGCGCGCAGGTCGGGGTGCTCGCGCAGCATGCCGGCCGCGACCGTGTTGCCCTTGTTGATCTCCCACTGGCCCGACTGCACGCCGACCACGGTGGCGCCGGCGGCCTTCATCGCGTCCTGGAAGCCGAGCGTGCGCTGCTGCGCGTTGACCGTGGTCGAGACGCCTTCGATGATGCCCACCTTGTCGCCGGGCTTCAGGCTCTTGGCCAGGTGCTCCCCGACCATCCTCGCGCCGGCGCGGTTGTCGGGGCCGACGAAGGGCACCTGGATGCCCTTTTCCTGCAGCGCCGCGGCATCGAAGCGGTTGTCGATGTTGACCACCACGATGCCCTTGTCGATGGCCTGCTTGACGACCGGCGCCAGCGCCTTGGAATCGGCCGGCGCGATGACCAGCGCATCGACCTTGCGGGCGATCATCTGCTCGACGATCTTGATCTGCGCCGCGGTGTCCGTCTCGTCCTTGATGCCGTTGGCGATCAGCCGGTATTTCGTCGCGTTGGCCTTCTGGTGCGCCTTCGCACCGTCCTCCATGGTGCGGAAGAACTCGTTGGCCAGCGACTTCATCACCAGCGCCACCTGGGGCGGCTCGGCGGCCAGGGCAGGGGCGCTGTACAGGCTGCCGAGCAGGGCAGCGGCCGCGGCGGCTTGCAGGGTGCGACGGGTCAGGGTCATGGCGGGTCTCCTGTCGAGTGAAGGGTGGCACCCGGTGGCAATGGGCCGACGCAAAGGCCGGGCACCAGGCCCCGGAAGCTCGTAGTGCGGCGATCATAGGCAAGGCAAACGTTTGCGCAATCGTTTGCTACCTCGGATTTACCCTTGCTGCACGTTTCCTCCATACGATCGTTGACCAAGTAGAACGATCGTTCTACCATGCCGTCATGACGCCCAGTCCCCAACTCAAGGCCCAGGTGCTGCGCACCGCCGAAGCCCTCATCTACGCGCACGGCGTGCATGCCGTCGGGATGGACACCATCGTGCGGCTCTCGGGCGTGCCACGGCGCAGCATCTACAAGCACTTCGGCTCCAAGGAGGGCCTGGTCGAACAGGTGCTGCAGCAGCGCCACCTGCGCTGGATGGCCTGGCTGGACGACGAAGTCAGGCGTCAGACCAGCGATCCGCGTGAGCGGCTGCTGGTGATGTTCGACGTGCTGTACCGCTGGTTCACCGCCGAGGACTTCCACGGTTGCGCTTTTCTCAATGTCACCGGCCAATACGCCGACCCCGGCGAAGCGGCCCGCGTGATTGCGCGCGAGCACAAGGCCGCGCTGCTGGGCTGGCTGGAGTCCGCCTGCGCGGCGGCCGGGCTGTGGCCGGCGTCGGGCTGGGCGCGTCGTTTCCTGGTGCTGGTCGACGGCGCCATCGCGGTGGCGAGCGTCACGGGCGGCCCGGGTGCCGCGCTCGATGCCAAGGACATGGCGGCCCAGCTGCTGCGCTGCGCCGGTCCGGCGACTTGCCTGCCACCATCCCCACCCTCCTCACCTTCACCGGAGACCGAGCCATGACCCAGCCTTCCGGCGCCCGTCCGCCGCTGCCACCGTTCACCCTGGAGACCGCCGTGCAGAAGGTGCGCCTCGCCGAAGACGCCTGGAACACCCGCGATCCGCAGCGTGTCGCGCTGGCCTATACGCCGGACAGCCGCTGGCGCAATCGGGCCGAGTTTCTCGAAGGGCGCGACGCGATCGAGCAGTTCCTGGCCCGCAAGTGGGCCCGCGAACTGGACTACCGCCTCATCAAGGAGCTCTGGGCCCACGACGGGCATCGCATCGCGGTGCGCTTCGCCTACGAGTGGCACGACGATTCCGGCCACTGGTACCGCTCCTACGGCAACGAAAACTGGGAGTTCGACGCAGCAGGCCTGATGAGCCGGCGGCATGCCTCGATCAACGACCTGCCGATCGCGGAAGGGCAGCGTCTGTTCCGTTGGCCGAGCGGCCGCCGTCCGGACGCGCACCCCGGCTTGAGTCACCTGGGACTTTGAACAGGCGTAGGAGGTTTCTGACAGGTGTGACAGCCCCTGGTGAAGCGCGGTGACGGCCGGCTTGCCCTACGATGCCCTGAACGTTTTCAACAGGGAGACCGGAATGGATGCGATCGAACTCACCCAGATGACCGACTGGATCGAACGCTGCGCCACGCGCCTGCAGGCCCGCACCGAGGCCGACGACCGCCAGGGCGCGGTCGAATGGGCCACCGCCGCCTGGGAAGAATACGGCGGCTCGCACTGTCCCGAGCGGGCCGCCGAGGCCCTCGCCGTCGCCTGCAGCGGCGGCTGCGCCTGGTAGGAAGCCGGGCGCCCCTCAGCCCGCCACCCCTGCCCGCTCCAGCATCGCGTGCAGCAGCACGTTGGCGCCCGCCGTGATGTGCTCGGGTGTCGCCGACTCGATTTCGTTGTGGCTGATGCCGTCCTTGCACGGGATGAAAATCATGCCGGCCGGCGCCCGTCGCGCGACGTAGACCGCGTCGTGCCCCGCGCCCGAGACGGTGTCCATGTGCAGGTAGCCGAGTTTGTCGGTGGCGCGCCGCACCGCCGCGACGCAGTCGGCATGGAAGGGCACCGCGGGGTAGTGCGAGACCTGCTCGATGGCGATGTCGAGCTTGCTCTCGCCCGCGAGCAGCGCGGCCAAGTCGCGCAACTCGGCGTCCATGCGGTCGAGCCGTTCGTTGCTGACATGGCGCAGGTCGATCGAGAACCTCACGCGCCCGGGGATCACGTTGCGGCTGTTGGGGTGGACCTGCACCATGCCCACCGTGCCGCGGCCGTGCGGCGCATGGCGATGGGCCAGCGCGACGACCTCCTGCATCAGCCGGGTCGAGACCTGCAGCGCATCGCGGCGCAGCGGCATCGGGGTCGGGCCGGCATGCGCCTCCATGCCGGTGACGGTGCAGTCGTACCAGCGGATGCCCAGCACCGCATCGACCACGCCTATCGTCTTGCCGTGGTCCTCCAGCACCGGGCCCTGCTCGATGTGGGTCTCGAAATAGGCCGCCACCGGGTGGTCGCCCGGCACCTGCTCGCCGGCATAGCCGATGCGGCGCAGCTCCTCCTCGACACTCTTGCCCTCGATGTCGCGCGCCGCGTAGGCGTGTTCCAGCGGAAAGGCCCCCGCGAACACACCCGAGCCCATCATCACCGGGACAAAACGCGAGCCTTCCTCGTTGGTCCAGAAGGCCACCTCGATCGGCGCCTCGGTCCGGATGCCGCGGTCGTTCAAGGTGCGCACCACCTCCAGCCCGGCCAGCACGCCGTAGTTGCCATCGAACTTGCCCCCGGTGGGCTGGGTGTCGATATGGCTGCCCGTCATCACCGGCGGCAGGCTGTCGTTGCGCCCCGGACGGCGCATGAAGACATTGCCGATGCGGTCGACCGTGATGGCCAGCCCGGCGTCGCGGGCCCAGCCCACCACCAGGTCGCGGCCCTGGCGATCGAGTTCGGTCAGTGCCAGGCGGCAGACGCCGCCCCTGGGTGTCGCGCCGATGGTCGCCAGCTCCATCAGGGCGCCCCAGAGCCGGTTGCCGTCGATGCGCAGCGTGTCGATGTCCTGAGTCACTCGCGTGTCCATGTCGTCTCCTTCTGGCTCAGGCTGCCGGGCGCACGACCGCGCTCGGAGCCAGGTCCTGGTTGCGGCGCAGCGCCGCCTCGAAGTGCGGGCCGAACGCCGGCCGCTTGAGATAGCGGCCGCCGCCCTGGCGCGCGCGCAGGTCGCCGTCAGCCCACACGACCTCGCCGCGGCTCAAGGTGTGGCTGGGCACGCCGCGCACCGTGCGACCCTCGAAGAGGTTGAAGTCGCCCTTCGAATGCTGGGTGCGGGCCGAGAGTGTCTTGCTGCCCTGCGGGTCCCACAGCACGATGTCGGCATCGCTGCCGGCGGCGATCAGCCCCTTGCGTGGGTAGAGGTTGAAGATCCGCGCCGCATGGGCCGAGGTCACCGCGACGAACTCGCTGCGTGTCAGCCGTCCGGTGTTGACCCCGGCATCCCACAGCACCGCCAAACGCTCCTCGATGCCGCCGCAGCCGTTGGGGATCTTGCTGAAGTCCTGTCGGCCGATCGCCTTCTGCGCGGCGCAGAAGCTGCAGTGGTCGGTCGCCGTGGTGTGCAGCTGGCCCGACTGCAAACCGCGCCACAGCATCTCCTGGTGGCCCCTGGGTCGGAAGGGCGGGCTCATCACGTGCGCGGCCGCGATCGCGAAATCGGGGTGGCGGTAGACGCTGTCGTCGATCAACAGGTGGCCCGCCAGCACCTCGCCATACACGCGCTGGCCGCGCGCGCGGGCCCGCGCGATGGCCTCGGCGGCCTCGATGCAAGAGACGTGCACGATGTAGATCGGCACGCCCAACACCTCGGCGATCGCAATGGCGCGGTTGGCCGCCTCGCCCTCTACCATGGGCGGGCGCGCGAGCGGATGGCCCTCGGGGCCGGTGATGCCCATGCGGGCCACCTCCTGCTGCAGCAGGTAGACGAGCTCGCCGTTCTCGGCGTGCACGGTCGGCATCGCGCCCAGCTCCAGCGCGCGCCGGAAGCTGTTCACCAGCGTCTCGTCGTCGCACATGATGGCGTTCTTGTAGGCCATGAAGTGCTTGAAGCTGTTGACGCCTTCCTCCTGCACCAGGGTGCCCATGTCGCGGTGCACGCTCTCGCCCCACCAGGTGACGGCGACGTGGAAGCTGTAGTCGGCCGCCGCCTTCTCGGCCCAGCCGCGCCAGGTGCGGTAGGCCTCCATCAGCGGCTGCTGCGGGTTGGGAATGACGAAGTCGATGATGGTGGTCGTGCCGCCGGCCAGACCCGCCGCCGTGCCGGTGTAGAAGTCGTCCATCGTCACGGTGCCCATGAAGGGCAGCTGCATGTGGGTGTGCGGGTCGATGCCGCCGGGCAGCAGGTACTGGCCGGAGGCGTCGAGCCGCTGTGCGCCGGCCGGGGCCAGCCCGGCCGCGTCGTCGCCGACTGCAACGATCAGGCCGCCCGCGCACAGCACGTCGGCCTTGAACTCGCGGTCGGCATTGACGACCGTGCCGCCCTGGATCAGACAGGCAGTGTTCATGACAGTCTCCTCTCTGGTGAGGGTCAGCGGCGCGGTGCCGCGACCCGGTAGTAGCCGCCCGCCACCGCCAGACTGAAGAACCAGCCGAAGTCGAACAGCGAGAGCAGCAGCGGCGGGACGCTGTGCTTGTCGACCACGCCGGAAACGGCCAGGTAGCCGGGCAGGCAGGGCAGCACGCCGATCACGAAGGCGATCACGGCCTGCGGGTTCCAGCCCTTGCGGTACTCGTACTCGCCGCCGCGACGGTAGAGGTCGCGCAGGTTCAGCTCGGTCTTGCGCAGCAGGTAGTAGTCGACGAGCAGGATGCCGGCGATGGCGCCCAGCAAGGTGCCGTAGCCGCCCAGCCAGGTGAACAGGTAGCCGCCCGAGGTCGCGAGCAGCTTCCAGGGCAGGAACAGCAGCCCGAGGCCGGCGGCGATCAGCCCGCCGGTGCGGAAGCTGATGCGGCCGGGCGCGAGCTGCGAGAAGTCATAGGACGGCGACACCAGGTTGGCGGCCACATTGGTCGTCAGATTGGCCAGCAGGATCACCACCAGCCCGAGGCCCGCGGCCACCGGGCCCATCTGCGTCAGCAGGCCGTCGGGGAACAGCTGGGCCTTGCCGTAGAGGATCTGCGAGACCGAAAACCCGATCACGCCGACCAGCGAGAACAGCGCCATTGGCAGCGGCAGCCCGATCGCCTGGCCGATCACCTGGTCGCGTTGCGACCTGGCGAAACGGGTGAAGTCGGGGATGTTGAGCGCCAGCGTGGCCCAGAAGCCGACCAGCCCGGTCAGCGCGGCCCAGGTCCTGGGCCCGCCTTCGACCACCTTGGCGGGCAGCTGGAAGATCTGCGCCGGCGAGACTGTGACGAAGGCCCAGGCGACCAGCGCGACCGAGGCGACGATCATCAGCGGCGCGGCCACCACCTCGAGCACCCGCACCGACTCCAGCCCCTTCCAGATGAAGCCCAGGTGCAAGGCCCAGAAGGCCAGGAAGCAGACGAACTGGGAGTCGCTGATGGTCTCGCCCGCGGCGGGCGCAGCCAGCCCCATGCCCAGCGTGTTGAGCAGCCCGTGCAGCGCCAGGCCGCCGAAATAGCAGTTGATCGAGAACCAGCCGCAGGCCACCAGCCCGCGCAGCACGGCGGGCAGGCTGGCGCCCTTGACGCCGAAGGAGGCCCTAGCAAGCACCGGGAAGGGGATGCCGTGTTTCGTCCCGGCCCGACCGATCAGCAGCATCGGCACCAGCACGATGCAGTTGGCGACGAAGACCAGCCAGATCGCCATCTGCCAGCTGAAACCCTGGTCAAGCATGGAGCTCGCCATCGTGTAGGTGGGCACGCAGATCACCATGCCGACCCACAGCGCGGCGTAGTCCTTCCAGCGCCAGTGGCGCTGGGCTTCCGACGTGGGCACGAGGTCGGCGTTGGCGAGCGCGTCGTTGCCGCCCTCGGCCAGCGGGGGGACCGGCGAGGTGTAGGAAGGGTTCATGCCGTTTCTCCTGAGTGGGGCGAAGGGGGGCGGAGCACCGGCCACGGCCGGATCCGCCCGGGGGCACTGCAAGCTGCGGGCCATTGGCCCGCGGGCAGGGCCCCGGCCCGCGGTGGAAGGGTTCAAGCCTGCGCGAAGCGCATCGGGTTGTGGGCGTGGGTGGTCCAGTTGGCATAGCGGCCGGTGACCACCGCGCCGGTGCGGCGGTCCACTTCGCCGGGCGCCAGGCTGCGCATCGTGATGCACCCGGGCACCGGGCAGATCGAGACGCACAGGTTGCAGCCCACGCAGTCCTCCTCCCTGACCTCGAAGTGGCGCCGGCCGTCGCGGCTCGCGCTGATGGCCTGGTGCGCGGTGTCCTCGCAGGCCACATGGCAGCGTCCGCACCGGATGCACAGGTCCTGGTCGATGACGGCCTTGTCGACATGGTTCAGGTTCAGCTGCTGCCAATCGGTCACGCTGGGCACTGCGCGGCCCTGCAGCTCGGCGACGTTCGCGTAACCATGGCTGTCCATGAAGTTGGACAGGCCGCTGGCCAGGTCCTGCACGATGCGGAAGCCATAGACCATGGCCGCGGTGCACACCTGCACCGTGCCGCAGCCCAGCGAGATGAACTCGGCCGCGTCGCGCCAGGTGGTAATGCCGCCGATGCCCGAGATCGGCAGGCCCGCGGTCTCGGCGTCGCGGGCGATCTCGGCCACCATGTTGAGCGCGATGGGCTTGACCGCCGGGCCGCAGTAGCCGCCGTGCGAGCCTTGCCCGTCGGTGCTGGGTGTCATCGTCATGCGCTCCAGGTCCACGCCCATCACCGAGTTGATCGTGTTGATCAGCGACACGGCATCGGCGCCGCCGCGCCTTGCCGCGCGGGCCGGCTGGCGCACGTCGGTGATGTTCGGCGTCAGCTTGACGATCACCGGCAGCCGCGAATAGTGCTTGCACCATTCGGTGACCCTCTGGACGTACTCCGGCACCTGCCCGACCGCGGCGCCCATGCCGCGCTCGCTCATGCCATGCGGGCAGCCGAAGTTGAGCTCGACCGCGTCGGCGCCGGTGTCCTCGACCCTGGGCAGGATGCGCTTCCAGGCCGCCTCTTCGCAGGGCACCATCAGCGAGGCCACCATCGCGCGGTCGGGCCAGTCGCGTTTCACTTGGGCGATCTCGTCGAGGTTGAGCTGCAGCGGCCGGTCGGTGATCAGCTCGATGTTGTTGAGGCCGATCACGCGCCGGTCCTGCGACAGCAGGGTGCTATAGCGAGGGCCGCTGACGTTGACCACCGGCGGGTCCTCGCCCAGGGTCTTCCAGACCACGCCGCCCCAGCCGGCTTCGAAGGCGCGCACGACGTTGTAGGCCTTGTCGGTCGGCGGCGCGGAGGCCAGCCAGAAGGGGTTGGGGCTCTTGATGCCCAGGAAGTGGCTGCTCAGGTCGGCCATGACGGGCTCCTCGGGTTGGCTGGGTATCAGGCGCTTAGCGCACGGTCGATCGACAGGGCGGCCTGCTTGCCGTGCTCGACCGCTTCCACCGTCAGGTCGCGGCCGCCGTGGCGGCAATCGCCGCCAGCCCACACGCGGGCCAGCGAGGTGCGGCCCTCGGCGTCGGTCAGGATGCGGCCGGCACGCAGCTCGAGCGCGGGTGCGGCGCACTCGGCTTCGCAGCGCTGCCCGATGGCTTTGAGCACCATGTCGGCCGGCAGCACGAAGGTCTCGCCGGTCTCGCCGAGCCGCTCGCCTTCGGCGCGCGTGCGGGTGAAACACACGCCACGCAGCCGGCCGTCCTCGGTCAGGAGGTCGCGCGGTGTCGCCCAGTGGTGGATGTGCACGCCGTTGCCCTGCGCCCAGTGCTGCTCGTACGCCGAAGCTCCCATGTCGGCGGGCCCGCGCCGGTAGACGATGTGCACCTCGCGCGCGCCCAGCTTGCGGGCCTGCACTGCCGCGTCCACCGCGGTCATGCCGCCGCCGATCACCACCACCTGGCGGCCGACCGCGACCTCGGCCGGGTGGGCCGCCTGGCGCAGCTCGGCGATGAAGTCCACGGCGTCGCGCACACCCTCCAGGGCCGGCTCGGCGATCCCGAGCGCATTGACGCCCGACAGGCCGAGGCCCAGGAAGACCGCGTCGTGGCTCTCGACGAGCGCCTGCAGCGTGAAATTGCGCCCCAAGGCCTGTCCGGCGCGCACCTCGATGCCGCCGATGGACAGCAGCCACTCGATCTCCTTGCGGGCGAAGCCTCCGGTGGTCTTGTAGGTCGCGAGGCCGTATTCGTTCAGCCCGCCCAGCCGCGGCCGCGCGTCGTAGAGCACCACCGCGTGGCCCAGCACCGCGAGCCGGTGCGCTGCCGACAGGCCGGCCGGGCCGGCCCCCACCACCGCGACACGCCGGCCGGTCGGCGCCGCGCGGGTGAACAGCGGCGCGCCGGGGTTCGCAAAATAGGCGTCGGTGGCATGCCGCTGCAGCAAGCCGATCTCCACCGGCTTGCCCTCGTGCACGCTGCGCACGCAGGCCTGCTCGCAGAGCATCTCGGTCGGACACACGCGGGCACACAGGCCGCCCAGCACATTGGCCTCCAGGATGGTCTGCGCCGCACCGCGCAGGTTGTCCTGGACGATACGCTGGATGAAGGTGGGCACGTCGATGCCGGTCGGGCAGGCGGCGGTGCAGGGGGCGTCATAGCAGTAATAGCAGCGTTCGGCCTCGATCACCGCCTGGGCCCGGGTCAGCGGGGGGTGGGCGTCTGCGAAGTTGCGCTGATAGTCGTCGGCGCTCAGCCGGCCGGCCAGTAGGCCGGCCGCATCGACGCCCAAGGGCGCGGTGGGCATGTCCATCGTGGGCTCCGTGTCGTGGGGAGGGGAACGGCGGGGGCCGGACTCAGCGGCGTGTCGGGGGCGGGGCGCCGCCGTGAAGCTCCGCAAGGGCGTCGCCCCCGCAGGAGGCGGGCAGGATCGGTCGCTCGTCAGGCTCGTTCATCGCTGCCTTTCTTTGGAGCGCGGCAGGGCGGGGAGCCCACCGGCGCGGTGCACGCTGCACCAAACTTACTCGCTGGTAAAGTTTTACCACCTGGTAATTTCCCGGGTACGCAAGTTCTTTGCCAACGGCGCGCCGACACGGCGACGGCGACAATGGCCGGCATGAGCACTCCCATCCGCCGACGGCCGGGCAGCACCGAGCGGCCCGCACCACGTCGCCGCCGCGCCGCGGCCGCCCCGACGGCCGAATCCGAGGTCGCGGCGACCGAACCGACCGCAGCCCGTCCTCCGCGCGCCTCACGCCTGCGCAAGGAACAGGAGATCCTGCGCGAGGCCGAGCGCCAGTTCGCCCAGTTCGGTTTCGAAGGGGCCTCGCTCGAGAGCATCGGTGCGGCGCTGGGCATCAGCCGCCACAATTTGCTCTATTACTTCCCCAGCAAGGAACTGCTCTATCGACGGGTGCTCGACGACGTGATGGCGTGGTGGCTGGACGGCATGGGAGCGATCGCCGACAGCGAGGATCCCGAGGCGGCGCTGTGCGATTACATCCGCGCCAAGATGCGCTTCTCGCGCGAACGGCCGAGTGGCTCGCAGGTCTTCACGAAGGAGGTGATCGCCGGTGCGCCGCGCTACGGCGACGCCATCGCAGCCCAGGTGGGGCCGCCGCTGAAGGCCGACGTCAAGGCCTTCGAACGCTGGGCCCGCCAGGGCCGCATCGGGCGGGTCGACTTCACCCACCTGATGTTCGTGATCTGGTCGGTCACGCAGGCCTATGCCGACCTCGCGCCGCAGTTCGCGCTGCTGTTGGGCAAGCCGGCGCTGGAAGACAAGGACTATGCCGCCGCCGAGCGGCTGATCATGCAGCTGGTGCTCGGGGGGCTGCGCCCGAAGCCGGCGTGAGGCGGCCGGTCACGTCTTCCACCAGGACCCATTCGGCCATCTCCTGGGCCAGCTGGGCCTCGGCCAGGATGACGCGGTCGGCGCCGTGCTCGTGCAGATGGCGTGCGCCGCTGTCCGAGTGCGCGCGGGCGACGACACGCAGGCCGGCGTGGGCCTGTCGGGCGCTGTGCACCACTTCCGCCGCCTCGAAGGCATTGGGGATCGCCACCACCAGCCGGCTGGCCCGGGCGATGCCGGCCTGCTCCAGCAAAGCGGGCCGGGCGCCGTTGCCGCACAGCACTTCGTAGCCTTGCGAGCGCAGCTCGCGCACCACCTCCAGGCGGTCTTCGATCACCACCAGCGGGTGGCCCGACTCGCGCAGCCGACGGGCGATGCGCGAGCCGACCCGGCCGTGGCCCACCAGCACGGTGTGGCCGCTCAGCCCGCTGCGCGCCGGGTTGTCGGCGGCGGCCTCCGAGTCCTGCACCCCCGAGCGTCGCTCGGCGCGCCGGGCCAGGCCTGCCAAAGCGGCGAAGATCAGCGGGTTGAAGAGGATGGACAGGATCGCACCGGCCAGGATGAGGTCGCGCGCGTCCTCCGGCATCAGCTTCAGCGAGATGGCCAGGCCGCCCAGGATGAAGGAGAACTCGCCGATCTGGGCCAGGCTGGCCGAGATGGTCAGCGCGGTGGTGGTCGGATGCCGGAAGGCCTTGACGATGGCAAAGGCGATCAGCGACTTGCCGGCGACGATGACGGCGAAAACCGCCAGCACCGCGAGCGGCTCGCGCACGAACACCCGCGGGTCGAGCAGCATGCCGATCGAGACAAAAAACAGCACCGCGAAGGCGTCACGCAGCGGCACGGTTTCCTCGGCCGCTTCGTGGCTGAGTTCCGACTCGCCCAGCACCATCCCTGCGAAAAACGCGCCGAGTGCGAAGGACACGCCGAACAGCGAGGCCGCGCCGAAGGCGATGCCCAGGGCCACGGCGAGCACAGCCAGGCGGAACAACTCCTTGGAGCCGCTTTCGGCCACGCGGTCCAGCAGCCAGGGAATGAAGCGGCGCCCCACCACCAGCATCAGTGCCACGAAGGCCGAGACCTTGCCCAGGGTCAGTCCCAGTGTGATGAACAGGCTGCCCGTCGAGGGCTGGGCGGCCGATCCGCCGGGCAGCAGCAGCGGCGTGGCCGCCGGCAGCAGCACCAGGGTCAGCACCATCACCAGATCTTCGACCACCAGCCAGCCGATTGCGATGTGGCCCCGATCGCTGTCCACCAGATCGCGCTCCTGCAGGGCACGCAGCAGCACCACCGTGCTGGCGACCGACAGGCACAGCCCGAACACGAGGCCCGCCACGTGCGACCAGCCGAGCCAGCGTCCGATGCCCCAGCCCATGGCGGTGGCGGCCGCGATCTGCGCCAGCGCACCGGGAATCGCAATGCGCCGCACCGACAGCAGGTCGCGCAGCGAGAAGTGCAGACCGACACCGAACATCAACAGGATCACGCCGAGTTCGGCCAGTTCGTTGGCGATGTCCTGATCGGCGACGAAACCGGGGGTGAAGGGGCCGGCTGCGACGCCGGCGAGCAGGTAGCCGACCAACGGCGGTAGGCGCAGGCGCTGGGCCACCGTTCCAAGCAGGAAGGCCAGGCACAGGCCGCCTACCAGGGTGGCGAGAAGAGGGGTGGAATGCGGCATGCAGGTGCGCAGCAAGCACTGTTCCCGGCGTCCTGGGGAGCCGGGCGGGGAACGCGGGTTGCTGAACAAGGGCTCCTCCTCCCACAACCTTTACTTCATCAAGGAGCCCCCCGATGACCACCATGCTGAACAAGCTCTCGCCCAGCATCACGCGGATGATCCGCATGGACCACACCCATGTGCTGGCCACCTTCCACCGCTTCACGGCCGACACCCCGGCCGACAGGAAGCAGGCCATCGTCAACACCGTCTGCCTGGCGCTGGAGATCCACGCCCAGCTCGAGGAAGAGATCTTCTACCCGGCGCTGCGCAGCGTGGCGACCGACGAGGCCGTGCTTGCCAAGAGCAAACCCGAGCACGACGAGATGCGCCGCCTGATCGGCGAGCTGCGCAGCCTGCAGCCCGGCGATGCCGCCTTCGACAGCACCTTCCAGCAGCTGATGCGCGACGTGATGCACCACGTGGCGGACGAGGAAACCGTGCTGCTGCCCGCCGCCGAGCGGCTGCTGAAGGACCGCCTGGGCGAGCTGGGCGCACAGATGACCAAGCGCCGCCTGCAGCTCGCGGCGCCGCACACCGGCGAGATTGCCAGCAACACCGCGCGCGCCATGCCGGCCTCCACGATGGTGATGGCCGCCGGCGGCCTGCTGGCCGGCGGCCTGCTGTTGAAGAAGGCCCTCGAGCTGCGCCGTCACTGAGCCGGGACGGCGCTTCAGGCGCCGCCGCCGGCCGGCTTCCCGAGGGCAGCCCGCAGGCGCTGCCAGTGCAAGCCGCGCCAGTAGACGCGCTCGCAATCCGGGCAGCGCCAGAACTCGTCGAAGTCGGCCAAGGTGCGTGGCAGCAGCCGGTCGGCCACGGCTTCCTTGGCGGCCGGCGCCAGCGGCGTGTTGCACAGCAGGCAGCGGCTGGCCCGCGGCGCGCGGGCGTCGAGCCGCAGCCGTGCCACCAGCTCGCGCAGCTGCTCGAGCGGCTCGATGGCCCGCAGGTAGCAGCCGTGCACGACGTCGCGGTGCATCAGCAGGTCGCGGTCGCGCGTCAGCACGGTGCGGTCCTCGGCCCGCGCCAGCGCAGCGAGCTCGGCATCCGGCCAGTCGTTGCGGTAGAGCGTGTCGTAGCCGGCGAAACGCAGGTAGCGCGCCAGCCGGCCCAGGTGGGCGTCGGCGATGAAACGCCGCGGTGGCACATCGGCCAGGCCGACGGCCGGCACCGGCCCCAACGTCTGCCAGGCCGGGTAGACGGCGACGCGCCCGCCGTCCCCGAGGGGGCGGTGCTGCAGGCCCACCGGCACGCCGTCGAGCAGCACCAGGCCGACTTCCGTGTGCGGCACACCCAGCGACTCGATCGCGTGTTTCAGGCTTTCGTGAGGCGCCACGGCATGCGTGAAGCTGCGGCCGCGCCGCGGAAGTGGAAGGAAGTCGTTCAGCTCTGCATAAAAGCGGAAATCGCTCATGAGGTGCACCTCGCTGGCCGGGTACGGGCGGTGCCCCTCCTGCAGGGCGGGCGGTACATCGCTTGCTGAAAAGACGGTGAACCCGGGCGGCGCGCGGACGCCGGCCATTCATCGTAAAGGAGCTAATGATGGCCCAGACTCAAGGCCGACATGCGAACAAGCAGGATGCCGAAGCGGTGGCGGCGCGCCAGCGCGCGCTGCAGGACGCACAGGACGAACTCGACCAGGAGCAGCAGGCCTCGGGCGGCAAGTCCGAGCGCAAGCCGGTGCAGGCCGGCGCGCGGGAGCAGCCCGGCAACCCGCTGCCGGCGCAGCACCTGGAGAAACCGGGCCTGGAGCAGGACCTGCAGCTCAGCCCCAGGTTCACCGCGCCCGACTACCAGGGCAGCAACAAGCTGCTCGACAAGGTCGCGCTGATCACCGGCGGCGACTCCGGCATCGGCCGGGCGGTCGCGGTGCTGTATGCGCGCGAGGGGGCCGACGTGGCCATCGCCTATCTCAACGAGCACGAGGACGCGGAGGAAACCAGACGCCACGTCGAGAAGGAAGGCCGCCGCTGCCTGCTGATCCCGGGCGACGTGAAGGACCCGGCCTACTGCAGGCAGGCGGTCGAGCGCACCGTCAAGGAACTGGGCAAGCTCGACATCCTGGTCAACAACGCCGCCTTCCAGGAGCACGCGCAGTCGCTGGAGGACATCACCGAGGAGCGCTTCGACGAGACGCTGCGCACCAATGTGTACGGCTACTTCCACATGGCCAAGGCGGCGATCCCGCACCTGAAACAAGGCTCCGCGATCATCAACACCGGCTCGGTCGTCGGGCTCGAGGGCAGCGGCCGGCTGCTGGACTACTCGACCACCAAGGGCGCCATCCACGCCTTCACCAAGTCGCTGGCGCAGAACCTCGTCGAGAAGGGCATCCGCGTCAATGCGGTCGCCCCCGGCCCGGTCTGGACGCCGTTGAACCCGGCCGACTCGCCGGCGGAGAAGGTCCAGGACTTCGGCAAGCAGACCGACATGAAACGCGCCGCCCAGCCCGAGGAACTGTCGCCCGCCTATGTGTTCCTGGCCGCGCCGGTGTGCTCGGGCTATATCACCGGCATCGTGCTGCCGGTGACGGGCAGCGTCGGCGCGATCTGAACCCGAGGGCTCAGATCTCCATGTTGTCGATCAGCCGGGTCGCGCCCAGCTTGGCCGCGGCCAGCGCCACCAGCGGCTCGCCGGCGGCGCGCTGCTCGGGCGACGCCACACCCAGGTCGCTGCGGCGCCGGATCGCCACATAGTCGGGCAGCCAGCCGCGCTGGCGCAGGTTCTCCATCACCTCCCGCTCCAGCGCCGCCGGATCGGCGTGGCCGTTGCGCATCTCCAACTGGATGTGGCGCAGCGACATCGCCAGTTGCACCGCCTCGGCGCGCTCGGTCTCGCTCAGGTAGCCGTTGCGCGAGGACAGCGCCAGGCCGTCCTCGGCGCGGGTCGTCTCGCCGGCGACGATCTCGATTGGCAGCGCCAGCTGCTGCACCATGCGGCGCAGCACCATCAGCTGCTGGTAGTCCTTCTTGCCGAACACCGCGACACGTGGCTGCACGCAGTTGAAGAGCTTGAGCACGACGGTGCTGACGCCGGTGAAAAAGCCGGGGCGGAATTCGCCTTCGAGGATGTCCCCCAGCTCCGCCGGCGGGTGGATGCGGAACACCTGCGGTTCGGGATACAGCTCCTCCTCGCTGGGCGCGAAGACGACGTTGCAGCCGACGCTGCGCAGCAGATCGCAGTCACGCTCGAAGGTGCGGGGATAGCGGTCGAAGTCCTCGTGGGGCGCGAATTGCAGCCGATTGACGAACACGCTGGCAACCACCGGACCGCCATGCTCGCGGGCGAGCTTGACCAGCGAGAGATGGCCCTCGTGCAGATTGCCCATGGTGGGCACAAAGGCCGTCCTCGTGGCGCCTGCCAGGGCCTGGCGCAGTTCGGGGATGGTGTGGACGATGCGCATGGAGGGCTCAGTACGTGTGCAGTTGCGGGTCGGGGAAGCGGCCGTTCTTGACGTCGCGCACGTACGTGCGGATCGCGTCGTCGATGCTGCTCGCATCGGCCATGAAGTTGCGGACGAAACGCGGCAGCTTGCCGCGCGTGATGTTCAGCATGTCGTGCAGCACCAGCACCTGGCCGGCGCATTGCGGGCCCGCACCGATGCCTATGGTCATCAGCTGCGGGTAGAGGGTCGAGATCTCGGCGGCCAGCGCCGCCGGCACCAGCTCCAGCACCAGCATCGCGGCGCCCGCGTCGGCCAGCTCGCCGGCATGCCGCCTCAGCGTGCCGGCGGCGGACTCCTCGCGGCCCTGGATGCGGTAGCCGCCCAGCGCATGCACGCTCTGCGGCGTCAGGCCCAGGTGGGCGCAGACGGGGATGCCGCGCTCGACCAGGAAGCGCACCGTCTCGGCGCTCCAGCCGCCACCCTCGATCTTGACCATCTGCGCGCCCGCCTGCATCAGCGCGACGGCGCTGGCCAGGGCCTGTTCGCGCGAGGCCTGGTAGCTGCCGAAGGGCATGTCGGCGATCAGCCAGGCGCTGCGGTTGCCGCGCGCGACGCAGCGGGTGTGATAAGCGATCTCCTCCAGGGTGACCGGCAGGGTGCTGGGCTGGCCCTGCAGCACCATGCCCAGCGAGTCGCCGACCAGCAGACAGTCGACGCCGGCCTCGTCGAGCAGGCCGGCGAAGCTGCTGTCATAGACCGTCAGCATGGCGATCTTCTCGCCGGCGGCATGCATCTCGCGCAGACGGTGCAAGGTGAGGGGCTTGCGGCCGGCAGGGCGTTGATCGTCGGGGCTTGCGTGGCTGCTCATCCTGAGGCTCGCTTCGTGACAAAGTGGGCGGATTCTAGCGAGCTGCGCGCGCGCATGTCGCAGCGCACAAATCGCGGGCTAGAACCGTGCGTCTAGTTGTCAGGGGTGGCCGGGCGTTCAAGCCGGCTGGTAGGACAGCCGCACGTAGATGGGTGCGAAGGCCTCGGCCTGGGTCACTTCGAGCAGGCGTTCACGCGCCAGCTCCAGCATCGCGATGAAGGTGACCACCAACACCTGGGCGCCGCGGGAGGGGTCGAACAGGTCCTGGAACTCGATGAAGCGGCGACCCTGCAAGGTGCGCAGCAGCATGCTCATGTGTTCGCGCACGGACAGCTCCTCGCGGGTGATCTTGTGGTGCTGGGTCAGCTTGGCGCGCTTGAGGATGTCCTGCCAGGCCTCGCGCAGCTCGTCGAGGGACACGTCGGGGAAACGCGGCTTGAGCGCCTGCTCGATGTACACCTGGCCACGCAGGAAATCGCGCCCCAGCACCGGCAGCCGGTCCAGCCCGGCCGCGGCCAGCTTGATCTGCTCATATTCGAGCAGCCGGCGCACCAGCTCGGCCCGCGGGTCCTCGGGTTCCTGGCCTTCCTCGGTCTTTTTCGGCGGCAGCAGCATGCGCGACTTGATCTCGATCAGCATCGCGGCCATCAGCAGGTATTCCGACGCCAGCTCCAGGTTGGTGCTGCGGATCTGCTCGACGTAACTCAGGTACTGGCGCGTGACGTCGGCCAGCGGGATGTCGAGGATGTTGAAGTTCTGCTTGCGGATCAGGTAGAGCAGCAGGTCCAGCGGGCCTTCGAAGGCTTCGAGAAACACCTCCAGCGCGTCCGGCGGGATGTAGAGGTCCTGCGGCAGCTGGAACAGCGGCGAGCCGTACAGGCGGGCCACCGCGACGTGGTCGACCACTTCGGGCTCGGGCGCCTGGACGCGCCCTTCGTCGGGCGCCGGGGACAGCACCGCCTCGTCGTTCACGATGGATCAGTCCGCAATGGAGGGGGGACGCGAAGGTCGTTCGCCGGGGTCGCGGTCAGTCGGTGCTCGCCTTGGTCTGGTAGACATAGGGCTGCTGCGGGACGCGGCCGGCCTCGTACTCGGACTGGGCCTGGCGGTCCAGGTTGCGGTCCCAGAGCAGCGAACGGCCTTCACGCTGCTGCGTCTCCAGTTGCGGGTTTTTGGCCTTCAACTCCTCGATGAAGGAGGTGATTTCGGACTTGTAGGGTTTCCAGAACAGCGGCATGGTCGGAGGCGGTGCGGCACCGCGGCTATCAGGGCATGGGGACGGTCGACAGGGCGGCCTGTCGGGGCCGGCCTCAGTCGGGTTTCAGCTTCACGCACATTCGGGGTGCGCGAGGTGGTGAAATGGCGCCAGCGATTTTACCGGGGGACGGCGATGCGTTTGTTTCTGGTCGGCCTGGCGGCCGGGCTGGCCTTGCTGGCGGGGTGTGATCGCGAGCGCGTGGCCCAGCTGGAGGAAGGCGTTGCCACCGAGGCCGACGTGCGTGCGCAGTTCGGCAAGCCCGAGGCGATCTACGACGACGAGGACGGCAGCCGCACGCTGGAGTACCCGCGCCAGCCGGAAGGCCAGCGCAACTACATGATCACGATCGGCCCGGACGGCCGGATGAGCGCCTTGCGCCAGGTGCTGCAGCCTGCCGTGTTTGCCCAGGTGACGCCGGGGCTGGACAAGGTCCAGGTGCGGCGACTGCTCGGGCGGCCCGGCAAGACCCAGGTTTTTCCGCTCAAGAACGAGGAAGTGTGGGACTGGCGTTACCTCGACGGACCGGAAAACCGGGTCTTCAGCGTCAGTTTCGATCCCGACGGCAAGGTGATCGACACGGCGAGCAGCCTCGACCCGCGCGAAACCCAGGGGGGTGGCTGAAGCGCAGGCTCCTAGCCGCGCCGCAGCAGCCGGCCCAGCTGGTAAAAGCGATGCGGCTGGCCGAGCACCAACTTGGTCAGCTCGTCCAGGCTGGCCTGCCCGACCTCGAAGGCCGGCAGTTCCACCACGCTGGTCTCGAAACCTTCCAGGTTGAGCAGCTGGAACTGCACCTGGCCGCTGTCGTGCCGGGGCAGCAGCTTGATGCCGGCATGCAGGTCGGCGGTGAACTCGAAACGGGTGTGCTGGTAGCGGCCGGTCTCGGCGTCACGCACGTTTTCGGCCTGGAACTCGACGCCGGCCAGTCGCAGGCGCTCTTCGAGCTTCTGGATCTCGGTCGGGAAATCGCGCCTCAGTACCAGCGCGCGGCCGGACTTCAGCTGGCAGAACAGCTGCACGTGTTCGTGCAAGGGTGTGCCGACGGTCGACTGGCGCCGCGCGTCGACGCGGAAGTCACCCATCGGCAGCCGCTCCAGCACATGGCGGCTGTCGAGCACGTAGCGCACCGGCGAGGGCGGCTGCAGCACGTTGAGCTGTTTGGCCAGCTCCAGCCAGTAGCGGAAGGCCGTGGTGCACGCGCCCTCGACCAGTGTCGTATGGCGCTGCAGCGTCGCGCTGTCGGTCTGATGCCGGGCCTGGAGCGCGTCGGCTTGGCGCTTGAGGTCGTCGAGAAGTCCCACCCTGGTGCCGAATTCTGTGAAGTTGTTCGCGGTCGAAGGATACCGCAGCTCGGTGACCGGCTGCCCGGGATAATCGCGCCCGAGGAGGCGCACGGCGCATGCAGGAGTTCGAGTTGAAGTACCAGGTGCCGCACGCCGAGGCGGCGGCGCTGGAGCAGGCCCTCGCGGCCGGGCCCGGGGCGGGGGAGGTGCGTCTCCGGGCCGTCTACTTCGACACCCCGGGCCGCTGGCTGGCGCGCGCCCACATGGCGCTGCGGCTCCGCCGCGAAGGCGAGCAGTGGGTGCAGACCCTCAAGGCCGTGGCCGAGGACGGCCTGACCCGGCTGGAGCACAACCAGCCGCGCGCGGGGGCTGCCGCCCCCGGGCTGGACCTCACGCTGCACGAGGGCACGCCGGCCGGCGAGCGCCTGAGCGCGCTGCTGCGCGAGGCCGGCGAGCCGCTCGCCGCCACCTACGGTACCGACATCCGGCGTCGCACGCTGACGCTGGAGAGCGCCGAAGGCCGCGTGGAGCTGGCCTTCGACCGGGGCGAGATCCGCGCCGGCGAGCGGGTGCTGCCGGTCTGCGAGCTGGAGCTCGAGTTGCTGCACGGCCGCCATGCGGCAGTGCTGCGCGAGGCAGGTCGCCGGGTCGAGCGCCATGGCCTGTGGCTCGACGTGCGCTCCAAGGCCGAACGCGGCGACCGTCTCGCGCGCGGCGCGGCGGGCGCGCCCGCGACCGAGGTGCCGCTGCTCGCGGCGCCCGCAGGGGCCGACGGACGTGCCGCCTGGCGCGCTGCGCTGCTGGCGCTGTGGCCGGGCCTGCTGCGCAACGCCAGCGAACTGTGCGACGAGACGCAGCAGCAGGACAGCGCTCAGGCGGCCGCCCAGCTGCAGGCGCTGCGGCTGGGGCTGAAGGCCATGTTGCGGGCCGCCTGCAGCGTCGCCCGCCTGCCCGGCGCGCCGGACACCGCGACGCTGGCGCGCGAGGTCCGCGCACTGCGCCGGCAGCTCAGCGCTGCGCCGGAGCCGGCCGCTGCCGGGGCCTGGCTGCGTTCGGGTCCTGCGCAGGCGCTGTGGCTGCGCGGGCTGGACGGGCTCTACGCCGCCTGAGCCGGGCGGGTGGCGACCAGGGCCAGGGCCAAGTCCAGGTCGGGCGCGACGCCGTCGTGCCCCAGTTCGGCGAGGAAACCCGAGCGCGCCATCATCTCCCGCGGCTGCTCGTTGAGTTCGCACAGCACCAGCTGCACGCCCTGGCGCCGCAGCGTGCGGTGCAGTTGCACCAGCGCGTCCAGCCCGGTGCTGTCCATCGAGACCAGGCGGCGCATCTCCAGCACCAGGTGCCGGGTGTCCGGGCGCAGCTGCTCGCCCGCCGCTTCGACCTTCGCGACTGCGCCGAAAAACAGCGAGCCGTACAGGCTCATCACCTGCACCCCCGCCAGGTCGCGCGCGTGCGGCGGCGGCGCCAGCGGTTCGATGCGGAACAGGGTGCCCATGCGGTAGATGAAAAACACGCAGGCCAGCACCAGGCCGACCTCCACGGCGACCGTGAGGTCGAACACCACCGTCAGCCCGAAGGTCGCGACCAGCGTCACCCGGTAAGGCACGGGGAACCTGCGCAGCCGCGCGAACTCGCGCCACTCGCCCATGTTCCACGCGACGAACATCAGGATGCCGGCCAGCGCGGCCAGCGGCACATGGGCGGCCAGCGGCGCCGCGACCAGCACGACCAGCAGCAGGGTCAGCGCGTGCACCATGCCGGCCACCGGGCTCCTCGCCCCCGAGCGCACATTGGTGACGGTGCGCGCGATCGTGCCGGTGGCCGGGATGCCGCCGAAAAAGGGCGCCACGATGTTCGCCACACCCTGGGCCATCAGTTCCTGGTTGGGGTCGTGGCGTGGCAGCTCCGTCAGGTTGTCGGCCACGCGCGCGCACAGCAGCGACTCGATCGCGCCCAGCAAGGCGATCGTCAGGGTGGGGATGAACAGCTGCTGGGTGCCCTCCCAGCTGAAGGCCGGCACCTCGAAAGTCGGCAGCTCCTGCGGGATGCCGCCGAAGCGCGAGCCTATGGTCTCGAGCGGCAGGCCGAGCCCGGCGGTGGCCGCGGTCGCGAGCGCCAGGGCGACGATGGTGCCGGGCAGCCGGGCCAGCCGCCGGATCACCCGGCCGCGCGGGCCGTCCAGCAGGGCGGGCGGCAGCGCGTAGAGCTTGGGCCAGGCCACCACGATACCGAGACAGGCCAGCCCGAGCGCGAGCGCCAGCGGATTCAGCTGCGCCGCGTGCCGGCCCAGCACCGCCAGCTGGGCGAAAAAGTCGGCTGGCATGTCGCGGATCGGCAGGCCCAGCAGGTCCTTGAGCTGCGAGAGGGCGATCAGCACCGCGATGCCGTTGGTGAAGCCGGTCACGATGGTGACCGGGATGTAGCGCACCAGCACCCCCAGCTTGAACAGCCCGAGCACGAACAGCAGCCCTCCGGCGAGCACGGTGGCGATCAGCAGATTGCCCAGCCCCCAGCGCTGCACGATGCCGTAGACGATCACGATGAAGGCGCCGGCCGGCCCGCCGATCTGCACGCTGGAGCCGCCCAGCGCCGAGATCAGGAAGCCGGCGATGATGGCGGTGAAGATGCCCTGCTCGGGCTTCACGCCGCTGGCGATCGCGAAGGCCATCGCCAACGGCAGCGCGACGATGCCGACCGTGAGGCCGGCCGAGAGGTCGGCGCTGAACTGGTGGCGGTCGTAGTGCCGCAGCGTGTGCCACAGCCGGGGGCGGAACTCTGCAAGCGGCAGCCGCACGGGGGCTCTCCTTGTCTTGCTCGGCAACGGGCGCCTCGCGCGCGTGTGCTCGAGGCGGGCTGCGCGGATCATCGGGCGCACGCCGGCCGCCGGTCAAGGCGCCGCCGCGACATTGTGGGCCGCGTGTCACAAGCCCCCGCGGCACGCTGTGTCCCATCGACGCGGCGCCCGACTTCGGGCATGCTGCATCGCCGCTTTTTGCCTGTTCCGCCATGCCCCCTCCTGAGCTCCTGCTGCGTCAACTCTTCGACGCCGCCGTCGCCAGCGCCTTGCCGGCGCGCTGCCTGGCCGGCGTCCTGCCCGCGCCACCGCGCGGCCGCACCCTGGTGCTCGGCGCCGGCAAGGCCGGCGCTGCGATGGCAGCCGCGGTCGACGCGCTCTGGCCCGCCGAAGCGCCGCTCAGCGGCCTGGTCGTGACGCGCTACGGGCACCGGCCGCCCGGCAGCGACGGCGGCCGCATCGAGGTGGTCGAGGCGGCCCACCCGGTGCCCGACGCGGCGGGCGAGCAGGCCGCGCGCCGCATGCTGGCGCTGGCAGCCGGCCTGACGGCCGACGACCTGGTGCTGTGCCTCGTTTCGGGCGGCGGCTCGGCCCTGCTGTCGCTGCCGGCCGAAGGCCTGAGCCTGCAGGACAAGCAGGCCCTGCACCAGGCGCTGCTGCACAGCGGCGCCTCCATCGCCGAGATGAACTGCGTGCGCAAGCACCTCTCGGCGGTCAAGGGCGGGCGGCTGGCGGTGGCCTGCGCGCCGGCGCGGGTGCTCACGCTGGCGATCTCGGACGTGCCCGGCGACGACCCGGCCGTCATCGCGAGCGGGCCGACGGTGCCCGACCCGAGCCGCTGCGAGGAGGCCCTGGCGGTGCTGCAGCGCTATCGCATCGCGCTGCCCCCGGCGGTGCGGGAGGCGCTCGAGGACGGCCGCCTGGAAACGCCCAAACCCGGCGACCCGCGTTTCGCCGGGCACGAGCTGCAGCTGGTCGCGACGCCGCAGCAGGCCCTCGAAGCGGCCGCCGCGGCGGCCCGGAGCGCCGGTCTGCTGGCTCACATCCTGAGCGATGCCGTCGAGGGCGAGTCGCACGTCGTGGGCCGGGTGCATGGGGCGCTGGCGCGGCAGGTGGCGCGCCGCGGTCAGCCCTTCGCGGCGCCCTGCGTGATCCTCTCCGGCGGCGAAACCACCGTGACGGTACGGGCGCCGGGCGGGCGCGGCGGCCGCGCCACGGAATTCCTGCTCGGCGCGGCGCTGGCGCTGCAGGGCGAGCCGCGGGTATGGATGCTGGCCGCCGACACTGACGGCATCGACGGCGTGCAGAACCATGCCGGCGCGCTGCTCGCGCCCGACAGCTGGGCGCGCGCAGCGGTCGCCGGCGTGTCGGCGCAGGACTGCCTGGACCGCAATGACACCTCGCGCTACTTCGAGGCGCTGGATGCCCTGGTGACCACGGGGCCGACATACACCAATGTCAACGACTTTCGTGCGATTCTCGTGTTGTGATGAAGTCTCCGTCGCCACGGAGGCCACACACCTTTTTACCCCTGGGCCTGCCACGACATCCTGCCCGGCAGGGCCGCGAGGCACAATGCCGTGGCCGTTTGTGTCCCTTCCGGATCTTCCTCCTCCACCTTTGTTGAAACCGCGCGCATGAGCTGGGGCCCGTCGCTTCTGCGGCTGCTGAAACACAGCCTCGGCCTGAACCACCCGGCCGAACTCCCCGGTTGGTGGGATGCCGCGACCCAGGCGCCGCCGCAGCAGCGCGCCCAGGCCCTGGCCAAGCTGCGCGGCCTGCTCGACGCCTTCGACGCCGCCTATGTCGCGCTGGAGCGCCGCGCCGCCGAGGCCTCGCGCCAGAGCGAGGCCGAGCGGGCCCGCCATGAGCGCCTGGAGCTGGCGATGAACAGCGCGCATGACGCGCTGTGGGACTGGGAGATCGCCCGCGACCGCGCCTATTTCAGCCCGCGGCTGGCGGAGATCCTCGGCTATGCGCCGGGCGAGATCGAGCTCACCCTGCAGCGCTGGCGCGAACACATGCAGCCCGACGACCGGCTCGATGCCCGCGAGCGCCTGCAGGCCCACCTGCGCGGCGAGTCGCCGCAGTACGAGGCGGAGTTCCGCGTCCTCACCCGCGACGGCCGGTGGCGCTGGGTGCGCTCGCGCGGCCAGGTGGTCGAGCGCGACGCGCAGGGCCGGCCCTTGCGCGTCGTGGGCACGCACAGCGACGTGACCGACCGCCGCCTCGCCGAGGAGGAGGTGCTGCATCAGCTGCGTTTCATCGAGGAGCTGATCGAGATCATCCCCAACCCGGTCTACTTCAAGGACCGCCTGGGCCGCTACATCGGTTGCAACCGCGCCTGCGAAGCGCTGTTCGGCCTGCGCCGCGAGGACTGGCTGGGCCGCACCGCGGCCGATCTGCGGCGCGACGAGGCCGGCCGCGAGGAAGAGCGCTACGACGAGCTGCTCTACGCCGGCGGCGGCATCCAGACGTACGAGACGCGGCTGCCGCTGCCGACCGGCGAAGTGCGCGACGTGATCTTCAGCAAGACGCTGTTCACCGGCGCCCAGGGCGGTATCGGCGGCGTGCTGGGTGCCATTACCGACATCACGCAGCAGAAGCGCGTCGAGACCGAGCTGCGCGACGCCAAGACGGCGGCCGAGGCGGCCAGCCGCGCCAAGAGCGAATTCCTCGCCAACATGAGCCACGAGATCCGCACGCCGATGAACGGCGTAATGGGCCTGGTGGACCTGACCCTGGAGACGCCGCTGAACGACACCCAGCGCCGCTACCTGACGCTGGTGAAGTCCTCGTCGACCTCGCTGCTCAACATCATCAACGACATCCTCGACCTGTCGCGCATCGAGGCGGGCCGCATGCGCGTCGAGCAGCTCGCCTTCGACGTGCGGCGGCTGTTCCAGGAGGCGGTCGCCCCGCTGGAGCCGCGCGCCCAGGAAAAAGGCCTGACGCTCAGCTGCCTGGTTGCGCCCGACGTGCCGGCCCAGATCGTGGCCGATCCGCTGCGGTTGCGTCAGATCGTGGTGAACCTGGTCGGCAACGCGATCAAGTTCACCCGCCACGGCCGGGTCGACGTCTCGGCATGGCCCGAGGGGCAGGGCGGCTCGGCGGTGTTGCACCTGTGTGTGGCCGACACCGGCGTCGGCATCCCGGCCGACAAGCTGGAGCGCATCTTCGAGTCCTTTACCCAGGCTGACAACTCGACCACCCGCGAGTTCGGCGGCACCGGGCTCGGCCTGACCATCTCGCGGCGGCTGGCCGAGGCGATGGGCGGACGGCTGTGGGCCGAGAGCGAGGCCGGCCAGGGCAGCCGCTTCCACCTGACCCTGCCGCTGCTGAGCATGGTGGCCGAGGACCTCGACACCGAGACCCGGCGCGACTGGAGCGCGGCCGCCGCGCAGAGCCTCAACCTTTCGCGCGACAAGGCGCGCAGCCGCTTCGAGTCGACCGCCTACCGCGGCTTCGACGAACTGGAGACGCCGCCCGACGAAGAGGCCGCAACCGGCGCCGGCCTGCAGGTGCTGCTGATCGACGACCATGCGGTGAACCGCTTCATCGCCACCAGCCTGATCCGCCGGCTCGGCCACCACGTCACCTGCGCCGTCACCGCCGACGAGGCGCTGGCCCTCTGCGAGGAACAGGACTTCGACCTGATTTTCATGGACATCCAGATCCCCGGCATGAGCGGCATCGAGCTGACCCACCGGATCCGCTCGATGGAGGCGGTGCGCGGCTGGAGCTGTCCCATCGTCGCGCTCACCGCGCACGCGATGCCGCTGGACCGGGTGCGCTGCCTGGAGGCCGGCATGGACGACTACCTGACCAAGCCGGTCGAGCAGGACCGCCTGCAGGGCGTGCTGCAGCTGGTCAGCCGGGCGCGCCGCTAAGGCGGGCTCAGCGCGGCGCGCGGCGGCGCAAGGCCATCTCCTCGCCCATGGCCCGCAAGGTGGTGTCGTCGCAGCGCGAACGCGCGGCGGGGAAAACCAGCCGCTCCTCGGTGGCCAGGTGGGCCTCGTGCACGGCCAGGAAACGCGCTGCGTCGGCTTCCGCCTGCGCCTCCAGCGTCGTGCGGCTCCCGTCGGCCAGGGCCTGCAGTCCGGGGCGTATCGCGATCCACAGGCGGTCCATCTCGCGGTGCTCGTCGAGCAGCCGGGCGACGGCCTCGCGCAGCGTCGGCGCGGCGTCGCTCAGCAGGCGGGGGAAGACGTGCAGCTCCTCGTCGCGGTGGTGCTGCGGCGCGGCCAGGTCGAAGTAGCGCAGCACGTCGCGCGCCGCGTCCCGTGCGGCCGGGTCGCAGCCGTGCTCGCGCAGGTGAGCGAGCAGGCGCTGCAGCAGGCGCAGCGAGCGCTCGACACGTTGGTGGCAAGCCGAGAGCATCTCGAAGGGCGCTTCGAAGCCGGCGGCGGGGCTGGTGAATCCGGGCAACATCGCGCCATTGTCCGCCCAGGCGAACCCGGTCCAGCTTGACGCCCGTCAAGCTCTGCGCGGACGCCGCAGTCGTGGGGTGCCGGCCCTCCACGCGCGGCTTCCTTGCGCCAGCTCAACGCCGGGCGGCGGCGCAGCGGCCACAGTGACAAGCCTTCAGGAGCCGAGCCGTGAGCCCATCCCTAGCCCCCTCTTGCCTGTCCCTCGACCCTAGCCCCGCCCATGCTGCCGGGGCGGTGGGGAGCGACCCCCCTCCCGCTCGCCGTGCCCGCTCGCGCGGCGCCAGGGCCCCGCAGGGCGGGGCCGGGCCTGCTGCGCTGGACGCCAGGGCCAGCGTGCTGCAGGCCGCCCTGCGGCATGTCGAGCTGCCGCGCTCGGCACTGCTGGCGCTGGCCGGACTGGGACAGGAGCACGAGGTCGTCGCCGGCTGCCCGGTGCTCGGCCGTGGCGACGTTGCCGGGGCCTTGTGGCTGGTGCTGGCCGGCCAGGTCGCGCTCGGCACTCGCGACGCTGCCCGCCCGCTGCAGCAGACCCGGCTGGTCGAGCCGGGGCAGTGGCTGGACGCGGCCAGCGCCTGGCTGGGCGGCGCCTACTTCGAGGACGCCTGGACGCTGGGCGATGCGCTGTTGTGCTCGTTCCCGATCGAGCCGCTGCAGCGTTGCTGCGAGCAGCACCCGGGGCTCGCTGTGGCGCTGCTCGGTGTGCTCGCGCAGCGCGTCGGGGCGCTGACCGAGGGCACCTTGGGTCTGATGCTCAAGGACGCCGAGGCGCGCTGTGCGACCTGGCTGCTGCAGCATGCGGAGCCCGGGGCGGCGGCGGTCGCGACGGTGAAGCTGCGCGAGCGCAAGCGGGCCATCGCCTCGCAGCTCGCCATCACGCCCGAAACCTTCTCGCGCGTGTTCAGGCAGCTGCGCGAGAAGCGGCTGATCGAGACCGAGGGCTACGAGGTGAGGCTGCTCGACCCGGAGGCGCTGCGGCGCATCGCCGACGGCAGGCGATAACACGCCGGCGGGCGCGGGCCGCCGGAAAGCGGCCGTGGCGCGGGGCGATTAAGGGGAAACCCAGGTCTGCATAGCAGAATCATTTCCTAGCATATCGACACCATTGCTAGGAGGGTCCAGCATGCCTACCCGTCGACACACCCTGGTCGCGGCGGCCGGCCTCGCTCTGCCGGCCATCGCCCCGCTGGTTCCCGCGCAAAGCGGCAGGTCGTCCGCTGCGGCCACCTCCGGCGCTCCCGCGGCGTTGCCCCGGCTGAAGATCTACATCCCGGCGAATGCCGGCGGCGGCTGGGACCAGACCGGCCGCAGCCTGGGCGGCGCCTTGCAGGCCGCCCAGCTCGTGCAGCACGTGGAGTACGAAAACAAGGGCGGCAAGGGCGGCACGCTGGGGCTGGCGGACTTCGTCGCACGCCACGGCAGCGACCCGGACGCGCTCTTGATCGGCGGCATGGTGATGATCGGTGCGCTGGCCGTCAACCGCGACGAGCAGGCGCTGCGGCAGGTCACGCCGATCGCCCGCCTGACCAGCGACTACATGGTGCTGGTGGCACCTGCCGGGGGCCGCATCACGGACCTCAAGAAGATGGTCGCCGAGGTACGCCAGAACCTGGCGACGGTGCCGATCGCCGGCGGCTCGGCCGGCGGGGTGGATCACATGCTGGCCGGCATGATCGTGCGCTCGCTGGGCGTCAACCCGGCCGGGCTGCAGTACCGTCCCACCAGCAGCGGCAAGGACGCGGTGGTCCTGCTGCAGTCGGGCCAGGCGGCGGTCGCGATCTCCGGCTACAGCGAGTTCAAGGCCGGCATCGAGGACAAGTCGCTGGTCCCGCTGGCAGTGTCCTCGCGCAAGACGCTGTTCGGCATCCCCTCGCTGCGCGAGCAGGGCATCGACACCGAGCTGGCCAACTGGCGCGGCGTCTTCGCGCCCGGCCTGCTGGAGGACAGCCGCAAGGTGGCCTTGCGCCAGCTGGTGATCCGCGCCACCGAGTCGCCGGCCTGGCGGCAGGCGCTGCTGGACAACAACTGGCTGGGCTCGCTGCTCTACGGCAAGGAGTTCGAGGACTTCCTGGCGATCGAGCAGGGCATCGCCAGCGCCGTCACGCTGATGCTCAAGCTCAAGGCCTGAGGCAGAGCGGGGCCGGTGGGGGCTTGCCGTGCAGGACGGCGGCAGGAAGGCTATTGTTGCCGTCTCTGCAACGGTTCGACGGAGATGCCATGAAGCTCTACTACAGCCCGGGCGCGTGCTCGCTGTCACCCCACATCGCGCTCTACGAGGCAGGCCTGCCTTCGAGCGGTGCTGGCCAGCACCAAAACCCACAAGCTGCTCGACGGTACCGACTACTACACGATCAATCCCAAGGGTTACGTGCCGACCCTGGAGTTCGACGACGGCCGGCGGCTTACCGAGGGACCGGCCATCGTGCAGTGGATCGCCGACCAGGTGCCGGAGAAGAAACTCGCGCCGCCCGCGGGGACCTTCGAGCGCTACCGCCTGATCGAGTGGCTCAACTTCATCACCACCGAGGTGCACAAGAGCTTCAGCCCGCTGTTCAATCCCGCCATGCCGGAGGAAGGCAAGGCCGTGATGCGGGACAAGCTGCTGCAGCGCTACCGCTGGCTCGACGAGCAGCTGGCCGGCAAGAGCTGGCTGATGGGTGAGCAGTTCACGGTGGCCGACGCCTATCTGTTTGTCGTGACGCGCTGGACCGCGCCGACCAAGATCGACATCTCCGGGCTGCAGAACGTGCAGGCCTTCATGCGGCGCGCCGGCGAACGCCCGGCCGTCCAGCGCGCGCTGGCCGCCGAGGCCCCGCCCGCCAAGAGCTGAGGCGCCCAGGAGGCTGGGGCCGCTTTGGCGCCGGGTCCCGGCATCCGCAGATACCCGGGACTGCCTGGCCGTCCCCAGGCGTATACGAGAATAGGCATATTTCCTATTTGCGAGCTCGTATGGGCGGCCGTGCGCATTTCGACAACATTGAGCTCCATCTCGTCCGGGTCTTGTTGACCTTGATCACCGAATGCAGCGTCTCGCGTGCCGCCTTGAAGCTCGATCTGTCGCAACCCGCGGTCAGCGCCCACCTGCGCCGACTGCGCGACGCCACCGGCGATGCCCTGCTGGTGCGCTCGGGCAACGGCATGGCGGCGACGCCGGTCGCGCTGGAGCTGCTGGGCCCGGCGCGGGCGCTGCTGGAGCAGGCCGACCGGCTGTTCGGTCGGCAGCAGGCCAGCCGCGGCTTCGAGCCACTGGCCAGCGATACCCTGTTCCGCATCGCCGCGAGCGACTACCTGGACCCGCTGTTCCTGCCGCGCCTTGTCACCGCCGTGCAGCAGGCGGCGCCCGGCGTGCGCCTGGACCTGCTGCCGCTGTCGGCCGAGTTCGACGTGCAGCGCCAGCTCGTCTCGGGCGAGGTGGACCTGGTGATCGGCAACTGGATGGAGCCGCCCGAGGACCTGCACCTGGGCCGGCTGCTGACCGACGAGGTGGTCTGCCTGGTGGCCGAGAACCACCCGGCGGTGCGCTCCGCGCGCGGCTGGACGGTCGAAAAATACCTGGCCTGCCAGCATGTCGCGCCAACCCCGCTGCACACCGGGCGCGAGGCGCGCGGCGTCATCGACGCCCACCTGCAGTCGCTGGGGCTGAGCCGCAACGTCACGGTGCGCAGCGCCCATTTCGGGCAGATCCCGCAGATGGTGGCCAGCAGCCTGCTGGTGCTGACCACCGGGCGACAGTTCTGCGAGCGTTATCTCGACGAGCTGCCGCTCAAGGTGGTGCGCTGTCCGGTCGCCTTTCCGCCGATGAACTACTACCAGCTGTGGCACGACCGCACCCACCCGTCGGCCGCGCACCGCTGGTTCCGCGAACGCGTGCGCGACGTCGCGCGTGAGCTGCTGAGCCGCTGACGGCCCCGGCGGGTGCCGCTGCGCCGCCAAGAAACACGACAAGGAACCCACGATGACTGTCCGTACCGCCCTGCGCGGCGACCTGCTGGATTTCACCGGCGACCCCGGCTGGCAGGTCGACGCTGGCGCGGCCGTGCGCTTCCGGCCCGACCACTGGCTGCTGATCGACGAGGCCGGCCGCTGCGCCGGCGCGCAGCCCGGCGACCGGCCGCCCGATGCCTGGCTGGGCCAGAACGGCCGCAAGGTGGACCGGCGCGGCCACCTGATCACGCCTGGCCTGATCGACACCCATGTGCACGCCCCGCAGATCGACGTGATCGCCAGCTTCGGCACCGAGCTGCTGGAGTGGCTCAACACCTACACCTTCCCGGCCGAGCGCAAGTTCGCGGATCCCGAGGAGGCGCGCCGCGGTTCGCGGCTGTTCCTCGACGCGCTGCTCGCCTGCGGCACCACCTCGGCCCTGGTGTTCCCGACGGTGCACAAGGTCTCGGCCGATGCCTTGTTCGAGGCGGCCGCCGATCGCAACATGCGGGTGCTGGCCGGCAAGGTGCTGATGAACCGCCATGCCCCCGAGGGCCTGCTCGACGATGTCGACCAGGCCGAGCGCGACTGCGTCGAACTGATCGAGCGCTGGCACGGGCGCGGGCGCGCGGCCTACGCGGTGACACCGCGCTTCGCAGCCACCTCGACACCCGAGCAGCTGGCAATGGCCGGCCGCCTGTGCGCCGCGCACCCGGGCGTCTACCTGCAGACCCACGTCGCCGAGAACCGCGCCGAGGTGCGCTGGATGGCCGAGCTGTTTCCCGAGGCCCGCAGCTACCTCGACATCTATGTGCGCCACGGCCTGGTGAACCGGCGTGCGGTGTTCGCCCACGGCATCTGGCTCGACGACACCGACCGCGCGGTGCTGCGCGAGGCGGGCGCCGCCATCGCCTTCTGCCCGTCCAGCAACATGTTCATCGGCTCGGGCCTGTTCGACTGGGGCCAGGCCGAGGCCCAGGGCGTGGGCGTCTGCCTGGGCAGCGACGTCGGCGGCGGGACGGCGCTGTCCCTGCTCAGGACCCTCGCCGACGGCTACAAGGTGCTGGCGCTGCAGGGCCAGAAGCTGACCGCCTGGAAGGCGCTGCACGCCGCCACGCTGGGCGCTGCTGAACAACTGCAACTGACCCATGAGATCGGAACTTTCCAGCCCGGTACACTGGCCGACTTGGTGGTGTGGGACTGGGCTCAGGGACCGGTGGCGCAGCGCCGGCACGAGGTGGCGCGTGACTTGCATGAGCAGGTCTTTGCCTGGATGACGCTCGGTGACGAGCGTTATGTGGTCTCCACCTGGGTCGCCGGCCGGGAGCGCTACTGCCGGCCCGGTGTCGCACCGACCCTGGACCGCCCCTGAGGCGTTTTTTCGCGATGCTCAGACTCGAACTCCACGACATCAGCAAGCAGTACCCGTCGGTGAAGGCGAACGACGGCGTCCACCTGAAGGTGGCGCCCGGAGAGATCCACGCGGTGCTGGGCGAAAACGGCGCGGGCAAGTCCACGCTGATGAAGATCATCTACGGCGCGGTGCGCCCCGATGCCGGCGAGATCCGCTGGAACGGGCAGCCGGTGCTGATCCGCAGTCCCCAGGAAGCCCGCCAGCTGGGCATCAGCATGGTGTTCCAGCATTTCTCGCTGTTCGACACCCTGAGCGCGGCCGAGAACGTCTGGCTGGGCCTGGACAAGGCCGGCAGCCTGGCCGACGTGAGCCGGCGCATCCGCGCGGTCTCGGGGCAGTACGGTCTGGACGTCGACCCCGAGCGCCCGGTGCATACGCTCAGCGTGGGCGAGCGCCAACGGGTGGAGATCGTGCGGGCACTGCTGACCGGCCCGCAGCTGCTCATCCTCGACGAGCCGACCTCGGTGCTGACCCCGCAGGCGGTCGAGAAGCTGTTCGTGACCTTGCGGCAGCTGGCCGCCGGCGGCTGCTCCATCCTCTACATCAGCCACAAGCTGGACGAGATCCGCACCTTGTGCCATCACTGCACGGTGCTGCGTGGCGGCCGGGTCACCGGCGAGGTCGATCCTTCGAAGGAGAGCAACGCCAGCCTGTCGCGTCTGATGATCGGCGCCGAGCCGCCGCAGCTGGTGCACCGGCCGCCCAAGACGGGGCCGGTGGCACTGGGCGTGTCGGGCCTGTCCTTGCCGCGTTCGCACCCCTTCGGCACCGACCTCAAGTCCCTGTCGCTGGCCTTGCGCGGCGGCGAGATTCTGGGCGTGGCCGGGGTCTCGGGCAACGGTCAGCAGGAGCTGCTGGCCGCGCTCTCCGGCGAGGACAGGCGCGCACCGCAGGGCAGCATATTGCTGTTCGGGCAGGACATCTCGGGCCAGTCGCCGCGCCGCCGGCGCGACGCCGGCCTGCATTTCCTGCCGGAAGAGCGCCTGGGCCGCGGTGCGGTGCCCACGCTGTCCCTGGCCGACAACACCCTGCTCACCCGCACCGAGGCAGTGCACGGCGCCAGCGGCTGGATCCGTGTCGGGGCGGTGCGGGCGCTGGCTCAGCACCTGATCACCCGCTTCAACGTCAAGGCCGGCGGACCGGACGCCGCGGCCAAGAGCCTGTCGGGCGGCAACCTTCAGAAATTCCTGGTGGGCCGCGAGATCGACGCGGGCCCCAAGGTGCTGATCGTGGCCCAGCCCACCTGGGGTGTGGACGTCGGCGCTGCGGCGCAGATCCGCGGTGAACTGCTCAAGCTGCGCGACTCGGGCTGCGCGGTGCTGGTGGTCAGCGAGGAGCTCGATGAGCTGCTGGAGATCAGCGACCGGCTGGTCGTGATGGCGCAGGGCCGGCTCTCGCCCTCCATCCCGACCGCCCGGGCCACCGTCGAGCAGCTTGGCGCGTGGATGAGCGGCCTGTGGCCGCAGGACGGCGGCGGTGCGGAGGCGGCCGGTGATACCCAAGACAGCCATGGCAAGGTGCTGAATGCTCAAGCTTGAAGCGCGCCCCCAGCCCTCGAAGGCGATGTCCGTCGCCTCGCCGCTGCTGGCGCTCCTGATCACCGTGGGCATCGGCGTGCTGCTGTTCGCCCTGCTCGGCAAGGACCCGCTGCGCGGGCTGCAGATGTTTTTCTGGGAGCCGGTCAAGAGCGCCTATGGACTCAGCGAGCTGGCCGTCAAGGCGACCCCGCTGATCCTGATCGCGCTGGGCCTGGCGCTGTGTTTCCGCTCCAACGTCTGGAACATCGGGGCCGAGGGGCAGTTCATCCTCGGCGCGGTGTTCGCCAGTGGCATCGCGATGCAGGCCGGGCCGGAAACCGGGCGCTGGATCGTCGTGGCCATCCTGCTCGCCGGCGTCGTCGGCGGCATGCTGTGGGCCGCCATCGTCGCGCTGCTGCGCGACCGCTGCAACGCCAACGAGATCCTGGTCAGCCTGATGCTGGTCTATGTCGCCGAGATGGTGCTCAGCTACCTGGTCTACGGGCCGTGGAAGGACCCGCAGGGCTACAACTTTCCGCAGACCATCAGCTTTCTCGAAGCGACCCGCATCCCGCGCCTGTTCACCGGGCTGCGCACCAACATCGGCCTGCTGATGGCACTGGGGATGGTGGTGCTGTTCTGGCTGTTCCTGTTCCGCACCTATGCCGGCTTCCAGCTGCAGGTGGGCGGGCTGGCGCCGCACGCGGCGCGTTATGCCGGCTTTTCCTCGCGCCGTTCGCTGTGGGTCGCGCTGCTCGCCTCGGGCGGCATGGCGGGCCTGGCCGGTGGGCTGGAGGCGGCCGGGCCGCTGGGGCAGCTGACGCCCTATGTGCCGGTGGGCTACGGCTTCGCGGCCATCATCGTCGCCTTCGTCGGGCGGCTGCATCCGGTCGGCATCGTTTTCGCGGCGGCCTTGATGAGCATGTTCTACATCGGCGGCGAGCTGGCGCAGTCCCGGCTGGGCCTGCCGAAGTCCATCACCGGCGTGTTCCAGGGCCTGCTGCTGTTTTCGCTGCTGGGCTGCGACACCCTGATCCACTACCGCATCCGCTGGCAGGCGAGCGCCGCGCGCGCCGCCCGGGCGGTGCACGCTTCCGTCAGCAACAAGGCCGCCTGAGATGGACTGGAATGCAATCGCGCTGCTGGTCGCGGCTTCGATGAACGCGGGCACGGTGCTGGCGATCGCCGGACTGGGCCTCCTGATCAACGAACGCGCCGGCATCGTCAACCTGGGCGCCGAAGGCATGATGCTGGTCGCCGCCATCGCCGGCTTCGCGACCGCGGTGCACACCGGCAGCGACTGGCTCGCCTTCGCCGCGGGCGCGGGCGCCGGGGCGCTGCTGGCGGCCGCCTTCGGTGTGCTGGTGATCTGGTTCAACACCAACCAGTACGCCTCGGGGCTGGCGCTGAGCCTGTTCGGCGCGGGCTTTTCCGCCTTCGCCGGCGTGCGCTATACCCAGGAGAAGCTGAGCCAGCGGGCCCGCTTCGAGATCCCCGGGCTGGCCGACCTCCCGGTGCTCGGCCCGGCGCTGTTCAAGCACCACCCGATGGTCTACCTCGCGATTGCGCTGACGCTGGCGCTGGCCTGGTTCCTCTACCGCTCGCGCGGCGGGCTGGTGCTGCGGGCGGTCGGCGAGTCGCCCGAGGCGGCCCATGCACTCGGCTACCCGGTGCGGCGGCTGCGGCTGCTCGCGGTGGTCTGCGGCGGCGCGCTGTGCGGGCTGGCCGGTGCCTACATCTCGGTGGTCTACACACCGCTGTGGGTCGAGGGCATGATCGCCGGCAAGGGCTGGATCGCGCTGGCGCTGACCACCTTCGCGACCTGGCGGCCGGCGCGTGTGCTGCTGGGCGCCTACCTGTTCGGCGGCGTCACGATGCTGCAGTTCCACCTGCAGGGCCAGGGCGTGCAGATTGCCAGCCAGCTGCTGACCATGCTGCCCTACCTGGCGACCATCGTGGTGCTGGTGCTGATCTCGCGCAACCCGACCTGGATCCGCATCAACATGCCGGCCTCGCTGGGCAAGCCTTTTCATCCGGGCAGCTGACAGCAAGCGAGATCCACTGCCGGACGGCCCGCGGGGCGGCCGTGAAGGTGTTGGTTCACCTGTGCCCGAATCGATAATGAGCCTTCGTAGTTCCTGACATCTCCCGGAGAGACCACATGACCGATCAGACGAAACGTTCCCTGCTCAAGCTGGCGGGGTTGAGCTCGCTCGTGGCGACTGCCGCCCTGGTGGGCTGTGGCAAGAAGGAGGAGGCGCCGTTGCCGCCGACCGAGCCCGCGTCGGCCGCCGAGGCGCCCAAGGCCGAGCCGCTGAAGATCGCGTTCGCCTATGTCGGCCCGGTCGGGGACGCCGGCTGGACCTTCGCGCACGACCGCGCGCGCAAGGAGCTGGAAGCCGAGTTCGGCGACAAGATCCAGACCAGTTTCGTCGAGAACGTGCCCGAGGCGGCCGACGCCGAGCGTGTGGTGCGCGACATGGTGGGCCAGGGCAACAAGCTGATCTTCGGCACCACCTTCGGCTACATGGAGCAGATGCTCAAGGTGGCGGCCGACCACAAGGACGTGAAGTTCGAGCACGCCACCGGCTACAAGACCGCCGAGAACCTGCGCACCTACGATTCGCGCACCTATGAAGGCGCCTACATGGCCGGCGTGATCGCCGGCAAGATGACCAAGAGCAACACGCTGGGTGTGGTCGCCTCCATCCCCATCCCCGAGGTGATCCGCAACATCAACTCCTTCACCTTGGGCGCGCAGTCGGTCAACCCCAAGATCAAGACCAAGGTCGTGTGGGTCAACAAGTGGTTCGATCCCCCGAAGGAGGGCGAGGCGGCTCAGTCGCTGATCAACCAGGGCGCCGACGTGCTGATGCAGAACACCGACTCCTCGGCCGTGCTGCAGACCGCCGAGAAGGCGGGCAAGTTCGGCTTCGGCTGGGACTCCGACATGAGCAGCTTCGGACCCAACGCCCACCTCGGTTCGGCCATCATCAACTGGGGGCCCTACTACAAGAAGGCCGTCAACGACGTGCTGAACAACAGCTGGTCCACCTCCAGCACCTGGTGGGGCGTGAAGGAGGGCGCGATCGACCTGGTGGGCGTGTCCGACAAGGTGCCGGCCGACGTCAAGGAAGCGGTCGAGAAGGTCAAGGCCGGCCTCAAGGACGGCAGCTTCGCGATCTGGAAGGGCCCGATCGTCGACCAGGCCGGCAAGGAAGTGCTGGCCAAGGACGCGGTGGCCGACGACAAGTTCCTGCACGGTATCAACTGGTACGTGAAGGGCGTCGAGGGCAAGCTGCCGTCGGGCCAGTAAGCTCGTTTCCCGAGTCCCCGGGGGACCCGCCGCAGGGCAATTCCCCGGGCCCGCCATCACCACCGATCCCGCACGATGAACCGATACGCCGACATCCCCCGCGAGCGCCTGCCGGCCCTGCTGGCCGCGATGCCCAAGGCCGAGCTGCACATCCACATCGAGGGATCGCTGGAGCCCCAGCTGATCTTCGCGCTCGCGGCGCGCAACGGCGTGAAGCTCGCCTACCCGAACGTGGAGGCGCTGCGCGCGGCCTACGCCTTCACCGACCTGCAGAGCTTCCTGGACATCTACTACGCCGGCGCGAGCGTGCTGCTCCTGGAAGACGACTTCCACGACATGGCCTGGGCCTACCTGGTGCGGGCGGCCGAAGAGAACGTGCTCCACACGGAACTCTTTTTCGACCCCCAGACCCACACCGCGCGCGGTGTCGACATTGGCGTCGTGATCCGCGGGCTGAAGCGCGCGACCGAGCGCGCCCGGGCCGAACTGGGCGTGAGCGCGGCGCTGATCCTGTGTTTCCTGCGCCACCTCAGCGAGGAGGACGCGCTGCAGACCCTGGAGCAGGCGCTGCCGTACCGCGAGCACTTCATCGGCGTCGGCCTCGATTCCAGCGAGCGCGGCCATCCGCCCGAGAAGTTCGCCCGCGTCTTCGCGCGCTGCCGGGAGCTGGGGCTGCGGCTGGTGGCGCATGCCGGCGAAGAGGGGCCGCCCGAGTACATCTGGAACGCGCTGGACGTGCTGAAGGTCGAGCGCATCGACCACGGCGTGCGCTGCGTCGAGGACCCGGCGCTGGTGCGGCGCCTGGCCGAGCAGCGCGTGCCGCTGACGGTCTGCCCGCTGTCCAACGTCAAGCTCTGCGTGTTCGCCGATCTGGGCCGGCACAATTTGGGTGAGTTGCTGGCGGCCGGACTGGTGGCCACCGTCAACTCCGACGATCCTGCCTACTTCGGCGGCTACCTCAACCAGAACTACCTCGAGACCTTCGCGGCCCTGCCGCTCGATGCCGGCCATGCCTATGTGCTGGCACGCAACAGCTTCGAGGCGAGTTTCGCTTCCGCTGCCGACAAGGCCGGCTGGATCGCGCGGCTGGACGAGACCTTCGAGCGCTTCCGGTCCTGACATCCCGCTTGTCCTCTGCGCTCCAGGAGGCCAGCGGTCCTTCCCCGGAGCCATGTAGAGGAACACCATGTTCAAAAACCTCAGCCGGGCGGCCGCGATGGCCGGCCTCGCCGCTGCCGTCTTCTGCGCCGCCGGCGCTCGTGCCGAGCCGCTCAAGGTCGGTTTCGTGTATGTCAGCCCGGTGAGCGAGGCCGGCTGGACCTACCAGCACCACCTCGGCGAGCTCGAGCTCGCCAGGTCCCTGGCGGGCAGGGTGGCCGTGCGCCACGTCGAGAACGTGGCCGAGGGGCCGGAGTCCGAGCGGGTCATCCGCGACCTGGCGCAGCAGGGCCACCGCCTCATCTTCACCACCAGCTTCGGCTACATGGACCCGACCCTGAAGGTCGCGCGCGACTTTCCCGAGGTGCGCTTCGAGCACATGGGCGGCTACAAGTCGGCCCCGAACGTCGCGACCTACAACGCCCGCTTCTATGAGGGCCGCTACCTGGCGGGCCTGCTCGCCGGGCGCATGAGCAAGACTGGCACGGCCGGCTATGTCGCGGGCTTCCCGGTGCCCGAGGTGGTGCAGGGGCTGAACGCCTTCACGCTGGGCATGCGTGCGGCCAACCCGAAGGCGCAGGTGCGGGTGGTCTGGCTCAACAGCTGGTTCGATCCGCCGCGCGAGCGCGACGCAGCCCTGGCGCTGATTCGCCAGGGCGCCGACGTCGTCACCCACCACAGCGCGACCAGCGCCGCGGTGCAGGCGGCCGAGGAGCAGGGGGCGATGAGCATTCCCTACCACAGCGACATGCGCCGACTCGCGCCGCAGGGCCAGTTGACCGCGGTGACCCATCACTGGGGTCGCTTCTACACCGAGGTGGCGCAGGCCGTGCTCGCCGGTCGCTGGCGTGCCAGCCCTGCCTGGGGTGGACTCAAGGACGGCATGGTGCGGCTGGCGCCGCTGCACCCGCGGGTGCCGGCCGAGGTGGCGGCCCTGGTGCGCGAGCGCGAGCAGGCCATCGTCTCTGGCACCTTCCATCCCTTCTCGGGGCGTATCGTGGACAACGAAGGCCGCCAGCGGCAGGCCGGCGGCGTGATGCACGAGGCGGCCATCGCGACGATGGACTACCACGTCGACGGTGTCGTCGGGGCCTTCCCGAAACGCTGAAGACGGGCTCCTAGCCGCCCCGAAACACCAGACACTGGTTGTTGGCCGGCATCTCGAAACGCTGCTGCAGGTGCAGCCCCTGCGCCTGCGCGACATCCTGCACCTGTTCGAGATCGCGCACACCCCAGGCGGGATCACGCTGGCGCAGGTCGGCGTCGAACGCCTGGTTGCTCGGCGCCGTGTGGCGGCCCGCGATGCGGTAGGGCCCGTAGAGCACCAGCAGGCCCTCGGGCCGCAGGTGGGCGGCGGCGCCGCGCAGCAGCGCCAGGCAGGCGTTCCACGGCGCGATGTGGATCATGTTGGCGCAGAAGATCGCGTCGTAGCGCGGCAGCCGCCAGTCGGGCGCCGTCACGTCCAGCGGCACCGCCGGCAGCACATTGGCAAGGCCTTGCGCCCAGGATCCTATCGATTCCAGCAACTGCGCGTCCGGGTCGCTCGGCTGCCACTGCCAGCCGGGCAGCGCCACGGCAAAGTGGGCGACGTGCTGGCCGGTGCCGCTGGCGATCTCCAGCGCAGCGCCTTGCGCGGGCAGGACCTGTCTCAGCACCTCGGTGATGGGGATGCGGTTTCGCTCGGCGGCAGGGCTGTGGAGGCGGGACGTCATGGGCGGGGTGGATTGCGAGCCAAAAATGTTACCGAACTAGGTTTGTACCCCGGGACACGGGTCCGGGTGAACCCTAGGGCGGCGCCTTTCGTGACCCCTCTGTCCTTCTAGGGTGGGGAAGTGTTCGGCGTGCCGGCGCACGGCCCTTTTCGGGAGGGAGGCATCACACAAAGAGACACACCCACTGATCCGAGGGTCAAAGGGGGCGATGCCACCATGGTTCGCGAAACGCCACCTCCGTTCGCGAAACGCCGGAAGAAAGGACGTGCCTTGGGGAACCGCAGATGAACGCCACGAACGCCAGAGCCGGTGCGCCGTCGAGTGTGCCGCGCGGGCGGGACACGCGGTTGGACCTCATCCGCGGTTTGGCCGTTCTCACCATCACCTTGAACCACCAGGGCGCGCTCACCCACTTGGTGGGGCGCGACGGCAGGGATGTCCCGACACTGACCCACCTCGGTTATTCGTCGGCGGCCGAACTTTTTTTCCTGCTGTCCGGGTACCTGATCGGCAAGCTCTACCTGTCGCGGGACCAGGAGGGCTGGTGGGTCGGCGCCAGCAAGCGGGTGATGGAGCGCAGCCTCAAGCTCTACATGTGGAACGGCGTGCTGTTCCTGCTGCTGGCGGCCATCGTCCTGTTCGGCCCTCATGCCCTGAGGCAGGCCACCAACTACCACCTCCTGGCGTCTGACGGACTGCGTGCCGTGGCCGAGTTCGCGCTGCTGTACCGGCGGCCGAAGTTCCTCGACATCCTGCAGGTCTATTGCCTGTTCATGTGGACGGCGCCGCTGCTGTTCCTGGTGCTGCGGATATCGGCGCGCCTGGCGCTGCTGCTGCTGGTGCTTCCCTACGTGCTGGTCCAGATCGACCCGACCCTGTTGCCCCTGGACAGCCGGCTGGGCGGGGCCTTCCACCCCTTCGCATGGCAGCTGGTGTTTTTCGGCGGCATGCTGGCGGGCCGGCTCGACCTGCTGGGGCGCTTCACGCGCTGGCTGGAGGACAAGCCGCAGCGGGCGGCCTGGCTGCTGGCCCTGCTGCTCGGGAGTTTCGTGCTCTGTCGGGTCGACCGCTCGAACCTGCTGCTGGGCGCGTACTTCGACATGCCGGGCGTCGACAAGCGCACCGCGGGTCCGGTGCGTCTGCTGCATGCCGTGCTGGTCTTGCTGACCCTGCTGGCTCTGCCGACACGCTGGCCCGCGATCTTGAGCCACCCGCTGGCCCGGATGGTTTCGAACGTGGGCGCGCATTCGCTGCATGCGTTCTGCGCGTCCATCGTTCTCAATTACCTGGCGGCCTTGATGTGGCTGGCACGACCGGCGGACAGCACCTACTTTGCGCTGGCCTTCGGCAGTCTGGCGCTGCTGTTGCTGCTGGGCCAGGTCCTCACGGCGTGGAAACGGCCGGCCGCCCGGGCACCGGCGCAAACAGCCCTTGCACCGGCCCCCGCAGCGGCCCCGGCACCACCGGCGGCAGCCCATGTGGCTGTCCTGCGCGCCCCGGCCCAGTCGCAGCCTCAGGCCCGGCGCCCGGCGGGCAGGGAGGCGCCGCAGGGCGGCCTGGCCTGAAGCCGGCTGCGGGCCTGTCCTTCACCCGCGTTCCGACCTTGCGGTGCGTTCAAGCGGCTGCCAGCCACTCCGCCAGGCGCTGCGCCCCTGCACCGAAGGCATAGGCATCCATGCCGAGCACGCCGAAGGTCACCCCGGCATGCAGCCGCACGGCGGCGTGCTCCCGGCCGCCCGCGCCCGCCGGCGCGTAGAAGGGCAGCCAGTGCTCGTCGGTCGGATGCATCAGTGCGGCATGCGGCGCCAGCTGCCGGTAGTCCCACAGCGCCGGCCAGTCGCGCGCCGTGGAGCGCTCCAGCACCCACTGCCGGAACGCCGCCGACTCGGGCCGCTCGGGCAGGCCTTCGGCCGGCCCGCTCAGCGAGAGCAGCCTCAGGTTGTGCGTGATGCTGCCGGTGCCCAGCACCAGCACACCCTCGGCGGCGAGCGGCGCCAGCGCTTCGCCGATGGCGAACTGGCGCTCGGGGGCCGCGTCCGGGACCAGCGACAGCGGCAGCACCGGGATGTCGGCCTCGGGCCACAGGTGCAGCAGGGCTGTCCAGATGCCGTGGTCCAGCCCGCCGTGGGGCAGCACCGCCACCTCGACGCCGCGCGCCTGCAGGAGCTGGCGCACCTGCTGCGCCAGCGCCGGGGCTCCGCGCGTGTCGTAGCGCAGCTCGTACAGCGCACGCGGGAAGCCGCCGAAGTCGTGCACGGTCTCATGGCGCGGCGCGGCCAGCAGCACCGGCCGGTGCGTCGCGGTATGCGCCGAGACCGCCACGATGGCGCGCGGGCGGCCCAGGTGGCGGTCTATCGTGCGGCCCAGCCGGCCGAAGAAGGCGCCGGTGGCTCCCGGCTCCAGCGCGATCATCGGCGAGCCATGCGAGACGAACAGCGGGGGCAGCGGGGTGGAAGCGGGGGCGTTCGTATTCATAGAGGGATTGCAGCACCGCTGCCGGCCGCTTCGGTTCCAGCGGCTTGAACGTTACGTTCAAAAATGACGGCGCGGGTCGCGGGCCGGCGGGCCGCAGAGCCGGTCCCAATGCCCCCTCCATTGGCAGCCGGCGCGGCATGCGCTACTGTTCGCCGCTCCTGTGCGTCCTGATCCTGCCTGCCGCTGTCGGCCCGTCGAGATGTTTCAACCCCGTACCTTCCAGCTCGCCTGGCGCCAGACGGCGCGTGACTTCCGCAGCGGGGAGCTGCGCCTGCTGATCGTCGCGGTGCTGCTTGCGGTGGCCGCCCTGACCGCGGTCGGTTTTTTCGCCGATCGGCTCAAGACCGGCCTTGCGCGCGACGCGCGCCAGCTGCTGGGCGGCGACGCCATCGTCGCCAGCGACCTGCCGACCCCCGAGCTGTTCACCGAGCGGGCGGCCGCGGCCAGGCTGGAGAGCGCCCGCACCGTGTCCTTCCCCAGCATGGCCCGTGCGCCGGACGAGCAGGGCGGTGCCAGCCGCCTCGTCTCGGTGAAGGCCGTCAGCCCGGGCTATCCCTTGCGCGGCACGCTGAGGGTGGCCGAGGCGCCGGGCGCCGAAGGCCGCCCGGTGCGCGACATCCCGGCGCGCGGCAGCGTCTGGGTCGATGCCGGCTTGCTGGAGGCGCTGGACCTGGAGGTCGGCGACGCGCTGCTGCTGGGCGACGCGCGCCTGCGCATTGCCCGCATCATCACGCTCGAACCCGACCGCGGGGCAGGCTTCCTCGGCTTTTCGCCGCGTGTGATGCTGCACGAAGCGGACCTGCCGGCGACGGCCCTGATCCAGCCCGCCAGCCGGGTCACCTACCGGCTGGCCGTCGCCGCACGCGAAGGCCGCGATGCCGACGCGCGCGCCTGGGTCCGCTGGGCCGAGGCCGAGATCGCTGCCCGCAAGCTGCGCGGCGTGCGGGTCGAGTCGCTGGAGTCGGGCCGGCCCGAGATGCGCCAGACCCTGGACCGGGCCGAGAAATTCCTCAACCTGGTGGCCCTGCTGGCGGCGCTGCTGGCAGCGGTGGCGGTCGCGATTGCCTCGCGCGACTTCGCCGCCCGCCACCTCGACGACTGCGCAATGCTGCGGGTGCTGGGCCAGTCGCAGCGCACCATCGCGCTCAGTTACGCGCTGGAGTTCGCCGCGGTCGGCGTGCTGGCCAGCGGCCTCGGCGTGGCGCTCGGCTACGCGGTGCACCACGCCTTCGTGGTGCTGCTGGCCGGGTTGGTGGAAACCGCGCTGCCGGGCGCGAGCGCCTGGCCGGCCCTGTTCGGCCTGGGCGTCGGGCTGACCCTGCTGTTCGGTTTCGGGCTGCCGCCGGTACTGCAGCTGGCGCGGGTGCCGCCGTTGCGGGTGATCCGCCGCGATGTCGGCGAACTCAAGCCGGCCTCGCTGCTCGTGCTGGCGGCCGGCGCCTGCGGTTTCGCGGCGCTGCTGCTGGCCGCCTCGTCCGATCTGCAGCTCGGGCTGATCGCGGTCGGCGGCTTCGCCGTCGCGGTGCTGCTGTTCGCCGCGCTGGCCTTTGCCGCCGTGGCGGTGCTGCGCCGCGCGGTCCCGGAGGCGCGTGCGCCGCGCTGGCTGGTGCTCGCGACACGCCAGGTCTGCGCGCGGCCGGGCTTCGCGGTACTGCAGATCTCGGCACTGGCGGTGGGCCTGCTGGCGCTGATGCTGCTGGTGCTGCTGCGCACCGACCTGATCGGCAGCTGGCGCGCCGCCACCCCGCCCGACGCGCCGAACCGATTTGTCATCAACATCCAGCCCGAGCAGTCCGAGCCCTTCCGCCAGCATCTGCACGACGCCGGCGTGGCCAGCTTCGACTGGTACCCGATGATCCGCGGCCGGCTGGTGGCGGTGAACGGGCGCGAAGTGGGCGCCGGCGACTATGCCGAGGCGCGCGCCAAGCGCCTGGTCGACCGCGAGTTCAACCTGAGCCACGCGGCCCAGATGCCGCCCCACAACGAACTTGCCGCCGGGCGCTGGATCCCCGAGGAGCCCGGTGGACTCAGCGTGGAATCGGGCCTGGCCGAGACGCTGGGCCTGAGGCTGGGCGACCGCTTGCGTTTCGACATCGCGGGGATGCCGGTCGAAGGCCGCATCACCAGCCTGCGCAAGGTCGACTGGGCCTCGATGCGGGTGAACTTTTTCGTGATGTTCCCGCAGGCGCAGCTGCCCGAGCTGCCGTCCACCTACATCGCGGCCTTCAAGGCGCCCGTGGCGCCGGGCTTCGACAACGCACTGAGCCGGGCCTTTCCCAATATCACCGCGGTCGACGTCTCGGCCTCGCTCGGCCAGGTGCAGCAGGTGCTGGACCAGGTGATCCGGGCGGTCGAGTTCTTGTTCGGCTTCACGCTGGCGGCCGGCCTGGTGGTGCTGTTCGCGGCGGTGGTCGCCACCCGCGAGCAGCGCTCCCGCGAGTTCGCGATCATGCGCGCGATGGGCGCGGGCAGCGCGCTGCTGGGCCGGGTGCAGCGCGCCGAGCTGCTGGGCGTTGGCGCGCTGGCCGGCTTCCTGGCTTCGCTGGCCGCCTCGGCGGTCGGCTGGGCGCTGGCGCGCTGGGTCTTCGACTTCAGCTGGCATCCCTCGCCCTGGGTCCCGCTGGCCGGCACGGCGGCCGGTGCGCTGCTGGCGCTGGCCGCCGGCTGGTGGGGGCTGCGCGAGGTGCTGCGACGGCCGGTGGTGGAAACTTTGCGCAAAGCCGCCGCCTGAATCACGGCTGACAGAAAATTCTTCGCGCCGGCTCTTCAGTACCGTCCGCTTCGTCCGATAAGCAGCAAACAGGGGGGTGTTTCGCCGGTCTATTCGGTGGTTCGCCGCCCGGTACCCCGCTGCTAGACTGCGTTGAACCAATCCCTTTCCTGCATTGTGGACTTTGAGCCTGCCTCCTTTGTGGTGAACTTGCGCGAGCTGAAGCTCGAGCAGGCGCTGACGCTGCTGCAGCAGGGCGGTTATCCGCTGCCGCAGCAGCAGGACGCATCGCCGGCTGCCTGGCTGCAGGCCGTCATCGACGGCCTGTGCGACCTGTCGCTGCGCGACGCGCTCACCGGGCTCACCAACCGGCGCCATTTCCGCGCCGTGCTGGAACGCGAGATCGACCGTGTCGCACGCACCGGCGAGTCGGCGCTGCTGTTGATCCTCGACATCGACCACTTCAAGCGCATCAACGACACCCATGGCCACGAGTCGGGCGACCAGGTGATCCAGGCCGTCGGCCGGCGCCTCAGCGACTGTGTGCGGCCGATGGACACCGTGGCGCGTTACGGCGGCGAGGAGTTTTCCATCGTGCTGCCCAACTGCCAGCCGACCTTCGGCCTGGCGGTGGCCGAGCGCATGCGTGTCGCCATCGAGAGCCGGCCGGTCAAGCTGAGGTCGGGCCACGAGGTCCACATCAGCGCCAGCGTCGGCGGTGCCTATGCCCCGCAGTGGGTGCGCTCCTCGGTGTCGCTGTGGATGGAGCGGGCCGATCTTCAGCTCTACTGTGCCAAAACCGAAGGGCGCAACCGGGTCTGCCTGGAGCAGGCAGCGATCAGCAGCGTCAGTGCCGAAGAGAAAGGCATGCTGTTTGGTGTCAGTGCCTCCGAATTGCAGGAGGAACCGGACGATGAATGAATCTATGAACTCCAGCCACGCTCAATCCCTCCCGGCCGAGGGCCGGAAGGCCTGGGTCCTGGCCGTGACCAGCGGCAAGGGCGGGGTCGGCAAGACCTTCGTGTCCGCCAACCTCGCGGCGGCCCTGGCCAAGCGCGGCCACAAGGTGCTGGTGCTGGACGCCGACCTGGGCCTGGCCAACCTGGACGTGGTGCTGAACCTCTTCCCCAAGATCACCTTGCACGACGTCTTCACCGGCAAGGCCACCCTGGACGAAGCCGTGCTGGCGGCGCCCGGCGGCTTCTCGGTGCTGCTGGCCGGCTCGGGGCTGGTGGAGTATTCGCGCCTCACGCCCGAGGTGCGCGACAAGTTCCAGGCCGCGGTCGCCTCGCTGGTGCCGCGCTACGACTACGTGCTGCTGGACACCGGCGCGGGCATCTCCGATGTGGTGCTCTATGCGGTGTCGCTGGCCGACGAGGTGCTGGTGGTGGCGACGCCCGAGCCCACCTCGCTGACCGATGCCTACGCCACCATCAAGGTGCTGGCGACGCAACAGCGCCGGCGCACGCTGCGCCTGGTGGTGAACCAGGTGGCGCGCCCCGGCGACGGCAAGTCCATCGCCCAACAGCTGCAGAACGTGGTGGACCGTTTCGTCTCCACGCCGGCGGGCGACGCCGTCAAGCTCTCGCACGTCGGCGACATCCCGCTCGACCCCTCGGTGCGCGAGGCGGTGCAACGCCGCCAGCTGCTGCTGGAGGTCCTGCCCGGCTCGGCCGCCGCCCAGGGGGTGAAGAGCGTCGCGGCCAAGGTGGACACGCCCAGCGACCGGCCCTGAGCCCTTTCTACAATTCGGGGAGTCTGTCTTTCAGGGGCTCCCTCATGGACTTTCCTCACGACCTCGCGGCGCGCCTGCAGCGCAACCGCCTGAGCCGGCGCGACACGCTGTGGCTGTTTGGCGCCGGCACGGCCGGCGTCGCGCTGCTGCCGGGCTGCGCCGTCTCGCCGGTGTCGGGGCAGAACATTGTCGTCGGCATGAGCGAGGCGCAAGAGCGCCAGGTCGACCAGCAGCATGCGCCGCACCAGTTCTCGCAGGACCTGGGCGCGGTGCAGGACGGTGCGCTGAACCGCTACGTTGCCGAGGTCGGGCAAGGCCTGCACCGCCAGTCGCACCGGCAGGAGATGCCGTACTCCTACCGGGTGCTCAACGCCAACTACGTCAACGCCTACACCTTTCCGGCCGGCGCCGTGGGCGTGACGCGCGGGATCATGACGGAGCTGCAGGACGAGGCCGAGCTGGCGGCGTTGCTCGGCCACGAACTGGGCCACGTCAACGCCCGCCACGCGGCGCAGCGGCAGGGCCAGGCGATGATGGCCCAGGCCGTGGTGCTGGGCCTCAACGTCGCGGCGTCCAGCTCGCAGTGGGGGGCGCTGGCCGGGCTGGGCAGCCAGCTCGGCGCGAGCGCGCTGCTGTCGAGCTATTCGCGCGACAACGAACGCGAGGCCGATGCCCTGGGGCAGGAGTACATGGTGCGTGCCGGCTACCCGGCCAGCGGCATGACGCAGCTGCACGGTATCCTGCTCGAGCAGCAGAAGGAGGCGCCCAGCCTGCTGGAGACGATGTTTTCCTCGCATCCGATGAGCACCGAGCGGCGTGAGACCGCGCAACGCCTGGCCGAAACGCGCTATGCCAAGAGCCGCGGCGCGCCGGCCGGGCGCGAACGGTTCATGGACCACACCGCGGGCCTGCGTCGCATCAAGCCCACCGTCGAGGCCTGCAAGAACGGCGAGACCGCCATGTCCCGCAAGGCCTACCCGAGCGCCCAGGGTGAGTTCGCGGCGGCGCTCAAGCGCACGCCGCAGGACTACGCCGCCAACCTGCGCATGGCGCAATGCCTGCAGGCCCAGGGCCAGACCCAGGATGCGCGGCGTTATGCCGACACCGCCAAGACCGTCTACCCACAGGAAGCGCAGGCCCGCAAGCTGGCCGGCGTGCTGGCCCTGAGCGCGCGCGAGCCCGAGCGCGCCTACGAGGAGCTGCATGCCTTCGACCGGCTGCTGCCAGGCGACCCGGGTGTCGTTTTCCTCAAGGGGGTGTCGCTGGAGGGCATGGGCGAGAAGGCGCGTGCCGCCCAGCACTACAACAGCTACCTGCGTTTGACGCGGCAGGGCGATGCCGCTACCTACTCGGCCAGCCGGCTCAAGGCCTGGGGGTATTTGAAGTGACTGCGAAGCGAGACCGAAGTGAACCCTGTGAATGAGAAACGCGACGACGACGACACCGGCCGCGACGCGGCGCCGAGCGCCTTCGAGCTGCTGGGCGGCGAGGCCCGGGTGCGGGAGCTGGCCGATCGCTTCTACGACCTGATGGAGCTGGAGCCGGCCTACCGCGAACTGCGGACCCTGCACCCGCCGCAGATGGAGGGCTCGCGCGACAAGCTGTACTGGTTCCTGTGCGGCTGGCTGGGCGGGCCGCAGCACTACATCGAGCGTTTCGGCCACCCGCGGCTGCGCGCGCGCCACCTGCCGTTTGCCATCGGCATCCGGGAACGCGACCAGTGGATGGCCTGCATGGAGCAGGCCATGCGGGAGATCGGCGTGGAAGCCTTGCTGGCGCACCGCCTGAGTGCGGCCTTCATGAACACCGCAGACTGGATGCGGAACAAGGGTGGCTGAGGCGCCGCGGGGCTTGTCGACGAGCGGTAGCGAGAACGCTGCCAAACGGAAGGCGTTGACGCGGCCTTGGCGTTGCAAGACGTGAATGGTGCGAACAGTCGTGCCTGTCACCGAAACATGCGGCACTGCGACGCGTGTCCCGGCGTCGGCGGCCCCCGGTGAGTAAGGGGTAGCACCGCGCTTCGCCCGATTTACCAAACACCACAAACTCTCTTTGGCACCCTGAGGAGTGGACCTAGGATCCGACCGCGTTTCTTACAACAGCCTGACCGGCTGCCGCGTGCCCAGGCCGGTGTGCGGGAAAAACAAAGCGGAGGCCCCCTTGATCGCGACCCTTGCCGCCGAACGGCACACCTGCTGCGCCCTGTTGTTGTCCCTGTTCGTCGCCGCCTGCGGAGGCGACGGTTCCGGTGGGGAAGAGCAGCCCGGGAGCGCGACCCCCGCCCCCACCTCGGCCTCCGGCCCCGCGGCCAACCCCCATGACGGGCACGGGCCGTTCATCGACGACCGCCTGATCCCGTCCGGCTCGCCCGGCAGCGCCGAGGACAAGGTCTCGGTGACGGGCGAGCGCCCCAGCGCGTCCGACGGCACCGGCGCCTTCCGCACGGTGTGCGGCTACACGCACATGGCCTTCGACGATCCCATCGTCTTCCCGGGCCAGCCGGGGCGCTCGCACCTCCACGCGTTTTTCGGCAACACCGGCGCCAATGGGAACTCGACCGCCGAGAGCATCGCCGGCAGCGGCAACTCGAGCTGCCGCGGCGGCACCGTGAACCGCACGGCCTACTGGGTGCCGGCGATGATCGACACCCGGGAGGGCCGGCCGCTGAAGCCGCTGGACGGCATGTTCTATTACAAGACCGGCTATGCCGGCATCGCGCCCCGGGACATCCAGGCTTTCCCGCCGGGCTTGCGCATGATCGCCGGCAACGCGAAGAACGAATCGCCGTCCGGCCCCTTCCGCTACAAGTGTGTGGGCGCGAATGCCGAGCACCTGGCCGGCGCGTCGATCCAGAACTGCCCGGTGGGCTCCGAGCTGTGGATGGAGGTCTTTTTCCCGCAGTGCTGGGATGGCCGCAACCTCGACTCGGCGGACCACAAGAGCCACATGGCCGACCCGGTCGGCGGGCGCTGCCCGGCCACCCACCCGGTCCCGGTTCCGCAGATCACGTTCAACATCCGCTACGCGGTGACCGAGCCCGACGCGCCGCTGCACTGGCGGCTGTCCTCGGACATGTACGACGCTTCCAAGCCGGGCGGCTATTCAGCCCATGGCGACTGGTGGAACGGCTGGAAGCCCGACATCCAGGACACCTGGATCCGCCACTGCGACCAGGCCGCGCTGGACTGCCATGCGCACCTGCTCGGCGACGGGCGCGCGATCGACTGAAAAGCCGTCGTCGCCCGTGCTTCCCCCACCGTGGAGCGCTCCGGCGTTTTTTCGATCCCGGAGTGGGCGGGGGCCCACCCTCCGTGCCCGGTTCCCCAGGCGCGGATCCATCTATCCAACAAGCAAAGGTTCTGACATGCAAAAAGAATCAGGGACCACCATGCCGCCCCCGGCATGGCATGGCGTAGCACTGTCTATCGTTTTCACCGCCGCTCTGGCAGCCTGCGGAGGCGGTTCCTCCGGCAGTGGCAACCAGGCACAAGCCGCGCAGGCCGGAGGGGACGTCGCGCACGCGGCCCATGCCGGCCACGAGGCCCCCACGGCCCCGGCGGCCGGCAGTGGCACGGCGGTGCCGACCGCCGGCTCGCCGGGACCGGCCTACACCGTGCGCGACGGCAAGCTCTACGACCCCTGCGGCGAGCCCATCGTGCTGCGCGGCGTGAACAAGATGGCGGTGTTCCAGGACCGGGCCGGGAACTCCTTCCCCGAGATTGCCAAAACCGGCGCGAACGTCGTGCGCATCATGTGGGTGACCGGGGTGCCCGCGTCGGAAGCGGTGCAGACCCTGCAGCGCGCGGTGGACTCGCAGCTGATCCCGATGTGGGAACTGCACGACGCGACCGGCAACTTCGGCCGGCTGGCACAGATCGAAGCCTTCTGGACCTCGCCGGCCACGATTGCGGTGCTGCGCCAGTTCGAGTCGCGCCTGCTCGTGAACATTGCCAACGAGGCCGGCGACCAGGTGGCGGACGAAGAGTTCGTCTCGACCTACACCCGCATCATCAACAAGCTGCGCAGCGCGGGCCTGCGCATGCCCCTGGTGATCGACGCGGCCGGCTGGGGCCGCAACATCGAACAGCTGCTGCGCGTGGCGCCGCAGTTGCAGGCGGCCGACCCGCTGCACAACCTGATCTTCTCGTGGCATCCGTACGATCCGGGCACCCAGCAGGTGGAACGCTACACCTCGGCGTTCACGACCGCCGCGGCGGGGAAGATCCCGCTGATCATCGGCGAGTTCGGCCCGACCGGGGCCGGTGCCTGCTCGGAGAAGGTGCCGTACCAGCAACTGATCCGCCAGGCGCAGGCCTACGGCATCGGCTACCTCCCCTGGTCCTGGGACGGTATCGGCAACGACTGCCCCCTGCCTGACGGGACCTCGTCCTTCAACATGGTGCGCGACGGCATCCACCTGTCCACGCTGAAGCCGGGCTGGGCGACAGAGGTGGTGTTGAGCGACTCGGCCAGCATCCGCAACACCTCCAGGCGCACCCACTTCCAGACCACGCGAGGTGCGGGCAGCTGTTCGGCCACCTCGCCGACCCCGACGCCCAACCCGACACCCACGCCCACACCGACGCCGACGCCGACGCCGAACCCCACACCCGAGCAGTGGACCAGGATCGCCTATGAAGGGCAGAACTTCACGGTGACCGGAACCCGGCAGGTGCGCTACGGGAAAAACACGTCCTGGGTCACCAAGACGGTTTCGGGCACGCAGGCCTGCACCAACGCGTTTTTCGGCCGGGACCCGCTGCCAGGGGTCGGCAAGGTGTGTGAACTCGGCAGCTCTTCGAGCACGCCGACACCGACGCCAACACCGAATCCGACGCCAACGCCAACGCCCACGCCCACGCCCACGCCCACGCCCACCCCGGCACCGGGAACCTGGGTCAGGATCGCCAACGAGGGAGGTGCCTTCAGCGTTCAGGGCAGCCGGGTGGTTCGCTACGGTTCGGGCTCGACCTGGATCGAAAAAACCGTCTCCGGCAATGGCCAGTGCACCAACACCTTCTTCGGCCGCGATCCGCTGCGGGGGGTCGTGAAGCAGTGTCAGATCCGGCAGGACGGACCGGTGACACCGACGCCCACGCCGACTCCGACTCCGACTCCGACGCCCAACCCCCACGAGGGCCATGGGCCGTATATCAACAACGCCCTGATCCCGACCGGCGACCCCGGCAGAAGCACGGACCTCCTCTTTCCGACCTCGGAGCGGCCCGCCGCGCAAGAGAACTTCGGTGCCTTCCGCACGGTCTGCCAATTCAGCCACATGGCCTATGACGACCCGATCGTCTTCCCTGGCCAGCCCGGACGCTCGCACCTGCACGCGTTTTTCGGCAACACCGGGGTCAACGGGCATTCGACCGCTCAGAGCATCGCCAACAGCGGCAACTCGACCTGCCGGGGTGGCACGGTCAACCGCTCGGGCTACTGGGTGCCGGCCATGATCGACACCCGCGACGGGCGGCCCCTCAAACCGCTGGAAGCGCATTTCTATTACAAGAGCGGCTACGCCGGCTTCTCGCCGAGCCAGATCAAGACGGTCCCGCAAGGGCTGCGCATGATCGCCGGCGACGCGAAGAGCGACGGGCCGGGCGGCGTGCACCGCTACTCGTGCATCGGCCCCTCGGGTCCCATGAATTCGCAGTCGATCCCGAACTGCCCGGCGGGTTCGATCATGAACCTGGAGATCCTCTTCCCGCAGTGCTGGGACGGCCGCAACCTCGACTCGCCGGACCACAAGAGCCACGTGGCCTACAACACCGTGCCCGGTGTCTGCCCGGCCACCCACCCGGTGGTCATGCCGGCGATCACCTTCAACATCCGTTACAACGTCACCGAAGCGGGCTCACCGCTGCGCTGGCGCCTGAGCTCGGACATGTACGACAGCTCCAAGCCCGGTGGCTATTCGGCGCATGCCGACTGGTTCAACGGCTGGAAGCCGGACATCATGGACACCTTCATCAGGAACTGCACCGCGGGAGGGGTGGACTGCCACTCCCACCTGCTGGGTGACGGGCGGGCGATGGGAGGATGATGTGACGCACCGAGCCTGATCGGGCGCCACGAGGGCGGGCTGGGTGCCCGCCCTTTTTGCTTTCCTGGGCTGCGCCCGCCCCTGCAGCGTGTGGGTCAGAGGCGCCTGGCGCGCGATGCCGCAGGCGCAAACCGCTGGACCATCAGGGGCCGCATCGCATTCAAGGTCGCGGCCAGTGCAGAACCGTTGCTCAGCAGCGTCGACATTGCCGGCGACATCCAGCCCGCGGGCAGCGCCAGCGCGAGCGCCACCGTGTTGAAGCCGGCGATCAGCGTGACGTTCTGGCGCACCAGCGCCATCGCGTCGCGGCTGATGTCGATCGCGTCGACGAGGTGGCGCAGGTTGTTCTCCATCAGCACCACATCCGCTGCATCGCGCGCGATGTCGGCGCCCTCGACCAGGGCCACGCCGACGTCGGCCTGCGCGAGCGCCGGCGAGTCGTTGACGCCGTCGCCCACCATGGCGATGGGCGCGCCGTTGCGCAGCGAGCGCACGATATCCGCCTTGTCGGCCGGCAGCACCTCCGCGTAGTAGCGCCGGATGCCCAGCGAGGCCGCCACCCGCCGAGCGACGCCCTCGCGGTCACCGGTCAGCATCACGACATCCTCGATGCCGCGCTGCCGCAAGGCAGCGATGACGCCGGCCGCCTCAGGCCGCAGTTCGTCGGCATAGGAGATCGCGCCGACCAGGCTCTCGTCGACCGCCACCAGCAGGGCCCCCTGGGCATGGGTTTCGGTGTCGCGCAGGTAGCGCCGGGCACGCGCCATGGCGATGCCGGCCGAGCTCAGGTAGCGCTCGTTGCCGACCCGCACCTGGTGCGGCCCGACCCGGGCGCTCACGCCCAGCCCGATGCTGAAGTCCACGTCCTCGCCGGCCGGCAGCACCAGGCCTCTGGCCCGGCTGGCTTCGACCAGCGCACGCGCCAGCGGGTGGCGCAACTGCGTCTCGGCCGCCGCGGCGAGTTGCAGCACGCGATCGGGCGACAGGCTGCGCGACCAGGCGCGCACGCCGACGATGGCGAGGCGGCCACGGGTCAGCGTGCCGGTCTTGTCGAAGGCCACGCAGCGGAGCTGGGCCAGCTGCTCGATCTGCCGGCCGCTCTTGATCAGGATGCCTTCGCGGGCCGCGCGCAGCATCGAGGACAGCACGCTGGTCGGCGCCGCAACCCGGATGCCGGTGCCGTAGTCCACGATCGCCAGCGACATGAAACGATCGACGTTGCCGCTCAGCGCGAACAGCGCGACGTTGGCACCGAGCAGCGGCGCCACCAGGCCGTCGGCGAACTTCTCGGCGTAGTTCTGGATGCGCGTTTCACCGATCGGCGCGGCTTCGAGCAGCTGCACGATCTTGGCCGCGGCGGTGTCATCGCCGACGTGCAGGACGCGCAGGGTCACCGAACCTTCGACAAGCGAGGAGCCGGCGTACAGCACGTCCCCGATGCGCCGCGTGGCGGGCACCGACTCGCCGGTGATGTGGCGCTGGTCCACCGCGGCCACGCCGGTGCTCACCACCCCGTCGGCCGGCACGATGTCGCCCGCCAGCAGCAGCGCGCCTTGTCCAGGCAGCAGGTCGCGCGCGGCGATCAGCTGCACCGAACCGTCCGCCTCCAGGCGCCGTGCCTGCACGGTCTGGAAGTCGAGCAGGGCACGGATCTCGCGGCGCGAATGCGAGGCGGTGCGGTCGCGGATCGTGTCGCCCAGGTGGACCAGCCAAGCCATCAGTGCGCCCGTGGCCGTCTGGCGCCGCAACAGGGCGATGGCGAGCGCCAGGCCGTCGAGAAAGTCGACGTTCAGACGGTGCTCTTGCAGCAGCGTTCGCAGCGCCCGCTGCCAGATCGGCACACTGCAAACCACCAGCGTGACCCATGAGAACGGCGCCAGGGCCGGCAGGGGCGAGAGCAACAGCGCGCAGCTGGCCCAGGCGAAGGCGTGCCGGCTGTGTGACGGGGCCGGCGGCTCTTCAGCTGGTGCGCTGGGCGGCCCCTGATCGCCCGCCGCATCGAGCACGCCGAGTTCGCGCCTCAGCAGGGTCACGATGGCGCGGGTCTCCCCGCCGTGCTCCACCACAACGCAATCACACGGGAACGTGAAGCGGAACGACTGCACCAGCGGGTGCGTACCCAGACAGGACTCGATGGCGCGACGACGCTGCGGATGGACCCGCAGCAGGGGGATGCGCAGGCGGCAACGCCCGGGAATAGCATGCAGCAGGGCCAATGAGCTCATGTGGGCGCGGTCCAAGCAAAGGAAGAGGCAGGCCAGGTCAATGAACCGGGCCCCGGGAGCGATCAGGTGCGGGCCTCCGGCAGCCAGGGCGGCCCGGTGGGCACGGCGGGCCGCCCGCTGGCTGGACCGGGCGCGGGGGACGACTGGCGATGCAGGCTCAGAAACGAGTTGAGGGCGAAGATGGCGAGTGTCATCCACATCGGCGTGCCCTCACGGCGGCGCGGGCTCAGGCCGCTCGCCGCCGCGGCCAGCACCGGCATCAGCAGCTTGAGGTCCAGGTATCCGTCGCTGGCTTGCCGCAGCGAGCGGTCCAGCCCGGTCGTCGCGCGGACGAGGGCCCGCGCAACGTGCGAGTGGTCCCCCTCCGGCGAGGCCGGGGCCGCATCGCAGCGCCGTGCCCGAGGGGCGCCGGAGGGCGCCGCGTCGAATGCCAACCAGCCCCGCAGGGCCTCCTGGCTGGACAAACGTTGCGGGAAGTCGCCGTCGGCGCAGTCGTACTGGATCACGAGGCTCGCCGCTGCCACGTTGATGCGCACCGATTCGACACCGGACAGGCTTTTCAACAGGCCCTGCAACTGCTCAAGGAAAGCGGCCTCGTCGTGTCGCTCCTCGACGCGGATGCGCAGCCGCCCGGGCACGTGGTGGACCACGCGGGCATCGCGCGCCAAGGGCGGGCTGGCCATGGCTCACTCCCCGCTGGCCGCGTGAGAGGCACTGCCGTGCGAGACGCTGGTCCGAGTCGATGGCAGCGGCCGCCGCAGGCGCTCGCTGCGCTCGGTCTGCACTTCGGCCACCATGTCCTGCACCTGCTCACCGGCCTCGGCCGCCATTTCGCGCGCCTTGTCGGTGACGGCCAAGCCAGCGCGCATGACGGTCTTCACGACCGGGCGCAAGGTCTGCCCGACCTGCGGGAACATCTTGCCGAGCAGCACCGCTCCGGCGCCGATCAGAATGCCGGGAATCAGCTCCGCTTCGATCAACGCGGCGCCGACCCCGACCGCGACCGCGGTGCCCACCGATCCGACATTGCCCGCGATGTCGTCAGGCTCCGTCGCGGAGCGGCGCGCGCGAGTGTCGCGCGCCCGTTCGCGACCGTCGGCGCTCAAGGGCTCGGATATTTCCTGCTCGGCTTGGATGTCAGTGGCGCGGGCTTCGGTGATGCTGTCGTCCTGGCCCTCATGCCCGGTGGTCTCGTTGTTGGGGCCCTCGGGCGAGTCGGATTCATCGCTGCTGGAACGCTTCGGCATGTCTAACCCCCTTTAAAGGTGAACTGTCATCAGGGATTCATGCAATTTAGGTCGGAACTTCGCCGTGGCAAGGAAGGCCTTGCTTTCCTCTTGGAGATCATTACACCGAGTCACGAGAGGAGCTGAACAGGTGCATCTGCATGAAACGCGTTCCCTGTCTCGGGGCACGGTCATCAATCTGTCTTGCCGGACGGCCATGCTGGCAGGCGCCATCCCGTGAAGACCCCTTCGAAAGCGCCATGACATCCCCGGTCGCACTGCTCCATGCTCCCTGCTTCCTGCAGGTGCAAGCCCCCGTCGCCGCGCGCCGTTCGGTGGCGTGCCTGCCAGTTCTGACTTGCGCTGCCGCACGGACTGGTTCCCCTGGTCGGGTGCAGGCCCGGCTTCAGGTGGTGCACCACACGACAGGACGCACGAGACTGCGGATCGACACGGCGCGCGGGCCGGTGCCCCCCTGGGATCAACTGGTCGTGGCGCTGGTCCAAATGCGTGATGTCCTCGCCTTCCGGCTGGTTAGGGCCTGCGCCTCGCTCACGGTGTTCCACGCGCTGCCGCTTGCCGAGGTCGTGGCCAAGGTGGAGCAGGCGCTGCACCGGGCTGCCGCCATGCACCATCGCGGCTCGCAGGAAGCGCCGCCCGCCGTGCCCGCAGCACCTGTCCGGTGCGCCACCACGAGCCGGGCCCGGGCCGCCCGGCGGCAGCTGCTCGCCTGTGCGCTTGCCGATCTGGCCTTGACCCTGATGCCGCAGGCCTCGGTGCCGGCGCTCACGGCCCTGCGCCTTCTCGTGACCGCGGTCAGCGCGGCGCTGCAACACCGCGCCCGGTCCCTGGCCGAACCGCCGCGCTGCGCCCGTTTCGTCGAGGGCCTGGCGTGCATCGTGGCGTTGCTGCGTGCCGAGCACTGGGTGCGGGCGCTGTTGGCCATCCTGCTGCGTCCTGTTCTGACGCGGATGGTCGGCTGCGCCGCGGCCTGACGCCTGTTCAGCCCTGGGGCCTTGGCGCGGCCGGCACGGCGATCGGGGTGCCGGCCCTGGCCGCGGCAGGCGTGCGACAGCCCGCCGAGAGATCCATCTCCGCGTCGTATACCTTGGTCCGCACGTCCAGCAGGCCGAGCACGGTGTGGAACAGGTGGTCGTGGCTTGCCGGCCGACGCGCGCGGTCCTTCAGGCAGCCCGGGTCCACGCCGAAGCGTTCCGCATAGCCACGCGAGAACCACATCACCATCGGCACGCGGGTCTGCTCCGCCGGCGCGATGGCGTAGGGCAGGCCGTGCAGGTAGAGCCCGTTCTCGCCCAGCGATTCCCCGTGGTCCGACACATAGAGCAGGGCCGTGTCGCGCTCGCTCTGCGCCTCTTGCAGCCGCCGGATCGCCTGGCCCAGCACATGGTCGCCATAGAGCAGGGCGTTGTCGTAGCTGTTGACGATCTGCTCGCGGGTGCAGTTGCGCAGCTCGGTGCTGTCGCAGGTCGGCAGGTAGCGCCGGAACGCCGCCGGGTAGCGCTTGAAATAGGCCGGGCCGTGATTGCCCAGCTCGTGCAGCACCACCACCTGGTTGCCCTGCGGGTCCGTGGCCACCCCTTCCAGTCGCTGCAGCAGGATCTCGTCCAGGCACAATCCGTCGGTGCACAGGCCGGCCGTCGTCAAGCTGTCCAGCTGCTGCAACGTCAGGCCGTCGCACACACCCTTGCAGCCGGACTGGTTGTCGCGCCACGTCACCCGCAGCCCGGCGCGCCGCAGCACGTGCAGCAGCGACTCGTGCGAGAGGATACGTTGTTCGTCGTAGTCGCGCCGGCCCCAGGGCGAGAACATGCAGGGCAGCGAGACCTCGGTGTTGGTGCCGCAGGTGCTCACCTCCGCAAAGTTCACCACGTCGAGCGCCGCGAGTTCCGGGGTGGTCTGGCGGGCGTAGCCGTTGAGGCCCCAGTTGGCCGCGCGTACGGTCTCGCCCACCACCAGCATGAACAGCACCGGCTTGCGGCCGGGCTGCCAGGCCGGGCCCAGCCGGGCATCGGTGCCGATCGGCTCGCGCGTGCCCAGCCACACCGGCTGCCGCGGCTTGACCAAACGTGCCAGCGCATGGACGTAGGTGCCGGGCATGATCTGGTAACGCAGCGCCTTGTGGTTGCGCATCAGGCCCGACAGGTCCTGGAAGACCAGCAGCATGGCCAGGGCCGCCACCAGCAGCGCGGCCCAGAGGGCCAGCAGGCGGCGGGTTGCGGCCCGGCGCCAGCCGCGCCGCAGCAGCGGCGTGCGATACAGCAGCCAGGCGGGCAGGGCGGCTTGCCAGGCGAGCGTCTCCAGCAGTCCGAAGGACAGCAGCTCGCGCGCCTCCTTCCAGTCGGTGGCCAGCACGTTGCGCAGCATCGAGCTGTCGAGCACGATGCCCAAGCGTTGCATGAAATGGGCGCCGCAGGCGGTCGCGACCAGCAGGGCCGCGAGCAGCGGCCGGGCCCAGCGCTCGCCCAGCAGCAGGCACAGGCCCGCGAACTGCAGCAGGGTCAGCGCGATGCCGCAGGCGGCCAGGACGCCCCAGGTCGCCGGCTCGGCCAGCGAGCGGTCTTCCAGCACGCCGTGCCAGAACGACGCGTTGCTGACCAGCGTGAACCACAGGCTCGCGCACAGCGCCAATCCTTCCTGCGACATCGGGCGCCGCGCGGGCAGCAAGAGGCCGGGCGGGGCCAGGACAGCGGCAGGGCAAGACAGCAGTTTCATTGGGCGGCGTGCGCTGCCTCCAGTGGCAGCGAACCGGCGCGATGATCCCCAGCCGCGACTTAAGCCTTGCTTAAGCGCGCCGGCACGGCGGCGCCGCGCGGAGATAATGCACAGCGAAGAGAAGCACCCACCCCCTGCCGCCTTCCTTCCCGCTGATGCGTATCCTCCTCGTCGAAGACGACGCCATGATCGGAACGGCCGTGCGCCAGGGCCTGCGCGACGCCGGTTTCTCGGTTGACTGGGTCCGCGACGGGCGCGCGGCGGAGTTGTCGCTCGCCAACGGCGTCTACCACCTGGCCCTGCTCGACCTGGGCCTGCCGCGCAAGGACGGCATGGCGGTGCTGCAGGGCCTGCGCGCTCGTGGCGACTCGCTGCCGGTGCTCGTGACGACCGCTCGCGATGCGGTCAGCGACCGCATCGCCGGGCTCAACGCCGGGGCCGACGACTATGTGCTCAAGCCCTTCGATCTCGACGAGCTGGTGGCCCGCATCCGTGCGCTGCTGCGTCGCCAGGCCGGCAGCGCCTCGCCGGTCTACCAGGCCGGCGACCTGGTGCTGGACCCGGTGCGCAAGCGGGTGACCCTGGCCGGGGAGGCGGTGCTTCTGTCGGCTCGCGAGTTCGCGCTGCTGGAGGCCTTGATGATCCGGCCCGGCGCGGTGCTGTCCCGCCAGCAATTGGAGGAAGCCGTCTACGGCTGGCTCGACGAGGTCGCGAGCAATGCGATCGAGGTGCACCTGCACCACCTGCGCAAGAAGCTGGGCGCCGACCGCATCCGCAACGTGCGTGGTGTTGGCTACCGGCTGGCCGAGACACCGTGACCTCGATCCGCCGCCACCTGCTGGGCTGGATGCTGGGCGCGTTGAGTGCCGGAGCGGCCCTGCTGCTGGTCGCGTCCTATCTGGTCACCTTGGAAGAGCTAAGCGAGGTGTTCGACGAGAACCTGAAGCAGGTCGCCCTCGCGGTCGCCAGCCATCACGCCTTCGGTCATGGCTATGCGCCGCGCACCCGCGCCGAGCTGCCGGCGCTGCCGCAGCGCTATGAGCTTCCGCCCTTGCCCGAGCGCTACGAGCGCGAGGCCAGGTTCGACTATGTGACGCTGGCCTGGCGGCACGACGGGCAGCGCCTGTTCGCCTCCGATCCCGCCGTGCGGGTACCGCTGCTGCGCCACGACGGCTTGGCCACCGTGCCGGTCGGGCCGGAACACTGGCGCGTCTACACCCTGGTGCTGCCGCAGGGCATCGTGCAGGCGGCCCAGCCGGTCGGCGCGCGCCACCTGCTCGCCGTCGAGACCACCGTCACGATGCTCGCGCCGGCGCTGCTGGTGATCGTGCTCACCGCGGTGCTGCTCGTGGTGGCGCTGCGCCGCGGCCTGCAGCCCTTGCAGCTGGCGGCCGACCGGGTGGCGGCGCGCAGCGAGCGCTCCCTGGAGCCGATCGGCCGGGGCGACCTGCCGCGCGAGGTCCACCCGCTGATCGGCGCCATCAACGGCCTGATGGAGCGGCTCTCGCAGGCGTTCCGCAGCCAGCGCCAGTTCGTCGCCGACGCAGCGCACGAACTGCGCACGCCGCTGACGGCGCTGCGCCTGCAGCTGCAGCTGCTCGAGCGCAGCCGGGACGAGGCGGCGCGCGCGGCCGCCGTCGTGCAGCTGCGCGCCGGCATCGAGCGCTCGCAGCACCTGGTGGAGCAGCTGCTGCAGCTCTCGCGCGTGGAGCCCGACGCGCCGACCCGGCCCTTCGAGGCGGTCGAGCTGGACGGCCTGGTGCGCCAGGTGGTCGGCGAGCTGAGCATCAAGGCCGAGCACCAGGGCATCGACCTGGGCGCGCAGACGGGTGACGGCGTGCAGGTGCAGGGCGACCGCCACCAGTTGCACGTGCTGCTGGCCAACCTGGTCGAGAACGCGATCCGCTACTGCCCGCCGGGCAGCGTCGTCGACGTGCGGGCCGAGCACCTGCCGGAAGGACCGGCGTTGCGGGTGGTGGACAACGGCCCCGGCATCGTGCCGGCCGAGCGTGAGCGGGTGTTCGACCGCTTCTACCGCGGCGAGGGCCTGCAGGAGCGCGTCGATGTCCCGGGCAGCGGGCTCGGGCTGGCGATCGTGGCCGCGATCGCGCAGCGCCACCAGGCGCAGGTCTCGCTGCACACGTCGGCCGGCGGCCGGGGCCTGGAGGCCCGGGTGGTGTTCGCGCCCGCCCGGCACCTGCCCAAGGTGGCGGCGGGCACCTGAGGGGTGCTTAAGCAGCGCTTAAGTCGGGCGGCGAGAGCATCGGCGCCTCTGCCTTTCACTGCTCGCCCCGCCATGCACCGTTCTGCTCCGTCTACCGCCCGGTTTCGGCTGATCCGCCAACTGGCGCTGCGCGCCCTGTCTGCCCTGGCCTGGCTGGTCGTCGGTTACTCCGCGGTGTTTATCCTCTTCGACTGAGCTATGCGGCGCGCGCCCGCGGCAGCTCGCTGCTGGGCTTGAGCAGCACCACCAGCGCCCCGTTGCCGCCCTCCGAGGCGCGCGCCTGGACGTAGGCGATCACCTCGTTCTTCTGCACCAGCCAGCTGCGCACCTTGGCCTTGAGCACCGGCTCTCGACCCGGCGAGCCGTTGCCCTTGCCGTGGATCACGCGCACGCAGCGCAGGCCGTCGCGCACCGCCTCGCGCAGGAAGCCCGCCAGCTGCTCGCGTGCTTCGTCGCGGCGCAGGCCGTGCAGGTCGATCTGGCTCTGGATCACCCAGTCGCCGCGGCGCAGGCGCTTGACCACCTCCAGGCTGATGCCGGGGCGCCGGAACGACAGCGCCTCGTCGGTCTCCAGCAGACTCTCGACATCGAACTCGTCGCTGATGGCTTCGCGCAGCACCTCCTGCTCGTCGAGCCGGCGCTGGAAGGGCAGGGGCTCGGGACGGGGCCGGTCGAGCTCGGCCAGGCCGCGCTCCTTGATCTGGTGGACCTGGCCGACACTGCGCACGAACAGCTCGCGTTCGCGCCGGGCGCGCTCTTCGGCGGCGCGTTTCTCGGCCTCGCGCTGCTGCGCCTCGCGGGCCTGTTCCTGCAGCAACTTCCTGACGGCGCCCAGTTCGGCGAAGCTCTTGGCTCTCATCGCAAAACCTTACAACAGTCCGCGTTCGGCGAAGGACACGGCCTCACCGCGGCCGACGACCACATGGTCCAGCACCTTCACGTCGATCAGCGAGAGCGCCGTCTGCAGGGTGCGGGTCAGGTATTCGTCGGCCTTGGACGGCTCGGCGTGGCCCGAGGGGTGGTTGTGCGCGAGGATCACGGCGGCGGCGTTGTGCGCCAGCGCGCGCTTGAGCACCTCGCGCGGATAGACGCTGGTCTGGGTCAGGGTGCCGCGAAAGAGTTCCTCCAGCGCCAGCAGCCGGTTCTGCGCATCGAGAAACAGTGCCGCGAAAACCTCGTGCGGGCGCGCGCCCAGCTGCAGCCGCAGGTAGTGCTTGACCTGCTCGGGCGCCTCGAAGGCAGGGCGTGTCTGCAGTTGCTCCGCCAGCGCCCGGCGGGCCAGCTCCAGCACCGCGGCCAGCTCGGCCCGCTTGGCGGGGCCCAGGCCCTTGACGGCCTTCAAGGCATCGCTGCCGGCGTGCAGCAGCCCCGAGATGCCGCCAAAACCCTTCAGCAGCTGCTCGGCCAGCTGCAGCACCGACAGACCCTGCAGCCCGGTGCGCAGCAGCAGTGCCAGCAGCTCGGCGTCGGCCAGCGCGGACGGGCCGAGGGCCAGCATCTTTTCGCGGGGACGGGCGTCGAGCGGCAGTTCCTTGAGGAGCATGACCCGGGTGGAAGCAGGTGGAGCGGCGATGTGCCGGCGGCGCCGAGGGCGGCTTTTACAATGCACGCAGTCTACAAAACCGAGGTGCCGCTGGTGGCCGCAGTACAACCCGGGTCTTTCCTGACCCTGCACTACCGACTGATCGGTCCCGACGGGGCCGACATCATCAACACGTTCAACGACAAGCCTGCGACCCTGGCGCTGGGCACCGGCGAACTGGCCCCTGCGATGGAGCAGCGCCTCATCGGCCTGGAGGAGGGCAGCCGCACCCGCTTCGAGCTGGCGCCGGGCGAAGCCTTCGGCGAGCGCAACCCGGAGATGGTGCAGCGCGTGAAACGCTCGCTGATGGACCAGCTCGGCGACCCCGACGAGACCTACCACGTCGGCGACGTGGTGCAGTTCCCGACCCCCGACGGCACGGCCAGCTACGCCGGCGTGGTGCGCGAGATCGGCGAGGACTGGCTGCTGTTCGACTTCAACCACCCGCTGGCGGGCCAGCCCGTCAGTTTCGAGGTTCAACTGATCGGGGTGCTGTGATGCAAGCTGCCGGACGTGAAATCCTGCTGGCCGAGCCGCGCGGCTTCTGCGCCGGCGTGGACCGGGCGATCGAGATCGTCGAACGGGCCCTGCAGCAGTTCGGCGCGCCCATCTACGTGCGCCACGAGATCGTGCACAACACCTACGTGGTGGCCGACCTCAAGGCCAAGGGCGCCATCTTCATCGAGGACCTGGCCGAGGTGCCGCCCGGCGCCGTGCTGGTTTTCAGCGCCCACGGTGTCAGCAAGGCGGTGCGCACCGAAGCGACAGGCCGCGGCTTCCAGGTCTTCGACGCGACCTGCCCGCTGGTGACCAAGGTGCACGTCGAGGTCGCGAAGCTGCACAAGGAAGGCTACGAGTTCATCATGATCGGCCACAAGGGGCACCCCGAGGTCGAGGGCACGATGGGCCAGCTCAGCGACGGCATCTATCTGGTCGAGGACGTTGCCGACGTCGCGCGCGTGCAGGTCAGGAATCCGTCGCGCCTGGCGGTCGTGACGCAGACCACGCTCAGCGTGGACGACGCCGCCGAGATCATGGCCGCGGTGAAAGCACGTTTCCCGGAGGTGCGCGAGCCCAAGCGCCAGGACATCTGCTATGCGACGCAGAACCGCCAGGACGCGGTGAAGGTGCTGGCGCCCCAGGTCGACCTCGTCATCGTCGTCGGCAGCCCGACCAGCTCCAACAGCAACCGGCTGCGCGAGGTGGCGCAGCGCAAGGGCACCGAGGCCTACATGGTGGACCAGCCCGACGACCTGAAACCGGAGTGGTTCGAGGGCAAGCGGCGCGTCGGCCTGACCGCCGGCGCCTCGGCGCCGGAGATCCTGGTGGACCAGGTCATCGCTCGCATCCGCTCGCTCGGCGCGGTCTCGGTGCGGCGCATGGAAGGCGTCGAGGAGACGGTGCGCTTTCCGCTGCCCAAGGGCCTGGGCGGCAGTGGACTGCGCTGAGCAGCCGCCTACATACAATCTTTCCTTCCACCCGGCTTTCTCAACCCGAACTGACCCGGGGGCTGCCTGCCCCCGCCCCCCTTCATGCTCGACATCACCCTGCTGCGCAAAGACCTGGACGGCGTGACCGCCCGGCTTGCCACGCGCAAGTCGCCGCAACCCTTCCTCGACGTCGACCGGTTCAAGGCCCTGGAATCCGAACGCAAGAGCCTGCAGACCCGGACCGAGGAGCTGCAGTCGCGCCGCAACAGCCTGTCCAAGCAGATCGGCCAGCTCAAGGCCAAGGGCGAGGACACGGCCGCCGTGATGGCCGAGGTCGGCGGCATCGGCGACGAGCTCAAGGCCTCGGCCGAGCGCCTGGAGGCCCTCCAGGCCGAGCTCAACGAGTTGCTGCTCTACCTGCCCAACCTGCCGCACCCGAGCGTGCCGGTGGGCCATGACGAATCGGCCAATGTCGAGCTGCACCGCTGGAGCCCCGAAGGCCAGGCGCCGCGCAGCTTCGACTTCCCGGTCAAGGACCACGTCGACCTGGGCGCCCCGCTGGGCCTGGACTTCGAGACCGGCGCCAAGCTCTCGGGCACGCGCTTCACCTTCATGCGCGGGCCCGTGGCGCGGCTGCACCGTGCGCTGGCCCAGTTCATGCTGGACCTGCAGACCGGCGAGCACGGCTACACCGAGTGCTACACGCCCTACATCGTCAATGCCGAAGCACTGGTGGGCACCAACCAGCTGCCGAAGTTCAAGGACGACATGTTCTGGGTCTCGCGCGGCGGCGACGACAGTGGCACCGTGCAATACCTGATCTCGACGGCCGAGGTCTCGCTGACCAACAGCGTGCGCGAGCAGATCCTCTCGGCCGAGGAGCTGCCCATCCGCCTGACTGCCCACAGCCCCTGCTTCCGCTCGGAGGCGGGCAGTGCCGGCCGCGACACCCGCGGGCTGATCCGCCAGCACCAGTTCGACAAGGTCGAGATGGTGCAGGTGGTGCACCCCGAGAAGAGCTACGAGGCGCTGGAGGAGATGCGCGGCCACGCCGAAGCGGTGCTGCAGAAGCTGGGGCTGCCCTACCGCGTGGTGGCGCTGTGTACCGGCGACCTGGGTTTCGGCGCGGCCAAGACCTACGACCTGGAGGTCTGGCTGCCGGCGCAGAACACCTACCGCGAGATCAGCTCGGTCTCGAACTGCGAGGCATTCCAGGCCCGCCGCATGCAGGCGCGTTTCAAGAATGCCCAGGGCAAGACCGAGCTGGTGCACACGCTCAACGGCTCGGGCCTGGCGGTCGGGCGCACCCTGGTGGCGGTGCTGGAGAACTACCAGCGGGCCGACGGCAGCATCGAGGTACCGGCCGTGTTGCGGCCTTACCTGGGGGGGCTTGCAGAACTGCGGCCCTGATGCGCTACAATCGCTGACTTCGCTTTACGCGACGACCCGCGAGCTTAAAAGCTAAAGCGAACACCAGGAAAGGTGGCAGAGTGGTCGAATGCGCCGGACTCGAAATCCGGTATACGGTTTTACCGTATCGAGGGTTCGAATCCCTCCCTTTCCGCCAACTAAGTCCTTGATCTTCAAGGACTTTTTTGTTTCTGCAGGGTGCCTACTGCGGTTCTACTGCGGAATCCGCGGTTTGACCCTGAGTTCTGAGGGCCCGGTTCACCGCTGCCAGGTTGCGCCCGCGGTCTGCTTTCGGGATGAATCCTGCGTAGTCACGCATCATCACTTGGACGCTGTGCCCATGCTGGTTGGCCACCCACACGGGGTCGGCGCCGGCCTGCAGCGCCATGGTGACGCCGGTTCCGGACACTCCTTCGGGGCGCGATAGCGGACGCCGCAGCGGCGCAGGCAGCTATTCCACGCGCGCCACTGAAGCTGCTCGTCGTGCCAGGGCTTGTCCGGCTGCCCCGCCGTTGCGAAGACGCGCCCGTGCTTCTGCGACTGGGTGCGAGCGCGTTGGCGATGGAGCACCGCAGCCGCCCGAACGTTAAGCTCCACGATTCGCTCGAACGCGGTCTTCGTGCGGTCCTTGTCGCGCCCCATTACCCTGGCCTCGCGCACCACGACGGCATAGCTCCGCATATCGACGCTCTGCCAGCGGAGCGCCAGCTGCTCGCCAATCCGCAGGCCTGCGGCTTCTGGAAGTGCTACGAGCGGCTGCGACTGGATGGACGGCCATGGAACCACAAGAGGGCATGGCGCGTGTACTGCGAGATGGCATTGACCCTGCCGCGGCGAACGAAAAAGCGTGTGCCACAGCGCGAGCCCGTGCCGCTGCAGGCGGGCCAGTACGTCAATCAAGGCTGGGCGCTGGACTTTATGCACGATGCCCTGTACGACGGCAGACGCTTCAGGACGCTGAACGTCATCGACGCAGCCAACCGAGAGGCGCTGGCCATCGAGGTCAGCACCTCTATTCCGGCCAGGCGGCTGATCCGCACGCTCAGCCGCTTGATCGAGTGGTACGGCACGCCGGCCTCGATTCGCTTCGACAACGGGCCGGAGATGACCTCCCTGCCGTTCAGTGAGTGGGCCGCTGCCAAGGGCATCGCGCTGCGCTTCATCGAGCCCGGCGAGCCCAATCAGAATGCCTACATCGAGCGCTTCAACCGCACGTACCGCAACGAGGTGCTCGATGCCTACCTGTTCAAGTCGATCGAGCAGGTGCAGCACATCACCGAGGAGTGGCTGCTCGAATACAACGAGCGCCGGCCTCACGATGCCCTGGCAGGGCTGCCGCCGCGGCAGTTCCTGCCCAGGATCACAACAGCCGCAGATTCCAGTTCTGGGATGGCTACTTGACGGGGAAGCTTACGACCTTCGATACCTTGTTTCCGGCTGCCTTCACTACCGTAGGAACACCAGCCAGATGGCGGTGGTGAGAAACGACAACGGAATGCCCACCCCAATCAGTACCTGCGTCAGGGGCGGATCGAGATTCTTTTCGGTGGCGATCAGTCCAGCAATGATCATCGGCGGCATCGCCGCCTGAAGCACCGAGGTCGTGAAGGCCAGATCACGCACGCCGGTGAGCTGGCTCCACAGCAGCAGCACCAAGGCCGGCACCATCATGAGCTTGATGGCAGCGCCGATCAGGAAGTTGCGCACGACGCCCCAATCCCGGGGCCAATGGAAGCTGGCACCAACGGAAATGAGCGCAATCGGCGTTAACGTGCCGCCCACCGACGACAAGGCCTGATCGAGCCATACGGGGAACTGGATGGGCCGCAACAGGAGGGCCAGCACCAGCATCTGCAGAGGCCGGTAGCTGAGCATCTGACGCAGGATGCGCCGACCATCCTGCTGGCCGTCGGAGTAGATGCTGGCCGCGATCATGCCAAGCGTGCACATCACGACGAAGTTGGACTGGTCCACCACCACGGCGTAGCCCACCGCCGGCACGCCGACAAAAGCCTGGATCAAGGGGATGCCAACGATGGACGTGTTGCCCGTCCCGCACACGAGCGTCAGGCAGCCCACCGTGTCGCGCCTGAGACCCCAGATCCGCCCAGCCAAGTGGGCCGCGGCGGCGGACAGCGCAAAGACCACCCAAGGTGTCAGAAGGGGCAGCCACAAGGTCGCGTCAAACTCAATGGCGTGTATGTGCTTGAGCACCAGGGCCGGCAAGGCCACTCGCACTGCAAACAGGTTGAGCACCGCACAAAAGTTGTCGGGCAGACGCTCGCTGCGGGCCAGGGCCGCGCCGATCAACAAGCAAACTGCAATCAGCGCTAATCCCTGCATCTGGATCCTCTTGTTTTGGTGAGTGAAGCTGAAGCTGCCCGGCGCCTCAGCGATGTCACACGTTTACAAACACATGGCCCAGCTGGCATCGTGCCGCCGAAGTTGGCGCGCGGCCCCCCCTGAAGGTTCGAATTCTGGTACAGACCGGGGGCCGAGGCCAGCCGCCGCTGGGGACCAGCCTGCCGTCCGTGCTGGAGGGGTGGGGCCCGATTCCAGTCCATACTGCTTCCGCAAAGCTCGTGCTGCCTGCCTATGGCTGTAGCAGCAATTCCCGAAACCGACCGCGTAAACAATGGTTGGAGCTCATGGAGGACGCATAGCCGCCGGCGTTCAGCAAGGCCATGAAGTCGCCAGGCTCTACCGGCGGCAGGGCCACATCGCTTGCCCACAGATCGAGCGCCTCGTTGATGTTGCCAGCCAGCGTGACCACTTCTGCAGGACCGGCACGGGGGCGGCATGGCACAGGCTCGCACGGCAGGTCGTAAAAAGCCGGTTCCACCGCCAGGTTGAAACCGCCATTGAGACCGACAAAACGCCGGTCGCGCTTGGTTTCGGCATAACCGACGCGCAGCACGAGCAGTCCTGCGTCCTTGACGATGAAGTCGCCCGGCTCGATAGCGATCTCGAGCCCCAGGTGGCCCAGGTGCGTCCGAATCAGGCCGACCCAACGGCCCAGGTCGAGCGCGACGTCGTTCGCCCGGTGAGGAAGGCCCAGCCCGCCCCCCAGGTTCAGGCCCTGCAGGCCCGGCACCTTGTCCGAAAAGGAGGCCAGTGCCTGCAGCACCCGCTCGAAAGATGCGAGCTGGGCCTCGAGGTAGCCGCATCCGGCGTGGCAGTGCAGCCAAGTCACATGCAGGCCGTGGCAGGCGGCCGTCTCCAGCGCTTCAGAGAACTGCTCGCGGTAGATGCCGAATTTGGTCGTGCGCTGGCCGGCATAGCTCAGGCGATCGCTGTCCGCATAGCCGATACCGATGCCCAGGTTGACCCGCAGGCCGATGCTTCGTCCCGGTGAATGTTCGCCGAGCAGGCGGATCGCGCTGAGCGTGTCGCAATTGACGTGCACCTGCGGCAGCGCCGCGAGCAGTTCCGCATCCTCGGGCATCATCCCGTGCGCGGTGAAGGACAGCTGCTCGGGTCGCCAGCCGCAAGCCAGGGCCTCGCGCAGTTCCTCGGGCGAACACACGTCGATCCCGTACAGCGGTGTGCGCCGCAGCTCGCACAGCAGCGGCTCGAAGCGGTTGGCCTTCATTGCGTAGTAAATCCGAAACGGCAGGCCGAGTCCGCTGAGGGCCTGGTGCAGCCGCCCGACGTTCTGCCTCAGCCGAGCAGCGTTGTAGAGGAACAGCGGCTCCGCGAAGGCCGCCGCCAGTGCCGCCACGTCCCGGCCACAGAAGACGAGGCGCTCGTGGTCATAGCGGAGGTCCTCGCGGGCCCACCAGTGTCCGAACGCATGCATCATCAGGCTTTCGTGGGAGCAAGAGGCGTGGTGCAAGCCGCATCGACCGGTACGGTCGCGGACGTGATCCCGGCACCTTCCGGTTTCACGTCGGCCCACGCCCGGTAGAGCGTGTCCAACGACTCCGACGGAAACCGGAACGAGGCGCGAACCTCGCGGTGCATACGGTTCATCGGGCGCTCCTCGCAGGCACGCTGCCGCGCAGCGACGTCTGCATAACCCTGTGCTGCTTGTTCCTTCAAGTCCGCAGAGAAATCGCCGTTCTCCATCTGTTTCAGGATGACCAGGGCGGCCTCTGCCAGCGACGGTGGCAGCAGCCGGCCGCGCCAACGGTGGTAGCCCACTTGGCAGGTCGGCGAGCCATACTGAGCGATCACCTCGTCCAGCCCGATGTCGGCGCCATCCAACAACATCTGGCCCATCTCGCCCGAGCCGTAGACCTCCAGCAGGGCGGCGCGCGGGTCGAATCCCTGCTCGACCAGGACTTGGTAGCTGGTCTCGACCAGGTCGACCAGGGCCGGTGCCAGGAATTGTTCTTGGAACAGATCCAGGAAGGTTTCCTGCCGTGGGTCCACGCGCATCACGCCCGCCCGGGTAAAGCCGACCGCACGCGCGAGCGCCAGCAGGCGAGGCAAGGCCTGGCCACTGCTGTCCTGCATCACGTCGAAATACGCCGGCGCACCCTGTCCCGCCAGGTAGTGGCGACGGATGGGCTCGCCGTAGATACGCGGTGCCAGCATCGCCAAGTCGCGGCCGGGCAGCGGCCGCACATAGCCCTGAACGATGGAGTGCCCGTGCGCGACCACCAGCATCGCCCCCTCGCGCAGCTGCGGCGCGATCTCGGCCTCGAACACCCGTCCATGCGCCTCGTCGGGAATCAGCAGCAGGACGACGTCGGCCTGCCGTACCGCGTCGGCGATGCCGCTCACCGGGTGGCCGTCGGCGACGGCGCGCCGCAAGTAGTTGTCGTCGATGTTGCCGACCTGCACGGTCACACCGCTGTCGCGCAGGTTCGCGGCAAAGGCTCGGCCCTGCGTGCCGTAGCCGATGACAGCAACGGTCAAGCCGTCCAGCGGTTCCGCTGAAACCTGTTCGTCGTGATAGATGGGATTGGACATGGGTGATGGAAGATCGCTTGTGGGGGATGCAAGGAAGGTCTCGGCAGGCAGCGGCGGCTCAATGCCTCCACATGACGTGACGCGGATGGGTGTAATCGTGCAGGCCGATCGCGGAGAGGTCGCTGCCGTGGCCGGACTGCTTCATGCCGCAGTGCGGCATCTCGGCGGTGTAGGTGAAGTGGGCGTTGACCCAGCTGACGCCGGCCTCGATCTGCGTCACCACTCTCATCGCACGGCCGGCGTCGCGGGTCCAGACCGAAGCCGCCAGCCCGTACTCCGAGTCGTTCGCCCACGCCAGCGCCTGCGCTTCGGTGTCGAAGGGCGTGACGGTGACGACCGGGCCGAACACTTCTTCGCGGACGATCTCATCGGCATGCGCCAGGCCGGCTATCAGGGTCGGCGCGAAATAGCAACCGGGCCCAGGCAGCGCTTGCCCGCCGGTCAGCACACGCGCGTGCGGCAGGGCGGCCGCGCGCTGCACAAAATCGGCGACGCGCTGACGGTGTAACGGGTGGATCAGCGGCCCCATTTCGGTGGCCGGATCACGCGGTGGCCCGACCTTCAGCGAGGCCACTGCCTCGGCCAGCGCGTCCACCAGGCGATCGTGGATGCCCTGCTGGGCGTACACGCGGCAGGCGGCGGTGCAGTCCTGCCCAGCGTTGTAGAACCCGGCCGAACGGACTGCCGCGACCACCGCCTCTGCATCGGCATCGTCGAACACGAGGACCGGGGCCTTGCCCCCGAGTTCGAGGTGTGTGCGTTTCAGGTTGCCGGCGGCGGTGCGCTGCACGGCCTGGCCGGAACGCACTGACCCGGTCAGCGAGACCATGCGTACGCCGGGGTGGGCGGCCAGCGCCTGCCCCACTGTCTGACCGGGTCCGGTCAAGATGTTCAGCACGCCCGGAGGCAAGCTGCGAGCGACGGCCTCCTGAAGCGCCAGGATGGACAGTGGCGTCCACTCCGAGGGTTTAAAAACGACCGTGTTGCCGGCCGCGAGCGCGGGGGCGATCTTCCAGGCGGCCATCATCAACGGATAGTTCCACGGGGCGATCTGTGCCACCACGCCCACTGGCTCGCGCCGCACCAGGCTGGTGTGACCGGCCACATATTCACCGCTGGCCGGCGTCCACAGGGTGCGCGCAGCGCCAGCAAAAAAGCGGAAGCAGTCGACGATGGCCGGCAGTTCGTCCTGCAGCACGAGGTGCAGGGGCTTGCCTGTGTTGTCGCTCTCGATGGCCGCCAGAGTCTCGGCCTGATCCTCGACGTCCTGCGCCAGCGCCAGCAGGCGCTGCGCGCGACCGGCGACTGGAGTGGCGCGCCAGCCGGGAAAGGCAGCGGCTGCGGCGGCGACCGCCCGATCCACCTGGGCGAGGGTGGCGCTTCGGACCGTCTCGATCGGTACGCTGGTGGCGGGGTCCAGCAACTCCAAGGGCTCGCCTTCGCCACGAACTGGCCGCCCGTCGATCAGCATGCGCCACCTGCCTTGCGCTTGTCGGCCTCACCGACCTCGGCCGCCATGTCCTGTTGCGTCAGCTCCAACGCACGCGCCAGGATGGCGCACATCTCGTCGATCTCCGCGCGGGTGATGGTGAGCGGCGGCGAGAGGATGCACATGCTCTCGTAAGGACGCACCAGCAGCCCCAGCGCCTGACAATGGGCGTCGACCCGCTGCGCGATGGCGATGTCCGGCGCGCTAGGCAGCGCCTCGACCAAGCCGCTCGAGCACTCGATGCAGGCCATCAGGTGGTCGCCACGCACATCGCCTACCAGGGGATAGCGCCTCAGCTCGTTCAGCCGCGCCATGAAGTAGGGCCCGACCTCGCGCACGTGCTCGCAAATGCGTTCCTGCTGCATCAGGCGGATGTTGGCCAGCGCCACTGCGCAAGCGACCGGGTGGCCGGAGTAGGTGAAGCCGTTGGTGAAGACGCTGTTGGAAGGTGCCCGTTCGCCCGAGACAGCTTGCAGCAGGCGCTCAGAGATCAGCAGCGCCCCGAGCGACTGGTAGCCCGAGGTCAAGCCCTTGGCCAAGACGATCATGTCGGGCACGATGCCGAAGTGCGCCTGCGACGCGAAGAAGTGTCCGAGCCGGCCGAAGCCCGTCACCACCTCGTCCGAGATGTAGAGCACGTCGTAGCGCCGGCAGACCTCCAGTGTGCGGGCATGGTAGCCCTGCGGCGGCACGATCACGCCGCCGGAGGCGAGGATGGGCTCGGCGATGAAGCAGGCCACCTGCTCGGGCCCGATGGCGAGGATGCGCTGCTCCAGCTCCTCGACCAGCCAGTCGCAGAAGTCGGCTTCCGCCATACCCTTGGGCCGGCGATAGGGATTGGGTGCGCTCAGGTGGTGTACGAAACCAGCTTCATACTGGAAGCACGTGCGGTCCCAGGCCTTGCCGCACACTGAGGCGGCGAGATACGTGCTGCCGTGGTACGCGTCGGCACGCGAGAGGATGTGGCGCTTTTGCGGGCGGCCGGTGGCGCCGAAGTAGTAGTGTGCAAAGCGCAGTGCCGACTCGACGGCCGTGGAACCGCAGGTGGTCAGGTGGACACGCTGGAGGTCGCCCGGTGCCAGCTCGGCCAGCAGGGCTGCCAGCTCACTGGCCGGCTCGTTGCTCATCGCTCCGAAGGGTGTGTAGAAGGGCAGCTTCAGGGCCTGCGCGTGCATCGCCTCCGCCAGCTCAGCCCGGCCGTAGCCGACCGTGACGCACCACATGCCGCCGATGCCGTCGAGATAGCTCTTCCCGGTGCTGTCCACCACACGCGCGCCGTGCGCTTCGGTGATCACCATGGGCAGCTGCTGCCCCAGCCTGGACATGTCGGCCCAGGGGTGCAGCAGATGCTGCATGTCAAGCTGGGCGGTTGGTCCGTGTGCTTCCGTGTACGGCGTCATCGATTGCCTCATGCGGTGATGCTGACCAGGTGACGGCGCTGTCCCTCGTACGCGAAGCGCCCATGCTGGATGTGGGTGTTGTCGAGCACCAGGACATCGCCCGGTGCCATTTGCACCGCCCGGGATGTTCTCCATAGGGCTGCGCGCAGGAAGGTGATGAGTTCCGGGTCGATCGGATCGCCGTCGCCGTAGGTGGTCGTGGCTGGGTAGTCGGCTTCGCAGCCGTCAGACGGAAACAGCGGGTGGTGGCGCCAGTAGGAGCTGTGCAGCTCAGTCACTTGGTTGAACCACAGCGGTGGGCCGCCGCCAGGATCGGGGCGGAAGGCCGGTTGGCGCTGGCTGAACTGGAGGCCTTGTTCCGGTGTCCAGCGATACTCCAGTCCCTGGCTCTGCAGGCGGGTCTCGAGCTCAGCGGCATCGGTCACGCCATAGGTTTCCTGCCAGCCGACTTGGGTCGCGGTGGACTCGCGTGGCAGGTGACGGTGGTAGCGGATGCCGCGGTCGGCGAACGCCTGCAGGATGGCATCGGGAATGTGGCGAACGGTTTCGCGAATGTCGTTGATCGGCACCTCGCCACCCTGCGCGGCGGCCTGCTCGCAGAAGAAGAACACCTTGCGCGGGGCCGCGGGCAAGTAAGCCATCTCGTTGTGTGGCGCCATCGTGATGCGTGCGTCTTCCTGACTCGCCAACAGCGCATAACCGGCCTCGCGCGCGCGAACCGCAATGCCGCCTGCGTAGCTGTGCGGTGTATACCCGAGCGCAGCCATGAAGCGGTTGAAGTCGTCCCGGCTGCCCAGCGGCAAGCCTCGAAAGAGAAGCGCCCCGGCGGCATCGAGCCGTTCGTCGACGACCGGTCGACAGCAGGCCGCAGCATCCTCCGCCATGCCGAGAGTCGAACTCGGGCGCAGCACGAGCAACTTCTCGTTGGCCATCGAGATGGCCAACGGCACGTGCTGGCTGTCAGAGCCAGCCAGATAGCGGCGTCCGCGCACCGGCACCTGCCGGTCGCTGACATCCTTCAGTTCGACAAAACCTTGCATCTCGTCGCTCCTGTGTCGATCGTCGTCATCGAAGGACAGGTCTTTTGCCGTCCCTGCGGGACCCCGCGCGAACCGGGTCCTTCAGTGCTCGGCCACTGCCTGCGAGCGACTGAGCATGGCGAGACCTTCTTCGTTGGGACGCTCCTTCGCGCCGGCGATCCAGCGGCGGCAGCTGGGCGCGCCGCAGCGGCAGGCGAACTGACGCATCAGCACGTCCTCTGTCGTTGCGTAGTCCATCGTGAGCACCTCGCCGGCGCTGATGTCCCGCAGGGCCCACAGCTCGAAGGCCACCATGTCGAGCCGGGTGTTCGGGTCGCAGGAATGCAACAGCAGGCCACAGAAGTATGGGTCGAACAGGTGTGACTGGGGATTGATCTGCAGCGTGTGCAGGCGACGCGAGCTGAGCAGTTGCCCCGAGACGCGGGCCATCATCTCCGCGCGCTTGAACCCCCTGACGGCCCGGATGCCGGCGCCACGGCCGTCCTGGGTTTGGATGACCTGGAAATCGCTAGTGCTGGGATAGCCCTCGCGGGGATCGAGGTCGGCGTAGGGGTAGAACCCTTCGGGCGGGGCGGTCGACTCGACGATGCTCAATGTGCTCATGCTGTTTCCCTTTGTTTGGGTGCTCGCTCGATCGGAGTACCCGGCACCGGGTCCGGAACGCCACGCCGAGCGTTGGATAGGGGTTCAGGGGACTTGGGACAACTCGGTGCCGGCGGCCTCGCGCAGGTGCCGCATCAGCTCGCCGACGGTCAGCGTGGGTGAGGACAGCAGCGATAGCGGGATGTGCCGGCCGAAACGCTTGAAGAAGCCATTGCGGAGCTGCGCGAGGTCGAGCGAATCCAGGCCCAGTGCGGCCAGATCGAGCCCCTCGTCCCAGCGGCTCAGGTAGTCGCTGAGGAAGGACTGGACGGCATCACTCTGGCCGCCGCCGGCACCCTTCGTGCTCGGCGGCTCGGCCGTCGCTTCGTGGAGACGCGCCGGCTCGCTGTCGAGCACCGGGCGCAGCAACGGCAGCTGAGCCCAGGGCGAGCGTGGCCAGTCGACGTCGCAGACCGCGAACTGCCGGCCGGGCAAGGCCTCGCCGAGCAGACCAGCCAGCAGCGAACCCAGCGCGGCCAGTGCGGCGGCAGTCGGCAACGGGCGCTCGCCGTCCTGCATCGCGCGGCGCATCGCTTTGTCGCTACGCGCGCTCATGCCGACCTCGGCCCAGCTGCCCCACTGCACGCTGATCACCGGCGGTTGACCACCGGGCGGCCAGCTGGCGAGCTGATCGAGCCATGCATTGGCCGCGGCATAGCCCGTCTGGCCCGCCACTCCCAGCAGCGAGCTGGTGGACGAGAAGGCCACGATCCAGCGGGTCTGCCAGCGTGCCGTGTGCGGGAGCAGGTGCGCCAGTCCCAGCTTGGGACCCAGCACACGGTGGATGCGTGTCGCGTCGAGGCGAGCGATGACACCGTCGTCCAGCAGCCCCGCCAGGTGGAACACGCCTTCGACGGCGTCGATGCCGGCCAGCTGAGTCGCCAGGGCGGCGGCATCGCTCAGGTCTGCTACCCGGGTTTGCACGCCCTCGCGGACCCGGCTCGGCGTGCGCTGCAGCACGACGATGCGCTGCGGCGCCACGCCTTGGCGATCGATCAGCCAGTCCAGCAAGACTGAGCCCAGCCCACCCGAACCGCCCGTCACGAGGTAGTGGCCGCCGGAGCGACCCAGGCTGCCATCGGGCAAGGAATCACCGGCAAGGGGCTTGAGCCGTGCTGCCAGGGGCCGACCCTGCCGGCGGCACCATTGGGGCTCGTCCGGATACGCAGCGGCCTCGGCCACCAGACGGTCCGTCCAGGCGGCGTCGCTCCTCGCGACGCCGAGATCGGGGTGATCGTCGGCGAACACAAGCTGCACGTCGAGCGCGCTGTATTCGGCGTGTGCGACACGGGCCGCACCCGCCAGCGGTCCGCTCGCGGCGTCCATTGGCAGCAGCAGGCAAAGCGTGCCCTGGCAGTTGTGCTGCATCAGCGCCTGCCACAAGGCCACGAAGCCCACACATTGCCGCACGCCGGCGGCGTCGGGGACCTCACCGCGGCGACACAGCAGGGCCGCCCGGTCGCCCCCGGCCTGCAGGTGTGCCAGTAGCCAGTCGAGTGCTGCCAGCTCCTCGCCAGCGCGCCATTCGGTCCACGCCTGTGTCTGACCGGCTGGCGGCCGGGCAGGCAGCGGCTGCCAACGCAGGCCGTAGGTCGGCGCCGGACGCACTGCAGCCGTCTTGCCGGGTGAGCCATGTGGGCGCAACCAGTCAACCAGTCGACCGAGGATGTCGGCTTCGGCGCGGATCATGAAGTCGTGGCCGCCGGGATAAGCATGCAGGCCGGCCGGCGGCGCAGAGGAGATGCGCCCCCACTCGGCTGCGTGCAGCCAGTCAAAGGCGGGGTCGGCTTCGCCACCGTGCACCTGCAGCGGCAAGCTCAGCAACGGTTCCCGTCCACCCGACCGCCAGCGGGCGGCGATGCGCCGGGCGGCGCGGCCATCAGCGGCCAAGTCGGCGTTCAGGATAGGTCGGAACAGATCCCGCCACAGCGCATCGGCCTGCAGCTCGGCCGGCACCAGCAGAAAACTTTCGGCATCGGTGCTCAGGGGCGGCGGCTCCAGCAGCGGCGCGCGGCCTACGACGGCCAGTCCCTTCACCTGGCCGCTGCGGGCGAAGTCGGCCAGCTCGGCGCAGAGCAGTTCGGTTGCCGCTGCGCCGCCATAGCTCAACCCGCAGAACGCCACTGGCAAGTTGCCAGCATCGGCCCGTATGGCAGCAGCGATCGCTTGGCGGGCGCGCGCGTCGTCCGCATCGTCCTGCGCCAGCGCCTCCTCGGCGCGCTGGTTGCGGCCGGGCCATTCGATGGCGACCACCTCGAGCCAATCGGGCGCTCGGCGGGACCAGCCTTCCAGGCTGCGGCTGCTGCCTCCGGCGTAGGGGAAACAGTAGAGCTTGAGTTGCGCTTGCGGCCGCGGCCGCAGGCACACCAGCCAAGGCGAGACGGCCACGGCCGTGGTAGGCCCTGTTGGCGGCGGCGCATCGACATAGATCGAGGCTTGCGGACGCGACCAGTAGCTGTCCCGCTCGAAGGGATAGGTCGGCAACGGCCGGCGCCTCAGCGCGCGGCCCGGGGAGGCCGCCTCGCCCCGGTGATAGGCCCGCCAATCCAGCGCGACGCCGGCGCACCAGAGTTGGCCGAGCGCGTCGCTGAAGTGGCGCACGTCGTCCTGCACACCCTGGGCGTCGGGCAGGCTGGCAATGATGTACGGTGCCGGAGCGTCGGCCGGCAGGCACTTGCCCACCAGGCTGCACAGCACCTTGCCAGGGCCGATCTCGACGACCGCGTCGGGCTGCCAACGCAGCAGCGTCGCGACGTTGTCAGCCCATCGGACAGGCGCGAGGACATGGTGGGCCCAATAGGCGGTGTCACCGGCTTCCTCGCCCAGCCAGCCGCCGGTCACATTGCAGGCCATCGGCAGCCCAGGGCGCTGGCCGGCGACCTGTACCTCTGCGATCGCATCGGCCACCGGTTGCAGCAGCGGCGTGTGAAAGGGATGCGAGACCGGTACCGGCCGGCATTCAGCGCCGAGCCGAACGAGGTCCTGCTGCGCCTGTTGCAAGGCAGGGCCGAGTCCGGCGAGCACCAGCAGGCCCGGCGCATTGCGTACCGCCAGCCAGACATCGCGCCTGCCTTTCAGCCAGGCGAGGACAGCCGACTCGTTGCCCCGAACGGCGAGCATGCCGCCCGCGACCTGCTCGCCGTTCGGGGCCACAAAGCCGTCCAAAGCCTCGGTCGCCGCCGCCCGCGCCGCCACCAGCGCCGCTGCCTGGTCCAGCGTCAGCGCGCCAGCGACGACCGCTGCCGCGTATTGCCCGATGCTGTGGCCCGCCACCGCCACCGGGCGGATGCCGTACTCCCCCAGGACAGCGGCCAGCGCATGCTCGATGGCGAACAGGCCGCACTGGGTCACGACGGGCCTCTGCAAGGTCACCTCGTCGGCCTCCATGACCAAGGCCGCGACGTCGAAGCCCAAGCGCTGGCTCAGCGCCGCGCACGCCCTGTCGAAATGGCGCCTGAAACGCCCGCCCTCGGCCTGCGAGTGGTAGAGGCCCCGGGCCATACCGACATGCTGAGAGCCCTGGCCGGAGAAGCAGAAGGCCACGGTGGCTCCGTGCTTCGCCCGGGCGAGCTCGGCGGGCAGCCGGGCGGCACGCTCGTGCAGGGCGGCGGCCGCCGCGCCGGGGGTGGCCGGCACGCTGAGCGCCACCCGCAGGGGATGCGCCTCGCGTGCCAGATGCAGGGTATAGGCGCTGCAGGCGAGTTGATCGGCGCAAGCCGTGGTCAGGTCGTCGGCCAGCTCGCGCAGGTGGCGCTGCAAAGCGCCGCGCGACCGTGCCGACACCGTCAGCAAGTGCAGCGGACGCACGCTCGCGGCCGAGTCGGGGGCTGAGGGGCACTCCGCCTCGGCTTCCACGAGGATCAGGTGGGCGTTGGTGCCGCCGATACCGAAGCTCGAGACGCCAGCACGCCGCGGCAGCTGCGCAGTGCTGTCGGCCACGGTCCAGTCGCTCAACACCCGCTGCACCCGGAAGGGCGAGCGCTCGTGGTCCACGAAGGGCACCAGCTTGGGGTTGAGTGTCTCGAAATGGACCGTGGGGGTGAGTTGGCGGTGATGCAGTTGCAGCACCGTCTTGATCAGGCCGGTGATGCCGGCTGCCGCGTTCGCGTGGCCGATGTTGCCCTTGACGCTGCCGATGGCGCAGCTCGCGCTCGGCAACGGCCGACCGTCCTGCGTTTGGGCAAAGGCATCGCTCAAGCCCTTGAGCTCAATGGCGTCGCCGATCAACGTGGCGGTAGCGTGGCACTCCACATAGGACAGCTGGGCCGGATGGACGTCAGCCATGCGCAGCGCATCGACGATGCAGCGGCTCTGCGCCTCGGCGCTCGGCGCTGTGTAGCCGGCCTTCATGCGGCCATCGTTGGAGAGACCGAAGCCCGACACCACCGCCCAGATGTGATCGCCGTCGGCCCGGGCCAGGTCCAGTCGCTTCAAGACCACGGCTCCCACGGCATCACCAAACAGCGTGCCGCTGGCGCGGCTGTCGAAAGGCCGCACGTGCCCGTCCTGGCTGCCCACCAGCCCCTCTTCGTAGCAATAGCCGAAATTGGGGAAGGTGAGCGAGGCGGCGCCGGCCACCGCCATGTCGCACTGCCCGGAGACGATGGCTTGCGCCGCCTGGGCCACTGCGACGAGCGCGCTGCTGCAGGCCGAGGTGACCGTGACAGCCGGGCCACCCAGGTCCAGCTGGTAGGACACCCGGGTGGCGATGTAGTCCTTCTCGTTGCCGATCTCGGTGAGAAACAGACGACCCGGGTCGAGCGGCGTGTGCAGCCCACCGCCCTGCAGATGATGCACCAGGTAACCGTCGATGCCGCAGGCGGCGAACACCCCGGTGCGCGTGCGGTAGGGGTTGTTGCTGCGGGCATAACCGGCCTGCTCGAGCGCCGACCAGGCGACTTCCATGAACAGGCGGTGCTGCGGGTCCATCAACACCGCCTCGCGCTGGCCGATGCCGAAGAAAAGCGCGTCGAACTTGTCGGCATCGTCCACCACCTGCCCGACCGGCACCCAGTCGGGATGATCGAGCTGGGCGGCCGCCACGCCCTTGGCCAGCAGTTCCTCCCGCCCGAAGCGACGCAGACTGTCCACACCTTGGCTCAGGTTGTGCCAAAAGGCTTCGATGGAAGGGGCGCCCGGAAATCGCCCTGCCAGACCGACGATGGCAACCGCGACGGGGCGGGCGGCAGCGTCCGGCGGGGTCGTGTGCGGCAGCGGCGCCGGCCCGGACACATCGCTGCTAGTGCCCATGCAGTGCCGCACCAAGTCCCCAAGGACGCTGTGCTGGTAGAGGTCGAGCACCGCAAGCGACAGGCCAAGACGCTCGTTGAGCAAGCCCACCAACCGAGCCGCCGCGAGCGAACTGCCCCCCAGTTCGAAGAAGTGGTCGTCGCGGCGCACGGCCGAAAGCCCGAGAACTTCGCGCCAGACGGCGGCCACTTGTTGTTCCAGCGGCGTCTGCTCTGGTTCGGACTGCGGCGTCGCGGCCGATTCGGCGGCGAGCTGCGGGCGTGGCAGCGCGGTCCGGTCGAGCTTGCGCGACTCCCCCTGGCGCAGCGGGAAGGACGGCAGGCCGATGACATTCGCCGGCACCGCATACTCCGGTAGCTGGGCCCGGGCCTGCTGGCGCACGCGGGCCAGCACGGTTTCGGACGGTGCCCCCCCGATGCCGACGACATAGGCGACCAGAACGGTCGGCTGGTTTGCTTGGCGATCCTCAATCGGCAGGACCAGCGACTTGCCGACACCCTCGACGGCATCGACCACCGACTCAATCGCCTGCAAGGACACCTTGAAGCCGCGAATCTTGACGGTGCTGTCGATGCGGCCTAGGACCAGCAGCTGCCCGTCGGGCAACACCCGCGCCGCGTCGCCGGTGCGGTAGAAGAGCGCCGGGCCCTCGGGGCGAGCCAGGGCCGCCGGAGCGGGCACGAAGCGCTCCGCCGTCTTGGCCGCATCGCCGAGATAGCCGAGGGCGAGCCCCGGGCTGGCGACGTATAGCTCGCCGGCGACACCTTGCGGGACGGGCCGGCCGGCCTCGTCCAGCACCGCCACCGTGCACCCGGGAAGGGGACGGCCAACCGGTGCGCTCTGGGCCGGGAAAGGCGCCGGCGGGAGCAGCTCGGCATAGGCAATGTCCAGACTCTCCCAGGTGCTGTAGGCGTTGACGAGGCGAAGCTGGGCCGGCAGATCCCGGGCTGCCTTGTCCACCAGGCGAGCTGGCACCACCTCTCCCATCAGGAAGCAGATCGACAGCTGGCCGAGTGCGCGGTGCATCCGGCCTGCAAGACCGGGGACGTCGAGCGTCGTTTCCAGCAGCGAGGGCGTCACCACGAGCCGGGTGATGCGCTGCCGTTCGAGGAAAGCCACGAGGCGGGGCGGATCGAAGATCACGTTGTCCGGGATAACGACGGCCGTCAGCCCGAACATCAAGGGCCGCAGGCACTCCCAGGCGAAAAACACGTTCACGCCTTCGCGCTCGCCGTCCTGGTAGGGATACAGATCCTGGCGCGCCAAGAAGCAGTAGCTCACACCCTGCTGTGCGGTGAGGACGGCCTTGGGTTTGCCGGTGGAGCCGCTGGTGAGCGAGACGAAAGCCAGTGCGTCGCCCTGGCAGTGGGCTGGCGTCAAGCGCGCGTTGGCGTCCCGCCCGGAGCCTGCCGACACGGCCAGGCAGGGCCGCGGCGACAGCAGCGCCTGCACGCGCCCGATTTCAGCAGGCAGGGCCAAGACCAGCCTCACTTCGCAGCTCGCGACGAATTCGGTCAGTAGGGTGTCGGACCAGTTCTTCTCCAGCAGGCAGACGGCAGCCCCGACGGACCAGGCGGCCAGCAGCGACAGCGTGTACTCGGCACAGTGAGGCAGATATACGCCCACCACGTCGCCGGGCTTGATGCCGGCGGTTGCGAGCGAGTCGGCCAGTTGTACGGCGGCGGCCGACAGTTGCCGGTAGGTCCAGCTTCGATCGCCGTCCAACAGTGCCAGAGAGTGCGGCACCCGCTCGACCTGTCGGCAGATGTGGGCGAGTACCGAGTGCTCAGCGCTCCACGCCTCGGACTGCCAGGAGCAGCCTGGCAGCAGGGAACCGGGAGGCAGACGGACCTCCAGCAGAGAGGGCCGCAGGTCGCCCAGCCACTGCTCCATGTGAAATGTCAGGCGCTCAGCCAGTGCATCAGCGGCCGCCTCCTGCAGGAAATAGAAATGCCCGCCTTCGAAACGCTCTAGCGAAAAGGCGCTGCATGGAGCGGATTGAGCACGCCACTCGGCCAGACCCTCGGGCGTCACACTGTCGTCGTCGGTGCCACCGAAAACGACGACAGGGATCGGCAATGCAGCGCCCGGCGCGTAGGGATAGGTTTCATCCAGACGCAGATCCGCTCGCAGTGCACCGGCCGCGTACTGCAGCAGCAAGGCCTCTTGCTGCCCTGAACCGACCTCGTCGGTGAGCTCGCGGCTGAAGAAGCCCCATTCACGAACGGCGCTCGCAAATTCTTCATCGGGCAACGTGTGGATTTGCTGGCCAGGCAGGCTGCGCGGGTTGACGAGTTGGGGCGCTTGATGAGACGAAACAAAAAGGCCCAGCGGGAGCGGCATCTGGCGAAGCGCCAATGCGCGGCACACTTCGAAAGCTTGAAGAGCACCGAAACTGTGCCCGAACAGGGCGAACGGAGCCCCGGCTGTCTGCTTGCCGACCTCCTCAGTCAGATCGGCAATGAGGCGAGGCCAGTCGCTATACGAGTCGACATCGTGCAGTGCGCCGCGGCCGGGCAGACTCAAGGTGACGACGGCGAAATTGTTCTTCAGCCTATCCGCCAGAGTACGGTAGCTCGACTCCCCGCCGCCGGCAAAAGGGAGTGCGATCAGTTTTACTCCGCTATTCAAAGAGCCGCTAACGGTTGACCTTATCCGAGACATGGCATGTTCTCGCCAATACTGGCGCCCACGCGCCCTCGCACTGGGAGCGCGAATCTCATCGTTGGCGCAGCAGATTGAAATGCTGAATCGATGTAACGACGAACGGCAACCAGGTGAGCAGCCTCTCGGATCGAAACGACACGAGGTTCAAACAGGATGAGGGAACAGATTTAACTGCCTTGGACCTGATTCGAGTTTTCGTTATCTGTTTCTCTTAGATCCTCATGATGCCAATGCAGATACCAGGCCGGAACTGTTAGTTTTTGCAGATGGATGGGTGCGGTGAACGCACGGAATCCGAGGAACTTCGCCTGCCTACCTTGAGCTGGCTGGTCTCTCACGTGGTGGGCCTGGGATGGGACGAGGTGCTGATCGGCGTTGAAGCGTAGCGCTTCCTCGTCCCAGACCTGGCGGATGACTTCGGCGGGCAGCGCAGTATGCATATCACTGGCGCCTTCCTGTTCAGCCGGTAAGGGGCGGCCGAAACACAATCACGCATTCCAACGGGCCTTTTAAGTGGTACTGGTGTCCCGTCTCAATGTCACGTATTTCTGAGGCAGACACCGGGAAGCAGCAATATCAGTTGATGAGGCACATGTTTTCCTGCGCCGCTGGCTCTCCAGATTCGAAATCAACCGGGTGAGTCATCATTTCGAGGCGCAGACCTGGCCTCTTGGCGGTTCAGCAAAAATCCCGATTCCTCAATGGTGGTAGCGTGTTCGGTCACCACCCGGCAGCAACAGCGCCTCGGCCTCCCGGTGGGCCGCCGGGCCGGGCAATAGCCGACCTCCGCCGTCCAACCAGCGGCGCAACTCGCGCGCCTTACAGGTCTGCAGAATGAGCCCGTTCGGGCCTGCCGTAGCCCCTCAACGCGAGGCGTTTTGCGGGTCGCGGCTCAGGGGCCTGCCGCAGGCCTCGCCACCACCGTGTCCCCAGCCATCTCGACCTCCAGGCAGACCCCATCGTCCACCACCTCGAACAGTGCGCGTGCCACCGCGGCCACCACGTGCTGCTCGACCGCGCGCTGCAGCGGACGGGCCCCATAGCGGGGGCTGAATCCGACACCGGCGACGAAGGCGACGACGGCTGGCGAGAAGCGCAAGCTCATGCCGCGCCGAAGCAGCCCTTCGCGGCGCTCGATGCCACGCAGCTCCTGCAGCGCGATCGCCTCGATCGCTTCGCGCGACAGCGGCGCGAAGGGCACCACCCGGTCGATACGGTTGAAAAACTCCGGCCGGAAAAACTGCCGGATGTCCTGCAGCACGGTGTCGCCGCCGCCCGCTTCGGTGAAGCCGAGCGAGGCCCCGTGGCGCACGCCGAGGTTGGTGGTCATGACCACCAGGCTGCTGCGGAAGTCGGTCACCCGTCCGCGGCTGTCGCGCAGCCGGCCTTCGTCGAGCACGCCGAGCAAGAGGTCGAACACCGACGGGTCGGCTTTCTCGATCTCGTCGAGCAGCACCACCGAGAAGGGCCGCTGGCGTACGTGTTCGACCAGCTTGCCGGGCCGCTCGCCGGTGCCGACGAGGCGGGCGATCTGGAAGCTGTGCTGGAACTCGCTCATGTCGATGCGGAACAGCGGATCGGCCCCGCTCCCTGCGCCGAAGAAGTAGGCGGCCAGCGCCTTCGCCGCGGCGGTCTTGCCAACGCCTGTCGGGCCGGCAAACAGCAGCGTGGCGATGGGCTTGGCCGGGTCGTTGAGCCCGGCCTTGAACAGGTAGACCACGTCCTGGAGGTGGCCGATGACGGCATGCTGGCCGAACAGCCGTTGGCCGAAAAAGTGGCGCACCTCCTCCTCGACCAGCGGCCGGTCGTCGCGCAGGAAAGCCTCGGGCAGGCCCGTCGTCCTGGCGAAGTGCGCGATGGCGGCCTGTTCGCTGACCGCCGGGAGACGGTCCGCCATGGCGCTGCGCACGCACTCGCCGAAAAACTTGACCGCCTTGCCGGGAAAACGCTCGTAGCGCACATAACGCTGCAGCAGCCGGTAGCCGGTATCGAGCGCCGCGGGCTCGATCTCGATGGACAGCGCGTTTTTCGCATGACCGGCGAACAGGTCCAGCACCCGGCGCGCGCGGGTGCCGTCCATCTCGGCCAGGCGCAGCGGCTCGAAACAGTCGATGAATGCCGGCAGTCGTCGGCGCGCGCTCTCGAGCTCTTCGGGCGTCGCCTCGCCGACGAGGCGCAGTGCGCCGCGGCGCAGAGCCGGCAGCAGGTAGGCGGCCATCGAGTCCTCGGCGTTGTCACCGCCGGTTTGCAGCAGGTGGACGAAATCGGTGACCCAGAGCAGGCCCTCCGACATCTCCAGCCACTGCACCAGCTGGTCGCACAGTGCCTGCCATTCGCCCAGGTACTTGGCGCGGCCGATGAGGCGCTCGGCATTGCTGCGCCAGAAGGTGAACGGCTGCTCGGTCCCCGCGGTGAGGCGGTGCGCCTTGCGGATCGCCTCGAGGATCGCCACGCTTTTGCCGACGCCAGGTTCGCCGACCAGCAGGAGGTTGGCACCCCGTGCCAGGCGCCCGGCCAGTTCGTCGACCAGCGCGCCCTGCTCCCAGGCGGTCTCCGGGAACACGTGCTGGCCTCGGCGAGCGCCTGTCTCGGGCAGGCGGTCGGCGACGACGGCGAGCCGGGCGTGGGCGTCACGCAGGTAGCGGGGCAGACGCTGCCGGTCCGGCGTCCGGTCGTCCTTGCGCCACTCGACCTGCTCCAGCCAGGGGCGGGTGGGCATGAGGTAGCGCTGAGCGTCCTCGGGCGCCATGCCGTCCAGCCGGTCGCGCGTGTAGTGCTCGATCAGCACCGGCAGCTGGCCGTCGTCGTAGTAGTAGAAGCTCTCGTCAAGGTAGGGCAGGTAGCACTTCGAATAGCCTTCGACGGCATTGCCGCCGTAAATGGCCGCCACGGTGAACTCGGTCGCGGTCGGCACCGCGAAGCTGCCCTTGGCGGTGCGGTGCGCCAGGTTCACCTTGACCGTGACGAGTTTCATGCGCGCCTCGTCGAGCTCGGGCTCGGGCAGCGGACGGCCGCGTTCACGCTCGCGCTGCAGCGTCTCGGCGAGTGCGGTTTTCAGGCGCCGCGTGTTGCGCTCGACCGCCTGCAAGTCCGTGCCGAGCAGCAGGCCGAAGACCGACTCCTCGCCGATCTGCCAACACACCAGGGGATAAGACGATGTCGCCATCGGGAACACCTCAGACGGGCCGGTCCGGCGAGCCGCCGTTCCACAGCAGCAGCCGCCAGTCCTCCTCGGACAAGGGGCCGGAGAACTTGCGCACCCAGCCGGAGCGCAGGTCGGTCAAACGGCGCTGATCGCCGGCGCGTGCCGGTTCGAGCCGCAGGCGAACGATCTCGGTGGGCGGGGGCGGCCGGAGGTTTTCCGCCGTGATGGGCAGCAGGCGTACCGCCACGGGCACGGGGCGCTGGTCGCCCATGTACCAGAGGTGGATGCCGCATTCGCCGGCGAAGGCGCTGCGCAGTCCCGCGCCTTCGAAGCAGCGGGTGCCGGGCCGCGCAGCGGGCAGCTCGTGCAGGTCCAGTTGCGCGAGCAGCGCCGCGTAGTCGGCCCAGGCGGTGTCGACCACGGCGGGCACCGCGCCGCGCTGCAGCGTGACGATCTCGATCTCGACGCGCTCCAGCCCGTGCTGCTGAAGGCAGTCGGCGCGACGCGCGAGCAGCGCGAGTTCCAGCTGCCAGCGCACCAGCTCGCTCTCCGCGCCTCGCACCGGGTGGGCAGCGGTGTGCAGCTGCTCGAAGAAGTCGTGGATGTCGTGCTGCGCGAACAGCATGTCCGTCACTGGCCGCCCCAGCTCGCGCCAGTCGCGCGGCCGCGGCTGCCGCGGCCTGGCGGTGCGCAGCGCGGGGACCCGGTGCTCGGCCAGTTCCCAGGTGATGCGCGCCAGCGTGTCGCGCAGCGGGTCGAGCCGCACCTGGATCGCCCGCAGTGCCAGCACCGTCGCCGGGTCCGGCGCGGTATCGAGCCCTGCATGCAGCCGCTCGTGCAGCGCCTCGGCCTGCCGCGAGAGGCTGTCGTAGCCGCTGGCCGATGCGCTGTCGGGCGGCAGCGCGACCGGCCGGGGCGCGGCGTAGTCGAGCAGGGTGGCGCGGGTGGCGAGCCGTCCCTGCTCGACGGTCACGTCGAGCAGCATCGGACGGTCCGTGTGGGAAGAGGCGAGCCGCTGTGCGACCAGGCCGGTCAGTGTCCGTTCGATGGCGCGCTTGAGGGCGCGCGCGCCCAGCGTTTCGTCGTGACCGAGGTGGGCGAGCTGTTCGAGCCCGTCTTCCGAGACGTTCAGGAAGCTCAGCCGTCGCACGAAGCCGTCGCGCGACAGCACGCGCTCCAGCTGCAGCCGCGCGATGGCCTCGATGTCGCCCGCCGCCAGCGGCGTGAAGGTCACGACCTGGTCGATGCGGTTCAGGAACTCGGGGCGGAAAAAGCGCTCGACTGCTTCCCGGTAGGTGTGCTGCACGTCGGCCGCCTGCCGCGCGAAACCGGTGTGCCGCTGGGCCGCGGCGGCGCCGAGATTAGAGGTGAGCACGACCACGCACTGCGAGAAGTCGGTGGTGCGGCCGAGGGCGTCGGTCAGCCGGCCTTCGCCCAGCACCTGCAGCAGCAGGTCGTGCACGGCCGGGTGCGCCTTTTCGATCTCATCGAGCAGCAGCACGCAGGCACGGCGCTGCCGCACCGCGGCGGTGAGCTGGCCGTCCGGCCGCGCCGCATCCCCGATGAGGCGGTCCAGCGCGCCCGCGTCCACGTATTCGTTCATGTCGAAGCGAACCAGCCCGCCCTCGTCCTCGAACAGGAAGTCCGCCAGCAGCTTGGCCGCCTCGCTCTTGCCCACGCCGGTCGGCCCGATGAACAGCAGCGACGAGAGCGGCTTGCCGGGCGGCGCGAGGCCGGACTTGACCAGTGCCACTACATCGACCAGTTCGGCGCGGGCCTGCGGCTGCCCGATCAGGCGCGCGGCGAAGTGGGCATGGGCCTCCGCCGGCGCCAGCCCGACATGGCGGGAGAACAGCTTTTCGCGGAAGTGGTAGGCCGCGGTGTAGGCCGACAACACCTCGTCCCGTCCGACTTGCCGCCCGGCATGGCGGACCGCCAGGCGATCGAGCACGCGAACCGCCGAGCCGGGCAGGACTTCTTCACCGGCGAAACGGCGCTCCAGCTTCAGCAGCTCGGCAAGTGCCGCGGCATCGATGCGGCAGCCGTGCTGCTGTTCGAGTTCGGCACGGCGCCAGCCGACGATGCGGATGGCGAGCTCGCGCGCCGGCGCTTCGACACGGATGACCCGGAACAGGTCCGCGAAGCGCCGGTCGCGCTGCTGGATTTTCTGCCAGGCCTCGGGGGTCGCCTCACCGACCATCGTGAAGGCGCGCTTTTCGAGCTGGGGCCTCAGCACGTCGGCCAGGGTCAGGGTGTTCTGCGAACTCCGGCCCACCGACAGCAGTGCCACCAGGTTGTCGCAGTAGAGGTGATCGGGATGGTCGATGCCGAAGCCCTCCGGCAGCCGGGACTGCAGGTACTTCAGCACCACCGCCATGCGACGCTGCCATTGACCGATGACGCTCATGCCGGAGATCACGCGCAGGGGATCGAGCTGCCAGATCTTCTGCAAGCGGGCCCGGTCGCGGCCAGGGTGGGACGCGATGTAGCGGCGCAGTGCGCCGTGGACCAGGGCCGTCTTGCCGGCCCCGCGCGGGCCGACCAGCACGACCGCGCCCCGGTCCGGGCGGTAGATCGATGCTTCGAGCTCACGGGCCGCTTCGTCGCGCAGGAAGGCGCTCGACAGCCCGTCCGGGTACAGCTCGTTCAGATCGACGGCGACACGGGCCATCTCGCTTGCGCCGTCGCCGACGCTGTCGTCATGCAGCCTGGCCCGCAGGTCGAAGGGGTTCTGGAACGGAAAGCGCCCCTGCGCCAGGTGCATCGACAGTTCCAGCTCGGCCAGTTCGTCGTTGGGCGCCGCCAGGCAGCGGTGTGGATCGAAGCCGTCGCCCTGTTCCTTGCGTTGTTCGCGGAAGTAGGCCTGGATGCGTGCCACCAGCCGCTCGGTGCGCGCGGCCTTGTCGAGGTGCTGCTCGCCGAGGTCGGCGACGATGCCGTCGAGTTGCGGCAGGCAGGCGTAGCGGCGCCCGGCGACGCTGAACTGCGCCGTCGCGAACATGCCTTCGACCCAGCGGCGGCCGCTGTCGAAGCCCAGCGGCACCAGCTCGAAGCGCAGTTCCGGCGCGAAGCCGAGCCACAGTCGCTCGTCCAGCGTCGAGCGGTCCATCTGGGTGCCGCGGAAGTGCTGCACCACCACCTGTCGCAGCTTGTTCAGGGCGGTTTCATAACGCGGGGCGCCGGCATGGATCTGCGGCAGGAACAGGCAGCGCAGCCGGTAGCCGGACTCCTTGCGGTGGGTGACGAACACCGGGATCTTCAGGGTCGCGGCGTTCATTCGATCCGCTCCCTGCCGAGCCCTGCGTCCCGCATGCTTTGGGGCAGCCTCATGCTTCCTCCTCCCCGAGCAGCATGCGGTCCATCAGCTGGTCGAACTGCTGGTCGAGCACCCGCTTCCAGGCGAGCGGGTCGGGAAACTCGCAGCGCCAGTCGGCCGAGGGGTCGAGCAGCACAGCCTGCTTGAGCTGGCGGCGCACCGCCTGGCCGTCGAAAAAATGCTGGCGGTGGACGTTGTGCGGCGTCTTGAACTCGGCGAGGGGCAGGTTGTGCACCGACACCCAGGCGTCGGTCTTGCGGTCGTCCTCCCAGATCCGCCACAGGCCGCTCTCATGCCGGAAGTAGTCGAACACCGCGGGACCGGTGAGCTCGATCTCGTAGCCGACGAGGGTGCCCTGCAGTCGCTCTTTCTGCGGCCAGGGAAGTTTCCGGTAGACGCTGGAAGAGGGCGCTGCGCTGCCCGACTCGGCCTCGTCGGCGGGGGACGCAGCCTCGCGCGCGCCGGGTCCCCGTTTGGGATCCTCGACGAGGCGGACCACCTGGCTCCTGAGCTCGAAGCCGGCAAGGCTGGCCAGTTCGCACCACGCCTCGTACAACATCGGCGTCAGGCGCGGCGATGCATACAGCCCCACCGAGCAGCGCGCGCTGCTCGGCCGCATGGCGTGAAAGGCGCGCTGCTTGAACTCCGAAAACCGGCGCCGCCAGCTTGCCAGGTCGGGCGGCGCCTCGGAGGCTCCGACCAGGGCGAGCAAGGCCTGGCCTTCGAGTTCGAGGATCTCCGCGAACAGGCCCTGGGCGGTCTGCTGCACCGCGGCCAACTCGCGTTCCCGGGCGGCGTCTCCGGTGGCGTCCCAGTGCGGCAGGTGCGAGGAGCGGCGGCGCTTCTTTTCGTGGCGCTGCCGCTCCTTGTCGAGGCGGAACACCTGGTTCACCAGATTGACGAACAGCGGTCCCTCGGTCACCCGCTGCCAGTGGCGCCGGGCATCGGCCAGCGCGTCGGCCACGAGCAGCGGGCCGGTGTCCACGGGCCGCTGCAAGGGCTCGCTGCGCACCGTCAGCGAGCCCGCGTCGCCACCCTGCAGGTGGACCGCCAGCGGCGTGACATAGGCATGTGGCGCCAGGGCATGCGCGAGCGGCATCAGCAGCCGCTGGCGCAGCACGCGCTGCACGTCGCGCGCGCCGTAACGCGGGTCGCCGGGCAGGGCTGCCAACCGGTCCGCCACGTCGTCCGCGATGTCGAGTTCGAGCTTGCGTTCGAGCAGGCCTTCGCGCCGGCGCATCAGCTCCAGCTCGCGCGCGAAGATCGGCGCCCGCTCCGACGCCGTCAGGGCGGCAAAGGGCACGATGTGGTCGATGCGGTTGAACAGCTCGGGGCGAAAGGCCTGCTGCACGGCCTGCTCGAAATGCCGCCGGGGGTCCTCGCGCCGCGCGGCCAGCCCCAGGGGCGCACGCTGCATGACCTCGGCGCCGAGGTTGGAGGTCATCACCACAAAACAGCCGCAGAAGTTGGCCGTCAGGCCGTTGCCGCCGGTCAGCCGGCCCTCGCCCAGGACCTGCAGCAGCAGGTCGAAGAAGCTGGGGTCGGCCTTCTCCAGTTCGTCGAACAACACCACCGAGAACGGCTGCCGGCGCACCGCGCCGATCAGCACGCCTTCGTCGCCGCCCAGGTCGCCGAGCAGCCGCAGCACGGCGGCGGGATCGGCGTACTCGCTCATGTCGATGCGGATCATGCGGCGCGGATCGCCGAACATGAATTCCGCCAGCGCCTTGGCGGTTTCGGTCTTGCCGACCCCGGTCGGCCCGATCAGCAGCAGCGACGCGATGGGCTTGCCGGTGCGCGCGAGTCCGGTCTTCGTCGCGGCCAGCAGCCCGGTGACCACGTCGAGCGCCGCGCTCTGGCCGAACAGGCGTCGACGGAAAAAGTCGTCCACCGCCGCGAAGTCGAGCCGCAGCCGTGCATCGAGCATGTGCCGCGGCATGCCGGTCTCGGCGCAGAAGGCCTCCAGCGTTTCGTCGCGGCCCAGCGTCGCAGCCTGTCCTCGCGCCTGCAGGATGAGTTCCTCGAAAAAGCGGATGCTCTTGCCGGGGAATCCGGAGTAGGGCGAGAAGCGGCGCTGCAGCGCGACCAGCTCCGCCACCGCGTCGCGCGAGACGCTCACGCGGTGTTCGGCAGCCAGGGCCGCGACCGCCTCCAGGATGATGGACTCCTGCTTGTCGTCCGAGCGCTCCGGCAGCGGCACCGTCTGAAACAGCGCCGCGAAGCCGGGACTGCGCAGCTCGACACGTGCCAGCTCGGACGCCGTGGCCTCGGCCAGCAGCATCAGGCGGCCGCGCGCCAGCGGCTCGCGCAGGGCCTCTCCGAGGCTGACCGCATTGCCCTGGTACTGCCCGACCTCGAACAACTCGGTGAGGTGGCCGACATACAGCACCACATCGCGCTCGGCCAGCTCGTGGCACAGCACGGCCAGCGCGTGCTGCCAGCCGCCGTCCCGGGTGAGTCCCTGGATGAGTCGCGCGGCGCTGGTTTCACGCGGCGCGGCGAGGCCACGTCGGCGACGCTCGCGCACGTACTGGTGGATCAGCGCGGTCTTGCCGCAGCCTTCGGCACCGACCACCAGGACGCTGCGCGCAAACGGCCCTTCCGCCGCACCTACCAGGGTGTCCAGCACGTCCGCCAGGCCGCTGGCGGGGCGCGCTGCCACGTGCATCTCGTCGGAAACCACGTCCAGCAGCGGCTCGGCGCGCAGCTCCTGCAGCCGGCGCAGGCCTTCCGCGCTGTGGAAAATGAGTTCCAGCGGCAGCTGTTTCAGCTCGATCTGCTCGAACCACGCCGCCGCCACCTGGCGCCGCACCTCGGCCTGGCGGCCGTTGCGGCGGTGTTCCAGCCGGATCGCTTCGACCACGGCTTCACCCAGCCGCTCGGCCTCGGCCAGCGCGACGATGCCGAGCGCCGGCACGCACGCGAGGCAGCGGGTGCCGGCCGTGGCCGTCGACAGGAAAGCGACATGGCGGGAACGCCGGGCGGGCTGCAGCAGCGGGTCCGGGCCGGCGGGGAACTCGACCTCGATCTCGCGCCGCTCGAAGACCGGTGGATCGGCGAGCTGTACCGCCTCCAGATAGCGGCCCTCATCCAGCCATTCCGACTGCACCGCGCGCGCCATCCTGCGCGCCATCGCCTGCGCACTGCTGCCCAGCCAGGCCATCTCCGGGAAGGCCAGTGGCGTGACCACCGTCTCGCCGGACACGGTGGTGAGCTCGAAAAACGCAAGCGGGGGAGGGTGCAGCGGGCCCATGGGCAGGCAGGAGAACAAACGGCGGATTCTGCCGTGGCGCGGCGGCCGGCGCTGTCCCCTGTCCGGGGGGCGCCGCCGGCTCGTGGCCGACGCCCGCGGCCTGGCCGGGGCGCCGCTGGCGCTTCCTTCCGGCGTGGCCTGCGGTGCCGGGCCGCTCAAGCCGACGCGGCAGCCACCGAAAAGCCCGGCCCCGGCGAGCGCGGCGCGAACAGGCCGGCCGCGGGTGCCGGGCCGTCGTGTTCGCTGGCGAAGCGGGTGCAGCACAGCTGTTGCACGGTCGCCCAGAGCGGCGCGTCCTCGGCCTCGACGCAGTAGATCGAGCGGTGCGCGGCACCCGACGACGGCATCACGATGGGACCGGCGTCGGGCCGCGCGATCGAGCGCTGCCACCAGGCCAGCGGCCGGCCCGCCTCGTCGAGCAGGGTGCGGATCACCGTCAGCGAGACCGGCCGCCCTGCGCCGCCGGCCTCCACCAGGCCGTACCGGCGCTCCAGCACCTGGCCCCTGGCGGCCTCCCACAGCACGCTCTCGGCGTCGCCGCAGCTGCTTAGCAGCTGGTCGACACCGAACTCCCAGTCCGGCCGCAGCCGCTCGGGTACCGGCTCGCCGGGCAACAGGCGGTACAGTCGCAGGGGCGGCGCCGGGGCCTGGTGCAGGGCCGGCAGGCGGGGCAGGGGCGGCATCGGGGTTCTCCTTCTCGACGCGGTCATTCTGTGAAGCGCCGGTTAAGAAGTCTTTAATGCCACCCGGTCACACTTCGGCCGCACATCCTTTTGAGGTGAAACGATGCACCTGCTGCTGGTGGAGGACGACGACATGCTCGCCGAGGCGGTCCGCGACGGCCTGGAACGGGCCGGCTGGAGCGTCGACCGCGCCCCCGACGCCCCGGCGGCACGGCTTGCGCTGAGCGATCACGCCTACCAGGCGGTGCTGCTCGACCTCGGCCTGCCGGGCGGCTCGGGGCTGGCCGTGCTGCAAGGCATGCGGGCGCGCTACGACCCGACGCCGGTGCTGATCATCACCGCCCGCGACCAGCTCAGCGACCGCATCCACGGCCTCGACGCCGGCGCCGACGACTATGTCGTCAAGCCCTTCCAGCTCGACGAGCTCGGCGCGCGCGTGCGCGCGGTGGTGCGTCGCAGCCAGGGCCGGGTCTCGCCCCTGATCAGCCATGGCGGGGTCAGTATCGACCCCGCACGCCGGGCCGTGACCCGCGGCGGCGAGCCGGTCTCGCTGAGCGTGCACGAGTACCGCACCCTGCTGGCCTTGATGGAAAAGCGCGGCTGGGTGGTCACGCGCGACCAGCTCCAGGACGCCGTCTACGGCGGCAGCAGCAGCATCGAGAGCAACACCATCGCCGTCTATATCCACCAGCTGCGCCGCAAGCTCGGCGAGGAGCTGATCGTCACCGTGCACGGCTTCGGCTACCGCATCGGCGAGGAGCGTGCATGAAATCCCTGAAGGTGCGGCTGCTGGTGGTGCTGCTGTCGACGATGGCGCTGATCTGGACCGTCTGGATCGGCTGCCAGGTGGTCCAGATGGGCCGCCACCAGACCGGCCAGTGGGACGCGATGCTGGCCGACATCGCGACCCAGATCCTGCTGACCCTGCCGGCCGACGCCGGCAGCAAACCGCTGAGCAAGGAGCGTTTCCAGGTTGCGACGCCCGAGGGCTACCAGGGCGACAAGGTCAGCTTCCAGGCCTGGCGCAACAAGCAGAGCGTGGCGCTGCAGTCGCCCGGCGCCCCCGACACGCCGATCAAGCCCGACTTCGTCGACGGTTTTGCCGAGATCACGGTCAAGGGCCAGACCTGGCGCGTCTATGCGATCTCGGACGTCACCGGCACCTTGCAGGTCCAGGTCGGCAAACCCAAGGTGCTGCTGATCGCCGACCTGGAGCGCTGGACCAAGCTGAGCCTGTCGACTGCACTGCTGGTGCTGCTGCTGCTCAAGGGCTCGATCTGGGGCGTCGTGCACTGGTCCTTCCGCCCGGTGGCCGCGGTGCAGCGGGCCCTGAGCCGCCGCTCGCCGCTTGACCTGAACCCGCTGCCGACGCACCGCCTGCCGAGGGAGGTCCAGCCGCTGGTGCAGTCCTTCAACCACCTGCTGGGCCAGCTCGACAGCGCGCTGCAGTCGGAAAAGCGCTTCATCGCCGATGCCGCGCACGAGCTGCGCACGCCGCTGGCCGCGCTGCTGGCGCATGCCCAGCTCGCGGCCTCGGCGGAGCGGCCCCAGGACGCCAAGCCGGCCCTGCTCAGGCTGGTTGCGGGCGTGGAGCGCAGCGCCCGCCTGTCGGAGCAACTGCTCGACCTGGCCCGGCTCGACGCCTCGCAGGCCCGCCAGGGCGAGGCGGTGCCGCTGTACGAGACCATCGAGCTGATCGCGCGCGACTTCGAGGTGGTGGCCGGCCAGAAGCAGCAGCGCATCGCGCTCGACGTCGAGCCGTGCACGGTCAAGGGACATGTCGACGCCCTGGGCATCCTGCTGCGCAACCTGATCGACAATGCCTTGCGCTATACGCCGGCCGGCGGCCGCTGCGTGGTGTCGTGCCGCGGCAGGGACGACGGTGGGCGGCAGTACGTGCGGCTGATGGTGGCCGACAACGGTCCCGGTGTGCCGCCCGAGGAGCACGAGCGCATCTTCGACCGCTTCTACCGGGTGCCGGGGGCGGGCGGCCGGGGCAGCGGCATCGGCCTGTCGCTGGTGGCGCGCATTGCGCAGCTGCACGGTACCCGCGTGCAGGTGGGCGAGGGCCTGGAGGGCCGCGGCTTTGCGGTCTGGCTGGACTTCGACGTGGGGTCGACCGGTGTGGCGGCCCACAGCGAAGCGTCGCCCGCGTCGCTGGCCGGTGCGCCGCGTCCGGCGCAGGCCTACTGATCCGGGGAGTTTTCCGCTCGCATGGACAGCGTCGATCTCGAAGTGCTGACGCAGGCGGCCGCCTGGCGCGCCCAGGGCCGGTCGGTGTTGCTGGTGACGGTGGTGCGCACCTGGGGCTCCTCGCCGCGTCCCGCAGGCGCGATGCTCGCGCTGCGCAGCGACGGCCGGGTGTGCGGCTCGGTCTCGGGCGGCTGCATCGAGGACGACCTGATCGCGCGTGTGCAGTCCCAGGGCATCACCGGCCAGCGGCCGGACGTGCTGAGCTACGGCATCTCCTCCGAAGAGGCGCGCCGTTTCGGGCTGCCTTGCGGCGGCACCTTGCAACTGGTGTGCGAGCCGCTGCACGAGGGCAGCAGCGTGGAAGCATTGCTGCAGGCCGCGCGTGAACGTCGCTTGGTGGCGCGGCGGCTGGAGCTGGCGACAGGCCAGGCGGAACTGCGCCCGGCCGAGCGCTCCGCGGGCCTCGAATTCGACGGCGAGGTGCTGACCACCGTGCATGGCCCGCGCTTTCGCCTGCTGGTGATCGGCGCCGGCCAGCTCTCGCGTTTCCTGTGCCAGATCGCGCTGGGCCTGGACTTCGAGGTGGTGGTCTGCGATCCGCGCGAGGAATACCGCGACGGCTGGACGCTGGAGGGCGTGCGGCTCAGCCATGACATGCCGGACGACCTGGTGACCGAGCTGAGGCCCGACCCGCGCACCGCGGTGGTGGCCCTCACGCACGACCCCAAACTCGACGACCTCGCGCTGATGGAGGCCTTGCGCTCTGCCGCGTTTTACGTCGGCGCGCTGGGCTCGCGACGCAACAACGCGGTGCGCCGCGAGCGGCTCGCGGCCCACTTCGGGCTGACGGCCGAGGAGCTGGCGCGCCTGCACGGCCCGGTGGGGATCCACATCGGCAGCAAGACGCCGCCCGAGATCGCGGTCTCCATCGCGGCGCAGCTGGTGGCCGCGAAAAACGGCGTCCTCGCCGGTTGAGGGCAGGGCCGCGACGCTTCACACAACTTTACGGGGGCAGCACGGTCGCTTTACCTGCGGCCGCGAGCATAGCTTCATGGGCGCCGTGCCCGAATCCTCCAAGGAGTGCATCGTGACCGAACTCAAGACCCCCGCTTCCGCCGCTGTCCGCCGCCGCTCGTTCAAGGGCCTCGCCATGGGCCTGGTGCTGGGCCTGGCCGCCGCAGCCGCCGTGCCGGTGCTGGCCCACGGCCATGGGCACCACGGTGGCGGCGCTATCGGCATGCCGGGCGCCTTCATGGGCAGCCCCGAGCGGGTCGAGCGCATGGTCGACCGCCTGCTCAAGGACCTCAACGCCACCGACGCGCAGCGCGCCCAGGTCAAGCAGATCGCGCTGGCCGCGGCGGCCGACCTGAAGACCCAGCGTGAAGCCGGCCGGGCGCTGCGCCAGCAGTCGCTGCAGCTGTTCGCCCAGCCCACCGTGGACGCTAACGCCGTCGAGGCGCTGCGCCAGCAGCAGATGGCCCACGCGGACCAGGTGTCGCGCCGCATCAGCCTGGCCATGATCGAGGTCAGCCGCGTGCTGACGCCCGAGCAGCGCGCCCAGCTGGCCGAGCGCATGAAGCAGCGGGCCGAGCGCTGGAAGGAGCGCCACGCCGGCCGCGTCGCTCAGCCGGGCCAGCCGCAGCAGCCCCAGCAGCCCCAGCAGTGACGGTCGCCGTCAGCGCAGCAGCGTGACGAGGCCCGGCCTCCACCGCCGCTGCAGCGCCACCGCCGCGAGGCCGCGCCGGTGGCGCTATGCTTGGCCGCCCTTGCTCCTTCGTTTTGACGCGCCGCCATGTCCGCCCGACTCCTGCTCATCGACGACGACACCCGCCTCACCGGCATGGTGGGTGACTACCTGCGCCAGGCCGGTTTCCTGGTCGAAACCGCGTCCACCCTGAAGGCGGGGCGCGACCGGCTGGAGCCACGCGACCACGGCTTCGATGCCGTGCTGCTCGACCTGATGCTGCCCGACGGCGATGGCCTGGACTTGTGCCGCCAGCTGCGCGCGCAGGCGCGCACCCGGGCGCTGCCGGTGCTGATGCTGACCGCCCGCGGCGAGCCGATGGACCGCGTGGTCGGTCTGGAGCTGGGCGCCGATGACTACCTGCCCAAACCGTTCGAGCCGCGCGAGCTGCTGGCCCGCGTGCGCGCCCTGCTGCGCCGCAGCAGCGGCGCGCCAGCGGCCGACGACGACGCCGAGGTGAAACGTTTCGGCCGGCTGGAGATCGACCTGGGCGCCCGCGTTGCGCGGCTGGACAGCCGCGAATGCGAGCTGACCAGCTATCAGTTCCAGATGCTCGCGGTGCTGGCCCAGCAGCCCGGCCGCGTGCTCTCGCGCGACCAGATCATGGACGCCTTGAAGGGCCATGCGCTGGAAGCCTTCGACCGCTCGATCGACGTGCACATCTCGCGCATCCGCGCGGCCATCGAGGACGACCCGAAAAATCCGCGCCGCATCCTCACGATCCGCGGCGCCGGCTACGTGTTCGCCAAGAAGCAGGACGGCGAGCCCGACTGATGAAAAGCCTGTATCTCCGCATCTACCTGACGGTGGTGGCCGTGCTGCTGCTGTTCGCGCTGGTGGCCGGCTGGCTGTTCCAACGCAACATCGAGCACGAGCGCCAACAGGAGCAGGCGGTCTGGTCCGACCGCATGGTGGCCTGGGGCGAACTCGCGCAGAACAACCTCCCGCCTCCCGAAGCGCCGGCCGCCGAGCAGCGCGCCGCGCTGCTGGAATGGGCTGAGCGCCTGCGCCTGCCGCTCGCGCTCGACGGCGCCGACGGCGAGCGCATCGCCACCTCCGAGTCCTACACCCGGGTGGAGAAGGAAGGGCCACGGCGGCGCTTCCGCATCCCGCTCAGCGACGGCCGCACGGTCCTGGTGCTGCGCGCCAACCGCGGCCCCCGCAGCAGCGCCGGCGCCGGCGTGCCGGGCGAGCCGGGGCGCGAGGCGGCGAGCGGCCGGCGTGCGCTGGACCGCACGCTGCAGCCGCCGCCCTTTCTGAGTGGCGGCGGGCTGGTGGTCGGGCTGGTGCTGCTGTTCGTCGCGGTGTCGGCGGGCGCCTGGCCGGTGGTGCGTCGGCTGACGCGCCAACTGGAGGCCTTGAAGGGCGGCGTGGAGCGTTTCGGTGCCGGGCAGCTCAGCCACCGCGTCGAGGTCCAGGGGCGCGACGAGGTTGCCGCCGTGGCGAGCAGCTTCAACCAGGCAGCCGACCGCATCGAGGCCCTGGTGCGCTCGCACCAGTCGCTGCTGGCCAATGCTTCGCATGAGCTGCGTTCGCCGCTGGCGCGGCTGAAGATGGCGGTCTCGCTGATGGAGTCGGCCTCGTCGGAAGGCCGTGCCGGGCTGAAGCAGGAGATCGAGCACAACATCCGCGAACTCGACGCCTTGGTCGAGGAGGTGCTGCTGGCCAGCCGGCTAGACGCGACGCCCCGCCTGGACCCGCAGGAGCTGGTCGACCTGCTCGGCCTGGCGGCCGAGGAGGGGGCGCATGTCCAGGCCCAGGTGAGCGGCCGCGAGGTGGCGGTCCTGGGCGACGAGCGGCTGCTGCGCCGCGCGCTGCGCAACCTGCTGGAGAACGCCCGGCGCTACGGCGGCAGCGAGCCGCCGGAGGTGATGGTGGAGCTCGACGGCGGCCACGCCGTGATCCGTGTCTGCGATCGGGGCCCCGGCGTGCCGGAGGATCAGCGCGAACGGATCTTCGAGGCCTTCTACCGCATGCCGGGTCATGCCGAGCATGCCGGCGGTGTCGGCCTGGGGCTGAGCCTGGTGCGCCAGATCGCCCAGCGCCACGGCGGGGCGGTGCGCTGCGAGGCGCGCGAGGGCGGCGGCAGCTGTTTTGTCCTCGAGCTGCCGGCCGGGGCAGGCTGAGGCACCTCAAGCGCCCGGCTCGGAGGTCTGCTTGTCCTCGCGGGCGCGCTCCGCATAACGGTTGAAGCGCCAGGCACTGCCCTGCAGGGTGATGCGGCGCCAGGTGGCGCGCTTCTCGGCCGGGCTCATCTCGGGCCAGAACTGCACCTCGCCGAAATCGCGCCCGCAGCCCTTGCAGACCTCGTCGCCCTGGCTGGTGGAGCAGATCGCGATGCAGGGCGTGTCGGGCATGCTGTCGTACCAGTCCAGCCAGGCTTGCTTGGCGACCGGCGGCATGGTGTGCTCGTCGCATTCCTGCTCGTGGTAGTACACCATCAGCGCATACACCTCGGCCAGCGCGCGCAGCTCCGGGCCCAGCGAGATGCCGTCGGGCGAGGGGCGGCGCTCGCGCCACCAGTTGATGGCGGCTTCGATGTCGGTGATATGGATGCCGGCCATAGGCTGCTCCGATGCCCGCTCGACGCCGGCGTTACGCTTGTGCCGCCGCCAGCAGCGCGGCCAGCGCGGCCTCGACCTCGGGGGCGGCGACGCCCTCGCCGAGTTGCACCGGCGCAGCGGCCAGGGCTGCCGGGCCTTCGGTCTTGAGCCGCTTGACCCAGGCGCCGGCCTCGCGGCCTTCGCCCAGGCCCTGGCTCTGCAACAGCACGCGACCGTCGGCGGCGCTGAGCTTGAAGTAGAAGCGGCCGTCGGCCTCGCGGTACTGCTTGAAGACCGGCAGGGCAGGGCGGGTCGCCGCCACGGCGGCGGCCGGCGCCGCGACCGCCGTCATCGGCCGCAGTCCCACGGCGTAACGCAACTCGGTCAGGAAAGGCGTCGCCACCGCGCGCGCCTTGCGGGCGCCGGCGTGGAGCACCGCTTCGATGCGCTCGGGATGGGCCATCAGCTCGGCATAGCGGGCGCGCATCGGGCCGATATGGCCCTCGATCAGCTCGACGGTGCGCTGCTTGGCTTCGCCCCACGAGAGGCCGGCCCGCAAATCGGCGTGGAAGGCGGCGCGCTGCTCCGGGCTGGCGAAGGCGTCGTGGAGGGTGACCAGGTGGGCGTTCTCGGGGTCCTTCGGCTCGCCGGGCAGGCGCGAGTCGGTGACCACCCGGGCGATGGCCTCCTTCAGGCCCTTCGCGCCGCCCTCGAACAGCGGGATGGTGTTGTCGTAGCTCTTGGACATCTTGCGGCCGTCCAGCCCGGGCAAGGTCGCGACGTCCTCCTCGATCTCGGCCTGGGGCAGCACGAACAGCTCGCGGCCCTGGCCGAACAGGTGGTTGAAGCGCTGGCCGACGTCGCGCGCCATCTCGATGTGCTGCACCTGGTCGCGGCCAACCGGCACGCGGTGGGCGTTGAACATCAGGATGTCGGCAGCCATCAGGATGGGGTAGGAGTACAGGCCCATCGTGATGCCGGCGTCGAGGTCCTCGCCGGTCGCGGCGTTGGCGTCGGCGGCAGCCTTGTAGGCATGGGCCCGGTTCATCTGGCCCTTGGCGGTGACGCAGGTCAGCAGCCAGGTCAGCTCGGTGATCTCGGGAACGTCGCTCTGGCGGTAGAAGGTCACGCGCTCGGCGTCCAGCCCGGCGGCCAGCCAGGTGGCGGCGATCTCCAGGCGCGAGCGCTCGATGCGGGCCGGGTCGTCGCACTTGATCAGCGCGTGGTAGTCGGCCAGGAAAAAGAAGCTCTCGACGCCGGGCGCCCGGCTGGCGGCGATGGCCGGTCGGATCGCGCCGACGTAGTTGCCGAGGTGCGGGGTGCCGGTGGTGGTGATGCCGGTGAGTACACGTTCGGTCATGAGAAGCTCAGCAAGGGGTCAGCTTAGGGGGAACGCGCATTGTAGGTGGCGGCCCGAGCGCTTTCCCGTTGGCGGCAGCCTCACCCCGCCCGCTACACTGCCGCCCCATGAAACGCATCGTGATCCTGATTTCCGGCCGCGGCTCCAACATGGAAGCCATCGTCAAGGCCTGCGCCGCCGAGCAGTGGCCGGCGCGCATCGCGGCCGTCGTCAGCAACCGGCCCGAGGCCAAGGGGCTGGAGTTCGCCGCGGCGCACGGCATCGCGACGGCTGTGGTCGATCACAAGCAGCACACCTCGCGCGAGGCCTTCGACGCCGAGCTGGCGCGGGCCATCGACGCCCATGCGCCGGACCTGGTGGTGCTGGCCGGCTTCATGCGTATCCTCACGCCCGGCTTCGTCGAGCACTACGCCGGACGCATGATCAACATCCATCCCTCGCTGCTGCCGGCCTTCCCGGGCCTGCACACCCACCGCCGTGCGATCGAGCTGGGCTGCAAGCTGGCGGGGGCGACCGTGCACTACGTCACGGCCGAGCTCGACCACGGCCCCATCGTCGTGCAGGCGGCGGTGCCGGTGCTGCCGGGCGACGCCGAGGCCACGCTGTCGCAGCGCGTGCTGGTGCAGGAGCACCGCATCTACCCGATGGCGGTGCGCTGGATCGTCAGCGACGCGCTCGACAGCCGCGACGGCGTCATCGTGCACCGGGGCGGCGAGGCGCAGCTGGTGGTCGGCTGAGTCGACCACGGTCGGCGTGGTTCCGGATGGGGGGCGGGGATAATCCCGGTCATGCATCCGAATGCCCTGCTCGATCTCGCCACCGACCTGGTGCGCGCCATCCTCAAGTTCGACGCCCCGGCCGACAGCGTCGTCTCCGCCTTTTTCCGTCAGCACCGCCAGCTGGGGCCCCGGGAGCGCCACACCCTGGCCGAGACCGCCTATGCGGTGGTGCGCCAGCGCCTGCTGCTGCAGCACTTCGCGCAGTCGGGTTCGGGCGCGCTGGAACGCCGGCTCGCCATCCTCGGTTGGCAGGGCAGCGACAGTTTCCTGCGCAGCGCCCTGGGCCCGCACGAACAGCAGTGGCTCAGCGAGGTCAAGGCGATCGACCCGGCCAGCCTGCCGGAAAAGCTGCGCCACAACCTGCCGGACTGGATCGCGACGCCGCTGAAGGCGACCCTGGGCGAGGAGTTCTGGCCGCTGGTCGACAGCCTCAACCAGCCGGCGCCGCTGGACTTGCGCGTCAACCTGCTGAAGTCCCGGCGCGAAGCCGTCGTCGAGGCGCTGCAGCAGGAGGGCATCGAAGCGCAGCCGACGCCACACTCGCCCTGGGGCCTGCGCATCGCCGGCAAGCCGGCGCTCAACAAGCTCGATGTCTTCACCCGCGGCGAGGTCGAGGTGCAGGACGAGGGCAGCCAGCTGTTGGCGCTGCTGACCGAGCCGCGGCGCGGCGAGATGGTGGTGGACTTCTGCGCCGGCGCGGGCGGCAAGACGCTCGCGCTGGGCGCGGCGATGCGCAACACCGGGCGGCTCTATGCCTTCGACGTCTCGGGCCACCGGCTCGACAACCTCAAGCCGCGCCTCGCGCGCAGCGGCCTGTCCAATGTCTACCCGGCCCAGATCGCTCACGAGCGCGACGAGCGCATCAAGCGCCTGGCGGGCAAGATCGATCGGGTGCTGGTCGACGCGCCGTGTTCCGGCCTCGGCACCCTGAGGCGCAACCCCGACCTCAAGTGGCGCCAGTCGCCCAAGGCGGTCGAGGAACTGGTCGGCAAGCAACTGGCCATCCTGCAGAGCGCCGCGCGCCTGCTCAAGCCGGGCGGCCGGCTGGTCTACGCCACCTGCAGCGTGCTGGCCGAGGAAAACGAGCGTATCGCCGAGCAGTTCACCTCGGAGGCCGGGCGGGACTACACGCCGGTGCCCGTGGCCGGCATCCTCGAGCATGCCAAGGTGGAGGCACCGGAATTGCTTGTCCAGGGGGACCACCTGCGCCTGTGGCCGCATCGGCATGCGACGGACGGTTTTTTTGCCGCCGTTTGGGAACGTCGCTGACCGGGTTTGCTCCAAGAGCTGGCTGGCCGGTCATGGGTGCTTGTTGATTCCGGTCAAAAGCACGGGAAGTCACGGATTAACCCGATTTTTTCCGGGGAATCCGCAGAACCCGGTCCCCTACAATCGGCGAGCGTTCAGAAAGGCTCTTAGATGTCAGAAATTCTTGTCGTGTGGGATGGTCTGGTCGACTGGCTCGCCAACGGCGTGCTCCAGGCCGCCTGGTGGCAGATCCTTGCCTTCGTCCTGGTGGCCACTCACATCACGATCGCGGCGGTCACGATCTTCCTGCACCGTTCGCAAGCCCACCGCTCGGTGGACCTGCACCCCGCGGTGCAGCATTTCTTCCGCCTCTGGCTCTGGATGACCACCGGCATGGTGACCAAGGAGTGGGTCGCGATCCACCGCAAGCACCACGCCAAGTGCGAAACCCACGACGATCCGCACAGCCCGCAGACGCGCGGCATCAAGACGGTGCTGCTGACCGGCAGCGAGCTCTATCGCGCCGAGTCCAAGAACCAGGAAACGCTGGCCAAGTTCGGCCACAACACGCCGGACGACTGGGTCGAACGCAACGTCTACAGCCGCTTCACCTGGCAGGGCGTGGGCCTGATGCTGATCATCGACCTGCTGCTGTTCGGTGCCGTCGGTGCGACGGTCTGGGCGGTCCAGATGCTGTGGATCCCGATCACCGCCGCCGGCATCATCAACGGCCTCGGCCACTGGTGGGGCTACCGCAACTTCGAGGCCGCTGACGCGTCGACCAACATCTCGCCCTGGGGCATCATCATCGGCGGCGAGGAGTTGCACAACAACCACCACACCTACCCGACCTCCGCCAAGCTGTCGGTCAAGAAGTACGAGTTCGACATCGGCTGGGGCTATATCCGCGCGATGGAGATGCTGGGCCTGGCCAAGGTCCGCAAGACCCCGCCCATGCTCAAGCTGGGCCAGGTCAAGCCGGTGGCCGATGCCCACACCCTGGAAGCCATCATCGCCAACCGTTACGAAGTCATGGCCAAGTACGGGCGCGAGCTCAAGCGCGCCTGCGCCGCCGAACTGCAGCACCTCAAAGCCAACGGCGCCAAGAACAGCGCCAAGTGGAAGGAACTGCGCCTGGCCAAGCGCTGGCTGCACCGCGACGAGGACCGTATCCCGTCGGACGTGAAGCAGCATGTCGCGAGCGCGTGCGCACAGTCGCCTGCCCTGGCGAAGCTGGTCGCGATGCGCGAGGAACTGCGTCAGCTCTGGACCCGCACCAATGTCTCCGCCGAGCAACTGGTGGCCGATCTGCAGGCCTGGTGCAAGAAGGCCGAAGAAAGCGGCATCGCCGCGCTGCAGGACTTCGCGCTGAAGCTGCGCGCCGCCCACGCCTGATCCGGGGCCTCGCCTCCCGACAAAAGCGCCTCCTCGGAGGCGCTTTTTTTCCGTCTGTTGGTGGCCGCGCCCGGGGGGCAGGGGCAGGGCGATGCGGGGACGGTGGGGGCTGATGGCGAGCCCCGCGATGGCGCGGGTCGCCGGGCCCGCAGCCGGACAAGACAGGCCTTCGCAAGGGCCTGACCGGGCCGAGACAACCAACAAAAAACCCGCCGGGCCGGAGCCGGGCGGGTGGACCTGCAAGGCAGGAGCCGAATTACTTCAGCTTCACTTCCTTGTAGGCGACGTGCTTGCGAGCCTTGGGATCGAACTTCATGATCTCCATCTTCTCGGGCGTCGTCTTTTTGTTCTTGGTGGTCGTATAGAAGTGACCGGTACCTGCGGTCGACTCCAGCTTGATCTTTTCGCGAGCGGTCTTGGCCATGGTGTGTGCTCCTTAAGCGTTGGCGATCAGAGCTCGCCCTTGGCGCGCAGGTCGGCGACGACCTGCTCGATGCCGACCTTGTCGATCAGGCGCAGAGCGGCGTTGCTGACGCGCAGGCGCACCCAGCGGTTTTCGCTCTCGACCCAGAAGCGGCGGTACTGCAGGTTAGGCAGGAAGCGGCGCTTCGTTTTGTTGTTGGCGTGGGACACATTGTTGCCCACCATCGGGCGCTTGCCCGTAACTTGACAGACGCGTGCCATGACGCTTCTCCGTTTCAATCTCGGTTCAGATCTGACGCCTAGAGCAGGCGGCCCGTTATCCTTCGAGGTCTCCCTCGGGGGGATGCGAACCAGGCCGCTTGGTGGACGCCCTTCGAAGGCTTCGCGTCCCTGGCTTGCTTCGCAAACAAGAGCTGTTTGCGGCACAAATAGAGGCAAAGCCGGTATCGGCAAAGACGGCGATTATAGCCAGAAAACGTGGCGGCCTGCGAGAAGCCGCTCACGATTCGACCGGAGGCTGACTGTGCGGGCCTCCGGCCGGCCCGCAGTATCTCAGACTTGGCCGTCCTGCTCGAGGAAACGCTGCGCGTCCAGTGCCGCCATGCAGCCGGTGCCGGCGCTGGTGATGGCCTGGCGGTAGACATGGTCCTGCACGTCGCCGGCGGCGAACACGCCCGGGATGCTGGTCATCGTCGCGAAGCCGTTGAGGCCCGAGCGGGTCAGGATGTAGCCGTCCTTCATCTCCAGCTGGCCCTTGAAGATGTCGGTGTTGGGCTGGTGGCCGATCGCGATGAAGCAGCCCTTGAGGGCGATGTCCTCGGTGCTGCCGTCGTTGACGTCCTTGATGCGCACGCCGGTCACGCCCGAGGCGTCGCCCAGCACCTCGTCCAGGGTGGCGAACAGCTTCAGCTCCATCTTGCCGGCGGCCACTTTCTCCTGGAGCTTGTCGACCAGGATGGGTTCGGCGCGGAACTTGTCGCGGCGGTGGATCAGCGTGACCTTGCGAGCGATGTTGGACAGGTAGAGCGCCTCTTCCACCGCCGTATTGCCCCCGCCCACCACGCAGACGTCCTGGTCGCGGTAGAAGAAGCCATCGCAGGTGGCGCAACCGCTGACCCCGCGGCCCATGAAGGCCTCCTCGGAGGGCAGGCCCAGGTACTTGGCGGAGGCGCCGGTCGCGATCACGAGGGCGTCGCAGGTGTATTCACCGGCGTCGCCCTTGAGCCGGAAGGGCCGATCGGTGAGGCTCACCTCGTTGATGTGGTCGAAAACAATCTCGGTGTTGAAGCGTTCGGCGTGCTGCTGGAAACGCTGCATCAGGTCCGGGCCCATCACGCCCTGCACGTCGGCCGGCCAGTTGTCGACATCGGTGGTCGTCATCAGCTGCCCGCCCTGCGCCATGCCGGTGATCAGCATCGGCTTCAGGTTGGCCCGAGCGGCATAGACGGCGGCGGTGTAGCCGGCAGGGCCGGAACCGAGGATCAGGACTTTGGCATGTTTGGCGGTAAGGCTCATGGCGTGACGCTTCGGTGAGGCGGAGTGGAGTCGTTGCTCGGGTGGTATTCCCCCTGCTGCGAAGCCGCTGCTTCGGTTAGAGTCCAGCTGTGAGATATCTCACGGCGTGCAGGAAGGTGTGACACTGCCGGCAGATGGGGCCCTCGGGCGCCATCACAAGCGGGGATTGTAGGAAACCCCGCCGACCGGCGCAGGACACGGGTTTTGCGCGACCGCAGGACGAAACAACGCAGAAGGTGATGTATGGCGATGCTCTCTAACCTGGACCTGATTCGACGCGTACCCTTGTTTTCGATGTTGACCAGTACCCAGGCCGAAGCGGTGGCCGAAGGCGTCGTGAAACGCCGCTACCGGCGCGGGGAGATCATCGTCGAGCAGGGGCGCAAGTCCAATGCCCTGTTCATCCTGCTGACCGGCCGCGCCCGCGTGCTGACGGCCGATGCCCGGGGCCGGGAGGTCATCCTCGCGATGCTGCATCCGGGCGACTACGTTGGCGAGATGAGCCTGATCGACAACGAGCCCCACTCCGCCACCGTGCGCGCCGAGGTGCAGACCGACGTGCTGGTGCTGGGCCGCACCGAGTTCGCGCGCTGCCTGCCCGAAAACTCCAGCCTGTCCTACGCCATCATGCGCGGCCTGGTGTCGCGCCTGCGCGCCGCCGATCGCCAGATCGAGTCGCTCGCGCTGCTGGACGTCTACGGCCGCGTCGCCCGCACGCTGCTGGACATGGCCGAGGAAAGCGGGGGCTCGCTCCTGATCCGCAACAAGGTCTCCCGTCAGGACCTGGCCAAGATCGTCGGCGCTTCGCGCGAGATGGTCAGCCGCGTGATGAAGGACCTGGAGGAGCGTCAGTACGTCGAGACCCAGCCGGATGGCTCGGTCATCATCAAGGAGCGTCTGCAGGTCGGCTGAGGCCGGTCGGCCCGCCCGGTCCGGGACGCCCGAATCGTTTGGACTTGTTGCGGCCGCGGGCTTCTGTCGTTTGTACGCCACGCGCTTGATTCACAATCCGCGCATGGCATTTCCTCTTGGCTCCCTTGGCGGCGATCCCGGCCAGGCCGCGGCGCCCGCCCCGGTACCGGCTCCGGCGCCGTCCTCGGGCCGCGGCAGCTCCGCGGCCTACACCCGCACGCCCAAGGCGAAAGCGGCGGCGCCCGAGCCCGCCGCGCCGCCGAAGTGGCGCGTCCAGCTGAGCGTCTTCCTCGGCGCGCTGGGCCTCATCCTGCTGCTGATCGCAATGCTCAGCCACTCGCCGGCCGACGCCGCCTGGTCCACCACCGGCGACGGCAGCGGTGTGCACAACGCCGCTGGCGTGCTCGGCGCCTGGGTCTCGGACCTGCTGTATTTCCTGTTCGGCTTTTCGTCCTGGTGGCTGGTCCTGATCGCCAGCCGTGCCTGGCTGGGCTCGCTGGCCCGCCTGCTGCGGCCCGACGGGGCACCGGCGACCGACCCGGCGGCGCCGCCCCTGTGGCTGTTCTGGGTCGGGGTGGTGGCGCTGTTGTGCGCCAGCTGCAGCCTCGAATGGACCCGGCTGTACCACCTGGAGCCCCACCTGCCCGGCCACGCCGGCGGCGTGTTGGGTGACGTGCTGGGCCCGGCCAGCATGAAGCTGCTGGGTTTTGCCGGCTCCGGCGTCTGGTGGATCGCGCTGCTGGTCGCCGGCGTCTCGATGGCACTGCGCTTTTCCTGGGTCCGTGCGGCCGAGGGCCTGGGCGCGCGCATCGACGGCTGGCGTGTCAAGCGCGAGGCGCGCCGCGAGATCAAGGAAGACCTGCGCCTGGGCGAGAAGGCAATCAAGGAGCGTGCCAAGGTGGTCGAGGTCGAGCGCCACGTGATCGAAGACCACCCGCCCATCCTGATCGAGCCGGCCGTCGTCGAGGTGCCCAAGTCCGAGCGTGTCGTCAAGGAGCGCCAGAAGCCGCTTTTCAAGGAGCTGAACGACACCAAGCTGCCGCAGGTCGACCTGCTCGACGCGGCGCCGGCCAAGCTGGAGACCACGGTCACCCCAGAGACGCTGGAGATGACCTCCCGCATGATCGAGAAGAAACTGAAGGACTTCGGCGTCGAGGTGCGGGTGGTGGCGGCCTCGCCGGGCCCGGTGATCACCCGCTACGAGATCGAGCCGGCCACCGGGGTGAAGGGGTCGCAGATCGTCAACCTGGCCAAGGACCTGGCGCGCTCGCTGAGCCTGGTGAGCATCCGGGTGGTCGAGACCATCCCCGGCAAGAACCTGATGGCGCTGGAACTGCCGAATGCGAAGCGGCAGAGCATCCGGCTGGCCGAGATCCTGGGCTCGCAGATCTACAACGACGCGCAGTCCATGCTGACGATGGGCCTGGGCAAGGACATCGTCGGCCATCCGGTGGTGGCCGACCTGGCCAAGATGCCGCACGTGCTGGTGGCGGGTACCACCGGCTCGGGCAAGTCGGTCGGGATCAACGCGATGATCCTGTCGCTGCTCTACAAGGCCGAGGCGCGCGACGTGCGCCTCATCATGATCGACCCCAAGATGCTCGAGATGGCGATGTACGAGGGCATCCCCCATCTGCTGGCGCCGGTGGTCACCGACATGAAGCAGGCCGGCAATGCGCTGAACTGGTGTGTCGGCGAGATGGAGCGCCGCTACAAGCTGATGAGCAAGCTGGGCGTGCGCAACCTGGCCGGCTACAACAAGAAGATCGCCGAGGCGACCGAACGCGGCGAGAAGATCAGCAACCCCTTCAGCCTGACGCCCGAGGAGCCCGAGCCGCTCGACCGGCTGCCGCACATCGTGGTGGTGATCGACGAACTGGCCGACCTGATGATGGTGGTCGGCAAGAAGATCGAGGAGTTGATCGCCCGCCTGGCGCAGAAGGCGCGGGCGGCCGGCATCCACCTGATCCTGGCGACCCAGCGCCCCAGCGTGGACGTGATCACCGGCTTGATCAAGGCCAACATTCCGACCCGCATCGCTTTCCAGGTCTCCAGCAAGATCGACTCGCGCACCATCCTCGACCAGATGGGGGCCGAGGCGCTGCTGGGGCAGGGTGACATGCTCTACATGGCGCCTGGCACCGGCCTGCCGATCCGCGTCCACGGCGCCTTCGTCAGTGACGACGAGGTGCACCGCGTGGTCGAGTACCTGAAGAGCCAGGGCGAGCCCAACTACATCGAGGGCATTCTCGAGGGGGGCACGCTCGACGGCGAGGGCGGCCCGGCGGGTGAGGGCGGCGCGGGCGGCGCTGGGGGGGCCGAGGGCGAAGCCGACCCGATGTACGACCAGGCCGTGCAGGTGGTGCTGCAGCATCGCCGGGCCTCGATCTCGCTGGTGCAGCGGCACCTGCGCATCGGTTACAACCGGGCCGCGCGCCTGCTGGAACAAATGGAAAAGTCCGGGCTCGTATCGAGCATGTCCACCAACGGGAACCGGGACATCGTCGTTCCCAACCGAGACGAATGAAAAAACTGCTGTTGGCGGCGCTGCTGGGCGCCACGCTCCCGGCCTGGGCCGATGCGGTCGATACCCTGAAGGGTTTCGTGCAGGAGGTCAAGAGCGGCCGCGCCTACTTCACCCAGACCGTGACCTCGCCCGACGGGGCCAAGAAGCGCAGCTCCAAGGGCAGCTTCGAATTCCTGCGGCCGGGCCGCTTCCGCTTCGAATACGCCAAGCCCTTCGAGCAGCTCATCGTCGCCGATGGCCGCAAGGTCTGGCTCTACGATCCCGATCTCAACCAGGTCAGCATGCGTCCGATGAACCAGGCACTGGGCGCCACGCCGGCGGCCTTGCTGGCCGGCGGCGCGCTGGAGAAGGACTTCGACCTCAAGGCGCTGCCCGACCAGGACGGCCTGCAATGGGCCGAGGCGGTGCCCAAGCAGAAGGACAGCCAGTTCCAGTCGGTCAAGGTCGGCTTCAAGGGCAAGGACCTGGCGGCGGTCGAGATCCTCGACAGCTTCGGGCAGAAGTCCTTGCTGAGCTTCACCCGCGTGGAGGCGAATGCGGCGATGGGGCCGGACACCTTCAAGTTCACCCCGCCGGCCGGCGCAGACGTGCTGGATCAGTAAGCGCGTCCCGGGCCGCCATGAACAAGGGCCGCGTGCGGCCCTTTGTCCTGTCTGTACTCAGCGCACCCGCATGCCGGGCTGTGCGCCCGGCCAGGGCTCCAGCACGTAGATGCCGGCGTCGACCTTGTCGTCGGCGTGCGAGGCGGCCAGCACCATGCCTTCGCTGACGCCGAACTTCATCTTGCGCGGCGCCAAGTTGGCGACCATCACGGTCAGCTTGCCGACCAGCTCGTCCGGCTGGTAGGCGCTCTTGATGCCGCTGAAGACATTGCGCAGGCGGCCCTCGCCGACGTCCAGGCTCAGGCGCAGCAGCTTGTCCGAGCCTTCGACATGGCTGCACTCGACGATCTTGGCGATGCGCAGGTCCAGCTTGGCGAAGTCGTCGATGCCGATCACCGGCGCGATGTCCTCGCCGCCCGGTTTGGGCGCCTCGACGGCGGGCGGCTCGAAGAGGGCGTCCAACTGCTGCGGATCGACCCGCTGCATCAGGTGCTGGTAGCTGCCGATCTGGTGCTCGCCCAGGCCGCGCGCCGCATCGGCGAAGGTCAGTGGCGCGATATCCAGGAAGGCCTCGACCTTGGCGGCCAGCGCCGGCAGCACCGGCTTCAGGTAGATCGTCAGCAGGCGGAAGGACTCGATGCAGATCGTGCAGACCTCCTGCAGGCGCGGCTCGGCACCGGTCTGCTTGGCCAGCTCCCAGGGTTTGTTCTGGTCGACGTATTCGTTGACGCGGTCCGCCAGCAGCATGATCTCGCGCAGCGCCTTGCCGAATTCGCGCTCCTCGTAGAGGCGCTGCACCTCGGCGGCGGCGCCGCGCAGGGTGGCGAGCAATTGCTCTCCGTCCGCCGACGGCGTGGGCCCCAGCTTGCCGGCAAAACGCTTGCTGATGAAACCGGCGGCGCGGCTGGCGATGTTGATGTACTTGCCGACCAGGTCGCTGTTGACGCGGGCGACGAAGTCCTCGGGGTTGAAGTCCACGTCTTCCACCTTGGCGCTCAGCTTGGCCGCGATGTAGTAGCGCAACCATTCGGCGTTCATGCCCAGCGACAGGTACTTGAGCGGATCGATGCCGGTGCCGCGGCTTTTGCTCATCTTCTCGCCGCTGACGGTGATGAAGCCGTGCACGAAGACGTTGTCGGGCACCTTGCGGCCGCTGAAGTGCAGCATCGCCGGCCAGAACAAGGTGTGGAAGTAGGTGATGTCCTTGCCGATGAAGTGGTACTGCTCGATGTCGGGCGCGGCGATGAACTCGTCGAAGGAGCGGGTCTCGCCGTACTTGGCCTTCGGGCCGCCCTGGTCGAAGTAGCTCTTCAACGACGCCAGGTAGCCGACCGGTGCGTCCAGCCAGACATAGAAGTACTTGCCCGGTGCGTCAGGGATTTCGATGCCGAAGTAGGGCGCGTCGCGCGAGATGTCCCAGTCGCTCAGGCCGCCGTGGCCGTTCTCGTCGGTGGTGAACCACTCCTTGATCTTGTTGGCGACCTCGGGCTGCAGCTTGCCGTCCTGGGTCCAGCCCTGCAGGTAGTCGATGCAGCGCGAGGAGGAAAGCTGGAAGAAGTAGTGCTCGCTCGACTTCATCACCGGCGTGGCGCCGGTCAGCGTGGAGTAGGGGTTTTTGAGCTCGGTGGGCGCGTAGACCGCGCCGCACACCTCGCAGGAATCGCCGTACTGGTCCTTCGCGCTGCATTTCGGGCACTCGCCCTTGATGTAGCGGTCCGGCAGGAACATCTGCTTCACCGGGTCGAAAAACTGCTCGATGCTGCGCGAGGCGATCAGGCCGTTCTTGCGCAGTGCGCGGTAGATGCCCTGGGCCAGCTCGGTGTTCTCGGGGCTGTCCGTCGAGTGCCAGTGGTCGAAGCTGATGTGGAAGCCGTCGAGGTATTGCCGGCGGCCTGCGGCGATGTCGGCCACGAAGGCTTGGGGGCTCTTGCCCGCCTTCTCGGCCGCGATCATGATGGGCGCTCCGTGCGCGTCGTCGGCGCCCACGAAGTGCACCTGGTGTCCCTGCATGCGCTGGAAGCGAACCCAGATGTCGGCCTGGATGTATTCCATGATGTGGCCGATGTGGAAATTGCCGTTGGCGTAGGGCAGCGCGGTCGTGACGAAGAGCTTGCGGATCATCGTGGCCTCGGGGCGCCCTCGAGGCGCCGGTCAGGGAAAACCGAGATTCTAGGCGCCGCAGCCCGGTCCCGCCCACGGTGCGCTAGACTGGTCCGGCATCCGCTTCCAACCCCGTTTCGCTCCCTCCCATGTCCTTGACCCCACAAGCCCTCACCGAGGCCCTTCAGCGCGTTTCCGATCCGAACACCGGCCGTGACTTCGTCTCGACCAAGGCGCTGAGACATCTGCAGATCGACGGCGGCCGGGTCAGCTTCGAGGTCGAGCTCGGCTATCCGGCGCGCAGCCAGGAGGCGGCGCTGCGCGAGCGGCTGGCCGAGGCCGCACGCTCGGTGCCGGGGGTCCAGCAGGTTGACGTGCGCCTGAGCACCCGGGTGCTTGCCCATGCCGTGCAGCGCGGTGTGCAGCTGCTGCCCGGCGTGAAGAACATCATCGCGGTGGCCTCCGGCAAGGGCGGTGTCGGCAAGAGCACGACCGCCGTGAACCTGGCGCTCGCGCTGGCTGCCGAGGGCGCCAGCGTCGGCCTGCTCGACGCCGACATCTACGGTCCCAGCCAGCCCATGATGATGGGCATCGCGGACCGCCCCGAAAGCAGCGACGGCAAGACCATGGAGCCGCTGGTCAACCACGGCGTGCAGGTGATGTCGATCGGCTTCCTGATCGAGCCCGACAACCCCATGGTCTGGCGCGGTCCGATGGCAACCCAGGCACTCGACCAGCTGCTCAAGCAGACCAACTGGCGCGACCTCGACTACATGATCGTCGACATGCCGCCCGGCACCGGCGACATCCAGCTCACGCTCAGCCAGCGCGTGCCACTGACCGGCGCGGTGATCGTCACGACGCCGCAGGACATCGCCTTGCTGGATGCCCGCAAGGGCCTCAAGATGTTCGAGAAGGTCGGGGTGCCCATCCTCGGCGTGGTCGAGAACATGGCGGTGCACGTGTGCTCCAACTGCGGCCATGCGGAGCACATCTTCGGCGCCGAGGGCGGGAAGAAGATGGCCGAGCAGTTCGGCGTCGATTACCTGGGCGCCCTGCCACTGAAGCTCAGCATCCGCGAGCAGACCGACTCGGGCCGTCCCACGGTCGTGAGCGAGCCCGACAGCGAGGTGGCCGGGCTTTACAAGGACGTCGCACGGCGTGTTGCGGTGAAGGTCTCGGAGGCCGCGAAGGACTACTCGTCCAAGTTCCCGACCATCTCGATCTCGAAAAACACCTGACCTGGGGGCCGGCCCGGCCGCCGCTCAGGGCCGGGCGTTGGCGAGGTCGCGCAGCACGGTCGGACCGGCGCGCTTTTCGATCTCCCTCAGCATGCCGGGGTTCCAGCCGAGCGCGAACAGCGCCTCGGCGACCACGAACATCGGTCCGACCAGCAGGCCGGCCAGGTCGTCGATGAAGGCCGGCTTGCGGCCTTCGTAGTAGTGGCCGAGGAACTGGATCATCCACCCCAGCACGAAAAACCCGAGTCCGGTGCTCAGCCAGACGCCGGTGCTGCCCGAGGCGGCCTGGTGCGCCAGCAGCATCAGGCCGCCGATCGAGAGGCACACCGCCAGCCCCAGGACCGCGTGCCGCGTCAGGTACCAGGCGCACGACAGGCCGAACAGCAGCCAGGCCGGGGTGAGGCTGCGGCCCAGCACCTGGAACTCGGGCCGCGCCAGCAACACGCCGACGGCGAACACGATCATCGGTACGCCGACGAAATGGGTCGCGATGTTGCGCTGATCGCGGTGGTACTCGGCATATTGGCTGAGCAAGGTCAGGACATTGCGCATCTTCGTCTCCTGCGGCAAGCGGTCGCTGGGCGACTCGTCTCTGTGTTTATGCTAGGGCTTTGCGCCCCGGCCAGCTGCGAAAAGCCTGGCATCTCTTGCAGCTTTGTGTGATGGTTTTCCCTTAAATCCTTTCCATGCAAGCGGCGTGCGCGGCGCCGGTCCTGCCGCGGATGTTTCGGGGCCCGGTTCGGCGGCCAAGGGCCTGGGTTCGCGTCTGCAGGAAGCTGGTGCGGTGGAGCTTCCCGACCTCTAGAATGTCGGTCCTTCAACGCACGGACGGCACAGCATGAGCATCAAGAGCGACAAATGGATCCGCCGGATGGCCGAACAGGAGGGCATGATCGAGCCCTACGAGCCGGGCCAGGTGCGTTATGCCGCCGACGGGCACAAGATCGTGAGCTACGGCACCAGCAGCTACGGCTACGACATCCGCTGCGCCGACGAGTTCAAGATCTTCACCAACATCCACTCGACGGTGGTCGACCCCAAGAACTTCGATGAAAAGAGTTTTGTCGACTTCAAGGGCGACGTTTGCATCATCCCGCCGAACAGCTTCGCGCTCGCACGCACGGTCGAATACTTCCGCATCCCGCGCAGCGTTCTGACGATCTGCCTGGGCAAGAGCACCTATGCACGATGCGGCATCATCGTGAACGTCACGCCCTTCGAGCCGGAGTGGGAAGGTTATGTGACCTTGGAATTCAGCAACACCACGCCGCTGCCGGCGAAGATCTATGCGGGTGAGGGGTGCGCCCAGGTGCTGTTTTTCGAGAGCGACGAGACCTGCGAGACCAGCTACAAGGATCGCGGCGGCAAGTACCAGGGCCAGCGCGGCGTGACCCTGCCCAAAACCTGAATACGCCCTGAAAAGCACGGTCGCGTAGCGCGAATTCAATCCCAAAACTGGGGGGGCGGCTCCCCCTCTTGCTTGGGATGTGCGTCAGGCGGTCCTCCACCTAATGTTGTTGCATGGCTCCCCCGACGCAGGGAGTGTGACAGTGGAGGCCACGATGAGCACCGTACAGAGCCAACAACTGCAGCGACGCGAGTCCTCGACAGGCGAGGTCCAGCACGCGCCGGTCGAACTGCTCCAGCTGGTCGATTTCAAATGGATGATGGCCGGGCAGGGATGGTGGGTCGACCTGACCCGCCTGCAGCGCGACAGCGCCTATGCGGTCGGCTGCCTCAGGTCAGCGTTGAGCAGCAATTGCCATCCGCTGCGCCGTTGCGCGACCGACTTGCAGGCGTGCTGGGAACCGGCAGCGCTGGTGTCATGAGACATTCGGTGCCCAACCGTCGTCGCCCGGGTCCGAGCCGGCACCGCAGCGCCTCGGCGCGACCGGCTCCCGGCGGAGCGGGAACTGCCGGCAGGCTGCCCCGTTTTTCGGCCGATCGCCGGCGCAGCTGGCCGGCTATCGTGGCGACATCGGCTTCCGCTGCGGAGGCCGGTGCCACCCAGGACGCCGCCATGATTCCTCTGCCCGACGTGATCGAGTACCTCGACGACCTGCCCACCGAGTTCGATATCGCGGCCATCGCTGCCCCACCGCAACAGGCGATGGCGGCGTCGGCCCATTCCCGCATCGACGCGGTCGAGTCCGGCCTGCAGCAGGCCGCGCCCTCGGCCGACCTCCTGACGCTGGCGCGCTTCCGCGAACTGATGGCCGGCTACGGCTGGCCGGTGCAGATCGCGCGCATGCTGATCGACCGGGCCTATGCCTTCGATCGCATGGCGCTGGCCCACAGCAGCGGCGACGAGACTCTCAGCGCGCTGGCGCTCGAGATCTTCGAGAGCTGCCAGCGTGCTCCTGCCCCGACACGCTCGGCGGCGCAGGCCCACTGACGGGGTCCGGCACCCCGTCCGATCGGCCCTGCCAGGGCGGTCGGGCGCCCGACTTGCTGATGCGGGGTGACGCTCCCCATCACGCCAGGAGGTGCCCGCATGTCCGAGGTCCTGTCCCCTTCCTCTTTCGCTTCCGACCCGCCGCGCGGACTGCCCTGGGCGGCGGGTCTGGTGGGCTTTGCCCTCGGTGGCTTTTTCGACGGCATCCTGCTGCACCAGGTGCTGCAGTGGCATCACCTGCTCAGCGGGCTGGAGGGGGAAGGCTGGCAGGACCTGCGGGTCCAAGTCCTGGCCGACGGCCTGTTCCATGCCTTGATGTACCTGCTGGCCCTGGCCGGAGCCGTGCTGCTCCTGAGGCAGCACCGACATATCGGCCGCACGGCGAGCCCCCGTGCGCTGGTGGGCTGGGCGCTGCTGGGTTTCGGCGCCTGGCATGTGGTTGACGCGCTGCTCAGCCACTGGTGGCTGGGCTTGCACCGCGTCCGCATGGACACGGCGCACCCGCTCGCCTGGGACCTCGGCTGGCTGATCGTGTTCGGTGTGCTGCCGCTGGCCCTGGGCTGGCGGCTGCGTGCCGCGACCCGGCGCCCACCCTCGGGCGGCGCCGCGGCGTCGGCGGCCGCCCTGGTGCTGCTGGCCGCATCTGCCGGCTGGTGGGCAGCGCAGCCGCCGCGCGGGGTGAGGTCCACCGTCACCTTGCTGCTCGCCCCCGAGGTGCCCGCTGCGCGGGCTTTGCAGGCCGCTGAACGGCTGCAGGGGCGGGTGCTGTGGGTCAATGCCGCCGGCACCGTCTGGGTGCTGGCACCGTCCGCGGGCCAGGCGCTGCCCGGCCGGGTCTGGTGGGACGAGGGGGTGCTGGCCCTCAGCCCGTCCGCGATCGTCGGTGCCTGCCTGTCATGGCAGGCGCCGCAAGGCGGACTCCCTGCCGTTCGTCCGGTCCCGGCGGCCGGCCGTCCCGGAGCGGCCGCTGTGCACGCTCAGCAGGCCTGAGCAGCTTCTTGCACGTCTTTGCTCGTCGATGGTGCTTATCGCAGCAAAGCCAGTGGTTGTAGGAGCACCCATTTGCTGAGGAGGCCGGGAGGCTCCGATACTGAGGCCTGGTGATCCCCGGTGACACCCCGGGTGACAAGGGGGCACCTGCTGCCCGCGATGGCTCTGATGCAAAACAAGCTTCTCACTGATTTGCGAATTCCTTTCACCTCACCTCGCCGCCTCCCGCTGCCGACGAAGCGGCTTTCCTTGTCTTGCGGGGTCTGCCATGCAGCGGGCGGCTCCGAGCAGGCCCGCAGGGGGTAGACGCGATGCGGACACCCGTGCGCCCAGCGGCCCTCGTGGCCGCCTATTTCGACAATCTCCTGCCCGACGAGCGCGCCACCGCGCAGGCCTTGCAGCGCGCCGTGCTCGACGCTGCGCCCCACCTGGAGCAGAGCGTGAAGTGGGGCAACCTGGTTTTCAGTGCCGCGGGTCAGCACGTGATGGCCATCATCACGCACAAGACCCATGCCAATCTGCAGTTTTTCCAGGGCGCGGCGCTGGCGCCGCAGTTTCCGCAGCTCGAAGGCAGCGGCAAGGGGGTGCGCCACCTGAAATGCCGCTACCGGCAGCCTCTCGACGAAGCGCTGGTCCGCACCCTGGTCCAGGCAGCCTTGGACGCCGTGGCCGGCTGAACCCGGCTGGAAAAAAGTCGCCTCAGAGCGCCGGCAGGGCGCCCAGCCAGTCGCAGCGCAGCCGGCCGGCCTGGTGCAGGCGGCTGCGCAAGGCGATGTAGAAAGCGGGCGCCAGGAACAGCAGGCCGCAGCCGAACAGCCCCAGCGGGGCCTCCAGCAGCAACGCCGCCGGCGCGCCGGCCCAGCCCGCCACCCAGGCGGTGAGCACCAGGTCGTAGACGTGGTATTCGACCGGATGGTCCTTCTTGTGCGCCTGGTGCCAGCGCTTCAACAGGTGGAGTTGGTGCAACGTCATGGTGGTGTTTTCCCTGACGCGCATTGTAAGTTTGACGTCAGCCTCCGGAGGGCTGGCGACGGCGGGTTCCCCCTGAAACGGGGGCCGGGGTCAAAGGCCGAACAGCAGCCGGCGCAGGACGTTCAAGCCGAGGTGCAGCGCCACCGACGCCCACACGCTGCCGCGGCTGAGGTGGAAAACCGCGCCGTAGGCGAGCCCGGCCAGCGTGGCCAGCAGCGCGAAGTGGGTGCCGCCGCCCAGGTGGGCCAGACCGAACAGCACCGCAGTGACCCCCACCGCGAACCCGGCGCCCCAGCGCTGCAAGGGCTGCTGCACCCAGCGGCGGAAAAACCACTCTTCGGCCAAGGTGCCGAACGCGTTGCCGACCGCGAACAGCGCCACGGCGCGCAGCGGCGCCGGCCCCCAGTGGACGTAGCCGATGGCCCAGGCCAGCGCTGGGACACCCACCAGGCAGGCGCCTGCCACCACCGTGCAGGCACGGTTCCAGCGCCAGGCTGAAGGCAGCATCACCGCCGCGGCCAGGCCCGCCAGGGCCTTGCCGGTGTTGACCGAGACCGGGCCCAGGTCGAGCCGGCCGAAGCCCGGCACCAGCGACAGGCCGAACGCGAGGAACAGCGCCCCCGCAGCAGCGAAATACCAGGGCGCGCTGCGCCGGGAGGCCGCCTGCGAAGCGTAGAGCAGGCCCCCGAACAGCAGCGCGGCCAGCAGCGGCCAGGGGCCGTGGATCCAGCCGGCCTGCCAGGCGAGTCCCGCCATCGCAGGCGCGGCCGCGGCGCGCAGCGCCAAACCGGGCCGCAAGGCCGCGCCTCCCGGGCGAAATCCGGCATGCCGCCCGGTGACGCCGCCTTTCCCCTGTGTGCCTTGTGTCATTGTTTCCTCTCCTCGCCGGGCCGCCCGGCTCCAAGCACCGCATTCTGGCGGCGTCGGAAGGTCTGCGGCGAGACGCCCGACGAGCGCTTGAACCGACGGCTGAAGCAGCGACCCCGGCTGAGCCCGAGGCGTGCCGCTCAGGCGGCGCGCCGCAGCGGCAGTGCCTGGGCGGCGGAGGCCCAGTCGAAGGGCAGGCGCAGCAGCTCCGGCGTGGCCTGCCGGACGTCGCGTGTGCCGGTCAGCGCCATGCTGACGTCGAGCTCGCGCTGAAGGATCTCCAGCACGGAGGTGACGCCGGCCTCGCCCATCGCGCCCAGGCCATAGAGGAAGGCCCGGCCGATCAAGCAGCCGCGTGCGCCGAGCGCCACGGCCTTGAGCACGTCCTGCCCCGAGCGCACGCCGCCGTCGAACAGCAGCTCGGTGCCGCCGCCCAGGGCGTCGGCGATCTCGGGCAGCGCGCGGATGCTGGAGATCGCACCGTCGAGCTGGCGCCCGCCGTGGTTGCTGACCACCAGCGCGTCGCAGCCGATGCCCGCGGCGATCTTCGCGTCCTCGACGTCGAGGATGCCTTTGAGGATGAGCTTGCCGCCCCACAGCTTGCGCACCCACTCGACGTCGTCCCAGCTCAGGGTCGGGTCGAACTGGCCGGCGATCCACTGGCTCAGGGTGCTGAGGCTGTCGGCGCCCGGGATGCGCCCTTCCAGGTTGCCGAAGCTCTTGCGCCGGCCCGCCAGCACGCCCAGCGCCCAGGCCGGCTTGCGGGCGATATCGAGCGCGTTGGCCCAGGTCAGCCGCGGCGGCACCGACAGCCCGTTTCTGATGTCGCGGTGGCGCTGGCCCTGGATCTGCAGGTCCAGGGTCAGGACCAGGGCCGAGCAGCGCGCGGCGCGGGCCCGCTCGATCAGCGAGGCCGCGAAGCCGCGGTCGCGCATCACGTAGAGCTGGAACCAGAACGGTCGCTGCACGAAGCCGGCCACGTCCTCGATCGAGCAGATCGACATCGTGCTGAGCGTGAAGGGCACGCCGAAACGCTCTGCCGCGCGCGCTGCCAGCATCTCGCCGTTGCGCCAGTTCAGACCGGTCAGGCCAGTGGGCGCAAGGGCCACCGGCAGCGTGGCTGCCTCACCCGCCAAGGTGGTCGCGGTGGAGCGCTGCTCGACGTTGATCGCGACACGCTGGCGCAGCGCGATGCGCGCCAGGTCGTCCCGGTTGGCCCTCAGGGTGACCTCGTCGTAGGAGCCGCCGTCGACGTAATCGAAAAATGCGCGCGGCACGCGCTTCCTGGCGAGGCGGCGTAGGTCTTCGACGCAGGTGATGGGCGCGGGCATGCGGGGTCTCCGGTCAGGCGTATGGAGGCCATGCTAGGCAAGCCGGGCCTACCCTGCCCGGAAAGTTTCTCAGTCCGGACCCGAAAGAAGTTCCAGGCCCCGGGCCGCCGCGTCCTCGCAGCAGCGCCGCAGCCATCCGGCGAAGGCCGCCGCAGCGCCGCCCTCGGCATGCGGCAGCAGGAAATAAGGCTGGGAGGCCGGGACGGTCAGTGCGAACAGCGGTCGCAGCGTGCCGCTGCCGAGGGCGTGCTGCGCCAGGCTGGGCCGCGCCAGCGCGACACCCTGGCCGCTGAGGGCCGCTTCCAGCAGCAGGCCCAGGTCGACCAGCCGCGGGCCCTGGGCCGGCTCGGGCCAGTCCAGCCCGGCGGCGCGGAACCACGGGGTCCAGGGCTCCAGCGGGGTGCGCAGCAGCGGCGCGTGCCGCAGGTCGGCGGGCATCGCCAGGGGCGGCAGGCGCTGGATCAGCGCCGGCGCGGCGACCGGCACCACCACGTCCTGCATCAGCGGCGTGCCGCCGGCGGCCAGCGGGTCGCCGTTGCGCACCTCGATGTCGGCCTCGGTCGCGTCCTGGTCCAGGTAGGGAATGCTCAGCACCACCTCCAGCTCGACCCCGGGGTGCGCGCGCGTGAAGCTTTCCAGCCGCGGTACCAGGATCTGGCGCGCGAAGGTGGGCGGCGCGCAGACGCGCAGCCGCTCGGTGCTCGGACCGGTGCGCCGGTGCAGCGGCACGGCCGCCAGCAGGCCCAGCGCCGCGCGCACCTGCTCCAGGTACTCCTTGCCGGCAGCCGAGGGCCGCAGGCTCTTGCCGCTGCGTTGCAGCAACTGGGTGCCCAGCAGTTCCTCGACGGTGGCGACACGCTTGCTGACCGCGCTGGCCGTCACGTGCAGCTCCTCCGCAGCGCGCTCGAAGCTGCCGAGGCGGGCCACCGCCTCGAAGGCGCGCAGGCCGTCGAGCGTGGGGAGGCGCAGCGGGGGCAGGGCGGACATGGCGGGATGCTAGCTGAAGGACCGTCCCGGCGTTCAGAACAGCGGCAGGGTATAGGCCACCGACGGGTCGCGGGCATCGGCGCTCGTGCTGTCCTCGGCATCGCCCGGTGGGCCTTCGGGCGCTGCCCCGGGCCGGCTCAGCGATCCCACCCGCACCCCGAGCAGGCGCAGCCGCCGCTCCAGCGGCACGCGCTTGAGGCACTGCCCGGCCGCCTGCCGGATCACTCGCGGGTCTTGCGTGGGGCCGGGCAGGGTCAGGTCGCGCGTGACCGTCTTGAAGTTGTCGTAGCGCAGCTTCAGGCCGATGGTCTTGCCGACATACCCCTTGCGCACCAGATCATCGGCCACCTGCTCGCACAGGCGCGTGAAGATGGCGCCGAGCTGCTCGCGGTCCTGGCGCGCGTGCAGGTCGCGGTCGAAAGTGGTTTCACGGCTGAGCGACTTGGGCTCGCTGTAGGTCACCACGGCGCGGTCGTCGCGGCCGTGGGCGGCTTCATGGAGCCAGGCGCCGTAGCTCGCGCCGAAGTGGCCGATCAGCCACTGCGGGTCGGCCGCCGCCAGCTCGCCGATCGTGTGGATGCCCAGCGCGGCCAGCTTTTCGTTCGCCTTGGGGCCGATGCCGTTGATGCGCTTGGCCGGCAAGGGCCAGATGCGGGTCGGGATGTCGGCCTCGGTGACCAGGGTCAGGCCGTCGGGCTTGTCGAGGTCGGAGCCCAGCTTGGACAGCAGCTTGTTGGGGGTCACCGCGATGGAGCAGCTCAGCCCGGTGGCGGCCCGCACCGCGTCCTTGATGGACTGGGCCACCGCACGCACGCCGCCGAGCGGGTCGTCGCCGACCGCGTCCCGCACACCGGGCAGCTCGCCGAGGTCGAGGTAGATCTCGTCGATGCCACGGTCCTCCATGTGCGGCGCGATCGCGGTGACGGCGGCCTTGAAGAGGCGCGAATAGCGCCGGTACTCGTCGAAGTCCACCGGCAGCAGCACCGCCTCGGGCGCCAGCGCCGCCGCCTTCATCAGCCCCATGCCGGAGTGCACGCCCAGGGCTCGCGCCTCGTAGGTCGCCGTGGTGATGACACCGCGCCCGACATAGCTGCGCAGCTGCGCGTAGCTGCGTGTGCCGTCCTCGCGCTGCACCGGCTGGTGGCGCCGGCCGCCGCCGATCACCACCGGGCGGCCACGCAGGTCGGGGTAGCGCAGCAACTCGACCGACGCATAGAAGGCGTCCATGTCGAGGTGGGCAATGTAGCGGCGCATGAGGGACTGCAGGGGAGCCGGGGAGACCTGTATTTTCATACAGTCTGTGCTCGGTGTGCCAGACATTGCAGCGTCTCGACGCGTCGCCCGCGGCCCTCTGTTAAGGTGATCCCGCCATGACACGCATCGGCCTCATTTCCGACACCCACGGCCTGCTGCGCCCCGAAACGCTGGCCGCGCTGCAGGGGTGCAGCCACATCGTGCACGGCGGTGACATCGGCCATGCCGGCATCCTCGAACAACTCGCCAGGCTGGCGCCCGTCACGGCGGTGCGCGGCAACAACGACCACGGGCCCTGGGCCGAAGCCCTGCCCGAGACGGCGCGACTGGCATTGGGCGCGCTGGTGCTGTTGGCGATCCACGACCTCGCCGAGCTGTCGATCGACCCGGCCGCGGAGGGCATTGCGGTGGTCGTCTCGGGGCATTCACACAAGCCGCTGGTGCAGGAGCGCGACGGCGTGCTCTACGTCAACCCCGGCAGCGCCGGGCCGCGCCGCTTCAAGCTGCCGGTCAGCGTGGCGGTGCTGGAGGTCGGGGGCGGCTCGGTCGCCGCGCGCATCGTCGACTTGATGGGGGCGCCGAAGGCGGCACCTTGACGGGTCCGACCGGCTCCGCTTCAATCGCCGGCATGATGATCCGACCCACTTCCGAGAGCGACTGGAGCGCACTCCGGGCCATCCGGCTGCGATCGCTCGAGGATGCGCCCGAGGCCTTCGGGCTCCGCCACATCGACGCCCTCGGCTTCAGCGAGGCGCAGTGGCGCGAGCGGGCATCGGCCACCACCAGTCCCTGGTTCTGGCTGGCGTTCGAGGGACCGGGCGAGGGTGCGCGACCCGTCGGCCTGGTCGGCGGGGTGGTGACTGGCGGGGACTGCGAATTGATCTCGATGTGGGTTGAACCCGCCGCCCGCGGCAGCGGCGTCGCGGCAGCGCTGGTGCGGCAGGTGCTTGACCACGCACGCTCGCTCGGACATCGTCGTGTGGTCCTGTCGGTCTCGCCCGAGAACCGGCGTGCCAGCCGGTTCTACCTCGGACAAGGATTCGGCTTCCTGCCGGAGCGCCGTCCGCTGGAGAGCCATCCGTCGGTCATCGTTCAGACCATGGCGCTGCCACTGCAGGCGGTCCCTGCCTGGCCGGGGGAGTCGGTGCATGAGTGATCGCCTTTTGCAAACCTGCCGTGGCAGCTGCCATTGCGGCGCGGTCCGCTTCGAGATCGAGACGGACTTTCCCGAACTGACGACGTGCGACTGCTCGATCTGCCGTCGCAAGAATGCCTTGATGGTCAAGGTGCACGAGAGTCGCTTCCGCTTGTTGGCCGGCGAGCAGGCGCTGCGCGAATACCGCTTCCACACGCACACCGCCCGCCACTACTTCTGCGGCACCTGCGGCATCTATCCCTTCCATCGCAAGCGCGTCACGCCCGACCACCTGGGCATCAACGTCTTCTGCCTGGAGGACGTCGACCTCGCCGGCATCCCGGTGCGCCAGACGCCCGGTGTCGCGATGGATTGACGCGAAGTGCCGGCCTACCCGGCGTACCGGCTGAGGGATACAACTCTGTAAAAGATGGAAGCGAAAGGTGCCGCGGCGGTGACTTGAGAATGCGCAAGTGCATGATGAACCTGTGAAAGGATCACATGCGTATGACACAAGCAGTTCAACATCTTCCGCAGCGTGCTCACCGTGTCGCCCCGCTCGTCCACGAGCGTCCTGACGCCTCGGACTCCGACTTCGGCGTCCTCGCGTCGGGCGTGTCCGAGCCGGAGCAGGTCATGGCGCTGCTGGCCCAGGCCTGCCCCTCTTTCGCCGCCGAATGGCGCGAGCACCAGCAGGTCAACGGCGCCAGCCTGCTCTACATCGCCGCGACCGCCTTTGCCCACCACCTGCTCTCGCTGCACAAGGCCGACGACCTCGCCTGCTTCCCCCAGGTGGCCGCCTGCATCGAGCGGGTGCTCCAGCACGGATCCGAGGAAGTGCGCGAGTTCATTGCGATCGGCGTTCTCGAAGGTCTGCAGAACGTCTGGTCGGCCGACGGCGCCGATCCGGAAGACTTGCGTGCCAAGCTCGGCGACCAAGGTCGCCGCTGGTGGCAGAGCCTGAACGACTTCTGGTGCGGCCGCGTGCCCTACATCGGCTACGCGTCCTGAGACGGCCCTGTCCTCCCGGGCGCGGTGTCCCGGCCCGGGTGTAATCCCCCGCTGCGGGGACGCCGCCGTCGCCACAGAATGTCCGCATGTCCCGACACGCACTGGTCATCGTTGCCCATCCCTCGCCGCACAGCCTGAGCCATGCCATGTCGCGCGAGGCGGTGGCCCTGCTCGCCGAGCAGGGCTACGAGGTGTTGTGGCACGACCTGCATGCCGAGGGTTTCGATCCGGTCCAGCCGACCGGGGAAGCGGGCAACCGCGACTCGTCAGACGAGCTGGTCGAGGCCCACTGCCGCGACCTCGCGGTGGCCGACCTGGTGCTGGTCTTCCACCCCAACTGGTGGGGCCAGCCACCGGCCATTCTGAAGGGGTGGATCGACCGCTGTTTCCGGCCCGGCCTGGCCTATGACTATCCCCCGGGCGTCTGCCCGGAGGGCGAGCCGGTCGGCTTGCTGCGGGCCCGCGTCGCCCTGGTCTTCAATACCTCCAACACGCCCTGGGCGCGTGAGGTGGCCGTGTTCGGCAATCCGCTCGAAGGCTTGTGGAAGCACTGTGTGTTCGGCTTGTGCGGGGTACCCGGCTTCGAGCGCCGCGTGTTCGGCCCGGTCTCCAGCAGCACGCCCGAGCTGCGCGCCTCCTGGCTGGCGGAGGTGCGCGCCACGGTGGAACGGCACCTCTGAGCCGGGGGGGGCCGAGCAGGGCGGGCTCGGCTATGCTGCGGCGATCTTTTTCCTTCACCTCGAAAGCCGCCGCATGCTTGTCAGTCACGCAGGACACTCCCCGCGCATCGACCCGACCGCCTGGGTCGCCCCCAATGCCTGCATCTGTGGCGATGTGGTCATCGGCCCCGGCTGCCGCATCCTCTACGGCGCGCAGGTGATCGCCGAAGGCGGCTCCATCGAGCTGGGCCGCGACTGCATCGTGATGGAAAACGCGGTGCTGCGCAGCACCGCCCGGCACTCGCTCATGATGGGCGACCATTGCCTGGTCGGCCCGAACACGCATGTCGTCGGCTGCACCGTTGAAGACCAGGTGTTCATCGCGACCGGCGCCTCGGTGTTCCATGCAGCCCACCTCGCGCGCGGCTGCGAGGTGCGCATCGGGGCGGTGGTGCATCTCCGGAGCCGGTTGGCGCCGGGCGAGAACGTGCCCATCGGCTGGGTCGCGGTGGGTGACCCGGCTCGCCTGCTGCCACCCGACCAGCACGAGCAGATCTGGGCCCTGCAGCAGCCGCTGGACTTCCCGCTCACGGTCTACGGCTTGCAGCGTGCCGATGCCGACATGGTGAAGATCACGCGCGGTTTGTCCGAGGCGCTGGCGTCCCACGGCAGCGCTCGCGAAATCCAAGGCGACATCGCTTGAGACCGGGGCCGGCGTCTCGACGCTCGGGGCCCTGCGGCATCGCGGCCCTGTGCCTGATGCTGGGGCTGGCCCTCGGCGTGCCGGCGTGGGCCGAAGGCAGCCGGTGTTTCGGCAGCGTCGCACGCGGACGGCTGGAAGGCGGCGTGCAGCTGCCGGCCCGCGGCCCCAACTTCCAGGCCTACAGCCCGCTCGCAGGGCCGGCCGGACGCACCTATGTGCACGCCCGGGTGGCCGAGGTCGTGACAGCAGCGTATGCCGCCCTGCAGGCCGAGGATGCCTCGCTGCGTTTTGTCTACGGTGAGACCGGCGCTGCCGGCGGCGGGCCCTTCCGCCCGCACCGGACCCACCAGAACGGCCTGTCGGTCGACTTTTTCGTGCCGGTGCGGGACGCGGCCGGGCGCGCGGTTTTCCTGCCCACCGAGGTCTCGACACGCTTCGGCTACGACCTCGAGTTCGACGCCGAGGGTCGGCACGGCGAGCTGCAGATCGACTTCGCAGCACTGGCCGAGCACTTGCACCGCTTGCACCTGGCGGCCACGCAGCAGGGCATGCGCCTGGCCCTGGTGATCCTCGACCCCGCCTATCTGCCGCATTTGTTCGCGACGCCGCGCGGCGCTGAACTGCGGACGCGGCTCAACTTCATGCAGCGCCCTGCCTGGGTGCGACACGACGAGCACTACCATGTGGACTTCGATCTTCCGTGCCAGCCGCTTCCGCGCCCCGCGGTCCGGCGCTGAACGCGGCCGCCGCGCGACAGCATGGGCGGCGGCGTGCCTGATCGCCGGCTGCCTGGCCGGCCCGGCGGCGGCCGACACCGGCCCTGAGCGCCTGGTCGAGGCGGCGCGCCGCCAGATCGGCGTCACCACCCACTACGACGGCAGCTACCGCCGCCTCGCCTATCCCGGCGGCGACGTGCCGGATCACACCGGTGTCTGCACCGACGTGGTGGTGCGCGCCTACCGCCGGCTCGGGGTGGACCTGCAGCGCCTGGTGCACGAGGACATGTCGGTGAACTGGAGCGCCTATCCGCGCCGTTGGGGCCTGCGACGTCCCGACCCGAACATCGACCACCGGCGCGTGCCCAATCTGCAGGTCTTTTTCCGGCGCCAGGGTTACGCCTTGCCGGTCAGCGGCGACCCTGGCGACTACCAGGCCGGCGACCTGGTCACCTGGGAGCTGCCCGGCCGGCTGCCGCACATCGGCATCGTCTCGTCGCGCTCGGTGGCGGGGCGGCCCCTCGTCCTGCACAACATCGGCCGCGGCACGCAGGAGGAGGACGTGTTGTTCGCCTACCCGATCACGGGCCACTACCGCGGCCTGCCGGCCCGGCGCTGAGCTGAACGGAGCTCAGCGGATCAGCTGGTTTCCGTCTGCCGCCAGCGCAGCTTGCGGTAGATGGTGTTGCGGCTGATGCCGAGCCGCCGCGAGGCCACCGAGATGTTCCCGCCGGCCTCCTCGATGCCGCGCCGTATCGCCTGCAGCTCCAGTTCCTCCAGCGTCCCCGCCGCGCCGCACTCTTCCTCGGTCGGGGCCTGCGGCGCCCACGGCGCTTCGACAGCGCCGCGCTGGGCGTCGTCGAGGAAGTCGTCCGGCAGGTGGGCGCGCGTGATCAGGGCTTCGCCGGCCGCCATCACGGCGGCGGTGCGCAGCACGTTGCAGAGCTGCCGGATGTTGCCGGGCCAGCGGTAACGCAGCACCAGCCGGGTCACCTCGGCGTCGAGCTGCGGCACCCGGCCCTTGGATTCGCTGCGCAGGATCTTCTCGACCAGGCGCATCAGGTCGGTCCGCTCGCGCAGCGCCGGCAGCCGCACCGCCAGCCCGTTGAGCCGGTAGTAGAGGTCCTCGCGGAAGGCCTGGCGCTGGATCATTTCCTGCAGCCGGCAATGCGTCGCGCTGATGACCGCCACGTCGACCTCCACCGAGCGGGTGCTGCCCAGCGGCGTGACCTGGCGCTCCTGCAGCACCCGCAGCAGGCGGGCCTGCAGCGCCAGCGGCATGTCGCCGATCTCGTCGAGGAACAGCGTGCCGCCGTGCGCCTGCACGATCTTGCCCGGCGCGCCCTTGCGGCGCGCGCCGGTGAAGGCGCCTTCCTCGTAGCCGAACAGCTCGGCCTCGATCAGCGCCTCGGGCAGCGAGGCGCAGTTGACCGCGATGAAGGGCCGCCTGGCACGGCTGCTGTCCTGGTGGATGGCCCGTGCCAGCAGTTCCTTGCCGGTGCCGGTTTCGCCCAGGATGAGCACCGGAATGCCGCGGTCCAGGACCCGCCGGATCTTGCCGACCACCGAGGCCATCTGCGCGTCGCCGCTGTGCAGCGCCTCCAGCGCGGCGGCCGGCTCCCGGGTCTCGTCCGCGGGCCCGGTGGGGTGGGCCGCGGCTGGCATCGCGCTGCCGGGCGCGGCCGCGATCGCCGGGACCTGCGACACCACATCGACAGGGCCGTCGTTGGCCGGCGTGTCGCCCTGCAGCCGGGCCCAGCCGGTCCAGTTGAAGCGCGCCCGCACATACACCTGCTGCCCGTTGCTGCCGCACAGGCACAGCGGCGCGGCGACGGGCGAGCGGAAGTGATCGACCAGCGCGTCCACGGGGATGCCGAACAGGCCGACCAGCGTGTTCATGCGCAGTGCCGCGCCGCTGACGCCCAGCTGCTCGAGAGCACTGCGGTTGGCGCCCAGCACCCGGCCATCGCGGTCGATCGCGAGGATGCCCTCCATCAGCGTGTCGATGTACTCGGCGCGCGCGTGGAAGTGCAGCCTCAGCACCTTGCGGTGGTCCTCGCGCAGCCAGCGGTTCTCGATCATGCGCACCGACATCTTCACCAGCCCCAGGGTATGCGGGTGATAGGAGCTGCAGTCGCCGCTGACGTCGAGCACGCCCAGCAATTCGCCGCGCGGGTCGAAGATGGGGGCAGCCGAGCAGGTCAGGAAGCCGTTGGCCTGCAGGTAATGCTCGCCGCCGTGCACGACGCTGGGAGCCTCGGTGATCAGGGCCGTGCCGACCGCGTTGGTGCCCTTGTGCTGCTCCGACCAGTCGGCGCCGGGCGCCAGCGCGACCTGGGCCGCGCGCTCCAGGAAATCGCTCGGCCCGACCGAGTGCAGCACCGTGCCGTGGGCATCGCTGAGCACCACGATGCTGCGGGTCGCGAGGATCTGCTCCAGCAGCTGTTCCATCACCGGCGCCGCGTGCTGCAGCAGGCGATGGTTGCGCTCGCGGGCGAGCGCCAGCTCGGGCCGGCTGACCGGCGCCAGATCCGGCCGTTCGAGCCGCCTGAGGCCGAGGGCCTCGCAGCGTTGGTGCGACCGCGTGATGGACTCCTGGTGCTCCGGGTCGGGCGCCGGGAAAGACGTGCTGCCGGACATACCGGGAGCACGGGCCTGGTGGCGTACGCCTTGTGGGCTGCCGTCGTGTCGGGTAGGCATCTTCGGCCTCTCCTTGTGGTTCCGCTTGCGCGGCGTCTCCTGACTGTGGGTCCCGCCGGCGTGTCGGCGGGCGCGCGGCGTCCCCATGCTAGGCACAAAGGCGGTGCAAATCCAGCGATGAAAGTTTTGTTTCCCGAACAGGAGCAGGGCTGTCCCGTTCTGACACACAAGCGTGCAGTGCTGCTCAGGGTGATCCCCGAGCGCTGTACCGGGGCGGCACGATCCGAGCGGGGGAGAGGGCCCGCCCGCGGTGGGCGGGCGGGGTGTCAGAGCCGGCCGTGATCGGCGAGCCACTGCAGCTCGGCCTCGTCATAGAGGCGCGAGCGGGTCAGGAAACGCAGGCCCAGCGGACCTTCCAGCGAGAACATGCCGCCGCGGCCCGGCACCACGTCGATGATCAGCTGGGTGTGGCGCCAGTACTCGTACTGGGCCTCGCTGATGTAGAAGGGCATGCCGCCGATGCGGCCGAGCAGCCGGTCCCGGTCGCCGAGCTGGAACTCGCCGGCCGGGTAGCACATCGGCGCGCTGCCGTCGCAGCAGCCGCCCGACTGGTGGAACATCAGCTCGCCGTGCTGCTGCGCCAGACGGCCGATGAGCGCCAGCGCGGCGGTGCTGGCGGTGACTTGCGGGACCTCTTCGAAACGGCTCATCCTGTTTCCTTTCGGGGCAGGCCGCGGCACCCGGCGTGGGGTGCCGCGGCAGCGCCCAGGACCCTCAGAAGAAACCCAGCGGCTGCTCGGCGTAGCTGACCAGCAGGTTTTTGGTCTGCTGGTAGTGGTCGAGCATCATCTTGTGGTTCTCGCGGCCGATGCCCGACTGCTTGTAGCCGCCGAAGGCCGCATGCGCCGGGTAGGCGTGGTAGCAATTGGTCCAGACCCGGCCGGCCTGGATCGCGCGGCCCATGCGGAAGGCGGTGTTCATGTCGCGCGTCCAGACGCCCGCGCCCAGTCCGTAGAGCGTGTCGTTGGCGATGGCCAGGGCCTCTTCCTCGTCCTCGAAGGTGGTGACCGAGACCACCGGGCCGAAGATCTCTTCCTGGAAGATGCGCATCTTGTTGTGGCCCTTGAAGACGGTGGGCTTGATGTAGTAGCCGCCTTCGAGATCGCCCGACAGCACGTTGCGCTCGCCGCCGATCAGGCAGGAGGCGCCTTCCTGCCGGCCCAGGTCGAGGTAGCTGAGGATCTTCTCCAGCTGCTCGCTGGAGGCCTGCGCGCCGATCATCGTGTTCTTGTCCAGCGGGTTGCCCTGCCGGATGGCCGCCACGCGCTTGAGGGCCCGTTCCATGAAGCGATCGTAGATGGAGGCCTGGATCAGCGCGCGCGAGGGGCAGGTGCAGACCTCACCCTGGTTGAGCGCGAACATCACGAAACCCTCGATGGCCTTGTCGAGGAAGCGGTCGTCGCGCGCGCAGACGTCGTCGAAGAAGATGTTGGGCGACTTGCCGCCCAGCTCCAGGGTCACCGGGATGATGTTCTGGCTGGCGTACTGCATGATGAGCCGGCCGGTGGTGGTCTCGCCGGTGAAGGCGATCTTGGCGATGCGCGGGCTCGATGCCAGCGGCTTGCCCGCCTCCAGCCCGAAGCCGTTGACGACGTTGACGACCCCCGGCGGCAGCAGGTCGCCCACCAGCTCCAGCCAGACCAGGATGGACACCGGCGTCTGCTCGGCGGGCTTGAGCACCACGCAGTTGCCGGCGGCCAGCGCCGGCGCCAGCTTCCAGGTCGCCATCAGCAGCGGGAAGTTCCAGGGGATGATCTGGCCGACCACACCCAGGGGCTCGTGGAAGTGGTAGGCATAGGTCTGGTGGTCGACCTCGCCGATCGAGCCTTCCTGCGACCGCACGCAGGCCGCGAAATAGCGGAAGTGGTCCACCGCCAGCGGCAGGTCGGCCGCCATGGTTTCCCGGATCGGCTTGCCGTTGTCCCAGGTCTCGGCGGTCGCCAGCATTTCCAGGTTCTGCTCCATCCGGTCGGCGATGCGGTTGAGCACGTTCGCGCGTTCGGCGGGCGAGGTGCGACCCCATGCCGCGCGGGCCGCGTGCGCGGCGTCCAGGGCGCGCTCGATGTCCTCGGCGTTCGAGCGCGGCACCTCACAGAAGGGCTTGCCGGTGACCGGCGTGATGTTCTCGAAATACTGGCCGCCGACCGGCTCGACCCACTGTCCGCCGATGTAGTTGCCGTAGCGCTTCTTGAAGTTGACCGCGTGGCCGAAACGGCCGGGTTCCAGCATGTCCATGGTGTCTCCTCGAAAGGGATAGGGGCGGGTGGCCCCGGTGCGCAGCCCGGACGCGAGCGGCCGGGCCGTCGAGGAAGACTATTGCGAGCGGTGTGCCAGGAGGCGGCCGCGGCGTTTCGGCGCGCCGGGTTGGGCCTTTCCGGGGCTGGAGCCAGGGCAAACACCAGGGGCCGGGACCGGCGCTGCCGCGCTCTGGCACAGCGGCGTGCGGCGCTGTTTCAGTTCGCCACAGCGCGACGGCGGGCGGGGCTCAGCTGGCGAGCACGGGCGCCGCCTCGGGGTGCGGGGTGGGGCGCTCCGGCGGGTCTTCGCGCACGTAGACATCGCCCGCGCACGCCTTCTGCGCATGCAGCCGGGCACGCAGCGGATCGACCCGTTCGAGCTTGACGTCCTCGTCGTAGGCGTAGAGCACGACGCTGCGTCCGTCGGACAGGTGCATCAGCACGTCGCCGTTGACCAGCGGCTCGGCCAGCTTGATCGTCTGGCCGCCGAGTTCTTCGCAGAGGCGGCGGCGCTGCAGGTTGCGCTGGCGCTGCTCGGCGATCTCCTGATCGGCACGCTGCGGGTCGAGCGCGTCCTCGGCCTGCTGCAGCAGGCGCTCGATCTCGTCCTTCCAGTCGGCCAGCACGTCCCGACGGAAGCGCGCGTGCGCTTCGGCAAACGCCTCGCCGACCTCGACGCGTCCTTCGCCGGACTCCCAGTCGAGCTTCAGTACCACGGGAACAACGGTCATCTTGGGTCTCTCGTCCTTCTTCAGCGCGCCGGCAGGGGCTCCAGCGCGCGCAACAGCGAGTCTAGGAAGCCGGGGACGGCGCGGTCGCCGGAACAGCGGCACCGGGTCCGGCCTGTTTCCGGCTTCGCGACCGCCGCGCACTGTTCTTGCTGAACGGCGGCATGGGCGGTCTGATTTACATCGGCATCTCCGGCTGGCGTTACGAGCCCTGGCGCGGCGTGTTCTACCCGGAAGGCCTGGCGCAGCGGCAGGAGCTGTGCTGGGTGTCGCGCCGGCTGCAGAGCATCGAGATCAACGGTTCCTTCTATTCGCTGCAGCGGCCCGAGGACTACGCCGAGTGGTACGAGGACACGCCGCGCGGTTTCGTCTTCAGCGTCAAGGGGCCGCGCTACCTGACGCATGTGCGCCGGCTCAAGGACATTGACGTGGCGATCGCCAACTTTTTCGCCTCCGGCCTGTTCGAGCTGCGCGAGAAGTTCGGGCCGCTGCTGTGGCAGTTCCCGCCCACGATGCGTTTCGATCCCGAGCGTTTCGACACCTTCCTGGCCGGTCTGCCGCGCGACACCGGGCAGGCGATGGCGATCGCGGCGCGGCGCGAGGCCTTCATGCACGGGCGCGAGCGCCTGCAGGTGGACCATCCACGCCCGCTGCGGCATGCGGTGGAGGTGCGCCACGACAGTTTCCTGGACCCGGCCTTTGTCGCCATGCTGCGGCGCCACCGGGTTGCGCTGGTGGTGGCCGACACGGCCGGCAAGTGGCCCTGGCGCGAGGACCTGTGCAGCGATTTCGTCTACATCCGGCTGCACGGTGACCAGGAGCTGTACGCCAGCGGCTATGGTGACGCGGCCCTGCAAGGCTGGGCCGAGCGCATCCGGGCCTGGAGCGCGGGATCGCAGCCGGCCGACGCGCGGCTGATTTCCGACCAGCCGCCCGAGACGCTGCCGGCGCGCGACGTCTACTGCTACTTCGACAACGACGCCAAGGTGCACGCGCCTTTCGACGCGATGCGGCTGCGCGCGATGCTTGGGCTGCCCGAGTCGCCTGTCGAACCCGGGGCGCCAGGCTATCCCGCGCTCAGCCGGGCTTGAGCGGCGCCCGGCAGCAGCACCACCTTGCGGCAGTCCTCCTCCTTGCGGGCGAAGATCTCATAGCCGCGCTCGGCGTCGGCCAATGGCAGGCGGTGGGTGATGATGTCCTCCGGCCGCAGCGCACCGCTTTGCACATGAGCGAGCAATTCGGGCAGGTAGCGCTGCACGTGGGTCTGGCCCATCTTGAAGCTCAGCCCCTTCTCGAAGGCGTCGCCGAACAGGAAGGCGTGGATGTGACCGGCATACACCCCGGCCACGCTCACCGTGCCGCCGCGGCGCGTCGCGGCGATGCACTGGCGCAGCGCCTGGCCGCTCGAGCCTTCGATCTTGAGGTTGGTCAGCAGGGTCTCGACCGTGCTGCCCTTGGCCTCGAAACCCACCGCGTCGATGGCCGCGTCCACGCCCCGGCCGGCGGTCGCTTCCAGGATCAGCGCGGCCGGATCCTCGTGCTGGTCGAAGTTCAGGATCTCCGCCTGGTAGGCAGCGGCCGCGAAATCGAGCCGCCCGCCATGATGGTCGATCATGAACAGGCGCTCGGCCCCCAGCAGCCGTGCGCAGGCGGCCGCCATGCAGCCCACCGGTCCGGCGCCGAAGATGGCGACGCTGCTGCCCGGACCGATGCCGCCGTTGAGCGCGGCCTGGTAGCCGGTGGGCAGGATGTCGGAGAGGAACAGCACCCGCTCGTCCGGCAGGTCGTCCGGCACCCGCAATGGCCCCACGTTGGCACGCGGGACCCGCACGAACTCGGCCTGGCCGCCGTCGTAGCCGCCATAGAGATGGCTGTAGCCGAACATGCCGGCGCCCGACCGCACGCCCTTGGGCGCGAGCAGCGCGCCACGGCCGGGGTTGGTGGTCTCGCAGGCGGCGAACAGCGAGCGGCTGCAGAAGAAGCAGTCGCCGCAGGCGATCGTGAAGGGCACCACCACACGATCGCCGCGCTTCAGCCGGGTGACGCCGGGGCCGGTCTCTTCGACGATGCCCATGAACTCGTGGCCCAGCACGTCGCCGGGCTCCATGCCCGGCACCTTGCCCCGGTAGAGATGCAGGTCGGAGCCGCAGATCGCGGTCGCGGTGACACGCAGGATGATGTCGTCGGTGCCCTGCAGCACCGGGTCGGGCACGGTTTCGAGACGCACCTTGTGCGGGCCCTGGTAGGTCAACGCTTGCATGGGGATTCCTTCGGACGCGGCGGGAGCGTGTGTGGCTGCGGGCAGTTTTTGTGCCCCTGGGCGGGCGGCACGGCGCCGTCCGCTTTACCGGGCGGCGCCGTAAGAAGTGCCGGCCGGGGCGCGCGTCAGCCGACCATCCGGCATGGCGCTGGGCTGCGGGCGCTTGGCACGCGGCCTGCTCTACACGGGGTAGATGTAAGGGAGGGCTACACAACCATGACCCTGCACGAGCTGATTTCGGACCCGGCGTCCCAGAACATCACCTTCCGGCTGGTGGCGGCACTCGCGATCGGCGCGGCGATCGGCCTGGAGCGCAGCTACCACGGCCGCCCGGCGGGTTTCCGCACGCACGGGCTGGTGTGCCTGTCCACCAGCCTGCTGATGCTGGTCACGGTCTACCAGCACCGCTGGATGCCGGAGATGCTGCACACCAACGTGACGCTGGACCCGACCCGCATGGCGCAGGGCATCATGACCGGCATCGGTTTCCTCGGCGCCGGCACCATCATGAAGGACGGCCTGTCGGTGCGCGGGCTGACGACCGCGGCATCGATCTGGATCACCGCCGCGATCGGCACTCTGGTGGGCGTGGGTTTCTATTTCCCGGCCGTCCTCGCCACCGCGCTGACCTTGGGCACACTCTCGCTGTTCCGCTGGATCGAGAGCCGCATGCCGAGTGAGTTTTATGCCAATTTCGTGGTGCGCTTCCAGCGCGACGCAAAAATGGACGAGGACGAGATGCGCAGCATGCTGAAGCGTTACGGCTTCACGATCGCCAACCTCAACTACCGGCTCGACGGCGGGGCCGGATTTTTCGAGTACCGCATGGTGATCCGCACCGACCGCGCCGGCCGGGCTGGGGCGCTGGCCGATATGCTCTGCACGCTGGAGATCGTCAAGGAGTTCCGGCTGCTGCCGATGGGCGACTGAGCGGGGCTGCCGGGGGCCGGGCAAGGCGGCTCGATACAACTGCGGTGCGGCTGTCGGTGGGCGCCGGCTTGCGCCCGCCGGGCTTCGTCGTTAGGGTGCAGGGCACGCGTCGGACCCGGCCCGAGCCGGACGCGCCGCGATTTCCATTCCCCAACCTCCCTTCAGGATCCCAGGCCATGGACTGCATGAACCTTCCCCGACGGCTCCCGGTGCTGCTCGCCGCGCTGGCGCTGGCCGGCTGCGCCTCCTGGCGTTCCGGCAGCGATGCGGCGGGCCACCAGCCGCCGCCCGGCGCGGTGCCGGTGGCCCGCTATGTCGGCACCTTGCCGTGCACCGACTGCGCGGGCGTGCGCACCGACTTGCTGCTGTACACCACCGCGGCCGGCACGCCGGGCGGCTACAGCCTGCGCCAGACCTTCCTCGGTGGCGCCGACCCCAAGAAGCGCACCGACACCGTGTCGGGCAGCTGGATGCAGGCCAGCGGCACCGCCGAGGACGCCCAGGCCAGCGTGATCCACCTCGATCCCACCGTGCCGGAGCGCATGCGGGCCTTCCGCCAGGACGGCATTCAGGTGCTGCGCGCGCTCAGCCCGGAAGGGCGCGAACTGCCTGCCCACCTGCCGCGCAGCCTGGTGCGGGTGCCGGCGGGTGTGCCGCCGGCGTCGCTGGTGCTGACCTATGCCGATCGCGGCAGCGACGCCGAGGTCAAGGCGGGCGACCAGGTGGTGCTGCTGCTGGCCAGCCAGCCGAGCAGCGGCTATCGCTGGGCCGCGCTGCCCGACCGGCTGGGCGCGATGAAGGCCCAGGGCGAGGCGCAGCACGTCAGCGAGCTCACCCCCGATGCGCCCGGGCTGGACATGTTCCGCTTCACGGCGGCCGGCAGCGGCACCCAGGTGCTGCGGGTGGAATACCGCTCCGCCACCGACCCCATGGCCAAGGCGGCGGACATCGCGACTTTCAACATCACCGTGCGCTGAAGCCGGACCCGCGGGCGCGGCTTCAGCGGGCGGCGAGGCGCTCGCGGTGCCGGGCGATCTGGGCCCGCACCTGCGCCGGCGCGGTGCCGCCCAGGATGTCACGGGCGTTCAGCGAGCCGCGCAGCGACAGCACCTCGTAGACGTCCTCGCCCACCAGCGGCGAGAAACCCTGCAAGGTCGACAGCGGCAGCTCCGAGAGATCCACACCCTGCTGCAGCGCGCTCTTCACGGCATGCGCGACGACCTCGTGGGCGTCGCGGAAGGGCAGGCCCTTCTTGACCATGTAGTCGGCCAGGTCGGTCGCGGTGGCGTAGCCGCGCAGCGCGGCCCGCTCCATCGCTTCGGCCTTGACGGTGATGCCGCCGACCATCTCGGCGAAGATGCGCAAGGTGTCCTTGAGCGTGTCCACCGTGTCGAAGAGCGGCTCCTTGTCTTCCTGGTTGTCCTTGTTGTAGGCCAGCGGCTGGCCTTTCATCAGCGTGATCAGGCCCATCAGGTGACCCACCACGCGGCCGGTCTTGCCGCGCGCCAGCTCGGGGACGTCCGGGTTCTTTTTCTGCGGCATGATGGACGAGCCGGTGCAGAAGCGGTCGGCGATGTCGATGAAGCCGAAGCTCTGGCTCATCCACAGCACCAGCTCCTCGCTGAAGCGCGAGACGTGCACCATCGCGAGCGAGGCCGCGGCGCTGAACTCGATCGCGAAGTCGCGGTCGCTGACCGCGTCCAGGCTGTTCTGGCAGACGTCTTCCATGCCCAGGGTGCGGGCCACCCGCTCGCGATCCAGCGGGTAGCTGGTGCCGGCCAGCGCGGCGGCGCCCAGCGGCAGGCGGTTGACGCGGCGGCGCACGTCGAGCAGGCGCTCGGCGTCGCGCGAGAACATCTCGACATAAGCCAGCATGTGGTGGCCGAAGCTCACCGGCTGGGCCACCTGCAGGTGGGTGAAGCCGGGCAGGATGACGTCGGCGTTTTTCTCGGCCAGGTCGAGCAGGGCGGCCTGGAGGTCGGCCAGCAGGCCGCCGATCAGGTCGATTTCGCCGCGCAGCCACAGCCTCACGTCGGTGGCGACCTGGTCGTTGCGCGAGCGGCCGGTGTGCAGGCGCTTGCCCGCGTCGCCGACCAGCTGTGTCAGCCGGGCCTCGATGTTGAGGTGCACGTCCTCGAGGTCGAGTTTCCATTCGAAGGCGCCGGACTCTATCTCCTGGACGATCTGCGCCATGCCGCGCTCGATGGCGCTGCGGTCCGCGGCCGAAATGACGCCCTGGGCGGCCAGCATTTCCGCGTGCGCCAGCGAGCCGTCGATGTCGGCACGCCAGAGGCGCCGGTCGAAGGAGACACTGGCGGTGTAGCGCTTGACCAGCTCGCTCATCGGCTCGGAGAACAGCGCGGACCAGGCTTGGGATTTCTTGTCGAGTTGATTGGCAGACATGATGAGCGGTGGTTGGGAGGCCGACGGGCGCAGCGCAAGACGCTTGCCGGAGGCCGGGGCAGTCTTGGAAAATCGGCGCAAGCCGGTATTCGTGAAGTCACGAGGATCAGCTGCCGATTCTAGGAGACTCCTGCTTGCCCAGCTCCGCCCCGCCGGCACGTCGCACCGGCGCGTCGACGTCGAGCCAGTTCGCGACGACGACCATCTTCGACCACCTGGCCGCGCAAGGCGCCGCCGGGGCATCGGCTCTGGCGCTGTCGCCTTTCGATGCCTGCCATGTGGGCGTGGTCATGCGGGCGGTGCTGTTCGTGCACGCGGTGCTGGCGATCGGCGTCAGTTTTGTCGCGTCGGATGTCTGGACCTGGCTGCTCGCCTTCGCCCAGGGCGCGGCGGTCGCGATGCCCGGCACCCTGCTGTGGCTGGTGGTGGCCTGCATGCTGAAGCGCCCGCTGGCCCGGGTGTCGGAGCCCGGGCAGTGGCTGGTGGCGACGGGACTGGGCGCGCTGTGCGGCTTCTACGGCTGGTGGCAGGCCGGGCTGGTGGGGCTGGAGCTGCACCGGCAGGTGCCGCCGATCGGCCCGCTGGCCGGCGGCGCGACGCTCGCGGCGGCCTTGTTCTACGCGCTCAGGCTGCGCTCGCGCAGCGAGCTGCCGGCCGTCACGGCGGCGCGGCTCGCCGAGCTGCAGTCGCGCATCCGGCCGCACTTTCTGTTCAACACCCTCAACACCGCGATTGCCCTGGTGCGTATCGATCCGGGTCGCGCCGAGTCGGTGCTCGAGGACCTCGCCGAGCTGTTCCGTGTCGCGCTGATCGAGTCCGGCAGCTCGGTCACACTGGCCGAGGAGGTCGAACTGGCGCAGCGCTACCTGGCGATCGAGGAGATCCGCTTCGGCAAGCGACTGAAGGTCAGCTGGGACATTGATCCGGCCGCCGGCCGGGCCCGCGTGCCGCCGCTGCTGCTGCAGCCGCTGGTGGAGAATGCGGTGCGGCACGGCATCGAGCCGGCCGCCCAGGGGGGCTGGGTGCGGGTGCGCACCGGCACGCGGCGCGGACAGGCCTTGATCTCGGTCAGCAACTCGCTGCCGCCGGCGGATCACCCCGGCTTGCCGGGCCACGGCATCGCGCTGCGCAACGTCAAGGAGCGCCTGCGCCTGATGCACGACCTGGCGGCCCAGTTCGCCGCCGGGCCGGAGCGCAACACCTGGCGGGTCCACGTCGTGGTGCCGCTGGATTGATGCATAACCTAGACAAGATATTCACAAGTAAGGTCAAAGAGCGGAGGCCACATGCTCAGGGTGTTGATCGTTGACGATGAAGAGCTGGCCCGCCTGCGGTTGCGGGCGCTGGTGGGGGAGTGCGAGGCGCCTGCCGCCGAGGTGGTGGGCGAGGCCGGCAGCGCCGTGCAGGCGCTCAGCTGGCTGACGCAGCAGAGCTGCGACGTGCTGCTGCTGGACATCCAGATGCCGGGGGCCGACGGCACCCAGCTGGCGGCGCAGTTGCGCTCGCACGCGCAGGCGCCGGCGGTGATATTCGTGACGGCTCACCCCGAGCACGCGGTCACCGCCTTCGACCTGGAGGCGGTGGACTACCTCACCAAGCCGGTGCGCCGGGAGCGCCTGCAGGCGGCACTCGCGCGTGCGGCCGAGCGCCTGAAGGCCCGCAGCGGCGCGACCGACGACGGCCCCGAGCCGGTGTTTGTCGTCAACGACCGCGGCCGGGTGACCCGGGTGCCGCTGACCGAGGTGCTCTACCTCAAGGCCGAACTCAAGTACGTGACCTTGCGCACGGCCCGCCACACCTATGTGCTGGACGACTCTCTGTCGGAGCTCGAGGAGCGCCTCGGCGACCGCTTCCTGCGCATCCATCGCAACGCGCTGGTGGCGCGCAAGGCGGTTCGGGCGCTGGAGCGTCGGCTGGCCCCGATGGACGACGACGAGGGCGGCAAGGAAGGCTGGGCGGTGCGGCTGGACGGGGTCGACGAGTGGCTGGCGGTCTCGCGCCGGCAGGTCGCCGGCGTGCGCGACGCGCTGACGCGGCAGGGGCTCTGAGCGGCGCAGGCGGTCTCGGCACGGCCGGCCGGGATCCCGCGCCACCTCGTTGACGTGCCATGTCCCGGCCCTCCGCGAGGATGCGGCCGGGCCTGCCTCGAACAATGAGCGACTTCTTGTCGTGGATCTGTCATGAGGCGGTCATATACTGAATTTCCATGATGGCCGATGTCCCTGTGCAAGCCGCCGGCTTGAGACTGCTGAATCGCGAGCGAGCGATCCTCGAGTTCAATTACCGGGTGCTGGCCCAGGCCAGGCGCGAAGACGTGCCCCTGCTGGAGCGCCTGCGCTACGTGTGCATCGTCTCCTCCAATCTGGACGAGTTTTTCGAGGTGCGCTTCGGCGACTATCTGGAAGCCTCGCGCCAGCCCAACGGCGGCGTCTCGGCGCGCGACCTGGCGGACGTGGCAACCGCCGCCCACCAGTTGATCGACCAGCAGTACGCGCTTTTCAATGAAGAGGTGATGCCGGCGCTGCAGCGCGAGGGCATCGTGGTGCTCAACCATGCCGAGCGCAACGAGGCGCAGCGCCGCTGGGTGGAGAACTTTTTCCAGCGCCAGGTGCGCCCGCTGCTGGTGCCGGTCGGGCTCGACCCGGCGCATCCCTTTCCGCAGGTCGCCAACAAGTCACTCAATTTCATCGTCAAGCTGGGTGGCAAGGACGCCTTCGGTCGCGACAACACCATCGCCATCGTCAAGGTGCCGCGTGTGCTGCCGCGCGTGATCCGCCTGCCCGATGCGATCACCGGGGGGGTGCAGGCCTTTGTGCTGCTGTCCAGCGTGATCCGCGCCCACCTCGAAGAACTGTTCCCGGGCCGGCCGGTGGAGGCCTTCTCGCAGTTCCGCGTGACCCGCGACTCCGACCTCGCGGTGGACGAGCAGGACGTCACCAACCTGCGCCAGGCGCTGCGCACCTCGCTGAGCACGCGGCACTTCGGCCAGGCCATCCGGCTCGAGGTGGTGAGCACCTGTCCGCCGGAGCTGGCGGCCTTCCTGCTGCACCAGTTCGGCCTGCCGGAGGCTGCGCTGTACCGCGCCAACGGGCCGGTCAACCTGGTGCGATTGAACCAGCTGATCGACCAGGCCGACGCCCCCGGGCTGCGCTTTCCGCCCTATGAGCCGAGCTGGCCGGCCAGCCTGCCGCGCAACCTGTCCATCTTCGAGCGCCTCAAGCAGGGCGACGTGCTGCTGCACCATCCCTTCGAATCCTTCGAGCCGGTGGTGCAGTTCCTGCGGGAGGCGGTGCACGATCCCGAGGTGCTGGCCATCAAGCAGACCATCTACCGCACCGGCACCGAGTCGGTCCTGATGGACCTGCTGATCGAGGCCGCTCGCCGCGGCAAGGAAGTGATGGCAGTGGTCGAGCTCAAGGCGCGCTTCGACGAGGAAGCCAACATCAACTGGGCCGAGCAGCTCGAGGCGGTGGGGGCCCAGGTGGTCTACGGCATCGTCGGCCTCAAGACCCACGCCAAGCTGTTGCTGGTGACGCGCCGCGAAAGCGGCTCGCGTGGGCCGATGTTGCGCCGTTATGCCCACTTCTCGACCGGCAACTACAACCCGCGCACGGCTCGCCTGTACACGGACGTCGGCTATCTGACGACCGATGCCGAGCTGACCGCCGACGCCGACACGGTGTTCCAGCAGCTTGCCAGCCTCACCCGGGTGCGCATGCCGCGCCACATGCAGCTGGCGCCTTTCACCTTGCACAAGCAGATGGTGCGTCACGTCGACCAGGTCGCCGAGGCGGCCGCCGCGGGCCGGCGGGCGCGCATCGTCATCAAGGTCAACGCGCTGACCGACGTGCCGATGATCGAGGCGCTGGTGCGAGCCGCCCAGCACGGGGCCGACATCGACCTCATCGTGCGGGCGCCTGCATGCTGCCGCCCGGGGTGCCCGGCTATACCGAGCGCATCCGCATCCGCTCGGTGGTGGGCCGCTTTCTCGAACATTCGCGGGTGGCGTATTTCTGCTGGGGCGACGGCGAGGACGACGAGGCGCTCTACCTGTCGAGCGCCGACTGGATGAGCCGCAACATGTTCCGGCGCATCGAGATCGCCTGGCCGGTGCGCAATGCGCGGCTGCGCCAGCGTGTCGTCGACGAGTGCCTGGTGCCCTATCTGCACGACGCACGCGACGCCTGGACCCTGCAGCCCGACGGTCACTACGAGCGCCTGCAGACCGACGGACCGAGTGCGCAACAGGCCTTGATGGAACGCTACGGCCTCGCCGGCTGACGCGGGCGCGGCGCCGAGAACCGGGAGCTGCCA
>NZ_JAPFBW010000011.1 GCF_026153205.1 Aquabacterium sp. A7-Y | reverse complement strand
ACCTCCGTGCTGCGCACTGCGGTACGAGCCCCTTCGGGCGCCGGGCGGGGCTCGATTCGGGTGACCTCCGTGCTGCGCACTGCGGTACGAGCCCCTTCGAGCGGCCGGGCGGGGCTCATTGGGTGACCTCCGTGCTGCGCACTGCGGTACGAGCCCCTTCGGGCGGCCGGGCGGGGCTCATTGGGTGACCTCCGTGCTGCGCACTGCGGTGCGAGCCCCTTCGGGCGGCCGGGCGGGGCTCATTGGGTGACCTCCGTGCTGCGCACTGCGGTGCGAGCCCCTTCGGGCGGCCGGGCGGGGCTCATTGGGTGACCTCCGTGCTGCGCACTGCGGTGCGAGCCCCTTCGGGCGGCCGGGCGGGGCTCATGACGTCCGCCAAGTCCCCCGGGGAGCGCACTGTGCGAGCCTGCTGGGCGATAAGCAACTGCAGGATCAGCCAGTTGCCTGGAGCTTGTCGCCGTGCAAACGACGGCCGGATTCGACACCTGCGACAGGTTTCGAGTGAGTCCGTTGAGAAACAAGATGTCTTCAGGCCCCCGTCTCATTCGCCGGCTGTTACTCAATGGGGGGTGACTGGCCGTGCTTCGCGCCGCGCTACCATGCCGCCACGGCGCTGTAGAGAACAACGAGGAACACATGAGCTCTGGCAAACCCCCCGCGCGGCATTTCTCCATGATCCGCGGCTTTCACCTGGCGGACTTTTTCACCCTGGCCAATGCCGCCTGCGGCACGGCCTCGGTGTTCCTGGCGATGAGCTACATGGCCAGCCAGTCGCTGTCGCAGCTCTGGCTGGCACTGGCGCTCGGGCCGGCGGCCCTGGTCTTCGACGTGCTGGACGGTCGCATCGCGCGCTGGCGCAATGCGCATTCGGCGCTCGGGCGCGAACTCGACTCGCTGGCCGACATCGTGTCCTTCGGCGTCGGCCCGGCAGCGCTGGGTTTCGCGGCCGGCTTGCAGGGCGGCTGGGACGTGCTGCTGCTGATCTACTTCGTCTGCTGCGGCGTGAGCCGGCTGGCCCGCTTCAACGTCACGGCGGAGACCCTTTCGGCGGGCAGCGACAAGGTGGCCTATTTCGAAGGCACGCCCATCCCGACCAGCCTGCTGCTCACCGGCGTGCTGGCCGTCTGTGCCGGCCAGGGCGCCCTGGGCGCCGAGCTGTTCGGCGGCGTGTGGGCCGTGGGGCCGTGGCAGCTGCATCCGCTGGCCCTGCTGTTCGGGCTGTCCGGGACCGCGATGATCAGCAAGACGCTGCGCATCCCCAAGTTTTGAAGCCCCAGGGGCGGCCTGCACCACCCCTGCGGGTAAACCATGGGACCCGATGTCGGATAGCAGACACTGCGCACCGGGGCGGCGGCCCATCATGAGGTCTCCACCCCAGCGGAGCACGCCATGAAAACCGCCCTCGAGCAGCTGTCCGGCTACGCGGCCTACCACCGCGACACACGCAACATCGCGACCCACTTCATCGGCGTGCCGATGATCGTCGTGGCAATCACCGCGCTGCTGGCGCGTCTGCAGTTCCCGACGCCGCTGGGCCAGGTCTCGCTCGCGGCCCTGATCACCGGGGTGCTGGTGCTGTACTACCTGAAGCTGGACCTGCGCCTGGGCAGCGCGATGCTGGCCTTCAACGGCCTGGCGCTGGTCGCGGGCAGCGCGATCGCCGGCCTGGCGACACCCGCCTGGCTGGGCCTCGGGCTGGGCCTGTTTGTGGTCGGCTGGGTGTTCCAGTTCGTCGGCCACTACTTCGAGGGCCGCAAGCCGGCCTTCGTCGACGACCTGATGGGCTTGTTGATCGGCCCGCTGTTCGTGGTCGCCGAATGGCTGTTCGCCTTGGGCCTGTGCACCGAGCTGCGCGACGCGATCGAAACGCGCGCCGGCAAGACGCACGGCGCCTCCCGCGGCGCACGCACGGCCTGAAAAGAGCCGCCCGGCGGCCTCAGCCGCCCGGTGACGACGGCCAGTCGCCGAGCCTTCGCAGATCCAGCACCTCGATGCGACCGCGGTCGATGCGCACGATGCCTTGCTTCTGCAGCTCGCGCAGGATCTGATTGGTGGTCTGGCGCGTCAGCGAGAGCATGCGCGAGAGCTGCTGCTGCGACAGCCGGATCGCCCGTGGCCCGGCAGCGGCCGGAGCCACCGACTGCGCCTCCTCGCCTTCGGCGATGCGCAGCAGGCGCCGCGCCAGCCGTGTCGGCGCCGGCAGCAGTGCCATGTCCTCCAGCGTGACGAAGGCCAGCCTCAGCTTGTGGCACAGCAAGCCGCCCAGCTCGCGCCAGAACGCCGGTCGCACCTCCAGCAGCGCGAGCAGGGCACCCTGGGGCACCTGCAGCAGCCAGGTGGCGGCATCAGCCACCGCGTCGTGGGTGCGCGGCTGGCCATCGAACACCGCGATCTCGCCGAACCACGAGGGCGGCTCCACCATCGCCAGCAGTGCTTCCTTGCCGAGGTCGCAGGCTCCGGTCACACCGCTCACACCCGAGATACGCATGGCGCCTTCGAGCACCGCGTAGAGCCCGCAGGGCGGATCGCCGCGCAGGAACAGCCGTTCGCCAGGCACAAGGCGGCGCAGCAAGGCGTGCTCCAGCAAGCCGGCCTGGAACTCGGGCGACAACTGCGCGAACCAGCGGCCCTGGCGCAGCGTGGCCTGCACGCCGGCATCGGTGGCGGCCGCCGGCATGGCGCCGAGGTGCAGCGGTGAGGAAAGGTCGGGCAGGGTCACGCGGCGTGGACTGTGTCGGCACCCTCGCGGGCAGCGCCGCCCATCATCGCCGCAGCGCGGCGGCCGCTCCAGAGGGAAAGCCCCGCCCGGGCTGGCCGGGCAGGACCCGGGCCATGTCCCTGACTAGAAGCCGAGGCCGGCGCCCGCCCCGAGCAGCGTCGCGACGCCCAGCACGGCGAAGATGAGCGCGGCCACCGCGTGCACCAGCTTCACGGGCAGACGATGCGCCAGTCGGTCGCCGAGATAGACCGCCGGCACGTTCGCCACCATCATGCCCAGGGTGGTACCGGCCACCACCGCGAGCATTGCCTGGTATTGCGCGGCCAGCGCGATCGTCGCGATCTGCGTCTTGTCGCCCATCTCGGCCATGAAAAACGCGATAAAGGTGGTCACGAAAACCCCGTGGCGCGCCAGCCGCGCATCGGCTTCGTCGAACTGGTCGGGCACCAGGGTCCACAGGGCCATCGCGATGAAGGACAGGCCCAGGCCCCAGCGCAGTGCGGTCGGACCCAGCAGCGAGGTGATCCAGGCGCCGAGTGCTCCGGCAGCCGCGTGGTTGAGCAGGGTGGCGGCGAGGATGCCCAGCACGATGGGCAGCGGCCGGCGGAACTTGGCGGCCAGGATGAAGGCCAGCAACTGGGTCTTGTCGCCGATTTCGGCGAGCGCCACCACACCGGTGGAAACGAGGAAGGACTGCATGGAAAGCCTGGGGCCGGCGATGGACGATCGACCACACCGCTTTCCCGGCCCACGCGAAAGCAGTGCAGTCAAAGGTCTCGCAAAGTCGGCAACCGCCGGCGCCATGCCCACAGGTGGGCAAGTCTGTTGACGCCGGCCCCTCTCGCATTCGGAGGGCAGCTACTCCCCAATGACGGGCGACAGTGTAGCCGAGCCGCGGGCCGCTGCGGACGCGGTGGCCCGGGAATATCTCTCGCCGGCCCGGATGCCGCGCCGGGGGTTTCAGCGGCTGCGCGCGGCCGAGGCCATCGTGCGCGGGTCGTCGGCCCGGCTCAAATGCACTTGCGTGCCGTAGCTGCGATAGCGGCGGTGCAGTTCGTTGGCCTGCTCGCCCAGGGCCGCCGCGTCGTCGATGGTCTGTCGATGCCGCTCGAGCGTGTGGGTCGCGAGGTCGATGAGCTTGGCGTTGAAGGTCCTCTGCGCATGTTCGAGCAGCAGACGCACCGCTTCCTGCGGCTGGCCCTCGACGGTGTGGGAGACCGCCTCCTCGGCCGCCGCCGTGATTTCTCCATAGGCCTGCTGCAGGGCCCGCTCGAATCCGGCCTGCCCCTGCACCGAACGGACCAGCAGCTCGAGCGTGATGCGTGAGACGGCGAAACGCCGCCCGATGATGCCGACGTTGTGCTCGGCCTCCTCCAGCCTCAGCTCCTGGAGGTGCAGGCGGGAGAGCAGCATCAGCAGGTTGCAGGCGGCCTCGAATTCAAAGTTGGGCGCCTGCACCTCGCTCAGCAGCCGCCGGATGACGGCGATGGCTTCCGGCACGCTGCGCTGCTGCAGTTGCACCAGCGCATTGAGCACGTCCTCGAAACGGCGCAGGCGCGGGCTCTCGGGCGCTTGCTGGCGCGCGAAGGCCATGCTGTCGAGCGAACGGGACAGGGCACGGCCGTCTCCGGCATCGAATTGCAGCGCCCCCAGCAGCACCAGCCCCTGCAGATCGAAGACCTTGGATTGCAGGCCGAGCCGGCTGGCTTTCTGCAGCGCGTCGGTGGCTTCCTTGGCGTTGCCGTAGTAGAAGGCCAGCAGTCCGAGCTTGACCAGCCGCCCGACGCAGCCCGGCGTCAGGCCGGCCGCCCGGCGCAGCGCTTCGATGGCCTGGTCGGGCTCGCCCTGGTCCAGCAGCACCCGTCCCATCACGTCGTAGGCGTCGGCATACCCCGGCTGCTCCTCGAGCAGGCTCTCCAAGGTGCGGCGTGCCAGCTGGGCGCCGCCGGCCTCGTACTGGGTGCGCGCCACGCCGAGACGGGCCCAGGGCAGGGCGCGCACCTGCATGATGGCCTCGAACATCTTCTGCGCCGCATGCGGCTTGGCCAGCCGCAGCCACAGCTCGGCGCCGATGCGGGCGGCATGCACCCAGTAGGGGCCGTGGGTTTCGAAGCGGGCCTGGCACAGCTCGGCGGCGGCGAGGAAGTCGTCGTTCTCGACCAGCCGGATGATCTCCTGCAGCGAGCGCTTGCGCAGGCGTGCCTGCACCAGCCGCTCGCGCAAGGCCTGCTCGGTGTGGGGCTTGATCAGGTAGGCGTCGAGCGCGGCCTCGGCAGCCTCGGCGACGTGGGCGTAGCCGGCCTCGCTGGAGATCATCACGACCACGCTGGACAGCGGCAGTACGTTGGCCAGGCGCAGGTCGTCGAGCAGGTCCTGCCCGGTCATGGGCTCGTCGGGGAAGTGGTACTCGCAGACGACGATGTCGAAGCGGCGCAGTTCCAGCACCTTGCGGGCCTCCAGCGCGCGCGGCGTCTGGGTGATCTTGGAGATGCCGCACTCGCGCAGCATGGACACCAGCACGCTGCGCGAGGTCGCGTTTGCATCGACCACCAGGGCGGTTGCGTTCAGGATCTCAGCATCGAGCGGTCTCATGCATCACCCCCGCATCGGCGTCGCCCGGGCGGCCGGTGGCCGGACCTGCAAGGAGAAGCGGCGCCGGGACAGTGCGGTTGTACCTCAAGTGGACGCGATGCGCTCGAGGGCATGTACCGGGTCAGCGACCGCGACAGGATGGCGACAGCCGCGCACGCGTTTCTCGCACCGTTTCCGTGAACTTGTGCACGCCGGCCGTCGTCGGGCGCCTCAGGCGACCTTCAGCACGCCGCGCTGTACCTGGTCGCGCTCGATGGACTCGAACAAGGCCTTGAAGTTGCCCTCGCCGAAGCCGTCGTCGCCCTTGCGCTGGATGAACTCGAAAAACACCGGACCAAGGACCGTGGTCGAGAAGATCTGCAGCAGCAGGCGCCGGCCCTCGGGGCCGCTCGCGCCGTCGAGCAGGATGCCGCGCGCCTGCAGTTCGCCGACCGGCTCGCCGTGGCAGGGCAGGCGGCCTTCGAGCATCTCGTAGTAGGTCGCCGGCGGTGCCTTCATGAAGGACACGCCCGACTTCTTCAGCATGTCCCAGGTCTTGATGAGGTCGTCGGTCAGCAGCGCGACGTGCTGGATGCCCTCGCCGCTGAACTGCATCAGGAATTCCTCGATCTGGCCCGAGCCCTTGGACGATTCCTCGTTGAGCGGGATGCGGATCAGGTTGTCCGGCGCGGTCATCGCCCTGGAGGTCAGGCCGGTGTACTCGCCCTTGATGTCGAAGTAGCGGATCTCGCGGAAGTTGAACAGCCGCTCGTAGAAGCCCGCCCAGTAGCTCATGCGGCCACGGTAGACGTTGTGCGTCAGGTGGTCGATCAGCTTCAGGCCGGCGCCCATCGGGTGGCGGTCCACGCCCTCGATGAACTCGAAGTCGATGTCATAGATCGACCGGCCTTCCTCGAAGCGGTCGATCAGGTAGAGCGGCGCACCGCCGATGCCCTTGATCGCCGGCAGGCGGAGCTCCATCGGGCCGGTCGGAATGTCCACCGGCTGCGCGCCGAGCTCCAGTGCGCGCGCATAGGCCTTGTGCGCGTCCTTGACGCGGAAGGCCATGCCGCAAGCCGAGGGGCCGTGCTCGGCGGCGAAGTAGGAGGCAATGCTCTTGGGCTCGTTGTTGACGATGAAGTTGATGCCGCCCTGGCGGTACAGCAACACGTTCTTGGAGCGGTGTTTGGCGACCAGGGTGAAGCCCATGGTCTCGAACAGGGGCTCGAGCACGTTCGGCGTCGGCGAGGCGAACTCGACGAACTCGAAGCCCATCAGTCCCATCGGGTTGTCGAACAGGTCGGTGGTGCTCATGGCGTGGCTCCAGGCAGAAGGTGAGGATTCGGTCGGGCCGGTCCGGCGACATGCGAACGGGCGAAGAAATTAAGTTGCGCCGGCGGGTGCCTTGCGCGCAAAACCTGGCAGCGCGGTCGCTGGGCCGGGAGGCCACGGAACTGCTCGGTCTGCAGCTGAAGGGCAGCCGCTGAAGAAGCATAACTCTAGGGTCGGGCCCGGACAATTAGTTCGCGATCAGGATCCGGGTGAACCCTTGGTTGGGAGATAAAATTTCCTTGGATCATGATTGGAGGAGAGAAACTTGTACGAGACCGACCTGGACCGCACCGACCGCAAGATCCTGGCCTTTCTACAGGAACACGGACGCGCTTCCAATCTGGAGCTGGCCGAGCAGGTCAGCATGTCGGCAGCGCAGGTCCTGCGCCGCCACCGCCGGCTGGAGGAGGCGGGCGTGATCACCCGCTACGAGACGCGTCTCAACCCGGCCAGCCTGGGGCTCAACGTGATTGCCTTCATCCATGTGTCGATGGAGAAGGGCCACATCCGCGAACTGCCGAAGTTCAAGGACTTGATCGCCGACCTGCCGCAGGTGCTGGAGTGCTACTCGGTGACCGGCGACTTCGACTACGTGATCAAGGTGATCGAGCGCGACCTGAAGTCGCTCTCGAACTTTTTGATGGACACGCTGATGCAACTGCCAGGCGTCACGGGCGTGCGCTCCAGCGTCTGCCTGGACGAGATCAAGTGCACCAGCGCCTTGCCGCTGCCGGGCTGAGCCGGCAGCCGGCCGACCGCTTCAGGCCTTCAGCAGTTCCACTTCGAAGACCAGCGTCGCATTGGGCGGGATGACGCCGCCGGCGCCGCGCGCACCGTAGCCGAGTTCGGCCGGGATGGTCAGCACCCGGGTGCCGCCTTCCTTCATGCCCTGCACACCTTCGTCCCAGCCACGGATCACCATGCCGGCGCCGAGCGAAAACTCGAAGGGATCGTTGCGGTCCTTGCTCGAATCGAACTTGCGGCCGCGGCCGTTGGGTGCCGCCGGGTCGTGCAGCCAGCCCGTGTAGTGCACCCGCACGCTGCGGCCGGCCTTGGCCTCCGCGCCGGAGCCCGGTTGCACGTCGTCGATTTGCAGGCCGCTGGGGGTGGTGGTGGTCATGGGAGGTCCTTTCTAGGGAAAACCGCGATCATGCCACTTGGCTTTTTGGTCGGCAGATGCCTCATGGCCGCGCTTGCCGTACCAAACCGGCGGCGTGCTCCTCCTTGTCCTTGTCAGCCTTCCTTGGGTCGGCAACGAATGGATGCACCTTCATGCAATCTAGGGAGGGTGCCAGGCGCTTTTGCAAGCTATACCCATCAAAGACAAAAACCGCCATACGGTGCGGCGAACTGCTGCATCTTTCAGAAGATGAAGGCGCCCGCCATCCTCAAGCAGGTGTTCGACAGGCATGGAGACATTGCGAGCAGCAGCTTTGAGTTGAGCGGCGCCTACTGCCAGTGGGACGACTCGATGCACAACATCATCAAGGCAGCAGCACGGCCGGGAGAAGCAGGAGGGCCGGCAGCATGATGCCCTCGGCGAAACACGGCGATCCGCAGCTAGGCATCGACATCCACCTGTGTCTTGTGCCGCCGTCGCCTTCGCCGGTGCCGCTGCCGACGCCCCATTTCTCGGTCATTTTTGATCCTTTCGACTACGTGCCGATCATCGGCGCGACGGTCTCGGTGATGGGCATGAAGCGCGCGACGGCGGGCACCGGAGCGATCGTCGTGCACATCCCGCCCGGCTTTCCGTTCGCCCCGGCGGTGCCGCTACCGGACAGGGAAGACGAACTCTTCATGGGCAGTTCCACGGTGGTGGCCGACGGCGATCCTTTGTCCTATCTGGCGTTGCCGGTGCTGGGCTGCCAGGTTTTCGGCATTCCGAGCCCGCCGCGGCCCAAGAAGAAGCGCATCTCGCCGCCCAACCTGTTACCCACCACCTTCAACCTCGCGATCCCGGCGAACGTAAAGGTCGGCGGGGCGCCGACGATCTCGATGATGGGGATGGCGGCCAAGGGCGCTTTCGCCGGGTTGGGCAAACTAAGGAAGTCGAAGTTCGCCAAGAACCTGGGCGACCGCTTCAAGCAGTTTCGGCAGAAGACCTTCAAGAACATGGACCCGGGCTTCCTGAAGTGCAAGGTGCTCAGGGCGGAGCCGGTGAACATCCTGACCGGGGAGGTGGTCGTCGAGCAGGTGGACTTCACGCTGCAGGGGCGGATCCCGATCGAGTGGGTGCGGTCTTACAGTTCCAATCGTCGCCGCCAAGGTGCCTGCGGCTACGGGTGGGAGAGCCCGGCGGATTCACGCCTTGAGATCGACCGCGAGGACGGGAGCGTGATGTTCCTGCACTCAGGCGAAGGCATGGGACTGTTCCCGCACTTGCCCGCCGCGCAAGGCGACACGGCCGCCGTACTGGAACTGATGAACGGGGCACTGCTGAGCGATCACGGTGACGAGTTCAGGGTGCGGACCAAAAGCGATCGAATCTATCACTTTCCGAAAGCACTGCTGACGGCGCCCGACGAAAGATCGCTGGAATGCCCCGTCGGGAAAGTCAGTGACCTGTGTGGCAACTGGCTGGAGTACCAGCGCATCGAGGGGCAACTCCGGGCCATCCGAGAATCAAGTGGGCGGAAGCTCATGGTCGATCACTGCGACGGACTGATCTGCCGGCTTTGGTTCTCCGCACCGGATGTCGGAGTCACGCATACCTTCGTCGAGTACGAGCATGATCCGGGTGGGGACCTCGTAGCCGTTCGTGATGCGCTTGGCAACCCCTACTGTTTTGCATACGACCGCCGGCACATGGTGCGGCACACCAATCGCGCCAACCTTTCGTTCTACTACGAGTACGACACAACGCGAGAGAGTTGGCAGGTGGTGCACGCATGGGGCGACGGAGGTCTATATGACTATCGCTTCGCCTATTGGCCCTCAATTCGGGAGACGCGCATCACTGATTCGCTGGGGCACATGTCCACCGTGCAATGCGACGAGCAAGGGCTACCCATCCTGGAGATCGATCCGTTGGGCGGGCGCACGATCTTCGAGTACGACGCGGCGGGACGGACCGCCGCCATCGTCGATGCAGCCAACCTCCGCACGGAGTATGGCTATGACGAACGCGGCAATCTGCTCAGGCTCACGCGCCCGGATGGCAGCACGATCGCCATCGAGGTCGACGCCAACAACAAGCGCACCACAATCACCGATTTCAACGGCGCTCACTGGCAGCAGGCCTGGGATGAGCGCGGCTTGCTGGTTCGGCACACGAGTCCGCTCGGCGCCACCACGACGTACGAGTACAACGATGCAGGCCTGCCTGTCAGCGTGACCGACGCGCGCCAAGCCACGACGAAGTTCACCTTCGACAGGATGGGCTGTCTGGTGGCCTTGGTGGATGCGCTTGGCAACATCACCCGTTTGCAGTGGGACGAACTGGGCAACGTGATGGCTCGCACTGACCCGCTGGAGCGCACAGTCCGGTATCGATACGACCGTAAAAGTAGGTTGCTCGAAGAAGAACTGCCGGATGGAAAGTGCATCCGTTACACCTATGACGCCCAGGATGCACTGACGCACTGCGAGGATGAGAACGGAGCACAGTCCCACTTCGAGTATTGCGGGCAAGGCCTGCTCAGGAAGCATCACCGGCCCGATGGAACCGTGGTGGAGTACCACTATGACACCGAAGAGCAACTTATCGGGGTGAGCAATCAAAGAGGCGAGACCTATCGGCTCAGGCGTGACGCGCTGGGACAAGTGGTCGAGGAGACGGACTACTGGGGGCAAACCACCACTTACAGCTTCGACGCTGTGGGGCATCTCCGGCAGCGCTGCGATCCGCTCGGGCGGGTCATAGCCTTTACGACGGACAAGCTCGGCCGTATCCGCCGCAAAGCTTTCATGTCTCCTCAGCAAGCCGGAAATGTCTTTGAGGAGACCTTCGACTTTGACCCCAACGGCAATCTTATCGGTTGCACCAACCCGCATGTGACAGTGCAGCGGCGGTTTGACGCCGAGGGAAAGCTGCTGGAAGAAAGGCAGGGAACATTTATCGTCAGGAACAGTTTCGATGAAGTGGGCAACCGGATCAAGCGGGAGACCAGCACCGGCAACACGGTCCTCTATGGGTACGACCTGCTCGGACTTGCGGCGACGATTCAGATCAACGACGATCTGCCGATCACCATCGAGCGCGACCCGGCCGGGCAGGTGCGCAAGGAGACGCTGGGGGCGGCGCTGCAGCGGCACTTCAAGTACGACGAGCTGGGTCGACCGACTGTCCAGGGTGTCAGGCGCGACGCCGAGTGGCTGTTCCACACACAGTACGAGTACGACCCGGCTGGCAACCTGACACAGCGCCACGACAGCCATTACGGCGTCGACCGCTACCGCTACGACCCGCTGGGACGGATCGTGGCGCACATCGATACGCAGGACAAGCTGACACGGTTCTATCACGATCCAGCGGGGGACCGGATGCTCACACACGCCGTGGAGCAGCGTGCTCAACAGCTGGTGAGGGAAGGGGAGAGGTCGGGCGAGTGGAGGCGTGACGGCTATCACGATGGGGTTCGCTACCGCTTCGACCGCGCAGGCAATCTCGTTGAACGCATCGCGGAGGGTCGCCTCGGAACACCGGATGAAGAGGGGAACACGATCACCTTGGCGTGGGACGCGAACCAGCGGCTGGTGCACAGTGAGAAGAACGGGGTCGAAACGAGCTACAGCTACGATCCCTTGGGGCGGCGCGTGTTCAAGCAGACAGGCAACACGCGCATCTGCTTCGGCTGGGACGGGGAAACGCAGGTTGCAGAGGTGGCGGTTTCACTTCCTGGCCCTACAGCGCCGGAGACTTCGACAACGAGGGACGTTGACCTTGTCTCCAAGCCGGTGGAGAGCTCGGCTTGGGGTCAGGCACGAGAGTATCTCTACTACCCCGACAGCTTTGTGCCGCTGGCGCGGTTAGAGCGGCACGCCGAGAACGGCACGAGCGACGGCCGGATCTTCCACTACCACAATGATCCGAATGGCTGTCCCACACGCATCACCGACGCAGAAGGTGCCGTCGTTTGGGCCGCCAACTTCTCCGTGTGGGGTGGACTCAAAACCTTGCATCGGCAGCAACTGGAGAACCAGCTGAGGTTCCAGGGACAGTACCACGATGTCGAGACTGGCCTGCACTACAACCGGCACCGCTACTATGACGCTCACATCGGCAGCTACGTCTCGGTCGATCCCTTGCTGCTGGATGCCGGCGACAACCTTTACGAGTACACGGGCAACCCGCTGGTCTGGGTGGACCCGCTGGGCCTGTCGCAGACCTACCATCTGGCGAGGGCGCTCACCGGAGCCGGCAGGCCGCTTGTTGCAGGCCAAACGGCGCACCATATCGTGCAGCAGAACAATCCTAGCGCCAACTTGACTCGACAGCTGCTCGTCCGCAACGGTCTCACGGTGGACGATGCCGCGAACGGCGCCCGCTTGTGGGGAACCGCCTCGAGCCAGGTCGCGCAGGTCGCGCATCCCGGCAGAGCGGCAGCGCGGGCGCGAGGCACCTACCATGCAGGCAGGCACATTCACAGTGCCGCAAACGACGAGTTGATCTATCGGATACTGCGCAGCGCTGAAAGGCGCGGCGGGGCAAGAGCAGTTGAGGCGGTACTGAACGACATCGGCCGCCGACAGGAGAGCGGATCGTGGATGCGATCCTTCAATGCGTGTGGAAGAAGATGAGGTTGCAAATGCGTAAGATCAACCAGGTCACGTCGGTCGACCAGGCGACGAAGCTTGCCGACGCCGGCGTCGATGTGCTCGGCTGCTGCTTGGCCGCTGCGCACGAACCCCGACGGGGCCGGATCGATGAGGGGCAGCTACGGGCCATCGTGGACAGCATCGAGCGGCGCACCGCGCTCTCATTCGATGCCGATAGCGGATATACCGCCGTGCAGATGCGTCGGGTGCTCGACGACCACGGAATCGATTTCCTTGAGGTCTTGCCGGTAGACCCCGAGAAGAAGACGGCACACGAACAGGAGTTGCAGTGGTTGCGCGAGGTGCCGCAGCCGAAGATTGCGAGCGGGTATTTCCTGATGAAAGACGATCTGTCCTACCTGAAGCACGTCGACTACTTCAAGCGGCTGATGGACGCGGGCGTCGCATACTTTCAGTTCGAGATCGACTCCTTGATCGACCCCAAATTCAAGATCGGTCGCGCGGACGCTGCGCGTGTCGAACGCTTTTTCGAGGAGATTCCCTGCCTGGTTTGCGACAGGTGGACTGCCTTGGATGCCTACCCTTCGCAGCATGCCAGGGGCCGCTACATGAACATTACCGCCGCGGCGCTGGAGCCTGGGCAGAACTACGACTACAGCCAGCTCGCGTTCCCGTTCTCGCAAGTGCTGGCCTTGCTTCAGGGCCGCCGCATCGCACGATCCGGGCCCTGAGTTAAGCCGCTGCCAACGGGGAACACCGGGAACCCGGCTGCACGTGGTGGATCTGCAGGCCGCTCGGGGTGGTGGTGGTCATGGGATGTCCTTTCTTGGAGAAAGAAAAATCGCGCCACCGGCGGTCGGTCGTCCGTCCGCGTCGTTCGCGCCGCTCACCCGGCTGGCGACCAGGGACGTGCGGGGGCGGGACGAGAGCCCGTACTCGAAGCCGGTCGGCATCGGTCCCGGCCGCACCCGGCGCAGCTCGAGAAAAGCGGCCAGGCCCTGATCCAGCTCGACCTTGGCCAGTCGCAGGCCGGCACACACCCGCTCACCGCGAGAGAACGGCAGGAAGGCGACGGGCGGCGGTGACGCATCGAACTCCGGCCGTGCGGCGTCGAACTGCCGCGGTGAACGCCAGTGGTCGGGATGGCAGTGCATGCCGATGACGGACACGGCCAGTGCTTCGCCCGCGCGGAAGAAGACGCCCGCCGCCTGGGTGTCCTCGACGCAGCGCCGCGTCAGGAAGGGCACGGGCGGGAACAGGCGCAGCACTTCGAGCAGGAAACGCTCGCGACGGCCTTCGTCGTGCGCCAGCACGGCCTGCTGTGCCGCTTGCTGGCTGAGCACTTCCACCGCCCAGAGCAGGCTGCTGGCGGTGGTCTCGCTGGACGCCAGCAGGTTCTGCAGCAGTTCCTCCGCGGCATCGAAACCCTCCAGGCCGCGCCGGGGGCCTCCAGCATCGCCAGTGCCGCACGTCCCGCCTGGCTGGCGCGCCAGCCGTCGCGAAGGCGGCCGCGCAGACGGCTCAGCTCGGTGTCCAGCGCGTGCAGCGCGGGCGGGTCGCAGCCGTTCCAGTCGACCCACTGGCGCATCTTCATCCACTCGCGCACCTGCCGCAGCACCGTCACGTCCCAGGGCAGCGGTGCCGACAGGCCGATGACGCGCGAGAACACCTCCACCGCTGCCGCGACGAAGCGCTCGAACAGCGTGTCGGCGCCGAGGTCCGGCCCGTCCGCGAGGTGGCTCAGGTAGATGGCCTTGATGTCGCTCGGCGCGATGGCCTGGTGGGCGCTCCGGTACCAGGACCGGGTCAGCGCGGCATGTTCACGCCAGTGCGAGCGGTTGGCCGAAAAACGCCCGCGAGCCAGGGCTTCAAGGAAGGCATAGTTCTTGATGAAGGTGTCAGGCCGGCCCAGCACTTCACGTGCGACCCGCGGATCGTCGATCAGCGTCAAGCCCGGCCAGGCGTCGGCCCCGCGCTCGCCCGCGCGCCGATAGAGCCCAGCCAGCAGGGCGTCCAGGAAGCGGCCGGCCTCCTGGGCCGTGGCGATCATGCGAACACCTGGGGTCTGCCGACAATCGGCGGGCGCCGCATGTCGGGCCGGCCATCCTGGAAGCACCTCATTCGGTACACCGGCACGCCGGCGCACCGATGCGAGACCCCGCGCAGGAGCGGTGCCAGAAAGCCCGGTCCCTGGCTCACGACCACGGTGACGATGGCCGCATCGCCCCGCTCCCAGTCCTCGGGCGGGATGCTGCGCTCGCCGGCCTGCCAGAGCCGGGCCGACTCCCGGTGCACCCGCAGCCAGCCGGCATACGCGACCAGCTGACCGTTTTGTATGGCCATCACGTTGGCGCCGTGGCGCAGCTGGTTCATCAGGTTGTGCACCATCAGGCCGAAGGCATAGGCGTGGAAGGGAGGGTGCCGGGCCACGGTCGTCAGCACGGCCGCGATGGTGCGATCGTTCAGGCTGCCGACCTCCAGCCTCAGTCGCGATGTCGTCTCCGGCATCGGCGCGTCTCCTCGGTTTCATCGGACTAGGGCCGTCGTGTTAACAGGCCCTAGAAGCTCCAGCCCGCGGTGATCCAGCCGCGCGGGCGCCGGTCGGGTGCGGTCAAGGCGGCCTGGCCCTTGCGCCACGCGACCGTGGCTTTCACGTGGAAGGCTTGATAGCGCATGCCCAAGCCCAGGCCGTAGCCCTTGAGCGTCTGCTCGTTCGAGCCGGCGGCGTAGCTCCGGTGGTTGAACTTCACGTGACCGTGGTCATAGAAGACGCTGCCCTGGAGGCCTTGCGTGAAGTCCTGGCGCACTTCGAGATTCGCCATCCAGCCTTCGTCTCCGACTCCTTCGCCCTGCGGGTAGGCCCTGATGCCGTAGATGCCGCCGATGACGAATTTCTCGGACGAGTCGAGGTTCTTGCTCGCGGCCTGCCCCGAGAGCGCGACGAAGGCGGTGGTCCGTGGCGTGATGGCCTGCAGCCGGGTGAGGGCCAGCTGCAGCTTGCGGTAGCCGCCTTCCGTCCTGGGGCCCGCCTGGTCCGCGACCTGGGCCTCCCCGGAATCGATGCCCAGGTCACCGAGCACACCGGTCACCCGCCAGGTGCTGTAGCCGCCGCCGGCGAGCGCGTCCGACAGGTCGCCGTAGACCTCCAGCGTCGCGGAGCGCGTCGATTTCCGGGTGCGGCTGTCGGTCGAGTCGACCTCGTCCTTCAACTTGCGGTAGTCGAGCGCACCGGTGAGCCAGACATTGGAGTTCAGGCCGCGCTGCACCGGATAGGTGGCGTAGAGCCCCGCCGTGTGGGCGGTGCCGGTGGCGTCCAGCCCTTCGAACTCCTTGCCCAGCTCGTAGCGGCTGGACGAGACGGCGGCGCCGACCCTCAGGCCGTGGTTGTTCGCGGGCAGATCGAAGGCCGCACGGCCGTACAGCAACGCCTCCTCGGTGACCGTGGCCCTGAGGCTCAGCCGGTCGCCCAGCCGCAGCGGGCTGTTGAGATCGAGCTGGCCATTGAGCCGCGCCTGGCCGGTGTAGCGGTTGCCGTAGTTGTCGACCGAGACGCTGCCTTCGCGCGTCTTGCCGGGCTCGGCCGTGATGAACAGCTCGGAGCTGCCCACGTCCTTGCCGGGCTTCAGGAGGCCGCTCACCTTGCCGACCGCCGGCAGGTCCGCCAGCAGCAGCAGGGTGCGGTCGGTTTCCTTGGAATGGATGGTCCTGCCGTTGAGCCGCTGCGCAGCCACCATGGCCTGGAGGCGCTCGGTCTTGACGATGGAGCCGTTCTGGACGGTCGAGGAGGTCAGACGGCCTTCGAGCACGGTGATGCGCACCACACCGTCGCGCACTTCCTGGGCCGGCACAAAGGCGCGGGCCACCACGAAGCCGCGCTCCCGATACCGTGCCGTGATCCGTTTCGCCGCCTCCCGCAACTCGCCGAGGGTCACGTCGCGTCCTACCAGGCCGGTCGCCAGCGGCTGCAGCTCCTGCGTCGGGATGCGCACATTGCCTTCGATCTGCACCGCCTTGACCGCAAAGCGCTGCCCCGGATCCGCCCCGGTGTCCGCGTCGGGCGGCACCTGCAGGCTGGGCGCCTGGCCGGGCCGCGGCGGCTGCGGGCGCTGCTGAAGTTCTCGCAGTGTCTGGCCGGCGTCCGGCGGTGCGGCTGTCTGCGCGGGCGCGGACACGGCAACGCCGGCGAGCGCGGCCGTCAGGAGGGCGAGGCGACTGGGCGGGAGGGTAGGGGGCATTGCGGGTGTCCTGTGCGTGACGGGGAAGGAAGGGCCGCTCATTGGGGCGCGTCGAGCTGGGAGCCCTGCACGCCGCGCGGCAGGCGGATGCCGCCCTCGCCGATGCTGAAGGTGCGGCGCATGAGCAGGTTCTCGCGCGTGTTCTGGCTGACCGCCGAAGCCGTGGCCGGGGCCAACAGCCTCGCGGTCCCTTCGACCGCTTCGGCCGCTTCCGCGCTGGCGTCCATCGCCAGGTGGGAGACCAGGCCGAACATCTCGGCCTGGCTGCTGCCGCTGGGCACGTTGGGCAGGCTCACCAGGGGAGCGACGTAGGTGCTGACGGGCAGGATCTCGCCGATGGTGTCGCTCAGCACGCCGGTGTAGAGGATGTAGTTGCTCAACAGGGTCTCTGGCCCCGCCAGGTAGTCGCTCAGGCTGAGCGTGGTCGTGACCGTCTTGCCGCTTCCGATGGTGGCGTTGTCGTAGCTGCCGACCGTCTGTTGCACCGAGATGGTGTCGCCCTCGGCGACACCATCGACCCGGAAGTTCCCGGTGTCGAGCGTGGCGCTGGCGGTGCCGTCGTCGAGCTTGGACACCGAACCGTCCAAGGACACCGTCACAGGCCGCGGGGTCACGTCGGCCGTGGTGCTGAGGGTGTCCGTCTCCGGCGTGTAGTTGGCGGCGTCGGGGCCCTCCAGCGAGATCTCGGAGACCGTGACCGCCTTGGCGGTGCCGGCGTTTCTGGTGTCGAAGCTGCCGGTGCCGCTGAAGCTCACGCTGTCGCCTTCGATGATGGCGTCGCCGCCCGGCACGGTGACCGTCACCTGCGCGGCGGTGCTGCCGTCGTAGACCTTGTCGGCGGCGCTCGCTGCGACGGTGACCGGCCGGGGCGTGATCGTGCCGGGTCCCGACGCGGTGGTCGGAAGGACGTAGTTGCTCAGGGCGGTGCCCTCCTGTGCCGTCAGGTCGCCGGATCCCAGGGACGCCTGGACCGTGTCCGCCTCCGCCACGTTCTTGCTGTTGAAGGTGCCGACCGTCTGTGTCACGGTGGCTCCTTCGCCTTCGACGAAGCCGGTCAGCACGTAGCTGTCGGAAGCGAGCGTGGCTGCCGTGCCGCCGTCATAGGTCTTGCTCACCGGGTTCAAGCTTGCGACCAGGGGTGCCGCGGTGATGGTCAGGGAACCGTTGTTGACATAGGTGATGTCGTAGCCTTGCTGGTCGGAGTAGTGCCCGCCGATCTCGGTGTAGACACCGACGTCTTTGCCGGTGCTGTAGGTCGCGGACCCGAGCAGATGCCCCTCCGGCAGCGTCTCCTCGTAGGTGAGGTTGCCGGCCGGGTCGGTATGGCGCTGACCGTCGTACACCACGCTCAGGTGCTCGCTGGCGGTGAGGGTCAGGGGCGTGAGCCAGTGGACCAGCAGCGGTCGCGTCTGTCCTTCATAGATGCGCCAGACGGTGTTGTGCGCGCCGTCGCTTGCGATGTCCCACCCGGCGAACGTGCTCTCGGCCTGCATCTGGGCGGTGGTCTTGCCTGCCGCGACTTCGCCGCTGCCGGCGTGGTCGCTCGTCGAATGAGCCTGGCCCGTGGTCTCGGTGTCGTAGAAGCTGTCGGAAACGACCGCGGAGCCGGTGGTGCCGAGCAGGCCGCCGACCTGGGCGCCGGTGGCCGTGGTGGCCCCGCCGGCATGGCTGTGCTGCACCGTGCCCCCACCCGAGCCCATCAGCCCGCCGACCTTGTTCGCACCGGTGACGCTGCCGGTCGCATACGCGTTGTCGACGCTCCCTGACTGCGAACCGAGCAAGCCGCCGACCTTGTCCCTGCCGCTGACCGAGGCGCTGGAGTAGGCCACGCTGACCGTGCCGTTGTTGACGCCGATCAGCCCGCCGACCCAGTCCCGGCCGGTCACCGCGCCGGCCGCATAACTGGTGGTGACGGTGCCGCCGTCGTTGAACCCGACCAGTCCGCCGACCTGGTCGCCGGCGGAGATCACGGTGTTGCGCGCGCCGGAGCGCTCGATGGTGCCGCTGTTGCGGCCCACCAGGCCGCCGGTCTGGCTGAAGCTGGTCGTCATCGTGACGTTGTTCTCGACCGTGATGTTGCGCAGCGTGCCGTTGTTGCGCCCGGCAAAACCGCCGACCACGTGGCCGGCGGAGGTGACGCTGCCGGTCGCGAGGTTGCCGCCGTCGTCGCCGCCGCTCAGCGTCGTGTCGTTCACGCCGACGAAACCGCCCACCTGGCTCTGGCCGCTCACGTTGCCGCTGGCCCGTCCGTCGATGATCTGGGTGTTGGCCGCGGCGTAGCCAATCAGGCCGCCCACCTGGTCAGTGCCGGTCACGTTGCTGGAGGCGGCGCCGCTCCAGAGGGAGCGGCCCTGCATCGCGCCGACCAGGCCGCCCACCTGGCTGTTCCCCGTGACGCTGCCGGCCGAGTCCCCGTCCAGCAGCCTGCCGAACCCGAGGTTGATGCCGACCAGCCCGCCGACCTGGGCGTTGCCGCTGACCGTGGCGTCGGAGCCGGAGTCGCTCACCTCGCCTTCGTTGCGGCCGACCAGCCCGCCGACATGGTTGCCGGTGCTGCTGATGGTGCCTTGAACCGAGCTGCCTTCGACCGTGCCGCGGTTGTGGCCCACCAGGCCGCCCACCTTGTCGCCGCCGGCCTGCACGCCGACGTTCGCGAGATGGATGTTGGAGACAAAGCCGCTCGAGGCGACTTCGCCGAACAGGCCCACGTTGGGCTGGTTGCGGTTCACGTGCAGGTTGCTGATCGTGTGACCCAGCCCTTCGAAGTGCCCGCTGAAGAACGCAAGCGGGTTGAACCCCTGGCCGAGGCCCCAGCCGGCGGTCGCGCTGGCGTCGATGTCACCGCCCAGGGCGTAGTTCCCGCTCGGGTTGCCCTGGATGCCCTGCAGGTCGGTGGTCGTGCCGCTGCCTTCGGCGCCCAGCGAGGTGATCACGTAGAAGTTCTCGACCACGCCGTCCGAGCCCTGCTTCAGACTGAAGTTCTCGCCGGCCGGTAACTCGACGCGCACGCCGTCGTTGATTCGGTAGCTGCCGCTGTTGCGGTTCGCCGGCTGGCTCTGGCCGTACTCCAGCGCCAGCCGCGCCGTGCCGCTGCCGTTCATGTCGTCAGCGATGAAGATGTGCGTCTGCGCGCTCAGCGTCAGCGTGTTCGCGCTCCAGGCCACCGTGTCGGCGACGGCGACGGCGCCCAGGCCGCCGCCGGCGCCTGCCGTGCTCTGGATCGTCACGTTGCCGCCCGCGAGGCTGGCCGAGAGCTGAGCGCCCGTCATGTCGCCTTCGCTCGCGGCGATGATGAAGTCGGTCGGGTCGATGAGCCAGGTGCCGGCGCGGCCCGAGGCGGCCGCGGTGGTCACGCGCGCCGCGTCGCCGATGCGCACGTGGGCGGCCGAGGTCTCGATGAAACCGCCGTCGCCGCCGCCGGGCGCGGAGGCGTCCAGTGTGCCGCGCTGGGTGGTCGTGCCAACGGCCATGTCGCCCATCAGCACGATGGTGCCGCCGCGGTTCTCGACGGTGCGGGCCTCGACCACGCCTTCGTTGTTGACCACCGCCTTCGCGAGCTGGTCCAGTGCGTCGGCGGTGAGCCAGATGCGCCCGCCGTCGGCCTGGATCAGCCCGCCGTTGCTCGCCAGCCCGTCCAGCGTGCCGCGGTTCACCGTGAAGGCGGCCAGCCCGCTCTGGTCGACCCGCAGCGTGACCTCGTCGGCCGCGGCCATGCGCACGTCGCCGCCGGGGGCCTCGATGCGGCCTTCGTTGATCACCTGGGCGCCCACCAGCACCACGTAGCCCCCGTCCGCGGCCTTCAGGTCGCCCTGGTTGACCACCCGGCCCGGCGAGGCGCCGGACAGGCGCGTCGGTCCGGACAGGAAGGACTCGTTCGACACGTGCCGGGTCGAGGCGAGGATGCCCGCGGCGCTCACCCGGGCCCCCGGAGCGAACAGCACGCCGTTCGGGTTGACGATAAACACCTGGCCGTTGGCGTGCAGGCTGCCGAGGATCCGGGTCGGATCCTGGCCGATGACGCGGTTGAGGATCGCGGCGTTCGCCGACGGCTGCCGGATCTGGACCGATGCGGCCCGTCCGATGTCGAAGCTCTGCCAGTCGATGGCGGCTTTGCCGGTGGTCTGCCGGATGGTCAGGGTGTTGCCGCTGTGCCCTATGGTGGCGCGGCCGGCGGCGACATGGCCGCCTGTCGGCAAGGCACCGGGGTCGACCGCCAGCGCCGCGCCCGACGCGCAGGAAGCGGCGACGGCAGCAGCCACGGCGCGCAGACCGGAGCGCTTGCCGCGTCCGCGCGCGTGTTCGGGGGCAGGAACGTACGCTTGCTGCGTTTCATTCCAGGTCAGGCGATAGACACGGTTGTGGCTGGCGTGACGGAACATGCGTGTACTCCTTGGTGTTCCATGCAGGCCGGTACGACGCAAGGCAAGACAGGCGCCCCACGGAGGCGCAGTGGCGGACGGTCGCGGCCGGCGGGAAAAGGCCGGAGGAGACATGGCAATCGCCGCGCCTTGTGTGCGCGCCTGGAGCCTGCTCGAAGCCGCGGGTGTCGGGCCGTCGCCGCCATGCCGGCCCGTTCTGCCGTCCGCAACGCGCCGCTGCGATGTGGTGGCGCTGGTCTGCTGTTGACTTGCAGAACCTTTGCCGCTTTTTTGCTTCGTTTGCGGACGCCTTGCTGCGTCGCGGCGATAGCCCTTGGACCTCGGCTACATGCAGGTGCGAGGTGGCTTGCAAGAGGTGGCGTCGACGTCCTTCGCGCGCTTACCCGCGCCGGCAAAAATTGCTTGCGGGCTCGCCCCGTCGACCGGCTCCGACATCAAAGCGCGGCGACGCAGGCGATCGACGATTCGGCGCCCTACACGGGTTTGTCGAAGCCGTCCTCGATCCACGCCGACGCGCTCGCACGGGTCAGCTTGAAGGTCGGCGCGACCCGCACCTGCGCGAGCGGCTCCCCCAGTGCGTCGTGCGCGCTCAGCAGTGCATGCGGGTTGTCTTCGTCGGGCACGATGTCGAGCGTGACGACGATCTTCTGCTCGCCTTCGGTCACCGTGATGCTCTTGTGGTACATCGCGTGCAGCTGCTGCTCGTGCCGGCGCAGCACTTCGGAGGCGGTCTTCACCAGGGTGTTGAAGGCCGACACGTCCAGCGGCTTGGGGTTCTTCTTGTCGCGACCCATGGTCCACGGCCCGACCAGCGCAGGCTCGGCCTCGCCGTCCTTGATCATCGCCACGGCCCAGCCGTCGTCGTCCTCGTTCTTGATGACCTTGGCGGTCCAGCCGTTGTCGCGCCACAGGCGGGCTTCGTGCAGGGGGGCGTCGGGGGCGGCCGCGCCGTCGTCGTGCGGGGCAGGGGAGTCGAAGTCGCTGCGTGTCATGGCGGGCATGTTAATGGAGCGAGTCGCGCGGCCCTCGCTTCACCATGACTTCATGCTCACTTCACCGTCCCTGCCTACAGTCGCGACATTGCAGAACTTCAATGTCCGCCCGTGTCCATCGACCCCGACCTCCCTCGCCACTTCGAGAATCCCCGCTTCGCCGCCGCCTTCGCGGCAGTGAGCCTGGTCTTCCTGGTGGCGGCGCTCTACCGTGTTTTCGCGGCCGGCCTGCTCGGGCTGGTGATGCCGGCTCGCTGCCGCGACGCGGCCATGCCGAACCAGGGCCGCAGCCAGCCGAAACGCCGCAGCAGCTCGTAGCCGGCGAAGCTCAGCACGAAGGTGGCAACAACAAGCAGGGGGCCTTCGAGCGCCGGCGTCCAGCGCAGCGGCTGCAGCGCATGGGCGAGCACGACGAGCACGGTCTGGTGCAGGATGTAGACGGGGAACACCGCTTCGCTCAATCGCTGCCGCAGCGGGTGCTCGCGATTCCAGTGACGCGCTGCAAAGCCCAGCACCGCGACGATGCCGCACCACTGCATCACCGCGTAGACCCCCCGCAGCGCCGGGCGCAGCCACTCGGGCGGCATGCCGCCGTCGAAGGGACGGATGCAGGCCACGAACAGGACCCAGGCCGCCAGCCCGAGGCCCAAGGCCAGCCAGCGGCGCTCCGCCATGGCCGGCCAGATGGCCGGCAGGCGCGCCAGCACGGCGCCGAGGACAAAAAGTCCGAAATACACCGCGTGGTTGGCCCAGTCGTCCAACAAGGCGTGTGTGGTGGGGAAACGCTCCGCCAGCAGGAGCCGCAGCAGCGCGAGCACGACGATCGGCCACAGCAGCAGGCCGGGACCCTGCCAGCAGGCAGAGCGCCCCAGGCGGTCGGCCAGTCGCTGCAGCGCCTGCGGCCAGAGCCGGCAGAGGGCCCACAGCCCCAGGGTGTAGACCCACAGATAGGGGAGGAACCAGAGGTGGTTCCAGGTCGGCAGCACCAGGCAGCGGCCTTCGCGGCAGAAGCCGCGGTGACCCTCGAAGTAGAGACGCAGGAAGTCGGCATAGCTGCCTGCGTAGCCGAACTTCTCGACCACTTCCAGGTAGGACTGCGGCGGCACCACCACCGCCATGCCGCAAAGCAGCGGCAGCAGCAGCCGCTTGGAGCGGCTGCGTACGAGTCCCGCGGGGCGGCGGGCCAGCATCAGGGAGGTCGCCGCCCCCGACACCAGGAACAGCAGCCCGAGTCGCCAGGGCGAGCTCAGCCGCATGAAGGGTTCGAGCGCGCCGCTCGCATAGGGGCTCTTCACATGAAAGTCCCAGCGGACGTAGTACATGCCCACGTGATAGAGCACGAGCAGCGCAAAGGCGGCGATGCGCACCCAGTCCAGGAACAGCAGGCGCGGCGGGGCCGAAGAGGAGGCGGTGTCCATGCTGCGCAGCCTAGTCAGCCGGTTCGCAGCGGTCCATCGCGGCGGGGCGAACCGGGCTCCGGAGGGGGTGAGCCGGTTCGCGGCTCCGCTCAACGCTGCAGCCGCTCGACCAGGGCTGGCCGGTACTGCCGGCTGCAGGCGACTTCGGCGCCGTTGCGCAGCACCACCACGGCGTCGCCCTTGTCGCGCGGTCGCAGCGTGCTCACCTGCGCCAGCGCCACCGCGGCGCTGCGGTGCACGCGCACAAAACCCGGGCCGAGGTCGGCCAGCAGCCCTGCCAGCGTGCGTCGCATCAGCAGCGCCCGGCCGGCGCTGTGCACCACGACGTAGTTGTCGGCCGACTCCAGCCATTCGATCTGCTCGCAGGTCACCACATGGGTGCGCCCTCGGTCGGGGATCAACAGGCGCCGGGGCGGGGCGACCTGCGGTCTGGCCTGCGGGGCCCGGGCGCGCAGGCGCTGCAGCGCGCGGGCCAGCCGTTCGGGCTCCACCGGCTTGAGCAGGTAGTCCACCGCGCTGGTGTCGAAGGCCGCCAGCGCATAGCGGTCGTGGGCCGTCACGAAAACCAGGGCCGGCCCGTCCTCCGGCAGCGAGGCGGCCAGGTCGAGGCCGTCGACCTCGGGCATCTGCACATCGACGAAGAGGGCGTCGACAGGCGCTTGCGACAGCAGCGCGAGGGCCTGCTCGCCGTCGGCCGCTTCGCCGACCACCTTCACGTCCTCGAAGGCGGCCAGCAGGCGCCGCAGCCGGGCCCGTGCCGGCGGCTCGTCGTCGACGATCAGCACGCGCATGGCAGCTCCACGCGCGCCGTCACGCCGCGGCCCGTGTCGGCCGGCCGCAGTGCCAGCGACGCGCGCTCGCCATGCAGCGCGGCCAGCCGGCGCTGCAGGTTGCCGAGCCCGACGCCGAAGACCACCGGTTGCGCCAGCGTGCCACCGTCGTCACGGACCTCGACCGTCAGCCCTTGGCCCTCGCGGCGTGCGCGGACCTCGATCGCGGTGGCCGAACGGCGCGGCTCGACCGCATGGCGGAAGCAGTTCTCGAGCAGGGGCTGCAGCCCCAGGGTCGGCACCAGGCAGGCGAGGGCCGCGTCGTCGATCTGCCAGCGCACGCTCACCCGGTCGGGGAAGCGCTGGCCCATGATGCCGGCATAGGCCTGCAGCAGCGCCAGCTCGTCGGCCAGGGGCTGTTGCGGCCGGTGCGCGACGTCGCTGGCCGCGCGCAGCAGCCGCGCCAGCTGCACCAGCAGCGCGTCGGCGAGGTCGGGGTCGCTGTGGATCAGCGAGGAGACGGTGTTCAGCGCGTTGAACAGGAAATGCGGCTGCAGCTGCTGCGTCAGTTGCAGCAGCTGGGCCTGGCTCGACAGGGCCTGCAGCCGCTCGGCGCGCAGCCGTTCGGCATGCCAGGCGAGGTAGGAACGCAAGCCGAACTGCACCGCGGTGAACAGGCCATAAAACAAGACGAACTTCATCGTCTCGTAGACCAGCACCTCGGACCACGGCGGGTGCCGGTAGGTCTGGCCCAGCAGCGCATGGACCGCATGGCGCAGCGTATAGACGCTGACCACGAAGGCCGGTGCCAGCAGCGGCAGCCAGACGAACACGCGCGCAAACCAGCGCCGGGGCTGCGCGAGCAGCCCGTCGAGCCGCCGCGACAGCCGCCACTGCAGCACCGCGAGAGCGCTGGCCATCAGCATCGAGCTGCCCTCGGCCACCAGCGGCCGCAGCCACCCGCCGCCTTCGCTGAGCTCGCCCTGCACGCCCGAGGCCACCATCAGGACCACGAAACCCAGCCAGGCGAAGGCGAAACCCAGCTTCGCCGCACGGCGCGTGGGTCCCGGGGCGGAGGCGGCGGAGGAGGGGACGTCGGGCAGCATGGGAGGTCGAAGTCGGCCGGCGACATCATGCCTCAAGGTGTGCCTGTGTCGGCCCCCCGTTGTCGAGCGTCGTTCAGCTCGGGCCGCCCTGTCGCTGTCGTCTGCCAGGCGCCCGGGCCGCAGGGCCCGCGTCGGGCACGATGCTATGCTGCGCCCGCATCGGACAGACAGGACCCGGCGACAGTGAAGAAGAACAGTCTCTCGACACGCGGCATGGCACTGCTCGGCAGCCTGCTGTGCGCGGTCAGCGCCGCGACGGCGGCCGACATCGAGCTCTACGAACACGACCACTTCGAAGGCGCCCGCATGGAGGCGCACTCGGCGGTCGAGAACTTCGCGCGGCACGGATTCAATGACATGGCGTCCTCGGTGGTGATCCACCGTGGTGTCTGGCAGCTCTGCGTCGATGCGAGCTTCCGTGGGCGCTGCGAAACGCTGGGACCCGGCCGGCATGGTCGCCTGCGCGACCTGCGTCTCAACGATGCCGTGTCCTCGATCCGGCCGGTGCGGCACGGCGGCGGTGCCGGTCATGAAGGCGGCCACGGACGGGGCGGCGCCCTGGTGCTGTTCCGGCATGACGGGTACGAAGGCCGCAGCGTGGCGCTCGACGGACCCGAGCACGACTTCAGCCACTTCGGCCTGAACGACGAAGTGTCTTCAGTGGTGATCGAGAGCGGCCGCTGGTTGCTGTGCACCGATGCGCATTTCCAGGGCCGATGCGTGAGCCTCGGGCCCGGCAGCTATGCCTCGCTGCGCGCCTACGGGCTGAACGACAAGTTGTCGTCGGCGCGCCCGGCGCGCGGCGGCGATGGCCGCCTGCCGCCGCCGCGTGGCTACGGGCGCGGCCCCGGCCCGGGCCGGGCCACCGGTGCCTGCGCCGACGCGCTCGGCCAGGCGATCGGCCGCGATCACCCGCGCGCCTCGCGCGTGGAGTTGTTCGACGGTGAGGTGGAGGAACAGCGGGTCTCCGACGACGAGATCGAAGTCCGCGGCGCCGGCCAGTTCGAAACCCCGCGCGCGCTGCGCCCCTTCCGCTTCACCTGCCGCTACGACCGCAACAGCGGCGACGTGAACTCGCTGGCGTACGACTGAGCGGCGAAAAAACACCGAGCCGGGCTGCGGTCAAGTCAGCCCGGCTCCCGGCCGGCCCCGGGGAGGGCGGCCGCTGGGGACATCAGGCTCAGTGGCCGTCGCGGTCCGAGTCGCCCGGGATGGCGCGCTCGATGCGGTCGCTCAGGCGTTGCCAGGAGTCGCGCGTCGCGTGCTTGGCCTGGTCCCAGGACAGAGTGGAGCGGCCGCGCGCATCGTCCCAGCCGCTGGCCAGGCCGGCTTCGCTCTCTTCCCAGCCCAGACCGCTGTTGCGGCTGTAGGACTCGACCCCGTAGCGATAGGCCGGGCCGTACTCGTCATAGCTGGAGCCCGCCGGCACATAGGGGCGGCTGCGGTAGGTGTCGGCCCAGTAGGCGTCTTCCACGGTCGGGTCGATCTGCTCGGCAATGCCCTTGCCGGCCAGCCCGCCGGCGACGGCGCCGACCGCCGCGCCGATCGCGGTGCCGACCGGGCCGGCCACCGTGCCGACCGCGGCGCCCGCCGCGATGCCGCCGGCGGCGGCACCGATGCCGGTCCCGACCGGGTGGGCGCCCGGGGTGCCGGTGATGGGATCACGGTTGGCGCTGCCTTGCGTCGTGTTCTTGCCCAGTCCTTGCTGATGGTTCATGCGGTTCTCCTTGCGTCGTTGACATGCCCGTGAGGGAAGGACGGCGGCTCGCGGCCACCTGCCTCATTGCACCCCAGGGGGTCATGGGGCCCGAATCGGACGCCGGCCATGCGGGGCGTAGGAGGGGGACTACCCGGCATGTCCATGCTGGCAGCTTAGGCATGGAGTTCGGCTGCAGGGCGAGGGCGCCGGACGGCGGCAACGTAAAGAGCCGCCGATACCGCCGCCACGGCGGCCAGCACCCACACCAGGCCCTGGTGGCCGGCGCTGAGCCGGGCCAGGACCAGCGAGGCCACCAGCGGGCCGGCTGCCTTGGCCGCCAATGCCGGCCCGGCCAGGGCCCCATTGACAGCGCCGTACTGCGCCCTCCCGTACAACTCGGCGGGAATGGCACCGCGCACGATGGTCATGATGCCGTTGCCGGCGCCGTAAAGCAGCGCGAACAGGACGAAACCCGGCCCCGGGCCGCTCAGCACGGCAAGCAGCGCCAGCGACAGCGGCAGCAGCCACATCGCCACGATCCCGACCCGCGAGGGACGCGCCTGGCCCAGCACGACCAGCTCCAGCAGCCGGCCCGCCACCTGCATCGGCCCGATCAACGCGCCGATCCAGGCCGCCTGCTGGAGCGTCATGCCCTTGCCGAGCAGGACCGGGATGAAGTGCACCGTCAGCGCCGAGAACACCAGGTTGTTGCCGGTGAAGGCGAGGCCCAGCGTGTAGAAGACGGGGTCGCGCCAGACCGGGCGGGATGCCCCGCCGCCGGCCGGCTGCGCCACGACGGGCGGAGCCGGCGCTTCACCGGGTGTCGTTGCGCGCGCCGGCACCATGGCGAGGTGCAGTGGCAGGCAGACGAGCAGGTTGAGTGCCGCCAGCACCAGCAGTGCCGCCTGCCAGCCCAGCGCGTCGATGAGCGCCTGGGTCAGCGGCCAGAAGACCGTGCTGGCGAACCCGCCGAACAGCGTCACCCCCGTGATGGCCCGGCGGTGGCCGTCTCTGAACACCTGCACCAGCACCGCAAAGGCGGGGTCGTAGAGGCTCGCGCCCATCGCCAGGCCCAGTCCGGCCCAGACCGCGTAGAGCTGAGCCGGGGTCTGCACCGCGGCGAGCGCGCCCAACAGCAGCCCCATCAGCAAAGAGCCTGCGCTCATGACACGCCGGCCACCCTGGCGGTCGATCAGCGCCCCCACCGGGGCACTCACGGCACCGGCGATGAGCAGGGACATCGAGAAGGCACCGACCACCAGGGTCGGGTCGGCGCCGGTGGCCGCGGCCAGCGACGGCATCAGCAGCGTGAAGGCGTAAAAGGTCGAGCCCCAGCCGATGATCTGGGTGATGCCCAGCGCCGCCACCAGGGGCCAGGTCCGAGGGCGCTCGCGGTTTGGAGGAGGGGGCGAAGTGGCAGGGGTGCGGGACACGGCAATACCAGGCGGATGGAAGGAGCGGGACCTTGCCCGCCCGCATCATGCCCCAGCCCCCGGCATGCCCGCGTCGCAGACGAGACGCCGCAGTTTCGTGAAGGCTCTCACACACTCGCTGAAAGCACGCCCGCGCCGGGTTGCCGAGCAGCGCCGTGCTCGTCATGCTGGTGGCAGTCTTGCCTTTGTCACAAAAAATCCATGACGAATGACAACACGGTGGCCGACGAGGCGCCCGAGGACGTCGACCTGGGTGAAATGCGTTGCGTCGAGCGCGTCCTGACACCCACTGAGGCGCACCTGCTCAAGTCCTGCCTGGTAGCGGCCGGCATTCCGGCCATGGTCGCGGACGCCCACCTGGTGCAGGCGAACTCCTTCTTGACGAATGCTGCCGGCGGCGTGCGGGTGATGGTGCCCGCCCGCCTGATCGACGCAGCCAAGCAGGTACTGGCCGAGTTCCACAAGGGCGGCCTGGCGCTCGACGACGACGAACCCGCGCCGCCGGCGCCGCGAGCGCCGAAGGACGTTGCGCTGTGGCACCCCGACGGGGCCGCCTTCTGGAGCCTGTTGTTCACGCCGGTCTTCGGCACCGCGCTGCACTTGCTCAACCGGCGTGCCTTGGGGGAGCCAGGGCAGATCGCCGCGTGGGGCTGGTTGATTGCGAGCCTGGTCCTGACGCTGGGAAGCGCGCTGTTCGTGCTGTCCGCCGGAGCGACCCCGGCGGCGGCCTTGATCGCTGCCGGCCTGTCGAGCGGCTTTGCCGTGGTGTGGTACTTCGCCGCCGGCTACGCGCACTCCAAGGCGATCGCGGCCGTCTATGGCACGCGCTACAGGCGCCGGCCCTTCTTCAAGGCCTGGTTGATCGGACTGGCCTTCCTGGGTCTGCGCCGGGTTCTCCACGGCGCGCTGTAGTGCTCGATGTCCGGCGTTTACCGCCGGCCTTTTCGGCGATGAGTGGACCCAGCCCCTCGCGCCGGCGGTACCGCCTCAGTTGAACTTCCAGTCGATGCCCGCGTACACCGAACGCCCATCCCCCGGCAGGAACTGCGCCGTGTCCCTCCCGCGCGCGTCGCGCACCACCCCGGTGGTGGCCACATAGCGCCGGTCGGCGAGGTTGCGGCCGTCGACGAACCAGCCCAGGCCGGGCTGGAATTCGCCGCTGGCCTTCAAGCCCCAGACCGCATAGCCCGGCGCCCGGAAACTGTTCGCGAAGTCGATCGGATAGCCGCCCGCGCCTTCGGCGTGCAGCGCCAGCAGGCTGCCGCCCTCGAAACGCCAGCCGAGCTGCGCGCGTGCCGCATGGCGTGGCACGCCCGGCAGGCGGCGGCTGCCATAGCTCGGGTCGCCCTTGAGGTGGAAGTCGTTCCACAGGCCCTGCAGCCGCCACTCCAGCCGGCCGGCCTCGCTCGCCAAGGCCTTGCCGCTCAGCCCCAGCTCCAGGCCGCGGTGCACGCTGCGCGCCGCATTGACCGTGACATTGGCCCCCGCCGTGTTGGTGGCGATCTGCAGCAACTCGTCGTGCAGGTGTGCCTCGAAGAGCGACACATCCCACTCCAGCTGCGCCATGCGGCCGCGGCTGCCCAGCTCTAGGATGGTCGCGCGCTGCGCCTCGTTGATCGTGGGCCGCAGGCCGCCGGTCAGCTCGCCAAAGCTGGTCGGCTCGAAGCTGCGTGAGAGGTTGGCATACACCTGCAGCTCGGGGCGCCAGTCCCAGCGCAGGCCCAGCTTCGGGCTGAAACCGCGGTAGCGCTCGGCGAAACTTTCGCTCACCGGGTCGGCCGAAATCGCCCGCGACATGGCGATCTTCCAGGCGCCGCGTCGAGCGTGTCGCCTGCGCGCCGGTGACCAGGGTCCAGCGCGGCAGGAACTCATGCGGGTTCTCCGCATACAGCTCCGGGTTGCGGGCCGTCTGCCGCGTCTTGTTGGTGCGCGGGCCGCGCTCGCCCGCAAGGTTGCGGTAGCGCTCCTCCTCAGTCCGGCCGGCGCTCGGCGCGACGCCCAGGATCAGCCAGTTGGGCCGCCCGGGCAGCTGCGACGCGAGCGTGTAGCGCGCCTCCAGCCCCCAGTCATGGTTGCGCTGGTCCAGCACCTGGAAGATCGGGTGGTGCAGCTCCTTCTCGGCCGCGTAGGCGGACAGCTCCAGCTGGTGCTCGCCTTCCCGGTAGACGGTCTTGTTGGAGACGCGTGTCCAGCGGATGTCCCGGCGCTGGTCGACCGCCCTGTTGTCGGGATGAGCCTGCGAGGGGTCCTCTTCGAGCTGGGCCCGCGTCAACGAGCCCGGCAGTTCGGAATCGCTGCGCGCGTGGCCGAGGTAAAAGCGGGTCTCCAGCCGAGGGGCTTCAGGCCGCGGCCATGGTAGGTGCGCTGCAGGCCGGAGCCGCGGATCGACAGGCGCGCCTCCCCGGCGCCGAAACGCGGCTGCACCCACACGCCGGTGGCCGAGCCGTGAGCGTCGGCCAGGGTGGAGACGCGGCCTTCACGATAGCTGCGAGCATCGACGACCCCGGCGCCGCCGGTGGTCTGATGGATGCGCTCGCGGGCAGTGGACAGGTCCGCTGGGTCAGGGTCGATGGGGCGCGACTTTTCTGTCCGGTCACCACGAGGCCGGGCAGTTGTCGGGGCGCTTCGGCATCGGCCGGCGCCGGCGCAGTGGGGGCAGGGGCCTGGGCAAAGGCCGCGGACAGGGCGCCGCGGCCAGCGTTTTTTGTTCGCTCAGCTCAGGAGAACGGCGGCGGCCCGCGCGACAGCGGGCCCAGCCATTGGGCATCGAGGCGGCGGCTCGACAGCAGCGCCGCAGGGGGCGGCGGGCTGAAGGCGCCGCCGGCGATCAGATCGGGAGGCTGCAGCGCGGCGAGCGCCACGCTGCAGCAGCCGTCCGCAGCGCGATCGCCAGGCGACGGCTCGGGAGCATGTGGGACGGGCGGGCGGCAGGCATGGGCGACGATTTTAAGGTTGCCGCCAGGCCGGCCGTATCCGTTCGTGAAAGCGTGGCGCCGCCGCGCCGGGTCACTGCGCTGGCCGGGTCGGCCGGGCCGTCAGCGTGCAGCCGGTCGCCGCAGCGATGACGCAGGCGATGCCCAGCCATTGCGCCGGCTTCAGGTGCTCGCCCAGGATCAGCAGCCCCGCCAGCGCGCCGATCGCCGGCTCCAGGCTGAGCAGGATGCCGAAGCTGCGCTTGGGCAGGCGCTTGAGCGCGACCATCTCGAGCGAGTAGGGCAGCGCGCTGGAGAAAATGCCGATCGCCAAGCCCGCCAGCAGCACCGCCGGCTCGAAGAGGCCGCCGCCGGCCTGCGCCAGCCCGAAGGGCAAGGTCACCAGCGCCGCGACGACCATGCCGATCGAGGTCGCCTGCCCGCCGTGCGCGCGGCCGGCCTTCTGCCCGAACACGATGTAGAAGGCCCAGAACAGGCCTGCTCCCGCGGCGCACAGGACACCCACCGGATCCAGCGCCTGGCCCGAGCCGTCGAGCAGGAGCAGCAGCACCAGGCCCACGGCCGCGAGCGCTGCCCACAGCAGGTCCAGCGCGCGGTGCGAGGACAGCACTGCCAGAGCCAGCGGGCCGGTGAACTCGATCGCGAGCGACACGCCGATCGGCAAGGTGCGCAGCGACAGGTAGAACAAGAGGTTGGTCAGGCCCAGCGCTGCACCGTAGAGCACGATCCAGCCGGCGTCGCGGGCCGCCAGCGGCAGCCGCCACGGACGCCACACCGCGAGCAGGATCAGCGCCGAGACGCCCGTGCGCAGGGCCACCGTGCCTTCGGCGCCGACCACGGGAAACAGGCTCTTGGCGAAACTGGTGCCGCCGCACAGCGACACGATGGCGCCCAGTACGGCGGCCACGGCGAAGGCCAGCGAGGTCGCCGCGGAACGCTGCGGCAGGGCGAGGGAGGTGGCGGACATAGGCAAAAGGGACGGCTGCAAGGGGTGGCCGTGTGCGGCTGCCCGGGTTTCCATGGTAGAAGGGGCTGGTGAGAGGAAAATCCTTAGACGGGCGAAATACGGAACGAACTCTCGATATTCGGCTGGAAGATGAAACGTTTTCTCGATGGGCAAGTGCATGGACCGACTCGACATCCGTATCCTCAACCTGCTGCAGGAAGACGCCTCGCTCCCGCTGCGGGCCTTGGCCGAGGCCGTGCACAGCTCGCCGGCCACCTGTCAGCGGCGCATTGCGCAGCTCAAGGCCGACGGCTATTTGCTCAAGCAGGTCGCCATCGTCGACCGCGTCCGCGTCGGGCGGCCCCTGACCGTGTTCGTGTCGGTCGAACTGGAGAAGCAGAACGCCGCGCTGCTGCGCAGCTTCGAGAAAAAAATGACGGTCGAGGACGAGGTGATGGCTTGCTACGAGGTGTCGGGCGAGTCCGACTTCCTGCTCATCGTCAACGCGGCCTCGATGGAGTCTTACCATGCCTTCACCCGGCGGGTCTTCTCGTCGAACAACAATGTGCGCAACTTCACGAGCAACTTCGCGATGCATTGTTCGAAGTTCGAGACGCGGATCCGTCTGGACGAAACCTGAGCGCGTGTTCCGATGCAGGCCGTGGATGGCGCCGTTTTCGTGCCGCATCCGCAAGCCGTGATACGGTCACGCTTTTCGCACCTGATCAAGAAGAAGGCATGGCTTCCAGTCCTGAAAACACCAGCATGGCGCTGTTCTGCGACTTCGAGAACGTCGCCCTGGGCGTGCGCGACGCCCAATACGAGAAGTTCGACATCAAGCGCGTGCTCGAGCGCCTGCTGCTCAAAGGCAGCATCGTCGTCAAGAAAGCCTACTGCGACTGGGATCGCTACAAGGGTTTCAAGGCGGCCATGCACGAGGCCAGCTTCGAGCTGATCGAGATCCCGCATGTCCGCCAATCCGGCAAAAACTCGGCCGACATCCGGCTGGTCGTCGATGCCCTGGACCTGTGCTACACCAAGTCGCACGTCAACACCTTCGTCATCATCAGCGGCGACTCCGACTTTTCGCCGCTGGTTTCCAAGCTGCGTGAAAACGCCAAGCAGGTGATCGGCGTCGGCGTCAAGCAGTCGACCTCCGACCTGCTGATCGCGAACTGCGACGAGTTCATCTTCTATGACGACTTGGTGCGTGAAGGCCAGCGCGCGTCGGCGAAGCGCCAGCCGCAGGAAGCGGAGGCCAGCCCGAAACGTTCGCCCGAGGAGGACCGGCGCCGCCGCAAGGAAGGCGAGGCCCGCAAGGCCAAGGCCTTCGAACTGGCGGTCGAGACCTTCGAAGCGCTGGTGTCGGAACGCGGCGACAGCGGCAAGATCCGGGCCTCGGTGCTGAAAGACGCGATCAAGCGCCGCCGCCCGGACTTCAACGAGTCCTACTTCGGCTTCCGCACCTTCGGCGCCTTGCTCGAGGAAGCCCAGGCCCGCGGCCTGCTCGAAGTCGGTCGCGACGAGAAGTCGAACGCCTACGTGTACCGGGGCCACGGCAGCCTCGCACGCAGCGAAGCAGCGGCGGAGGCAGCGCTCCAGGGCGAGGTGGCCGAGGCGGTGATGCCTCCCGCCATGGAGCTCGCACCGGTTCGCGTCGAACCGGCGGAAGCGCCGGCGCCTGCCGTCGAGGCGGCGGCCCCGCCGGCACCGGCACGCAAGCGCCGCGGCGGCCGCAAGACCCCCGAGACCGCCCCCGCGGCCGCGGCGCAGCTGCAGCCGAGCGAGCCGGCGCCCGTTGAGACGCCCCAGCCCGCGGCGGTGGAGGCCGGCGCGCCCTTGGAGCCGGCTCCGGCGAAGCCGGCGCGCAAGACCCCTGCGCGGCCGCGGCGCCCGCGCAAGACAGCGGCAGAGGCCGACAAGGGCTGAGGGGACCGCCGCGCGGCTGACGGCTTCGGGTTGCCGTGAGCCGGGGCTCAGGCCTTGACGACCTTGTCCGAAGGTTTCAGGTAACGGCCCCGGCAGTCCACGATGAGCCGGGCGTTGTGCTCGATCATCTCGTAGTCGAACTGGTCGTGGTCGGTGGCCAGCAGAACGCAGTCATACGCCTTCAGGCTTTCCGCGGTGATCGGCTCGCTGCAAAGATCGAAACGGTAGTCGCGCATCCTGGGGAACACGGGCACGTGAGGATCGCTGTAGCGCACCTCGGCACCCAGCGCGCGCAGCTGGTCCATCATGCAGACCGACGGAGACTCGCGCATGTCGCCGACGTTTTTCTTGTAGGCGATGCCGAGGACCAGGATGCTGCTGCCCTTGACCGGCTTCCGCTCGGTATTGAGCGCCGCACTCAACTTCCCGATCACATAGTCGGGCATCGATGCGTTGACCTCGCCCGCGAGTTCGATGAAGCGGGTATGCAGGCCGTACTCGCGGGCCTTCCAGGTCAGATAAAAAGGGTCGATGGGGATGCAGTGGCCGCCGAGGCCGGGGCCGGGATAGTAGGGAACAAAGCCGAAAGGTTTGGTCGCTGCCGCCCGGATCACCTCGTGAATGTCGATGTCCATCTTGTCGGCGACGATCTTCATCTCGTTCACCAGGCCGATGTTGACGGCGCGGTGGATGTTCTCCAGCAGCTTGGTCATCTCGGCGGCGCGGGTGCTCGATACCGGAACCACCTGGTCGATCACCTGGCCGTACAGGGCCAGGCCGATCTCGAGGCAGGCCGGGGTGTGGCCGCCGCAGACCTTCGGGATCGCGTGCGTGGAAAAATCGGGATTGCCCGGATCTTCGCGCTCGGGGGAGTAGACCAGGAAGACGTCCTCGCCGACTTTCAAACCGCGCGACTCGATGCGCGGCAGCAGTTCCTCTTCCGTGGTGCCCGGATAGGTGGTCGACTCCAGCGACACCACCTGACCGGCCCTGAGATAAGGCAGCAGCGTGTCGGTGGTGTCGAGGATGAACGACAGGTCCGGCGCGCGATGTCCATCCAGCGGTGTCGGCACGCACAGGATGAGCGCATCCGCCTCGCTGGCACGGCTGAAATCGGTGGTCGGATCGAGCTTGGATTGCACCCGCGCGATGCGCTCCGCCGGGATGTGTTCGATATAGGTCTTGCCGGCCTTCAGCGCCTCGACCTTGCCCGGGTCGATGTCGAAGCCGATCACCCGAAAACCCGTCTCGGCGAAGCGCAACATCAGCGGCAAGCCGACGTAACCCAAACCCACGACCCCGACGCAAGCGGATCGATCGGCGATCCTGGCAGCAAGAGAACTCGACACTTGTTGTTTCCTCCCGTCCCGCTGTCCGGACGAAGGAACATATCATGAGTGCAATCACCCGGTCAGCCGACTTTCACCCCGGCAAAGCCGGGTTTTGCGCCGCCGGCCCAACGCGGGCCATGCTCACTGTGCCGCACGGACTCCTAGCGAGCCTCCGCCAGCTGCTGCTGTTGCAGCGGGGCCAGACGGGCGGCTTCCTCCGCGGTCAGGCGGAAGGATTGCAAGGCGCTGAGGGCTTCGGCGCGGACCTCGGGATCGGCCTGCGGGTTGAAGCTCAGGTCGAGCAATTGCGACTTGGCTTCGGCGCTCCGGATGCCTGCATCCAGGGTGGCTCCGATCGCGGCGACCTGGACCGACGGGTCGCGATCCGCCAGGGCCTGGCGCAGTATCGGTTCCACCGAGCTGCTGCGGTCGGCCTGCACCAGGCTCGCCACGCTTTCCCGGCGCACCTGGGGATCGGCGTTGCCAGCATAGTGCCGAAGCTGCTGAACCATCGCGTCATCGCTGCGCACGGCGTCCAGGCCGCCCGAATTGCGCAGTGCTTCGAGGGCACTGGCCAGCAGCTGCGGATTCGCCTCGGTCAACACCGCCTGGCGTGCCGCGGCCGCCACCGCCTTGGGCGGGTCGGGCAGCGATGACAGCAGGTCGAAGGCTTTCTGCCGGGCGTGAACGTCGGGATTGCGCAGCAGGAGATCGGCCGAACGTTCCAGCAGCGCCGGCTGTGCTTGCGACAGCGTCAAGGCCACGAACTCCTGGAGCTCCGGGTTGGTGTTGCCGCCGCGGCTGAGTTGCTCGAGCATCGCGGCAGCCAGCTTGGGGTCGCCCTGCACGCGTTTGAGCAGTTCGTCCGGGTTCATGGCTTGAAGCGCCTGCCAGTCCTGCTCGGTGGCGGAAAGCCGCGTGGAGGCTGCAGCCAGGACGGAGCCGCCTGTCGTCGAGGAGGCGGCCTTCTGCGTCACGAAGTCCTGACGGCTGCCTGCGGCGGGCCCGGTGACCGGCGTCGATGGGTTGGCAGCACTGGCACAGGCGAGACTGCCCGGGGGTCCCGCGTCGTGCCCGGCCATGGCCCAGCCCAGCGCCGTACCGGCGCCGGAACTCACGATGGTGGTCAATGCCAGAGCCCGCAAGCTGATGGAGCCTGGACGTTGGTAGAGGATGGCCATGGGGTCCTCATCGTTGCAGTGGGAGAGGAGGGAAGGCAGGGCCTGTCGGCGCCTGCCTGCGAGCGGATCGGCTTCAAAGGATAAGCCGCATCACCGGATCTTCTTGTAGCGGTAGGGTTTCGCCACCTTGGAGCCCACTTTGTAGTTGATCGAGCGGATGTGCTTGACGGCACCGGCGCCGCCTCTCTGCTCCAAGGTGTGGAATCGCGTGTGGCTGCTGTTTGCCCAGCCGTTGAAGATCACCACATGGCCGTTGGCGCCGCCGGTGCCGGCGCCGAGCGTGCCCACGATGTCGCCTTTGCGCAGGCTGCTCCAGTTGATGCGCTTGACAAAGGTCGGAAGGCTGACGGTATTGGGGCTGTAGGGCAGGTGCAGCGCCATGGACACGAAGCCGGAACAATCGGTGCGGTACTGCTTTCCCTGAGGGTCGCGATAGGTCTTGTACATGCTGTAGGGCACGTGCTTGTTGACCCAGTACATGCCCCTGCTCATCACTTCTGAACGTTTGATCGGGCCGCCGACCTGCGACGCGGCCGCGGCAACCTGGGCAGTCGACGCAGCGGACGGCACCAGCTCCAGCTCCTGGGCCTGCGCGACGGTGGGCGCGAGCAGCGCGCCCGATAGCGTCAGCGCGGCGAACAGGAAGCTGCGGGTCGGGCCGGATCGGGTGATGAAGGGAATGTCGTGCGCGTCCTTCAGTGCAGGGTCGAAAGAGCAAGCTGCGAGGGCGGGAACACGGAAAGCCTGCATGAAATAAATCTCCTTGATGTTGTCGCGGCACCTCGACCTCGCCGGCTGGGCGAGGCCGGGTCTTGCAAAGCCTTTGAACTACCTACTGCACGGCTTTTGGACAGGGCCCGATAGGGGCCAATGCGGATCACGTGTAGCAGCATCTTTCGGTGATGCCGCGAGGAAAGCATAGAACCGTGGCGGCGAACCAGGCACTACGGATACTCGTAAACCGGCTCTGGTTTCGACCGCTCGATGCAGTTCCGACAGCACGGCAGTGAGACGCGCAACATCAAGGCTGGAGCCAGAAGCAGGGGCTATTGCGGGCCGGTCGGAGCAGTTTGAAAAAGCCCCGCTCGACGCTGCATGTCAAAAGGTTAAAGGTGCTGGAAAAGTCAACCCGGGTGGGGTGACAAAACGCGCGGCCGACCGGCTTTCGCAGCTTCGCGACTTTCTTCGCATCGACATCCCCGGTCCGGCCGATGTTCACCCCAGCAAGGCCCGGTCATGCTCCGCCAGATGCCGCTCCCCCTCTTCGAGAATGAAGTAGCGAAACGCCTCCGCGGCCGGCGACAGCAGCTTGGACGAGGGGCGCACCAGGTTCCAGGTGCGCATCACCGGCGTGCCGTCGATGGGCAGCACGCTCAGCAGGCCGCAGCGCAGCTCCAGCCCCAGGGTGTGCAGCGACAGGAAGCTCACCCCCATGCCGGCCATCACCGCCTGCTTGATGGTCTCGTTGCTCGACATCTCCATGCGGCTCTGCGGATGAAAACGCTGTTCGCGGAACAGGTCTTCCATGGCAGTGCGGGTGCCTGAGCCGGCCTCGCGCACGATCAGCGCCTCGCGCTCCAGCGACGCCAGCGGCGAGCTGCCCTGCTGCAGCAGGCGGTGCCCCGGCGGACCGATGAACACGAGGGGATGGGCGGCGAAGGGCTCGGCACGGGTCGAGAGGTCCTTGGGCGGGCGGCCCATGATCGCGAGGTCCACCTCGTTGCTGCCCATCAGACCCACCAGCTGCTCACGGTTGGGCAGCACGCTCAGGCGCAGCTCGATGCCCGGGTGCTGCTCGCGGAAACGCGCCAGCAGCCGCGGCACGAAGTACTTCGCGGTGCTCACCAGCCCGATCGTCAAGAGGCCGGCCTCGACACGCTTGAAGCGCGCCATCGCGTCCTCGGCTTCCTTGAGCGTCGCGATCAGGCGTCTGGCATAGACCAGGAAGTACTCACCGGTGGTGGTCAGCGAGACGCTGCGCCCCTCGCGGTGGAAGAGCTGCAGGCCGACCCCCGCCTCCAGCTCCTTGACCTGCATCGTGATCGCGGGCGGGGTGCAGTGCAGGGCCTCGGCGGCGCGCACGAAGCTGAGCTGCCGCGCGACCTCGACGAACACCCGCAGCTGCCGGAAGGTGACGCTTTTCATTCAGTGCGGCTTAACCGATGGCTAACGATTCTTGAATTTACCTGAGCCTTCGGCCTCCCTAGAGTCGCTTCAACACCTCGTATCAACGACCAGTGACAGGAGCGCACCGTGAACCGACCGGTTGAGGAAGGCCAGATCACCGACGCCCGCAAACGCTACAGCGCCGGCGTCCTGAAGTACCGACAAATGGGCTACTGGATGCCCGACTACGCACCGCGCGACACCGACGTGCTGTGCCTCTTCCGCATCACACCGCAGGAGGGCGTGGACCCGGTCGAGGCCGCCGCTGCAGTGGCCGGCGAATCCAGCACCGCGACCTGGACGGTGGTCTGGACCGACCGCCTGACCGCCTGCGACAACTACCGGGCCAAGGCCTACCAGGTCGAACCGGTGCCGGGCACGCCGGGGCAGTTTTTTGCGTGGGTGGCCTATGACCTCATCCTCTTCGAGGAAGGCTCGATCGCCAACATGACCGCCAGCCTGATCGGCAACGTCTTCAGCTTCAAGCCGCTGAAGGCGGTGCGGCTGGAGGACATCCGCATCCCGGTGGCCTATGTCAAGACCTTCAAGGGACCGCCCACCGGCCTGATCGTCGAGCGCGAGCGGCTCGACAAGTTCGGTCGCCCGTTGCTGGGCGCGACCACCAAACCCAAGCTGGGTCTGTCGGGGCGCAACTACGGCCGGGTGGTCTACGAGGGCCTGAAGGGCGGGCTGGACTTCATGAAGGACGACGAGAACATCAACTCGCAACCCTTCATGCACTGGCGCGACCGTTATCTCTATGTGATGGACGCCGTCAACAAGGCCAGCGCCGCGACCGGCGAGGTCAAGGGCAGCTACCTCAACGTGACGGCGGCGACGATGGAGGAGATGTACGAACGCGCCGAGTTCGCCAAGGAGCTGGGCTCGGTGATCGTGATGGTCGACCTGGTGATCGGCTGGACCGCGATCCAGTCGATGGCGAACTGGGCCCGGCGCAACGACATGATCCTGCACATGCACCGCGCCGGCCACGGCACCTACACGCGGCAGAAGAACCACGGCGTCAGCTTCCGCGTGATGGCCAAGTGGCTGCGCCTGGCCGGCTGCGATCACCTGCACGCCGGCACCGCGGTCGGCAAGCTCGAAGGCGACCCGATGACGGTGCAGGGCTACTACAACGTCTGCCGCGACAGCGTCACGCGCCGCGACCTGCCGCGCGGCCTGCACTTCGACCAGGACTGGGCCGACCTGAAGAAAGTGATGCCAGTGGCCTCGGGCGGCATCCACGCCGGCCAGATGCACCAGCTGCTGGAGCTGTTCGGCGACGACGTGGTGCTGCAGTTCGGCGGCGGCACGATCGGCCACCCGCAGGGCATCCAGGCCGGCGCGCTGGCCAACCGGGTCGCGCTGGAGGTGATGGTCAAGGCGCGCAACGAAGGGCGCCACCTGCTCGAGGAGGGCCCGACCATCCTGCGCGAGGCCGCCGCCGGCTGCCTGCCGCTGAAGCAGGCGCTCGACACCTGGGGCGAGGTGCGCTTCGACTACACGCCCACCGACACCTCCGACTACGCCGTCACCCCCAGCCTGATCTGAACAAGGAGCCCGCGATGTTGACAAACCCCACCGGCCGGCTCACCCAGGGCCAGTTCAGCTTCCTGCCCGACCTGAGCGACGCGGAGATCGCGCTGCAGGTCGAGTACGGACTCGCCAAGGGTTATGCCTGGAGCGTCGAGTACACCGACGACCCGCACCCGCGCAACACCTACTGGGAGATGTTCGGCCACCCGATGTTCGACCTGAAGGACGCCGCCGGCGTGCTGATGGAGCTGCGGTCCTGCCGCCAGTCCTTTCCGCGCCACTACATCCGGCTGCAGGCCTTCGACGCGACGCGCGGCGTGGAGAGCGTGGCGATGAGTTTCATCGTCAACCGTCCCGCCGAGGAGCCCGGCTTCCTGCTGGAGCGCCAGGAGGCCGAGGGCCGCACCGTGCGCTACAGCAGCCGGGCCTATGCCGCGAACGCGCCGGAAGGCCGGCGCTACGGGGAGTGAGCGCCATGCCGGCCGCTCCCCACTCCACCCCGGCTGCCGGATCGCAGCCGCTCTACCTGATCCCCGGCGCCACCGGCGGTCCGGCTTCGGCCGCGGCGGCCGAGGCGCCGCCGGCCGCCGGGCCGCGCACCGTGGCGGAGGTGCTGGAGCAGGCCCGCATCGAGCCGGTCCTGCAAGAGCTGGACCGCGACCTGGTCGGCCTGGCGCCGGTCAAGCAGCGCATCCGCGACATGGCGGCGCTGCTCGTGATCGACCGCTTGCGCCGCGCGCAGGACCTGAGCGCGGCCGCGCCCTCGCTGCACATGAGCTTCACCGGCAACCCCGGCACCGGCAAGACCACGGTCGCGATGCGCATGGCCGAGATCCTGCACCGGCTCGGCTACGTTCGCAAAGGCCACCTGGTGGCCGTGACCCGCGACGACCTGGTGGGCCAGTACATCGGCCACACCGCGCCCAAGACGCGCGAGGTGCTCAAGAAGGCCATGGGCGGCGTGCTTTTCATCGACGAGGCCTACTACCTCTACCGGCCCGAGAACGAACGCGACTACGGCCAGGAGGCCATCGAGATCCTGCTGCAGGTGATGGAGAACCAGCGCGACGACCTGGTCGTGATCCTGGCCGGCTACAAGGACCGCATGGAGCGGTTTTTCCGCAGCAACCCGGGCATGTCCTCGCGCATCGCGCACCACCTGGACTTTCCCGACTACAGCCCGTCCGAACTGCTGTCCATCGCCGGCAAGCTGCTGGCCGAGCAGGACTACCGCTTCGGGCCGGCGGCCGAAGCAGCGTTCGCGCGCTACCTGGAACGCCGCATCGTCCAGCCGCACTTCGCCAATGCGCGCAGCGTGCGCAACGCGCTGGAGCGCGCCAGGCTGCGCCAGGCCAGCCGGCTGTTCGCCGATGCGGAGCGCGCCTACACCCGCGAGGAGTTGAGCACGGTGGCGGCCGAGGACATCCTGGCGAGCCGCGTGTTCGGCACCGAGCCCCCGAGCGATCTCGCCCCCACCGAGGAGACGCCATGAGCCGACCCGATCTCGACGTCTGGCTGGTGCCCCATCCACCCGCGCTGGCGGCGGCGGTACGTGCCGTCGCGCGGGGCTGCGCCGACATCGCGGCCGCAGCGCGCCGCGGCGCGCTCGACAGCCTGCACCAGGCCACCGGCAGCGGCAACGCGAGTGGCGAGTCGCAGACCGGCCTCGACCTCTATGCGGACGGGCAACTGGCCTCGGCGCTGGCGGCCTGCCCGGCGGTGGCCGGCTGGGTCAGCGAGGAGCAGGCCGAGCCGGTCGCCTCGCCCTGGCACGCGCGCCAGGGCGAGTACCTGGTGGTCTACGACCCGCTCGACGGTTCGTCCAACATCGAGGCCAATGTCGGCGTCGGCAGCATCTTTTCGGTGCTGTCCCATCCGCTGCGCTCGGCGCCGCCGAGCACCGCGGCCTTCCTGCAGCCCGGGCTGCGCCAGCGGGCCGCGGGTTATGTGCTGTACGGACCCTCGACGGTGCTGGTGCTGAGCCTGGGGCAGGGCGTGAGCCTGTTCACGCTGGACCCGGAAAGCGGCCGCTGGCTGCTCACCCGCGAGGGCGTCACGGTGAAGCCGGTGAGCTCGGAGTTCGCGATCAACGCCTCCAACCAGCGCTTCTGGGACAAGCCCGTGCAGCGTTACGTGGCCGAGTGCGTCGCGGGCGAGAGCGGCCCGCGCGGCCGCGACTTCAACATGCGCTGGATCGCGAGCCTGGTCGCCGAGGTGCACCGCATCTTCACCCGCGGCGGCGTGTTCCTGTACCCGCGCGACTGCCGCCAGCCGCAACGCCCGGGCCGGCTGCGCCTGCTCTACGAGGCCGCACCGATGGCCTTCCTGATGCAGCAGGCCGGGGCGCTGGCGGTCAACGGCAGCAGCCCGCTGCTGGAGGTGGTGCCCGACACCCTGCACCAGCGGGTGCCGGTGATCCTGGGCTCGCGCGAGGAAGTGGAGCGCATCGTGCGCTACCACGCCGATCCCAATGAAAACGTCTGGTGGCCGCTGTTCAACCACCGCTCGCTGTTCGTCCAGCCCCATGCCTGAAGCCGCAGGCCCACACCATGTCCAGAAAACACCCCGTCATCGCCGTTACCGGCTCCAGCGGCGCCGGCACCAGCACGGTCAAGCGCACCTTCGACAACATCTTCCGGCGCGAAGGCATACGCGCCGCGGTGATCGAGGGCGATGCCTTCCACCGCCACACCCGGGTGGAGATGAAGGCCGAGGTCGAGCGGGCCGACCGGGAGGGCCGGCCGATGAGCCACTTCGGCCCGGATGCCAACGAGTGGGCCAGCCTGGAGGCGCAGTTCCGCACCTACGGCGAGGCCGGCCGCTGCCGCACGCGCCACTACCTGCACAACGCCGAGGAGGCGGCGTCCTGGGGCCAGGAGCCCGGCACCTTCACGCCCTGGCAGGACACGCCGGTGGACACGGACCTGCTGTTCTACGAGGGACTGCACGGCTGCGTGCGCACGACCGCGGTCGACATCGCCCGCCACGTCGACCTGAAGATCGGCGTGGTGCCCATCATCAACCTGGAATGGATCCAGAAGATCCACCGCGACACGCGCGACCGCGGCTACTCGACCGAGGCGGTGGCCGACACCATCCTGCGCCGCATGCACGACTACGTGCACTACATCTGCCCGCAGTTCGCCGAGACCGACATCAACTTCCAGCGCGTGCCGGTGGTGGACACCTCCAACCCCTTCATCGCGCGCGATATCCCCACGGCCGGAGAGAGCATGACGGTGATCCGCTTCCGCAACCCGCGGGGTATCGACTTTCCCTACCTGCTGTCGATGATCGGCGACTCCTTCATGTCGCGCGCCAACACCATCGTCGTGCCGGGCGGCCGCATGGACCTCGCGATGCAGCTGATCCTCACGCCGATGATCCTGCGCCTGGTGGAGATCGGCCGCGTCCAGCACGCCTGACCTTGAGGAGGATTGATCGATGAGCCACAGCAACTCCAGAAGCCCCGACGGGCGGGACGCTCGGGCCGGTACGACCAGCGCCCTGATGGCCGCCGCCCTGCGGGCGCTGGCGATGGACGCGGTGCAGCAGGCCAACTCGGGCCACCCCGGCGCGCCGATGGGCATGGCCGAGATGGCGGTGGCCCTGTGGGGCCGGCACCTGCGCCACGACCCGGCCGGGCCGGACTGGCCCGAGCGCGACCGCTTCGTGCTCTCCAACGGCCACGCCTCGATGCTGCTGTATGCGCTGCTGCACCTGAGCGGATACGCGCTGCCGATGGGCGAAATCCAGCGCTTCCGCCAGCTGCACAGCCGCACGCCGGGACACCCCGAGGCCGGCCTCACGCCGGGCGTCGAAACCACCACCGGCCCGCTGGGGCAGGGCCTGGCCAACGCGGTCGGCATGGCGCTGGCCGAGAAGCTGCTCGCCGACGAGTTCAACCGCGACGGCCACCGGGTGGTCGACCACCGCACCTATGTCTTCGCCGGTGACGGCTGCCTGATGGAGGGCATCAGCCACGAGGCCTGTTCGCTCGCGGCGGCCTGGAAGCTGCACAAGCTGGTGGTGCTGTACGACGACAACGGCATCTCGATCGACGGCCCGGTGGCGCCCTGGTTCCCCGACGACACGCCGGCCCGCTTCCGCGCCTACGGCTGGCAGGTGCTCGGCCCGCTGGACGGCCACGACGTCGAGGCGGTGGACGCCGCGCTGCGCGCGGCCGCGGCGCAGCGATCGGCACCGACCCTGATCGTCTGCCGCACCCGCATCGGCCATGGCTCGCCCAACCGCGCCGGCAGTGCCCGCGCCCATGGCGAGCCGCTGGGCGCCGAGGAGGTCGGGCTGACGCGCCAGGCCATGGGCTGGCCGCATGCGCCCTTCGAGATCCCGCCCGAGGTCTACGCCGCCTGGGACACGCGCGAGCGCGGCGCGATGCTCAGGCGCGACTGGCAGCGGCGCTGGGATGCCTACCAGGCGGCGCACCCGACCCTGGCCGCCGAGCTGGAGCGCCGCTGGCGCGGCGAGCTGCCGGCCGGGGCCGAGGCGCTGCTGGACGAGGTGCTGGCGCAGGCCGCCGCCGAGGACCAGGCCGTCGCGACGCGCAAGGCCTCGCAGCAGGTGCTGGCCCGGCTGGGGCCGGCGCTGCCGGAGCTGCTGGGCGGCTCGGCCGACCTGACCGGCTCCAATCTGACCGACTTCCCGGGCTGCGGTGCAGTGCGGGGCGGCTCGCCGGGCGGCCGGCACGTCAACTACGGGGTGCGTGAGTTCGGCATGGCGGCCATCATGAACGGCATCGCGCTGCATGGCGGTTTCATTCCCTACGGCGGCACCTTCCTGACCTTCAGCGATTACTCGCGCAATGCGATCCGCATGGCGGCGCTGATGCAGCAGCGCGTGATCCATGTCTTCACGCACGACTCCATCGGCCTGGGCGAGGACGGCCCGACCCACCAGCCGATCGAACACGCGGCCAGCCTGCGCCTGATTCCGGACCTCGACGTCTGGCGCCCCTGCGATGCGGCCGAAACCGCGGTAGCCTGGGGCCAGGCGCTGCGGCACCGCACCCGGCCCAGCGCCTTGCTGCTGTCGCGCCAGGCGCTGCCGGCACAGCTGCGCGAGGCCGCGGTGCTGCCCGACATCGCTCGCGGCGGCTATGTGCTGAGCGACCGCCACGAGCCGCGCGCCGTGCTGATCGCCAGCGGCTCCGAAGTGGGGCTGGCGATGCGGGCGCAGGCGCTGCTGGACGACCAGGGCGTGTCGGTGCGGGTGGTGTCGCTGCCGTCGTCCACCGTGTTCGACCGCCAGGACGCGGCCTACCGCGCCCGCGTGCTGCCGGCCGGGCTGCCGCGTTTCGGGGTCGAGGCCGGCGTGACGCGCTGGTGGGGGCAGTATGGTTGCGTGGACGCGATCGGCCTGGACCGCTTCGGGGAATCGGCGCCGGCCGAGGCCTTGTGGCAGCACTTCGGGCTGACGCCCCGGCGGCTGGTCCAGATGGTCCTGCGCCAGCTGGGTCAGGCCGCCGCCGGCAGCGTGGCGGCATTGCCGTGAGCCGCGCGGCAAGCCCCGGCCTGCGCGCGCTGGTGTGGGACGTGGACGGCACCCTGGCCGAGACCGAGCGCGACGGGCACCGGGTCGCCTTCAACCTGGCCTTCAAGGAGTTCGGGCTGCCGTGGCGCTGGGACAGCGTGACCTATGGCCGGCTGTTGCAGGTGACGGGCGGGCGCGAACGGCTGCTGCACGACTTCGCGTCGCGGCCGGGCCTGCCCGCCGACGCAGGCGAGCGCGAGCGGCTGGCCGCCGAGCTGCACCGCCGCAAGAATGCCATCTATGCCACGCTGCTGGAGAGCCGCGGCATCGCGCTGCGCCCCGGCGTGCGCGAGCTGATCGAGGCCGGCTGCGCGGAAGGCGTGGCCCAGGCGATCGCCACCACCACCAGCCGCGCCAATGTCGAGGCCTTGCTGCGCCACGGCCTCGGCGCGGACTGGCGGCAGCGCTTCGCGGCGGTGGTCTGCGCGGAGGACGCGCCGGCCAAGAAACCGCATCCGCAGGCCTACCTGCTGGCCTTGCAGCAGCTGGGCTGTGCCGCCCACGAGGCGATTGCCATCGAGGACTCGCCCAATGGCCTGGCCGCCGCGCGCGGCGCCGGCATCGCGACCGTGGTGACGCGCAGCGCCTATTTCGCGCGACAGCCCTTCGACGGCGCGCTGGCGGTCTGCGAGGACCTGTGCACGCCGCAGCCGGTGTCGCTGGACCGGCTGCGTGGCTGGCTGCAGCGCGGGCCGGCGATCACGGGCGGTGCGGCTCAAGCGCCCGCGCGACGCTGCTGAGCCCGTCTTGAACCGGCCACGAGCGCGGCCAGGCCCAGCCCCATCAAGGCCCAGCTCGACGGCTCGGGCGCGGGGGAGAGGCGCAGGTCGACATAGGTGTCGCCATAGACCAGCGCCACGGCGTAGAGCGAGCGGTCGAGCTCGCTGGCGATGTCCTCGAAACGCCCCTCGATGCCACCGGCCGCGGTGAGGAAGCGGTAGACGCCGAGCTCGGGCACGGCGCCGAGCACGTCGAGGTCCAGGGTGCCGCCGAGGACCGCCTTGCCGGAGGCGGCCACGAGGTCGAAGGACGTGAGGCTCGCGATGTCGAGATCGAAGCGCGCGCCGATGAAGTGCACCGTGTCGCTCAGCACCTGGGCGTTGCCGATCGCATCGCCCAGGCCGGCGCCGAAGCTGCCGATCCGGAAGCTCACTTCACGGGCGCGCAGCGTGCCGCCCAGCCAGGTCGCGATCGTCCACGCGCCCGGCTCGTCCAGCTGGCCCTGCGTGTAGAAGCGGGTGCTCAGCAGGCTGCCTGCGCCGACCTCGATCCAGCCGTCGTTGTCCAGCTGCTGGTCGTGCACGAGGGTCGCGCCGCCCTGCAGGACCAGCCGCCCGGTGTTGAAGCGCAGGCCGCTCAAGGCATCGATGTCGTCGCCGGCCCAGGTGGTGGCGAGGCGGGCTCGCGGGCCGTCGAGCAGCACGTCCGCGGCATTGGAGTGGATCAGCACCGGCCCCAGGCCGCCCGACTCGCTGCCGAGGTTCAGCACCACCCGGCCGTCGCGCATCACCCAGCGCCCGTCGCTCAGCAAGCCCGGCGTGGCATGCTGCGCCAGCGGTCCGAAGACAACCACCCGGGCCCCGTCCGCCTCGACGCTGCCGCGGTTGTCGAACGCGCCTGTGAAGGTCAGCGTACCGGCACCGACGTTGCGCACGCTGCCGCTGTTGTCGAAGCGGCTCGCCACCACGGTGTGGCCGGCCCCGGTCTTGAGGTAGGTGCCGGCGTTGTGGAAACTCTCGACCGCGACCCGGGTCGGGCGCGGCTCGCCGGACCCGCTCGCGGTGCCGGCTCTGTTGCGGTCCTGGAACACCGTGCCGGCGTCGACCCGGATGCTGCCCGCCCCGTAGAGGTCGGACTGGCCGTCCCAGTCGACCCCGCCGCGGAAGTGGAAGGCCTGGTCCATCTTCTTGCCGGGCGGGTCGGGCGGCGAACGCAGCGAGTACTCGAGGTTCTCGCTCAGCACCACGGCGCCTGCGACCGTCACCGGCCCGCCAGCCACGAGCCGGCCATCGGCCCATTCGAGCCGGTCCAGGTCGAGGCGGCCGGCCACCCGGACTTCGCTCTGGGCGTAGCCGATCAGGCTGCCGAGCTCCATCACGGCGAAGGGGTCGGCGATACGCAGGGTGCCGATATCCAGGGCGCCGTCCACGCTCAGTTGGCTGCCGCCCAGCACCTCATAACGTCCCCGCCCGCTCAGCCGCGCGGCCGCGGAGACCGAGACGATGTCCTCCGACCAGCGCACCAGGCCGTCGTTGTGCAGTCGGCCGGCGCTGATCTCCATCGGCTCGTTCAGCCAGTCGCCCACGCTGCCCACCTGGATCATCCGGCCGGCAGCGCCGACGATCCAGTCGCCGGTGCTGTTGAAGAGGGTACGGAAACGGTTGAAGCGCATCTCGCCGTCGAGGATCTCGATGCGTCCGCTGTTCGAGTGCGAGCCGCGATAGGTGGTGACGTCCACCGAGCCACCCGCCACGATGAAGCTGCCGCTGTTGGACCAGATGGAGCCGGCGTTGCCTTGCACCGCGACGCGGCCCTCGCGCACCGCGAAGCGGCCGCTGTTCTCCAGGCTGCCCCAGTCCGGGGCGATGGTGGTGGTGTAGGAGCCGGTCTTTTCGTAGTCGCCCTCGTTGCTCACCCCGATGGTCACCCCGATGTTGTGGTCGCCGCTGGCCGCCCGGTCCAGGAAGCGGCCTCCGCGCGGGATGCGGAAGACCGTGTTGCCGCCGATGTACGAACCGGTCCACAGCGTCTCGCCCAGCAGTTTCAGGTCGCCGTCGTTGCCGAGGTCGATGGTGCCGCTGAGGTGCGCCGCACCGAGCACCGTGAGCCGCGGCGACGCGGAGCCGTCGATCGAGTACAGCGAGCCGCCGCTCCACTGCAGTGTCCGGGTGGCGAGGGCGCCGGGCCCGTAGAGGCGGCCGGCGCTGAAGTTCAGCGCGCCCACCGAGGAGCCGTCGGCCTGCAGGCGCAGCGAGCCGCCGCTGATCGACAGGGTGCCGTCGCCCAGCACGCTGTGGGCGCGGAAGGCGCCGCTGCGCAGCGTGGTGTCGAAACGGCCGAGCAGCGCGCGGGTGCTGTCGGCGGCCGGCGGGCCGGCCGACCAGTTGGCGCCGAGGTCCCAGAAGGGCGTGGGCGCGGCGCCGGTCCAGGTGGTGTCCGCGGCGACGGCGGGACCGAGACCCAGGGCCAGTTGCGCAGCCGCCAGGGCGACCTTGCGCCAGGCAAACGGGACACGGGGAGTGAGAGAGGGGATGGGCCGCATACTGCCTCCTGTGCAGATGGGCGGCGCTCGCGCCGCAGCGACCGGGGTGACCGGAGCGATCCGGGCTCGCCTGACCGGCGCCCTCAGCAGGGGCCGGGCAGGTGCGAATCCAATATAGGGCTGCCGGGTGCCGGGAGCCTGCGCGCTACCCCTGTGGCCCCCCGTGATCAGGTGGAGGCCGTTGCGGCCTCAACGCATCCAGATGAAGCCGACGATGGCGAACAGCGGCAGCAGGATGGCGCCCGACCACGCCATGTAGCCGAAGAAGCTGGGCATGACGATGCCGCGCTCCTCGACGATGGCCTTGACCATCAGGTTGGGGGCGTTGCCGATGTAGGTGTTGGCGCCCATGAACACCGCGCCGGCCGAGATGGCGGCCAGCACCGGCGCCAGGGTCGTCATCAGGACTTGCGGGTCGCCGCCGGCCAGGTTGAAGAACACCAGGTAGGTCGGGGCGTTGTCGAGGAAGGACGAGAGGGCGCCGGTGATCCAGAAGTACATGCCGGGGATGGGCTGGCCCTCGGGGCTGGTGACCAGGCGCACGACCGGCGCGAAGGCGCCGTCCATCCCGGCTTTGAGCATCGCCAGCACCGGGATGATGGTCAGGAAGATGCCGGCGAAAAGTTTCGCGACCTCGGCCATCGGACCCCAGCTGAACTGGTTCTGCTCGCGCGCGGCACGCGGCGTCAGCAGCAGCGACAGCAGCGTGATGCCGACCAGGGCGCCGTCGCGCACGATCTGCGGCAGACCGACCGGCGTGCCAAGGATCTCGAAGGCCGATCCGCCCTTCCACACCCCGCTCATCAGCACCAGGCCGACCACCGCGAGCAGCAGCAGGAAGTTGACGCCGCCTTCGATGCCGATGCCCGGCGTGTCGGGCGTCGGGTCGGGCCGCGGCGCGCCTTCCTTGCGGAAGTAGTGGCTGTCGACGACATAAAAGAGGGCCAGCAGCGCGGCGACCAGGAACAGGGTCTCGGGCAGCACGGCACGCGCGGTCCAGAAGAAGTCCACGCCCTTGAGGAAACCGAGGAACAGCGGCGGATCGCCCAACGGTGTCAGGGAGCCGCCGATGTTGGAGACGATGAAGATGAAAAACACCATCACATGGGCCACGTGGCGGCGCTGGTCGTTGGCGCGGATCAGCGGGCGGATCAGCAGCATCGACGCACCGGTCGTGCCCATCACGCTGGCGAGCATGGCGCCGATCAGCATCAGGCCGGCGTTGAGCGCCGGGCTGCCGTGCAGGTTGCCGCGCACGTAGATGCCGCCGGCCACCGTGAACAGCGCCGTGAGCAGGATGATGAAGGGCAGGTACTCGGCCAGCAGCGCGTGCACCAGCCCGGCGGCGGCCGTGGCCGGCCCGAACACCAGCGCGAAGGGCAGCAGGAAGGCGAGCGCCCAGGCGGCCGAGACCTTGCCGAAATGGTGGTGCCAGAAGCCCGGCGCGAGCAGCGGCATCAGCGCGATCGAGAGCAGGATGCCGGCGAAGGGCAGACCCCACCAGGCTGCCAGGCGGCTGCCGTCGAGCTCGGCGGCGAGGGCCAGTCCGGGCCACAGCAGTCCGGCCGCCGCCAGCGCCGGCAGGCCCAGCACGCGATGTCTCATGGCTACAACTCCAGGGTCACGCAGAAGCACGCGCGACAACCGGGTGCGCGTGGATGGCGGGCGATTATAGGAAGCCACCCTGGCTGCGCCCTGAACGGCGGATGCGGTGTCAGGCGGGCTGGGGCTCCGGCACGCCGTGGCGCCGCCAGGTGTTGCGTCCTGCGGCCTTGGCCTGGTAGAGCGCCGCGTCGGCCTCCTCGGGCGCGTTCAGGCTTTTCCCCTCATTTCCGGCTTGACATCGAAGCACGCGCTGGAGCTTGACGTCGAATCGTGTCAGAGCGATGCGGCTGTATGGCGCGGTGTTACTTCAAGCGCTGGAGATAAGCCGCCATCTGCTGCGCATGTGCCTCGCTCACGCCCAGCTCGGGCATCGCGGTCTGCGGGTCGATCCGGCGCGGAAAGCGGATCCACTGCGCCAGGTTCTCGGTGGTGTTCGGCAGACGGCCGGCCAGCAGCGAGCGCTGCGCCAGGCCGTCGAGCGGCGGGCCCACCTGGGTGTCCGGGCCGACCACCCCCGGGATGGCATGGCAGCCGATACAGGCGTACTGCCTGAACAGGACGGCAGCGTCAGCCCGGGTGTCGGCGTGCGCCGGCGCCGCGGCCTGCGGCGCGGGGCACTGTTGCGCGGCGGCCGAGGTCATGGTCCCGGCATAGTCCGCCGGCGACAGGCCGGGCAGGGCGTTCAGGAAGGCCACCACCGACCACAGCTCGCGTTCGTCCATGCGGTACTGCCAGGCCGGCATGCCGCTCATCTTGATGCCGTGACGGGTGATCCAGTAGAGCTCGCGCGGCCGCCAGCGCCGCGCGGCATCGACCAGCGGGCCGGGCAGCGGCTGCAGGCTGAGGCCGATCGGTCCCGGCGCTACGCCCGGACCGCCGTGGCATTGCAGGCAGTGCTCGCGGTAGCAGGCGGCACCGCGCGCCAGCAGGGTGGCGTCGTCGAGCGGCGGCACGGGGATGTCGCGGGCGCGCGCCTGCACCGAGTAGCGCATGGCCGTCTCCAGCAGCCGGTAGACCGGGCGGGTGTGGCTGCTGGTGGCGGCGACGTCGTACCAGCCGCCGAGCAGGGCCGCGCCGGTCGTGATGGCGACGGCGCCCAGCGCGAGCAGCAGGACGAGGGCGATCTTGCGGGTGGGGCGAGCGGTGGCAGGGCGCATGGCTGCAGCGAAGCAAACCGTGAGCCGCGTCGCCGGGGGCAGGAACGTTTCTTGATCCGCGGGGACCATGCGCCTCTGCGTCTCGAACCTGCCGCCACCGACCGTGCCCCGCGCGCTGGCTGTCGCCGTGCTGCTGGTGCTGGCGGGCTGCGCTGAGCCGGAACGCGTCGATGCCCGCTATACCACCGTGCCGCAAGGCGACGCGCAGCGCGGCCTGCGCCTGCTGGCGCAGTACCAGTGCGGCAGCTGCCACCGGATCCCGGAAGCCGCGGCGGCGGTCGGCACCCTCGGGCCGCCGTTGCAGGCCTTCGGGCGGCGCAGCTATATCGCCGGCCACCTGCCCAACGGCCCGTCGACTTTGCAGCACTGGCTGCAGGATCCCCAGGCCCTCGTGCCCGGCACCGCGATGCCCGACCTGGGGGTGTCGGCCGACGACGCGCGCGACATGGCCGCCTACCTGCTGGCCTTGCGATGACGGCGGGCAGCGGCGGCGTGCGCGGCTCGGTGCTGGATCCGGCGAGTCTGCAGGCCGAGGTGCTGGCGGAGCTGAGCTGGGTCCTGATCGTCGGCGCGACGTTGGTCTTCCTGGTGACGATGGGGCTGGCCGCCTGGGCGCTGCGGCAGCGCGGCAAGCCGGCCGTCGCCTCGGCCTGGTGGATCGGGGGGGCCGGCATCGCCTTTCCGGTCGCGGTGCTGAGCGCCTTGCTGATCTACAGCACCTGGCGCACGCGGGGGCTGGAGCTGCCGCCCGACGGCGATCCGCTGGTGGTCGGCGTCACGGGCCACTTGTGGTGGTGGGAGGTGCGCTACCGGGACCCGGCCAGCGGGCGCGAGATCGCACTGGCCAACGAGTTGCACCTGCCCGCCGGGCGCCCGGTGCAGCTGGGTCTGGCCGCCGCGGACGTGATCCACAGCGTCTGGATGCCGTCGCTCGGTGGCAAGATGGACCTGGTGCCGGGCCGCCTCAACCGGCTGGTGATCACCGCGCGCGAGCCGGGCCGCTACCGCGGGCAGTGCGCCGAGTACTGCGGCGAGCAGCATGCACGCATGGCCTTGTGGGTGGTGGTGCACACCCCTGCGGACTATGAACGCTGGCTCCAGGGGCAGCTGCGGCCGGCCGGCCTGAGCTCGGACCCGCTGCTGCAGCGCGGCCGACAGGCTTTCCGGGAGCAGGGCTGCGTGGCCTGCCACACCGTGCGCGGCCACGGCGAGGGGGGCCGGCGGGGGCCGGACCTGACCCACGTCGGCAGCCGGCTCACGCTCGGCGCCGGTGTGCTGGAGATGGGCCCGGGCGCGATGGCGGCCTGGATCACGGGCGTGCAGGCGCTCAAGCCCGGCGCCCACATGGCGTCCTTCCGCCACCTCGACGCGCCCACCTTGCAGGCGCTGTCGGCCTATCTCGCGGAACTGCGATGACACAACAAGAAGACACGCCGTCCGGATCCGACCGGCCCGTCGGGCGGCTGCCCAGCCGGCTGCCGCGCCCGGCCGGCGAACTGGAGCAGCTGGAGGCGGTGTGGCGCCTGCCGCGCGGCTGGCGTTCGGTGACCGCCGTCAACAATACCTACATCGGCAAGCTCTACATCGGCACGGCGCTCCTTTTCCTGGTGCTGGCCGGCGTGCTCGGGCTGCTGATGCGGGCGCAGCTCGCGGTGCCGGAGGCGAGGCTGCTGTCAGCCACCACCTACAACCAGGTCTTCACGATGCACGGCACCGTGATGATGTTTCTGTTCGCGGTACCGGTGGTCGAGGCCATCGCGGTCTACCTGCTGCCCAACATGCTGGGGGCGCGCGACCTGCCGTTTCCGCGCCTGTCGGCGTACGCCTACTGGGCCTATGCCTTCGGTGGCCTCGCCTTCTTCTGCACGCTGTTCGTCGGGCTGGCGCCGGACGGCGGGTGGTTCATGTACCCGCCGCTCACCAGCCGGGTTTATTCACCCGGACTGAACGCCGACTTCTGGCTGCTGGGCATCGGCTTCATCGAGATCTCGGCGATCGCCGGGGCGGTCGAGCTGATCGTCGGCATCCTGATGACGCGGGCCCCCGGCATGAGCCTGGGTCGCATGCCGGTGTATGCCTGGGCGATGCTGATCGTCGGGCTGATGATCGTGTTCGCCTTCCCGGCGGTGATCGCCGGCACCGCGCTGCTGGAGATGGAGCGGGCCTTCGACTGGCCTTTTTTCGTCGCCGAGCGGGGCGGCGATCCGCTGCTGTGGCAGCACCTGTTCTGGTTTTTCGGCCATCCGGAGGTCTACATCATCTTCCTGCCGGCCGCCGGCATGGTCTCGGCCATGGTGCCGACCCTGGCCCGCACGCCCCTGGTCGGGCAACGCGCCATCGTCGCCGCGCTGCTGGCGACCGGATTTTTCAGCTTTGCGCTGTGGGCCCATCACATGTTCACCGCGGGGCTGGGCAGCCTGTCGATGAGTTTCGTCTCGGCGGCCAGCCTCGCGGTGGCGGTGCCCACCGCCATGCAGGTGTTCGCCTGGATCGCCACTTGGTGGCGCGGCCGGCCGCGCCTGAACACACCGACGCTGTTCCTGCTGGGCTTCTTGTTCACCTTCGTGCTGGGCGGCCTCACTGGTGTGATGGTCGCGGTGCTGCCCTTCGACTGGCAGGTGCACGACAGCTATTTCATCGTCGCCCACCTGCACTACGTGCTGATCGGCGGCGTGCTGTTCCCGGTGTTCGCGGCGCTGTACTACTGGCTGCCGCTGCTCAAGGGGCAGGGCTTGAGCGAGCGGCTGGGGCGCTGGGTGTTCGGGCTGGTGTTCGGGGGCTTCCACCTGGCATTTTTCCCGATGCACATTGCCGGGCTGCTGGGCATGCCGAGGCGGGTCTACACCTATGCGCCGGGCCTGGGTTGGGAGTGGCCCAACCTGCTGTCCTCGCTGGGTGCCGCGACGCTCGCGCTGGGCGTCGCGCTGCTGCTGGCGGATCTGCTGCGTGGCCTGCGCCGGCCGGCCCGGGAGCACGGCAACCCCTGGCAGGCGGCGACCCTGGAGTGGCTGCCGTCCGACACCTACGGCACCCGCAGCATCCCGCAGGTCGATTCGCGCGATCCGCTGTGGCGGCACCCCGGGCTGCCCGAGGAGGTGGTGCAGGGCGGCCATTGGCTACCGGGCACGGCGACCGGGCGGCGCGAGACCCTGGTGACCCACCCGGTCGACGCAGCACCGACACACCTCATCGTGTTGCCGGGCTACAGCTGGCTGCCGGTGCTCGCGGCCTTCGGCACGGCGGCGTTTTTCCTGCTGCTGACCGTCAAGTGGGTCGCGACCGCGCTGGCTTTCGGCGTGCTGGCCGTCGGCGGCGTGCTGGCCTGGCTGTGGCAGGGCGACCGCCTGCCGGCCGCTGCGCGTGCCGAGGTCGCCGACGGGGTCTGGCTGCCGGTCGGTGCCTGGGGGCTCCGCTCGCATTCCTGGTGGGCGACGCTGATCCTGCTGGTGGTCGACGCGACCGTGCTGGCCTCGATCGCCTTTGCGCATGTGCATGTGGCGATGCGGGGCGACGTCTGCCCGCCGCCGGGGGCGCGGCTGCCGGCGCCGCTTCCGCTGGCGCTGGCCTCGGCGGGTTTCGTGCTGAGCGGGGCGCTGCTGAGCTGGGCCGGACGGGGCCGGCGGCGGGCGACCTTGACACGCCGGCGTTGCCTGCCGGTGCTGGCGGCCGCGGCGCTCACGGCCGCAGCATTCGTGCTGTTGCTCGACGCGCATGCCGAGGCGGGCCTGGCGCCTAGCGTGCAGGCGTGGGGCGCGACGGTGGCGGCCCTGCTCAGCTACCAGGGGTTTCATGTCGCGCTGCAGGTCGTGATGGCCTGTTATCTGTGCGCCCGGATCGCGGCACGCCTGTCGACACCAAGGCAACGCGCGAGCTTCGACAACATCGAGCTGCTCTGGTGGGGCAGCGGTCTGCAGGGTGTGGTGGCGGCCGTGCTGCCGCACGTGGTCGCGGGGTGGATGGCATGAGGGGGCGGCTGCCGCGGTCCCGGCTGTTGGCCGGAGTCTGGGCCGGCGCCTTGCCGCTGGGCGTCTGGGCCGCGCACTTTTTCATCAGCTATGCCGCGGTGGCGGTGGCGTGCGACGCGCGCTGGGGCGGGGCCACCGGCTGGCTCGGACACACGCTGCTGCAGTGGAGCTTGCTGGCGGGCTGGGGGCTTGCGCTGGCAGTCCTTGCGGTCCTGCTGCGGCGCGCCTGGGGCGGCGTGAGGACCGAGGACACGAGGCTGTTGCCCGGGGTCCGGCTCGGAGCAGCGGTGCTCGCAGGCGTCGGCACGCTCTGGACCGGAATGCCCCTGCTGTGGCTGATGCCCTGCCGGTGGGCCTGAGCAAGCACCGCGCAAATGGGAAAAAAACAGGGCCGCTTGTGTGACATGGTTCTCAATATCCAAACCTTGCGCCGCTGAATCTGCACTTGCTCCCGGTTTCGGGACTTAAGGGCAAAGGCCTAAAACGTCTGCGCCGTCAGGAGTGACAGCTTTTACGGCCCGGTAGCGCGCCTATTATTGGCGCTCATAACGAGCGCGGTGAATGTCCCTTTGATAAACCGGCAGGCAGGATTCATCCGTATTTGCCGCCTCGCGTGGCTGCGGCCAGGGCTTGATCCGATTCGAATATCGGCGGCTTTGGCCGCTTTCTCATTCTGCTTGAGTGGAAGGACTGGATAATGAATCGCCCCGAAGGCTTGGAAGTTTCGGCGGCGGCGGGCGGGCAGGGAATATCTGCATTGTGTCCCGAGGCCTCGCTGCTGTTTCTCTCTTTCTCCGACGTGCCGGATGCCGTGTGCACCGGGAGTTTTGATGAAATCACCCTGAAGGAAGCATTCGGCCATTTCGACCTGCTGTCATCCTGCAATTACAAGCATTTCGCGCGCAGCGCCGCTTTCCTCGCGCACCGGCCCGAGCGGCAGGTGCGCTCGCGCCCGCTGCGCAGCGTGTTGCGTGCCCTGCGGGCATGGAGCAGCTTCGACTATGACCTGGCCACCGACATGTTCCTGGCCCACATGGAGGAATATCCGTCCGATGTGCTGGCGTTTTACATGCTGCACATGCTCGATTTCTCGACCGGCCGCACGACCCGCATGATGGAGACTTTGCACCGGGTCGAACCCCATGTCGTCGGCCTCGACCATCCGCTGGAAAGTTTTTATATGGCGATCAAGGCCTTCGTGCTGTGCGAAGTCGGTCAGCACGAGGCAAGCTATCTGGCCGCTCGGCGCGCCTGCGAATTGAACCCGGAGAATATTTACGCCATCCACGCCGCGGTCCATGTGCTGCACGAGCGTCGACAGTGGGACGAGCTGATCGACTTCCTGATCACCCAGGAAACCCTGTGGATGCCGAATGCCGGGATGAAAATGCACGTTTGCTGGCACCTCGCCGTCGCGTATTTGATGAAAGGCGACGTCGCGGAGTCGAAAGCGAAGTTTTTCCAGTTGCGCACGATGAAGAGCAGCCGCCTCGCGAAGGAAGACCTGGACGCGGTCGCTTATCTCTGGCGTTATCGGCTGCGTTATCCGCGCGATTCCGAATTCGATGCCACCTGGCGCCTGCTGTCGCGGCTGTGGACCAGTTGCATCGGCTCGTCGACGTCCTACTTCCACAGCCTGCACGCGGCGCTGTCCTTCGCCGCGGTGGGCGAGCCGCTGCTGATCGAGAAGTTGGTGGCCGAGCATGACGATGCCGGCGGCAACGAGGCGGTGCATCGCGCCGGCCGCAAGGTCCTGTCGGCCATCCACCGCTACGCCATCGGCGATGTGCGCGCCTGTGCCGATCTGCTGCACGAGTCGTCCGGCCATTGGCGGCAGATGGGTGGCTCGAATGCGCAGCGCGAACTGCTGGAGCTGACGCTGCAGGACGCGCTCGCCCGCTGCAGCCATTGAAGCCCAGGGGCCTGGGCGCCTTTCAAACGGTGTCCAGGCTCACCTTGGCGGCGGTGGCGACCCGTCGCCACTTCTGGAACTCCGACTGGATGGCGCGGCCGAACTCGGCCGGCTGGTTGCCGACCGCGATACCGCCGAGATCGGTGATGCGGGACTGGATCTCGGGTGTGGCCAAGGCGGTCGAGGCCGCCTCACGCACCGCGGCGACGAACTCGGCCGGCGCCCCGGCGGGCGCCACCAGCCCGAACCACGACGGGTCGTTGAGCGTCGGCACGCCGATCTCCTTGAAGGTCGGCACCTCGTCCAGGCCCTCGATGCGCTGCGGCCAGGAGACCGCCAGGGCCCGCAGGCGGCCGGCCTTGATATGGGGCAGCGGGCCGGGCAGGTTGTCGTAGATCACCTGCACCTGCCCGGCGATGGCTCCCTGAAGCGCCGGGCCGCCGCCGCTGTAGGGGATGTGCACCATGAAGGTCGAGGTGGCCTGCTTGAACAGCTCGCCCATCATGTGGCCCAGCGATCCGACCCCCGGCGAGCCGTAGTTCAGCATCCGGCGCGGATCCCTCGAGAGCTTGATCAATGCCTTCACGTCCTTCGCCGGGACCGACGGATGCACCGCCAGGACATTGGGCACTTGCACCAGGCAGGTGATGGGCGCGAAGCCGGTGATCGGGTCGTAGTTGCTGCGCTTGGCGACCGCCGGGCCGATCGCGTGGGTGCTGACGGTGGCGACGCCGATGGTGTTGCCGTCGGGTGCGCTGCGCGCCACCAGCTCCGCACCGAGCCGGCCGCCGGCGCCGGCCCGGTTCTCGACCACGACGGGCCGTTGCAGCAGCTCGGAGAGCCGGGGCGCGAGGAGGCGGGGAAAGATGTCGGCCGAGCCGCCGGGCGCAAAGGGAACGACGATGCGCAGCGGCCGGGCGTTGTTGGAGTGAGCGGGGGCGCCGGCGAGGGCGCTGAGGCCGGCGGCAAGCAGGATGCGACGTCTTTGCATGGCGAGGTGGAGTAGGGCGCCTGGGGGTACGGCCTCGGTCCACCCGCCCGTCTGGGGCGCAATCTTTGTTCGAGAGGGCGGCGCAGGGCAGCGCGCAAGCTCGTATGCCCGCCTGTGCAAGCCGATCTCGGCCCTCCCTGCCGGCGCAGTGTGCCCCGGTGCATCGGCTGTCGTCATTGTCAGCCTTGCCAGTTGTGCAGTCTCGTTGGGTGTGCTCTTTGGCGCCGCTTGACCGACACCTCCGGGCCAGTCCCCTCCGAATTCGCCCAGCTGTGCATAGGAACAGTGAAATTCGAACGTGTTTGTCTCTACGGTTCGGCCTTGCTGACAAGCCGGCCCGAGCCTCGAGCGGCAGCACCACCTGATCCCTGGCTGCAGCCGGGCCCGGGGCCATTCGGGCGCAAGCCCTTTTTCTTTTCATCCGGGGAGTTCGACATGGGCAAAAGGCTGGGACAGGTGCTGCTGTGCATGAGCGTGCTGGCTGCGGGTCTTCCTGGCGGCAGCATGCCGGCAGGCGCGAGTGTCACCCGGGAGGTGGTGCTCGGACAGTCGGCGTCGTTCAGTGGCAGCTGGGCGGCACAGGCGACGTCCTACCGCGACGGGGCGCTGGCCTATTTGAATTGGGTCAACAGCAACGGCGGCGTCTACGGCATGAAGATCCGGCTGATCTCGCTGGACGACGGGTACAAGGTGGACCGGGCGGTGGAGAACACGCGCAAGCTGATCGAGGAGGAAAAGGTCGACGCGCTGTTCAACTACACCTGGACCAACACGGTGCGCGCCACCATCCCGATCGCGATCCAGGCGAAGGTGCCGTACTTCGGGCCCTATACCGGCTATGACGAGCTCTACACCAGCCACTCGCCCTACGTGTTCACGACCCGCGCCAGCTTCTCCGAAGAGCTGGCCAAGATCATCGTGCACCTCAAGACCATCGGCCTGACCCGCATCGGCCTGCTGTACTACGACAGCCCCTCGGGCCGCGAGCTGCGCGCCGAGACCACCCGCATGCTGGCCGATGTCGGCCTGCGCCTGCACGCGGAGGGGAAGATGAAGCCGACCACCAAGGACGCCTCGCCCGCGGTTGCCGCGCTGCGCGAGGCCGACATGCAGGCCCTGATCCTCGGGGCGTCGGGCAGCGACGCGGTGGCCTTCATCCGTCAGTTCGAGGAAGTCCGCAAAGGCCGCACCCAGTACTACGCCCGCAGCCTCATCGGCATCAAGCAGCTGGTGGAGGAGCTGGGGCCGCTGGCCGGCGGCGTCTCGGTCAGCCAGACCGCGCCCAACCCCTTCCGCAGCCGCGCCCAGGTGGCGGTGGACTACCGCCGCCTGCTGGCGCGGCTGGACCCGCGTCTCAAGCCGGACTACATCGGCCTGGAAGGTTTCATCTCGGCCAAGGTGATGGTCGAGGCGCTCAGGAAGGCCGGTCCCCAGCCCTCGCGGCAGACCCTGGCGCGGGCGCTGACCGGCATGGGGCGGGTCGACGTGGGCGGTTATGCGGTGCGCTTCGCGCCGGGGCGGCACCATGGCTCGCACTTCGTCGAGCTCACCTTGATCGGCCGCGACGGCCGGGTGGTGGACTGACAGGGCGGCCCGCGGCGATTGGCGCGGCCTTCCCCGGGCCGGCGTCACACGGCAGCGGTAGACTCGGGCGGCATTCACCCCCACCGAGAGACCGACGCAAAGGGCGATGTCATGAAGATCGGCGAGCTGGCTCGGGCGACCGCCACATCGGCGGAGACCATCCGCTTCTACGAACGTGAAGGACTGCTGCCTGCACCGGCGCGCAGCGAAGGCAACTATCGCATCTACACCGCGGCGCATGGCGAGCGGCTGGCGTTCATCCGCCATTGCCGTTCGCTCGACATGACCTTGGACGAGATCCGTGTGCTGCTGCGTTTCAAGGACGCGCCCGGGGAAAGCTGCGGCCAGGTCAACGAACTGCTGGACCAGCACATCGGCCACGTGGCGCGGCGCATCGCCGAGCTGCGCGCCCTGCAGGGCCAGCTCAAGGCCTTGCGCACCCTGTGCCGGGAGGTGCATGCGGCCGAGGATTGCGGCATCCTGCACCGGCTCACCGAGGCGTCGCGCGAGAACCGGCGCGAGCTGCCACGCGATCACCACGTGCACGGCTCGCACCGCTGATGGCGGCGACGCCTCAGCCGCCGGCCCCGGTGTCCCTGGGCCAGGCCTGGTGGTTCTGGCTGAAGCTGGGTTTCATCAGCTTTGGCGGGCCCGCCGGCCAGATCGCCATCATGCACACCGAACTGGTCGAGCGGCGCCGCTGGGTCAGCGAGCGGCGTTTCCTGCACGCGCTCAATTACTGCATGGTGCTGCCCGGGCCGGAGGCACAGCAGCTCGCCACCTACATCGGCTGGCTGATGCACCGCAGCCTGGGCGGGTTCGTCGCCGGCGCCTTGTTCGTGCTGCCCTCGCTGCTGATCCTCATCGCGCTGTCCTGGGTGTACCTGGCCTTCGGGCAGGTGCCGGCGGTGGCCGGCGTCTTCTACGGCATCAAGCCGGCGGTGACCGCCCTGGTGCTGCATGCGGCCCACCGCATCGGCACCCGGGCGCTGCGCCACCGCTGGCTGTGGGGCATCGCGGCGGCGGCTTTTGTCGCGATCGCCGTGTTCGAACTGCCGTTCCCCGCCATCGTGCTGGCGGCCGGCGTTCTCGGGCACGTCGGGAGCCGCTGGGCACCGGACGCCTTCGCCCTGGGCGGCGGGCACGACGGCGCAGCCCAGGGCTACGGCCCCGCGCTGATCGACGACCACACGCCCACCCCGGCGCACGCCCGCTTTTCACGCCGCCGCCTGGTGGCGGTGCTGGCCACGGGGCTGGGGCTGTGGCTCGCGGCCATGGCGGCCCTGGTCGCCGCGCAGGGCCTGCAGGGCACGCTGGTGCAGATGGGCTGGTTCTTCTCGAAGGCCGCGCTGCTGACCTTCGGCGGCGCCTATGCGGTGCTGCCTTACGTCTACCAGGGGGCGGTGGAGCAGCACCAGTGGCTCTCCGGCGCGCAGATGATCGACGGGCTGGCGCTGGGCGAAACCACGCCCGGTCCGCTCATCATGGTGGTGGCTTTCGTCGGTTTTGTCGGTGGCTGGGCGCGCCAGGTGTTCGGGCCGGAGGCACTGTTCCTCGCCGGCGCGACGGCGGCGGGTGTGGTGACCTTCTTCACCTTCCTGCCGTCCTTCGTCTTCATCTTCGCCGGTGGCCCGCTCGTCGAAACCACCCACGGCAGGCTGCGCTTCACCGCTCCGCTGACGGCGATCACCGCGGCCGTCGTCGGCGTGATCCTCAACCTGGCGCTGTTTTTCGCGGCCCACGTGCTCTGGCCCGAGGGCCGGGGCGGGCGCTTCGATGCGATCTCGGCAGCGATCGCGCTGGCCGCGGCCGTGGCGCTGTTCCGCTTCAAGCTCGGTGTGGTGCCGCTGCTGGCCGCCTGTGGTGCGCTGGGCCTGGGGCTGACGCTGGCGGGTGTCGTCGGCCCCTGAGAGGAACGGCCGGCGGTATGCCATGATTTCGGCTCCATCGACCGGCAGGAGACAGCAATGAAAGTCGACAACATCCTCCAGACCATCGGCGACACCCCCCATATCCGCGTGCAGCGCCTGTTCGGCAGCGGCCACGAGGTCTGGATCAAGTCCGAGCGCGCCAACCCCGGCGGCTCGATCAAGGACCGCATTGCGCTGTCCATGATCGAGGACGCCGAGCGCTCCGGCGCGCTGCGGCCGGGCGGCACCATTATCGAGCCGACCTCGGGCAACACCGGCATCGGCCTGGCGATGGTCGCGGCCGTCAAGGGCTACAAGCTGGTGCTGGTGATGCCCGACAGCATGTCGATCGAACGCCGCCGCCTGATGCTGGCCTACGGCGCGAGCTTCGAGCTGACCCCGCGTGAGAAGGGCATGAAGGGCGCCATCGCCCGCGCCGAGGAACTGCGCGAGGTCACCCCCGGCGCCTGGATTCCGCAACAGTTCGAGAATCCCGCCAACGTGGAAGTGCACATGCGCACCACCGCGCAGGAGATCCTGCGCGATTTCCCCGAGGGCCTCGACGTGCTGGTCACCGGCGTCGGCACCGGCGGCCACATCACCGGCTGCGCGCGCGTGCTCAAGCAGGCCTGGCCGCAGCTCAAGGTCTATGCCGTCGAGCCCAGCGCTTCCCCGGTGATCTCGGGCGGCAGCCCGGCGCCGCACCCCATCCAGGGCATAGGCGCGGGTTTCATCCCCAAGAACCTGGACACCCGCCTGCTCGACGGTGTGCTGCAGGTCGAGGCCGAGCCGGCGCGCGAGATGGCGCGCCGCGCCGCACGCGAGGAAGGCCTGCTGGTGGGGATCTCCTCCGGCGCCGCGCTGGCTGCCATCGGCCAGCTGCTGCCCCAGCTGCCAGCCGGCGCGCGGGTGCTCGGCTTCAACTACGACACCGGCGAGCGCTACCTCACCGTCGAAGGTTTCCTGCCCGCCTGAGCGACGCGGGCGCCGGGCACCGGCCTTGCCTCGCCCCAGGTGCGCTCCGACGCCGACGGCCCGCTGCCCGACACCGGCAGGGCCCGCGATTCGGGTGCCGGTGCCTCCGCGGGCCACGACCGCGGCGGCAAGACCGCCTCGCGCAACGCCCAGCAGGCGCAGGGCGGCGGCCGCCGTGGCCGAGCGGCGTTGGCAGCCCGCCCCTGCGGCCGGCTCAAGGCGCCAGGGCGGGCGCCGCCTTCGCCGCCGCTTCCCGCGGCACGTCGAAGATGCGGAACGGCGGCTGGTCCGGGTAGCTGCGGCGCAGCAAGGGCATCGCGACGTTGTAGACCGGCGTGCCGTTGACCGTGCGGCCCTCGGGTGAGCCCCGGTGCGCGTGGCCGTGGAAGACGGCGTTCACCGGATAGCGGATCAGCGGGTCTTCCAAGCGGCTGGTGCCGAGGAAAGGAAAAATCTCGACCGGCTCGCCTTCGACGGTCGCGACGATGGGCGCATAGTGCAGCAGCGCCAGGCGGTGCGGCGTGCGCAGCTTGGCGAGGGCGGACTCCAGCTTCATCGCCTCCTGCATCGCCTCGTTGACGAACTGCTTGATGATGCCCTCGCCCCAGGGCCCCAGCGCGCCGCGTCCATACCCCCCCGCGAAACCTTTGGCGCCCGCGATGCCAACGCCGTGCACCTCGCAGGCTTCGCCGTCGAGCACGCGCACGCCGGCGTCGCTCAGGATGCGCTTGACCTCGTCCGGCCGGCCCGACTCGAAGTCGTGGTTGCCGAGCACGGCGACGATGGGCACCGCTGCCGCTGCCGCCAGTTCGTTGACCAGCACGTGGGCTTCCTCGGCCAGGCCGTAATCGGTGAGATCGCCGCAGAGCAGCAGCGCGTCCGCCGTTTCCGAAGCCTGGCTGAAAAACTCCCGCAGGGTGCCCGCGGACTCCTTGTGGCAGTGGATGTCGCCGACGACGGCGAAGCGGATCGTTTCTTGTTGCTTCATATCACTGGCTTCCTCGCTGTCTGGCCGGGCAGGGCACGACGCTTGCTCGTCGATGCCATCCCAAAACGTTGGCAGGCATCCATGGCTGAAGAACTCTCGATCACAGCGCCTTGCGATCTGGACCCGGAGAGCGCCTCGTTCTACCGGCAAGTCCTGGAGACCCTGAACGCCGCCGGCGTGCCCTTCCTGGTGGGAGGGGCATATGCCTTCACCTGCTACACCGGGATCGAGAGGCAAACGAAGGACCTGGACCTGTTCATCCGGCGCCGCGACTACGAAGCGGCCGAAGCGGCCCTGCAGGCCGCGGGCTGGCAGACCGAGTTGAGCTTTCCGCACTGGCTGGGCAAGGTCTACGCCGGAAGCGCCTTCGTGGACCTCATCTTCAACTCGGGCAACGGCCTGACCGAGACCGACGACGACTGGTTCCGCCATGCGTGCGACGCCGAGGTGCTGGGCGTGCCGGTCGGGCTGTGTCCGGCCGAGGAGACGATCTGGTCCAAGGCCTTCATCATGGAGCGCGAACGGCACGACGGTGCCGACGTGGCCCACCTGCTGCGGGCCCGCGCCGGCCAGCTCGACTGGCAGCGCCTGGTGGACCGTTTCGGGCGGCACTGGCGGGTGCTGCTGAGCCACATGGTGCTGTTCGGCTACATCTATCCTGCCGAGCGCCGCCTGGTGCCGGCCTGGGTGATGGACAGCCTGCTGGGGCGGCTGCGCGAGGAAATCCACGCGCCGCCGCCGGACCACAAGCTGTGCGCCGGCACCCTGCTGTCGCGCGAGCAGTACCTGCAGGACGTCGAGCAGCAGGGCTACCAGGACGGGCGCGTGTTTCCTTTCGGCAAGATGAGCGAGAACGACGTGGCCGAGTGGACCCGGGCCATTCCGGACCGCCAGAAAGCCGACTAGCGGATCAGGCGCCTACGCGGCTCAGTCCGGGAGACGGCTGAAGGACGTCACCGGTCGGTCTCCCAGCTGTGCCCTCATCTGTCGGTTCGGCCGGTCCACAGCGCGGCGCCGGAAGAGTACAACCGAGCGGTAGACGGCAACCCGCACGGGGAGGACCACGGCATGCAACTCGGCGAACTGCTCACCTCCACATCGGGTCTCGGCCCCGCCGCCGCCGCCGTGGCGGCTGCACTGTACAAGGCCGTCAAGGCCCTGCTCGAGTTCAATGACGAATACCTCCGCAAGCGGCGCTTCAAGCAGTACGCCTACCTGCTGGGTGAGGCCGAAGGCCAGGCCGAGGCGCAGGAGCTGATCCTGATGGCCAAACGCGAGGCCCTGTTCCGGGCGGTGCTCGGCAAGCCGGTGTCGCAGCGGCTGGGTGCCGCGGTGATGGCGCTTTACCGCTCCGGCCAGTTCTCCCTGGAGGAACTGCGCGCCAGCCTGCTGTACGCGACCTTGCATGAGGACGGGACGCTTGATGTCCGGCCCGGCGCGGGCGGCATGCTGGTCGTCGCGATCAGCGCTTTTTTCGTGGTGGGCATGGGGGCTTATGCGGGTGCGATGGTCTGGCTGTTGCTGGGGCAGGGCGCCTGGGACGCCAGAATGGCCGCGGTCGGGGTGTTGCTCGCTTATGGTCTGCTGGCCTGGTGGTTCGGCCGGGACGCTCGCGCGGTGATGCTTGCACGCCGCGTGCGGCGCAGGCAAGTGGCTTTGCGCCGTGCCGGTGCGCCTGGCTGAGGCCAAAGAAAAGGGCCACTGCCGTGGCCCTCGGGTGTGACCGCTCGGGGCGCTCGCCCCGGCACGTCGGTCAGAGTTCGGAGTGCAGCCGCACCGAGGTCGCCGTCGGCGACGTGCTGCCCTTCGCATAGAAGGTGTAGGTGAAGCGGTCCGCACCAGCCACGATCTCGAGCCGGTCGCCGTCCTTGTCCACCACCGTCAGCTTGCCGCTTTCCGGCATGCCGGAGACCGCATGGAAAGGCTGGTTCTGCTCCAGCGCGTAGTAGTCGCCGTCGATCTGGATGTGCCCGTTGAGGCTCAGCTGGTCGCCGTCGCCCGCGCGCACCACCCTGACCCCGTGGTGCCACTGCAGCGTGCCGGACGGCGTGGTCACGGCGAGTCCCTTGAAGACGTACTCCGAGCGCACGACCTCGCCGGCGTTGCGGTCATAGGTGAGGCTGAACGAGGCGGAGCCCGAGACGTGCTGGTCCTCGCTGCCGAAGTGCGAGAACACCATCCGCAGGCCCAGGCTGTAGACCGGACCGTCCTCGGCATAGCGGGTGACGGTAGCGGTGATGGAGCCGTTGACCGGCTCGTCGTCTTCGTTGTCCTGGCAATTCTCGGCCTGGAGGGTGATCGTCTGGCCGGAGCGCGGCGGGTTGCTGAACTGCCCGCTCATGAGGATGCGGCCGCCCCAGTCGCAGGGCACCGACACCGGTTCGCCGGCCATCGGCTGCTCGCGGTAGTTGTCGGCCAGCACACGCCGGGCGATCAACTGCGAGACGCTGCCGATCGACACCTTGCCGTCGAGGGGGCGGGCGCCGACGGCCTGCGGCACGGCGATGTTGCCGTTCTCGAAGTCCGTGGTCGCCAAGGTGGTGTCGACCGAGGCGTCGGCGCGCGACTCGTAGTTGGCCGCCGTCAGGTCACCGGTGGTCGCCGGGCCGTCGTCGCCACCACCGCCGCCGCCGCAGGCGGCCAGGGTCAGCAGGAACAAGCCGCCCACGGCGGCCGACATCGTTTTGCGGAACATGAAATCCCTCTCTATGGAAATAGTCTCGCACGGTCGTACGCCCGAGCCGCGCCGGGCGCGATGTTCCCACGAAACCAGCCGGGCGTGATATCGACCCCGCGGGAATTCACCACTTCCTGCGCTACTTGTCAGGGTGTAAGGCCTGGGCCGGCCCGTTTGCTGCCGCGCTTCGCCCTTTTCAGGCCGCCTTGCGAAAGGTGAAGTTCACGCGCTGCCGGCCGAGCAACGGATGCTGCTGCTCCTTGAGCGGCAGGACGCCGTGATACCGCAGCCTGTCCACGCCGCCCCACACCACCACATCGCCATGCAGCAGCGGGATGCGTGTGGCCTTGTCGCTACGCCGCAGGCCGCCGAACAGAAACACCGCCGGCACGCCCAGCGAGACCGACACGATGGGCGCGCTGAAGTCGAGTTCGTCCCTGTCCTGGTGCAAGCTCAGCCGCGACCCGGGGAGATAGCGGTTCACGAGGCAGGCGTCCGGCTCGAAAGCGTCGAACCCGGTTTCCTGCGCCGCGGCGCGCGCCAGCTGCAGGAAGGCCTCGGGCATCGCCGGCCAGGGCTGGCCGGTCTGCGGGTCGATGCGGGTGTAGCGGTAACCGTGGCGATCGCTGGTCCAGCCCAGGAGGCCGCAATTGGTCAGCGCGACCGACATCGGCAAGCCGCCGGGCGTGAGCATGTGCCGAAAGGGAGAGATCTGCTCGATGCGCCCGATGTCGGCCAGCAGCTCCGCAGCCCGGGGCAGGGCAAAGCCGCGCAGGACGACGGCCTGCGCCCCAAGGGACTCACGTCCGCCCGTACCGGGCAAGGCGTCGCAAAAAAAATCTTCCGTCATGGCAGGTCGGGAGCAGGGGGCCACAGGGCGCCGGGCTGAAAACCCCAGTGTAGAAAGACCTGGCCGTCGTCGCGCTCCGCGGTTCGACATCGAGTCCGGAGCGGGCTGCATTTGCCAACAGCGGAAGCGAAATGTAGAGCTGCGAAATGAGGGTCGCTGCTTCCGCTTTCTTGCCACGCCGCCTGCCCGACAGCTTGCAGATGCGCGCGCCGACTTGGCCGCTGCCCGCCCCACCTTACCTTTCCTCGCACAATCCACGCCCTGTAAAAAAACGCCGTGTCGTGGACCGCATGGTCCGGCGTCGATATCGCTGCGCTCGTGCAGTCAACGACACCTCGACATGGCCCCCCTTCATTCGAACGCACAGGCTCCATCTGGCTCTACCGAGCGCCCGCCGTCCTCCCACCGCAAGGCGCGGCGCGACGAAAACCATCTGCTGGTTTCCTACCTGACGCTGCGCAAGGCGGTCGGGACCCTCGGCATGCTGCTGCCCGCGCTGCTGGTGTTGGGCGAGGTGCTCGCGTTCCGCACAGCGCGTATCCAGGAATCGATCAGCTCCTATTACTACACCGGCATGCGCGACGTGTTTGTCGGCACGATGTGCGCGCTGGGCGTGTTCCTGTTCACCTACCGCGGCTACGACGAACGCGACAACCGGGCCGGCAAGGCGGCTTGCGCCGGGGCCATCGGGCTGGCGCTGTGCCCGACCACGCCGGCGCTGTCCTGCCCGACGGCGACGACCTGGTCGGGGTACGTGCACCTCGGCTGTGCCAGCCTGTTTTTCCTGTCGCTGGCCTACTTCTCGCTTTTCCTGTTCACGGAGACCGACGACCCGCAGCGGCGCACGCCCCAGAAGATCCGGCGCAATCGGGTCTACCGCACTTGCGGCGTCGTGATGCTGGGCGCGCTGGCGGCCCTGCTGGTCTACCAGGGGCTGCTGCCGGAGAGCCTGAAGTGCCGGCTGAGCCGCTACTCGCCGGTGTTCTGGCTGGAGTCGGTGGCGATCGTCGCCTTCGGCGTCTCTTGGTTCGCCAAGGGGGAGGGGCTTGGTTTGATGCGGGACCCCCGGGAGCCCGGCTGATCATCCCGCCGCGCGGCGGGGGCAGTGTCCTTTCCGCCACCTCCTGTTGCGGCGCCGCTGCTCGGCAGCGTGCAAAGTCCCAGGGAGCTGGAGACGCGGAATCGCCCGTCTCCCTACCCCTGGAGGACCTCATGCAACGTCGTGGTTTTCTTCTTGGCAGCGCCGCCGCAGCAGCGCTTGTGCGATCGAAAGGCGCTCTGGGCCAGGTCTTGCCTCCCCACGCAAGGGCGGCCCCTGGCGAATCAGCGTCTGCCGGCGCCGAGCGGCCGCCCTTCAACCGGGTGGCGACGCTCTTCGAGCAGCCGCCGAGGTCGTCCTTCGCACAGGCGCGTGCTGGAGACAAGGTGTACGTGCTCGGCGGGCATGTCGGGAGGTACCACACCTACCCGGCCGCGAACTTCAGCGACGAGCTGCTCGAATACGAGCTGTCGACCCGGAGCTGGCGAAGGCTGAGCCGCTATCCGTTTGCGGTGCAGGGCCTGCGCATGCTCGCCACCCGGGACTACCTGTACGCCTTCGGCGGGTTCCGCTACGAGCGGGGCCTGGACTACCCCGATTGGCGGCCCGAGGAGGTCGGCTGGCCGGCCGTCTCCGACGACAGCGTGTTCCGCTACGACATCCGGCGCGACCGCTGGTCCTTCGTCTGCCAGATGCCACGCCGCCGATCCTCCAACGTCCTGCTGCACAGCGGAAACCGGGCCTTCCTGGTCGCGGGGTGGGATGGCACGCCGAGGCGCCGCGGCGACCGGTCGGGCAGCTGGCACGAGGCCATCGACGTGTTCGATCTCAAGGAGCAGGCCTTCGTCCCCTGGGATCAGCCGATGGTGCCACCCCTGCGCCGGGCCCTGGCCTCGGCGGAGTACGGGGGCCGGCTGCTCCTGGTCGGCGGACTCGGCGAGGCGGCCGGCGGTGCTCCGCCGCACTTCGACAGCGTCACCGAGTTCAATCCGTCGACGGGGCGGTTCAATGACACGTCCTTCCCCAGGCTGCCCGCGCGGCTGTTCGCGCCCGGCGCCTGCTGGACCGGGAAATGGCTGGTGGTGGCAGGCGGCATGGACGATCGTTATCAGCTCCGAGACACGGTCTACCTGCTTTCCCCCGGCATTTCCGGATGGATCGAGGCGCCCGTCCGGCTGCCGCGCCCGGCGATGTTCCCGGAGCTGATTGTGTTGGGGCCGACCCGTGTGCTCGTGCTCGGGGGGCATGGCGACGGCGAGCAGCCACAGGACCAGCTGCCGCTGGGCCTGGTCGTGGAACTCCCGCTGCCTTGAGGCGCCGCCGCTTGCGCGCCGAAGGCCGGGGCAGAACGCCGTTCGAAACCCCCGGACGGCCGCTGGTCGGACGAACGACGGGCCCCCGCCACGTTTCACGCTGTCCCGGGTGATCAGAATGGCAAACTATCCCATATGACCCGGTGATCCGGGCAGGGCCTGACACAACTGGAGGTGAACGAGATGAGTGTGCTTGGCAAGCGCGGAGCGCTGATGGGCGTGATCACGGCAACGGCCTTGGCTGCGTGCGGCGGCGGGGGTGGGGGCGGCAGCGACTCTCGCTCCGAAGGCACGATGCGGTTGGCACTGACCGATGCGCCGGCGTGCGGCTATGACGCCGTGAACGTGACGGTCGAACGCATCGAGGTGAACCTGAACGGTAGCGCCGAGGAGGGCGACGCCGGCTGGGAGCAGATCGTGCCGCCCAGCCCGACGCGGGTCAACCTGCTCGAGCTCACCAACGGTGTGCTGGAGGAACTGGGCAGCACCCCGCTTCCGGCGGGCACCTACAGGCAGCTGCGCCTGGTGCTGGCTCCCAACACCAGTGCCGATCCGCTGGCGAATTCCATCGTCCCGACCGGCGGCGAGGAAACCGCCCTGGACACGCCCAGCGCCCAGCAGTCCGGCCTCAAGCTGCAGACCCGCATGACCGTCGAGGCCGGGCAGACCGCCGACTTCGTGCTCGACTTCGACGCCTGCAAGTCGGTGGTGCCGCGTGGCAACTCCGGCCGCTACAACCTCAAGCCGGTCCTCTCCGTCCTGCCTCGAACCACGGTGCCCGGCCTGGCGGTGGAGGGCTACGTCGCGAGCTCACTCGCCCAAGGCGCGGCCGTGTCGCTGCAGCAGGGCGGGATGGTTGCCCGCGCAACGGTGCCGGACCTCAACGGCAAGTTCGTGCTGTCGCCGGTGCCTGCCGGAAGTTACGACCTCGTCATCACCGCCGAAGGCCGCGTGACCGCCGTGATGACCGGGGTCCCGGTGACGGCAACCGGCATCACGAGCTTGAACGGGAGTGCGGCGCCGCTCGACCTGCCGACGAGTCCGGCGCGCTCGGCGTCCGGCGCGGTGGCGACCACGGGCTCGACGGCCATCCCCGATGCCATGGTGCGCGCGACGCAGATGGTCGGTGGCCGCAAGATCGAGGTCGCCGGCGTTCCGGTGGACGCCGACACGGGCGACTACGCATTTGCGTTGCCCAGCGCGGCGCCGGTGCTGGCGAGCTATGCCGCGGGCGCGACCACCTACAGCTTCACGGCACAGGCGGCGGCCGCGGGGCAGTACACGCTGGAAGCGGCGGTGCCGGGCCAGACGACGCAGACGAGCGTGATCGACCTCTCGGCGGCGGACGCCGTCGCCGACTTCACCTTCGCGCCCTGAGCGGAGCTGCTGGCGTCAGCCGGCAGCCCGGCCAGCGCCGGCTCGGTGATCGCCGGCATTGCGGTTGCGCAGCGTCGCGGTTACCTTGCCGGATTCCATCAAGTCCGGAAGGAGAGGGAATGCAGCTGCTTGCGCACCAGACGACCACCATTGCACGGCCTCTCGAGGCCGTGTTTCGCTATGCCTGCGACCTGGAGCGATTCGGCGAGTGGTTCCCCGGCGTGCTGGCCATCGAGTCGGCCAACACGCTCGCGCCGGCACAGCCGGGCAAAGAGTACCTGGAAACCGTCGAGATTCCTTTTCGGGGCAAGAGAAAGGTCAAGATCACGGTCAAGGAAGCCGAGGCCGGCAGGCGCCTGGTCACCGAGGGTCGGCTGCCGCCGTTGATGCCGCGGATGGAAATCGTGTTCGAGGAAGTCGGGCCCGCGGCCTGCCAGGTGACGTGGCGCATGTTGAGCCGGAACAACGGCCTGCTGGCCCGCTGGACCGTGGTGCCGCTGGCCCGGCGCGTGATGCGCAAGCGCGCCGCGATCGGGGTGCGGCGCCTGAAGGACCAGCTCGAGAGGGCCGGCAGGCAGGAGCGTTAGCTAAGCTCCGACCTCACCCAGCCGGGCCGCCACCAGCGCGCCGACCTCCGCATGCACCGCGTTCAGCGCTTCCAGTGGTTGCGTCGAGCCGCTCATGTACACGGCCACGACGATGGGTGGACGCCCGGGCGGCCAGGTGATCGCGACGTCGTTGACCGCGCCCCTTTCGCAGGTCCCGGTCTTGTCGCCGGTGCGCCAGTCGCGGGGCAGGCCGGCGCGCACGCGGGCCAGACCGGTGGTCGCGGCTTGGAGCCAGTCGGACAACTGCCGCCGCGAAGCCTCGCTGAGCGGGTCCCCGGTGAGCAGTCGGCGTGTCGTCTCGGCCATCGCCCGCGGTGTGGTGGTGTCGCGCAGATCGCCCTCCAGATTGCTGTTGAGTGCGAGCTCCGTGCGGTCGAGGCGAGTCATCGGGTCTTCGCCATGCCGCCGCAGGAAGGCGGTCAGTCCCTGGGGCCCGCCGACCAGCGGCAACAGCAGGTTGGCCGCCGCGTTGTCGCTGACCGTCACGGTGGCATGGCAGGCCTCGCGCACCGTGATGAAGCCGCTCTTCACGTGCTGAGACGTGACCGGCGAGTGGTGCAGGATGTCGCTGCGCCGCACGCGCAAGCGCCTGTCGAGCACGCCGGCATCGCGGTCGTGTCGGTGCAATACCGCGGCCGCCAGCAAAAACTTGAAGGTCGAGCACAGCGCGAACGGCGTGTTGTCGTTGAAACCCAGGCTGCGGCCGGAGGCGGTGTCGAGCGCATGCACGCCCAGGCGACCGCCGCTTTTCTGTTCGAGTTTCGCCAGCGCGGCCCGGGCGTCGGGGTCCACGGCGAACGAAGAGGCGGAGCCGGCGCGTGCAAAACCGGCTGTGAGCGCGCCCGCCAGCAGGGTACGGCGCGAGAGGGGCAGGGACAAGAACATCGGTCCGGAACTCATGGGCGGTGGTGGGGAGTCAGTCAGAAACCCGCAGCATCGGCCTGGAGCGGACTGCGCGCAACGGCGGCTTCATAACATTGATAACGCCCAGACACGGCAGAGGCGACCCCGGTCGAGGCGGCAGCGGGAGGTCGGCTTCAGGTGGGCCGGAGCTGTCCGGATGTTGAGCCGAGCGAGAAACAAAAGCACACATATACCCCTGGTAATTTTGACGTGGGGCGTCCTTTTTGTTTCGTGTCGAAACACTTACGTCGTTTGACGCTGAGGGTTAGTACTGGTTTTGTGATTTTTTGAAAGTGAATGTTTGGTGTCTGAAAAGGGCTGCCGCCTCGAGGTGAAGCGGCAGAACAGGCCCCCTGCAGCGTCGCTGTAGAGACGGCCGGACCGGTCCGGCCGGCTCCGGGGAATGCAACCAGGACGGCATGCCTGCGAGGACGGGGGCCGTCCGTGGCACAGGCTTTGCTCTCACCCCCGCATTCTTGGGGGAGCGGTCATGTCACTGGGCCAGTTGAATGCCAGCCATCGCACCGGCGCAGTAGCCCGAAGCCGCGGTCGCTTGCGTGCGGCCGGCACGTGGTACAGCCGCGAGGAAGCCATCATGGGCACCTCCGTGCGCGTCGAGCTGTGGTGCGAGGAACGCGAGGCCGCCGCAGCCGCCATGGCCGCCGTGATGGCCGAGATGCACCGCATCGATCGAGCGATGACGTCCCCACAACGCCCCAGTCCGAGCTGTCGCGCATCAACCGCGACGCCGCGACGGGGGCGGTGCCGGTCAGCGACGAGATGTACACGCTGGTCGCCCGGGCCATCGACTTTTCCGAGCTGTCGAACGGTGCCTTCGACATCACCTATGCCGCCGTCGGCCACCTGTACGACTACCGACACCAGCTGCGGCCGAGCGAGGCCGCAGTCGAACAGGCGCGCGCGGCGGTGGGCTATCGCCACCTCATCCTGGACCCGCGCGCCCGCACCGTTCGGTTCGCGCGCGAAGGTGTGCGCATCGATCTCGGCGGCTTCGCCAAGGGCCATGCGGTGGATCGGAGCATCGCCCTCCTCAAGGCCCGCGGCATCCGGCACGCCATGGTGTGCGCGGGGGGCGACAGCCACGTCCTGGGAGACCGCCGCGGCCGGCCGTGGACCATCGCGGTCCGCGATCCGCGCCTGGCCGGCGAGGTCGTCGCGGTGCTGCCGCTGGAGGACACCTCGATCTCGACCTCGGGCGACTACGAGCGCTACTTCGAGCAGGACGGCGTTCGTTTCCACCATCTCATCGACCCGGGCACCGGCCGCTCGCCCAGCAGTGTGCGCAGCGTGACCATCCTGGCGCCCGACGGGCTCACCAGCGAAGCCCTGTCCAAGAGCGTTTTTGTGCTGGGGGTCGAGAAGGGCCTGGAGCTCGTCGAGACCCAGCCGGGCATCGATGCGGTGGTGGTCGACAGCGACGGCCGGCTGCACAGCTCGTCGGGCTTGCTGCCCGCAAGCGCGCCGACCCCCCCGTGATGAAGATGGATCGCGTTCGATAAAAAAACTCGTCAGGAGAGGCAGATGGAAACGCAACTGAGAAAAAGAAGAAGCGGGCTCGCCGTCATGGCGGCGGGCTTGAGCCTGTGGTTGTCCGCCTGCGGTAGCGGCGGGTCCGACTCGGGCACGGTGGAGGGTGACGTGCCGATCGCCTACGTCATGCGCAGCAGCACCACCAGCATGAACCCGACCAACGGGGCGCCCAGCGAAGAGGGCGGCGACCTGATGATCCGCGAGAAGTCCTCGCCGAGCGCGCGGGAGCACAACATCACGCGGCGCTTCACGCAGGGCGTCGGCGATGCGTCGGACCCGGAGGTCTCCTACGACGGCAAGAGGATCGTCTTCGCGATGCGCTGCCCGACCTCGAACTCCGCGACGATCGAGGGCCGTCCCGCCTGCACCGGCCGCTGGAACATCTGGGAATACGACATGAGCAGCGGCGGCTTCGAGAACGGCAGCTTCCGTCGCCTGACCAGCTCGACCGAGGATGACGATGTCGACCCGGCCTACCTGCCCGCCGGACGCGGTTTCGTGTTTTCGTCGAACCGGCAGACCAAGTCCAAGGTGAACCAGGCCCTGGGCCGCAGCTATCACGCCCTCGACGAGTACGAGCGCGAGCGCGTATTCAACCTGCACACCATGGACAGCCGCGGCGGCAACATCCAGCAGATCTCCTTCAACCAGAGCCACGACCGCAATCCGGTGGTGCGACCCAACGGCGACATCATGTTCTCGCGCTGGGAGCACCTTGGCGATCGCAACCGCTTCGCGATCTTCCGCACCAAGCCCGATGGCACCGACATGTTTGTGCTGTTCGGCGCACACAGCGCCGGCAACAGCTACCTGCACCCGCGCGACATGGATCCCAGCGGCCCCTATGCCGGTTTTCTGTCCTCGTCGCTGATGCCCTTGTCGGGTACCGACGAAGGCGGCTCGCTGAGGTTCATCGACGTCACGAACTACTCGGAAGACAACACCCCGGCCAACCGCACCGTTCCGGCCCGCGGCGGGCAAAGCGAGAGCACGCAAAAGAGCCTCAACTCGGGCGAGGGCTTGTCGCTGAACGGGCGCATCACCTCACCCTATCCGCTGTGGGACGGCACCAACCGGATCCTGGTGGCCTACCGGCCCTGCGAGGTCATGCGCGAAGACAAGATCGTCCCGTGCGCCAGCCTGACGGAGGCTGAGGTCCAGCGCCTGGCCAACCGCGATCGCTCGGAGGCCGAAGTGGAGGGCGACACGGTGCAGGACAACGTGCCGCCGAACTACACGATCTACATGTTCAACCCGGTCCGGCAGACCTGGCTGCCCGTGGCCTCGCCGCCGCGCGGCTTCATGTACACCGACCCGGTGGCGCTGCTGGCCCGGCCGGAGCCGAACGCCACCGAGCCGACCAATGTCGATCCGACGCTGGCCGCCCAGGGCCTGGCGCTGATCGAGGTGCGCAGCGTCTACGACACCGACGGTCTCGGGCGCATGGGCGAGCAGATGCTGAGCCCCGCCGACCGGCCGGCCGGCTGCGCCCAGGGCATCGCCATGACCGACCCGACCGAGGCGAACGACACCCGGGCCCGGGTGCCCGACCTGCTGCGCATCAAGGACCCGGCGCAAGCGGCCTATCACTGCGCGCCGGCGCGTTTCGTGCGGGCCACCCGGGCGATTCCGCCGCCTGCCACGACCATGGGCCTGCGCTCGGCGATCGGCGAGACCGAGTTCGAGCAGCAGCAGATCCTCGGCTACGCGCCGGTGGAGCCGGACGGTTCCTTCAAGCTGCATGTCCCCGCCGACATCCCGCTGGCGCTGGCCATCGTCGATGCCAAGGGGCGCGCCTTCCAGACCCACGCGAACTGGATCCAGGTGCGTCCCGGCGAGCGGCGCACCTGCGACGGCTGCCACAGCCCGCGGCGTGGCGCAGCGCTGAACTCGGGCGCGATCGTCGACACCATGCCGGCCGCACTGCGTCCCGCGATGGCGAGTGCGCACCAGGCGGGCGAGACCATGGCGTCGACACGCACGCGGCTGGATCCGGCGGCGCTGAAGCTGCTGGCCGACCTGTCGTACACCGACGTGTGGGCCGACACGACCCAGTCGGGCGTGAGCGCACGGCCCTCGATCACGATCCGCTACACCGGCAACGCGAATGCCGCGGACGACCTGGCCACCCCGGCGCCGAGCAACGGCGTGATCAACTACCCGGAGCACATCCAGCCCCTGTGGACGCGCGACCGCGGCGCCAACACCTGCGTGGCCTGCCACGCCGACCCGGCGCGCCTGGACCTGCGTGCCACCGTCGGCGGTACCGGGCGGCTCACGTCCTACGAAGAGCTGCTGATCGGCGACCCGCTGCTGGACGGGAACGGCGCTCCGGTGACCGATGTCCGCCGGGGGGTGACGATGATCCGGCGCGGCGCGCCCCTCGTCGAGGCCAGCTCCGGCGCGATGAACAGCGGAGGCATTGCGCGCAAGAGCCGGCTCGGCGAGATCCTGTTCGGCGAAACCCTGCTGGCCGGCGAGGAGGCCCGCCGTGCCCACCCGAACCCCCCGAGCAGCGCGCCCGACCACGCGACCCTGCTCAACGCCGCCGAAAAACGCCTGCTGGCGGAGTGGATGGACCTCGGCGGCCAGTACTACAACGACCCCTTCAACGCCGCCAGCGGCGTGCGCACGGTCACGACCCTGAGCCAGGAGAGCTTCGAAGCCCAGGTCCTGCCCGTCCTGCGCAGCACCTGCATGGGCTGCCACACCCCGGGCAGCGGTGCCAATTTCCGCGGCAACCGTTATGTGCTCACCGGCGATGCGGACGGCGACTACAACGTCACGCTGTCGATGATCTCCAACACCTGCAGCGCCGCGTCCAACCTGCTGCTGGCACGGCCTTCGACGGTGCCGCATCCGGCCGGCGTGGTGGGCCAGGCGACCGCGGTCCTGCCGGCCGGCAGCGCGGGCTATACCGCGATCGCGAACTGGATCACCCGCGGGTGCCCGAACCCATGACCATGCTGCAAGTACCACGGCGCCTGTTCCGCGCAGTCCTCGGCGCCGGTTGGTGTGCCGCCTCCCTCGGGCTCACGGCCTGCGGGGGAGGGGGATCCAATCCGCTCGACAACCCGCCCAATGTCAGCAACCCGCCCGGGGCGGTGGGCCGGAAGCTGTCCTACGTCTACTTCCAGAAGTGCATCAACCCGATCTTTCTGAAGCCACTGACCATCCACCAGAACGGCACGACGTCGACCAACACCTGTGCCGGCTCCGGCTGCCATGACAACACCAGCGGGACCGGCGGTGCCTTCCGTGTCGTGTCGAGCGCGCAGCCCGTGGACCTGGGCAACCCGGCGAACACGCCCGAGGTGGTGCGCGACAGCGACATGTACAAGAACTTCTACTCGGCCCAGGGCGAGGTGGTGTTCGGCGCGCCGATGCAGAGCCGGCTGCTGACCAAACCCATGGTGCTGAACGTCCTGCACGGCGGCGGCCTGGTGTTCGAGAGCGCCGAGGACCCGAACGTGAAGCTGATCGAGTACTGGATCAAGCATCCGATGCCCACCGGCCAGGACGAGTTCAGCAGCGCTGGCAACAGCATGTTCACGCCGGCCGACCCCGAGACCGGCACCTGCAATATCGAGTGAGTTGTCTGATGGCCTCTGTTGTTCTACGGCGCGGGCAAGCCGCACGCGGCGTGCTGCGCGCCTGTCTGCTCGCGTGCCTGCTCGGCTGCGCATCGGCACAGGCGGCGGACCCGGTGCTGGAGCGGGTGCAGGTGAGCGATCCCTACATCGAGCTGCACACCGGACCGGGGCGCGGTTACCCGGTTTTTCATGTGGCCGAGCGCCACGAATGGATAGAGATCGAGCTGCGCCACACCGACTGGTTCAAGGTGCGCACCGCCGGTGGCAAGCAGGGCTGGGTGCGCCGCCAGCAGCTGGAAAGCACCTTGACCGAGGCTGGCGGCCAGAAGACCTTCCGCGATGTCCTGCTGGACGACTACCTGCAGCGCCGCATCCAGCTCGGCGGCGCCTGGGGCCGCTTCGACTCCGAGCCCATGCTGAAGCTCTGGACCGGCTACCGCTTTTCACCTTCGCTGAGCGTGGAAGCCAGCGTCGGGCAGGTGCAGGGCGTGTTCTCCGGCACCAGCTTCTGGCATGTCAACGCGGTGGCCGAACCCTGGTCGGACCGGCGCCTGTCGCCGTTTTTCGGCATCGGCGTCGGCCGCTTCAAGAACGTGCCCAACGCCAGCTTGGTGGGCGCGGTGAAAACCAACGCCAATTTGGCCGACGCCGTGGTCGGCCTGCGCTGGCACCTGAGCGACCGTTTCGTCCTGAGCGCGGACTACGCCTTCTACACCGCCTTCGTCTCGGAGCAGCGGTCGATCGAATACCGGGCGATCAGCGCCGGCCTCTCCTTCTTTTTCTAACGCGACCCACGAACCCTATGCGCCTCCAGGACCTTGCCCTCCCGCTGCTGACCACCGCCGTGCTGGCGATGGCGCCGACCATGGCCGCCGCGGCGGATCCGCAACCCGCCAACGAGCAGGTCGTCGTGCCCGAGGTCGACCGCCGCGACGTGCAGCGGCCGCGCATCCCGTCGAACGATCTGGTGGCCGGTCTCTTCACGGGCATCTATTCCACCCAGAACTTCGGCTCCAGCGTGGTCACGGGCGTGCGGCTGGGCTACCACCTCACCGAGGACTTTTTCGTCGAGGGCGCCTATGCGCGCACCCAGGTCAGCGACGAGTCCTTCCGGCAGATATTGCCCGGCGGCGTGTTCGGCGGCGAGAAGGAAACCCTGACCTACTACAACCTCTCGGTCGGCTACAACCTGCTGCCCGGCGAGGTGTTTTTCGGCAGCCGGCGCGCCAAGGCCTCGGCGATGTACCTGATCGCCGGTGTCGGCAGCACCCGCTTCAACGACCAGCGCAACCAGACCATCAACGTCGGGCTCGGCTCGCGGGTGTTCCTGGCGGACTGGGCCGCCCTGCAGGTGGACCTGCGCGACCACATGTTTTCGCTCGACCTGCTCGGCAAGCGCCAGAGCACCCACAACCTCGAACTGACCGCGGGTCTCACCTTTTTCTTCTGACGGCGGCTTGTGCAGGAGTACCGCATGCAACACCCTGGCTTTCGAACCCTAGGCCGCGTCCTGACGCTGACGCTGGCCCTGTGCACCGCCTTGCCGGCGACCGCTGCCGGGCCACAGTCGGCGGCGCCGGACTTCACGCTGCGCAGCTTGCAGGGCCAGAACCTGCGGCTGCAGGAGCAGCGCGGACGGGTCGTGATGATCAACTTCTGGGCCACCTGGTGCGGCCCCTGCCGCGAGGAGATGCCGCACCTGAACCGGCTCTACGAGAAGTACCGGGGCTCGGGCTTCACGGTGCTGGCCGTCAACGTCGACGAGGACGGCCGCAACGCGGCCAGCATGGCGACCAAGCTGGGGCTGAAGTTCCCGGTGCTGTTCGACAGCGACAAGACGGTGAGCCGGCTGTACGACCTCAAGGCCATGCCCTCGACCTTGATCCTCGACCGGGACGGCCGCGTGCGCTTTCTGCACCGCGGCTACCTGAGCGGCTACGAAAACACCTACGACCAGCAGATCCGCGACTTGCTGAAGGAATGAAGATGCCGAGAAGGATGCTCCTCCGAGGTCCGGTGCTGGCCGTGCTGGGTCTGACATCGATGCTGAGCGGCTGCGCCGTCGAACCCTGGGTCAAGCCCTATGAGCGTGAGCGCCTGGCCGATCCCATCATGCAGGTGTCGCGCGATGCGCTGTCGGCCAAACATTTCGAACACATCCACGACGTGCGCGAGGGCGCCCGCGGCGCCACCGGCGTGCAAGGAGGCGGCTGTGGCTGCAACTAGCCGGCGGCTCGAAGGGGCGGCCCACTGGCAGCCTGCGCTGAGGGCGCTGCGCGCCTGGATGGGACAGTGCCGGGCCCGGCCGCGCCGGCCCGGCCACACGACCGCTCGCATTGCGGGCCTGCTGGGCGGTGCGCTGGCGGGCGCTTCGGCACAGGCCGTCAACCTGCCCGAAGACCGCGCCGAGGCGCTGTACCACGTCTACGACGGCGGCGGCATCAAGGCGTCCGGCCCGGCGCTGCTGGTGCGCAAGAGCATGGCCGACCGCGTGTCGCTCTCGGCGTCCTACTATGTCGACGCGGTCAGCAACGCCTCGATCGACGTCGTGACGACGGCCAGCCCCTTCGACGAGCGCCGCACCGAATACGGCCTGGGCGTGGACTACGTCTACCGCGATTCGATGATCACGCTGTCGACCTCGCACAGCAAGGAGCCGGACTACATCGCCGACGGCGTCAGCCTCGACCTGGCCCAGGACGTCTTCGGCGGCATGACGACGGTGAATCTGGGTTTCTCACGTGGGTCGGACAAGGTGGGCCGCTCCGACACCGGCTTTTTCGACACTGCGCGGCACTGGCGCTACCGGCTGGGTGTCACCCAGATCCTGACGCCACGCTGGCTGGCGAGCCTCAACCTGGAGATGGTCTCGGACAGCGGCTACCTGGGCAATCCCTACCGGGCCGCGCAGGTGTTCGGCACGCTGGTGCCGGAGCGCAGCCCCCGCACCCGCTCCAGCCGGGCCGTGAAGGTCCGCGCCGTGGGCGCGATCGGATCGGGCAGCGCCGTGCATGCCGAGTACCGTTACTTCTGGGACACCTGGGACGTCCAGGCCCACACGGCCGAAGTCGGCTACAGCCGCTACTTCGGCGAGGCCTGGCTGGCCGACACCTACCTGCGTTACCACACGCAGTCGAGCGCGCTGTTCTATAGCGACAACGCGCGCAACGAGACGACCTACGTCTCGCGCAACCGCCAGCTCAGCACCTTCAACTCGATCGGCCTGGGCGGCAAGGTGGCGCGCCGCCTGACCCGCGTGCCGGGCGAGTACGAGATCAAGGCCCATGCCACGTATGAGTACAAGCGCTTCAAGTACAGCGATTTCACCGACCTCCGGACCGGCGCCCCGTATGCCTTCAATGCCAATGTGTTCCAGGTCTACCTGTCGGCCACTTATTGAGAGAGCGAGCCGTATGTCCCGTATCGACTGCAGGGCGCTGGCCCTCGGGTTCCTGATGGCTGTCGCGGCGCTGCCCGCGGCCTGGAGCGTGGATGCGCCGCCGCCCGCCGCGGCGGCCGCGAGCGCGCCTGCCGAGGCCGCGCCCGGGCCGGCTGGCCTGGACGAGCGCATCCAGACCCTCAAGAGCGACATCATCCAGCTCAACCGCGACCTCCTGGTGCTGGAGGAGGAGTTGCTGTTCCCGGCCAGTACCCAGGTCGCGGTGTTCGTCTCGATGGACGTCGGCAAGCTGTTCGCGCTCGATTCGCTGCAGCTGAAGCTGGACGACAAGGTGGTGGCGAACTACCTCTACACCCCGGCGGAAGTGCAGGCCCTGCACCGCGGCGGCGTGCAGCGCGTCTACCTCGGCAACCTCAAGACCGGTGAACACGAGCTGGTCGCGTTTTTCACCGGCGTGGGCCCGCACGAGCGCGACTACCGGCGCGGCGCGACCGTGAAGTTCGAGAAGGGCAGCGACGCCAAGTACATCGAGCTGCGCATCAAGGACTCCACCGGCAAGCTGCAGCCGGAGTTCGACGTCAAGGTCTGGCAATAAGGGCGGCCGGCACATGCATTCGCGGTTTTCCCTCCGCCCCGCGTTGACGCGGCTGGCCGCGGTCGCCGCCATGGCGCTCGCGGCCGCCGCGCCGGCAGGCGCCGCCGACCTGCCGCGTGTCGTCCAGGACCCGCATTACGGCGACGGCCTGTTCTACTTTTTCCAGGACCGCTACTTCACCTCGCTGACCACGCTGATGGTGTCGCAGCACTTCGAGCGCCTGCCGCAGCACGCCGACGAAGCCGAGATCCTGCGCGGCGGCCTGTTGCTGTCCTACGGGCTGCACCGCGAGGCCGGCCGGATCTTCGAACAGCTGATCGAGAAGGGCGCCGCGCCGGCGGTGCGCGACCGGGCCTGGTTCTATCTGGCCAAGATCCGCTACCAGCGCGGTTTTGTGGTGGAAGCGCAGGCGGCCCTCGACCGCGTCGAGACCCACCTGCCGCCCGAGCTCGACGAGGAGCGGGGGCTGCTCAAGGCCTATCTGGCGATGGCGCGCGCCGACTACGCAGGCGCCGCCGCCGCGCTCCAGGGCCTGCCGCTGAAGGATGGGGCCGGGCCCTATGTGCGCTACAACCTGGGGGTCGCGCTGATCAAGAGCGGCGACACGGCCGGCGGCAGCGTCTGGCTCGACGAGCTTGGCCGGGCGCCCGCCACCACCGAGGAGCTGCGCAGCCTGCGCGACAAGGCCAACGTGGCGCTCGGTTTCGCGGCCCTGCAGGAGCAGCGCGCCGAGCCGGCGCGGACCTATCTGGAGCGGGTGCGCCTGTCCAGTCCGCAGGCCAACAAGGCCTTGCTGGGTTTCGGCTGGGCCGCTGCGGCGCTCGACAGCCCCAGGCTGGCCCTGGTGCCCTGGACCGAGCTGAGTCAGCGCGATGCCAGCGATGCCGCGGTGCTCGAAGCGAAGATCGCCGTCGCCTACGCCTATGCCGAGCTGGGCGCCTGGGGGCAGTCGCTGCAGCGCTACCAGGAGGCCATCGAGACCTTCGAGCGGGAAAACACCGCGCTCGACGAATCCATCGCCGCGATCCGCGCCGGCCGGCTGGTCGACGGCCTGATGGCCCACAACCCCGGTGAGGAAATGGGCTGGTTCTGGAGCCTGCGCGAGCTGCCCGAGATGCCGCATGCCGGCCACCTCGCGCAGGTGCTGGCGGGGCACGAGTTCCAGGAAGCCTTCAAGAACTACCGCGACCTGCGTTTCCTGGAAAACAATCTGCAGGACTGGCAAGGCAAGCTGGGCGCCTTCGACGACATGCTCGCGCACCGACGCCAGGCCTATGCCGAGCGCCTGCCGAAGATCCTCGAAAGCGCCCGGCACAGCGAAAACGGGCAGGCCGCACTGGAGCGGCGCCGCGACGAGCTCGCGGCGGAGCTGGCGCGGGTCGAGGCCGACGCGGACGCCGGCGCCTTCGGCGACGCGAAACAACGCGAGCTGCTGGCCCGGCTTGCGCGCGTCAGGGACGCCCTGGAGCGGGCCGGCTCGGACCCGGAGCTGGACCCGGCACGCGAGCGCTATCGGCTCGCGGCCGGGGTGCTGAACTGGCAGCTGGCGCAGGACTTCCCGGTGCGGCTGTGGGAGGCCAAAAAGGCTTTTGGCAGCCTCGGCGGCGAGCTGGCCGAGGCGCGCCGGCGCGGCGCGGCGCTCGAGCAGGCCCAGCGCGACGAACCGGCGCGTTTCGACCGTTTCGGCGCACGCATTCCCGAGCTCGGCCAGCGCATCGCCGCGCTGATGCCTCGCGTCGTGGCGCTGCGCGGCGAACAGCAACAGGTGGTCGAAGCCCTCGCCGCGGCCGAGCTGCTGCGCCAGAAGGAGCGCCTGGCCGTCTACACCACGCAAGCGCGCTTCGCGGTCGCACAGCTTTATGACCACGCCAAGCTCAAGCAGGAAGAGAGCCATGATGCGGCCACGAAATAGCCTGCTGCTGCTGATTGCCGGCGGGCTGTGCGCCTGTTCGGTGCTGCGCAAGCCGGCATCGCCCGACAACGAACCCACACTCAGGACGCTGGCCGGCCGCGAGGTGGTGGTGGAGCCGGACCCCGGCATCGCGGTCAGCGAGGCGCAGACCATCGCCGCCTATCGCGAGTTTCTGGCGGCGGCGCCGAACGCGCCGCAGCGCTCGGAAGCAATGCGCCGCCTCGGCGACCTGGAGATGGATGTCGCCGACCAGAGCGGCGCCGAGGCGCCGGGCGCCACCGGCCCGGACTACCGGGCCGCGATCGCGCGCTACCAGGAGTTCCTGAAGACCTACCCGCAGGACCCCGGCAACGACCGCGTGCTCTACCAGCTGGGGCGCGCCCACGAGCAGGGCGGGGCGCTGGAGCTCGCGCTGCAGACCCTGGACCGGCTGGTGCGCGACTATCCGCAGACCGCCTACCGCGACGAGGCGCATTTCCGCCGCGGCGAGCTGCTCTTCACCGCGCGCGACTACGCCAAGGCCGAGCAGGCCTACGCCGCGGTGCTGGACGGCGACCCGTCCAACCCCTATCGCGAGCGCGCGTTGTACATGCACGGCTGGTCGCTCTTCAAGCAAGGGCGGCTCGAAGAGGCGCTGGCTTCGTTTTTCGGCGTGCTCGACATGAATCTGGCCGGGCAGGAGGGCGACACCGAGCTCGACAGCCTCAAGGGCCTGAGCCGCGCCGACCGTGAGCTGGTCGAAGACACCTTCCGCGTTACCAGCCTCTCGCTGCAGAACCTGCAAGGTGCCGAGTCCATCCCGGCCTACATGAACGGCGAGGCCCGCCGCAGCTACGAGTTCCGCGTCTACCAGCAGCTCGGCGAGCTTTACATCAAGCAGGAGCGCACCAAGGACGCGGCCGACACCCTGGGTGCCTTCACCCGGCGCCACCCGCTGCACGCCCAGGCGCCGGTGCTGCAGGCGCGTGTCATCGACATCTACCAGCAGGCCGGCTTCGCCACGCTGGCGCTCGACGCCAAGAAGGACTACGTCGCCCACTACGGCGTCGACAGCGAGTTCCGCCGCGCCAACCCGTCCGGCTGGGAACACGCCCAGCCGCTGGTGAAAACCCATCTGAGCGAGCTGGCGCGCCACTACCACGCGAGCGCGCAGAAGAGCAAAAAGTCCGAGGACTACCAGGAAGCGGTGCGCTGGTACCGCGCTTACATCGCCTCCTTCCCGTCGGATCCGGAAGCGGCGCAGAACCACTTCCTGCTCGCCGAGCTGCTGTTCGAGGACGGGCGTTTCGAAGCGGCCGGCACCGAGTACGAGAAGGTGGCCTACCAGTACCCGCCGCATGCCAAGAGCGCCGACGCCGGCTACGCCGCGCTGCTCAGCCATGCCGCGCAGGAAAAGAGCGTCGCCGCGGCCCAAGCGCCGGCCCTGCGGCGCACGGCTGTCGAGAGCGCGCTGCGTTTCGCCCAGGCCTTCCCGGCCGATCCGCGCACCGGCGCCGTGCTGACGAACGCCGCCGAGACGCTGTTCAGCCTCAACGACACCGAACGCGCCGCGAGCGTCGCGCAGCAGGTGCTGGCGCTCGATCCACCGGCCGCTCCGGCGCAACGCCGCGTGGCCTGGACGGTGATCGGGCACACCGCCTTCGAGCGCGGCGGCTTCGCCCAGGCGGAGCGGGCCTACGCCGAAGTGCTGATGCTGACGCCCGAGAAGGACCCGGCGCGCGGCGAGCTGGTCGAGCGTCAGGCTGCTGCGATCTACAAGCAGGGCGAACAGGCGCGTGCGGCCGGCCAATCGCGCGACGCGGTGGCGCATTTCGAGCGTGTCGCCGTCGTCGCACCCCAGTCCGCGGTGCGCGCGACCGCGCAGTACGACGCGGCCGCTTCGCTGATCGGCCTGAAGGACTGGGACGCTGCGGCCCGCAGCCTGGAGGACTTCCGGCAGCGCCACCCCAAACACCCGCTGCAAGGCGAAGTCGCCGGCAAGCTCGCGGTGGTCTACCTGGAGCAGGGCCGCTGGGCCCAGGCGGCAGGTGAGTTCGAGCGCCTGGCCGCCGAGACGAAGGACCCGCAGCAGGCGCGCGCGGCGCTGTGGCAGGTCGCCGAGCTGCACGAGAAGGCGGCCGGGAAGTCGGGCGGCAGCCGCGCCGCTGCGGCGAAGGCCTACGAACGTTACCTGCAGCAGCACCCGCAGCCACTGGAGCCGGCGGTGGAAGCCCGCTTCCGGCTCGCCCGGCTGGCCAGGGCGGACGGCAACACCCCACGCGAACTCGCCTGGATGAAGGAGCTGTTCCAGGCCGACCAGCGCGGCGGCGGCGCGCGCACCGACCGCACCCGCTTCCTGGGCGCCACGGCGGCGCTGGCGCTGGCCGAGCCGAGCTTCGAGGCCTACCGCAAGGTGGCGCTGGTCGAGCCGCTGACCCGGCAGCTCAAGCTCAAGAAAGCCAGGATGGAGGAGACCCTGAAAGCCTACGGCGTGGCCGCCGACTACGGCGTGGCCGAGGTCACCACCGCCGCCACCTTCCACATTGCCGCGCTCTACCAGGACTTCGGCCGCGCGATGCTGGGTTCTCAGCGTCCCAAGGGCCTGTCCAAGGCCGAACGCGAGCAGTACGACGTGCTGCTGGAGGAGCAGGCCTATCCCTTCGAGGAGAAAGCCACCGAGCTGCACGAGGTGAACGCACGCCGGGCCGCGGCCGGCCTCTATGACGAATGGGTGCGGCGCAGCTTCGCGGCGCTGGCCCAGCTGCGGCCGGTGCGTTACGGCAAGAGCGAACGAAGCGAGGGCGTGATCGATGCGATACGTTGAGCTGCTGTGGCGGTCGGGCGGTCCGGCCGCGCTCTGCGCCGCACTGGCGGCCTGCTCGTCGCTGGACGGGCTGCTGCCCGGGCAAGGGGCCGCTGCCGCTCCGCCCGGGGCGGGTGAGCCGGCGCCCGTGGCCTCGAAGGCCCAGCCCTCGGCACCGGTGGACCCGGGCGTGCAGCGCGCCTTCGACGAGGCGCGCCGCGCGCTCGCCGCCGGCCGCACCGAGGAGGCCGAACGCGGCTTTCTGGCGCTGACGCGCTCCCACCCGGAGCTCGGCGGCCCGCACGCCAACCTGGGCTTGATCCACCGCCGCGCGGGCAAGCTGGCGCAGGCGGTGGCCGCGCTCGAACAGGCGGTGCGCGCCAGCCCGGCCCAGCCGCTGTACTTCAACCAGCTCGGCATCGCATACCGCCAGCAGGGCGAGTTCGCCAAGGCGCGCGCTGCGTACGAACAAGCGATTGCGCTGGACCCGGCTTACGCCGCGCCGCAGCTCAACCTGGGCATCCTGCACGACCTCTACCTGGGCGACGGGCCGCGCGCGCTGGAACGGTATGACCGCTACCTCGCCTTGTCTCCGGGCGGCGATGCCGCGGTGGTGAAGTGGGTCGCGGACCTGAAGAACCGCAAGCCGTCGGCCGCCACCGCGAGCCGCAAGGAGAAGGAATGAACACCCGCCGCCGACTCGCACTTGCACTCGCGCTGGCCCTGGCCTGCGCCGCACCGGCCTTGGCCCAGGACCACGCGGACATCGACCGGACCCAGATCATCGGCAACCGCGAGCTGCCCAAGGTCCTCTACATCGTGCCCTGGAAAAAGCCGGCGCCGGGCGAGCTGTCGGGCCGGCCGGTGCAGAGCGTGCTCGACGAGGCGCTGGCGCCGGTCGACCGCGACGTGTTCCGCCGCCAGGTGCACTACGACACGCAGATCCGGGCGCGCGCTGCGGCGCCCGCGAACTAGTCCCCCTTCCATACAAGACACCGACAGACGTTTTAGGAGAGAAGTCGATGAATGCCTTTCAAACCGCCGTGAAGTTCTTCCAGGACAGCGGTCTGTTCATCTATCCGAGCATCTTCATCATGGCCCTGGGCCTGGCGATCGCGATCGAGCGTTTCGTCTTCCTGCAGCGCGCACGCAGCCAGAACCGCAAGCTGTGGGCCCAGGTGCTGCCGATGCTGCAGGGCGGCCGCTTCAAGGAGGTGTACAGCCTGGCCTCGAGCTCGGACGCGGCGGTCGGCAAGATCGTCGCCAACGGCCTGGCCCGCCTCGGCGGCGCCAGCCGCCGCGAGGACATCGACGCGGCGATGGAGGAGGGCATGATGGAGATCGTGCCGCGGCTGGAGAAGCGCACCCACTACCTCGCGACCTTTGCCAACGTCATCACCCTGGTGGGCCTGCTGGGCACCATCATCGGCCTGATCAAGGGCTTCACCGCGGTGGCCCAGGTCAACCCGGCCGAGAAAGCCGAGCTGCTGTCGGCCAGTATCTCGATCGCGATGAACAACACCGCCTTCGCGCTGATGGTGGCCATCCCCTTCCTGCTGATCCACGCCTTCCTGCAGGCCCGCACCAGCGAGATCGTCGACGGCCTGGAGGCGGCCAAGATCAGCTTCCTCAACCTCGTGCAGCGCATCAAGGCCGAAGCCTCGTCGCCGAGGTAAGAGCATGGCTGTCCGACGCCTACGCAAACACGCGGCTGCGCTGGAAGTCACCGCGTTCATCAACTTGATCGTGGTGCTGGTGCCTTTCCTGCTGTCCACGGCCGTGTTCACGCGCCTCTCGGTGCTGGAGCTGAGCTTGCCGGCGCAAAGCTCGGGGGTCGAGCAGCTCAAGGTCGACGACCTCAAGCTCGAGATCGTGCTGCGGCCGGACGCCCTGGAGGTCGCCGACCGCATCGGCGGCCTGATCCAGCGCATCCCGAATGCGGGCGGCGGCTACGACGTCAAGACGCTCGCTGCCGTGATGCACCAGATCAAGCAACGGTTCCCGGGCGAGACCGACGCCACCGTGCTGGCCGAGCCTGACACGCCCTACGACGTGCTGGTGCAGGTGATGGACGCGGTGCGGGCCACCTACACGGCCCAGGGGACGCAGCTGGTGCGCGCCGACCTGTTCCCTGACATCTCGATCGGCGACGCGCCGGTGCTCAAGCGATAGGGCTGCCTTCCATGAAACTTTCGCCACTGCAAAAGCGCGCCGCGCGCCAGGCCCGCAACAAGTCGGAAGTCGACGTGAACCTGGTGTCGCTGATCGACATCTTCACGATCCTGATCTTCTTCCTGCTGTCCAGCGCCGCCGGGGTCGAGATCCTGCCCAGCCCGAAGGCGGTGCAACTGCCCCAGTCCACCGCCGAGGCCAGCCCGCGCGAAACCGTCGTCGTGGTCGTCAGCCCGCAGGACATCCTGGTCGGCGGGCGCCGTGTCGCCTCGGTGGCCGAGGCGATGGCCAGCGAGGACGACCTGATCACGCCGCTCAAGGCGGAGCTGGACCTGCTCGGCAAGCGCGAACTCATCCGCGCCGACAACACGCCGCAGAGCAAGGCGGTCACCATCATGGGCGACAAGAACATCCCCTACCGCCTGCTGCGCAAGGTGATGTACACGGCCGCCCGCGCCAACTTCAGCGACGTGTCGTTCGCGGTGATCCAGAAGTACCAAGCATCATGAGACATCCAGTGTCAACCCGTCGGCGGGCCGAGCGCCGGGCCGCTCCCAAGCCGGCCCGCGTCCCCTCGGGGGACCGGCCGACGTACCCGGCGGACGAGGGGCTGTCATCCCCGCGGGCCGAGCGCCGGGCCGCTCCCAAGCCGGCCCGCGTCCCCTCGGGGGACCGGCCGACGTACCCGGCGGACGAGGGGCTGTCATCCCCGCGGGCCGAGCGCCGGGCCGCTCCCAAGTCGGCCCGCGTCCCCTCGGGGGACCGGCCGACGTACCCGGCGGACGAGGGGCTGTCATGAGCGCAGCGACTGCCGTGACTTTCCGCCGGCCCATCCTGCCGTGGGCGGTGTCGCCCGAGGACGAGGCGCGCTTTCGCCGCATCCAGCGCTGGGTGCTGGGCCTCAGCACGCTGATCTGCCTGCTGTTGCTGCTGTGGCCGCGGCCGCCGGAGGACCGCAGCCAGCCGGCCGAGCTGCCGCCGCGCGTGGCCAAGCTGGTGCTGGAACGCGAGCCGCTGCCGACGCCGCCCGCGGCGGTGCCCAAGCGCGAGGCGGCGCCGACGGCCAAGCTGGCGCCGTTGCCTGCCGCCTCCACCAGCAAGCCGCCGCTCGCGAAACCGCAGCCCGACAAGCCGGCGACCGTGAAGCGGCCGGTGCCCGAGGCGCGCAACCCGCAACCGGGCAAGCCGCCCGGCGAGGTCGGCGAGGCCCGGCGCAAGGCCGCCGGCGTGGGCCTGCTGGCGATGAAGGACGACCTCGCCGAACTGCGCGGCGCGCCGGTGGCGGTGCAGCTGAATCAGGACATCAAGCCGGGCCGCGGCGTCGGCACCGGGGTCGGTGTGGGTGTCGGAGCCGGGACCGAGCCGGGCGTCCCGACCCGTGCGCTGATCACCTCCAACGCCAGCGGCGGCAGCGGCGGCATCAACACCGCTGCCTACAGCCGCAACACCGGCGGCGGCGGGCTCGCCGGCCGCGCCACCACGCTGGTCGAAGGTGTTGCGGGCGGCGGGGGCGGCGGCGGCCCGGGTGTCGGCGGCGTGCGGGGCGACGGCAGCGGCAGCGGCACCGGAACGGGTGTGGGCGGCGGGGGCGCGCGAGGCGGCACGCTGCAGCGCGGCAACAGCGGCAAGGCCTCGCGCTCCATCGAGGAAATCAAGCTGGTCTTCGAGCGGCACAAGGGCGCCATCTACGCGATCTACAACCGCGCGCTGCGCGAGGACCCCTCGCTGCAGGGCAAGGTGGTGCTCAAGCTGACCATCGCGCCCTCGGGCAGCGTGGTGGACTGTCGCATCGTCTCCAGCGAGCTGAACGCGGCCGAGCTCGAAGGCAAGCTGCTGGCGCGGGTGCGGCAGTTCGACTTCGGTGCCAAGGACGTCGACCAGATGGTCGTGACCTGGCCGGTCGATTTCCTGCCCTCCTGATGCCAGTGCCTGCCATGCCGAGCGCCGAAGCTCCCCGCCTGGCCCTGGTGAAGCTGGCCTGCCGGCGCGGCGGCAGCCGGCTGTTCCAGGACCTGGACCTGGAGGTCCGTCCCGGCGAGCTGGTGTGGGTGCGGGGCCGCAACGGCTGCGGCAAGACCAGCCTGCTGCGACTGGCGGCCGGGCTCGCCAGCCCCGAGTCCGGGCAGGTGCTGTGGGGCGGGCTGCCGGTGCGGCAGGCGGCCGGCCGTGTCCGGCCGCCGGTGTGGCTCGGTCATGCCGACGCCCTCAACGACGATCTCAGCGTGAGCGAGGCCTTGCAGTTCCTGCTGCGGCTGCAGGCCCGGGCCAGCGACGCCGCCAGCGTGCACCAGGCGCTGGAGCGCATGGGGCTGCAGGGACGCCGCCACGCCCGGGTCGGCAGCCTGTCGCAAGGACAGCGGCGGCGTGTCGCGCTGGCCCGGCTGGCGGCCGACCCGGGCGCCGGGCTGTGGCTGCTCGACGAACCCTTCGATGCGCTCGACGCGGAGGCCATCGAGCGGCTGGTCGGGCTGCTCGGCGAGCAGCTGCAGCGCGGCGGCAGTGTGGTGCTGAGCAGTCACCAGGGCGTGGACCTGGCCGCGCTGCGGCCGCGCGGCCTCGATCTCGACCGGCGCCACCCGGCCCACTGAATGCGCGACCTGTTCCTCGCCCTCTATCTGCGCGACTTGCGGCTGGCCTTGCGCCGGCCCGTCGATGCCTTGCTGCCGCTGGTCTTCTGCGCGGCGGCGGTGAGCCTGTTCCCGCTCGCGGTCGGGCCCGAGCCGCAGACCCTGCGCCTCATGGCGCCGGGTGTCGTGTGGGCCTGCGCGCTGCTCGCCGCCTTGCTGTCCCTCACCCAGCTGTATGCCGGTGACCGGGCCGACGGTACGCTCGAACAGATGCTGCTGGCCGGGCCGGGCGGCGCTGTCGTCGCCGCGGCCAAGGCCGCCGCGCACTGGAGCGTGACCGGCCTGCCGCTGGTGCTGCTGGCCCCGCTGCTGGGGCTGCTGCTCGGGCTGCGTGGTGCCACGCTCGGTGTGCTGGCGGTCTCGCTGCTGCTGGGGACGCCGGTGCTGAGCCTGCTGGGCAATGTGGCGGCGGCGCTGACCGTGGGCCTGCGCAGTGCCGGCCTGCTGATCGTTCTGCTGGTGCTGCCGCTGTCCGTCCCGGCGCTGGTGTTCGGCACCGGCGCCGTCGCGGCGGCCGAGGGCGGGCAATCGCCCGGCGCGCACTGCTCGCTGCTCGGTGCGCTGCTGATTGTCAGCGTGCTGACGGCGCTGCCCGCCGCGGGCGCGGCCTTGCGCATCTCGATGGAGTGAGACATGGGGCAGGCTCAAGGTCTACGCTGGTTCACCTTCGCCGCGCCTTCGCGCTTCTACGGCCTCGCGGGCGTGCTGCTGCCGTGGCTGTGGGGGGCGGCCGTCCTGCTGGCGGCGACCGGGCTTTATATCGGTTTTTTCGTGGCACCCACCGATGCGCAGCAGGGCGAGGCCTACCGCATCATCTTCATCCATGTGCCGGCGGCCTGGATGTCGATGCTGGTCTATGCCGCGATGGCCGGCTGGGCGGCGCTCGGCTGGATCTTCAATGCCCGCATGGCGGCGATGCTGGCGCGCGCGCTGGCGCCGACGGGGGCGGTCTTCACGGTCATCGCGCTCGTGACCGGTGCCTTTTGGGGGCAGCCGACCTGGGGTACCTGGTGGGTGTGGGACGCACGGCTCACCTCGGAGCTGATCCTGTTGTTCCTCTACCTCGGCTACCTGGCGCTGGTCGTCTCCATCGAGGACCCGCGGCGCGCCGACCAGGCCGGCGCGCTGCTGGCGGTCGTGGGGGTGGTGAACCTGCCGGTGATCTATTTCTCGGTGCGCTGGTGGAACACCCTGCACCAGGGTGCCAGCGTCAGCCTGACGGCCGCACCGAAGATGGCGAGCACGATGCTCGCGGCGATGGGGCTGATGAGCCTCGCGTTCTGGGCCTATGCGATCGCGGTGAGCCTCACGCGCGCACGGGCCATCGTGCTGGAGCGCGAAGCCGAAGCCGACTGGGTGCGTGAGCTCCTCACGGCGCAACCGGAGGCGCGGGCATGAACTGGGACAGTGTGGGCGCGTTTTTCGAGATGGGCGGATACGGGCTGTATGTCTGGGGGGCCTATGGCGTGACGGCCGTGCTGATGACGGTCGAGCCCTGCCTGGCACGGCGGCGCCGCCGCCGTGCCGCCGCGTCGGCCCTGCAGGCGATCGCCGGGGAGCCGCCGGCGTGACCCGCACAGCGCGACAGCGACGCCTCGCGATCTTCCTCGGCATCGTGCTGGCGGTCGGTGCGGCCGCCGTGCTGGTGCTGAACGCCTTGCGGAGCAACCTGGTGTTTTTCTACTCGCCGTCCGAGGTGCAAGCGAAACAGGTGCCGCTCGGCCGCAGCTTCCGGGTCGGCGGCCTGGTGGCGCCGGGCAGCGTGCAACGCAACGGCCTGGTGGTGCGTTTTGTCGTGACCGACACGGTGCAGACCCTGCCGGTGCGCTACCGGGGCGTGCTGCCGGACCTGTTCCGGGAAGGCAAGGGTGTGGTGGCGCAGGGCCGGGTGAGCGAGGACGGCGTGTTCCTGGCGCAGGAGGTGCTGGCCAAACACGACGAGAACTACATGCCGCCGGAGGCGGCCGGCACGCTGCCGCAGCCGCAAGCGACAGGCGCGAAGCCGGCGCTGGTCGTCAGCGGGAAGGGCGCGCCATGATTCCGGAGCTGGGCCAGGTCGCCCTGCTGCTGGCGCTTGCGGTGGCGCTCGTCCAGGGCAGCGTGCCGCTGCTGGGGGCCGCGCGCGGGCGGGCCGACTGGATGTCGCTGGCACGCCCCGCGGCCCAGGCGCACGGCCTGCTGATTGCCGTCGCCTTCGCCTGCCTGACCGCGTCTTTCGTGCGCAACGATGTCTCGGTGCTGTACGTCGCGGAGCACTCCAACAGCGCCTTGCCCCTGGCCTATCGCATCGCCGCCGTGTGGGGCGGGCACGAGGGGTCCTTGTTGCTGTGGGTGGCGATGCTCGCCGTCTGGATGCTCGCGGTGGCCCGCTTAAGCCGCCATCTTCCTGAAGTCCTGGCGGCGCGCATCCTGGCGGTGATGGGGCAAATCAGCGCTGGTTTCCTGTTGTTTCTGGTGCTCACGTCCAACCCCTTCGAACGCCTGTCGCCGATGCCGGCGGACGGCCGCGACCTCAACCCCCTGCTGCAGGACCCCGGCATGGTGGTGCACCCGCCGCTGCTCTACATGGGCTATGTCGGTTTTTCGGTGGCCTTCTCGTTCGCGGTGGCGGCGCTGCTCGGCGGGCAGCTCGACGCCGCCTGGGCGCGCTGGACACGCCCCTGGACCACCGCCGCCTGGAGCTTCCTGACGCTGGGCATCCTGTTCGGCAGCCTGTGGGCCTATGACGTGCTCGGCTGGGGCGGCTGGTGGTTCTGGGACCCGGTGGAAAACGCCTCCTTCATGCCGTGGCTGGCCGGCACCGCGCTGATCCATGCGCTGGCCGTCACGGAAAAACGCGGGGCCTTCAAGTCCTGGACCGTGCTGCTGGCGATCGCGGCGTTTTCGCTGTCGCTGCTCGGCACCTTTCTGGTCCGCTCGGGCGTGCTGTCCTCGGTGCACGCCTTCGCGACCGATCCCCGCCGGGGCCTGTTCATCCTGGCCTTTCTCGCGCTGGCGGTCGGCGGGGCGCTGGCCCTGTATGCCTGGCGCGCGCCGAGCTTCGGGCTGGGCGCCCGTTTCCGGCTGATGTCGCGGGAGTCGCTGCTGCTGGCCGGCAACGTGCTGCTGGTGGTGACGACGCTGTCGGTGCTGCTCGGCACGCTCTACCCGCTGTGGATCGACGCGATGGGCCTGGGCAAGCTCTCGGTCGGGCCGCCGTATTTCGACGCCGTGTTCGTGCCCCTGATGGTGCCGGTGCTCCTGCTGATGGGGGCCGGGCCGCTGGCACGCTGGAAGCAGGATGAAGCGGGCTCGCTGGCGCGGCGGCTGCGCTGGCCCGCCGCGGCGGCGCTGGTGGCAGCGCTCGCCACCGCCGGTCTCGCCAGCCGCTTCAGCGCGGGCGCGACGCTTGGCTTCCTGATGAGCTTCTGGATCGTCGCGGCGATCGCCACGGACTTGTGGGCGCGCCTGCGGCCTGCGGCCGGTGGCGTGCCGCGGGCGACCCTCTTCGCCCGGGCGAGGCTGCTGCCGCGTGCGCTGCTCGGCATGATGCTGGCGCACCTCGGCGTGGCGGTCTTCGCTTTCGGCGTCAGCATGGTGTCGAGCTACCAGGTCGAGCGCGACGTGACGCTGGGCCCGGACGGCAGCAGCGAGCTGGCCGGCTACGTGTTCACCTTGCGCGGCTTCCGCGACCTGCAGGGGCCCAACTACCGGGCTGCGCAGGCCTGGATCGAGGTGACGCGGGACGGACGGCCCGAGGCGCGGCTGTTCCCCGAGAAGCGGGTCTACCAGGTGCAGCGCAGCCCGATCACCGAGCCGGCCATCGACCGCGGCTGGTCGCGCGACCTGTATGTCTCGCTGGGCGAGCCGGTCGACGGCGGCGCTGCCTGGATCGTGCGCCTGTACGTCAAGCCCTTCGTCAACTGGATCTGGGCCGGCTGCGGGCTGATGGCGCTGGGCGGGGCGCTGGCCGCCGGCGACCGCCGCTATCGTGCCGGGCGCGCCCGGCAGCCGGCCCGCGAAACGCCGGCGAGCGCGGGAGCCGCCGCATGACAAAACGCCTGCGTTTCGTGTTGCCGCTCGGCCTGTTCGCGCTGCTGGTGGGGCTGCTCTGGCGCGGCCTGGCGCTCGATCCGCGGGCGCTGCCGTCGCCGCTGATCGACAAGCCGGCCCCGGCCTTTGCGCTCGCGCGGCTCGACGATCCCGACCGGATGCTGCGCCGCGACGACCTGCGCGGCCGGGTCTGGCTGCTCAACGTGTGGGCCTCGTGGTGCGCGGCCTGCCTGGAGGAGCATGCGACGCTGATCGCGCTCTCCCACAGCCAGGCGGTGCCCCTCATCGGCCTGAACTACAAGGACCAGCGGCCTCAGGCGCTCGCCTGGCTGGGCCGCCACGGCAACCCGTATGCCAGCTCGGTGTTCGACCCGGACGGTCGCGTCGGGCGGGATTTCGGTGTTTACGGTGTGCCCGAGACCTTCGTGATCGACAAGGAGGGACGCGTACGCCTCAGGCATGCCGGCCCGTTGACGCCGGAGTTTGTCGAATCGCGCCTACGCCCCCTGCTGGAGCAACTCGATGGCCGCTAGTGTTTGGTTTCGGTGGGCCAGGGTGGGGGCCTGGTTGTTGGCGGTCCTGGTGCTGCCAGGGGGCGCCGCCGCCCAGCCCTCGGCGCCGGTTGCCGACCCGGCGCTCGAACGGCGGGTGCGGGACATCACCACCGAGCTGCGCTGCCTGGTGTGCCAGAACGAAACCGTCGCCGAGTCGAGTGCCGGGCTGGCGCAGGACCTGCGGGAGGAAGTCCGCCGCCTGCTGAAAGCGGGTCGCAGCGAGGAGCAGATCCTCCAGCACATGACGGACCGCTACGGCGACTTCGTGCGCTACCGCCCCCCGGTGCAGGCCTCCACACTGCTGCTGTGGTACGGACCGGCGGTGCTGATGGCGGGCGGGCTGGTCACGCTGTTCGTGCTGCTGCGGCGGCGCGAGCGGCTGGACGACGACTGGTTCGAGTCCGAGGGGCAGGCCGAGGCGGAGCCGGAAGAGGGCGCCCGGCCGTGATCGGTTTTGTTGCCATGGCGGCCCTGCTGGTGGCGCTGACGATGGCCTTGCTGAGCCGCGGGTCCTGGTGGCTGCGAAGCGCGAGCCCCGGCGGCGAGCTGGCGGCAGCGCGGCCCTCGAACCGCCTGTTGGCGACGCTGCTGGTGTTCGTGCTCGGTGTCGGCGGCGGGGGCTACGTCTGGCTGGGCGCGCCCCGGCATCTCGGGCTGGGCCCGGCGGCGGCGGCCCCCGACAGATTGAGCTCCGCGCAGGTCTCGGCCCTGGCCGACCGCCTGGAGCAGCAGCTGGCACGCCAGCCCGATGACGCCGCCAGCTGGGCGGTGCTCGCCCGCGCCCACACCGCGCTCGGCCGGCAGGCGCAGGCCGCGGCGGCCTTCGAGAACGCCGCCCGCAGGCGGCCGCAGGACGCTGGCCTGCTCGCCGACCATGCCGACTTTCTGGCGCGGTTGAACGGCCCCAGCCTGCTGGGTGAGCCGACCCGGCTCGTCGGGCGCGCGTTGGAGATCGATCCCCGGCACGCCAAGGCCCTGGCCCTGGCCGGCGCCGCCGCCTTCGACCGGCAGGACTACCCGGCCGCGGTGCAGTACTGGGAGCGGCTGGCCGAGGTCGAGCAGGCCGACCCGGCGCTGGTGCTGCAGATCCGCAGCCGCATCGACCGGGCGCGCCAGCTCGACGCCAGCCCGGCCCGCGTCGGTGTCACGGTGACGCTCGCGGCGCGCTTGCAGGGCCGGGTGGCGCCGCAAGACACGGTGTTCATCTTCGCGCGCGCGGCGGACGGCGGCCCGGACACACCGCCGCTGGCCGTGCTGCGCAGGCGCGCCGCGGACCTGCCGGTCCGCGTCACGCTGGACGACAGCCTGGCGATGTCACCTGGCGCCAAGCTGTCGGACGCAACGCGGGTCGTGGTCACCGCGCGCATCTCCAGGAGCGGCAGCGCCCTGCCGGGCCGCGGCGATCTGCAAGGCCGTGCCGCGCCGGTCCCGGTCGGAGCGGACGGGCTGCGGCTCGAAATCGACGAGCTGCTGGCCCCCTAGGCGCGCCGGCGCCGCTGCCCGGCGCCGCGCGGACCCTGCCGCCGATCCCCAACCTTGCCACGCCAGGAAGGTCCGTCAGGCCTGGGGTATAAGCTAACTTCCAGCAAAATATTCCGCGACACCCTCTTGACCTTGCCAGTGTGGGAACCTTGACGATACCTGCATCTTGAACAAATCCCGCATTCCGAGGAGTCCCCGATGAGCTCAAATGCCGATCTGCTCGCACCCCATGGCGTCCGGCTTCAGGTGGCCGGCATGACCTGCGCGTCCTGTGTGGCCCGCGTCGAGAAGGCCCTGCTCAAGGTGCCCGGCGTGTCCTCAGCGTCCGTGAACCTCGCCACGGAGCAGGCCGTGGTCCAGGCCCCCGCCAGCGTGCCCGTCGCGGCGCTCACCGCTGCCGTGGAGAAGGCCGGCTATACGGCGCAAGAGGTACAGCAGGCCCGGCCGGAGCCCGAGCGGCGCCTGCCCGAGTGGTGGCCCGTGGCGCTCAGCGCCGTGCTGACGCTGCCGCTGGTCGCGCCCATGCTGCTGCAACTGTTCGGTGTGCCGTGGCGGCTGGACGGCTGGCTGCAGCTGACGCTCGCCACGCCGGTCCAGTTCGGGCTGGGCTGGCGCTTCTACCGGGCCGGCTGGAAGGCGTTGCGCGCCAGGGCCGGCAACATGGACCTGCTGGTCGCACTCGGCACCTCGGCGGCCTACGGGATGTCGGCCTACCTGCTGTGGCGACATGCCGGCCACGAGATGGAGCCGCATTTCTATTTCGAGGCGTCCGCGGCCGTCATCACCCTGGTGCTGCTCGGCAAGTGGCTCGAGGGCAGGGCGAAACGCCAGACGGCGGATGCGATACGCGCACTCAACGCGCTGCGCCCGTCGACCGCCCGGGTGCGACGCGACGGCATCGAGGTGGAACTGCCGGTCGAGCAGGTGAGGGTGGGCGACCTGGTGGTCGTCCGCCCCGGCGACCGGGTGCCGGTGGACGGCGAGATCACTGAAGGCCGCACGCACATCGACGAGTCCCTCATCACCGGCGAAAGCCTGCCAGTGGCCAAGGCGGTGGGCGACACGGTGACCGGCGGCTCCATCAACGCGGAGGGCGCGTTGACCGTCAGGACCGGGGCCGTCGGCGCCGAAACGACGCTGGCACGCATCATCCGCATGGTGGAGTCGGCCCAGGCCGCCAAGGCGCCCATCCAGCGTATCGTCGACCGGGTCAGCGCGGTGTTCGTGCCGGTGGTCCTGGGCATCGCGCTGCTGACGGGGCTGGGCTGGCTCGGCGCCAGCGGCGACTGGGAGCAGGCGCTCATCAATGCCGTGGCCGTGCTGGTCATCGCCTGTCCGTGTGCACTGGGGCTGGCGACGCCGACGGCCATCATGGCGGGCACCGGCGTGGCGGCCCGCCACGGCATCCTCATCAAGGACGCGGAGGCGCTCGAGGTCGCCCACTCGGTGAGCGCGGTCGCCTTCGACAAGACCGGCACCCTGACCGAGGGCAGGCCCTCGCTGGTCGCGGCCGAGCCGGCTGCCGGCCTCACGCGGGAAGAGCTGCTGTGCCTGGCCGCGGCGCTGCAGAAGACCAGCACCCACCCGCTGGCGCTGGCGGTGCTGGACCGGGTGCGCGCGGAGCGCCTGGCGGTCCCGCCGGTGCATGAGGCGAAGGCGCTGCCCGGGCGCGGGCTGGAGGGGGTCGTGCGCGGCCAGACGCTGGTGCTGGGCAGCAGCCGTCTGCTGCACGAGCTGGGCGCCGAAGCCGGCCCCCTCGCGGCCGAAGCGGAGCGCCTCGAAGGGCAGGGGCGAACCATCTCCTGGCTGGTCCGCCGGGACGCCGGGCAGGCGAGGATGCTGGGTCTGTTGGCCTTCGGCGACACCATCAAGGTCACGGCGCGCGGCGCGGTGGACCGGCTGCGCGAGCTGGGCATCCGTACCGTCATGATGACGGGCGACAACCGCGGCAGTGCCGAGGCAGTGGCCCGGGCGCTCGGCATCGACGAGGTGCGCGCGGAGATGCTGCCCGGCGACAAGTCGACCGCGGTCCAGGCGCTGCGGCAGGCCGGCCATGTGGTCGCGATGGTGGGCGACGGTCTGAACGACGCCCCCGCCCTGGCCGCCGCACAGATCGGCGTGGCCCTGTCGACCGGCACCGACGTGGCCATGGAGACCGCCGGCATCACGCTGATGCGCGGCGACCCGCGTCTCGTCGCGGACGCCCTGGACGTCTCGCGCCGGACCTACTCGAAAATCAAGCAAGGGCTGTTCTGGGCCTTTGTCTACAACGTGCTCGGCATTCCGCTGGCGGCTTTCGGCCTGCTGAGCCCGGTTTTCGCCGGCGCCGCGATGGCCTTCAGCAGCGTGAGTGTCGTCGCCAATGCCTTGCTGCTGCGCCGCTGGCAGGGCGCGGCCGACACCCGGCCCGAGTCGCCGACGCCAGACCGACTCCAGACCGACAACGCCTGAGGAGGTGAAAGAGATGGACAGACTTATGAACATCGGCCAGGCCGCCAAGGCCTCCGGCGTCTCCGCCAAGATGATCCGCCACTACGAGAGCCTCGGCCTGTTTCCGGAGGCGGCGCGGACCGACTCGGGCTACCGGCAGTACAGCGACAAGGAGCTCGCAACCCTGCGTTTCATCCGCCAGTCGCGCGACCTCGGTTTCTCGCTCGAGCAGATCCGCGAGCTGCTGGGCTTGTGGCAGAACCGCAAGCGGCCGAGCCGGCACGTGAAGGCCTTGGCGCAGGCCCACATCCTGGAGCTGGAGCAGAAGCTGCAGGAACTCCAGGCGATGAAAGCGACGCTGGAGCACCTGGTGCACTGCTGCCACGGCGACGACCGGCCGGACTGCCCCATCATCGAGACCCTCGCCCAGGGGAACGGGACGGGGGCTGTCGAGCCGGGACACGGTCACGCAAGAACCGCCGGGCTGCGTCCCGGAGGCCGCAGCACTTGACCTTGCCCCCGCCTCGTCGCTGCCGCCGCAGCGATGGCGGCAGCCGGCGCCATGGCGCACGGCAGCGGAGACCCTGCCGACACCCCCAGGCGCTTCGACGCCCGCAAGGTCGAGGACCGCGCCTTTGGCCCGCAAGGTGACGGTCCGACGAAAAAGACGATCACCCCACGCCTCTCATATTGAGACAGACACTTTGTCCAAAGTGTCTCAGAAAGCTAGCCAACGTCGCGTCACAAATGCTCCGTTGACAAGCGCTAACGCAACACTGACGATCGGTTGAGATTGGTCCTGACGAAAGTTGCTGCGCAGCATGGCGACCCCTATCGAAACCGAAAAGGTCCTCATCTTCTCGCCGCATGCGGATGACGAGGTCCTCGGATGTTTCTCGTTTCTTTCGCCATCCTGTCATGTCGTTTACTTCGGCGTCGAGGATCGCCCGGAGGTCTCGAGGGCGCAGCGCCTCGAAGAGGTGAAGGCAAGCGCCAGGAAGTCCGGCTTTCAATGGGAGGCCTTGGACCATACCGTCAACGCGTACCAAGCCCACGAGCTGGTCACGCCGATGGAGAAAGTCATCCAGCGCCACCGGCCGGACACCGTGCTGTTGCCGCAGCCCTCTTACAACCAGGACCACCGCGCCGTCTACGACGCGGCCGTCACGGCCTTGAGGCCGCATGACAAAAACTGGTTCGTCCGGAATGTCCTGGTGTTCGAGCAGCCCGACTCGATCTTGTGGCCGCACGGCGGCGAGCGCGCGCCGAACTACTTTCGGCCGATCTCCATCGAGGACAAGCTGCACAGTTATTCGCTCTATGCGTCGCAGGTCCGGGGCCATCGCTCGCCCGACCTGGTCAAGGCGCTGGCACGGCTGCGAGGTGCCCAGGCCGGGCACGAATTCGCAGAGGGATACACGGTCAAGCGCATCGTCGCGGTTCAGTGAGCAGCGCACCCATGAAGATCCTCATCACCGGTGGACTGGGCTTTCTGGGGCAACACCTGGCCCGGCACCTGCTTCGCGACGTTCCAGGCTGCCGCCTGACGCTGATCGACAACCTGAGTTCCTCAGTGATCGATCACGCCTGGCTTCGCGACAAGGCAGAGATCATCATCGACGACTTCGCGGCCATGCCCGTGGGCCGGCGTTTCGACCGGATCTACCATCTGGCCAGTCCCGTCGGATCCCTGGGCATCCTGTCGATGAGCGGCTACGTGGCCAAGCAGATCACCGATCTCGCGGTGCGTGCGGGCGAGATGGCCGCTGCGTGCGGGGCGCCGCTTCTGTACGTCTCCTCGTCCGAGGTCTACGGCAAGGGCGGCCCTCAGAGCGAAGGCGACGAGCTGGCGGTCCCGGTCCAGACCGGCACGCGGATGGAATACTCCCTCGGAAAGCTCAGCGCCGAGCACCTGCTGCGCAACATGGCGGCGCGGTACGGCTTTCGATTGACGGTGGTCCGGCCGTTCAATGCGCTCGGCGAACATCAGAGCTCGCGGATCGGCTTTGTCGTTCCCACCTTCTTCGAGCACGCGATGGCAGGCAAACCGCTGCCGCTGTTCCATGGCGGCAACCAGGTCCGCTGCTTCTGCCACGCCGAGGACGTGGTGCGCGGGATGGCCGCGGTCCAGGAACGGGGCGTCGACGGCGAAACCTACAACGTCGGCCACCCCGGCAACGCCATCAGCATCCGCGATCTCGCGGCGAAGATCCGGGCGCTGTGCGACTCCGACTCGATCCTGGAATCGGTCGATCCCGTCGAGCGCTTCGGCCCGAGTTATCTGGAAGCATCCGCCAAGTCGCCCTCCATCGAGAAGGTGCATGCCGACACCGGATGGCGACCCCGTATCGATCTGGACTCTGCCTTGGCGAGGGTTCATGGCTACTACTCAAACCTGGGAGCGCCTGCCCTTGAACACCGTCCAGATCGGGTCGCTGCGACTTGAGATCAGCGAACCCGAAGAGTCGATCGCTCTGGTCCGCGACTGGCCCGGCCGATCGCCGGCGAGGCCGGCCTTCTTCGGGTACCTCAATCCCCATGTCTACAACCAGAGCGTGGTTGACCGCGACGTCGCGACCTTCATGGAGCGATGCGAGGCGGTCTGCCTGGACGGCATCGCCGTCGCGCTCGCCGGCAGCTTGTTGAATCGGGTACGCCTGCCCCGGGTGGTCATGCACCACGTGTTCGATCGCTGCGTGCAGGCCGGGCTGCTGCGCGGCCGCGTCATTCTGCTCGGCCTCACCCCCGAGGACATCGGGCCGGCGTCCGAGAGCCTGAGGCGGGCCGCGCCCGAGGCGGACTTCGTGGCCTGCCACCACGGCTATCTGTCCGACAGCGACTACGCGGCCATCTTTCGTGAACACCGCGACGCGGATTTCATCCTGACAGGCATGGGCACGCCTCGATCGGAACGTGTGCTGCTGCTGGCTGCCGAGATCTGCAGCCATGCGCTGTGCTGGCACGTCGGCGGCGGCAACCTGCGCCACTGGGCCGGGACCAAGCGCCGCGCGCCCCTGCTGCTCTCCCGCCTCGGGCTGGAGTGGATGCACCGCATCGCCTACGAGCCCGAAACCCGCACGCGCTACACCAGGGGCATTCCCTTTTTCGTGCGACAGGTGCTGGCCGATACATGGCAGGGACGGCGCGGCGACAACCCGGGGTGAGCGCCGGCGCTCATCCATGCCCTTCAGGGAAGGTCCATCATGAGAATCCTGCTTGTCAATCCTGCTTTCACCCGCGATCTCGGGGACGGCCTCGAGCGGTACATGCTGGGGGCGGGCATGCGTTTCCCCTGGTCCCTGCTCAAGCGCCAGGACGAGCGCCCCCGCTACGCCATGTTCCCGCTCTTCATGGCCTATGCCGCGGCCCTGCTCGAACGGGAGCGCTTCGACGTCAGGGTGATCGACGCGGTGCCGCTCAACGTGCGCGAGGCGGAATTGATCTGGCGGGTGCGGGAAAGCCAGCCGGATGTCGTGCTGCTCGAACCCAACGCGGCGATCATCGACGACACGCTGCGACTGCTCGTCAAGCTGCGCGAGGTCACGCCCGCCAAGTTCGTGCTGGCGGGCACGCATGCCACGGCCACGGTGCGCGACCTGCTGGCGAACCATGAGATCGTGGACCTCGTGGTCCAGGGTGAATACGAGCCCGTCGTCCTGCAGCTGATGAAGTGCCTGCGCGACCAGCGCCCGGTGGCGGACCTCCCCGGTGTCGCCTGCCGCGACCACCAGGGCGGCCTCATCATCAACCCCCGGGCCGCGGCCATTGATCCGCTGGACGAGCTGCCGTTCCCGGCGCGGCACCTCTTCCCCGCCTATTTCGATACCGACATGAGCGTGTACCGGGACGGCTTCTGCCAGCACAGCCCTTCGTACCACATGCACACCAGCCGGGGTTGCCCGTTCCAGTGCAATTTCTGCGACCGCATCCAGGTCCTGTTCGCCAGCAACAAGCAGCGTTATTTCTCGCCCCGCCGGGTGGTGGACGAGATGGAGGCGGTGAAAAAGGCCGGGGCCAAGGAAATCTACTTCGACGACGACAACTTCACCACCAGCAAGGCGCATGTTCTGGCGCTGTGCGACGAGATGGTCCGTCGCAAGGTCGGCATCCCCTGGTCCGCGATGTGCGACGCCATCGCCTTGACGCCCGAAGTGCTCACACGGATGTCGCAGGCTGGCTGCATCGGCATCAAGTTCGGCCTCGACAGCGCCGACGCGCAGGTGCTTCATGCCATCAAGAAACCCTTGAAGCTGGTGAACCTCGAAAAGGTCGTCGCCAAGGCCAGGGCGCTGGGCATCAAGACCCACATGAGCGTGGTGCTGGGATTGACGGGCGAGTCCAAGGAAACGCTGCAGCGTACCTTCGACTACAGCTGCAAGATCGACATCGACTCGGTCCAGTTCAGCCTGGCGACGCCGCTGCCCGGCACTTCGCTGTTCAGCATGCTGCAGGAGCAGGGCGGGCTGACGGCGAAAAACTGGAGCGAGTTCGACGGCGCCAACACCACGGTGATCCGCTACGAGAACATCTCCCGCGAGTACCTCGAAGCTTTCATGGCGGCCTCCCATACCGAGTGGCTGAGGGTCAAGGTCAAGGACCCGAAGTGGCTGCTGCGGCAATTCCGCTTCCTGGCCCGGACAGCCACCAGCCAGGGCCTGCCCGGCATCTGGCAGCGTTTCCTGCGCGCCACGCAGTTGCTGCGCGGCGACGCGAAGGAAGTGCGCGTGGCGGGCGAGCTCAAGACGATGCGGTTCTGATGCAGATGCTGCACTGCCACCCGAACCAGAAAGCGTGCCCCGTGGACATGAAGGGCCGGCCCATGCCCGGCCCGCCGCTGGGGCTCTTGCGGGTCGCCGGTCACCTGCGGAGCAGTGCGCTCGACCGCTACCCGCGATACGGCGTCATGCCTTTCCTGCAGACCCTGATCCCGCACGACCTTCTCTACAACGCGCGCCCGGTCTTCAAGGACCTGCGCACCGTGGTGCACGCGGCTCGCAAGGCGATCGCCTCGAGTTGGTGAAGACGATGGCGGTGCTCGTCACCGGCGCGAGTGGTTTTGTCGGACGCCATCTGGTGCGGGCGCTGGTACAACGCGGCCACGAGGTCAGAGCACTGACGCGCGCCCCGAGCGCAGAAAGCATGGTCCCCGGCGTCAAGCAGGTGCCCGGCGATGTCAGGGACCGAACTGCGCTTGCCGCAGCGATGGCCGGGGTCACGACGGTCTATCACGTCGCCGGGGTGGTTCCCGGGCGCGGCAGCGACGCCGAGATGTGGGCAGGCAACGTGGACGGAACGCGCGAGGTGGCGCAGTCCTGCGCTCGCGCCGGGGTCAGGCGGCTGGTGCTGGTGAGTTCGGTGGCTGTCTATCGCGCACCACTGGAGGCGGTGGTGGCCGAAGCGGCGCCGACGGGAGGCACGGACCTGTACGGCCGCAGCAAGAGCCAGGCCGAGTCGGTCGCTCGCCTGGCCTGCCGAGGCCAGCTGGAGCTGGTCATCGCGCGCCCTTGCCAGATCTATGGACCGATGGACAGGAGCGGCTATACCCAACGATTGTTGAGGCTGTCCGGCTCGCCCCTGCTGCCCTTGGCCGGCTGGACCGGCCGACCCTTCAGCCTGATCCATGTCTCGGACGTCGCCGATGCGCTGTGCGCGGCCGGTGAAGTCGACGGCATCGACGGCGCGGTGTTCAATATCGCTCCGGCCTCGAGAGTCACGCTGCTGCAGCTGGCGAAGATTCATGCCTCGCTGCGCGGGCGCAGAGGCACAGGCCTCCGGGTCCCGATGCCCGAGGCCGCGCTGCGTGCCGCACTGGGCTTGCGCTGGACGGTCAGGAACGTGGCACAAGGCAGCGGCATCGCCTTCAAATCCTATGCGGTCGGACATACGCACGGGTCGCTGATGCTGGGCGGGCCGCTCTACCGGACCGAGCTTGCGAGAGCCGTGCTGGCGTTTCAAGCCGGAACGACGCCCGAGCAAGGTGTGTCCGAGTTGTTGACCGGCCCTGCGGGGCCGGGCGCCCTCTCTCCCCGAGCCCGAACCGGGCGGCTTTTTTCAGACCGAGGTTCGCCATAGACCTGCCATTGAAGGTGTCCCCACGATGAAGCGAGTGCTCATCGTCCAGAACCACTACATCGAATTCGGAGGAGACGACGTGGTCGTCGCGAACGAGTCGGCGATGCTCAGGTCGCAAGGCCACGAGGTCTCGCTGTGGACCCTGCGCAACGACGAGCTGATGGCTTTGGGGCCGCGCATCGAGACCGCATGGCGGCTGGGCTACAACGGCAAGGTCCGGGATCGGCTGGCCGACCACATCGCCGAGTTTCGGCCGGACGTGATGCATTGCCACAACCTGTTTCCGCGCATCACACTGTCGGCCTACGACGCGGCGGCGCAAGCCGGCGTTCCGGTGGTCCAGACCCTCCATGACTTTCGTTCCGTCTGCTGTGCCAACGCCTTTCTCTATCGCGACGGAAAGACCTGCGACCGCTGCGTGAAAGGCTCGACTTATTGGGGCGCCTGGCACCGCTGCTACCGGGACTCCTGGATCGGCTCCCTGCTGGTGGCACGTTCTCTCGACGTTCACCGGCGAGCCCGAACCTTAGAGCGCCGGGTGCAGCGTTTCATCGCCTTGTCCAAATCGTCGAGGAGCCGGTTTGTCGAAGGCGGCTTGCCGGACGATCGCATCGCCGTCAAGCCGAACTTCATCGCCGACCCCGGTTGTCCTCCAGTCGCCCCGCGCGACGGCGCCCTGTTCGTCGGACGCCTGAGCCCGGAGAAGGGGTTGATGACGCTGGCCGAGGCCTGGAAGTCCATCGACCATCCGCTGCATGTCTTCGGAGCCGGGCCCTTGGAGGAAGCGCTGCAAGGCGCGTCGACGCCCCGGCTCACCTTGCAGGGACATCGATCCAGCGCGGAGGTTTTCCGCGCCATGCAGCAGGCCCGCTTCCTGGTCATGCCCTCGGAATGCCTCGAAGGTTTCCCGCTGGTGATCGTGGAAGCCTTCGCGAACGGCTTGCCCGTCATCGCGAGTCGCCTGGGCGCGATGGCCGAGATCATCGACGATGGGGTCACCGGCCTTCATTTCTCTCCCGGAGATTCCCGTGACCTGGCGGACAAGGTGGCCTGGGCGCTGGCACATCCGCAGCGCATGGCCGAGATGGGCGCTGCCGCGCGGGGTGTTTATCAGGCGCGGTACAGTGAGGCGACGAACTACCGGCAGCTGATGCAGATCTACGAGCAAGCCGCGGCGCTTGACATTGAATACGTCTAGCAAGTCGGCGGTCGGCAGACGGCGCCGAACACTCTTCAAGGAACTTCCACCTCAGCACACCCGCGTGACGCGAGCGAGCGCTGAATGCCCTCGAAGAACCGACCGGCCATGTTGTCGATGGAGTAATGCCCTGCATCGTCGAGCGCTGCGCGAGCCAGCGTCCTCCGTTGCGTTTCAGACTGGAGCAAGCCGAGCACAGCCGCTGCATAGGCACGCGCGTCGTCCTCGGTCATCAAGCCGTTGACTCCGTCGTGCAGGTAGTCGATCTCAGGGCTGTGGATCCAACTCTCGGTCGTGACCAGGGGCAGCCCGGCGGCAAACGCGTCCAGAATGGCCAGCCCCACCAGGCCCGGGCAGAGGAAAAGCTGAGCGAGACGGAAACACAGTGCCTTGTCTCGACCGAATGACGCGCCCAGGTAGTGGATCCTGCGGTCGTGCGCAGCGGCGCGCGCCACGATGTCCCGACACGTGCCGTCGCCGATCACGAGCAGCTGAAAGTCGGGCTGTTGTTCGTGAATCCAGCGCAGCGCTTCAAACAGGAAGTCGAGTCGCTTGCTGCGATGCAGTCCACCGCAGAACAGGCCCGCAGGGGCGCCGGCGGGAATGCCGTGCCGGCTCGAAAACGCCTGCAAGTCGGCCGCATCGACCGCGGCCAGCGAGGCGCGAAAGGCGGCGACATCGACGCTGTTGTTCAGCACCGTGATGCGATCCTCGGCCGCGCCGTTGGCCAACAGGTAGTCCCGCGTGCTGTCGGTGTAGGCGAACCACCAATCGCCGCGCCGCATCATGCGTCGGCTGACCGCTTCCTTGAGCGACCGGTCTGCGGCCCGTTGCCGGGTGTGATAGACCCAGAAGCCGAGCTGCGGACATTTGCGCTTTTTCCTCAGCCAGAAAAAGTAGTTGGGGAGGTAAGCGGCGGCGTTCGGGAAGATGGCCAAATCCGCCCGCAGGAGGTTTCCGATGACCGGCTGGTAGAGCATTCGGTCCGACAGCCACAGATTGCGGACTTTCAGACCGAACGACGGCGGCAAATCGACCAGGTCTTGTTTGGCGGCCTGTTCCTCGTTGGGCTTTCCGTAAACAACCTTCAGCTCGACGCCGGCATGCGCGAGACGATCGTGAAGCAATTCGAACAGCTTCAGGCGATAGTGCGGGATGACCTCCTGCACCACGATCACGCGAGCACGGGAGCGGGCAAGCACGTGTAGGGGAATCCGAAAGTGTGGACCCATTGTAGGGCGCTCGTGCCAGCAAATCTTTCGCCCGTGGTGGATGCGCATCCCGAGCTCTAGGGATGGCTGTCCCCATCACTAGGGGTTGAGACCGGTTCGTGATGACGAGAGCATCGGGTTGTCGCAGGGCATCTCCATCGTCTCCAATCATGATCGAGTGGTGAAGCATCGATGCCCGCCTGATCCCGCGGTCGGCTGTCAAGGGCCGTTCAGGACCTGCTTTTCTTCAACCCTTGGAGCTTCGAATGCCCGACTTTATCGTTCACCAGCACCTGACCCCCGAGATCTATGAGCACATCTTCGATGCCATCTCCAACGGCCAGCCCGATGAACTGACCTATTGGCCGATGGAGGACCGCGACAATCCGCGTGTCGACGCGTCCAAGGTCAACCCCAATCGGGCCCAAGCCATGGCCCACAATGTTGCTCACTTCAAGGACATGGGCGGCAATATCCGTACTCAGCCGGCGGGGGCCGGCCTGTCTTGGGACGAGTATCCCTTCGCTTCTACGCTGGAGGGTGGAACCGATTCAAGCGTTCGGGCCGTGCCGGAGAGGGAGCAGCGTGTTCAGGGGGGGTCTCTGAGCGGCTTTTACACACAACACAACATGACTCGCGGTTCCAAGTTCCGCGTTGTGCTATCACCCAACCGGCTTGAGTGACCCTGCAAGGCCTGGTTCGTCAAGGAGCCGATCGGCTCATGGCCGCTCCGGCACCGCCACACGCGTCCAGCTGGCATCCGGATCGAAGCGGCTCATCGTGCGAGCCGCAGTGCTGGTGCCGGGCCCCAGGTCTTTTTCGAAGAGCACGCCGTCGTGACTGACCATGAAGCTCATGACTCCGCTATCCCCGTATCGGACTGGCCAGGCCAACAGCGCGAAGCCCGCTCTCATGCGTCCACCGATGAGGTAGTCGTAGGCACCGCCCGGTGCATGGCTGCCCTGTGAGCTCAGGATCTTGTAGAAGTAGCCGTGATAGCCGGCGCTTTGCTTCGGCTGGGCGCGGGCGAACCACGGGCCGAGCGGGCTCCTGTCTTGTCCCGGCGCATCGGGCCAGTACAGGCCATCGTGCCGACCGGCCGCGCTCCTGAGCTTCTGCGCATACTCGTGCACGCCGTTGCCGTCGCGGTCCTTGATCGCGTATTCCCGCTGGGCGTCGAGGTAGGCGAGGGCCGCCTGCATCGCGGCCAGCTCGTTGCGTCCGATACGCCGGGTTCGCAATTCGTCTGCGCCACGCCGCGGATCGAAACGCCAGCCGGATGCGGTGGCGACGAGGGGAATCGGCAAGGTCCAGCCCTGCGGGCCCACCGAGAGCCGCGCCGAACCATCGGCTTGGGGCTCGATCTTGTGCCCGTGCTGCCACGCGGTGAGGAAGGCCTCGATGTCGCTGCGGGCTATCGTGTCCGCTTGCACCACCCGCTTCCAATCGGCACCCAGCACCCGGTGCAGGGCCTCGTTGTCGCTCCCGCGGACTGCATCCACAAAGGCTTGCGACGCCGCTTCGGCGCTGGGATACGACATTTGTGCGCCGGCGGGCGCGGTGCCCAGCAGGGCTGCCGCCAGCACGGCGACCGCGGTCGCCGTGAAGCGGCAGGGCTGGGCGCTGGGCCGAGCGGGGAGAGGGTGCATCTTGCTTTCCCGATTCCTCGGTTTCATGGGACTAGCGCCGGAGGCCGCCGCGCGCGGCCCCGCGGGACGCCGCACCGGGCGCTGCTGCGGAGCGTTGCCGCGTCATGGACTGGCGGCTCGATTCGCCGCGGTCGATGTGCTGCCGTGTGCCTGCCGGATCGCTGGCACCGCGCAATGCGTGGTCGCCGCGTCCCTCGGGTGAGCCCCGGGTGGGTTCCCGATTGCCTGCCGTCCGGCTTTCTCGCTCGGCGCCCCCCTTGGGCCGCTCACGCTCTCGCTCTTGGGCCCGATCGTCCCGGGCCGCGCCGCCACGCGGCTCCCCGCGTGCCTGATCGGACGACAGGCCTCGTTCCTGCAGGGCAGCTTGTGCTTGCTGGCGCTGGACCTCCACCTCCGGCGTGCGGCCGCGATAGGCGGACCGCTGGGCCGGATTGCCGGCATCCTGGCTGCCGAACCGCTGCCGGCTGCCTTCGTCCCGGTAGGGCACGCCCCGGCGCTGCGCGGCATTGTGCTGGAAGCTCGTCTGGCTCGCGTCGAGCTGGCGGTTGGTGTTGATGTTGTTGTACCTGTTGACGTCGATGTCGACATCGCCGCGTCCCCAGTTGACGTTCCCCCACAGTGCCGCCGTCGCCGCGACCCCGACGCCGAACATCATCCCGGAGGCGAGCGCTGCGCCGGGGTAGTAATACGCCGACGGGGGATAGTAGATCGGCGGGTAGGCCGGGTACGGCCAGTCTCCGTAGACGACGCCCGGATCGTAGGCGGGCACGTAGACCACCTGGGGGTCGGCCGGCTCGATGCGGACGATGGTCTGCGCGGTGTCGGGCTCGGCCTCGAGCACCACCTTCTGCTGCTTGGAGCTTTTCAGGTGGCCCGCCTTCTCGGCCTGGATTCTGAGCCGCTGTACCGCGTCGAGGACGTCCCTGGACGACGCCAGGAAGGCGTCACCGAGGTTCTGCACCCAATCCGGGTGCGCGCCCAAGGTCTCCAGGAGATCCGGAAAGGCGACGAGCGACTTGACACTCGGATCCCAGGACTGGCCACTGACGGCCGCGACCGCCGCCTCGCCCTTTTGCTGCGGGTGCGCCTTCGACCACTTCGCCGCTTCGGCAACGTCGGCGGGGTAGGTGCTGGCCATCAGGAGCTGTGACAGCAGTGTGTCCGGGTAGAGCGCGACCGGCGCCAGCATCTGCTCCAGCTGCTCGGGCGCGAAACGGGCCGGGTCCTGTGCAGCGGCAGGCAGCGAGAACAGGCACACGAACAAGGCCCATGCGAGGTGGGTGACCCTTGGACGCAGAAGACGCATGTCGGCTCCCCGGTTGAGACCTGCAGCGGCCGGAAGTCGACCCGGCAGGCTGCCTTTCACAGCAAGGCTAGGCGCTGGCTGGGGGCGGCAACAGAGGGGACCGGGGCAGTGGCGCCGTGCCGCGTCCCGGCCACGGCGGTGCTCCGAAGTGCGGGGGAGAGGAGCGGCCGACAGCTTGTGGAAAGGGGCATCGAGCGCACGCCCCACCCCGGGTTCTCTTTCCCGGCATCGAGTCGTAATGTCCCGCAGCGATCCAAGCCACGAAGGAGTCGACATGAGGAACCCGCATCTCATCGCCACACTGCTGGCATCCTGTCTTGCGCTGACGCTCTCTCCCGTCAGCGCACGGACCGCCGGCGAAGATACGGCGGCCGGTCCAAGCCGCGTGCAGGTCAAGATGGAGCGCGACGAGTTCCTGAGGACCCATCGCTGGGACGACGCGTCCGCGACCTGGGTCCTCAAGAGCGGCGTCGAGCCGCCGCAAGGCGTCAAGAGCCGCGCGGAGATGAAGGCGGAACGCGATGAGTTCCTGAAAGGGCATCGCTGGGACGACCGGTCCTCGAGCTGGAAGCCGATCGGCGGGTCTCCGCCGCCAACGAGCACGCTGAGCCGCGAACAGCGACGCGCGGACACTCAGAGGTTCATGAACACACACCGTTGGGACGAGCAGAACCAGGTCTGGATCGAAAGGCGGTCCAAGACCAGCCAGTGAGCCTGCCGGCCACCGAGGTGGCGCAGCCGGTCCACAGGCCTTGCGGGGCGACCGCACCGGGCGGCTTCGCGACCTGCGCGTCGGGTGTCGCTCATGCTTCTTCTTCACCGGGGACCCGCGGGAGAGCGACGTGGAACGCCGCGCCGCCCTCCGGCACGTTGGTGGCCCAGATGCGTCCTCCATGCGACTCGACGATGGAGCGCGCGATCCACAAGCCGATCCCCATGCCCGACCCCTTGGTGGTGTAGAACGGCTCGAACACCTGTCCTTCCATGCCGGGCTCGAGACCGGGACCGTTGTCGCGCACGACGATGTGCACCGTGCGGGGAGCGCTCAACGCGCTGCGGATCTCGACCTTGGGCGGATCACCGCGCGACATCGATGCCGCCTCGATGGCATTGAGGACGAGGTTCAGCAAGACCTGCTGCAGCTGGATCGGATCGGCCTCGACCCTCAGTGGGAGGGGCGTGAGATCGAGTTCGACCGGGACCCGCCGGACCGCCGACTCACCGGCAAGCAGCTTTCTCACATTGCGGACCGCCCCATTCACATCCACGTGCACACGCTCCGCCGGGCGCCTGCTGACCATGTCCCGGATCTGGGCGACCAGGTCGGCGGCCCGCTTGACGTCGTTCACGATGTCTTGAAGGATGTCCGCCAGCTCGGCCACCGGGACCTGGTCTCTCGAGAGCATGCGCGCAGCGGTGCGCGCATTGCCGTGGACCGCGGTGAGCGGCTGATTCAGCTCGTGTGCCAGGGACACGACCAGCTCCCCCATCGACGACACTCGGGCGAGATGCACCAGGTGAGCGCGGACATGCCGCGCTTCGCGTTGCGCGCGACGGCGCCCGGTCCGCTCCAGGAAGAAGCCCGTGATCAGGGCGACCTGGACCGCGACGAGCATTCCCGCGGCAACGTAAGCTCGGTAGTCCGCGTGGGGCAGGAAGGGATGCGCAAGAAAGACGCTTCCCATAGAGAAGCGCGCTTCGAAACTGGCCCAGAGGTGTCGCTGCTGCACCTGCCAGGTGCGGGGCCGTGAGGAACGGCGATATGCCATATCCCTCACTTCGCGGCGGTCTCCGATCCATGCGACCGGTTCGACCCCGAAACCGGCGACGGCCGCGTCGTGCCACCTCCCGCTTCCCGCGCAGCCTGCCGTGCCCAGGACCCGAATCGGACCCTCGCACCGCGGACATCCGACAAGCGGATGCAGTTCGAACCACCGTGTGTCGGCCGGGAAGCCCGACGCCCCGGACCGCTGATGAACATGGATCGGCAGCTTTTGCGTGAGCGACGACGGGACATCCCCGGCAGGTCTTGCTACGGTCATGAGACTCAGGCAAGCCAGGCAGTTGACGAGGTACGCTAGGGGTATCTTTCTCAAGACATCGGTCGCTCAGCCACCGAATCTCGGCGCCCCCGATGATCAACTCGCGGCTCAGCGACGCGCGCGGGGTCTCACTTGGATGTCCGGCATTCCAGTCGCCAACCCAATTCAGGGAATAGAAATTTCCGGACGACGGGGCAAGGTGGATCAGACACGGCCAACAGAGACCGCCATGGCGGATCAGCGCCGGCGGCGGCTCAAATTCCGAGGCAAATGTCGTCCATGCTGTCCGGCTAGGCAAGTGATTCGCGCTCAAGGCAGCCGGGAGCTGTAAGAGTTGCTAGTGCAGCGGGGCAAGGGGAGCCTTCGAAAACAAGATCCGACGGGCTCGCCAGCTCCATCACTCAAGTCTTGCGACCCAGGACCTTCTTTGTGGCATTCAAGGCCATGCGCCGTCGTCCAGGCTGCGAGGACGGGCTCGATCCACGATGCGGACCAACTCGGCCACCGAGCGCACGCACATTTTCTTGATGCCACGCGCACGATGCACCTTGATGGTTTTTTCGCAGGTGCCGAGATCGGCGGCGATTTGCTTGTTGAGGCGCCCCGCAATGACATGCTGGAGAACCTCGCGCTCGCGCGGGGTGAGGGTGGCAAGCCGGGACTCCGTCGAGAGGCGGTGCGCGCGGATCCTCCTGAGCGTCTCGTTTTTCTCGAGCGCGCTGGCGACAGCGGCGAGCAGGACCGCATCGTCATAGGGCTTGGTCAGGAAATCGAAGGCGCCGCCCTTCATTGCCCGAACGCTCATCGGAACGTCGGCACGCCCGGTCAGAAAGATGATGGGCATGTCGTTCCCGCGCTCGGAGAGAACCTGCTGCAAGGAGAGGCCGTCCAGTCCCGTCATTCCGATATCGAGAAGGATGCAGCCATCATCGTCGGGGTCGGGACGCTCGAGAAACGACTCGGCCGATTGAAACACGCAGACCGAGTAACCTTCAAGCTCGAGCAGACGGGCAACCGCTTTGCAGACCGAGGTGTCGTCATCAACGATGTGAATTCGGGTTCGCGGTGGAGTCGGCGTGACGGCGCTCGGCTCCTCAAGTCTCCCATACAGCAGCCCCACGTTCGCCTCCGGCACGTTGTGAAGTAGGTTGCACAAGAACGACCGATGATACGCATCGGCAAGGTGAGGGCAACATCCGCAGCAGGGTCAGGGCCAATGCGAGCCTGCCTGTCGCCCGCGGTGTTTTCGAGGTCCCGCTTGAGCACGCCGTGTGCCAACGCCGTGGTGAGGCAGGACTGGGCGTCTGCGATTTTGAAGGTGTTCCAAGCCCCGCCCATCGCCCATCGGTGAACGAGCAGGACTTGCCCCGGTCCTCCGGCGGCAGGCGGTGCGCGTGCCATGTAGTCAGCGGCTCCCCCGCCAGGCAGAAGAGCAGCGCAGGAAGCGGCGGCAGGAACAGCACGACGCCGTTCCAGACGCTGCGGTCCGCCGGCATCCCCACCTTGCGTCCGGCGAGGGCCTCCGGTCGGCCGGCCGCAAGGGCCGGCGCACCGCGGTGCACTCCTGGCGCTCCACCCGTTTTGCTCTTCCACGACAAGACGCTCCATCTGACACTCCGCGCATATCGCATATGGCTGGGTGAGTTGAATCATGGTTGCGCCGGTGCCTGTGAGAAATAGGACGTTGGTCCAACATCCGGATGCAGGGAGAAGCTGAATCTCCTGCAGCCCCTCCATTCACGGTCCTGCTCCGCTTCCTCGGCGCGACAGCGGCCGATGGACCTTGGTCCAATAGGCGCCCCTGAAACACGTGCTGATACTCCGTCGCGGAGAGCACCGGTGAGGCCCACCTCTTCCGCCGAGGCTCCCAAAGCACCCCTTGCAGCTTGAGTGATGCTTATGCGAACTTGCTTGACATCCTTATCCAGCCATCGGTCCCCTGATGGAGCGCAAGCACCTCCGCACGCGCCTCTTATCGAAGAACGAGTTGCGTCGATTCTCAAAAGTTCGGCCGTCGATAAGGCCGGTGTCGGCCGGTGTATGTCGGCAGCATCCCGGTGGATCCGGGCCAGGCGAAGGCGCCGCTGCCCTTGGTTCGTCCGCCTGGCAGCAGCGGCGATGCCAATGGCCTTGATCGCGACCCGCCTGTTTCAGCGGCGCAGCCTTCGAATGACACCTGCAACCGCAGGCAAGAGCGAAAGCGAACTCGCGCGGGCCGCCCGTCTCGCCACCCTGGGTGAATTGAGCGCCTCCATCGCCCACGAAGTCAACCAGCCGCTGGGTGCCATTCTGAGCAATACGGACGCAGCGCAACTTCTGCTCGCGCAGCGGCCCCTTCCCGTCGAGGAACTGCGGCGGATCGTGGCGCGCATCCGGGCGGACAACCTCCGGGCGCATGAAGTGATCCGTCGTCTCCGCACCCTGATGGAACGACACGAAGTGGAATTCAACCCGGTGGATGTGCACGACGTGCTGGACGACGCGATTCAATTGCTTGCCGGAGAGGCCAAACAGCGTCGGGTCGAGTTCGAGTGTCGGTCGGCTCCGGGGTGCGCCATCGTGCTGGGCGACAAGGTGCAGCTGCAGCAGGTGATGCTGAATCTGATGGTCAATGCGATGGACGCGATGCGCTGCACGCCCGTGCCTCTGCGCAAGGTCGAAGTGGTGGCGAGGGCAGGGGATAGCGATATCGAAGTACAGATCAGCGACCGGGGCCACGGCCTGGGTGAGCTCGACCCTGAAACCCTCTTCAAGTCGTTTTTCACGACCAAGGAGGGTGGCATGGGCCTTGGCCTGTCGATCGCACGCTCCATTCTTCTGGCGCACCAGGGCAGCATCGCTGCCGCCCCTCGCCCCGGGGGCGGAGCGGTTTTCTCGGTGCGGCTGCCCGCCAGCGGCTCGGCCGACTCGGACAACTCTGGAATGTGCTCATGATGCCGGTCATTCACATCATCGACGACGATGCCTCGCAGCGCGAGGCGCTGGACCGCCTGCTGTCTGCTTCGGGCTACGAGGTACGCAGCTATGGGGTCGCCAGCGACTACCTCGTGTCCCCGCCCGACGCGCGGCCGGGCTGTCTGCTGCTCGACTTGCAGCTGCCCGGCGTGAACGGGCTGGAGTTGCAGGCCGCACTGCACCACCATCCCGCCTACGATCGCCCGATCGTTTTCATGTCCGGCGCGGCCGATGTTCGCTCCAGTGTGCAAGCCATGCGTGCCGGAGCCAAACAGTTCCTCACCAAGCCGATCGACCGCGACCTGCTGCTTGCTGCGCTCAAGGATGCGCTCGACAGCGATGCGGCCCTGCATGAGAGTGAGATGCGCGCACGTCACTTGCACGCCGCCATCGAATCGCTCAGCTCACGCGAGCGCAAAGTGCTGGACGGGGTCGTCGCCGGCAGGCTGCACAAGCAGATCGCGGACGAGCTCGGTGTGAGCGAGCGCACCATCAAGGCCGACCGAGCCCGGGTCATGCGGTCGCTGCGAGTGAACACGCTGCCGGGCCTGATCAAGCTGCTCCTTGCGTCCGACCTGCCATCCGCGGGTTGGCGCTGCAAGTCCGCAAGGCCGGGCGACAAGGGCGCGCCTCGCTGAGGCGGATGCCCGACCAGCGTCGCGGACTCCGGCTGAACCAGCGCAACAGGCCGGACCGGGGACGAAGGAAAGCGCGTCTTCCTCCATCCCCAGTGCCGCTGACATCGCATCGCCGATATGGTTGACGACATCCCTACGGAGACCGTCATGCTGATTGCCGTGCTCTCGGCCCTGCTGGCATCCGCCGGCTGGGCCCACAACGTACAGACCGCCGCACTGACCCACCCCGGGCCGCCGCCCCTGGCCACCGCGGAGGAGACGCCCATCGATCCCAGGGCCGCCACGGCCTTGCAGCGCATGGGCCGCTACCTTCAATCGCAGCATTTCCTCGGCTTGAGGGCCAAGGCATCGAGCGAGCAGGTCCTGCCGAACGGCCAGAAGATCCAGATCGATTTCGCTTTGCGGATGTGGGTGAGGCAGCCCGACGGTCTGCGGCTCGACGTGACCAGCGATCGGGGACTTCCCAGGTTCTCCCAGTTCTACTTCAACGGCAAGACCTTCGCGGCCTTCGGCCAGTCCACCGGTTCGTACGCGCGGGTGTCGATGGCAGCCTCCCTCAAGGAGTTCACGGCACGGCTTTCCGGCGACTACGGCCTGAGGTTGCCGCTCGTGGACCTTTTCACGTGGGCCGGAGGCCCCGAGCACCTGTCGCGGCTGATCAGCGCGGCGGCGCTCGGGACGACGTCCATCGCCGGATTGCCCTGCGACCACTACGCCTTCCGCCAGGAAGGACTGGATTGGCAGTTGTGGATCCAGCACGGCGAGCATCCCCTGCCGCGTCGCATCGTGATCACGGTGACCGACGATCCCGCCCAACCCCGGCAAAGCGTCGAGATGGACTGGTCGCTCAACGTTCCCGTGGCGGCAGCGGTCTTCGCCTTCGAGCCGCCCGCCGGGTCTCAGGAGGTGCCCATGCCCCGGGACGAGGAATCGGTGGCCGACTTGCCATGACGGCGACATTGTCCAGCCAAACGGAAACACCAAGGAGCCTGATGTGAATCGCAGAGACCTGCTACTGGCGAGCGCTACCAGCCTCGTCGCCGGCTGTTCCACCTCCACCGGCGGCACGGCGGACCCGAACGCCAAGCGCCGTGAGATTGACGCGTCGGTCGACCATGCCCAGTCGCAACTGTTCAGCCAGTCCGCCGACGCCATCGAACTTGCCGCCAAAGCCAAGGGCATCCTTGTTTTTCCGAAAGTCGTTTCGGCCGGCTTTCTCCTCGGCGCCTCCTATGGTCAAGGGGCTTTGCGCAAAGGCGGCGTCACCAGCGCCTACTACAGCATCGGGTCAGCCTCTGCGGGCCTCCTGGCGGGGGCACAGTCGAAGGCGGTCTACCTGCTGTTCATGACGCAGGAGTCGCTGCAGAAGTTCGAATCGAGCCAGGGCTGGACCGCGGGGGCGGACGCCTCGGTGGCGGTCGCCAGCCTCGGCGCCGATGCCCATGTGAGCACCCAGACGGCGAAGCAGGCCGTCATCGGCTTCGTGCTCAGCGGCTCGGGCTTCATGGCCAATCTCAGCTTCGACGGCACCAAGATCAACCGCCTGGACCTTTGACGGTTCAGGCCGGCTTGCCTTGCCGGAGCGGCTGGAGTGCCCGCGCAGTGGGCCTTGACGCGAGCCATGGCGCTTGCGGCAACGCTCCCGGTGCTGTTGGCACAGCAGCTCCCCTGTCTGGCGGAGCCGGCAGTTCCGGGTGAGCAGGCGCGTCCAAAGGTGTGCCTGGTCCTGTCCGGCGGCGGGGCGAGAGGCGCCGCGCACGTCGGTGTTCTGAAGGTGCTCGAGGAACTTCGTGTTCCGATCGACTGTATCGCCGGCACCAGCATGGGTGCCATCGTCGGCGCGGCTTATGCTTCCGGCACATCGGTCGACGAGATGGAAACGATCCTGGCGTCGATGTCGAGCCGCCATCTTTTCAAGGAACTGCCGCCACGCGCCGAGCGAGCGGTTCGCCTGAAGCGGGACGACCCCACGAATCTGGCCGCGCTGGAGGTCGGCCTGGAGGGGGGCAGGGTCCTGCTGCCCAAGGGTCTGGTCTCGGGCGTCCAGCTCGAAACCGTGTTGCGCCGTCTGAGCAAGGTGCAGGGCATCCAGCGTTTCGACGAGCTTCCGATTCCCTTTCGCTGTGTCGCCACCGATCTGGAGACGGGCGAGGCGGTGGTCTTGCGCGGGGGAGATCTGGTCAGGGCGATGAGGGCCAGCATGTCGGTACCGGCCTTTTTCGAGCCGGTCAAGATGGAGGGCCGGCTGCTGGTCGACGGGGGACTGACGGACAACCTGCCGGTTGAAGTGGCGCGCTCGATGGGCGCCGACGTCGTGATCGCCGTGAACCTCGGGACCCCGCTGCTCAAGCCGGAGGCGCTCACGTCCGTCCTCGGCGTGACCGCCCAGATGGTCAACATCCTGACCGAGCAGAACGTGCGCGCCTCCCTGGCGCGGCTCCAGGTCGGCGACGTGCTGATTCTTCCACAGCTCGGCGACTTCTCCGCCAGCGACTTCGACCACCTGCCGGCGGCGGTGCCGGTCGGGGAGGCCGCGGCACGGGCTGTGGCGGACCGGCTCGTGCGACTCGCGGTGCCCGCCTCCGACTACGCGGCCTGGCGCACCCATCGCATGTCCAACACGACGACGGCACTCACGTCGGTTGACGAGATTCGCTTCGCGAAGCTGCAGCGAGTCAATCCGGACATTGCGCGCTCCGTCATGCGATCGACCCCCCATGCGCCCATCGAGCCGCACGAGCTCGACCGGGACATGCGTCGACTGTTCGGCACCGGGGACTTCGAACATGTGAGCTACCAGTTGATGGAAGAGCCGGGACGGCAGATTCTCTCGGTCGATGCCGTCGAGAAATCCTGGGGTCCCAACTACCTGCGGCTCGGCCTCGGGCTCTCGTCGGATTTCCGCGGCGATGCCTTCTTCAATCTCCATGCGAGCTACCGGATGACGTGGCTGAACCGGCTCGGCGGCGAATGGCGTTCCGATCTGCAGTTCGGACGCACCAATCGCATCGCCACCGAGTTTTATCAACCCCTGGAGGCAAGCCAAACCTTTTTTGTGGCGCCACGTGCCGAGTACGAGCGGCATGCCATGGACGTCTTTCGGGCCGACCAGCGTATCGCCCGCTACGACCTCCGCAGCGCCCGCGTCGGTCTGGAACTGGGGGTGCAGTTCACCCGGTACGGTGAAGTGAGGCTGGGCCTGGTGCACGCCGATGTGCGGGCCTCCCTCGACACGGGGCCATCGGTCCTGGTCCCCGGGCAGGACAGCGCCTCGTACACCGGCGTGACAGTGCGCGCCCTGGTGGATCAGCTCGACGGCGTCAACTTCCCGCGATCCGGCTGTGCCGGCATGCTGGAGGTGGTCTCGATGCATGAAGCCCTCGGCAGCGACGCGAACTTCACCCGCCTGCTGACGAGCGGCACGTGCGCCGCCTCCCTCGGCGAGCACACGCTCAATGTCGGATTCAGGTGGGGGCGCCGTTTTGGTTCAGATCCCTTGCCGGCTTCCAGCCTCTTCGCGTGGGGCGGGCTGCTGCAGCAGTCGGGCTACCCCACCGGGGCCCTGCTCGGCGAGGAGCTTCGATTTGGCCGCATCGTCTACTACCGGCGGCTTGCACGGGCGCGTTTCCTGGACGGCATCTACGGAGGCGTGTCGATCGAGGTCGGTCGCATGGGCGCGCCGCTCGTGCCGGGGAACGAGCAGGGCACGCTGCGCTCTGCCGCCCTGTTTTTTGGCGTGGACACGCCGGTCGGGCCGCTGTATCTCGGATACGGCCGGGCGCATCGCGGTTTCGACGGCTTCTATCTCTACCTCGGACGGCCTTGAAGCGATGTTGCCGGTCCGGCAGCCCGGCGGCGTTTTCAGTGCGAGACCGCCGCTCCTCTTTCAAAGCTCCCGCCCAGCGCAAGATGCAGGTTCACCCGCTGGGTCAGCTGGTCACAGCGCACCCGCAGCAACTGCACCTGCGCCTGGTACAGGATGAGCCGCTCCTGCTCGACCGAGCGCAGGTCCCGCTTGCCCACCTCGTAGGCTGCCTGCGCCAGGCGCAAGGCGGTCGACTGGGCGGCGACCAACTCCCTCAGATGCCCTTCACGCTCCGTCAGAGTCTGCGCGGCCGCCAGCGCCGTCTCCACGTCTGCGACGGCGCGCAAGGCCATCTGCACGTACTGCGCGACGGCTTCCTGCTGCTGAGCCGTCACGATCGCAACCTGCGCCGCCAGCGTGCCATTGATGTCGATCGGCATCAGCAACTTGGCACCCGCGCCGCCCGTCGGGTTCTCGAAGTCCTTTTTCAGCGCCACGACGTCACTGTCGAGATAGCCCAGGTTGGCTGTCAGGCGGATGCCGGGCAATGCGGCCGCCTTGGCCTGACCGACGCGGTTGAAGGCGGCCGCGACCCGGCGCTCGGCAGCGATCAGATCCGGCCGCCGCTCCAGCATCTGCAGCGGCAAGCCGGCGGGCACCGGGCCCGGCACAGGCGGCAGATCCGTGCGCGCTGTCAGTTCAGCCGCCGGGTAGCGGCCCAACAGCGTTTCCAGCGCCCGCAGCGCCGACTGATGGGCCAGCCGGGCCTGTGCCAGCCGGTCGCGCTGGTCACTCAAGCCGGCACTCGCCTGGGCCACCTCCTGATCATTCGCGATGCCCACGCTGCGGCGCGTGACGACCATGCGCAGCAGATGCTCGCTCACCCCCACCATCCGGTCGGCTGTCTGCGCTTCGAGCCGGGTCTGGGCCGCCGTGAACCAGGCCTTGGCCGTGGTCGCCGCCAGCGACTGGCGGCTGAACTCGAGCTCGGACTGCGCGGCGACCAGGCTGGCAGAGGCCGCTGCGCTGCCGTAGCGCAGCGCGCCCCACAGGTCGAGTTCCCAGGACATCAGAGCCATCAGACCCGAGAGGGCCGAGCTCATGTCGCTCATCTTGATACCGCCCGTGCCCAGCAGGCTCAGCGAGGGGCGCTGTGCCCCTCTTGCCAGCGCGAGCTGGCCGGCGGCCTGATCGACCCGTGCAGCCGCCGCTCGCAAGTCCGGGTTGTGGGCCAGGGCTTCCGCGACCAGCGCGTCGAGTTGCACATCGCCGAAGGTCGACAGCCAGTTGTCCTGCACCGCTTCGGTGGGCAGCTCGCCGGATCTCCAGGGGGACGCCAGGCCGAGATGCCCGACGGATTGCTGGCGAAAGGCCTGCGGGGAGGGCGGCGTCCGCATCGCACAGCCAGCCACGAGGGACGCTGCGGCCGCGAGGCCCAGCAGGCACGCGCTCCAGGCGTTTGCAGGATGGCGCGACATGTCAGTGCAGCTTGAGGATCAGCCAGTCGAGCTTGCTCTGCACACGCAGGAACACCTTGCGGACGAGATGCAGGAAGGCCACGTAGTCGGTGTAGATGGCGCCCTGTCCGCGCGCGCCCGCCGCGAGGAAAACCGCGGGGTCCAGCGGTTGCAGCCGCACGGCGAGCTGCCCCGGCGGCATGGGGGCCAGATTGGGCAGGTTGCCGCCGATGGGCAGCTGGCCGCCGGCGGTGGCCCAGACCACGGAATCGACCTTGCATTTGATGATGCGTCCCGGATACATCCGCATCGTGATCTCCGCCTCCTGACCCGGCCCCACTTCGCGGACTTCGTTCTGGGTGTACAACGCGATCACCCACTGGGCGTCCTCCACAAAGGTCATCACCGGCATCTGGACCAGTTGGCTCGCGACTTGACCGGGACGCAGCTGCAGGTTGACGACCGTGCCGTCCGCCGGCGCATGGACGATCGTCTGCGCCAGCTCCCATTCGGCCTCGGCCAGCTGGGCCTCGGCCTGGGCGATCTCCGCCTTCGTGCGCGCGACTTCGTCCTGTTCGCCGTCCCGGGTTCTGGCCTGCGTCTTGACGCGTGCCTGTGCCGTGGCCGCATCGAGGGCGGCCAGCTCTCCGTCGAAGCTGCGGACTTCGGCCTGAGCCTGTTCGAGATCGAACTGCGACCCGGCGCCGGTGGACGCCAGCGCTTCGAACTGGCGCATCCGCACCTCGGCGAGCTTCTGTTTGGCGGCAAGCGCAGCGCGCTTGCTGCGCGCTTCCTTGAGCTGCTGTTCGTAGCTGCTCTGGTTGGCTTGCGAACCGATCAGCTTGGCACGGGCCTGCCTCACGCTGGCACGGGCCGCCTGGATCCTGAACTCGAAGGGCTCCGGGTCGATTCGAAACAGCACCGCGCCCTTCTTGACGGGTCGGTTCGGCTCGACGGCCACCTCGATCACCCGCCCCGTCACGCGGGGGACGATCTGGACCACGTAGTTGATCACCCGCACATCACCGGTGGAAGGCGCGGAGATGTTCAGGAAGAGGATCAGCACGATCATCAGTATCAGCGGAATCGTTGCCGTGATCACCTGGGTCGTGATGTTCCACGGCAGCCACTTGAACTTGAAGAACACCAGCCAGGCTGCCAGCGAGTACAGGATCAGGAACAGCAGTTCCATGCTCAAGCCTTTCTATCGATCTTGTCAGGCGCGCTGCTGCGGGTTGGGGGTATGTCCTTGTCCAGGTCTTTACGATCCGTGCCGTAGGCGAGCTTGTGCAGCACCGGCTTCGCGGTGGCCCAAAGCAAGGCCAGCGGCCACAGCAGTCCCCCGAAGACCAGGGACAGGAGGCACAGCGCCTGAATCGCCTGGGTCTGGGGGTGCCCTTTTTTCTCCGCGATCTTCTCGGGAATGATGTGGACGAGCCAGAACAGGCCGATGCCGACGATGGGCGCGATCACCAGGACCAGCCAGGCGGCGACGTCGGCCACGAGATCGAGCGTCTCCCCGTGCAGCAAGGAGGCATGGGCTCGAGACGGTGCGAGCGCGAACCACACAGCTGGCAACACGCCGTGCCAGGCATGCAGCGGCCGAAACCTCCGCAGGGACGAACGCAGACGCGCGCTCGCAGCCGCCCGCCTCGGCGCCTTCAGCCTATCCACCGTGCGGCCTCTTCCAGCAGGCTGGTCGGCTTGGGAAGATCGGCACGCGCGATGCGCACGAGGGCGAATGCGCGTTCCTGTGGCGGGTCACCCGGGACGTGCGCCAACTGGAACTCGACCACCTCGCCCATGTCGGTGCTGCCGAGCGGGAGCACGACGTTCATCCGGCTCAGCCGCAAGGACCGGCTCCCGATATGCACCAGCGGACGGGGGTTGCGAAACACCTCGACCACACGCTCGACCTGGCGGTCCAGCGCCCCGCTGAGGGGCCCCAGCGCATCCAGGTCTCGCTCGTTGGCCTGGATCTGCTCGCGCAGTCGGGCCGGCTTTCCGCCGCCGGCCTCGCCCGCGCTGCCCAGCAGGGACTGCATTCCGGTGCCGCGCCGCTGCAGCAGCCGCAGCCGCGTGGCGAGCAGCGCACGCTGCAGGACCAGTTCCTCGCGCCGGTCATCCTCGGCTGCCATCCGAGCCAGGGCTTCGAGGGCCAACTGGTCCACCAGGCGCTTCACGATCTCCTGCCTGAGGCCCGCGAGGGTGCGGGCGCAGATCCGGACCTGATGATCCGAGAAGGAGACCACCGTCTGAGCCACATCGACCCGTGCCGCATCGCCTTCCTTCATCACGCCGAAGCGCCTGCGTTCGTCGATCCTCATGCTCAGGACGGCATAGGCCTCGTCGGCGTCCGGCGCCTCCTCGAACAAGGCGCGCAAGTCCGACGAGCGGCCCAAGGCCAGCGAGATCTCCGCGGGTGATGCGAAAAAGGACCGTATGCGGGGATCGAGCTCCCAACTGGACCAACCGATCTCGAGGGGGCCGGGCAGGACGGCCACCAGCCCTTCGAGGTACTTCAGGCTCATGCCAAGCACAGGCGCCAGGCGTTCCTTGCAGGACGCCGGGATGCGCAGGCGTGGTATGACGTCGAGGACGCGCTCCAGCATCTCGTCGATGTGCCGGTCCTGAGGTGCAGGCGGCGCCGGATCGCGGCGGACCAGCCAATGGAGAAATCGCATGCTGCGGCTCCTTGCGACGGATCAATCGTAGAAGTGGCTGGTGAGCACTTGGGCGGTGATCTTGCGGCTTTTCCAATGCACGGCGTGGATCCGCGATCGCAGCCTTTGCAGGAGTTCGTGGTTCACCCCCTTGAAGGTCAGCACGGCGGCCGATCTGGCGTTGTCGCCGGCCAGGTGCTCGATGCTCTGGGCCGGCGGGAAGCCATACTTGGCGAGGAACCGCGTGATTTCTTCATCGGTCGTACCGGCTTCGATATTGCCCAGCAGTAGGCGAGTCATGGTCGAGTCTCCTTTCCGGGTTAACCCATGATGTGAGCGCCGCCGTCGACGTACACGGTTTCGCCCGACAGTTGTCTGGCATAGGGGGTGGCGAGAAGTGCGCAGGTGAATCCGACATCGCGGATGTCGGCCAGCTGCCCGGTGGGCGTGCGCCGTGCCGCGGCATCGACCAGCAGATCGAAGTCCTTGAGTCCGGAGGCGGCACGCGTCTTGAGGGGGCCGGGCGATATCGTGTGCACGCGGATGCCGCTCGGACCGAGTTCGTAGGCGAGGTAGCGCCCACAGGCCTCCAGGGCCGCCTTCACCGGACCCATCACGTTGTAGTTCTGGATCACCCGGTTGGATCCCTCGTAGCTCATCGTGAACATCGTTCCGCCGTCCTTCATGAGAGGCGCCGCGAGGCGGGCCAGCCGGACGAACGAGTGGCAGGAGATGTCCATCGCCTTGGAGAACCCTTCGGCGGAGCAATTGAGCAAGCCCCCCTTCAGGTCGTTTTTCGGGGCCCATGCGATCGAATGCAGCAAGACATCGAGGCGCCCCCAGCATTTGTCGATCTGTTCGAACACCGCCTCGGCCTGGTCCTGTCGCGAGACGTCGAGGGGCAGGAAAAGCGATGCTTCCAGTTCGAGGGCCAAGGGCGCGACATGCGGCCGGGACTTCTCGGTGGCATAGGTGAGCGCCAGATCGGCGCCGAGCTCGCGGAACGCCCTGGCGCAGCCGTAGGCGATCGACTGGTCATTGGCGACGCCGCAGACCAGCACTTTGGCATCCTGGAGCAACGGGTAGGGGGTGGGGGTCGTCATTTCGTGCTTCCTTCAACGGTTTGCAGCAACTCGCGGGTGTGACGTGCGATCACGAGTTCTTCGTCGGTCGGAATCACCCAGACTGCGACCTTGCTTGCCGAGGTATGGATGCGCGGGCCATGGGTCTGGTTGAGCGATGGGTTGATGTCGACGCCGAGCCAGGCGGCGTTCTGGCAGACCCGCTCCCGTATCAAGGCGGCGCGCTCGCCGATTCCCGCGGTGAACACCAGCGTGTCGATGCCATGGGCCGCAGCGGCAAGCGAGCCGAGCTCGCGGCCGATCCGATAGACGTAGAGGTCCACCGCAAAGCGCGCGCGCGCATCGTCGCTCGCGAGCAGTACCCGCATGTCGCTCGAAAGGCCGGAAACACCGAGCAGTCCCGAGCGCCTGTAGAGCAGGTCCTCGATGGCTCTCGGGTCCATCTTCAGCTCGTTCAACAGGTAGAGGATGACACCCGGGTCCACGCAGCCGCTGCGCGTGCCCATCGGCAGGCCATCCAGCGCGGAGAAGCCCATCGTGGTGGCCACGCTGTAGCCCCCCACCATCGCGCACATGCTGCTGCCGCTGCCGAGGTGGGCGACGACGCTGCGCCCGGAGGCCGCCTTGGGGTCGAAGTCCGGCAACACGCTGGCGATGTACTCGTAGGACAGCCCGTGGAAGCCATAACGCCGCACGCCCGCGTCGGTGATGGAGGCGGGCAGCGCGAAGGCCTGCGCCGCCTCGGGCTGGACCCGATGGAAGCCGGTATCGAAACAGGCGACCTGGAGCAGGTCGGGCCTCAACTTGGCGAGAATGTCGATTGACTTGAGGTTGTGCGGCTGGTGCAGTGGCGCGAGAGGAACCAGCTTCTCGAGCAAGGCACTGACTTTCGGCGTGACGATGGCAGACCGGTGGTAGTTCATGCCGCCATGCGCCACACGATGGCCTGCCGCCCTCAAGTCATACCCCGCAAGGTGACTCCGGAGAAACTGGGCCAGGTAGGCCAGCGACCCGTCATGCCCGAGCACCGTGCCGCGAGGCCAGGCCTTCATCGCGACCATGGCGCCCTTCCTGTCGGTCACGGTGAACTGAGGCGCCGCGTAAAGGCCTTCGATCTGTCCGCGCAGTACCACTTCGAGCTGACCCTCGGCCAGGCCGAAAGCGCTGAACTTGATGCTCGACGAGCCGGCATTGAGGACCAGAATCAGGTCTGGCATGGCATCACCCCAGCGCCGCAGCGCTCTCGCGCCGGGCCTTGGCGACCAGCGCCGCCACCGCACAGGAGGCCAGGCGGGTGGTGACCGAATCTGCCCTGCTGGTCAGGATGATCGGAACCCTTGCGCCGAGAACAATGCCGGCGGCGTCGGCCCCGGCAAGGAAGGAAAGGCTTTTTGCGAGCATGTTGCCGGCCTCCAGATCCGGCACCAGCAGCACGTTGGCGCGCCCGGCGACCGGCGAATCGATCCGTTTGACCCTTGCAGCTTCGAGATTGATGGCGTTGTCGAGGGCCAGCGGGCCATCCACGATCGCTCCCGTGATCTGTTGCCGGTCCACCATCTTGCACAGGGCTGCCGCGTCGACCGTGGAGGGCACCTTCGCGTTGATCGTTTCCATCGCCGAGAGGATCGCGACCCTGACTTCCTCGATCCGCAGGACATGGGCAAGGTCGATCGCGTTCTGGAGAATGCCGGCCTTTTCCTCGAGTGTCGGCGCGATGTTCACCGCGGCGTCCGTGATGATCAGGGCGTTCTCGTAGCTCGGTACATCCATCACGAAGCAGTGGCTGACGCGTCGCGCGGTGCGCAGTCCGATCTCGCGCTTGACCACCGCCTCCATCAGCTCGTCCGTGTGCAGGCTGCCTTTCATCAAGGCCTCGGCCTTGCCTTCGCGAACCAGTTGAACCGCTCTTGCGGCTGCCACGGCGCTGTAAGGCGCCTCGACCGTGGCATAGCGGCCGATCTCGGCACCGAAGGATTGGGCGACGGCTTCCAGTCTTTCGCGCGGTCCCACCAGGATCGGGTCGATCAGACCCAGTTGCGCGGCTTCAAGAGCCCCTTCCAGGGAGCTGCGGTCGCACGGGTAGGCGACTGCCGTGGGTGTGGGGGGAAGCGAGCTGCAGCGGGAGATCAAGCGTTGGTACTTCTCGTGCTTTTCGGTCATGGCTTGTCCTTCATGCGTTGCTCTGAGGCGAGGCAGCAGCCCGCCGACTCGCCGGGCTGGCGGCTGGGACACGACGCGCCGGCTGCTCGGCGGCGAGCACGGCGCGAACGCGACCCAGCATCTCCAGCTGCCTGGCGGTCGGGTCGGCGCCCAGCACACGCGGGTCGGCGGCGAGCTTGTCGAGCAGGCTCAGAAGCTTGGCGCGGCCTTCGGGTTCGAGCAGCGCCGGCAGGGTCTGCAAGGCCTGTTCGGGCTCGAACTTCGCGATGATTTCCTGCTCGCCGCGTATGCTGCGCCAGCGATGCATCGGCAAGGGCGGCAGGTACTCCGAGTACGCGTCAGCCAGCTCCTTGCGCAGCTCCAGGCGGGACAGGGGCAAGGGGTCATCCCTGGCCGTCAACAGGACCGCCACCCGTCCCAGGGCTTCGACATAGCCGCCTTCGGCGATCGCGGCGAGGGCTTGCTTGACCTGGGGCCGCTCCCTCGGATCGAGGCCCACCTCCGTCGCGGCGGCAGGGCTGCTGTCCTTCTCGCCGAGGTGGTTCCAGAACGGGCTGGCGTAGAAGGTGTAGAAGGCCGCCTCCGTGACGGCGTCGCGCATCGCACGGTAATAGTCGAGCGACGCACTGACACATTCAGCGGCGAGCCGCTCTTGATGCCGGGCGGGATGGTTGTCCTCCAGTGCTCGGCGATCGGCTCGCACGGCCTCCGCCGCCGGACCGATCCACGACATCCAGGGGTTGAGTCTCGAGATGCTCCAGTTCTGCATCCGCAGCGGGTGGAACGTCATCAACAGCTGGGCCTGCAACTCGTTCGACATCGACTGGACGAGAGGTTGAGCGAAAATCTCATAGGCTCGCTGGTTGAAGGACGACAACACAGCCACCGTCTCGAACGGCTTTTCGTCCACCCTCTGGAAGCGGTTCAGCTTGGCCGCGATGTCCTCCAGCCGCCGCTCCTCGAACTCGACCTGGTACTCGACGTCGCCGGTCGGGGCCCGGTGCTCGGAGATCGACATGCCGTAGAGGCCCGGCGGCAGTTGCTCGATGCTCTTGAGCACCGAAACGATCTGCGTGTGCTCCTTCGTGGCCACCTTGCCGGACACGAAGATGCCGAGGTGGCCGATCGTTTCGTGCTTCAGGCCGACAATGACCTGGCCTCTCGACTTGATGTCCTCGGTACTCCGGTAGGTGTCCAACACCCAGTTGAAGGCCTGCTGCGGGGGCGTGATGTTGTCGCCCATCGAGGCGAACAGGATGATCGGTGATCGGATCTTGCGCAGGTCGAAGTCACTTCCGCTCGCTGACTTGACTTCACCCGACCAAAGCTTGTTGCCGACGAAGAGGTTGCGAGTGATCCATTCGATTTCTTCCCGGTTCATCAGGTAGTACGCGCCCCACCACCGCTCGAAGTCGAGATAGCGCGGCGGCTCGGTGTCGGCACGGTCGAAGAGGGCGTAGTACTTGTCCCACCAGCTGTTGGCCGGATTCAGGTTCTCGAAGTTCTGCACCAGGTGGGCGCCGTCGAACTTGCCGTTGCCCAGGTCGGCTGCGAGCGAGGCCGTCCATGTGCCTCCCAGCATGCCCGCGGCGTAGCGCATCGGGTTGTCGCCCTTGCCCTCGCTCCACGCCCCGCTCCAGTAAGACATGGGGGCACCGTTGATGACGATAGGCCCGGTGTCCTCCGGGTCCGACGCGGCCAGCATCATGGCTGCCCAGCCTCCTTGGCAGTTTCCGATCAGTGCCGGCTTGGGGCTGTCGGGGTGCAGGCTGCGCACCTTCTTCACGAAGGTCTGCTCGGCGTCGCACACGTCGAACAAGGTTTGCCCGGGCTCCGGATCCCGGAAGAAGATCACGAAGTACACGGGATGGCCCGCTCTGAGTGCCACGCCGACCTGCGAATCGTCCTTGAATCCCCCGATCCCCGGACCGTGTCCTGCGCGCGGGTCGATGATCAGATAGGGCCGTCTCTGCGGATCCACATGGACATTCGCCGGCGGCGTGATCTTGAGCAATGCGTAGTTCACCGGACGATCGAATTGCCGGCCGTCGAGAACGGTCTCGTAGTCGAAGTGCAGGACCGGACGGAATCCTTCGGAGGCACGGTCGATGAAGTTGTTGCCTCGCTTCCACAGGGTCTCCCAGAAAAGGATCGAACGTTGCGCTGCATCGACCGTGTAGCGGTACCACAGCTGGGGATCCAGGTGGACGGCCGGCAGACCTGGCGGCTCGTTGACTTGACGATGGAGGGCCCGTCCCAGACGCTCCGAGAGCTGGTCCTGAGCCGCTTCGGCATGCCTCTGGAAGATGGTCGCGACCTTGGTGCCGACGGTAAGGCTGCGCGCAAGCAGCACTCCTGTGTCCATGGATGGGCCTCCGAGTTCTGACGATGGAGATTCGCGTCCACTGCGGCGTCGGCGTCCGGCTCGACTCGCCTCCGACGCTTGGGAGCCATCGAGGCCGATGCAGGGATTGCGTATCGGCCTCTCTCTGCTTCCTTGCCGGAACAGTAAGCGTCGGGGACCATCGCGTCCAGATAGGGCAAGGGGAAGCGCGCGGCGCGCCTCGCCTGCTTTTGCTGGATGCGGAGGGGGGGCAGCGGGGGTGCCCGAGTACCTGATGTCCGCGCACTCATGGGCGCCTTAGTGTCTCGAGGCGACGTGCACGCGTCTATCTGCCGTCCTCTGTGAACTGGAGATCGCGATGATGGAACTGTGGAAGGCGCATGGCCCACCGATGGACGCATTCGCCTCCCGTGGCGCCTCGCGCTTCGCCCTCGGTGGGAGGACAACGTTCAGGATGGCGTCGCGCCGATGGCGCCGGGATTTTTCATGCCGCCCCCGGGTCAGGGCAGCGATGCTGGCGGTGGTCCTTGGCCTCCCTGGTTCTCCCGCCATGGCCCGGCCGGACGAGGTCGCCCGTGACGACACCGTGTCGCGGGAGCCGCGGCCCATCGACATGCAGGGCTTGCGACGGGACACGAGCTACTTTCTCGGCTACCAGTTCGTGGCCGTCGCGCTCATCGGTCTTTGGCCGCGCAAGGACACGAACTACGACGCGAAGGACGTCGGTTGGGACAGCTGGCGGCACAACGTCACCCATCCTCAATGGGACGAGGACCGCAGCTTCGTCAACTACGTGTTGCATCCGTACTGGGGAGCGGGCTACTACGTTCGGGCGCGAGAACGTGGTTTGGACCGCACGGGCGCCTTCTGGTACTCGGCCCTGCTGTCGACGCTCTTCGAGTTCGGTGCCGAGGCGATCGTGGAGAACGTGTCCTATCAGGACCTGGTGGTCACTCCGATTCTCGGGTCGCTCCTCGGACACTATTTCTTTTGGCCGATGCGCGAGCGCATTCTCAACAAGACCGATTCGCTCGATGCCGTGGACCGGATCACGCTCGTTCTGACGGACCCGCTGGGAACGCTGAACTCGGGGATCGATCGTCTGTTCGGGGTGGAAGCCCGGGTGGAACTGCTGACCCCCATCAGTCCGATGGACGTGTCAAACCGACTGTGCCACGCCGCCCCCGCGCACTGCTTGCCTTCGGTCCGGAATGCCGGCGGAGGCGGGCGCTGGGGCGTGCAGTTGCGCCTGCGGTGGTGACAGCCCTGCAAGGCACAGCTCACTCAAGCTGCGGGTGGGCTGTCGCGGTCATCTCCGATCTCGCGTGACAGCTCGGCCAGGAAACTCCGCATGAAAGCGGTGCGTTTCCTCGCCTCGGTACGTCCGGCCTGGGTGTTGAATCCTTGCTCGAGGAGGAGCAGCTTGGTGAAGAAGTGATCGAGTGTGTAGTGCTTGTCGTCCAGCGGGCGGCCGGTTGCGAACGGATCTTCCGGGTTGTAATACGTCGCCCCCATCAAAGTCCCGCATGTCGCGGCGCGGAAGATCCCTATCGCGCCGAGAGCATCCAGCCGGTCGGCATCTTGCAGCAGCGCCGACGCTTCGGTGCTGGGAGCCATCTTCAAGGAATAGCTGTGCTCTTCGATGGCGGTGCGAATCAGCTTCGTCTCGTTGTCGGTGTATCCGCATTCCGCGAGAAGCTCCACGGCCATCGCAGCGGATCGTCGGCTCGCCTCGCGTCTGTCCTCGTGGTGTTTCGGGAGGTTGACCAGGTCGTGCAGCAAGGCCGCGGCCACCACGATGTCGAGTTGTGCCGGTGATCCATCGCACAGGCGAATGGCATTCCGGACCACACGCTGTACATGCGACCAATCATGGCTGGGGTCTTTGTCGGAGATGCGTTCCCGGACCAGCGCCTCCAGTTGTCGGGTGCGCGCATCCAGGCGACTCCTTGCAGAAGTGAGGGAAGGATCGGACATCGATGGCGTATTTCCGTAGCGACAATCTGCCAGCGATTTTTCCAGAGATCCGATCTCTTTGTCAGTAGAGAACCCAGGTCCGGGTGGCGTGCACCTGGTCGGTCCTCTCACAGATCGAAAGTAAACATGAGATTTCTCATGGATGCACAGTCAATGTGCGACCCGCTGAGCTCGTGCTTCCTGGCCGCTTCCACCACGTCCGATGCCCCGTGTCGAACGAGATATTGAACATCTGCTCTTCGTGCTGTGGACAGGGTTGCACGCAACTGCCCGAAGGGCTGGGTCGCTGCGCAGGGACTTGTCGCTGACAATTCTTTCACAGCGGCTGCGCCCGCCCTGGTAATGCCTCGCGTCCTTCGACGCGTGCGGCACCAGAGCTTCATCCGGCCTTTGCCAAAGGCGCCGTGATGCGTGGGGAGTGGTTCGTCAATCCGCGCCGCTGCAGGTACTTGCGATCTGCAGCGGATCTCAAACGCATTCTTGACGAGACAGGAGCGCCGGCTCGCCGGTCTTCGATCCTTCGCCCATCTGACGCATCATCGACATGGACTTCAAATTTTTTCTTGCCCTTTGTCTTTGCGTTGCATTGCCAGCGTTGCTGGGGGGTTGGGTGCAGAAGTACAAGTTGTTCCCGGCGGTCTTTGTCCAGTTGTTGACCGGCATGATGCTCAGCCACAGCGGGGCGGTGGAAAGCTTGAAGTCGCATGGCATGGACCTGACGCAAGGCCCGCTCGCCAACGCTTTGAACGGCTTGGGCGTGCTGGGGGTATCGCTGCTGATCGCGGTGCTGGCATCGGAAGCGTCGCCTTCCAGGGGCCGGGACGGCTGGCGTTTTGTGCCGATCAGCCTGGCGGGGTTTGCCGTGACCTTCTGCTGCGGTGCGGCGCTTGGCGTGAATCTGGCGGAGCGCTGGCCCGAGTTGATGGGCAGCCGTCAAAGCGTGTCGGGTTTCGCCATCGGCGTCGGGGTGGCGACGGCGGTCACTGCCTTGCCGGTGCTGATGTCGATCCTGCGTGACCTGGGCATGGTGCATACGCCCGTGGGCCGCCTGGCCGCGAACTGCGCCTGCCTGGATGATCTGTGGCTCTGGCTGGGGCTGTCCGCGGCGCTGACGCTGTCCACATCGATGGCTTCGCTGCCGCGTACGGGTGCCCTGCTGGCAGTCTATCTGCTGGTGATGACGCAGCTTGCACCGCGCGTGCTCAAACGCTTGCTGCAGCCGCGAAAAGACGGCTCGACCATCGACCCTTTGATTGTCTGCCTGGGCTTCATCTTCCTGTCCGCGGCGGCGACCGACGCCATCGGCCTGCATGCCATCTTCGGTGCTTATGTCGGCGGTGCCGTGCTGCCCAGGCAGGCCATGACCGGCTGGAAAGAGCCGGTCGAGAAAGTCAGCCGTCAGGTGCTGCTGCCGCTGTTTTTCGTAATGACCGGCATGGCGCTGCGCCTCGACTTCAGTGACCCGTTGTTCTGGCAACTCACTTTGGCCGTCGTCGCTGTCGGGGTGGGCGTGAAGCTGACCGTGGTCGCCGGGACGGGGCGACTGGTGGGGCTGTCGTGGCATGAGTCGGTGACCTTGGGCGCGCTGACTCAGTGCAAAGGGATGATGGAACTGGTGGCGATCAATATCTTGCTGAGTGTGGGACTGATCGGGCGGCCGATGTTCTCGGCACTGGCAATGATGGCGGTGGTCAGTACCTTTGCCACGGCGCCGATGCTGAAGCTGCTGGCGATGCGACGGCGGAACGCGGCTGCGGAGGTGGTGCCCCAGTGAGCGAGTCGGCTGCCGAGCGCAGATCTTCAGCAGCATCGAGTGACGCCTTTGACCTTGGATATCGTGGGGGATCGGCCTATTCCGGGGCGCGGAACAAAGCTATAAGAAGTGCCCCTTGTCTGTATGTCCTGTCGGATTTTCCGTGGCCTCTGTGTTTCGTTGGTCGTACACGTTGCACACGGGCTCTCGTCCGAGTTTTCGGTTTTTCGATTGAATAGGCGCCACCATGAATCGCAGAAAAGAACTTAAGCAGCAGTACAAAGAGACCCCGAGAGCCATGGGGGTGTGTCGGGTGTTCAACCGGGGCAGCGGCTTGTCGCTGGTTGAAAGTGGCCGTGACGTGCATGCCATTCTCAATCGGCACTTGGCTGAATTGAAGTTGGGCACGCATCGTGTCAAACAACTGCAAAATGACTGGAATACTCTGGGTGCCGACATGTTCTCGTTTGAAATCGTCGAGCTGTTGAAGCCTCTGGACAAGCCGGACTACGATCCCGGCGACGATCTGGATGAGTTGCTGGCGCTGACGCTGCAGAGGGAGGAATATGCGCCGGAGAAGCTCTACAAAAAACCATAGTCTCTGAAATTTCAGTGGGAAGGCGATGACTGCCGGAGGGCAGTCAGGCGGTAGCTTTGCCCAAAAAATTGCATCGCTGTGGCGCGTTTTGTTCGTAAATCAATCGTAGCGGAGGAATGGTTGGATACTGATGTCTTGATTGTCGGTGGTGGTCTGGCCGGGTTGTCCTTGGCGCGTCAGCTGCACATGGAAATGCCCAATGCCTCAATCACAATCATCGAACGTGGAAAACGCCCGGCACCTGAGGCGGCCTACAAGGTGGGTGAATCCAGCGTGGAAGTCGGGGCCCATTATTTCGGCGAACGACTGAAACTGAAGGATCACATCGAGTCCTGTCAGCTTCCGAAACTCGGCCTGCGGTTTTTCTTTCCCCAGGGGGACAACTCCGACGTGACCCGGCGGCTCGAGATCGGGCCGAGCAGCTATCCGACGGTACCCAGCTATCAATTGGATCGAGGGCGCTTCGAGAATCATCTGCATGAGTTGAACGTCGCCGACGGCATCGTCATTCATGACCGCTCGCGTGTGCAGGTGGTGGAGCTGCGGCCGGGCGGGCGCCACGAAGTGAAGTTCGTGCAGGGGGACGAGGTCAAGACCATCAGCTGCCGCTGGTTGGTGGACGCGGCCGGCCGCAGCAAGATCCTGAAGCGCAAACTGAAGCTGGAAAAAGACTGCAATCTGAAAAACGCGGCGGTGTGGTTTCGCCTCGGAGCGGAGGTCGATATTTCAGACCTGAGCGACGATCCTCAATGGTTGCAACGCACCGGACCGTCGCGACGCTTCAGCACCAACCACTTCATGGGACCCGGCTATTGGCTCTGGTTCATTCCGCTGGCATCCGGATCGACCAGCGTCGGTCTGGTCTTCGACAACAAGATGCACGACGTGAAGGAAGTGAATTCCTTTGACAAGACGATGGATTGGCTGCATCGGCACGAGCCGCAATGCGCCCAGCTGATCGAGCAGTATCGCGACCGCGTGCAGGACTTTCTTTGCTACCAGGATTACGCCTACAGTTGCGAGCAGGTCTATTCCGAAGACCGGTGGTGCATCACGGGCGAAGCCGGGGTGTTCATCGACCCGTTCTATTCGCCGGGCAGTGATTTCATCGCTTACAGCAACGATTTCGTCACCGATCTGATCGTCAAGGATCTGCGTGGCGAAGACGTGACCGAACTGGCGCGCGCCTATAACCGGGTCTACCTGAAGCTCTCCGAAGTGGTCTTCATGATCTATGAAGGCCTGTATCCGAAATTCGGAAACGGCTTCGTCATGACGCAGAAGATACTGTGGGACAGCGTGGTCTATCTGGGGGTGACTTGCCTGCTGTATTTTCATCGCAAGTTGCACGATCTGGATTTCCTGGCGCGCATCGATCCCGAGCTGGCGCGCTACAACGACCTGCTTCGCTCGGTGGCCGACCATTTCAAGCGGCAGCCCATCAACCATGACGCGCCACTGGACGGCGAATACGTGGATTTGTCGAAGACTTTTCTGTTCGGCAGAAACCTGAACAAGGAGCTGCTGCAGGAATATGCCGACGACGAAGCGCTGATCGCCAAGCTGCGCGACAACATCGGGCTGCTGGAGAAACTCTCCAAGAGCATCTTCAACAACGTCGATATTGCGAGGACGTTTCAGCCCGCGCTCACTGCCGAGCCGGCCTGAGAGGTTCGCAGTGCCGCGGGGGAGTCACTGACGTGCAGAAAAGGGTGGGACATGTCGCCGTTCGAACGTAATCTGGAAATTCGCAAGGCGGTCCTTGGCGTGATGCGTCACGGGGGCTACTACGAGCGCATCATGGACAGCGGGCCGGAACTGGACCGGGTCAAGGAGTTCCTGCGGCGCATGGAGCAGCCGACCCATGGGCCGCGCCAGTCCAAGCAGCATCCGACTTTCCTGCCGATCTTCCCGGGGCTGGACAACCGGCCGATGCGCAGCCCGCAAGGTGATCCGGTGGCGGAGTACCTGCGTGCGGCCACGCCAAGGATTCACGCGGAAGCCCTGCGCCTGAGAAGCCGCACCTTGTCGTTCACGGGGGGCGTCGTCACCAATGGCGCCTGGCTGATCTACCCGCTGTGGTACATGGGCGTGAACCTGCCCTTCATGACCGTGCACTGTCCCGAACTGCGGCGCATCGCGGCGGAGATCCCGGGCTGTGGCATGGCGCATCCGTTTTCGGAAGCGCTGCTGTCCTGGCAGGAGCCCCATACCCACCTCGGCGCACATTGCAGCGTCGACTCGCTGCGGCTGCGCTATAGCGTGGGCGTCATCATCGATTCGGAGTGCTGGCTGCGCGTCGGCGACATCAAGAAGCAATGGCAGGTGGGCGAGTCCATCGTGTTCGAGGATTGTTTCGAGCACGAGGCTTGGAACGGCGACGCAAGCCGGCTGGTGTTCATCATCGATACCTGGCATCCGGACCTCACACCGCTGGAGCGCGAGGCCTTGCAGTGCGGCTTTCGCAAGCGCGAGGTGCGGGAGATTCTGTACGAGTTCCGCATGTCCGAGCCGATGCGGCCGTTTCTGCGGCAGCGTTTCATGGAAGAGGACCGCGAGCCTGCCTTGCAACGCTACTGGAATCCGCAGGCTGCCATCCCGGTCCCCCGGGTCGAGGACTGGGGGACCTGGAACACGGTGCCTGTTTTCTCTTGACGGCGGCGCGCCGCTTGTCCCCGATGCCGTCCCCTTGATGGGGGGCCGGCAGGGCTTTCGCCTTGTCCTGTTGTCTGGCTGTCGTCAATGAGCACTATCCACTTCAATCAATGGTTCCATGCGCTGCTCGACCGGCCGGCCTCCGCGGCGCCGACGGCCCAGTTGTTCTGCTTTCCCTATGCAGGCGCCGGGCCATCGTCCTACCACGCGTTCTGCAAGGCCTTGCCGGCGCACATCCTGCCGTTCGTGGCACGGCTGCCGGGACGTGAAACGACCCGGCATCTGCCCGCGCTGACCGATCTCCACGACATCGTCACCCAGCTGGCGCGGGCGATACGCCCGGCACTGGACCGGCAGCCGGTGTTTTTCTGGGGGCACAGCATGGGTGCCCTGGTGGCTTTCGAGGTGGCCCGGCTGCTGGGGCCGCAACTCGGTCCGCGCCGGCTGATCGTCTCGGGCCACAAGGCGCCGCAGATGCCCTTGCGGCCGCGGCCGGTGCCGGTGACGGAGATGAACGATGCGCAGTTCATCGACCTGCTGCAAAGCTATGGCGGCATGCCGCAGGCGGTGCTGGACAACCCGGAGGTGCTGCAACTGCTGTTGCCGCAGCTGAAGGCCGACTTCATGGCGCTGGATCGGTACCGCTATGTGCCGGGCGAGCGGCTCGAGTGCGGCATCTTGTGTGTCAACGGCGAGTCGGATCGTCTGGTTGCGGAGCCCCAGGCGCTGGCCTGGCGCGAGCAGACCCGCGGCGGCTTTGGCTGCAAGTGGCTGCCGGGGGCGCACTTTTTCATCAACGAAAGCCGCCCGGCCCTGGTGCGCATCATCGACGAAACGATTGCCGAAGAACTGGTCCGGCTGGAAGCCGACCTGCCGGAGGGCCATTGAGCATGCTGGAAGTCGTCAACACCTATCTGCATGGCTTCGTGGCGGTGCCGGTGCTTGCGGTGTGCCGCGAGCTGGGCTTTTTCAAGGCCCTGGAGCGCGGGCCCGTCAGCGTGTCTCGGATGATCGACGCACTCCCGGCGCATCCCGGCTATTGCCGTCTGGTGTTCCGTGCCCTGCATGCGCTGGGCTGCGTCGAATCCTCGGACCGCGAGACCTATGTCCTGAGCGACCGCTTCCGGCACGGCTGGCGGTGGCCCGACGGCATCGAGGAACTCTACCGGATCGACTTTGCGGCCTACCTTTTCGAGGCGGCACAGGCCGAGCGGGTCGAACCCTGGTTGTCGGCCTCGGCGCGGGGCTGGGACAGCGCGGATGTCGAGTTCGCGATGCTGCTGGATGGGGCCCTCATGGTGCCCTTGTGGCTGGAGTTGGCCCGCAGAGGCATGGGCCAGGGGCCGCAGCCGGATCGCCAGGACCTGTCGTGCGAGCTGCATCCGGATGTGCAGCCGCCGTTGCGCCGCTACCTGGCGGCCAAGGACCTGATCGAGCCGGGCGGGCCGCTGCGGCTGAATCAGCGCGGTCGCTATCTGTGCGAACGGGCGCTTACCATGGCCGTGACCGCATCGTACAAACCTTTGCTTTTGAGTCTGCGCGAGTTGCTGTGCGGTGACCCGGCCCGTGTGCTGGGTCGCGACGCCGACGGCCACGAGACCTATGTGGACCGCACGCTCAATGTGATCGGCAGCGGGTTCCAGCATGGCAAGTACTTTCAGGACCTGGTCGAGCTGGTGGTGGAGATGTTCGATCGCCAGCCGGTGGAGGAGCAGCCGAAGTACATCATCGACATGGGGTGCGGCGACGGCGCCTTGTTGAAGACAGCCTATACCGCGATTGTCGAGCGCAGCCAACGCGGTCGTCGACTCGAGCAACACCCGCTGCTGCTGGTCGGGGTGGACTTCAACGAGAAGTCGCTGCAGGCGGCAGCGCGCACCCTGGCGGGCACGCCGCACCTGCTGCTGCACGGCGACATCGCTCAGCCGCAGGCCCTGCTGGATGATCTGAAGGCGCATGGCGTGAGCGATGTCGACGCGATGCTGCACATCCGCTCCTTCCTGGACCATGACCGGCCGATCGACCTGAAGCCGGGTGCCGAGGACACCCCGCCGCGCGACGACCATGTGTATGTGAATGGCGCGGGGGCCTGGATCGACTCGTCGGCCATGACGCGCGATCTGCGCGATCACCTGGCGCGCTGGTCGGGGATTCTGGGCCGGCATGGGCTGATCCTGCTGGAGGTGTTTGCCCTGCCGGTCGGCCTGACCCGCGAGTACTTCAGCCAGACCGAGAGTTTCAGCTTCGATTTCTATCACGCGCTGTCGAAGCAGGCCCTGGTCGACGCCGGCACCTTCCATCAGGCCCTGGCGAGCGCCGGCCTGTACCCGGACCGCGAGTCGCTGCTGCGTTATCCCAGGACCACGCCGTTCTCGCGCATCGTGCTGCAGCATGTGCGGCCCAGGCCGTTTGTGGTGCGGCGCCTGCGGCTGGACGACCTCCCGGATCTGCTGGCCATCGACCGCGCCTGCTGGCCGCAGCCGCTGCGCTTGTCGGCCGCTGAAATCGAGCGCCGCCATCGCACCTTCGCTGACGGCCAGTTCGTGCTGGAGTATCAGCAGCGGGTCGTCGGCGTGCTGTACACGCAGCGCATCGACGACCTCGACCGGGTGTTGGCGATGCGGCATGCCGACTACCCCGACGCGCATGTTGATTCGGGTCGGTACTGGCAGCTGCTGGGCATCAGCACCCATCCCGAGGTCCAGTCACTGGCCCTGGGCGACCAGCTGCTGGAGCATGTGCTGGACCTCGCCGCGCTCACCGCCGGGGTGGAAGCGGTGCTCGGCATCACGCGCTGCCTGGCGTTTCGGCAACAGTCCGAGCCGATGGCCGACTACATCCACCGCCGCGATGCCTCGGGGCTGCCGCTTGATCCGCTGCTGCGTTTTCATCACAGCCACGGCGCGGCGATCGACCGGGTGGTGCCCGGCGCACGGCCGGAGGATGTGGACAACGACGGCGCCGGGGTGCTGATCCGCTATGACCTCACCACACGCCTGCGTGGCCCGCGGGCCGGGCAGGGCAGGGCCCAGGAGGCCGGCGGCCTCGTCGGTGTGCTGGACACCGTGGCGCAGTCGATCCGCCGCCTGATGAAAAAGCCGGAGGCTTTTGCGGCCGACCGGCCGCTCAAGGAACTCGGCCTGGACTCGATGGGCTTGATGGAGCTGCGCCTGCTGTTGCAGCAGGCCTTCGGCATCGAGTTCGAACCCGCGTTTTTCTTCACCTACACCCACGCCAAGGCGATCGCCGGTTTCATTGCCGGACAGGGGCAGGCGTCCAGCGTGACCGCCGATGTGCCGCTGCCGGGGCCGGTCGAGGCGCATCGGCCGGCGCGAGAGGCCGGCCAGGCGGCGAGCGATGTCGCGATCATCGGCATGGCGCTGCGCTTTCCGGGCGGCATCGAGACGCCAGAGGCGTTCTGGCAACTGCTGCTGGACCAGGGATGTGTGATCACGCCGCGCCCCGCGGAGCGCTGGCGTGAATACCGGTCCGAGCTGGAGGCGCTGCCGGCCCAGTGGCAGCACATCCACCAAGGCGGCTTTCTCAAGGACATCGAGCAGTTCGACGCGGCCTTTTTCCATATCACGCCGACCGAGGCCGAGGCGCTGGATCCGCAGCAGCGCCTGTTGCTGGAACTGGTCTGGGAAGCCCTGGAGCACGCGGGCATCGATGCGCATCGGCTGGCCGGACGCCCGGTGGGCACCTTTCTCGGCGCCTATACCCACGACCATGAGGCCTTGACGCTGCGCCAGCGCGCGCTGCTCGATGTGGACGCCTATTTCGGCACCGGCAATGCCTTGTCGGCGGCGGCCGGCCGGCTGGCCTATTTCTTCGACTTCCGCGGCCCGGCGGTGAGCATTGACACCGCCTGCTCGTCATCGAGCAGCGCCGTGGTGGCGGCATGCCAGAGCCTGGCCGACGGCGGCAGCGAGCTGGCCGTCGCCGCGTCGGTCAACATGATGATCGGGCCGACGCTGAGCCTGGCCTTCGCCAAGGCCGGCATGCTCTCGCCCGACGGGCTGTGCAAGACCTTCGACAGCAGCGCCAATGGGTATGTGCGCAGCGAGGGCGGCGCGGTGCTTCTGCTCAAGCGGCTGGAGGACGCCTTGCGCGACGGTGATCCCGTGCATGCCGTGATCAAGTCGGCCGCGCTGATGCAGGACGGGCGCACCAACGGATTGACGGCGCCCAACGGGCAGGCGCAGGTCGATGTCATCCGGCGCGCACTGCGGCTGTCGCAGCGCAGCCCGGCCGAGGTGAGTTATGTCGAGGCGCATGGCACCGGCACCTACCTGGGCGATCCGGTGGAAATGCAGGCGCTGCGCAGCGCGTATTGCGATGGCGTGGCGCGGTCGCAGCCCTTGTGTGTGGGGTCGGTGAAAACCAACCTCGGCCACACCGAAGCGGTCTCGGGCATGGCCGGCCTCATCAAGGTGGTGCTGGCGATGCGCCATGGATGGATTCCGGCGCATCTGCATGTCAGGCAGGCCAATGAGATGCTGAAGCTGGAGCAGGGCGGCGTCGAGATCGCGCTGCAGGGGCGCCCCTGGCAGGTGCCGCCGGATCGCCCGCGGCTGGCGGGTGTCAGCTCGTTCGGCTTCAGCGGCAGCAACACGCACATCGTGCTCGAGGAGTTCACGGCGCCGCCTGCGGCTGCGGTGGCCGGCCCCGGCCTGTGGCCGGCGGTGGTGTCCGCCAAATCACGGACAGCGCTACGCAAGAACATCGCGGCCTTGTCCCGGTATGTCGAGGCGCAGGGCGAGCGGCTCGATCTGGCGGCCCTGTCCCACACCTTGACGCACGGCCGTGCCCAGCATGCACACCGGGTGGCGTTTGCGTTCGGATCGCACGATGAGTTGCGCCTGCAGCTGAACCAGGCCGATACCGAGCGGCCGGCCGGGCAGGGGCTGCGTTTCGCCTTCATGTTCACCGGCCAGGGCGCGCAGTACCCCGGCATGGCGCGCCGCCTGGCGCAGACGAGCCGCCGCTTCCGCGCCCACCTCGAGCACTGCGCCGAGCTGGTGCGGCGCCACGCCGGTTTCGAGCTCTTCGATGTGATGTGGGGCGCTGCCGATCCGGGCCGCATCCACCAGACGCGCTACACCCAGGTGGCCTTGTTCTGCGTCGAGTACGCCTTGGCGGAGCTGCTGCGCGAGGCCGGCATCCGCGCCGAGGCGGTGTTGGGCCACAGCGTGGGGGAGTTCGCGGCGGCTTGTTTTGCCGGGGTCATGAGCCTGGAGTCCACCATCCGGCTCCTGTGCCGTCGCGGTGAGCTGATGCACGAGCGGACCCGGGCGGGCAGCATGGTGGCGCTGCTGGCGCCGCTGGACCAGGTCGAGCCGCTGCTGCGCGGCTTCGACCAGGTCGCCGTTGCGGCCATGAACGGGCCGCTCAACCAGGTCATTGCCGGCGATCCGCAACAGGTGGGCGAGATCGTGCGCCGCGCCGAGCAACTGGGCATGCCGGCATTCCCGCTGCCGGTGGAGCGAGCTTTTCATTCGCCGCTGATGGCGCCCATCCTGGCGCCGTTCCAGCAGTTGGCGGAGGAGCAGGAGTACGCCGCGCCGGGCGTGACGCTGTTGTCCAATGTCACCGGCGCGGTCTGGACCGGTCCCCTGACCGGCCAGTACTGGAGCGAGCACGTCCGGCTGCCGGTGCGTTTCGACGCGTCGGTGCGCAGCCTGCTCGCCAGCGGGGTCGATGTCGTGGTCGAGATCGGTCCCAAGCCGGTCCTGACGCGCATGGCGATGGCGGTGGCGCCGAACACACCCGTGCGCTGGTTGCCCAGCCTGCTGGACGCCGAGCAGCACGGTCTGGCCGTGCTCTTCACGCAAGCCAGCCAGGCGGGGCTGGACGTCGATTGGAGCTGCTATCCGCACGAGTCGGCCGCGGTGCTGACCGACCTGCCGCGCTACCAGTTCGAGCGCCAACCCTACTGGATCACCTCGGCGAGCTCCCCGCCGGAGCGGTCGGTGGCACCGCCGGCCGAGGCCTCGGCCCCCTCATCCCGGGCGCTGGCGACTTTCCAGCAGCGGGTCGAGCCAGGGCGAGACGGCGCCTTGTGGGCCCATGTCATCGGCTCGGACAGCGTCTTTCCGGCCAGCGGCCAGGTGGCGCTGCTGGTCGAGGCCGGCCTGCGCTGGCTGAAGCGGCCGGCAGGGCTGGTGCTGACCGGGCTCAGGCTGGAGCGGATGCTGCGGTTGGAGCCCCGGCAGGCCTATCAGCTGGAACTGGAGGTCGAGGAACCCAGGCCGTCGGTGTTGAGCCTGCGCTTGCGCGGCCGGCCGGAGGCGGGCGGCGCCTGGGCCGACTGTGCACACGCTGCGGCCGAGGCGCTCGGCGACAGCCCGGGAGCGGCGGACCGGCCTGCGGACGGTGAGGTCGTCCTGCAAGGCGAGGACTTCTATGCGCGGCTGGCGGCGCTCGGCTATGTCTACCAGGCGCCGTTCAAGGGCATGCGCCGGATACGCCGCACGGGCGACACCTTCGTGGCGGAGGTGAGTGATGCCCAGGGGGCCCCGCAGGCCGGTTATGCGGCCACGCCCTGGAGCCTGGACAGCTGTTTCCAGACGGCGCTGGCCGCCTCGCTGGATGCGCTGTCCACCGATGCCGAGCGTTTGCTCTTGCCGGTGGCCGTGGCCCGGCTGGCATGGCATGCGCCGCTCGGCGCCGAGGTGCGGGTGTCGTGCCGCTGCCGGCCGACACCGTCCGGCATCGAGGCCGACCTGCGTATCGTGGATGAGCACGGCAGGCTCTGTGTCGAGGTCGAAAGCCTGGCATTTGCCTGGGTGAAACGCCGCGGGCTGGAGCTGGCTTCGGCCGCAGCCGCGGTGCCGGCGGTGCAAGCGCTGGCGTGGCGGCCGCATGTCGGGCCGGTCGCGCTGGCGGAGGCCGACGAGCCCGCGTGGCTGATCCTGTGCGATGAACGTGGACAGGGCGCGGCGTTGGCCGAGGTGATCGCCGGCACCGGCGCCCGGGTGCAGCGTATCGCGCTGGCCGACCTGCCGGCCGGCGCTGCCGCCGAGGCGGCCCTGATGGACCGGCTGGCCGCGCAGGCGACCAGCCGCCCGGGGCGCTGGGGCCTGGTCCATGCGTGGCCGCTCGATCTGCAGGCGCAGGCCGCCGAGACAGCACGTCGGCAGGCCCTGGACCTGGCCGTGATGCGTTTCGCCGCGACGCGGCCGGAGGGGCTGAGCCGCGTGATCGTGTTGACTGCCGCCGCGCAGCCGGTGCAGGCTTCGGATGTCCTGGCGGAGGCCGACGCGGCCGCTCTGTGGGGCCTTGCCGCGAGCCTGCGGGCCGAGACACCGGCACTGGCCGTGACGCTGGTCGATGTGGCGACGGTGCCCGCGGGCGCGGCCGCGCGGAGGCAGGCGGAGCAGATCCTGCGGACACCGGCGGCCGCTTTTTACGCCGGCCACACCGGATGGCCGGACGACTTCGCCTTGCGCGACGGACACTGGCATGTGCGGGCGCTGACGCCGGCCGCGCGCTCGGCCCCGCTGTCCATCCGCGGCGCGGGCAGCTATGTGATCTCCGGTGGCCTGGGCGGCCTCGGCCGGCAGGTGGCCGAGTTTCTGCATGGCCAGGGCGCGGGCCGCGTGCTGCTGCTGGGCCGGCAGACGCCGGCGGTGGGGCCGGACTGGGTGCAGGCGCTGAATCGGCAACGCGACTGCGTCCGGGTGGCGGCTTGCGATGTGACGGATCGCGACCAGGTGGCCACGGTCGTGGCCGCGGCGCTGGCGGGCTGGCCGGTGCGCGGCATCGTGCACGCGGCCGGCGTCGTCGACGATGCCTTGTTGGACCGCCTCGACCTGCAGCGCCTGCAGGCGGTGTGCGCCCCCAAGCTGGACGGGGCGCGCCACCTGCTGGCCAGCGTGCCCGCGCAAGGGCTCGATTTCGTCTGGCTGTTCTCGTCGGTGCTCGGCCTGTTTGGCGGCGCGGGGCAGGCCAACTACGCGGCGGCGAACGCGGCACTCGACGCCTACGCGCATGGTTTACGCCGGCGCGGCGTGCGCGCCCTGTCGATCAACTGGGGGCCGTGGTCTGACACCGGCATGACCGCGCGGCTCTCGCAGCCCGAGCTCGCCTTTGCCAGGTTCCATGCCCAGGGGCTGGAGCCGCAGCACAGTGCGGCGCTGTTCGCCGCCTTGCTGGCCGTCGATGAAGCGCAGTGCTGCGTGGTCCGCTGGCGTCCCGACCTGATGCGCCAGGCGGTGCGCCTGCCGCAGCTGCTGCGGCCGCTGCTGGCCGTTCCGGCCGAGGCGCCCGTGCCCTCGGAGCGGAGTTTGTCCGCCTTGCTTGAAGGGGCGCTCGGCGAGGAGCGACGGCAGCGCATGCGCCGCTTCGTGGCCAGCGAGATCGCCCGCATCACCGGGCTTCCGCCCGAGGCGATCGATGTGTCGTCGCCCTTGAGCAGCCTGGGCATGGATTCATTGATGAGCGTCGAGCTGCGCGACAGCTTGTCGGCCGCGGTCGGCCAGCCGCTGTCGGCCACCCTGGTGTTCGATCACCCGACGCTGGATGCCTTGGCGATGCATGTGCTGGCGCTGACCGAGCCGGAGTCCGACGGCGGCGGGAGTGCGGCCGGAGAACCGCCGCCCGAAACCATCGATACCGAGCTGGCGGAAATCGAGAGCCTCGGGGACGAGGACCTGGAAGCGCTGCTGGGAGAGGAATTCATCCGTGAATGAGCTGTCCACAACCGCCGACTGGCAGAGCGACTACCTGAGCCGCCTGTCCAAGCTGTCGAAAAACCAGTTGATGGCGCTGGCCCTGAAGCTCAAGCAGCAGCAGCGCGAGGCCACCGGGACGACCCCTGTGCCGGCGGACGAGCCGATCGCCATCATCGGGGTGGGGTGCCGGTTTCCCGGGGGAGTGGCCAACACGGCCGATTACTGGGACTTGCTGCGCCACGCGCGCAGCGGCATCGCCGACATGCAGCACGAGCGCTGGAACATGAGCGCGTGGTTCGATCCCGACCCGGAAACCGGCGGCAAGATCCACACCCGCTCGCTGGGCCTGCTGGACCAGGTCGATCGTTTCGATGCCGACTTTTTCGCCATTTCGCCGCGCGAGGCGGAGTCGATGGATCCGCAGCAGCGGCTCTTGCTCGAGGTGGCCTGGGAGGCCATCGAGCGCAGCGGCCACGCTTGTGCCGAGTTGAATGGCCGTGCGGTGGGCGTGTTCGTCGGCATGATGAACAAGGACTACCTGCACCTGAACGCGCCCGACATCATCGGCCCGGACGCCAGGCACTCGCCTTATTACGCGTCAGGCGAGGCCTTCAGCATCGCCGCGGGGCGGCTGGCCTATGTCCTCGGGGTGCACGGCCCCTGCCTGACCTTGGACACGGCGTGTTCGTCCTCGCTGGTCAGCGTGCACCTGGCCTGCCAGAGCCTGCTGAAGGGCGAGTGCGAGCTGGCTCTCGCCGGCGGCAGCTCGCTGATCCTGTCGCCCGAGGCCTCGATCGTCAGCTCGAACGCGCGCATGTTGTCGCCGACGGGGCAGTGCTGGACCTTCGATGAACGGGCCGATGGCTATGTGCGCGGGGAGGGCTGTGCGCTGGTGGTGCTCAAGCGGCTGTCGCAGGCGCTGGCCGACGGGGACCCGATCCTGGCCGCCATTGCCGCGACCGCCGTCAACCATGACGGCCGCAGCCAGGGCCTGACCGCGCCCAGCACCGCGGCGCAGATCGCGCTGATGCGCGATGCGCTGGGGCGCGCCGGCATCGATGCGACGCAGGTGGCTTATATCGAAGCCCACGGCACCGGGACGCCGCTGGGCGACCCGATCGAGATGAATTCGATCCAGACGGTCTACGGGGAGGGCCGCAGCCCCGACGCCCCCTTGCGGGTCGGCTCGGTGAAGGCGCTGATCGGCCATACCGAAGCCAGCGCCGGGATCTCGGGGCTGATCAAGCTGGCCTTGTGCCTGTCCCACAACCGTGTCGTTCCGCAGCGCAACTTCTCGCGCCTCAACCCGCACATCACCCTGCGCGAGGGGGTGCAGATCGCGGTGGCCGAGCAGGCCTGGGGCGAGCCCGGCGAGACTCGCTATGGCGCGGTGAATTCCTTCGGCTTCAGCGGCACCAATGCGCATGCCATCTTGCGCAGCGTCGCACCGGCCACGCCGCCGGTGACGAGCTGGCGCGGTCCGCGGCTGGTGACCCTGTCGGCCACCAGCGAGGCGGCCTTGCACGACTTGCTGATGCGTTATCGCGAGCATCTGGCGCAGCAGGCGGTCGACCTCGAGGCGCTGGCCTACACCACCCAGGTCGGTCGCAACCACTTCAAGCGGCGTGTGGCGCTGCCGGCCGAGAGCTTGGGCGGTCTGCAGGCGGCGCTGGACGCCGCGCTGGCCCAACGCGCGACGGCGGCCGCCGACAAGCCGGCCGGCCCGGTGACGCTGGTGCTCGGATCGCTGGGCCGCGAGGCCGCGGCGCTGGGCGAGTGGCTGGCGCGTTCCAGTTCGGTGTTTGCCGGACACCTCGAGCGGCTGGCCGCCACGCCGGCCGACACGCATGAGGCGCAGTCCTTCCGCGTGGCGCATGCGATCTGCCAGACCTTGCTGAGCGCCGGTGTGAAGCCGGCCGCGCTGGCCGGGACGGACACCCTCGGCAAACTGGTCGCGGCCAGCGTGGCGGGCCTGCTCAGCCCGGAACAGGCCTTGGTCTATCTGGCGGCCGGCCCCGGGCGCGACGCCCTGGCCGCCGGCTGGACCCCCTTGCCGCCCCGGCTGGCGCTGGTCGATGCCGACAGCGGCGTCAGCCGCATCGACACCTTCCGCCATGCCGCAACGCGGGCGGCCTGGCTGCTGGAGCCGGCGCCGCTTCGGGTGCTGGAGGGGGGCGAGCTCCGCCACGGGCTGCGTGTGCAGATCGGCACAGCCGCAGCGATCGAGGGCGACGACGCCGGCCGCCTGCGCTGGTTCGCAGGCCCCCTGGTGCCGTCCTGGGATGCCGCGCTGGCCGCTCTCTATGAGGCCGGGATCGAGGTGGACTGGCCGGCGCTCTACGGCAGCGTGCGCCCGCAGCGGCTGGTGTTGCCGACCTACGCCTTCCAGCGCCGGCGCCATTGGCCGCAGAACGCGAAAGTCGCGCTGCTGCAGGCGACCGAGGACGACACCCGGGTCCACTATGAGCTGCACTGGCAGGCGCAGGCCGTGGACCCCTCGCAAGCGCTGCCGGCCGGGCGGCGCCGGGTGATCCTGACGGAAGCCGGGGCCCTGCCGGAGGGCCTCACGACGCCGGGCGTGCAGTGGCGGCGCCTGCCCGAGGGCTGGCGGCAGGCGGGTGTCATCGAGGATCTGTTGGCCACCCTGTTCCTGGAGGCCCCGGCACAGGCGCTGGACCTGCTGGTCTGGCTGGCGCCGCCGCCCTGGCTGGGACAGGACTGGCTGGCCGATGCCCGACTGCAGGACGCCATGGCAGCCCGCGCCGACACCACGGCGCACACCCTGCTGCGTGTCAGCCAGGCCTTGCTGCAGGCCGGCCACACCGGCGAGCTGCGGCTGGGTTTCATCACCGAGGGCGTCGAAAGCGTCGCTGATGACACCCCGCTGGTGAATGTCGCGGACAGCCTGGTCAGCGGTTTCGTGCAGACGCTGGGCATGGAGCAGCCGCAGTGGCGGCCTTGGAGCATCGATCTGGACCCGGACAGCAGCGCCTCGGACAAGATGCAGCAGATCGTGCTGGCGCTGCGAGCCGGCGATCACGAGAACCACGTGGCGTTCCGGCAGGGGCGTCGCCATGTCCGGCGGCTGACCGAGGCCCCGCCGTCCGGCGAGGCCGCGGCCGTCCTGAGGGGCGATCGCAGCTACCTCGTGAGTGGCGGCCTGGGCGGCATCGGCCTGGCGGTCGCCCGCTGGCTGACGCATCGCGGGGCCGGCCAGGTGCTGCTGCTGTCGCGCCGGGGGCCGCAGGACGCGGCCGTCGCCGCAACGCTCGCCCGCTTGCGCGGCGAAGGTGTACAGGCCACGCTGGTGCAGGCGGATGTGGCGGACGATGCGGCCCTGCGTGCCGGCGTGGCCGCCGCGGCCCGCCTGCCGCTGGCGGGGATTTTTCATGCGGCCGGTGTGCTCGACGATGCACCGCTGCAGAACCTCAGCGCGGCGCACTTTCAGCGTGTGATGCACGCCAAGGTGTCGGGCTCGCTGAACCTGCATCGCCTGGCGCAGGCGGCCGGGGTCGAGCAGTTCGTGCTGTTCTCTTCGATCGCCCATCTGGTCGGATCGGCGGGTCAGGCCAACTACGCCGCTGCGAATGGCTTTGCCGCCGCGCTGGGGCGTGCCCGCAACGCCCGGGGCCTGTCGGCGACCGTGCTTCACTGGGGACCCTGGGCCGACGTGGGCATGGCCAGCACACAGCGTGTCCAGCACAAGATCGCACGCTCGGGCCTGGTGCTGCTGGAGGCGCCGACCGCCATCGCGACGATGGAGCAGGCGCTGGCGCGTGGCCGCTGCGAGGCGGTGATCGCCCGCTTTGACTGGCGCCGCATCGCCGATTACCTGGCCGAGCGGGTGCCGCAGCCGCTGCTCGAGCAGCAGCTGCGCGGGGCTTCCTCTGCCGCAACCCGGGAGGGCGGCGCCCCCCAGGTCGGCCCCTCCGACCTGGTGCAAGAGCTGCAGCGTCAGACTGAGGCGGCCGCCCTCAGGCAGCTGAGTGTGTTTGTCGAAACGACGGTGCGCCAGGTGCTGGCGATCGATCCGGCCGACCCGCTCGACCCGAACCGGGCGCTGCAGGAACTGGGCATGGATTCATTGCTGTCGGTCGAGCTGCGCAATCGTTTTGCCGCGCAGCTGCAGCTGCGGCTGCCGGTGTCGCTGATGTTCGATGCCCCCAGCATCGCGGCGGTGTCGCGCCTGCTGCTGGCCGAGCTGCGCCGGCACGGCGCAGCGCCCGGGTCGCAAGCGCCGGCAGCGGAGGCGGCGCCACGGCCTGCGGCTGCGACGCCAGCGGCCGGCGACGACGCTATCGCCATCATCGGCATGAGCTGCCGCATGCCGGGCGGCGCCGATGGCATCGACGCCTTCTGGGAGCGGCTGGCCGGCGGCTTCGACCTGGTGCAGTCCTTCGACGGATCGCGCTGGGAGGTGCCGCGCTTTTATGCGCCGGGCAGCACCGAGGACGGCAAGATGTACGCCAACGAGGGCGGCCAGCTGAGCGATGTGCACGGCTTCGACAACCGCTTTTTCGGCATCGGCGACCGTGAAGCGGAGTACATGGATCCGCAGCAGCGCATCGCGCTCGAAGTGGCCTGGGAGACCATCGAGTCGGCCGCCTACACGCCGCAGGCCCTGGCGGCGAGCGCCGGCATTTTCATCGGACCGGGGCCCTCGGACTTCGCCGACCTGTCGCAGCGCCACGCCAAGGCGCTCACCGGCCTGATGGGGCCCGGGCACCACGTCAGCGCGATCCCGGGGCGCATCGCCTACCTGCTGAACTGGCAGGGCCCCTGCATGGCGGTCGACACCGCCTGTTCGTCGTCGCTGGTGGCGGTGCACGTGGCGGCGCAACACCTGCGCCAGGGCGAGTGCCGGGTGGCGCTGGCGGGCGGCGTGAACGTGATTCTTTCGCCGGCCAACAACATCGTCCTGTCCAAGGCCGGCATGTTGTCGCCCAGCGGGCGCTGCCGCAGCTTCGACGCCAGCGCGGACGGGTATGTGCGCTCCGACGGCTGCGCCATGGTGCTGCTCAAGCGCCTGGCCGACGCCGTGGCCGACGGTGATGTCATCTGGGGGGTCATCAAGGGCGGCGCGGTCAACCACAACGGCCAGGGGCAGGGCATCACCGCGCCGAGCAGCCGCCAGCAGGCGGCCCTGATCGAAACGGCGCTGGCGCGCTCCGGCATCCCTCCTTCCCAGGTGTCTTATGTGGAGGCGCACGGCACCGGCACACAGCTGGGCGATCCGATCGAGATGGCGGCCCTGAAGCAGACCTATGGCGCCCATCACGATGCCGCCAACCCTCTGTATGTCGGGGCCGTCAAAAGCAACATCGGGCACACCGAAAGTGCCGCCGGCGTGGCCGGCCTGGTCAAGGTGCTGCTGATGATGAAACATCGCACCATCCCGCCCACGCTGCACCTGACGGCGCTGAATCCGCATCTGGAGATCGATGCACAGGCGATCCGCATCCCCACCGCACCGCAGCCGCTGACCCCCGCCGGCGACGGCGCCCTGGTGTGTGCCGTCAGCTCGTTCGGCTTCAGCGGCACCAATGCCCACCTCATCGTGGCAGCGCACGACACCGCGCCGGCACGGCCGGCGACCCGGTTGGAAGGCGGCGGCATCTTCGCCCTGTCGGCACGCAGCCGAGCGGCGCTGGCGGCCTTGTGTGAACGCCATATCGAGCATCTGCAGCGCCTGCCGGCCGGGGCGGACGACGCGCTTCGGCTGAGCGAGATCTGCTATTCGACCCTGGTCGGGCGCTGCCGCTTCGAGCACACCCAGTGCCTGTATCCGAGCGACCGCGACGACCTGCTGGCGCAGCTGGCCGGCCTGCGCGAAACGCTGCGCAGCGGACGGGCGGTGTTGCCGGCGGCGATCGACCAGGTCGGCTTCTGTTTTGCCCCCGGCCCGACGCTGCCGTCGGTGTCAGGGGCGCCATGGCGTGGGCAGCACCGCTTCAGCACGGCGCTGCAGGAGGTGCAGACAGCAGCGCGCCGGCACGCTGACGCGGCGCAGGAGCGCGGGCGTGAGCTGGCCTGGTTCGGCATCCACTACGCCACGGCACGCTGCCTGGACGAGCTCGGGGTGCAGCCGGAGCGCATCTTCCACCAGGACGGCCTGTGGCTGGTGGCGGCCGTGCTGTGGGCGGGCCTGCCCTTGCAGGAGGCCCTCGACCAGTGGCTGCGCGGCGCTCCGGCGGCCCCGTCACAGCTGGGGCGGATTCCGCTCGAGCCGGCCACGGCTCCAGCCGGTCTGCTGTGCCTGCGCGATACGCAGGGGGGCTCGAGCACGTGGCTGGATGCGTCGGTCGGTCTGGATGAGGCCGCTTGGCAACAGGCCCTCGGGGCGCTGTGGGCCGGCGGGCGCACGCTCGACTGGTCGGTGTATTTCGAACGCGACGGCTTCAGGCGGCAGGTGCTGCCGACCTATGCCTTCGAACACCGCGATTGCTCGCGGCCGCAGGGACTGGTCAAGGGCGAACGCTCGGTGAGTGGGCTCGTCGAGAGCCTGTCGACGTGATGAGCCGACGCGGCGTGCACAAGGGAGAGGAACAAGGCAGTGCCCAATTTTCTTGAGCAGATCGAAGGTCTTTCCAAGCCGCAACTGGTGCAGCTGGCGCTCGGCTTGCGCGAGGAGATCCTGCAGTTGCGGCCCGACGAGTTCGTCGGGGCGCCACCCGGGTCCGGCATCGAGGCATCGGTCTATGAGCGCGCTTGGCATCCCGTGCCGCTGGCGCGCCATGCCGGACGGCCGGTGCGGCTGCTGCTCGTCACCGAGGGCGACACGGCGCTGCCCGCCTTGCCGGGCGGTGTGTCGGTGCAGCTGAGCCGCCTGCCCGTGGAGGCCCGCGGCGGCTGGGCGCCCCAGGCGCTGGCCGAGCGCCTGCGCGAGCAGGGCAGCTTCGACGCGGTGGCCTATCTGCCGGCCAGCCAGGCGGCCACCGGGCCGGGCTGGCTCGATCGCTGGTGCACGGCCTTGGCGCTGGCCGCTGCGGTGATCCGCTTGCCGCAGCCGCCGCGCCTGTGGCTGATCACACGCCATGCGCAATGGCTGCCCGGCGATAGCGCGCCGCTCGATCTGGCGCAGGCGCCGCTGGCCGGGCTGGGCAAGTCGCTGTCGCTGGAGCAGGCGGCGGCCTGGGGCGGCTGCATCGACATCGATGCGCAACCCGGGGCGCTGCAGCAGGCGGTCGATGAGATCGTCCATGGCGCCGAGGATGAGGTGGCCTATCGCGGCGGCGTGCGCCACGTGCCGCTGCTGCAGCGTTTCACCGAAACGCTGCCGGCGCCGCTGCCCTTGCGTCCGGAGGCCACCTACCTGGTGACCGGCGGCATGGGGGGCATCGGCAGTGTGCTGGTCGAGCACCTGCTGAAGCGCGGCGTGGCGCGCGTCGGGGTGTTCGGGCGCCGTGCTGCGGCTGCGGCGCCGGCACGCGCGGAGCTGCTGGCACGCTGGCGCACGGCGTATCCGCGTTCCCGGGTCGAACTGGTCGAGGCCGATCTGGCCGACGCCGCCGCCGTGGCGCGCGGGCTGGAAGTGCTGGGGCAGGGCGGTCCGCAGTTGCGCGGCATCTTCCATGCGGCGGGATCCAATGAGCCGCTTGGGCTGCCGCAACTGGACCGCGCGAGCATCGAGCGCATCATCGGCGCCAAGGCGCTCGGCGCGCTGCACCTGGACCGCTTGACCTCAGGGCAGGCGCTGGACTTCCAGGTTTACTTTTCTTCCATCGCCGGCAGCTGGGGCACGGCGTCGATGGCGCCGTATGCCATGGCGAACCGCTTGCTCGATGCCCTCAGCGCCGAGCGCAACCGCCAGGGCCGGACCACCCGCAGCATCGCCTGGGGCCCCTGGGCGCGGGTCGGCATGATCGTCAAGCAGAACCAGGGTGCCTTTGCCGCCCTGGGCCTGAAGCTGATCGAGCCGGCGCAAGGCCTGCAGCTGCTCGAGCGCCTGATGGCGGTCGAGCGGGCGCAGCTGCAAGTGGTCGATGTCGACTGGCGGCGTTATGCGCAGAGCGTGACGCCGGACAAACACCTGCGCGGCTTCGGCGCCCTGACGGCCGCAATACCCCGCCAAGCCGAGAGCGGCAGGGTACCGGCCGCCGAAGGCGACTTCTCGAGCAGCGCCGCGACCCTGGCCTTGCTGCGCGATCTGGCCGGCGACCTGGTGGGCCAGCGCCTGCCGCAGGCCGCCGAGACGCGGCCGATGCCGGAACTGGGACTCAGCTCCCTGCTCAGCGTGGAGCTGAGCCAGAAGATCCGCCAGCGCCTGGGTGTGGCTTGCCGGCCGACCGTGGTCTTCGACCACCCGAGCCTGAAGGCGCTGGCGGAGGACCTGGCGGCCAAGTGGTCGCAGGCGCGTCCCAAGCCGGCGCTCGCCGAGGCCGAGCCCCTGCCCGACGACGGTGCGATTGCCATCATCGGCATGGCTTGCGCCCTGCCGGGCGCCGATTCGCCGCAGCAGCTCTGGGAGCGGCTGGAGCAGGCGGTGCGCAGCGGCAAGGACCAGATCGATCCCCAGCCCGCGCACCGCTTCGATCTGGACCGTTACTGGGCGCCCGACGACACGCCGGGCAAGGCCTACAGCCTGGCCGGCGGCTACCTGGGTGACATCGCGGCGTTCGATCCCGAGGTGTTCCGTCTGTCGCGCCGCGAGGCCGGCTTCATGGACCCGCAGCAGCGGCTGGCGCTGCAGACCACCTGGCGGGCCTTCGAGGATGCCGGCATCGATCCTTCGACACTGCTCGCCGGCGACACGGCCCAGGCCCAGGCCCAGGCCCAGGCCCAGGATGCTGCGGTGTTTTTCGGCATCGGCCAGAACGAATACGGGCCGCTGTGCCGCTCGGTGATGGACGGCGAGCACACCGGGCTGATGCCCACCGGCCAATCGATGAACATCATCCCGGGGCGGGTGGCGCATGTGTTCGGTCTGCAAGGGCCGGCGATCGCCTGCGACACCGCCTGCTCCTCCTCGCTGGTCGCGCTGGACGCGGCGGTGCAGCACCTGCGCAGCGGCCGCAACACCCTGGCCGTGGTGGGCGGTGTCAATGCCCTGGTGTCGCCCGACACCTTCGTGCTGCTCGCCAAGGCGCGTGCGCTGTCGCGGCAAGGGCGTTGCGCGGCCTTCGATGCGCGCGCCGATGGTTATGTGCGGGCCGAGGGCTGTGTGGTGCTGGTGCTGAAACGCCTGGCCGATGCCCGGGCCGACCAGGACACGGTGCATGCCGTCATCCGCGGCAGCGCGGTCAATCACGACGGCCGCAGCAGCGGTTTGACGGCGCCGAGCGGCCGCGCGCAGGAGGCCGTGATGCGCGCGGCGCTGCGCGATGCCGGTGTCGCGGCGGAACAGGTGGCGCTGGTCGAGGCGCACGGCACCGGGACGCCGCTGGGCGACCCGATCGAATACCACGCCTTGCGGGCCGTGTATGCCGATGGCGTGCCGCGCACCGCGCCGCTGCAGCTGGGCACCGTGAAAGCCTTCATCGGCCACACGGAAGCCGCCTCCGGCCTCGCCGGGCTGCTCAAGCTGGTGGCTTGCCTGCGCCGGCGCGCCGTGCCGGGGCAGCTTCACTTCAGCACGCTGAATCCATACATCGAGGCCAGCGAACACATCGAGATCGCTGCGGCGTCACGGCCGCTCGGCGGCACCGGTCGGCTGCTGGGGGCGGTCAGTTCCTTCGGCTTCAGCGGCACCAATGCCCACGTGATCGTCGAGCGCGGTGACGAGGGCCCGTCGCGCGCACTGGCGCCGCGGCGCTTCGAGCCGGTGTTCTGCTGGTACACCGAACGCCCGCTGGCCGACAGCACCGGCCTGGCCCAGGCCTTCGGTCCGCCCCGGCAGGCGGGACCGGCTTGCTACGTCCGGCGCTGGCAGGCGGCGTCGGCCGAGCCGGGCGCGCCCGTGCGGGAGGTCCTGCTGTTGCGCCAGGGCGAGGGCGGCGAGCTGCACCAGCGGCTGCGCGAGGCCTTGTTGACGCGCGGCGTGCGGCTGGTCGAGGCGGGCCTGGACCAGCTGGCCGGCCTGCCAGGGCGCTTCGAGCGCACCGTGCTGTGCCTGGAGCCGCTGCAGCCCTTGTCCGAAGGCGGCATGGCGGCCTGGCTGGACGGGCTGGCGCGGGCCTGGTCGGCGCTGGGGACGGCCACGCTGACCAGCGGGCACCTGCTGCTTGTCGGTGGCTCGGACGGTTTCGCCGGCGAGGCTTCCCCGCACTGGTCGGCGCTGCTGGCCTGCCTCGCCAAGGAGCGACCCGGCTTCAGCGCCACCCTGGTCGAGTGCCAGGCCGATGCCGCCGCGCTGTTGTCGCGCCATGTCGAAACGCTGCTGAACACCCGCGAGCCGGTGTGTGTGGTGTCGCGCGAGGGCGTGGCGGTGCCTCGGCTGGCGCGCCTGACGCCCTCGGCCGCAGGCACCGATTTCCGTCTCTCGCCCGGGCGCAGCTATCTCGTCAGCGGCGGGCTCGGCGGTGTGGGCCTGTCCCTGATCGGCTGGCTGCTGGAGCGCGGCGCGCGCCACATCGTCAACCTCAATCGGCGTGCGCCCGACGCCGCACAGGCGGCGCAGCTGCAGCGCCTGGGCCAGGCGCATGGCGCCCGCATCGACACGCTGAGCGTCGATGTCGCCGACCTGCAGAGCCTGCGCCAGGCGCTGGCCGCCGGCCTGTCCGCAGCGCCGCCGCTGGCCGGGGTGTTTCACTGCGCCGCCACGCTGGATGACGGCTTGTTCGGGCAGCAAGCCTGGGAGCGGGTGGAGCAGGTGCTGCGCGCCAAATTCGTCGGCGCCTGGAATTTGCACCTGGCGACCTCGCACCAGCCGCTGGAGCAGTTCGTGGTGTTTTCCTCGCTGTCGGCCCTGCTGGGCCAGGCGGGCCAGTCGGCTTATGCCTTGGCGAATGCCTTGGCGGAGCGCCTGGTCGCACACCGGCGTGCCTGCGGCCGGCCTGGCCTCGCCATCCAGTGGGGACCCTGGTCCGGCGCCGGCATGGCAAGCCGCGCCGGGAGCGGGCTGGCGTCCAGTTATCGGCAACTCGGCCTGTCGGTGTACGGGGCGGCGGACTACCTGCCGGTGCTCGGGACACTGCTGGCGATGGGCGCCGACGAGGCGGCCTTGCCTGCAACGGTCGGTGTGTTCGGCATGGCGTGGGATCGATACCTCAGCCACACCCCGCCCACGCCCCTGTGCGCCGGACTGGCGCCACCGGCGCAGGCCGCGCCGCCGGGTCCGCCCGGGGGGGCGCTGGCGCAGCGCTTGTCCGGGCTGGCACCGGAGCGCCGCCTGCGCCAGCTGCGCGACAGCCTCAAGCAGATGGTCGCCGAGTGCCTGGGGCGGGCCGATGCGGCCGCCTCGATCGCCGATGGCGACGGCTTTGCCGAGCTGGGCATCGATTCGCTGCATGCGACGGTGCTGCACAAGAAGCTCGAAGGCGAATTGCGCAGCCCGCTGCCGCCGACCATCGCCTTCGATCGCCCGACCGCCGCCGCGCTCGCCGACTGGCTGGCCGAAGGCCCGCTCAAGCGCTGCTTCGCCGCTGTGCCCGCGCCGGCGGAAGCGGACGACACCCCGCTGCGCCAGCGCAGCGAAGAAGACCTGGCGCGCCTCCTGGCCGCTGAAATTGAACGCGTGGACCGACTGGGAGCCACATCGTGACCGAAGCCAGCAAAGACCTGCTGCTGCAATCCATCAAGACCATCCGCCAATTGAGCGACAGGCTGGCGCTGCATGAGCAGCCGTGCGATATCGCCATCATCGGCATCGCCTGCCGCTTTCCCGGCCAGGTGGACGGTGTCGACGCCTACTGGGATCTGCTGCAGGCCGGCCGCAGCGGTGTCGTCGAAGTGGGGGCCGATCGCTGGAGCAAGCGGCAATTCGTCGATCCCGACTACAACGCCGTCGGCAAGCTGGTGACGCCCTATGCCGGCCTGCTGCAGCAGATCTACGACTTCGATGCCGAGTTTTTCGGCTTGTCGGCGCTGGAGGCGGAGAACCTCGATCCGCAACAGCGCCTGCTGCTCGAGCAGAGCTGGCTGGCCCTGGAGGACGCGGGCTTCGACATCGGTGCTCTGCGTGGCAGCGATACCGGGGTTTTCGTCGGCATCGGCAGCCAGGACTACGGCATGGCCTTGCTCTCCGATGCCCGGCATGCCAATGCCTATGTGGCGTCCGGCAATTCGCTCAGCATGGCGGCCGGGCGCTTGTCCTACTTCTACGATTTCAACGGGCCGTCGCTGTCCATCGACACCGCCTGTTCTTCGTCGCTGGTGGCGGTGCACGAGGCCTGCAGCCGGCTGCGCCAGGGCGAGTGCCGGCTGGCGCTGGCGGCTGGCGTCAACGCCATCCTGACGCCGCATGCGGGCATCAATTTCTCCCGCGCGCGCATGCTGACCCGCGAGCGCGACTGCCATGTGTTCGATGCACGGGCCCAGGGTTATGTGCGCGGTGAAGGCTGCGGGGTCCTGGTCTTGAAGCGCCTGGCGGACGCGCTGGCCGACGGCGACCGCATCCACGCGCTCATCAAGGGCAGCGCGATCAATCACGATGGCCACAGCAGCGGACTGACGGTGCCCAACGGCAGCGCGCAGGAAGCGGTGATCCGCGCGGCGCTGCGGCGCGCCGGGCTGACGCCGGGCGACGTCAGCTATGTCGAGGCGCATGGCACCGGCACCCGCCTGGGCGATCCGATCGAGGCGCGCGCGCTGGCGGCGGTGTTTGCCGAGGGTCACGATGTCGAGCATCCGCTGCAGCTCGGCGGCGTCAAGGCCAACCTCGGCCACCTCGAAGCGGCCGCCGGCATCGCCGGCCTGATCAAGGCCGCGCTGGTGGTGGCGCGCGGCGAAGCGCCTCCCCAGCCCGGTTTCGAACAGCTGAATCCGAAGATCGAGTGGGACGGCGAGGTGTTCCGCATTGCCCGCCGGCCCAGTCCGCTGGTGCGCCGGGGCGAGGGCCCGCTGCATGCGGGCGTCAGCAGCTTCGGCTTCAGCGGCACCAATGCGCATGTCATCGTGGCAGCGCCGCCGTCGCCCTCGGCAGCGTCGAGCGACATGCCGGACCACGAGGAACAGGTGCTCGCGCTCAGCGCCCGATCGCCCCGGGCGCTGCGCCAGCATGCCGAGGACATGCTGGCCTATCTGGACGCCCGGCCGGCCACGGCCGTGTCGGCCCTCAGCCACACCTCGACGCGGCGACGGCTGGCTTTGCCCGAGCGCATCGCGGTCACCGGACGCGACCCCGCCGAGCTGGCCTCGCGCCTGCGGCGTGCGCTGGACAGTCGCACCGCGGCGTCGCCGCGTCGCCGCATCGTCTTGTTCCTTTCCTGCCATGACGATGCCGGGCGCCTGCACGCGCTGGCCGGCGCTAGGCCCACGGACGGCGGCGATCTCGCCCAGGCGCACCGCGGTCTGCTGCGCCAGCTGGCGGCCTTCGCGGTGTTCCCGGATCAGCTGGTCCTGCAAGGCATTGCCCCTGACCCGGTGCGCGCCTGGCTGGCCGGCGCCGAGGCGCCTGCTGCCGGGGCCTATGTCAGCGGCACGGACGAGCTGACCCTGCTCGAAGCCGATGGAAGCCGGCCTGCCGAGAGGGCGCCCGACGGGCTGCCTACCGAGGCGGGCGCGATCCTGCTGGGGCAGGGGACGCCGCCACTGCGGCTGCCGGCCGCGGCGGAGTTTCATGCGCTGGGCAGTCCGGCCGAGCTGCGGCGCGCCTTGGCCGCCCTGTTCAACGCCGGGGTGAACATCGACTGGTCGCCGCTGTACCGGCAGGCGCCTGCCGTCGTGGTCGACTTTCCGCGGCGCTGTTTCGAGCGCAAGACCTTCAAGTCACCGCGTCTCGAAACGCTGCTGAGGGCGCATGGCGGACCCGGGGACGAGCACCTCCATCCGCTGGTGCGCAGCAAGCTCGCGCAGCCGGACGGCCGCATCGCCTATGGGCTCGATCTCGCCTCGCCCTGGCTGGAGTTCATCGACCAGCACCGGGTGCGCGGGCGGCGCCTGCTGCCGGCCTCGCTGCTGATCGAGCTGATGCGGCGGCTGGCTGGCGACGCGCTGGGCCGGCCGCGGCCCCGGCTGGCGGCGCTCGGGTTCCATCACCCGGTCGATATCGACCTGCCCGGGCGCGACCACGTGCTGCAGGTCCAGCCGGGCCCGCAGGGCGCGGAGCTGAGCTGGTGGAGCCGGGCCGCTGACCTGCCGGAATCGGCCTGGACCCGCCACGTCAGCGCGAGCTGTCCGCCCGAGGCGGCAGCCGTGGCGCTGCCGCCCGGCATGCCGGCCCTGGCCGGCCACGGGCGCGCCCTCGACCTGGCGGCCTTGTACGCCGGCCACGAGGCCGCGGGCGTCGAGCTCGGCGCAGCGTTTCGCTGCGTCACCCACCTGCAGCGGCACGACGGCGGGCAACTGGAGGGCCACATCCGCTTGGCGGGCGAGACCAGCCTCGATGCCCTGCAGCGCATGGCGCTGGTGCTGGACGGCTGCTTCCAGGCCAGCGCCGGCGGGCGCGAGGCCGGCGACGGCATCCATCTGCTGGCCGCCATCGGCGAGGTGGTGCTGCCCGACGAGCTGCCGGACGCCTTGCAGGTGCGGCTGACCCGCCAGGACAGCGCCGACGGGTATCGCTTCGACATCGCCATTGCCGATGCGCAGCAGCGCCCGCTCGGCCATATCGCCGATGCGTTGTTCAGGCCCTTGGCCGACACACCGGCGGCGAACAAGACGGCGCTGTCGCCGGACTGCTTTTACGCCCAGCGCTGGCTGCCGGCCGCGTGGCCGGCGCCCGCCTCGATGGCCCCGCGGCCCGCGCTGGCGGCCCTCGCCGAGGTGCTGGAGCGCTGCGAACCGTCCACCACCTGGGCCGAGCGTTTCGGACTGGCCGAGTACAACCGCTACCGCGAGCGCGTCGAGCAGGTCTGCCTGGCGCTCATCTCCCAGGTGCTCGACGAGCTGCGACTGCCGGCCCGCGCCGAGGATGCCGCGCAGGCCATCGCGGGCAGCGGCGTGGTGGCGGCCCAGCAGCGCCTGTGTGCCCACCTGATGGCGGTGCTGGCGCGCCAGCCGGTGCCCGTGCAGGGGCCGGCGGACTTCGGCGCCCTGGCACAACACCATCCGCGCTTCGAGGCCGAAACGGCGTTCATGCAACGCTGCGGCAGCGCGCTCGCCGAGGTGCTGCGCGGACGGCGCGAGCCGCTGGATGTGCTGTTCGGCGGCGCGTCGATGCAAGGCAGCGAGGCCGTCTACATCGACTCGCCGATCTCGCGCGTGCTCAACGGACAGCTCGGCCAGCTGGTCGCAGCGCTGGGCGACCGCGGGCCCTTGCGCATCCTGGAGATCGGCGCCGGCACCGGCGGCACGACCCGCAGCGTGCTGGACGCCTTGCGCGGCATGCCGGTGGCGACGTATTGCTATACCGACATCTCGCCGCTGTTCCTGGAGCGCGCGCGCACGCTGTTCGGCGAGCACCGCTTTTTGGACTACCGCCTGCTCGACATCGAACAGCCGGTCGCCGCCCAGCATTTCGACCCGGGCTCCTTCGACATCGTCATCGCGGCCAATGTGCTGCATGCCACGCGCTCCATCGCCGACACCTTGCGCCATGTGCGCGATCTGCTGGCGCCGGCTGGCTGCCTGCTGCTGCGCGAGTGCATCAAGCCGCAGCTGAGCGCCGACATCAGCTTCGGCATGACCGAAGGCTGGTGGCGTTTCGAAGACCATGTCCTGCGGCCTGACTACGCGGTGCTGGCGCCGGAGCAGTGGGCGCAGCAGCTCACGGCGCAGCGCTTCGAGACGGTGCGTACCTTGCTGCCGCACCCGCTCAGCGCCGAGGCCTTGATCGTGGCCCAGGCGGCGCGCGGCTCGCGCGGCGAGCACTGGCTGGTGGTGCATGACGGCCCCGGCCGGCCCTGGGTCGAGCAGCTCCGGCGGCAGGGCGCGACCTGCATCGATTTGTCGTGGCAAGCCGCGAGCACGATGGACAGCGTGCCGGCCGACACGGTGTTCGACCACCTGCTGTGTTTGCCGGCCGCGCCGGGACACGAGGACACCGATCCGGTCGCGGCGGCGACACCGCTGTATGAATCGATGATCGCGGTATGCCGCCACTGGCTGGGCCACGAGGCCACCCGGCAGGCGCGGCTGTGGTGCGTGACCACGCAGGCCGAGCGCGTGAACGAAACCGATCGGCTGGCGGGCCTGGCCGAGTCGGTCATGACCGGCGTTATCAAGTGTGCGGCGCTGGAGTATCCCGGGCGCATCGGTGGTGTCATCGACGTGCAGGGGGAGCCGGGCGACATCGATCGCGTGCTGGCGCACATCCGCCAGCCCGGCGCGCTGCGCTACCTCGCGGTGCGCGGCGGCATGCCCTATGCGCCCAAGCTGCAGCCGCTGGCCCGCCAGCGTCAGGAGCCGCCCCCGGGCGAGTCCTTGCCGGCGGCCCCCGCGGACGGCACGGTGCTGATCACCGGCGGCCTGGGCGGCATCGGCTACGCGCTGGCCCAGGCGCTGGCTCCGCGGGTCGACACCCTGGTGCTGGTGAGCCGGCAGGCCTTGAGCGCAGCCCGGCTGGACCGCTTGCAGGCCCTGCGCGGGCAGCGGGCGCGGGTGATCGCCCGGGCGGCCGATCTGGCCGACGCCGGGCAAGTGGCGGCTCTGTTCGACGGGCTGCAGAGCGAGGGCCTGTCGATCGACCACCTGATCCATTCGGCCGGCATCGGCGGCGACCGCCTCTTGAGCGCGAGCGCCCCGGGCGATCTGCGCGAGGTGGTGACGGCCAAGCTGGCCAGCACCTGGCACCTGCACCGGCATGCAGCTCGCGACCTGAAATCCTTTCTGGTGCTGTCGACCATGGTGGGCTTGTGGGGCGCCCGACAGAAAGCGCACTACGTGCTGGCGAATCACTTCGCCGACCGGGTCGTGCAGTTGCGGCGGGCTCACGGGCTGGCGGCCTCGCTGGTGCAGCTCGGGCCGGTGGACAGCGGCATGCTCGACGCGGCAGGCAAGGAAGCCGCACGGCGCGTCGGCGTGCGCAGCTTCGATGTGCACCAGCTCGCGGCCGTATTGACCGGGCCGCTGCCCGGGGCCGAATCCGCGCTGCTCGACATCGACTGGCCGCGCTTCAAGCCCATCTACCGCTTCAGCTGGCTGGACGGCTTGTTCGAGCAGGTCGGTACGGCCGATGACAGCCCGGCGGGGGCGGCCGGCCGCCGGCAGGCCGCGGCCGACTTCCGCAGCGACTACCTGGCCTTGCCGCCGCCGCGCCGCGCCGCTTTCCTCGAGGCGCAGCTGTTCGGCGTGCTGCGCGAGGTGCTGGGGCTGGGCGGCGACCGGCTCAGCTATCTGCACACCGGCTTTCAGGATCTGGGCATGGATTCGCTGCTCACCCTGTCGTTCGCCGAGAAGCTGTCGGCCCACACCGGGCTGGCGGTGTCCTCGGTGGATGTGTTCGACAACGCCGATCTGGCCCGCCTGCGGGCCTGGGTCGCCACCCGGCTGGAGCCGGCCGGGGAGGGCGTTTTGCCCCAGGAGGTCCGCACCCAAGAGCCGGCGGCAGCCGGCGTGCAGGCCCCCAGCGTGGACGACATGGAACAGGAACTGCGGGCCATGCAAGCCCTGCTCGAGGATCGTTGATGGAAACGACACAACAGACCCAGGCCGAGCTGCTGGCGCGGCAGCACGAGATCATCCAGCAGAGCCGGCAGCACATCCAGGCGCTGTCGGCGCGCCTGGACCAGCCGATTGCCATCGTCGGCATGGCCTGCCGCATGCCCGGAGCGGACAGCCCGGCGGCCTTGTGGTCGCTGCTGAGCGAGGGACGCGAAGCGATTTCGGAGGTGCCGCCGGATCGCTGGGACATCGACGAGTACTACGGCCCGGTGCCCGGCACGCCGTACAAGACCTATGCACGTCGCGCGGGCTACCTGCCCGACGCGGACCGCTTCGATGCGAAGTTCTTCGGGATCTCGCCGCGTGAGGCGCAGCAGATGGACCCCCAGCAACGCCTCTTGCTGGAGGTCAGCCATGAGGCGCTGGAGCAGGCGCTGCTGCCCGCGGGCGCTTTGCGCGGTCAGCCGGTCGGCGTGTTCGTCGGCATCAGCTCCAGCGAATACGCGGTGATGAGCTTCAGTCCGGAGCGCGAGGCGAGCCAGGATGCCTACTCCATCACCGGCACCTCGATGAATTCGGCGGCCGGCCGGCTGGCTTACCACTACGGCTTCAACGGCCCAGCGCTGGCCATCGACACGGCCTGCTCGTCGTCGCTGGTGGCGATCTACCAGGCCTGCCGGAGCCTGGTGAACGACGAATGCCACACCGCGCTGGCCGGCGGGGTCAATGTCCTGCTGACGCCCGAGCCCAGCATTGCACTGGCGCAGAACAAGGTGCTCAGCGCCAGCGGCCGCTGCAGCCCCTTCAGCGCCGCGGCCGACGGCCTGGTGCGCGGCGAGGGCTGCGGCCTGCTGGTGCTCAAGCGGCTCAGCGATGCGGTGGCGGAGAACTGCCCGGTGCTGGCGGTGATCCGCGCCGGCCATGTCAACCAGGACGGCGCCAGCAGCGGGCTGACGGTGCCCAATGGCCACGCGCAGCAGGCCCTGATCGCGGCGGCCTTGAAGAAGGCCCGGGTGGCGCCGGCCGCCGTCCGCTATGTCGAAGCGCACGGCACCGGCACCTCGCTGGGCGATCCGATCGAGGCCAAGGCCTTGCAGCAGGCCTTGTGCGCGGGCCAGGACCGGCACGAGCCGCTGCGGGTGGGATCGATCAAGGCCCACATCGGCCATCTCGAAGCGGCCAGCGGCGTCGCCGGTGTCATCAAGGTCGTGCTGGCCTTGCAGCACCGGCTGCTGCCGGCGCAGATCAACCTCGGGCAGCGCACGCCGCATGTCGACTGGAACGCCGGCCTGGAGGTGGTGGATCGGCCGGTCGCGCTGCAGCTGTCCCCCGAGACGCCGTATTACGCCGGGGTCAGCAGTTTCGGCTTCAGCGGCACCAATGCCCACTTGATCCTGCAGGACGCCTGCAGCGCCGTGCCGGCACGCGGGCCGGCGCCACAGCAACCCGCTGCCGCGGCGCCGGTGGCGCGCTGGCTCACCGTCTCGGCCAAGAGCCCCACCGCGCTGCAGGCGCTGCTGGCGCGCCATCGCGACTTCTTTGCCCGCGAAAGCGCCTGGGCGGATGCCTGTGAAGCGCTCAACGCCGGCCGCACCCACTATCCCTACCGGGCCGGTTTTGTCGCCACCGACCGCGACACGCTGCTCCAGCAGCTGGACGCGGCCTGCCGGGCAGCCCCGGCCGAGCCGGTGTCGGCGCTCCCGGCGATGGCATGGCTGTTCACGGGGCAGGGCTCGCAGTATGTGCAGATGGGGCGGGCGCTGCATGACACGCAGCCGGCCTTCCGCGCCTTGCTGGAAGACTGTGACCGGGAGCTGGCACGCCACCTGGGTCACTCCATCCTGCCGGTGATCTGGGGTGAGGCGCCGTCGCTGCATGCCACCGGGCACACCCAGCCGGCGATCTTCTGTCTGCAATACGCGCTGTCGCAGTTTCTGCAGACGCTGGGCCTGCAGCCGCAGTTCGTGCTCGGCCACAGCATCGGCGAATACGCGGCCGCGGTGCTGGCCGGGGTATTCGATCTGCAGGATGCGGCGCGCATGATCGTCTACCGCGGCCGCTTGATGGAACAACGTTGCGCCAGCGGCCGCATGCTGGTGGTGTTCGCCGACCGCGAACGTGCCGAGGCGCTGGTGCGTGCCAGCGGCGGCGAGGCCGCGATCGCGGTCATCAACGGTCCCACCAACCATGTGCTGTCCGGCACGCCGGCATCGATCGAACGCCTGGCCCGCCTGGCCGAAGACAGCGGGCTGCGCTGCGTGCCGCTGAGCGTGTCGCATGCCTTCCACTCGCCGATGATGGCGCCCATGCTGGGCGAGTTCGAGCAGGTGGTGCGGCAAACCCGTTTCGCCCGGCCGCGCATCGGCTTCCTGTCGTCCGCCCTGGGGCGCGTTGCCGATGTCGAGCTGACCGACCCGGCCTACTGGGTGTCCCATGTGTCCGGCGCCGTGCGGTTCGAGCAGGCGGTGGCGGCGCTGGCCGGCAGCGAGGACTGGACCGCCGCGCCCGGCCGATTGGCGCTGGAGATCGGCCCGTATGAGCAGCTGGTCGGCATGGCCAAGCTGCTGCCAGGGGCCGATCGGGTGCAGTGGCGCGGCCTGCTGCGGCCGCGCGACGACCTCAGCGCCTTTGCGGACACCTTGCGCTGCCTCTATCTGTCGGGGCTGCCGCTGAACTGGCCACGCCCGGTGCCGCAGGATCCGCCGCGGCTGTCATGGCCCCTGCATCCCTTCGAGCGCGAGCGCCACTGGCTGCCCGATGTGCAGCGCGGCGCCAGCGCCGCCGACAGGGATTACTCGATCGACTGGATCGAGGCGACGCCGGCGGCGCCGGCCCGGCCCCTGGAGAAACGTTGGCTGCTGCTGGTCGAGGACGCGGCCTTTGCCGGCTGCCTGTCGCAGGGCCTGGCCGCGGCGGGTGGCGTGGTGCAAACGCTGTCCGTGGACCGGCTGCCGGAGGCGCTCGAGGTCGCCGGCATCGATGCGGTGATCTACAGCCCGAGCGAACCGGCGGGGCTGCCCGACCCGGAGCGCCTGCATGGATTTCTTCGGCTGGTGCAGCGGCTGGCGCCGGACCCCGGCGGCCCGGGCCCGCGCCTTTATTGCGTCGTCGCCAGCGGCAGCGACGCTTACCCGCCGCTGGCGTCTTGCCTGGCCAGCCTGTGCCGCTCGCTGCGTGAAGAGGAAGCCGGCCTGCCGCTCACGCTGATCGGTCTGGACCTTCGCCACGCCGCCGCCCCGCGCGCTGCGGCGCTGCTGGCCGAGATCGGCATCGAGCGGGGCGAGGACTGGGAACGCCGCTGGGTCGACGGCGAGGTCCAGGTGCCGCGCCTGGTCGAGCGTCGCGTGACAGCGCGGCCCGGCGCGGCGAGCGTGCGTGCCGATCGCAGCTACCTGGTCACCGGTGGCACCGGGGCGCTGGGTCGCTTGTTGGCCCAGGCGCTGATCGAGCTGGGCGCACGCGATGTGGTGCTGGCCGCACGCCGCGATACCGAGGCGGGCCTCGCGCCGCTGCGGGCCCTGGCGGCGGCGCAGGGGGCGCGCCTGACGGTCCTTCGCACCGACATGAGCGAGGGCGAGGCGGTCAGGCGGCTGTTCGAGCGGCTGGCGCGTGATCATGCGCCGCTGGCCGGTATCGTCCATGCGGCGGGCCGGCTGGCCGATGTGTCGTTCCGGCAGATGCAGGCCGCGGACTTTGCGGACGCGTTCGGCGCCAAGGCGGGCGGCGCGTGGTGGCTGGATCGCCTGAGCGCCGACTGCGACCTCGATTTTTTCCTGATGGTGTCCTCGATCGCCGCCGTGTTCGGGGCCGCCGGCCAGGCCAACTATGCCGCGGCGAACGGCTTTCTCGATGCCTTGGCCGTGCAGCGCCGGGCAGCGGGGCGCCCGGCGCTGAGCCTGCGCCTGGGCGCGGTGGCGGGCACCGGCATGGCCGCCGGCGAGGCGGCCCTGCGGCAGCTGCAGCGTGCCGGCGTGCTGCCGCTTGATCCGGCACGGCTGCGCAGCCGGTGTGTCGAGTGGTTGACCGCGGCGGAGCCGCTGCCGATCTGGGCCGGCTTCGACTGGCCCCGGATCCTGGCCCGGCAGGCGGTGGCGCGCCCTCTGCTGGCGGCCTTTGTGCCCCAGCCCGCCACGCAGCCGACGTCCGCGGCCCAGGCGCCGGCGCGTTTCGATCCCGACAGCGTCGGGCAGCTGCTGCGCGACACCCTGGCCTCGATCCTGGCGATGCCCGATCCTCAGTCCATCCAGGACGGCGACACCCTGCATGCGCTCGGCATGGACTCCGTCACCCTGGTCGAGCTGTGCGAGCGCCTGGCGCCCCGGCTGGGTTGCGAGGTGCCGACCCGGCTGCTGTTCGACTTTCCGCAGGTGGGCGCCTTGGCGCGGCAGCTTCAGCAGATGCTGGGCACCGGCCGGACCAGCCCGGCGCCCGGCGAGACAGCCCTCCAGCCGGCCGCTGCCGCCGACATTGCGGTGGTCGGCATGGGCTGCCGGTTCCCGGGCGGCGCCAATTCACCCGAGGGTTTCTGGTCGATGCTGCTGGACGGCCGCGACCTGATCGGCGAGATCGATGCGCTGCGCTGGAATGCGCCGCAGCTGGTGCAGCAGGGCGCCTTGGCCACCGCGCGGGCCGGTGTCATCGACGCAATCGATGTGTTCGACTGTGGCCTGTTCGGCATTGCGCCGCGCGAAGCGCACTGCATGGATCCGCAGCAGCGCCTGCTGCTGGAGGTGAGCTGGGAGGCGCTGGAGCGCGCCGGCTACGATTTCGCGGCCGGCCCGGTGCGCGGCGGCGTGTTTGTCGGGCCGGGGCCGAACGACTATGCGCGGCGTTTCTCCAGCGATGCCGAGGCGCTGTCGCACCATCACGGCACCGGCAATGCCTTGAGCGTGACCGCCGGCCGCCTGGCCTTTCTGCTGGATTGGCAGGGCCCTGCCCTGGCGGTGGACACGGCCTGTTCATCGTCGCTGATGGCGGTGCACCTGGCGCTGCAGTCGCTGCGCCGCGGCGAGTGCGACATCGCGCTGGCGGGCGGCGTGAACCTGCTGCTGTCGCCCGAGACCTCGGTGCTGCTGTCCAAGGGCAACATGCTGGCGCCGGACGGCCGCTGCAAGAGCTTCGACGCCGCCGCCGACGGTTATGTGCGCAGCGAGGGCTGCGGCATGGTGGTGCTCAAGCGCCTGGACGACGCGCTGGCCGACGGCGACTCGGTCCTGGCCGTGTTGCGCGGGTCGGCGGTCAACCAGGACGGCCACAGCCAGGGACTGACCGCGCCCAATGGACAGGCGCAGCAACGGGTGCTGCGCCAGGCGCTGGCCGATGCACGGGTGGATCCGGCGCAGGTCGAACTGCTGGAGGCGCACGGCACCGGCACCCCGCTGGGCGACCCGATCGAGATCGCCGCGGCGCACGCCGTCTATGTCGAGGACACCGGGCGCGCCACGCCGCTGTGGGTGTCCTCGGTCAAGACCAATATCGGACATGCCGAGACGGCCGCCGGCATCGCCGGGCTGATCAAGGCGGTGCTGTGCCTGCAGCACGGCATGATCGTGCCGCACCTGCATTTTCAGCGGCTCAATCCCGAAATCAGGATCGACGCGGCGCAGCTGCGCATTCCAGTCAGGGCGCAAAGCTGGCAAGGCGAGGGGCCGCGTTATGCCGCGCTCAGCTCGTTCGGCTTCAGCGGCACCAATGTGCACCTGGTGTTGCAGTCCGCGCCGTTGCCGGCTGCGCCGCCCGTGGGGGCCGAGCCGCCCGCCGGGCTGCGCATCTCGGCGGCCAGTGCCGCGGCGCTGGTGGACTTGATGCGGGCCTACCGGGACGCCTTGGCGGATCTGCCGCCTGAGCACTATCGCGAGTTCCGTCTCCAGACCTGGAGACGCGCCGAGCTGGGGCACACACGCGTGCTGGACGCGGCCACGCCGGCAGCCGCGGTTGCCGCCCTCGATGAAGCGCTGGCGCTGTCCGGGCCGGCAGCCGCGCGCAGGTCGAGCTGGCCTGCGTCCGGACGCGGCCGGGTGCCGACCTATGTCTTCGAGCGGCAGCGCTTCTGGATCGATCCGCCCGCTCCCGCGCCCCGGCCCGCGCTGCCGGGCCTGCGGCTGGGCCCCAAGGAGGCGCCGAAAGTCACGTACGTGCTCGACTATTCGGGCCAGCCGCCGTTCCGGCTTCAAGACCACCTGGTGCACGGACAGCCGGTGGTGCCCGCTGCCGCTCACCTGGCACTGATCATCGGCATGCTGGACGACCTGCGCGGCCGGCAGGCGTGGCAGCTGGTCGACGTGCTGTGCGAGGAGCCGCTGGTGGTGGAGGAGGCCGACAGCGGCGCGGTGCGCTACCAGTTTCGCCTGGCGAGCGACGGGGGCACACCCGGGTACAGCATCGAAGTGCTGTCCGATGTCCCGGGGCGCACACGCCGGCACCTGCGCGCCCAGGCGCGTGCCAGCACGGGGGGACCGACCGCGCTGGTCGCACCGCCGTCGCAGGGCGCGCTGGCCCGCATCGAGGGCCGGGCGTTCTACGAGCGCCTGTATGCGCCCGAGATCCGGCTGGCGGGCAGCTTCCGTGGCATCACGTCGATCGATCAGCATGTCGGGCACACGGTCGCCCAGCTCGCCTGGACCTTCCATCCCGAGGGCCGGGTCGTGCCGGGCGAACTGGATTCGCTGCTTCAGACCATTGCGCTTGCCACCCTGGCCGAGGAGCCGGAACGCAGCCACATGGGAGGCGCCACGATTCCCCTGGCGATCGAACGCCTGACGGTCGGGCCGCGAACGCAGGCCTCGGCCACCGGCCAGGGGGTCAGCGTGACACGCCTGGTGAAAGAGGATGCCCAGGCCTCGACCTTCGTGCACGACCTGACCCTGTCGGAGCCGGGCCGGCCGCCGTTCCTGAGCATCGAAGGGCTGCTGACGCGGCGGGTCGGCGAGCGCGACTTCAGCGCGCCCAGGCAGGCCGCGCCCTCGCCGTATTACCTGATCGAGTCGTGGACGACGCAGGCCGCGACGCCCGCTCAGCCGGCGTCCGCCGAGCCGGTGCTGGTGCGGCTCAACCCGGAGGACGATGGTGCTTCGCTGTGGCAGCCGTGGCAGGTGCAGACCGGTGCCTGGCTGGATGCCGGGGGATGCGACGACGATGCCGTGCTCCAGGCGCTCGGGGGACGCCCGGCACGCCTGCTGTATCACCTGCCGGCCGTCGCTGGATGCGAGGCCGACGCGCCGCCGTGGAGCGAACAGGCGCTGGCCCTGGTGGCGGCCGCGCGCCGGGCCTTCCGGCTCGGCGAGGTGTTGGCCGCTGCGGGCCACCAGACCGGGTTCTGGGTGGTGTCGCAAGGCCACGCCGATGTCGCCGGCCAAGGCGGCTCGCCGCTCTACGGCCTGGCGCAGGGTCTGTGCAAATCGCTGAGCCTGGAATGGCCCGGGCGGGTCGTGGGCATGCTCGACACCGACACGCACACGCTGCAGCGGGAGGTGCGGGCCCTGCTCACCGAATGCCGGGCGCTGCGCGGCGACTGGGTGGCGTATCGCGAGGGCCGGCGTCACGTGCTCCGGGTCCAGGAACTGGTGGCGCCGCCCTTGTCGCCGGGACAGGGGTTCCGGTGCCGCGACGACGGCGTCTATCTGCTGACCGGCGGTTTGGGCGACCTGGCGGTGGAAACCTGCCACTGGCTGGCCCGACAAGGCGCGCGACATCTGGTCTTGCTGGGTCGCCGGGCACTCGATGCCCGGCTGAGTGAACAGCTGGATCGCTTGCGCCAGGCCACCGGCGCCCACATCGACTACCAGGCCTGCGATGTCGCCGATCGCGCTGCACTGGGCGGCTTGTTCGAGCGGGTGCTGCGCGAGCGGGCGCTGCGCGGCATCTTCCATTGCGCGGGGGTCCTGGCCGATGGCGCTTTCGCGGCGCTGGACGACGCGCAGTTCCAGGCGGTGCTGCAGGCCAAGGTGCTCGGCAGCTGGAACCTGCACCGGCTCTCGCTCGGCCTGGAGCTGGACTGTTTTGTCATGTACTCCTCGCTGGCCTCGCTGCTGGGCGCGGCGGGGCAGAGCAACTATGCCGCCGCCAACGGTTTCATGGATCAGCTGGCGCAGTGGCGGCGGCATCAGGGCCTGCCGGCACTGTCGATCAACTGGGGCGGCTGGGACGAGGTCGGCATGGCGGCCAGGCAAACCTCGCGCAGTGGCGGCCAGGGTCTGCGCCGTCTGCCGGTGGCACGCGCCCTGGCCGACCTGCAGCGGGCTTTGCTCATGGACCCGGGCCGGCTCGGCGTGATCGATGTGGACTGGCCGGTGTTTGCCGGCCGGTGGCGGGACACGCCGCCTGCGCTGGTCGAACAGTGGGTCACCGCGCACGCGGCGCAGGCCCGGGCGACCCCGGACGCCCCGGCCCCAGAGGTGGCGGCCGAGCTGCGCCGGCTGCCGGCCCTGGCCCGGCCCGAGGCGGTGAAGCGGCAGCTGCGCCAGATCGCGCGCCAGGTCATGTCGCTGGACGCCAGCCGCGAGCTGCCGGACGACAAGCCCTTCCATGAGCTGGGCTTCGACTCGGTGATGTCCATCGAGCTGAAGCTCAGAGTGCAGGAGCTGTTTCGCATCCGGGTGCCGGCCAGCGTGGTCTTCGACCATCCGGACATTCACCGTCTGGCGGCCTACATCGCCCAGGCGCTCGAGCTGGAGGCGCCGCCCCCGGTGCGTCCCGCCGCGAGCCTGCCGGCCGAGGCGCTGGACGATCTCGACGAAGACCAACTCGCCGACCTGTTGGACAACCTGTTGTAGGGGAGCACGGACTTGAAGAACTACAAAGACCTGTTGAAAACCTCGATCCTGAAGATCCAGGAGAAGGACCGTCGCATTGCCGAGCTCGAAGCCGCGCGCGATGAACCCGTGGCGATCGTCGGCCTGTCATGCCGCTTCCCGGGGGCCGCCGATCCGGAGGCGTTCTGGGAGTTGATCAGGAGCGGCACCGATGCGCTGACCACGATGACCGACCAGCGCTGGAACATGGACGACTACTACTCGTCCCGCATCGGCGAGCCGGGCAAGATCTGCACGCGGCGCTTCGGCCTGCTGGACGCGGTCGACCAGTTCGATCCGGCGGCGTTCGGGATGTCCGAGACCGAAGCGGTGTATGTCGATCCGCAGCACCGCCTGCTGCTCGAGCAGGCCTGGTTCTGTTTCGAGCGCGCGGGCCTGGATGTCGGCCGGGTGCGGGGCGCCGATACGGGCGTTTTCATCGGGCAGATGAACAGTGACTATGCGCGCCTGATCAAAAGCACCGGCGACCTCAATCCCTATGTCGGCCTGGGCAACGCGTTGAGCGCGGCCGCCGGGCGGCTCTCTTATGTGTTCGGCCTGAAGGGGCCCAGCGTGTCGGTGGACACCGCCTGCTCGTCGTCGCTGGTGGCCGTGCACCTGGCCTGCCAGAGCCTGCGCATGGGCGACTGCTCGATGGCGCTGGCGGGCGGCGTGAACCTGCTGCTCAGCCCCGAGGCGGCGATCGGCGCCTCGGTTTCGCAGATGCTCTCGCCGAACGGGCGCTGCAACACCTTCGGCAGCGGCGCCGATGGCTATGTGCGCTCGGAGGGCTGTGGGCTGGTGCTGCTCAAGACGCTGGCGCGCGCCCAGGCCGACGGCGACACCATCCTGGCCGTGATCCGCGGCTCGGCGGTGAACCAGGACGGCCGCAGCCATGGGCTGAGCGCACCCAACGGCCCGGCCCAGATCGAGGTGATGCGCCGCGCCCTGGCGAGTGCCAAGCTCGATCCGGCCGAGGTCGGCTACCTGGAGGCGCATGGCACCGGCACGGCGCTGGGCGATCCGGTGGAGGTTCAGGCGATCGACACCGTGTACGGCCGCGCCGAAGGGCGCCAGGCACCGCTGGTGCTCGGCGCGGTGAAGGCCAACATCGGCCATTGCGAGTCCGCCGCGGGCATTGCCGGCCTGATCAAGCTGGTGCTGCTGCTGCAACAGGGGCAGCTGCCGCCGATCGCCCATCTGGGTGAGCTCAATCCGCATTTCGACGACCTGAGCGGACAGCTGCTGTTTCCGAAGTCCGGTGCCCAGCCGTCCGGCGTCGCGCGCCCGGGCATCGCCGCCCTGAGCTCCTTCGGCTACACCGGCACCAATGCCCACCTGCTGCTGAGCCGGCCCGAGGGCGCCGGCGCAGAAGCCGCCACGCCGCCTGCCGGCACGGCGCGGCAGGCCTTCTGTTTTTCCGCGCACAGCGCCACGGCGCTGCGCCAGCAGCTGCGGCAACTGGCGCAGCGCCTGCGTGCGAGGCCGGCAGCAACGCTGCCCTCGCTGGCCGCGGCCGTCAACCGGGTGCGCGGCCGGCTGGCCTATCGCCACGCCTTTCTCGCCGGGTCGATGGCGGAGCTGCTGTCGCAACTGGACGCCGGGGCTCAGGCCGACTTGCCGCCGCCGCCGCTCGACGGCCGGCCCTGATCCTGCGCTTTGGCGCAAGGGGCTCGGTGCCGGTCTCCGGCGGCGATGCAGGCTGGCGCTCCCGCATCGAGGCGGCGGCCGGGATCGCACTGGCGACCCTGGGCACGGGCGCCGGCCATCCGGCGCTGTCGCGCCTGGCGGCCCAGTTCCTGCACGCGCAGGAACTGCTGTCCCTGGAGCTGCAGCCGCAGGCCCTGCACGCGGCCGGGTCCGGAGCGCTGGCCGCGCTGGCCTTCGCCGAGGTCCTCACGATCGAGCAAGCCGTCGCGCTCGCCAGGGCACTCGATGAGTCCGCCCCCGCGGCACAGCGCCAGGCGCTGGTCGACGGCCTCGATCTGGCCGAAGCGCGCTTGCCGCTGCACTTGAGCGCCGCTGGCGCCTGGCAGGCGTGGCCGCAGGGCCAGCCGGACCGGATGAAACACCTGCTGGCCGAGGCGCTGGCGAGTGCGGCCGAGCCGGACCAGGGCCCGACCCTGCCCCACCAGGCGGTGTGGGAGCTCGACATCCTGCGCCTGACGGCCTTGGGGGACCCGCAGGCCGAGCGGGGCGACGACGCCTGGGAAGCTCTGAGGGTGGACTTGTTCAATCGCGGCTTTTCGCCGCGCTGGCCGGCCCGTGGCGCCGCTGCCAGGGACCTGCCGCCCCTGCTGCCGGACTATCCCTTTGACCGGCGCCGCTACTGGTTGCCCGAGTTTGTCACCGCACGGGCGGCCTCGCTGCCGCTGGTGTTCGGGGCCCTGCGGCACGGCGTGTTCGACACCGTGCTGGCCGAGCCGGACGGACGGCAGCTGTATGCCGGCGAGTTGTCGCTGGCGCGCCTGCCTTTCCTGGCCGACCACGTGGTCGCCGGCGAGCGGGTGGTGCCGGCCAGCCTCTACCTGGACATGATCGCCGAGGCCTGTGCCGGGCCGGACGGCGTGCCGGCGCGGATCGAGCGCCTGCGCATCCTGAGCCCCTGCGTGCTCGGGGAGGAGCCGCTGGGCGTGTACTGCCGCATGGGCGTGCCCGAGGGCGACCGGGCCGAGGTCGACATCTACACCCGCTTGCCCGGCCAGGAGGCGTGGCGGCACCACGTCAGCGCCCAGGTGAGGCTGCGCGCCGAAGCCGCACCCCGCCAGCATGCGCTGGCCAGCAAACGCGCCAGCTGCCCGATGCCGGTCGACCTGGAGCGGCATCGCGCGCAGGCGCGCCGGGCCGGCATCGACTATGGCCCGTCCTTCCAGGCCATCCGCGAACTGTGGCGTGGGCCGGGCCTGGCGCTGGCAAACATCGAATGGCCGGCCGCCTTGCCGCGCGACTGGCCCGGCCGCGGTCTGCACCCGGTGCTGCTCGATGCCTGTTTCCAGGCCATCAGCGCCGCGATCGGCGAGAGCGCGGATGCCGAGGAGGCGCCCCGGCTGTTCGTGCCGGCCGAGCTGCAGGGTTTGCAGGACTCGGGCCGGCGCCCCGCCGAGCTCTGGTGTTTCGTGCGTGTCCTTGGCGCGACCTGGACCAGCGACAGGCAGTTGCACGAGGACCTGCGGCAGCGCGAGACCCTGGCCGTCGAGCTGCAGGCCTGGGACGAACAGGGGCGGGAAGTCGTCGCCATCGAGCGTTTCGACGCCGCGCTGTACCGTCCTCAGAGCCGCCCCGCGGCCCTGGCCGCGGCCCCGCAGGAAGCCTGGCGCGACTGGCTGCTGGACAAACACTGGGTGCCGATGGCGCCCCGCGACGCCGGCCTGTCGCTCACGCCGAGCGCCTTGCTGGCCTTGGCACAGCCGCGCTTCGGCCCGGCGCGCCATGTGGTGGACGCGGCCGTGCTGCAAGGCTTCGATGAGCTGGCAGGCCGCTACATCCGGCAGGCCTTCGACATCCTCGGGGTCGCCGAGGCGGCCCGGCCTTCGGCCGATGAGCTGGTCCAGCGCCATGGCCTGGCGCCCACCTACCGTCGCCTGGGCCAGCGCCTGCTGGCGCTGCGCGACAGCTTGCCGGCGTCCGAGCGGACGGCCCCCGAGATCGAAGCCGGGCTGCGCCGCACGCTGGGCGAGGAAACCCGCGAGCTGGACCTGCTGGTGCGTTGCGGTGAGGCGCTGACCGAGGTGCTGCGCGGCCGTGTCCAGGCCCTCGACCTGTTGTTCGAGTCGGCCCACTCGCAGAACACCGAAGCGGTCTACCAGGACAGCGCCGGCAGCCTGGCGCTCAACGACCGGCTGGCCGCCCTGGTGGCGCAGGCCGCCGAAACGCTGCCGCCAGGCCGCCCGCTGCGTATCCTCGAAGTCGGCGGCGGCACCGGTGCCACCACCGGCCGGGTGCTGGCGCAGCTGCGTGGCCGCCCGGTCGAGTACGTGTTCACCGATGTGTCGGCGCATTTCCTGCGGCATGCGGAGGAGAAGTTCCGCGACGCCGACGGCGTCGAGCATCGCCTGTTCGATCTGCAGCGCGACCCGCGCGAGCAGGGTTTCGAGCCGGGCCGCTTCGACATCGTCATCGCGGTCAACGTCCTGCATGCCACCGCCGATCTGGCACGCAGCCTGGACCATGTCTCGCTGTGCCTGGCCGAGGGCGGCCTGCTGGTGTTGCGCGAACTGACACGGCCCCAGGCCTGGCTCGATCTGAGCTTCGGCCTGACGCCGGGCTGGTGGAGTTTCACCGACTCGACGCTGCGCGAGCAGGGGCCGCTTCTGGAGGCCGAGGCCTGGGAGCGGCTGTTGCGCGAGCGCGGCTTCGAGGCCCTGCTGGCCACCCCCGAGCCCGGACGCACCGAAAGCCTGTTTGTTGCGCGCAAGCCGGCGCGGCGCCCGGCCGGTCACTGGGTCGTGTTTGCCGACGCCGATGGGTGGTCGGCACAGCTGCAACAGGGGCTGGCGGAACGGGGGCAGCGCATGTCGCTGCTCACGCCGGACACTGACCGGCCGCTGCAGACCCACGACGACCTGTCCGGCTGGTTGGCCGAGGTCGAGCAGGCCCAGGGCCCGATCACCGGCATCGTCTACGCGTGGTCCTTGCGCCCGGCGTCCCTGCAGGAGCCCGACCTGGCCACGGCGGCCGAGCCCTACCTGAAATATCCGCTGCTGCTCTGCCAGGCGCTGCTGGCACCGCGCTGGCGCCATCTGCATGCCAGCTTCCTGACGGCCGGGGCGCAAGCGGCGAGCGGCGCGGTGACGCAGCCCCTGCAGGCGCTGCTGTGGGGGCATGTGTTTACCTTCGTCAATGAAAACGCGAGCTTCGCGCGCCTCATCGATGTCGAACCCGGCGCCATGCCCGATGCCGCGCTGCTCGATGCGCTGGAGCAGACCGAGGAGTGCCAGCTCGCGCTGCGCGACGGCCAGACCTTGATGGCGCGCCTGCGTCCGGTGCCCTTGGAGGAGGCCGCCTCGGGCGCCATCTCGGCACAGGCCAGCTACCTGATCACCGGCGGTTTCGGCGACCTCGGCCTGCAAACGGCGCAGCTGCTGGCGGAGCAGGGCGCTCGGCACCTGGTCCTGCTCGGCCGCAGCCGGCGGGTCGAGGCCGAAGCCGCTCTGAACGACTTGCGCCGGCAGGGCGTGCACCTCCATGCGCTGCAGGTCGACGTGAGCGATGAGCCGGCGCTGCAGGCAGCCCTGCAGGCGGTGCTGCCCACGCTGCCGCCGCTGCGCGGCGTGGTGCATTCGGTCGGTGTGCTGGACGACGGTGTGATCGAACAGCAGAGCTGGGAGCGTTATCTGCGGGTGCTGCGACCCAAGGTGTTTGGCGCGATTTACCTGCAGCGCGCGCTGGCGGCCTGCGAGCTGGACTTTTTCATCATCTATTCCTCGGCCGCGGCGGTGATGGGCAATCCGGGGCAAGCCAACCATGCCGCGGCCAATGCCTTCCTGGACGCCCTGGCCTCATACCGGCGCGGCCTGGGCCGTCCGGGCCTGGCGGTGGGCTGGGGGGCCTGGTCGGACATCGGCGCCGCCGCGGCACGCGACATCGGCGCGCGCTTGAGCGCCAGCGGTTCGGTGGCCGGCACCATCGCGCCGGCCTTGGGCCGGGCGCTCATCGCGCGCCTGTTCGGCTGTGCCAACGTGCAGTTGGCGGCCTTGCCGCTGAACCGCGGCCAGCGGCTCGACGCGCAGCGCCAGCCGCAGGTGCAGCGCCTGCTCGCCGAGGTGCTGCGGGACGCCGGGCCGTTGGCGCCGCAGCCGGCGCGCGCGGCGGCACGCGACGTCCTGGCCGAGCTGCAGGGCAAAAGCACGCCGGAACGCCGGCGCCATCTCGAAACGCATCTGCAGCAGCGCGTCTCCACCTTGTTGAAACACCCGGGCCCGATCGATCTGCAGGCCAGCCTGTTCGAGCACGGCCTGGATTCACTGCTGGTCATCGACCTGCGCGGCCTGCTGGAGAAAGACTTCCGGCAGAGCTTCGAATCGACCTTGCTGTTCGACCATCCCAGCATCGCCGCCCTGGCCGATTTCCTGCTCAAGCGCCTGCCGGAGACGCGCCTTGAGGCGCCGGCAGCGGCCGTGGCCCCCCGGTCCGGCCCAGCGGCGGACGAGGACAACGCGATCGCGGTGGTGGGCATGGCCTGCCGCTTCCCCGGCGGGGCCAACACGCCGCAGCAGTTCTGGGAGCTGCTGAAACAGGGCGTGGACACGGTGAGCGCCATTCCGCCCGAGCGCTGGGACCATGCCCGGTACCACGACCCCGAGAAGGGCAAACCCGGCAAGGCCTATGTCGACGAGGGCTGTTTCGTCGACACGGTGGACCAGTTCTACCCCGAGCGCTTCGGCATCGCCGGCATCGAGGCGGAACTGATGGATCCGCAGCAGCGCCTCTTGCTCGACGTCAGCCAGGAGGCGCTGGAGAGCGCCGGCCTGGACCCGACGGCGCTGGGCGGATCGGAGACCGGCGTGTTCATGGGCGTGATGACCCAGGACTACCTGCAACTGACCCAGCATGTGCGCGAGCATGCGTTTTACGTCGGCACCGGCAGCGCCAACAGCGTGGTGGCCGGCCGCATCTCGCATGCCTTCGGGCTGATGGGCCCCAGCATGACGGTGGACACGGCCTGTTCGTCCTCGCTGGTCACGGTGCAACTGGCCTGCGCCCACCTGCGTTCCGGCGCCTGCGACACGGCACTGGCCGGCGGCGTCAGCCTGCAGTTGTCGCCCGAGCCGCTGGTGCTCGAATGCGCGGGCGGCATGCTGTCCCCCAGCGGACGCTGCCGCACCTTCGATGCGGCGGCCGACGGTTTCGTGCGCGGCGAGGGCTGCGGCGTGGTGGTGCTCAAGCGCCTGGCCGACGCGGTGGCGCAGGGCGACCCCATCCTCGGCGTGATCCGCGGCGCCGCGGTGACCCATGACGGCCGCGCCGGTGGACTCACCGTGCCGAACGGCCTGTCGCAGCAGCGGGTGCTCGACAAGGCGCTGCGGGATGCGGGCGTCGATCCAGCCGAGGTGAGCTACATCGAGGCGCACGGCACCGGGACCCACCTCGGCGACCCGATCGAGCTGAACGCGCTGCAGTCGGTGTACGGCAGGACGCCGCGCGCCGGCGCCCTGCACATCGGCTCGGTCAAGACCAACATCGGCCATGCCGAGGCGGCGGCGGGCGTGGCCGGCCTGATCAAGGTGCTGTTGTGCCTGCAGCACCGCATGCTGGCGCCGCACCTGCATCTCGAGCAGCCCAATCCCAACTTCGACTGGGCGCGCAGCGACCTGGCGGTCGTCGACGGCCTGCGCCCGTGGGAAGCGCCGCAACCGCGGCGGGCCGGCGTCAGCTCCTTCGGCCTCAGCGGCACCAATGCGCATGTGGTGCTGGAGGAATATGTCGAGCCGCTTCGGTCCGAGCCGCTGCCGGCCGGCTTCGTGCCGCTGGCCGTGCTGTCGCAGGTCAGCCGCGAGCAGCTGGCCAGCGACGCGGTCCGTTATGCCGAAGCGCTGGCCGACGGCTCGCTGTCGGTGGCGGACGTCGCCTATACCCTGAGCAGCTCGCGGGCCGGCTACCCGGTGCGGGCGGTGTGCCGCGCCGGGTCGATGGCGGAACTGCTGCGCGGCCTGCGGGCGCTCGCGGCCGGGACTGCTGCCAGCTTCGAGACGCCCGCCGTGCGGCCGCCGCTGGTCTGGCGCCTGACGGCGCAGGGGCCGCTGCGCTGGGCCGGGTCTGCGCCGGCCTACTACGACCAGTACCCGGCGTTCCGCGCGAGCGTCGATGCCTGCGTCGACGCCTTGCGCGCCCGGGGCCACCGGCTGGAGGCGCGTGCGCTCTGCACTGGTGAGGCCCTGGTGTCCTTGCCGCGGCTGCGGGCCGGTCTGCTGGGCCTGGCGTACGGCCGGCTGCTGCTGGCCCTGGGCCTGCAGCCGGAACGTTTGTATGCACAAGGCGTGATGCTGTTCTGTGCGGCGGCCTTGAGCGGCGCGGCGGACCTCGAGACCCTGCTCGACGGCCTGCTGGCCGACGACGTTGCCGGCTGGCGCGCCGCGCTGCAAAAGGTGCAAACGGCTTCCGGGGAGCCGCGGCTGAGCTTCGAGCCCACGCCGGGCTGGCCCGAGGAACTCCGGCCGGCCTGCGAAGCCGCCTTCCCGGCCGGCGCTGCCGCCCCGCAGGGCCTGTCGCTCGATCTGTTCGGCGGCAGCCTCGCACCGGAGCAGGATGGCGAGCTGTCCACGCTGCTCTGTGCCTTGCTGGAACACGGCCAGCGAGTCGACTGGCAGGTCTATTTCGCCCCGGCCGGGGCGCGCAAGGTGGTGCTGCCGACACGCCGCTTTCCGACGCGGCGGTATTGGGTGCCCGGCCATGACGCGAGCCCTGCGGTCGGCCAGGCCGGCACGGTCGGGCCGTTGGTCCTCATCACCGGCGACCTGACCTCGGCACGTGACGGCCGCCGCAGTGTCGAGTTCGAGCTGGACGCCGGCCGTTTGTCCTTCCTCGACGAACACCGCATCGGTGCCGTCAATGTCCTGCCGGCCGCGGCGACGCTGGCCTTGGTGCTGCAGGCCGTGGGCCGTGAAGGGGCGCCGTGGCCGGTGGTGCTGCAGGAGGTGCGTTTCCTGCGACCGCTGCGTTTCGAGCAGCGGGCGCAGGTGCAGCTGGAGATCGGCGCCGACGGCCGGGGTGAGCTGCATTACCGGCTGCCTGACGAGAGGGCCTGGCCCTTGTTCGCTTCGTTCACCGGACTCTCGCGGGGCGGCCCGCCGCCTGCGGGTGACGGCCTGCTGCAAGCCGAGCTGCGGGCGATCCGCGACCGGGCCAGCTTCCGTGTGGAAGGCAGCAGCTTCTACGCGGCCTCTCTGCCGCAGGACCTGCGGCTCGGCGACTCCTACCGGCGCATCGAGCAGCTCTGGCGCGACGGCCCCTGCGCGGTGGCGAGGATCCGCACGCTGGCGAGCGATTTCGTGCTGGATCCGCGCGTGCTCGACGCCTGCCTGCAAAGCGTCAATGTGCTGGGCGACAGCTTGGGCCGGGAGCCCGACGGGCTGTTTCTGCCGGCCTCCCTGGGGCGGGCGGAGCTGGCCGGCTGGCCGACGGGCAAGCACTTCTGGTGCCTGAGTCGCCACCTGCCCGAGGCCAGCGGGCCGACCGAGCTGGTCTATGAGCTGGCGGTGTTTGACGAGCAGGAGCGGCTGTGCGCCCGCTTCGAGCAGGTGAGTTTCAAGAAGGTGCCGGCGCCGCAGGCCGAGGGTCGCCTGCTGCACCAGCTGGCGTGGCAGGCGTCGCCGCTGCCGCGAGGTCCGGGGGAGTCCGGCGCTGCCGTGCCGGTGCTGTGGGTCGGTCAGGAGCGGCCGCTGCTGTCGCGCGTGCCGGCGGCCCTGGGTGCCGCTGCGCGGCGCATCGCAAACGACACAGCGGCGTCGGGGCCGGCCGGTCTGCGACAGCTGTTGCGCACCGAGCTGGAGCAGGCGCCCCACGCCCAGGCACTCGTGTATGCGGACCTGCTGGACGAGCCGGACGCCCAAACCGTGTCCGCCGAGGCCTGGGTGGAGCAGATCCAGGCCAGGCTCTGGACGCTGGCGCAGTGGCTGATGGTCGCCAGCGACAGCGGCTTGAGGGTGCTCGTGCTGACCCAGCGTTGCCAATCGGTCGCGGCCGGAGAAACACCGCTCTCGGCGGCCGGCCATGCCGCCGCCGCCCTGGTGCGCACGGCCGCGCTCGAGTTCCCCTCGCTGCGCGCGACCCTGCTCGACCTGGACCGGCCCGAGGATCCTGCCTGGCTGGCCGAGCTCACGGCGGCGTACGCCGGGCCGGTGTTCGCTTATCGGCAAGGCCAACGCTATCAGGCCGGGTTGCAGCCGATGCCGTCGCTGCAGCCCGCCGGACTGTCCGCCGTGCTGCGTCGGGGTCGAACCTATGTGGTCTCCGGCGGTTTGGGCGAGATCGGTTTGCTGATCGCCGAGAAGCTGGTGGAGGAGGGTGCCGAAGCAATCGCCCTGCTGGCCCGCTCTGCGCGGCGGGAGACCGCGCCGCGCCTGGAGGCACTGCGGCAACGCGGCTGTCAGGTGCGGCTGTTCCTCGGCGACATCGGCGATCGCGACAGCCTGTGTGAGCACATGGCGCAGATCGAGCGGGACATGCCGCCGGTGGCCGGCATCGTGCATGCCGCGGGGACTCTGTCGGACGCCTTGCTCAGCCAGCAGAGCCCGGCGCATTGGCGGCCGGTGCTCGGCGCCAAGGTGCAGGGTGCGCTCCACCTCTTCGAAGCCGCGGCTTCAATGAGCCTGGACTTCTTCGTGCTGTGCTCTTCGATCGTGTCCATCGGCGGCTCGGTCGGGCAGGCCAACTATGCCGTCGCCAACGCCTTGCTGGACTGCCTGGCGCAACGCTGGGCGGCGCAGGGCGTGCCGGCGATGAGCATCAACTGGGGCGCCTGGGCCGACACCGGCATGGCGCGCCGGGCCGAGGCCAAAGGCGTCGAGCTGCCGCAGCGCCTCGCAACCGACCAGGCCCTGGCCGCACTGCTGCGGCTGCTGGGTCAGCCGCTGGCACAAGTGGCCTGCTTCGAGGCCGAGGAGAAGCCCGTGCTCGACGCGCCGCCGGCCGTGGCCCGGACGGAGGACAGCGCACTGCCGGCGGACTTCGCGGCACTGCCCGCGGCCGAGCAGGCCGAGCGAGTGACGGATGCGATCCGCCAGCGGCTGATCGGCTTCCTGAAGATCGAGGCCAGCCAGGTGTCCGACGAACGGGCCTTCTTCGACCTCGGCATGGACTCGGTCACGGCGGTGGACTTCAGCCGCCATCTCGGCGAGGTGTTCGGCGTCGACCTGCCGGTGGACACCATCTTCGACTATCCCAGCGTGCGCAGTCTCGCCCGCCACGTGCTGCGCCTGCTCGGGATCGAAACACCGACCCGACAGCCAACGACGGCAGCACAGATGCCAGGGATGGAAGCGTCGTTGATGTCCATCGACGACCTGTCGACGATGCTCAAGCTCGAGCTGGGCGAGAACTGATCCAGACCCCTTTTTCATTCAGTCATTCAGGGATAGCGGTCCATGCAAGATATCCAACAGCTGCTCAGCAAGAGCGTGAGCGAGATCAAGCGCTTGAGGGAGGTCAACCGCAAGCTGGAGCACGAACGCAGCGAACCGATCGCGATCGTCGGCGCGGCCTGCCGCTACCCCGGCGGCATCGGCTCGACGCAGCAGTTGTGGCAAGCGCTGTCCGAAGGCCGCGACTGCATCGAGCGCATGAGCGATCAGCGCTGGCCGATGCAGCGCTTCCTGAGCGACGACCCGCATCAGCCGGGCAGCATCTACAGCGACGCGATGGGCCTGCTGGACGGCATCGACCGTTTCGATCCCGCCCACTTCGGACTGAAGCTCGACGAGGCCCGGCACATCGATCCGCAGCACCGGCTGCTGATGGAGATGGTCTGGGAAACCATCGAAGACGCCGGCCATGCGGTCGAGAGTTACGCGGGCAGCCGCACCGGCGTCTATGTGGGCATCATGAGCGACGACTACGGCCAGCTGCAGGGGCCGCTGGCGGCGGCCAACTACTACATCGGCGCCGGCATCGCCAAGAGCTGCGCCGCCGGCCGGCTGGCCTTCACCTTCGGCCTCGAAGGCCCGGCGCTGGCGCTCGACACCGCCTGCTCGTCGTCCCTGGTGAGCGTGCACCTGGCGGTGCAGGCGCTGCGCCGCGGCGAGTGCGACGCGGCGCTGGCCGGCGGGGTCAACCTGATCCTGTCGCCGCAGGGCACCGTGGTGGCCTGCCGTTCGCAGATGCTGTCGCGCAGCGGCCGCTGCCAGACCTTCGACGCCGGCGCCGACGGCTATGTGCGCTCGGAAGGCTGCGGCCTGGTGTTGCTGAAGCGGCTGAGCGACGCGCGCCGCGACGGCGACCGCATCCAGGCGCTGATCCGCGGTTCGGCTGTCAATCATGACGGCCGCAGCCAGGGCTTGACGGCGCCCAGCGGCCAGGCACAGCGGCGTGTCATCGCCGCCGCCCTGGCCGACGCCGGGGTGGCGCCTGCCGAGGTGGACTTCGTGGAATGCCACGGCACCGGCACCGCGCTCGGCGATCCGATCGAAGTGCGTGCCATCCAGGCCAGCTACATCGAGGGCTGCCAGGAGCGCAAGCCCTTGTGGGTGGGCGCGCTGAAGTCCAACCTCGGCCACATGGAGTCCGCCGCCGGTATCGGCGGTCTGCACAAGGCCATGCAGGTGGTGCGCCACCGGCAGGTGCCGAAGAACCTGCATTTCCGCGAGATCAACCCGCAGATCAAGGTGGACCAGCAGCGGCTGCGCATCGCCGCCGAGCCGGCCGGGCTGGCGGACAGCGGCCGGGTGCTGGCCGGCGTGAGCTCCTTCGGCTTCAGCGGCACCAACGCCCATGTGATCCTGGAGTCGTACCAGGACGAGCCGGCGTCTGCCGAGCCGGGGCAGCCCGTCGGGCTGTTCCGCCTGGCCGCGGCATCGAGTGCCGCGCTGGTCGAATACGCCGGCCGCTACCTGCAGCTGCTCGAGCGCGAGGGCGCGATCGACCTGCCGGCCCTGTGCCGCACCGCGGCCACCGGGCGAGGCGAGGGCGCGTGCCGCATCGCCTTCACCGTGGACCGCCTGGACGACCTTCGAAGCTGCCTCGAAGAGTTCGTCGAGGTGGCCGGTGGCGACCCGGCGATGCCGGCGGCCACCGCGTTTCCCAGCCTGTGGATCATCGGTGGCCAGACCGATGTGGACTGGACGCTGGCGCGCCGCCTCTACCACGGCCGCGTGTTCTACCGCGCCGCGGTGGCACGGGCCTACGCCTGCCTGGAGCCGCGTCATCCCGACGGTCTGGCCGAGTTCCTGCGTCTGCTGGAGGGCGGCGCAAGCACCGAGCAGGTGCTGCCGCATGCGGTGCACCGCTGGGCGCTCGCCCAACTGCTCCTGCATGTCGGTCTCAGCCCGCGTCGTGTCGCCGGTTTCGGCTTTGGTGAATATGTCGCCGCGGCGGTCGCCGGCCTGCTGACCGAGGAGCAGTTGCTGGAGCTCCTAGTCACCGGCGCGGTGCCCGCGGCCGTGCCGCTGGGCCGAAGCCGCTGTGAGTTCGTCAGCACCCTGGCGCCCGGGGCCGCGCTGCCGGCGGGGTGGCAGGGGCGGGCGCCTGTGCCGGCGGTCACGGACGACACGGCACTGCTGAAGGACTTCGCCGCGGGCGCGGGCGCCGGTGGCTTTGCCCGCATCGAGCTGGCCCAGGGCCTGGGGCTGCAATTGAGCGGCGAGCCGCACGACCGGGTGTTCCGCTGGGTGCACGGCGACACCAACCGCGATACCCGGCGGCCGCTGGAAAGTCTGTTGGCGCAGTGCTACATGGCCGGCCTGACACCGGATTGGGAGCGGGTCTTCGAGGACCAGCCGGTGCGCCGCATCGGCCTGCCCGGCTATCCCTTCCAGCGCGAACGGGTCTGGACCGACTGGGGCTATTCCTTTGACGCGAGCTTGCCGTCCACGGTCGGACAGCCGGGCCTGACGCGCCCCGCGCGGCGCGGCGCCGCCGTGGCCGGGCAGGGCGGCGAGCCGGTCGATCACCCCATCCTGACCTCGATGTTCGCCTGCCCCTCAGGGGCGCGCAATTTCTCCGGCGAGCTGTCGCTGACGAGCCTGCCGTACCTGGCGGCGCATCGGGTGCTCGGCGAACCGGTGGTGCCGGCCAGCGTCTACATCGACCTCATCCTGGCAGCCGGCCGCTGCTGCTGGCCGGGCCAGCCGCTGCTGATCGAAGAATTGCAGTTGCTGCACAAATGTGTTCCCGGCATCGAACCGGTCGAGGTCTACTGCCATCTGCGTCCGGCCGAAGGGGTGGTGGAGGTGCACAGCAGGGCCGGCGCGGGCGGCGCCTGGCAGCAGCATGCGAAAGCCCGGCTGAAGACACTGTCGCAAGCGCCCCAGCCGGCCGCCACCCTGGCCGCCTATCAGACGCTGTGCGACACCAGCATGGCGGTGCGCCGGTACTACCAGACCTTGGCACGGTCCGGCTTGAACTACGGCGCCGACTTCCAGGGCATCTTCGAGTTGTCCAGCGGCCCTGGGCACGCTCTGGCGAAGATCGCGCTGCCGCCCAGTGTCGATCAGTCCCTGGCCGGCTACCTGGCCCATCCCATCCTGCTGGATGCCTGCCTGCAGGCGATCGCCGCGGCCTCCGGGCCGCAGGCGGACAGCGGCGTGTTCGTGCCGTCGCAGATCAAGGGCATCCGCCTGTACAAGCCGCTGCCGGACATCCTGCGCTGCCTGGTGGAAGTCAGCCCCATCGAGCCGGCCGGGCCGGCCGGCGGTCCGCGTGCCAGCTGCGCCGCGCTCACCGTGCTCGACACGCAGGGCGAGTGCGTGATGAGCATCGATCGTTTCGAGACCACACGCTACCTGGCGCCGGCCGCGCGCCCCGCCGAGGACCCGGCGGACTGGTTCTACGAGAAGCGCTGGGTGCCCGATGAACGCTTCGATGCCGCGGCCGCGGATCGGCCCGCCACCACACCGGTTCACTGGTTGCTGCTGTCGGACCAGCGGGCTGCCTGCGACGCCCTTGAAGCCCACCTGCTCTCGCAGGGCGATCGCGTGACGGTGGTGTGCCTGGACGACCCGGCCAGGCCGGGACGCCTGAAGATCTCGCTCGCTTCGCCGGCCGACATGGAGGGCATCTTCGAGGTGGCCGAAGCCAACGCAGGTCCGGTGGATGCCGTGATCTATGGCTGGTCACTGGCCAAATTCGACCCCGCGGGCAGCGACGACCCCACACCGCTGCTGGACCGTTGTGCCAAGTACCCGCTGTGGCTGTGCCAGGCTGTCCTGCAACCACGCCGACGCGGCCTGGACCTGAGTTTTCTGACCCGCGGCAGCCAACCGGCCGGCGATGCCGCCGTCACCCAGCCGCTGGCGTCCCTGCTGTGGGGCCATGTCACCAGCTTCGTCAACGAAAACGGCCTGCAGGCCCGTCTGGTGGATCTGGACCCGGGCAGCGTCGACGACAGGGCCGAGTCGGTACGGCTGGCGCGCACGCTGCGGGACCGCGAAGAAGGCCAGTTCGCGCTGCGGAATGGCCGGCGCCTGCTGGCGCGCCTGCAAGCCGGCACGCTGCGGGCCGACCGTGCGGTCGGCATCGACCCGTCGGCCAGCTACCTCATCACGGGCGGATTCGGCGCGCTCGGCCTGGAAACCGCGCGCCAGCTGGTGCGCCAGGGCGCGCGCCACCTCGTGCTGACGGGCCGCCATGCCGACCGGCATGGCGAGCATCCGGTGCTGGACGAGATCCGTGCGGCCGGCGCGCACATCCATCCCTTGCAGGCCGACATCGCCGACACGGCCGCCTTCACGTCCCGGCTGGCCGAGTTGCTGCAGAGCCTGCCGCCGCTCAAGGGGGTGGTGCATTCGGCGGGTGTGCTGGCCGACGGTGTGATGGCCCAGCAGACCTGGGAGCGCTACCTGAGCGTCTTCGCCCCCAAGGTGACGGGCACGCTGAATCTGTACCGGGCGGTGCGCGGGCAGCCGCTGGACTTTTTCATCCTCTATTCATCGGCGGCGGCCTTGCTCGGCAATCCCGGGCAGGCCAACTATGCGGCCGCGAATGCCTTCCTGGACAGCTTTGCCTGGTACCTGCGCGGCATCGGCGCGCCCGGCCTGTCGATCAACTGGGGCGGCTGGTCGCAGATCGGCATGGCGGCCGGCCAGGAGCACCACCCGCGGGGGCGTCAAGACGCCTTGCTGGGCTTCATCCGACCCGAGCAGGGGGCGCAGGTCATCGCGCGCCTCTTCGCCAGCTCGCAGGCGCAGCTCGCGCTGCTGCCGCTGCGCCTGGAGGCCGCGGGCGGTGACGACGGAAAAATGCCCTACCTGCGCCGCTTGCTCAGCGACTTGGCGCACGACACGCAGGCGCCGGTGCGGCCGGCAGCTGCCCCGGCGTGCTCCGACAACCGGGAGCGCGGCCACGACGTGCTGGCGAGCCTCGGTCGCGTGGCGGGCCAGGCCCGGCGTACGCTGGTGCAGCACTACCTGAACCAGGTGATCACCGAGTTGCTGCAGCGCTCCGGCACGCTGGACGACCGCGCCAGCCTGTTCGATCTCGGGCTGGATTCGCTGCTGGGCATCGACCTGCGCCAGCGCCTGGAAAAAGACCTCGATTGCAGCCTGGCGTCGACCCTGCTGCACGACCATCCCACCCTGGCCGCGCTGACGGACTTCCTGTTCGAGCAGGTCGTCGGACAAGGCGCAGTGGCCGCACAGCCGTCGGCTTCCCCGGCCGACCGGGCGGATCGCACGGTCGCCCTCGAAGCGGCCCGGCCCGCGCTGCCGACTCCGGCCGCGCAGCCGGCCACCGCGCGCGCCGCAGTCCCGGTGGGCGCGCCTCAGGACCGCGACATCGCGATCGTCGGCATCTCGGGCCGCTATCCCGGCGCGCCGGACCTGCAGACCTTCTGGGACAACCTCTGCCAGGGCCGCGACGCCATCACGCCGGTCCCGGCCGATCGCTGGGACCATGAGGTGTATTTCGACCGCCGCAAGAACACGCCGGGCAAAAGCTATAGCGCCTGGGGCGGTTTCATCGAGGGGGTGGATCAGTTCGATCCCGCGTTTTTCAACATCTCGCCGCGCATGGCCGCTTTCGTCGACCCGAAAGAGCGCCTGTTCCTGGAGACCGTGTGGCATCTGATGGAGGATGCCGCGTATACCCGCGAGCACCTGCGCCAGGCCTACCGCTCGAAGGTCGGCGTGTTTGTCGGTGCGATGTACCAGTTGTATGGGGCCTTTGCCGGCGACGACGCCGAACGGGCCGCCACGGCGCTGTCCTCCTACAACGCCATCGCGCACCGGGTCTCGTACTTCTTCGATCTGCGCGGCCCCAGCGTCGCGGTGGACACGATGTGCTCCTCCTCGCTCACGGCGGTGCACCTGGCCTGCCAGGGCTTGCTCGACGGCGATTGCGAGCTGGCGATCGCCGGCGGCGTCAACCTCACCCTGCACCCGGACAAATACGTCGGGCTGAGCCAGGCGCAGATCGTCGGCAGCCATCCGGACAGCCGCAGCTTCAGCGACGGCGACGGCTTCCTGCCGGCCGAGGGGGTGGGGGCGGTGCTGCTCAAGCCGCTGGCCCGGGCGCGTCAGGACGGCGACCGCATCCTGGCGGTGATCAAGGCCTCGTCCATCAACCATGGCGGCCGTTCCACCGGCTTCTTCGCGCCCAACGCCGATGCACAGGTGCAATTGATCGAGGACAACTTCCGCAAGGCCGGGATCGACCCGGCCAGCATCAGCTATGTCGAGGCGGCCGCCAACGGGGCGAGCCTCGGCGACGCCACCGAACTGCGGGCCTTGAGCCAGGTATTCGCCCAGGCGGGCGTGAGCCGGGCGACGTGTCCGATCGGTACGGTCAAGTCCAACATCGGCCATCCCGAAGCGGCCTCCGGCATCGCCCAGCTGACCAAGGTCATCCTGCAGCTGCAGCACCGCACGCTGGTGCCTTCCATCAAGGCCGAGCCGCGCAACCCGAACATCGATCTGGCACAGACGCCGTTCCACCTGCTGGAGCGCTGCACGCCCTGGCCGTCGCGAGGCGAACAGCCGCGCCGCGCCACCGTCAGCTCGTTTGGCGCCGGAGGCGCGAACGCCCACCTGATCATCGAGGAGTTCAGCGTCGCACCCAGCGAGGCGGATGTGGCGGCGCCCGCCGCGCCGTGCTCCGAAATCGTGGTGCTGTCGGCGCCCACGGACGGGCAGCTGGAGGCGGTCGCGCGGCGCCTGCTGGTCTACCTCGATCAGATCCAGGCCGGCGTCCCGGGGCCCGACCGGCGTTGGCCCACGCTGGCCAATATCGCCCACACCCTGCAGACCGGCAGGGAGGCCATGGATTGCCGCCTCGCCTTGCTCGTGGGCGACCTCGACGAGTTGCGGCTTGGCTTGCGCCAGTTCCTGAGGACGCCGGCCGGACCCGCCGCGGGCGAGCCACCCGTGCTGATGCACCGGGGCAACCTGCAGGAGCAGCTGGAGATCCGCAACCTGCTGTCCGGCAAGGCAGGCGCCGCGATGGCACAGGTGCTGGTGGCCGAGGCTCAGCTGGAGAAGCTGATGCTGCACTGGGTGCAGGGCGGCACGGTGCCCTGGGAGGATCTTCGGCGCGGGCAGGCGGTGCAGCACCTGGCCTTGCCCACCTATCCCTTTGCGCGCTCGCGCTACTGGCTCTCCGGCAGCGTTGCGGGCAGCGCGGTGCAGCCGCCGCTGCCCGTCAGCGAAGGCGCCGGGCATTGAGGCTGTTGGACGCATTTTTCCAAGGACCCTGTTCATGTCACTTTTTTCGCCCCTTCAGCTTGGCAACGTCACCTTGCGCAACCGCATCGCCATCTCGCCGATGTGCCTGTACTCGGCCCAGGACGGGCTGCCGGGCGACTGGCATCTGGTGCACCTGGGCAGCCGCGCCATCGGCGGTGCCGGGCTGGTGATCGCAGAAGCCACCGCGGTGTGTCCCGAAGGGCGCATCACGCATGGCTGTACCGGCTTGTGGAACGAGGCGCAGCAGGCGGCCTGGGGGCGTATCGCCGCCTTCGTGCGTGCACAAGGCGCCGAGCCCGCCCTTCAGCTGGCCCACGCCGGGCGCAAGGCCAGCACCGATCTGCCCTGGCGCGGGGGCCGCCCGCTGTCCGTCGAGGCCGGCGGCTGGACGCCCAGCGCCCCCAGCGCCCTGGCCTACGACAGCGGCTACAACCTGCCGCGCGCCCTCGATGAAGCGGGGATCGAACAAGTCATCAGCGACTTCGCCGCGGCGGCAGGCCGGGCTGCGGCGGCAGGTTTCAGCGTGCTGGAGATCCATGCGGCCCATGGCTACCTGTTTCATGAGTTCCTCTCGCCGCTGTCCAACTGCCGTGACGACCGCTACGGCGGCTCGCTCGAGAACCGCGCCCGCCTGCTGCGCAGCGTGGTCGCCGCGGTCCGCCAGCAATGGCCGCTTCCGCGGCCGCTGCTGGTGCGCCTGTCGGCCACCGACTGGGCGCCCGGTGGATGGGACATCGATGAATGCGTCACGCTCGCGCGCTGGCTCAAGGAGGACAGCGTGGACCTGATCGACACCTCCTCGGGTCTCAACATCGCCCACGCCAAAGTGCCCGTCGGCCCGGAGTACCAGGTGCCCTTTGCCGCACGCATCCGGCGCGAGGCCGGGGTGGCCACGGGCGCGGTGGGCCTCATCACCTCCGGCCGCCAGGCCGACGACATCCTCAGGCGCGGCGATGCCGACCTGGTCCTGCTGGCCCGCGAATCGCTGCGCGATCCGTATTTCCCGCGGCGTGCCGCGGCCGAGCTGGACATCAAGATCCCCGTCCCCGAGCAATACCTGCGCGCCTGGTGAAAGCGCCATCCCGTCGTGAGGAAACAGCATGCTTAGGTCCGATTCAACACCGCACGCTGCCGGCGGCAGCGAGGATCGCCTCGCCATCATTGGCGTGTCGGGGCGCTATTGGCTTTCAGACGACACCGTGGCCCTGTGGAACCCTTTGATGGACACTGCCGATGCGGAGCCATTCGCGCACCCGGCCGAGCCTTTCGACCCACAGTTTTTCGCAGCCTCGTCCGGCTTGCACGCCGCCCTCGATCCGCTGGCCCGGTCGTTCCTGGAAACCACCTGGCACCTCCTTGAAGCGGCCGGTCAGACCCGCGACAGCCTGAAGCAGCAGTACGCCAGCGACGTCGGTGTTTTCGTCGGCCCCTGGCAGGGCTTGTTCGAGGGCATCGCCGGCGCGACGGCAGCAGCGCCGCCCCTGCAGGCCGACATGGCCGAGCTGGTGGCGCAACATTTCCAGTGGAGCGGCCCGCGCGTGGCCGTCGACAGCGCGGCCGCACTCAGCACGCTTTGCCTGGCCGGACGCAGCCTGCTGGAGGGGCGCTGCAAGCTGGCCGTCGCTGCCGGCATTGGCGACGCGCCGCAGCCCCTCCCGGTCGACGACCCGCCACGCAGCGGCTTCTTCCAGCCGGCGCACGGTCTGGGGGCCGTGCTGCTGAAACCCTGGTCGCGGGCGCTCGCCGACGGCGACAGCGTGTTGGCGGTGCTCGACGCCAGCACCGGGGCACGGCTGAGTCCCGACCCCGGTCCCCCGTCGGTGACAGGCGCTGCGGCACCCGCGTGCCGGCCCGAGATCCTCGTGCTGTCGGCCAACACGCCGGTCGCTTTGCGCCTGCTGGTGCGTCGGCTGCTGCAGCACCTCCGGCGCCTTCCCTCTGGCGCCAAGGTGGCCTCGCTGGGCGACCTGGCCTACACGCTGCAGTCCTGTCGCGAAGAGATGAACTGCCGGCTGGCCCTGGTCGTGAACAGCCTCGAGGATCTGGCGTACAGCCTCGAACCAACACTGGCTCAGCCCGAGGTCGTCACCACCGGGGTGCGCAAAGCGATGGTTCTTGCACCATCGGGGGCGCCCGTCACCCTCTATCAGGGCGACCTGCGCCACAGCGCCCCGGTACGCAGCCTGCTGTCGGGCAGCGCCGGCGATGCGATGGTGCAGGCCTTGCTGAGCGACGGCGACCTCGAGAGCGTGGCCTTGTACTGGGTCCAGGGCGGACGGGTCGACTGGGCAGCGCTGCGCGCCGGCCAGCGGCTGCGCAAGCTGCCCTTGCCGCTGTATCCCTTCCTGCTGTCGCCGTCCGAGCGGCAATGGCTGGAGGCAGACCCGGCGGCGCCACAGGCGACCAGGGCGTCCCCGCAGGCGGTGGAAAGTGCGCTCACGGCGATCTGGTGCGACCTGCTCGGGCTCGACCGCATCGGCCGGCACCAGAACTTCTTCGAACTCGGCGGCGACTCCCAACTGGGCATGCACTTGATCTCACGGGTGCGAGATGCCCTGCAAGTGGATCTGCCCTTGAGCACCCTGTACGAAACGCCCACCCTGGCCAGGATGGGCGAAAAAATTGCTTTCCTGGCGCCATCGCTCGATGCCGCAGGAGCCGAGCTGGACTATGAGGAGGGAATCATCCTCTAAGCCCCCCAAAGCCTGCTTCTTCTCCTGCCTGCGTGTTCCCAGATGAAGGACTTCCCGTGTCAAAACAGCCCCAACTCCTCCGTGGTATCCGTGTCGTCGATTACAGCCACTTTCTGGCCGGCCCCTATGTCTCACGCTGCCTGGCGGCGCTGGGGGCCGACGTCATCAAAGTCGAGCGTCCCACCTCGGGCGACGCGGGGCGAGCCCATCCCTATTTCATCAAAGGGCAGAGCGGCTACTTTCTGCAGCAGAACATGGGGAAGAAGGGCTTGTGCCTCGACCTCAAGGATCCGCGCGGCCTGGAGCTGATGAAAAAGCTGGTGCGCGAATCCGACGTGCTGGTCGAGAACTACCGTCCTGGCACCTTGCAGAAGCTGGGCCTCGGTTATGCAGAGCTGTCGGCGCTGCAGCCCGAGCTCGTGTACTGCTCGGTGTCGGCCTACGGCCAGACCGGCGTCGACTCGAAGCGCGCGGGCTTCGGCCTGATCGCAGAAGCCAAAAGCGGCGCGATGGACCTGATCGGCCGGCCCGGCGAGATGCCGCCACTGTTCCGCATGCCGATCGCCGACATGTACGCCGGGGCGCACGGCGTGGCGGCGATCTGTGCGGCCCTCGTCGGCCGGCATGCCACGGGTCGCGGCCAGCACATCGACATCTCGCTGTACGACTGCATGCTCTCGATGCACGACTACGCGGCTCAGTGCTACACGCTGAGCGGCGGCAAGGACGTCGTGCAGCGCAGCGGCCACTACCTGCCTCAATCGACCGTCTATGGCGTCTTTCCCGCCCGGGACGGCTGCCTGGTGATCGCGGCGCAAGTCGACGACATCTGGAAGCGGCTGGCCGATCTGATCGGCGGCGAGCGCCTGGCCAGCGACGCGCGTTTCGGCAACGCCGCCAGCCGCAACGCACACGCTGAAGAAGCGGTGGCCCTGGTCGAGGCCTGGACGCGCAACCGCAGCGTGGAAGAGTGCCTGGCGGCGCTGGACCAGGCCGGGGTGCCCGGCGCCCGGGTGCAGAACATCGAACAGGCGCTGGCCGATCCGCACATCCAGTCGCGCGGCATGCTGATCGAGCAAGACCATCCGGTGCTCGGCCGGATCACGCTGCCCAACGTGCCCTTCAAGTTCTCCGACGTGGAGGCCCAGGCCTTGGGCGTGGCGCCGCTGCTGGGACAACACAACCGCGAGATCGCCTCCCAGCTGGGCTACTCGTCTGCCGAGATCGGCGCGATGGAACGCGACGGCGTTCTGTATGCGGAGCCGGCCGCCCTCACCACCGTCACAGAGCCGGAGCCCGAGCCCGCATGCTGACCATTCCCCGATTGCTTTCAAACCTGCAGGCCCGGGGCATCACGCTGTCGCTGTCGAAGGGCGAGCTGGCCTATCGGGCTCCCAAAGGGGCGCTGACGCCGCTGGACCGCGACCAGCTCGCCACACGCCGCGCGGAGCTCATCGCCTACCTGGCGGCTCAGTCGGCACGCCTGCGCGGACCGATCACGCTGCCCAGGTCGGCGCCGGTGCAGCCGTCGCTGCTGCAAGAGCTGTGGTGGACCTGGTATGGCAGGCCGCCACGGCAGCTCAATCAGGAGCGCCTGCCGCTGATCAAGATGTACCGCGGCATCAGCGTGGCGCGCCTCAAGGAAACCATCCACCAGCTGCTGGTACGCCACGACACGCTGCGGTCCTCATTCCGGGAAGAGGACGGCCAGCTGCGGATTGCGCTGAATGCGCCGGAAGCCTTTGTGGTCGACGTTGAGGAACTGGGCGCGGTCGTGCCGCCGGCCGGTCTGGAAGACGAGCTGAAGGCGCGCGCGACAGCCTACTCGGAGCAGCAGCTGCCGCTCGACGGCCCCTGGCTGTTGCGCGCCAAGGTGTTCGTCATCTCGCCGAACGACGTCCTGCTGGTGTTCGTTTTCCATCACATCATTGTCGACGCGGCCTCCTTGCTGCTGATCCTCGCCGACCTGGAGGCGCTGTTGTCGAATGACGCAACGCCGGCCTCCCTGCCGGCGGCGCTGCAGTTCACCGACTATGCGGCCTGGGAGCGGGCCTGGATGGACAGTCCCGAACGCCAGCCGCTGATCGACTACTGGGCGCGGTGGCTGCGCAGCCAGTCCGCCCTGGTGGCGCCCCTCAGCCGCAAGACGCTGGAGTGGCGTCCCGGTCTGAAGATCGACCGCAGGTTCTCGTTCACGTCCAGGGTGCTGGGCAAGATCAACGCCTATGCCGTCAGCCAGCACACCTCGCTTTTCAATGTGCTGCTCACGGCCTTCGGCCTGGCCTTGGCACGCTGGTCCGGCGTCGACCGCTTCCCGATCCGCTGTGTCGGGGACCTGCGCACCTCGCCGGAGCTGGCGCGTATCGTGGGCTACATGGTGTGCAGCGATGCCGTCGAAATCTCGGCGCCGCGTGATGGCGACTTCGTCGAGATGCTCAAGGCCAACGAGATCGAGTACCACAGCGCACTCACGCTACGCGTGCCGACCTTGCTCCGGCATCCGCTGCGTGCAGGAGGGCAGGGCATCGAGGATCCACGCCATATCGCCGCGACGATCAACATGTTCTCGGTGCGCCTGCCAGCGGCCTCTGGCGCCCCGGATCCTGCGCCAGAGGCCCGCGGCGACGACCCCTGGCCGCCCCCTGTGACACGCGGGCCCGGAGAGCCGTGGCCGATCCTGCTGCCGTCGATCTACCTGCGGCTGATCGACTACGGCGACAGCCTTCAGGGCTCGCTGGAGCTCAATGACGAACTGCTCCAAGCCGCCGAGCAGGACGCGCTGCTCGACACCTTTTTCAGCGTGATCTCGGAACGTCTGTTGCGCTGAGTCCGCGAGCCCAACGACCCCATGAGGACCCCATGAAAGCCATCTTGAGCACCCGCCCCGGCGGCCCCTCGACCCTCAGCCTGAACGACGTGCCCGAGCCGGTCCCCGGCCCCGGTCAAGTGCGGGTGCGGGTGGCCTCCTGTGCGATCAACTACCCGGATGTCCTCATCATCGAAGACCGATACCAGGACCGGCCGCCCAGGCCCTTCGTGCCGGGATCCGAAATCGCCGGCCTCATCGACGCGATAGGCCCGGGGGTCACCGGGCTGCAGCTCGGGCAGCGTGTCTTCGGCGCCACCGGCAACCGGGGGGGCCTGGCTGAGAAAGTCCTGCTCCCGGCCGACGACTGCCATATCGCTCCTCCCGAGCTGCCGCTGGACGAGGCGTCAGGCCTGCTGCTCACCTATGCCACGGCCCTTTACGGTCTGAAGAACCTGGCGCGCCTGCGGCCGGATGACTGCTTGCTGGTGCTGGGCGCGGCCGGCGGCGTCGGCCTCGCGGCGGTGGAGCTCGGCAAGGCGCTGGGTGCGCAGGTGGTGGCGGTTGCCTCAACGCCAGAGAAGCTCGAGGTCGCACGTCGCCGCGGCGCCGACGCGGGTGTGGTCTGCCCGCGCGGCCCGCTCGACCGCGACGCGGCCCGGGCCTTCAAAGACCAGCTGAAGGCGGCATGTCCTCCAGGGGGCGCGAACGTCATCTGCGACCCCGTCGGCGGGGACTACGCCGAACCCGCCTTGCGCGTCATTGCGCAGGGTGGTCGCTACCTGGTGATCGGCTTCACGGCCGGGATCCCGAAGATCCCGCTCAACCTCGTGCTGCTCAAGGCCTGCCAGCTGATTGGCGTCTTGTGGGGGCCTTTCACCCGCGACGAGTCCGCGGCGCATCGCGACAACGTCCAGGCGCTGCTGACGTTCTATCGCGACGGAAAGATCAAGCCCCTCATCTCTGAACGATTCCCGCTCGAGCGCAGCGCCGAGGCGCTGGCACGGCTGGCCGAGCGCCGCGCCGTCGGCAAGATCGTCGTCACGATGGGGGCGTCCTAGGCGTCAGACAGCTGCCTGAAGTGCTGCATCATGCGGTCGGGCTGAGCCGCCCGGCCGGTGAACAGCTCAAAGGCCCCGGCGGCCTGGAACACCAGCATGCTGGCGCCGCTGAGGGTGCGGCAGCCCATCGCCCGCGCGGCGCCCAGCAGGACCGTCTCCAGCGGAGCGTAGACCACCTCGGCGACCCACATCTCGGGACGCAGCCAGTGCAGCGGCATGGCCGATCCCGGGTATTTGCGCGTGCCCAGGGGCGTCGAGTTGACGATGCCGTCGGCCGAGGCAGCCGCCGTGTCGGCCGCTTGGACCGCGCGCACCGTCTGACCGGCAAAGCGCGACGCCAGCGTGTCAGCCAAGGCCTGGGCGCGCTCATGCGTGACATCGACGATCGTCAGCTCGCGCACGCCGAGTTCGAGCAGTGCGAAGGCGGTTGCGGCACCCGCGCCGCCGGCACCGAACTGCAGCACGTGCTGCAGCGCCACCCCGGGCAAGCCGTGGCGAAAGCTGCTGGCGAATCCGCGTGCATCGGTGTTGTAGCCGATACGCCGACCCGCGTCCAAGCGCACCGTGTTCACCGCGCCGATGACCTGGGCCTCGGGGCTGAGCTCGTGCAGCAGCGGAATCACCGCCTGCTTGCAAGGCAGCGTGATGTTGACGCCTGAAAAGCCCTGGCCTTCTACCTCGCCGAGGACATCCGCCAGGCCCTCGACGCCGACCCCGCGCTGATCGAGGTCGATCAGTTCATAGCGGCAGGAAATGCCTTGCGCGGCCGCCTCGGTTTCATGCAGCGCCGGTGACCTCGATTGAGAGATGCCGGCCCCGATCAAGCCCAGCCGATAGGCCGGGGCGGTCTCAGTCGCAGGCGCTGAAGACGACGGCTGTGAGGCGAGCAGCGTCATGCGTCCCCCGTCGTGCGCATCGAGGCGAACACCTCCTGGGTCGCCTGAAAAACATCGCGTGCATGGGCCTCCGGGCTCGATGAGCCGTCGCTGGGCACTTCCAGGGAAAGGGCTGTCCCTTCAGGCAGTTCGGCCAGAAATTCTCGCAAGGGCAGGCCGCCTCGGCCGGGTGGCAGGCGACCGGAGCGGGCCTCCTGCAGCAGCGCCTCTGGCGTCAGGGGCGCCGCTGCAGCGGCGTCGCACAACTGAACACAGCGGATAGCACCGGCCGGCGCCCGGTGTACATCACGGGGAGAGCCGCCGGTGCGCGCCAGATGCAGCAGGTCGATCAGCACGCCACCGTTGGGCTTGCCCGCGGCTGACACCACACCCAGCGCATCCTCGAAGCGCTTCACCTGGCGCCAGGCCATGTACTCCAGTTCGACCCGCATGCCATGTGGTGCCGCCAGCTCGCACAGGCTCGCGAAGTTCGCGGTCAGCCGTGAGACATCGGGATCGTCGCCGCAGACACTCAGGCGCTGCGCACCCAAGGCGCTGGCGGCGTCGAGCAGCCCCGTCAGCTCGCGGGCGTCGAAGTGCTCACCGATGCCGATGAACTCGACGTCATTGACATGGATGCCCTCATCGCGCAGTCTTTGCTGCATCTGCCGCGAAGCTGCGGTGCCGGCGGGCAGTTCATAGAAGGGTGATCCGGCAAAGGCTGGATAAAGGCGCAAGCCGATGGCGCGATAGCCTATGCTGGCGGCCAGGCTCACCAGCTGCAAAGGGGGGACCTCCAGCACGGTGAGATGGGCGAGAGCCAAGGCAGGGGTGAAAGCAAAGTCCATGGTCGTGGCGCCTGTTCGACGGTGACGAGTCAAGGGGCAAGAGCAAGCTCGCAATATATCGGCCACACCGTCAACTCGTCCAGGTCCCATTGGCTTTCGTCGAGCCGGTTGCAGCAGCGGGAGCTTCGGCTAATACTGGGGCATCGAGCGGTCAAGCTGTTCTCCTGCACAGATGGGTAGGGGTGCAAGCTCAGTTAAATTTCCGCCGCTCGGCCTCGGGACGCATCCACTGCATCACCACGGTCCCACTCACTCCAACCGAAGGCGCTCACAGACGTGTCGCCATTGCGATTCACAAAGGCGAACGAGATGCCCGTTGACGGTGTTCTGAACAGCGCTGAGACCCAAAGTCTCAACGGACGCTTGCGCGAGGCGCTGAAGATCTCGTTGCCGATCATGGTGTCGCAGTTCATGCTGATGGCCGGCGGTTTCATCAGCAACCTGATGCTTTCGCGCGTGGACGAAACCTCGTTCGCCGCCGGCCTGCTGATCAACTCGGTGCAGATGTCGCTGGTGACGGTGATCTTTGGTGTGCTCTATTCGCTCAGTCCTCTGATCGGCCGTGTCATCGGTGAGGGCCGCCAACTCGAACGCGTGGGCCAGCTGTTCCTCGCCGCCTGCTCGGTGGCCTTGCTGGTCTGCGTACCGACGATCCTGCTGCTGTACTTCGCGCGGCCGATCCTGACGGCCCTGGGGCAGCCTGCGGCCCTGATCGAAGCTTGCGCGAGCTACTTCCACATCTATCTCTGGTCGGTGCCGGCGGTGGGCTTGATCTCGGTCTGCGTGCAGGTGCTGCTGGGCGTGCTCAAGCAGGGTGTGGTGTTGCTCTACAGCGTCCTCAGCCTGCTGGTGTCCACTTTGCTGAGTTATCTGTTGATCTTCGGAAAGTTCGGGTTCCCCGCCTTGGGCCTGAACGGATGGGCCTGGGCCGTCTCCATCACCGCCTGGCTGGCCGCGCTGGTCCTGACCGGCTTCATCCTGCGGCATCCGGGGCATCGCGTTTACGCGCTGACCACACTGCAGCGCCACTCGCTCAGGCAGAGCATGGGCAGCATCGTGCGCATCGGCCTGCCGATCGCGGTGCAGATGGGCAACGAGATCTTCTCCTTTCTCGTCACCACCCTCATGGTGGGCTGGCTCGGCGTCGAGGCGCTCGCCACCCAGCAGGTAGCCACCCGTTACCTGCTGATGCTCGTCATTCCGATCATCGGCCTTTCGCAGGCCGTCACCGTGGTCACCAGCAAGCACTTCGGTGCCGGCCGGCTGGGTGAAGTCAAGCTCACCGGGCAGGCTTATGTCTGGATGGGCGCGCTGTACTCGCTGATCGTGCTGGCCGCGTTTGCTCTCGCTCCGGACGCCTTCGTCAGCGTCTTCATCGAGAACCGTCCGGAGAACGCGGCCATCTACCAGACCCTTGCCGTCCTTCTGGTGCTGATTGCGATCGGGCAGATTTTCGATGCGGTGAGGAACATCCTCACCGGCGCGCTGCGCGGATTGCAGGACAGCAAGTTCCCGATGCAGCTGAGCATCGTCATGATCTGGGTGATCGGCGTGCCGCTGGCCTATCTCATGGGCTTCACCTGGAACTGGGGGCTGGTGGGCATCACCGTGGCACATGACATCGTCATGGCCATCGGCTGCGCCATTCTGTGGTGGCACTGGAAGAACAAGTTCAAGAGCACCCCCTGAGCGCTGTTGCTGCTGAACGGCGGTGCATCAAGGGCGGCGGCGGAGCCGGACCCCAAGAGGTTCGGCCCGGCGGCGCGACAACTCGGTACTGAGGGCGAGACCATGTTCCGTAAGTCAATCCTGGCAGGCATCGTCGCGTGCCTTGCAGCCCAGCACACGATGGTATCGGCGCAGCCAGCGCAGGCACGGCGCGATGTCGAGTGGCGCAGCTATGCGGCGAGCAACGCTTCCAGCAAATACGCCCCGGCCAACCAGATCCACGCCGGCAATGTCGGCGCTCTGGTCGAGAAATGGGTCTGGGACTCGCCGGACAACGCCTTCGTCGAGGCCGCCAACGCCGAGGGCACGAAGCTGCTATGGCCGCATGCCTACGAAAGCACGCCCTTGATGGTCGACGGCAAGCTGTATGTCAGCACCTCGCTCAGCCAGGTCGCGGCCATCGACGCGAGCAGCGGCCAGACCTTGTGGGTCCACAATCCGAAAAGCTACCTGTCGGCGGACGGCAGGAACTACGTTTATCCGCCGAACATCGGGCTGGTCCAACGCGGTGTGGCGTACTGGCGGCGACACAAGGAAGAGCGCATCTTCTTCGCCACCGGCAACGCCAACCTGATTGCACTGGACGCGAAGACCGGGCAGCTGGAGCCAGGCTTTGGTCAGGGCGGTGTGGTCGACCTCAAGCAGGGGCTGCGCTTCCCCGTGAATCAGGCCCTGTACGGCATGAGTTCGCCGCCACTGGTCTGCGGCAACGTGGTGGTGGTCGGTTCTGTCGTGCTCGACTTTCCGCTGCAGACGCCGATGCCCGTCGGCGATGTGCGTGGATACGACGCGGCGAGCGGACGCCTGCTCTGGACCTTCCACACGGTGCCGCAGGAAGGCGAGAAGGGCGCCGACACCTGGACGCCCGAGGCCCGCGCCGTGACGGGAGGCGCCAATGTCTGGGCGCCGATGAGCTGCGACGACAAGACCGGCGTCGTCTACATGCCGGTCAGCACACCGACCAATGATTACTACGGGGGCAACCGGATCGGCCACAACTGGTTCGCGGACAGTCTGGTCGCGGTGCACGCCAGGACGGGCAAGCTGATCTGGAACTACCAGCTGCTGCACCACAGCCTGTGGGACTACGATCCGCCGGCCGCGCCCAACCTGGTCGAGATGCGCCAGCACGGCCGCCTGGTCAAGGCCGTGGCGCAGATCACCAAGCAAGGTTTCGTGTATGTGTTCGACCGCGCCACCGGCCGACCGATCTGGCCGATCGAGGAGCGTCCGGTGCCGCAGTCGCTCGTGCCGGGTGAGCAGACATCACCCACGCAGCCGTTCCCGACCAAACCCTTGCCCTTTGACCGCCAGGGACTCAGCGACAACGACCTGATCGATTTCACGCCCGAGCTGCGCGAGCGCGCGCGGGCCACCATTGCGCCCTATGTCCATGGCCCGCTCTACACGCCACCGGTTGAAGACCGCTCCGCCACGCTGGGCAAGCGCGGCACCCTCACCGTGCCGGGCGGTGTGGGCGGCGGGAGCTGGACCGGTGCGGCCTTCCATCCGAAGACCGGAATCCTGTACGTGCCTTCGGTGACCAAGCCGGCGGTCATCCGGCTGTGGCGGTTTTCGAACACCCTGGCGGGTTCCTCCGACATGCTCACGATGGCGGACGGCCTGCCCATCACCAAGCCGCCCTACGGCCGCCTCACCGCCATCGACCTGAACAGCGGCGACCACCTGTGGATGCGCCCGGTCGGCCGGGGACCGGTGAACCATCCCGAACTGGCCGGACTGGGCCTGAAGGACCTCGGCTGGGACCGGCGTAGCTTTTTCCTGGTCACCGACACCCTGCTGTTCGGCGTGCAAGAGGGAATCATCGCACCCAGTCCGGTGCAGCTCAGCGAGCTGACCGTCTTGTTCAGGCTGAAAAACGATGACGCGTTCCTGTGGGCGATGGATCCGCGCACCGGTGAAAAACGGCTCGAGCTGCCGATGAAACACGGCAACGCGACCGGCTCGCCGATGACCTATCAGGTCAACGGCCGGCAGTTCATCGTCGTCCCGGTCGGCGGTGCCGGCCATCCGGCCAAGCTGGTCGCTTACGGCTTGCCTTGAACCACTCCGTGGAGACACATTCCGTGCAGACTTTCTCGACCCCTACCACGCTCCAGACCGACTTGTCGCTGCTGCTGCGCGCCCTGAACACGCGTTTCAGCCAGGCCAGGGAAGCCATCGATCCCGGCCGGCTCAAGCAGATCCTGGGGCATCCGCATCTGTCCGAGTACACGCCCCGGCAGACCTTGCGCGGCCTCGACAAGTGCGTGCCGGCCTGCGGGCGTTATGCGCAGACGCTGTTCACCCGGACGGTCTTGCAGGACCACCACTACCAGCGCGAGCAGATGATCGCCAACTGCGAAGAGATCTTCGAGGCCCTGGCCGCCGAGAATCCGGTGGCCGTTGCCCAGGAGCTGCCGCGCGTCGATTTCAAGCGCATCACCACTGACGAGTTTTTCGAGACCTATGTGCAGCGTCCCCATCCGGTGGTGATCGAGAATGTCGGCCACGATCCGAGCATGTACCAGCTCGATGCCCTGGTGGCCCGCTATGGCGACGACATCGTGCCGATGATGCGCATCGACAACGGCCAGAACTACGATGGACCCTTGTCGGACCTGCTCGAAGGCAAGTCCTACCTGGCCAACAGCGACCGCTTGTTCGTCAACCATCCGGAACTGGTGGACAACCTCTACTCCGCGAAGTTCACGGACTACACCCGGATGACGCGGATCTCCTCGCAGCTGTTCATCTCGAACGGCGGTGCCGGCAGCCCGTCGCACTTCGGCAAGATCGCCAACACCTTCTATCAGCTCGAAGGCATGAAGAAGTGGAGCCTGGTCGATCCGGCCTTCCTCTACCTGGTGTATCCGCTGCTGCTGCCCGGCGATGCGGTCACGGCGCTGCACTGGCAGGACGAGACCGACCATGAGCGCTGCCCCCTGTTCCGCTTCTGTCCGCGCTACGAAACCGTGCTGCGGCCGGGCGACGTGCTGTGGAATCCCTATTACTGGTTTCACTCGGTGAAGAACATCACCAAGCGCAGCGTCGCCGTGGCCGACCGCTGGTTCGGTACCCCCGGCAAGGACTTCCAGAGCCCGCTGCCGCTGTACGACCTGGCCACCACGCTGTGTCCGCAAAGCGTCGACATGGACACCTACATCCAATGGATGATGATTCAACAGAACATCACCAAAAAGCAGATCCCGTGGTACGAAAAAGTCTCGCACGGTCGTCGCTACCAGGCCTTTGATTCAGCCTACAACGCCGCCGCATGGGGGCTGCAGCCGCCGGACCTGAGCAAGGGCGTGTTTCATCACCCCGACTGAGGGACGCGCCATTCGGGGCTCATCCCGGGAGCGATCCAGACGATCGAAGAGGACATGACAGTGAAACCATTGAAGCGCAACTACATCGGCCTGGGCACCAGTCCGCATGATCCCTCGCTTGCCATTGTCGATTCACGCGGCCAGCTGGTCTTCGCCGAAGACACCGAACGTTATCTGCAGAACAAGCGGGCCTGGTGCAGTCCGCCCGACGACTTCATCCGCATCGCCAAGCTGCTGAAGGAATACTGCGAACCCGATGCCGAGTTCGTCATCGCCAGCAGCTGGCGCTCGGCCTTCTTCAAGCGGCTGCAGTTTTTCTCGTTCGGTCCGTTCAAAGGCTTGATCAAGAGGAAAATCGGTGCCGAGAACTACGACATGCTGCGCTGCATCGCCAGCTATGCCAACGTACGCCACGGCATCAACACCGAAGCGCATTTGCAGCGGGTCTTCGGGCGGCGCCCGGTCATCCGGCGTGAATACGAACACCACCTGACCCACTCGGCGGCTGCCTGCTACAGCAGCCCCTATGCCGAAGCGGTCAGCGTGGTGATCGATGGCCTGGGCGAATCCACGTCCTGCAAGATGTTTCACTTCCGCAATGGCGGGCACCTGCCCATCTCCCGCAAACCCTCGGAAGGCAGCTTTGGCCAGTTCTACAGCTTCCTCTGTGAACTGTGCGGCTTCGATCCGATCGGCGGCGAAGAATGGAAGGTCATGGGCCTAGCGCCCTACGGCGGCAAGAACGATCGCTACTATGGGCTACTGCGCAGCCTGCTGAGGATCGACGGCCTGCGGATCCGTGAAGGCAGGCACAGCGCTGCGGCGGTCCGGCAACTGCTCGAGCTGCGGCGCCGGCCGGACCAGCCGGCCATCGAGTTCGCCGATCTGGCCTATACCGGGCAGCTGGTGTTCTCCGAGTACGTTGACGAACTGCTGAGCCATGTGCACGCCTTGAATCTTTCCGACAACCTGGTGCTGTCGGGCGGCTGTGCGCTCAATTCGGCCTATGTCGGTCAACTGGCTGGCAAAGGCCCCTTCAAGAACAGTTTTGTGTTTTGCGCTCCGGCGGACAACGGCAATTCGGTCGGTGCGGCCTGGCTGGCCTACCATCAAGATCACCCGCAAGCCTGGACGCCCCGGACTCAGGTGCAATCGCCTTACCTGGGCAGCCGCCTGTCGACCGACATGCTGGACAAGCTGCTGCGCTACGGCGGCTTGGAGCCGATCAAGACCGGCGGAGGTCCCGAGTTGTACACGCAGGTGGCCGAGGAACTGAGCAAAGGCAGGATCGTCGCCTGGGTGCAGGGCCGTGCCGAGTTTGGACCGCGCGCCCTGGGCAACCGGTCGATCCTCGCGGACCCGCGGCGGCGCGACGTCAAGGAATTGATCAATGCCAAGGTCAAGTTCCGCGAAGAATTCCGACCCTTCGCGCCGTCGATCCTGGCCGAACACGGCGACGAATATTTCGAGAACTATCGCGACACGCCCTACATGGAGCGGGCGCTACGCTTTCGACCCGAGCAAGCCGCGCGCGTCCCCGGTGTCGTTCATGTGGACGGCACGGGCCGCCTGCAATCGGTCAAGCGTGAGCTCAACGAAAAATACTATGAGCTGATCAAGGCCTTCCACGGCCTGACCGGCGTGCCCATCCTGCTCAACACCAGCTTCAATGTCATGGGCAAGCCCATCGCGCATTCGGTCGAAGACGCGATCGCGATCTTTCTCACGAGCGGCATCGACCTGCTCGTGCTGGACAACTACATCTTCAAGAAGCGAGCCCTGGGGGCGCTGGCGGATGTCGACGCAGCGGCCGGCAGGAGCCCTTCCACCGAGGACCTCAGCCGGACGCCCCAAGCCGCCGTGGCTTAACTCGCGGCCCGTTCGCGCGCCTGCTGCAATTTCTGCCGCAGGCGCGTTTTTGCCTCGGGATCCTTGGGCTGGACCCAATCGCGGCCGATTTTCTCCCAGTCCGGGTCCTTCGGATCCAGACCCAGGTCGACGATGTGAGGTGCCTGGGCCAGAAAACACTGGCCTTTGTATTGGAGAAGATAAAAGCCACGATGAGAATCGAGGTAGGCTTTTGCCTCTTCATAACTCGGGCACCACACGTTCAAGTTGAACTCGCTGGCGTTGAACTTGTAGAGCTCGGTGTCCTCGGCGTCGTCCAGGCTTTTATCTTGCTCACGCAATTGCTGAGTCAGTTCCGCCCAGTTGCCGCGCCCTTCTTCGTAAGCGATCAGGTCGAGGTATTTGGTGAGCGAAAACGCGCCCAGGCGCCTGAGTGCGGCCGATTCACTGTCGGTCGCCAGTTCGCCCATCCGCCTGAACCTCTGAACAATCTCTTCAAGCGCTGCACTCGACGGATCTTCAGTCAAGGACTGCTTCGTCGTCTTTTGCAGTCGGCTTGCCATAAGACGGTATTTGTCAATGCTGGTCACGGATTTCATGATGGTCAGTCGCTTGCCGAGGTTTCAGAAAAAAGTCCGACAAGGGTACCTCTGCAGCGGGAGGATTGTCACGAATGCCCCAGACGGAAGGCGGTCGAATTACAGCCTGCACGAAAACCGTGATCAGCCCTGCGGGGATCGCACCGCGATGCTTGCGACCCGGACGTTCAGTCGAACACCGGCGTCTCGACGCCGAGCACCTTGTGCAGCTTGGGACTGGTGGTCGTGTACTGCAGGTGGATGCGCTTGTCGGGAAAGACGTGGCTGGCCGCCGCGAAGGCCGCCAGCGCGGCTTCGTGGAAGCCCGACAGGATCAGCTTCTTCTTGCCGGGATAGCTGTTGATGTCGCCGACCGCAAAGATGCCGGGTGTGCTGGTTTCGAACTTCTCGGTGTCGACCACGAGCTGCTTGCGCTCCAGGTTCAGGCCCCACTCGGCGATGGGCCCGAGCTTGGGCGACAGACCGAAAAACACCAGCAGGATGTCCAGCGGCACGACCCGCGTCACGCCGTCGCTGCCGGTGACCTTCACGGCGGTCAGGCGTTGGTCCCGTTGTTCGATACCGGTGATCTCGCCGATGATCAACTGCATCTCATAGGCCTCGCACAGCTCCTTCATCCTGGCGACGCTGGCCGGCGCGGCACGGAAGCTGTCGCGCCGGTGAACCAGGATCACGCTCTCGGCGCGGTGTGGCCCGTCCTGGGCGAAGGCCAGCGTCCAGTCCAGCGCGGAGTCGCCGCCGCCGACGATCACGAGGTTCTTGCCAGCGAAGCGTGCCGGGCTCTTCACACGGTAGAAGACCTGCGTGTCCTCGTGCTTCTCGAGCCCGTCGACCTTCAGCGTGCGGGGCTGGAAAGAGCCGACACCGCCGGCGATGAACACGGTCTTGGTCAGGAAAGTGGTGCCTTTGGAGGTCTCGATCAGAAAACGGCCGTCGGCCTGCCGCTGCAGCACGGTGACTTCCTGTCCCAGGTGGAAGGTGGCGCCGAAAGGCTCGATCTGCTTGAGCAGGTTGTCGGTCAGCTCCTGGCCGGTGCACACCGGCACGGCCGGGATGTCATAGATGGGCTTGTCGGGATAAAGCTCGACACACTGGCCGCCGGGGGCGGCGAGCGAGTCGATGATGTGGGCCTTGATCTCCAGCAGACCCAGCTCAAACACCTGGAACAGCCCGACCGGACCTGCTCCTACGATGACGGCGTCAGTTTCGATGCGGCCGCTGTGCGAGGCCGCGGTCTTGGTGATCTCTTCATTCGGCTGTAGTTCCATGATGTTCAATGGGCAGCGCTCAGCCGCCTGAGAAGGGTTAACGAATCAGCTCAGCGAGCTTGTCGCTGCGGTCTTTCCACACGTCGGCATCCGGCAGCGCGTCCTTGCGTTTGCGGATGCTCGGCCATTGCGCCGCCAGTTCTGCGTTGAGGTGGATGAAGTGCCGCTGTGCCTCGGGCACGTCCTCTTCCGGGAGGATGGCATTGGCCGGGCACTCCGGTATGCAGACGGCGCAGTCGATGCACTCGTTGGGGTCGATGACCAGGAAGTTCGGCCCTTCGCGGAAGCAATCCACCGGGCAGACCTCCACACAATCGGTGTACCTGCAGCGGATGCAGGCTTCGGTGACAACGTGGCTCATACGGGTACGGGTCCTGAAGGGTTGGAGAGTGGCGAATTCACCAGCAAGGCACCGCTGGTTCGATGACTGACCGCGTCGACCATGATCAGCGCGCCAGCGACGCCGTTGTCCTGGTAGGACTCGACCGGCAGCGGCTGCTGCGTTTCGATCAGCACATGCCCGATGTCGTTGCCGTTCAACGCGTGCGCTTCGGTGGCCTGCAGGGTGTGGATGTCCAAGCGGCTCTCGATGCTGCTGATGCGCGCCTGCACCCAGCGGTTGCCATGGCGTGCCCAGTATTTGCGGCCCACCACGGCCGGCTCGGTGTCCAGCCAGGCCAGCGTGGCGGAGAAGCGGCTGCTTTCCTTGATCGACTGCGGCGAGGCGATCCAGTCACCCCGCGAGACGTCGAGGTGGCGGTCCAGCACGATGCCGGCGGATTCGCCGGCGACGCACCGGGTCACCACCTCGCCGGCCCGGCGCACCTCGGCGACCGTGGCGATCTGTCCGCTCGGGAACAGCTGCACGGCGTCGCCCGGCTGCACGCTGCCGTGCGCAATGCGGCCCCAGACGGTGCGCGGCTGGTTGCCGGTGCCTTCACCCTCGCGGGCGACGTATTGGACGGGCAGCAGCAGCGGGCCGTTCCTGCGCTCCTGCGAGGCCGGCAGCGACTCCAGCAACTCCAGCAGCGAGGGGCCGCTGTACCAGCTGGCCTTCAGCGCCGTGGTGACGTTGTCGCCGCGCAGCGCCGAGACCGGGATGATGCCGGCCACGCCGAGGCCAGCCTGCTCGGCAAAACCCAGCAGCGCATGGCGCACCGCTTCGAAGGCCGGCGCCGGCTGCTCGACGGCGTCGAGCTTGTTGACCGCAAAGACGATGCTGGGCACGCGCAGCAGGTGGGCCAGCAGCGCGTGACGGCGCGTCTGCGCCAGCAGCGCGACCGGGCGGGTCGCGGTGTCGAGCTTGGTGATGTCGACCAGCACCACGGCGGCATCGCTGCCGGCGGCGGCCGTCACCATGTTGCGGGTGTACTGCTCGTGACCGGGGGCGTCGGCGATGATGAACTTGCGCGTCTTGGTGGCGAAGTAGCGGTAGGCCACGTCGATCGTGATGCCCTGTTCACGCTCGGCCTCCAAGCCGTCGGTCAGCAGCGACAGATCGACGGGCTGGCCGGCGGCGCGCTTCTCCAGCGTGTCGAGCTGGTCGGCCAGGATGGCGCGGCTGTCGAACAGCAGGCGGCCGATCAGCGTGCTCTTGCCGTCGTCGACGCTGCCGGCGGTCAGGAAGCGCAGCGCGCGGTGGTCGCGCTGCGGTGTGGCGGTGGGGGCGGTGCACATCAGAAATATCCTTCTTTCTTGCGGCGCTCCATCGAAGCGTCCGAGGTGCGGTCGTCCATGCGCGTGGCGCCACGCTCGCTGACAGTCACGGTGAGCGTCTCGGCGACGATCTCGGCCGGGGTTGCGGCCGGGCTCTCCACCGGGCAGGTGCAGGTCATGTCGCCCACGGTGCGGAAGCGCACCTGCGCGGTCTCGACCGTCTCGCCCGGCTGCACCGGCGTCACGTCGGTCAGCGGCACCAGCAGGCCCTTGCGGCGGATCACCTCGCGCTGGTGCGTGTAGTAGATGTGCGGCAGCGGGATGTTCTCGCGGGCGATGTAGAGCCAGACGTCGAGTTCGGTCCAGTTGCTGATGGGGAAGGCACGCATGTGCTCGCCCGGCTTGATGCGCGTGTTGAAGAGGGTCCACAGCTCGGGACGCTGCTCCTTGGGCTGCCATTGGCCGAAGCTGTCGCGGTGCGAGAAGATGCGTTCCTTGGCGTCGGGCTTTTTTCCGTCGTCGCGGCGGGCGCCGCCGATCAGCACGTCGAAGCGTGCTCC
>NZ_JAPFBW010000010.1 GCF_026153205.1 Aquabacterium sp. A7-Y | reverse complement strand
CCCTTGCCCCGGGCCCGGCACATCAACCGTTTATTTGATGGAGAAATTCGACATGGCAACTGCGAAGAAAGCTCCCGCCAAAAAGGCGGCAGCGAAGAAGGCCCCGGCCAAGAAGGTCGCTCCGGCGAAGAAGGCAGCCCCGGCCAAGAAGGCCGCACCTGCGAAGAAGGCAGCCCCCGCGAAGAAGGCGGCTCCGGCGAAAAAGGCCGCTCCGGCCAAGAAGGTCGCCGCGAAGAAGGCCGCTCCGGCGAAGAAGGCGGCTGCCAAGGCCGCCAAGCCGAAGACCAAGCGCACGCCCAACGCCGCCTTCATGAAGGCCATGACGCCCAGCCCCGTGCTGGCCGCCGTGATCGGCGACAAGCCGCTGCCGCGCACCGAAGTGACCAAGAAGGTCTGGGACTACATCAAGAAGAACAAGCTGCAAGACGCAGAGAACAAGCGCATGATCAACGCCGACGCCAAGCTGAAGGAACTCTTCAAGAAGGACCAGGTGTCGATGTTCGAGATGACCAAGCTGATCAGCGCCCAGTTGAAGTAAGTCCTCGAGACCCTCTCTCAAAAGCCCGACGGTTCGCCGCCGGGCTTTTTTCTTGGGGAGCCCCCCCGTCCTGCAGAGGCCCGCCCTGCGTGCCCTTCCAGCACCTTCCAGGCGATCTTCGACCCCCTCGCCACCCGACCCATGTTGCGCTACCACACCGTCCCCGTCACCGCCTTCCAGCAGAACTGCTCCATCGTCTGGTGCGACGAGACCCGGCGTGCCGCCGTCATCGACCCCGGCGGCGACCTGCCGCGCCTGCTCGCCGAGGTGCAGCGCCTCGGCCTGGCCCTGGAGCAGATCTGGCTCACCCACGCCCACATCGACCACGCCGGCGGCACTGCGCAACTGGCGCGCGAGCACGGCCTGCCGATCGTCGGACCGCACCCGGGCGACCAGTTCTGGATCGACGCTCTGCCGCAGCAGAGCGCGATGTTCGGCTTCCCTGCGAGCGAGACCTTCACCCCGACACGCTGGCTGCACGACGGCGACAGAGTGAGCATCGGCCGCTGCACGCTGCAGGTCCGCCACTGCCCGGGCCACACGCCCGGCCACGTGGTGTTCTTCTCGCCGGAGGCGCGCCGCGCCTTCGTCGGCGACGTGCTGTTCGCCGGCAGCATCGGCCGCACGGACTTTCCCGGCGGCAACCACCAGGACCTGCTCGACGCCATCGCGCAGCGCCTCTGGCCCATGGGCAATGACGTGGTCTTCATCCCCGGGCATGGGCCCGAGAGCAGCTTCGGCGAGGAGCGCAAGACCAATCCCTATGTGCGTGGCACCTGACGGATCGATGGCGCGGCCGGCGCGACGACCTCGCCCTGCGGAACAATTTCACGCTTGGCGCCTTGCGATCGTTCTCTCGAGCGGAACAGATCTGGTTACATTGGTCGCATAAGAGGTCGGAGAGGACCACCACAGGTCAAGCACAGCGAGTCGCTGGGAAGCCCCTCGGACGCCCTTCATGGAGCGCCCGAGGGGCTTTCCTGTGCCTCTGTGCAGCGTCTCTCCGGTCGACGGACCACCCAACGGAGAGAGCGCGATGAGACAAACAAGACGGACCCGTCGTTATGCATGGCCGGCCCTCGCGGCCAGCCTGGCACTGCTGCAGGCCTGCGGCGGTGGCGGAGGCGGCGGCGATGACGGAGGCGGCACGGCGCAGACGGTCGCCCTGTCCGGCGTGGTGGCCGACGGCCCGCTGCAGGGCGCGACGGTCTGCTACGACCTCGACGACAACGGCGCCTGCGATGCCGGCGAGCCCACCTCGGACAGCACCGACGTCAACGGCCAGTACCAGCTGCAGGTGCCCGCCGGCGAGGCGGGCAAGCACGCCGTCATTGCACAGGTACCGGCCACCGCGGTGGACCAGGACGACGGCCAGCCGGTCGGCGTGGCCCTGACGCTGAAGGCGCCGGCCAGCGGCAGCAGCACCGTGTTCATCAGCCCGCTCACGACGCTGGTGCAGGACATCGTCGAGGACGACCCAGAGCAGGACGTGGCAGCCGCGGCCGCCCTGGTGCAGGAGCAGCTGGGCCTCGCCGCCTCGCCGCTCGCCAACTTCGTCGCCAGCGGCGATGCCGAGTCGGCCCAGCTCGCCAAGGTGGTGTTCACGGTGAGCAAGGCCATCACGCTGGTGGCCCAGGACGCCGAGCTGGACGCGGAGCAGACCCGGGCACTGGTCTCGGTCACCCTGCACAACCACCTCACGCAACTGCCCGTGCTGGCGGATGCGGCCACGGGCAGCACGGCGGCCGCGGTGGCAGCCGAAGTCTCGCAGGCCGTGCTCGAGCAGCAGCAACTGACCGCCGACACCGCGGCAGCCCAGGCCGACGCCGCGGTGAAGACCGAGCAAGCCCAGCCCGACGAGCCCTCGACGGCGCCGCTGCCTTCGGTCACGCTGCGCAGCTTCTTCTATGCCAACGCGGAAAACTACGACTACCGGGTGTTCGACAGCAGTGACGGCGCGACGGACGCGGACGGCGTCCGGTATGTGCACGAGATCCGCCACAGCGTGCGCAACGGCCAGGCCATCCCCTTCCAGCGCAACCAGGCCTATTGGGACGGCTCGCAGTGGTATGCCTGCCCCTCCAACGGCTACCACGTGATCGCGGCCACCAACAGCACCGCCTCCGGCAGCACCTCGGCCTATTGCCGCGGCTACAAGGACAGCAGCAAGAGCAGCGCGGTGGACATCGGCGGCCGCAAGATGGCCGACGTGGTGCGCGAGATCCGCGCCTACCCCTTCATGGACGGCCTGACGTCCTATGCCAACTGGGGACCGCAGCCTGAACTGCTGGGCGAGGCCGTGTTCCCGCAAGGCGCCCAGCTGGCGTACCGGCAGGTGACCCGCATCGCGTCGCCCGACGCCATCGCGCTGGCCGACAAGGTGCGCGTGCCCCCGGCCGGCGGAGCGGCACCGGCCTTCAGCGACTGGATGTTCGCCGCCAGCCTGGAGCAGATGATCAGCCGCTACCCGGCCGACTTCGGCGGCGCGGCGGTGAGCGGGCGCACCACCCTGCAAGTGGCCAACTACTTTCTCCCGACGGCCAGCCCTGGCTTTACGACCGAAGTGCGCCTTCGTGTCGGCTTCGATGCCGCCGGCTCCAAGGCCCGCTTCTTCACGTGCAAGGTCGAGGCGAGCACCGGCAACACGGCCGGCTGCGAGCCGCTCCTGGACACCACCTACACGGTGGCCGAACAGGGCGACGCCAAGGTGCTGCGCTTCGCGGCCCAGCCGAGCGAGATCCCGGCCAAGCGCGGCATCTACCGTCAGTTCGTGGAGCGTGACGGCACGGTCTTCTATGGCTTCCGGGATGCCGTCGGCGTGAGCTACCAGCAACGCCTCAACGACGTCGCCTGGGCGGCGCTGCGCGAGCAACTCGGCATCCCCGCCCACAGCCTGCCCAGCGCCCCGCCGGCACTGCAGCCCGACGTGGTGCTGCGTCGCTTGCAGTACACCGACGCCAACAACTACTTCGTGCGGCTTCTGAGCACCGACGACGTCACCCGGAGCGACGGCTACAAGGTGATGTCCGAGCAGCGCATCCAGCTGCTCAACGGCACCCAGGTCGTGCCGGCGCGCCGCTGGTTCTGGACCGGCACCGAGTGGTACGACTGCCCGCAGACCGGGGAGACGGTGCGCTTCAAGGCCGAGCCGGTGCGCGAATCCATCTACTGCAAGGCGCTGGTCGAGAACGCGAGCGCACCGGTACGCGTAGGCATCGCCGGCCGCACCCTGGCCGACATCGTGCGGGAGATCCAGCTCTACCCGGGCCGCGACGGCAGCTTCGCCTACGTCGGCTGGGGACCCTCGGTGAGCGCTTTCCCGGCGCTGGCGACCACCGTCTTCCCGCCCGGCTCGACGCTCAGCTACCACACCAACTGGGTCGTGGCCAAGGCGGACGGCTACGACACGCTGGAGCCGAACCGCCTGCGCGTGCCGCCGGCGGACGCCGCCACGGTGCCCTTCAACAACTGGCCCTATGCCGAAAACCTGGCGCAGGTCAGCGGCGCCTACCGCGGCGACTTCGACGGGGCCGGGGTGAGCGGCTTGAACACCCAGGGGGTGTACAGCTACAACCTGGCAACGCCGCCGGCCCCGGAGTACACCACGCAGATCCGCATCCGCGTGGCCTTCGACAGCAGCACGCAGCGCGCACGTTTCTACCGCTGCAACCAGAGCGCAAGCACCTTGTCGACGGTGAACTGCTCGGCGCAGCTGCTGGAGACCACCTACAGCATCGACACGCGCGGGGATGCGCAGGTGCTGCGCTTCGCGGCCCAGCCGGCCGAGCTGACCAACGCCAGCTTCATCCGCATCTTCGTCGCGCGCGGCGGCGCCGCGTACCTGGGCAGCAATGACACGTCGGAGCGACGCCATAGCGTGCGTCTCAACGGCGTTGCCTGGGAGGCGCTGCGCGGCGTGCTCGGGATCCCCGACCCGAGCTGAACACAGGACCGGCCGGCGAGGTGCGGCCCGTTCCTCCGCAAAACAACAGCCCGCATCCGCGGGCTGTTTTTCATCCTGGCGGACGGGGGCCGGGGCCGCGGCGGTCCTCAGGAAGCCACGTCGAAGCGCCGCGGCGGCTTCTCCGCGCGCTCGTAGAGCGGCAGCACGCGCGGCAGGTTGCGCTCGATGTCGCGGATGCGGGTGCTGCCGGCCGGGTGGGTGGACAGGAACTGCGGCGGGGCGCCCTTGCTGGCCTCCATCATCTTCTGCCACAAGGTGACACCCGCGCGCGGGTTGTAGCCGGCGCGCGCCGCGATGTCCATGCCGACCAGGTCGCTCTCGGACTCGTCCTCGCGGCTGAACTTCAGCGTCAGCAGCTGCCCGCCCATGTTGAGCAGGGTGTCGCCGGTGTTGCCCAGGCCCAGGATGCTGCTCAGCAGCCCGGCGCCGATGCGCGTGGCCGCCGTCTTGCCCATGCGCTCACGCGCGTGCTCGCGCAGCGCGTGGGCGATCTCGTGGCCCATGATCTGCGCCACCTCGTCGTCGCTGAGCTTGAGCTGCTGCAGGATCCCGCTGTAGAAGGCGATCTTGCCGCCCGGCATGCAGAAGGCATTGATCTGCTTGGAGCCGATCAGGTTGACTTCCCACTTCCACTGCTTGGCGCGCGGATTCCACTCGTCGGTCAGCGGGATCAGCCGCTTGGCGATCTCGCGCAGGCGCACCACCTGCGGGTGGTTGTCGGGCCCGAGCGCCTTTTGCGCGCGGGCCTGCTGCATCATCTCGGCGTACTGCTGGGACGCCGCGGCCTCGACCTGCTCGGCCGGCACCAGCTTGGAGAAGGACGACTGCTTGCCGACGTCCACCCCCTCCTGGGCCAGCGCCGGCAGCGCAGCGCTCGCACCGGCGGCGAGCAGCGCGCCGGTGAAGAGGCGCCGGCCCGGACGCGCGGGGCCCGCTGCAGCGGCGCCGTGGTTCAGCGCGGCCCACCCGGCGCACAGCGCGCAGTGGTGCATGGCTTCGAATTTCATGGCGGATCAGACCTCCTGACTGTCTTGTTGTTCCAACATGCGTCGCACCTGCGGCAACAGCAGGTAAGCCGGAAAGGACAGCCAGAAGGTCAGGAAGAAGTAGGCGGCAAAGCCCATCTCCTGCGCTCCGATGCCGCCGGCCCAGCCTGCCACTGCACGCGAGAAGGCGAAGATCGACGAGAGGATCGCATATTCCGTCGTGGCCCGGGCCCGCTGGGTCAGCGCCATCAGGAAGGCAAGGAAGGCGCCCGTGCCCAGCCCGGCCGTGAAGCTTTCGAGCGCGCTGGCCCCGTACACCGACAGATCGGCTGCGTTGAACGAGCTCAGCGATCTGCCTGCCAGCGCGAGCAAGGCACCGCCTTGTTCCAGCCAGCCGGCCGGGCCAACGGCACCGGCCGCCTGCCACCAGGCCGAGAACTCGCCCGCCAGGCTCGCGCTCGGCCCCAGCCCCTGGGCCGCCATGCGGTCCACCTGCCAGGCGGCCAGCGCGTAGCCGAGGTTGGAGGCGGCCTGCCACAGCCCCAGCACCCACAGCCCACGGAAGATGCCGACACGGTCGACATACCAGCCCCCCAGCAGGCCCCCGGCGATCGACAGCACCAGCCCGACCATCACGCTGACCAGGCCGATCTGCTGGTTGGAGAAGCCCGCGTCGACCCAGAAGGGCTTGACCATGAAACCCATCGCCGCGTCGCCCAGCTTGAACAGCAGGACGAACGCCAGCATCGCCAGCATGCCGCGGCGCGCCAGCAGCCCGACCCAGGCGCCGAACACCGGGCCTTCGCGCATCAGCGAGGCGCGCGGGCCCTGCGCGGCCTTCACCATCAGCCCGGCACCCAGAAACATCAGCGACACCGGGATCGCGCCGCGGAACCACCAGGCCTTGCCCACCTCCAGCAGCCCGTTCCAGCCGAAGGCCTGGGCCAGCGGCGGCAGCGCCGGCCACAGCAGACCGATCAGCACCAGCGCCAGCGCAAGCAGCCACAGGGGCTGCTCCTTCAGGAGCCGCAGCTCGCGCCCGACGCCGCCGCCCTCGGGCCGCTCGCGCACCGCCTCGCGCGGCGCCGCCAGCACCGCGAGGCCGTTGAGCAGGAACACGCTGCCGCCCAGCACATAGGCGGGACTCCAGCCGAACCAGCCGGAGACCATCAGCACCGCGCCGGCCGTCAACATGCCGACACGGTAGAAGCCGATGCGAAAGCCGTTGGCGAGGCCGTATTCGTGTTTGTCCAGCAGCTCGATGGTGTAGCCGTCGGTGGCGATGTCGTTGGTGGCCGAGAGCATCGTGAACAGGCCGATCGCGACCCACACCCAGGGGCCGAAACCGAGGCTGCCGGCGAACAGCCACATCACCAGCGCCATGCCGAAGTTGGCCGCCGCGATCCACCAGCGGTGGTTGCGCGTCCAGTCGATGGCGGGCGCCCACAGGAACTTGACGGTCCAGGCCAGCCCGAGCAGGCTCAGCAGCCCGATGTCGGCCAGCTCCACACCCTGCTGGCGGAAGTAGACCGGGAAGATGTCGTAGAAGATGCCGAGCGGCAGCCCCTCGGAGAAGTAGAGCAGCGCGACCCAGAACAGCTTGCGCTTGTAGACGGGGGTCGCCGGAGCACGCAGGGCAGGGTCGGTGGCGGTCTCGGTCATGCCGGCATTCTAGGGAGGCGCCCGCGGCCGGCGCGCGCCGCCTGCCTCAAGGCCGCTGCCGGTTGACCAGCCAGATCCCCGAGGCCACGCCGCCGAGCGCCAGCAGCAGCTGGGGCGTGATCGCCTCCTCCAGCAGCAGCCAGCCGAACAGCAGGCCGAACAAGGGCGTCAGGAAGGTGAAGGACGACAGCCGGGTCGCCGGGTAGTGGCGCACCAGCCAGAACCAGCCGAGATAGCTGGCGAAGGCCACCACCACCGACTGGAAGAACATCGAGGCCCAGAGCGCCGGCCCGGTCTGGGCCGGCCAGGGCTCGCCGCGCACCCAGGCCACCGCCGCCAAGGCGACGGCCGACACGGCCAGCTGGTAGAACAAGGTCTTCTCCGGCGGCGCCACGCTCAGGCGGGTGGCGCGTATGGTCAGCGTCGTGGCGCCCCACAGCAGCGCCCCCAGCACCGACAACAGATCGCCGATCCAGCGTTGGCCCTCGGCCGAGGCGCCGCTCAGCCCCTCGCTGAAGGCCAGCACGACGGCGGCGAAGCCCAGCACCAGCCCGCCCACCTGCGCCGGCGAAAGCCGCTCGGCGTGCGTGATGAAGGGCATGCCGGCCGCCACCACGAAGGGCGCCAGGTAGACCAGCACCACCAGCCGGGAGGCGTCGGTGTAGCCCAACCCGACGTAGATGCAGACGAACTCGGCCGCAAACAGCAGACCCGCGAGCAGGCCGCCGGGCAAGGTGCCGTCGCGCCGCCACAGCGGCGTGCCGCGGCTGGCGGCCCAGCCCCACACGAGCAGGGCGGCGATGGCGGAGCGCAGGGCCGCCTGGGTGATCGGGGGCATCAGGGGCAGGGTGGATTTGGCAACGATCTGCTGCAGGCCCCAGAGGACACAGCAGACCAGCAGAAGCGCGACGGCGCGGCTGTCGAGGTGGGTACGGCGTTCGGTCATCCGCGCGATTCTGCCCGGGGCACGGCGCACTTGCAGGCGTCCCCTCCGCGGCGGATGCCGCGCTCGCGCGGCCTTGCGACTTTCGACCCCGTGCCATTCAGCGCGTCTTCAGCATGGAACCCGTGCCGCCCCTGCGCTCAGCCCCTCACCCAACGCACCAGTTCCTGCGCCGGCAGGGTGCCGCTGCTGCGGCGACGCTCCTGGCCGCCCTCGAAAAGCAGCAGGGTGGGGATGCTGCGTATCCCGAGGCGCGCCGCGATGCGCGGGTTGTCGTCGCTGTTGAGCTTGGCGAGCAGGGCCTGCCCCTTCAGCTCGCGCGCGGCCTGCTCGAACTGCGGCGCCATCGCCCGGCAGGGGCCACACCAGGGGGCCCAGACGTCGACCAGCACCGGCAGCTCGGTCCGGCCGACCACGGCGTCGAAGCTGGCATCGCTCACGGTGACCGGGGCGTCGGGCAGCAAGCCTTGCTTGCAGCGCCCGCACACCGGGTCGTCGCGCAGGCGCTCGGCCGGCACGCGGTTTGGGGTCTGGCAATGGCAGCAGGCGATCAGCATGGTCCGTCCTCGTTGCGGGCATCAGCGCCGCAAGTGGCGGCAGGGGGGCCGCGCTTCAAGTCGGACAGCGCCTACACGCGCGGCGCGCCGCTACAGCGGCAGCTCGGTGAAATAGCGCCCGCCGTGGTAGATCAGCGGCGTGGCGTCGTCGCGGCGGCTGCAGTGCTCGACCTCGCCGACGAAGATGACGTGGTCGCCCTCCTCGTAGCGGCTGCGGTTGAAACACTCGAACACCGCGGCCGCCCCGGCCAGCACCGGCGCACCGGCCACCCCCTCCGAAAAGGAGACGCCGGCGAAGCGGTCGACGTTCTTGGCCGCGAAACGCTCGGCCAGCGCCATCTGGTCGGACGCCAGGATGTTGATCGCGTAGTGGGTGCCGGCCGAAAACACGGCCATCGAGCCGGCGCGCTGCGACAGGCTCCACAGCACCAGCGGCGGATCGAGCGAGACCGAATTGAAGGAGTTGGCGGTCAGCCCTATCAGGCCGCCCTGCACGTCGCGCGCCGTCACCACGGTGACGCCGGTGGCGAACATGCCGAGCGCCCGGCGGAACTGCAGCGAGGAGAAGCTGGGCGCGGCGGCCCGGAGGGGGGAGGTCACGGCGGAAAGCGAGTGGTGGTACCCGCATTATTCCCAATCCGCCGGTGACCTGCTGCCAGGGCGTCCCTCCGGCGCGGCGGGCGGCGCCCGGGCTCACGGCTGCGCGCGGCGCTCCATGTCCACGTCGATATAGCGCCAGAACTCGCGCATGAAGGGGTGGCGGCGGTAACCGATCACCCAGGGATGGGCCAGGTCGGTGGCGATGCGGTGCACGTGCACCTTGTAGGGCATGTAGGCGATGAGCAACTTCTTGGCCTGGTCCATCAGGGCCAGGCGCTGCTCGCCGTCGGGCAGCACCATCTGCTGCTCGAAGAGCCGGTTGAAGGCCGGCAGGTCGAAGCGGGCATGGTTGCCCGAGCCCTTGTTGGGACCGTAGCCGCTGGCGAGGAAATCCTCGCCGTCGGGCACCGTCGCGCTGAAGCCCACGCTCCACATCATCAGCTTGCCGGCGCGCGACATCTTGAGCTGCTCGGGCCACTGGGCCACCTTGAAGACGATGCGCACGCCGATGGCGTCCATGTTCTTTTTCCACAGCTCGTTGAACTCGCGCGCCAGCAGGTCGCTGCCGGTGCCCATCTCCAGCACCAGCGGACGGCCGTCGGGCAGGTCGCGCCAGCCGTCGCCGTTCTTGTCGACATAGCCGTACATGTCGAGCAGGGCCTTGGCGCGCGGGCGGCTGAATTCGCTGTTCTCGCTGCGGAAGTCGGGGTCGTAGCCGTAGGTCAAGGGCGGGATGATGGACTGCGCCACGGTCGCCTGCCCGCGCCGTGCGACCCGGATCTCCTCCTCGGTGTTGAAGGCCAGCGCGATGGCGCGCCGCAGCGCCACCTTCTCGGGCGTGTAGCCGCCCACCACCGGGTGCTCCATCTGGAAGTAGCTGAGCGTGACGTCGGAGGCGGCGCGGCGCTCCATGCGGATGCCCCGCCTGGCCAGGTTGGCCGCGAGCTCGCCATTGGGCGCCGCGATGTTGGCGAACTCCAGCGGCACCCCCGTCAGGTCGACCTCCGCGTTCAGGAAGGCCAGCCAGAGCGGCTGCGACTCGGTGATCACGGAGATCTCGACCCGGTCGAGCATGGGCAGCTTGCGCCCCTTGAGCCGGGCCAGGATCTCCTGGCCGCGGGTGTCGTCCGGGGGCGGCTCGCCGTCGAAGACCTCGTCGCGGAAGTTGGGGTTGCGCTCCAGCACCATGCGCGAGGAGCGCCGCCATTCCACCAGGCGGAAGGGCCCGGTACCGACCGGGTGGGCCATGATGTTGTCGCCGTAGGCCTCCACCACCTCGCGCGCCACCGCGCCCAGGATGCTGGAGTCGGTCAGCGCCAGATGGAAGCGCGGCGACGGGTCGACCAGCTGGATGCGGAAGGTGTAGCGGTCCAGCGCCTTCAGGCCCTCGACCTCGGTGTCGTAAGGGAAGGGCTTGTTCTCCTTGACGACCTGCTCGCGCAGCTCGTTCATGCCCACCAGCTTGGACCCTTCCAGCGCGTAGAGGCTGGGGCTCTTCCAGCGCGGGTCGTAGATGCGCTTGATCGAGTACACGTAGTCCTCGGCGGTCAGCTCGCGCCGCCGGCCCTTGAAGGCCGGGTCGTCGGCGAAATAGATGCCGGGGCGGATGCGGAAGGTGAAGGTCCGGAAGTCGGCCGAAATCTCCGGCAGCGAGGCGGCGGTGTTGGGACGCAGCTTGGCCGGACGCGCCAGGTAGTCGTAGGTCAACGGCGCGTCGAAGATGTGGCCGGTCACCGCGCGGGAGTAGGTGTCGGAGACCTGGGCCGGGTCGAAGCCGGTCTCGGCCACCCCGAACACATAGCGCAGCACCTTGGGCGCGGCGGCCGCCGCTGGCTGGGATGGCGCGGCTTGCGCTCCCGGCACCGCGGCGCCGAGCGCCGCCAGCGCCACCACAAACAGGCAGACCCGCCGCCGCAGGCCGCCCTCAAAACGGATTCGTTCACCCATGCACGTCTCTCCGGAACGTTGTCCGCCGCAGAGTCTACGTCGTCGGCTGGCGCGCCGGCGATCGGGTGGAATAGACTCCCAGGGCTTCATCTCGGAGTACGAGGAGCGAAGTCGGTATGACGGCGTATGTCTTGCGGCGCCTTTGGCAGATGATCCCCACCCTGGCGGGGGTCGTGCTGCTGGTGTTTTTCCTGTTCAAGTTTTTCGGCGGCGACCCGGCCGAGATCCTGGCCGGCCTGGCGGCGCGGCCCGAGCAGATCGCGGCGATCCGCCAGCAGCTGGGCCTGGACCGCCCGTTGCTGGAGCAGCTGTGGATCTTCGTGCGCCAGGCGGCCAGTTTCGACTGGGGCCGCAGCTGGGCCACCAACGAGGCCGTGTCCTCGCTGTTCGCGAGCCGCCTGCCGGCCACGCTGACGGTGATGCTGCCCATCCTGGTGCTGGAGGTGTTGCTCGCCACCCCGCTGGCGCTGGCCGTGGCGGCCGTGCGCGGCAGCCTGACGGACCGGGCCATCATGGTGCTGACCACCGTCGCGCTGTCGATCTCCTTCCTGGTCTATGTCATCGTGGGGCAGTGGCTGTTCGCCTTCAAGCTCGGCTGGTTCCCGGTGCAGGGCTGGACCGACAGCGTGGCGACCAATCTGCTCACCTATGCCCCGCTGCCGGTGCTGCTGGCCGTGGTGGTGTCGCTGGCACCCCAGACCCGGCTGTACCGCAGCTTTTTCCTCGACGAGATCGGTCACGACTACGTGCGCACCGCGCGGGCCAAGGGTCTGAGCGAGCGCGCCGTGCTGCTGCGCCACGTGCTGCGCAACGCGATGATCCCGATCCTGACCAACATCGGCGCCGGCCTGCCGGGGGTTTTCGTCGGCTCCTTCCTGATCGAAGTGTTCTTCTCCATCCCGGGCCTGGGGCGGGAGGTGCTGCTCGCCGTGAATCGCAGCGACTACCCGGTGATCCAGGCCGTCACGATCTATCTCGCGGTGCTGACGATGTTGATCAACCTGCTGACCGACCTGCTCTACCAGTGGGCCGACCCCCGGGTGGTGCTGAAGTGAGGGCCGGTCGCGATGCGTGAAGGCGTGTGGTTGCTGGCCTGGCGGCGCTTCCGCCGGGACCGCGTGGGCCTGGTCGCGCTGGCCGTCGTGCTGGCCTTCCTGCTCCTGGTGGTGCTGGCCGCGCTCGGCCTGGCGGCCAAGGACTGGCAGCGTGAGGTCGGCGTGCCCTATGCACCGCCCACCTGGCTGGGCACCGACGCGGCCCCGACCGTGCAGCCGGCGCAGCGCCCCCCGGCGGGGCCGGTCGCCGACCTGTCGGACATCGACCCGCTCGCGCCGCGTTACAAGGAATGGGCCGAGCGCGCGGCGCGGCTGGAGACCAGCGAGCCCGACCGCCTGGCCACCTTGCCGATGGGCGGCGACAAGCTGGGCCGGGACGTCCTGACCAAGGCGATCAAGGGGGCCCAGGTCTCGATCCTGGTCGGCGTGCTGGCGGCGCTGGTCGCCACCGCGATCGGCACGCTGCTCGGCGCGCTGGCGGGATTTTTCGGCGGGCGTACCGGCGACCTGCTGGAGTGGGTCTACAACGTCTTCACCTCGATTCCCGGCATCCTGCTGATCTTCGCCTTCGCCGCGGTGCTGGGCCGTGGCGTCACGACGGTGGTGATGATCCTCGGCCTGACCGGCTGGACCGGCGTCTACCGCCAGGTGCGCGCCGAGTTCATCAAGCACGCGGTGCGCGACTACGTGCGCGCCGCCCAGGCGATAGGCGCAAGCCGGCTGTCGCGCATGTTCCGCCACATCCTGCCCAACGTCAGCCACGTGATCCTGGTGCAGCTGTCCATCCTGGTGGTCGGCTTCATCAAGGCCGAGGTGATCCTGTCCTATCTCGGGCTCGGCGTGCCGGTGGACCAGGTCTCCTGGGGCATCCTGCTGGGCGAGGCACAAAGCGAGCTGATCCTCGGCTACTGGTGGCAGCTGTTCGCCGCGACGCTGTTCATGGCGGTGTTCGTCACCGCGTTTTCGCTGATGACCGACGCGCTGCGCGATGCGCTCGATCCCAGGCTGAGGGGGTTGGAATGAGCCGGCAAGACAGGCCGGGAGCACCGCTGCTCCTGGACATCCAGGACCTGCAGGTGTCCTTCCGCACCGGCCGCGAGCGCGGCCAGGTGCAACGCACGACCGCGGTGCAGGGCGTGAGCCTGCAGATCCCCGACAACACCACGGTCGCCCTGGTGGGCGAGTCGGGGTCGGGCAAGAGCGTCACGGCGATGTCGGTGCTCAAGCTGCTGCCCGACAACGCCGAGCGCAGCGGGCGCGTGCTGTTCGAGGGTCGCGACCTGCTGCAGGCCGGCCCGGCCGAACTGCGGGCCTTGCGTGGCCGGCAGATCGCCTGCGTGTTCCAGGAGCCGATGACCTCGCTCAACCCGGTCTTCACGGTCGGGCAGCAGATCGCCGAGCCGCTGCGCCTGCACCTCGGCCTGGGCCGGCGCGAGGCCTGGGCCAAGGCGGAGCACCTGCTCGCCGAGGTAGGCCTGAACGAGCCGCGCCGCCGTCTGTCGGCCTATCCGCACCAGCTCTCGGGCGGCCAGCAGCAGCGCGTGATGATTGCGATGGCGCTGTCCTGCGAGCCGCGCCTGCTGATCGCCGACGAGCCGACCACTGCGCTGGACGTGACGGTGCAGCGGCAGATCCTGGAGCTGCTGGCGCGGCTCAAGGAACAGCACCGCATGAGCATGCTGTTCATCAGCCACGACCTGGGGGTGGTGGGCGAGATCGCCGACGAGGTGGTCGTGATGCGCCACGGCAGGGTGCGCGAACACGGGCCGGCAAGGCAGGTTCTCGGGGCGCCCCGCGACGCCTACACCCGTGCCTTGCTGGGCTGCCGGCCGCGCCTGGAGTCGCCGCCGGTGCGGCTCATGACGGTCGAGGATGTGCCGGGTGCCGCCCGGCCCGAGCCCCGGGCCACCGCGCCTGCCGCGGCCAAGGACCCGGAGGCGCCGGTCGTGCTCGAAGTGACGGCGCTCGCCAAGAGTTTCTGGCTGCGCCACGGCGTGTTCGGCCGACGCGAGTTCAAGGCGGTGCAGGGGGTCGACTTCCGGCTCAGGCGCGGCCACACCCTGGGCATCGTCGGCGAGTCGGGATCGGGCAAGAGCACCCTGGCGCTGACCTTGCTGCGGCTGCACCAGCCCGCCAGCGGACCGGTGGCCGGCAGCGCGCTGTGCCGCGACGAACACGGCGCCCGCGACCTGCTGCGCCTGACCGAGGCCCAGTGGCAGCCGATGCGCCGCCGCCTGCAGATCGTGTTCCAGAACCCCTACGCCTCGCTCAACCCGCGCTTCACGGTGGGCCAGACGCTGCTGGAGCCGCTGCAGATCCACACCGTCGGCAGCTCGGCGGCCGAGCGCGAGGCACGCGCGCGCTCGCTGCTGGACAAGGTCGGCCTGCCGGCCGGCGCCTTCGACAAATACCCGCACGAATTTTCCGGGGGCCAGCGCCAACGCATCGCGATCGCGCGCTGCCTGACGCTGGAGCCCGAGGTGCTGGTGCTCGACGAGGCAGTCTCGGCCCTCGACGTCTCGGTCCAGGCCCAGGTCCTCAACCTGCTCAAGGACCTGCAGGACGAGCTGGGTCTGGCCTACCTTTTCGTCAGCCACGATCTGGCGGTGGTGCGTTTCATGGCCGACGACGTGCTCGTGATGAAGGATGGCCGTGTGGTCGAGCAGGCCGGCGCGGCCGAACTGCTGGCGGCTCCGAAGGAGGAGTACACGCGACGCCTGCTGGCGGCCGTGCCGCGTCTGCCCGCCCACGCTGTCGTCTGAGGCAGGCGGCAGCAGCCCGCCTGCCTTGCAATTTCGCACGTTCGTGCTAAATTGGTCACATGGAAGCAAAAACCGGCCGCAGTGAACTCACCCGCGCGGCCATCCTCGACACGGCCTTGCTGATGGCGGCCAACGACGGGCTGGAGAGCCTGACGATAGGCGAGGTGGCGAAGCGGCTGGGCATGTCCAAGAGTGGCGTGTTCTCACGCGTCGGCTCGCGCGAGGCCTTGCAGCGCGCGGTGATCGAAGAATACGACAGGCGTTTCCTGCAGGACGTCTTCGTGCCGGCGATGCGCGAGCCGCGCGGCCTGCCGCGGCTGAACGCCATCATGCGGCTGTGGCTGCAGCGCGCCCGGGAAGTGGAGATGCGCACCGGGTGCATCTATTGTGCCGGGGCCTTCGAGTTCGACGACCGCGAGGGCCCGCTGCGCGACCTGCTGCTCGACGGCGTAACCCGCTGGCGCGCCACCCTCAGGCGCACCGCGCTGCAGGCGGTGGACGCCGGGCATCTGCGCCCCGACACCGACGTCGAGCAACTCGTGTTCGAGATGGACGGGCTGTTCATCGCGCTGATGCGCGACGCGCGCTTTCTGCGCGACCCGCGCGCCGCCGATCGCGCCTGGGCCTCCTACCTGCGCCTCATCAGTACCTACCGCCCGGCGCGGGACGCCCGCGAAGAGGGCTGAGGCGGGACCGCCCGCAGCCACCCGGCCGTGTTTCGCCGACCAGCTTCGCACGATCGTGCTAAAAGAAGGTCGTCGTGGAAAAGACCTCTTGCTGGTGCTGCTGGCCGGGGCCGAGGCACCGGCGTCTGCCGAAGGACCGGGAGGTGGTGCGGCAGGTGGCCGACTTCCTGGCCGTCGGCTGAGCACGCAGCACTCAGAACCACCAGGTCAGCACGAAGATGCCGATCATCACGAAGCTCAGCACCAGCTTGACGAGCGTGCCGAACAGCAGGCCCACCCAGGTGGCGAGGCCCACGTGAGCGGCGCGCACGCTATCGCGGCGGGCCAGGTATTCGCCCGCCATCGCGCCCAGCAGCGGCATGAACAGCAGCCCGACGAAACCCGTGAAGATGCCCGCCACCGTACCGAGGGCCGCCCCCACCATGGCCTGCGGACTGGCCCCGACACGCTTGGCGCCCAGCAAGGCGGCGACGAAATCGGTCAGCCAGGCCAGCAGCGCGAGCGCGGCCACCACGCCGACCGAGAGCAGCGAGACGCGCTCGAAGCCATCGATCCAGGCGCCCAGCACGATGCCGCCCAGCACCAGCAGGGTTCCGGGCAGCACCGGCAGCACCGTGCCCGCCACGCCCAGGGCCATCAGGCTCACGCTCAAGACCCACCACAGGGTGGGTGTCGCCAGCTGGCCGAGTTCCATCATCGTGCGCTCCTTCCAGGATGGCAGACAGATGGGGCGCCCCGCCGCACTTTCCAGGCCGCACCTGCCGCCGCTTGTCGGCTGCTGGCCCCGCGGGACCGCCGCGACTTGACAGAAGATGCCCGCCTTCCTGATGCCGCGCTGACGAATCCCGCCACTGGTGTAACGAAATGCCTGGGGTTGTAAGTCCTCTTTCAATGAAAACAAGGAAATACGGCCGATCCGGTTACCAGATCGGAGGTGGCATGGAAGATGCGCTGTTTGAGGCATCGTCACGGCATACGGCCTACACCATGTCCCAACCCGCATCCAAAAAGCGTTTCGGCTCGCTGTCGCTGGCAGGCGAAATGGCACGCCGGAGCCGCGCCCAGGCGCCCGCCGTCCCGCAGCCGATGCGGGGCCGGGGTGGCTGGTCGTCGCTGATCAGGCTGACGCCCTGCAACGAGGAATCCGGCCGACGCAGCCCCTGGCCTTCGCTGGCCCGCTTGTGCCGCAAGCCCAGCGCGGCGCCGGCCTTCCTGTGTACCGATTTCGCGCCCAGCCAGTGGTTCAAGCCCTGACCTGAGCCGACCCAGACAACCGAACTCAGAGAACGCCACCCTCAGCCCAGCCCGAGACCACGTCATGAGACCCGTTGCCGCCTCCGCCATCGCATCGACCGTGCTTGCCCAACATGCCGTCGCGCAGCGAGAAGCTGCGCGTCCAGCCGCAGCATCCGAGCATGGCGCGGACGCGGCCCCCGTGTCGGGCAGCCTGCGGCAGTACCAGGTGCTGCAGTCGCGCAGCGAGCCCGCTCAGCGCACGCTGGCGTTCAAGATGCGCTGAGCGCGGAGCCAGGATCTGAAGTCGGAGCAAGGTTCAACACCACGCGAGATGCACTGAAGCATCCACACGAATTTGCAGCGGGCCGCCGCAAAGGCGCCCGCGCATGCCGAGCCCATACCCAGAGCTTGCAACATCTGGGACGTCGAGGGAGAAGAGGGTAGCGGCCGGGGTTAGAGAGAGAGCGAGAGGACCCCGGCCGCCGACCCCATCTCGGCACCATACGCGCCGCCGAACCGCCGGCGAACGCCCACTTCCCTTCCCTTTGCGTGAAGCTGCGCGCCGTCCCGTCGACGGCACCGTCCACCACGCCCCCTTCGCGCCTCCACCGCCTGGCTCGGCCGCCTCCGGCCCTTCCTGGGTGCCGAACTTGCTCCGCGGCACTACACTGCCGCCGCCGCCCATCGGGCGGCCCGGACCTACAACGAGGAGCTTCCATGAGCTTGTTCCCGCGCTGGCGCGAGAAAACCGAGGGTATCGTCGCGCCCGACGAACGCCTGCCCTGGCCCCAGACCATCGCGATGGGGGTGCAGCACGTCATCGCGATGTTCGGCGCCACGGTGCTGGCGCCGCTGCTGATGGGCTTCGATCCGAATGTCGCCATCCTGATGAGCGGCATCGGCACGCTGATCTTCTTTTTTGTCGTCGGCGGCCGCGTGCCCAGCTACCTCGGCTCCAGTTTCGCCTTCATCGGCGTCGTCATCACCGCCAGCGGCTACGCGGGCCAGGGGCCCAACCCCAACCTCGGCACGGCGCTCGGCGGCATCATCGCCTGCGGCGCGCTCTACACCGTGGTCGGCTTGCTGGTCAGTGCCACCGGCACGCGCTGGATCGAGGCTTACATGCCCCCGGTGGTCACCGGCGCCGTGGTGGCGGTGATCGGCCTGAACCTCGCCTCGGTGCCGATCAAGAACATGGCGCCGACCTCCTTCGACACCTGGATGCAGGCCATCACCTTCTTGTGTGTCGGTGCGGTGGCCGTGTTCACGCGCGGCATGCTGCAGCGCCTGCTGATCCTGGTCGGCCTGATCCTCGCGTCGCTGGTCCATGCGGTGCTGACCAACGGCCTGGGCCTCGGCCAGCCCATCGACCTCGGGAAGGTTGCCGCCGCCCCCTGGTTCGGCCTGCCCGGCTTCGCAAGCCCGGCGTTCGACCCCCGGGCGATGCTGTTGATCGCCCCGGTCGCGGTGATCCTGGTCGCCGAGAACCTGGGCCACATCAAGGCGGTCAGCGCGATGACCGGCCAGGACCTGGACCGCTACATGGGCCGCGCCTTCATCGGCGACGGTATCGCGACCATGGTCTCGGGCGCCGCGGGGGGCACGGGCGTCACCACCTATGCCGAGAACATCGGCGTGATGGCCGCGACCAAGATCTACTCGACCGCGGTGTTTGTCGTGGCGGCGCTGATCGCCGTGCTGCTCGGCTTCAGCCCCAAGTTCGGCGCCCTGATCCAGACCGTGCCGCTGGCCGTGATGGGCGGCGTCTCGATCGTGGTGTTCGGCCTGATCGCGGTGGCCGGCGCGAAGATCTGGGTCGACAACCGGGTCGACTTCTCGGACAACACCAACCTGATCGTGGCCGCGGTCACGCTGATCCTGGGCACCGGCGACTTCACCTTGCAGCTGGGCCAGTTCAAGCTGGGCGGCATCGGCACGGCCACCTTCGGCGCCATCGCGCTGTACGCGCTGCTGAAGCGTCGGTGAGTGTTCGCACCCCGCTGGGCGAGTACGCCCAGCGACCCTCCGAGAGGGCTGAGGCCCGCGGCTCCGTCAGTCCCTGCGGACTGACGGACGGGCCGAAGCGGCCGAGCTCTGCGAGGCCGTGGACCGGGCCTGGCTTGGGGCGGCCCGGGGAGATGAAGCACCCCGCTGGCCGGGTACGGCCAGCGGCCGCAGTGAGGAGGTTCAATCCTCGCGCGGCCTCACCCAGCGCTGCAAGGTCGCGTACAAGCGGCCCAGGTCGATGGGCTTGGCGACGAAGTCGTTCATGCCGACCGCCCGGGTGCGCTCCTGCTCGCTGACCAGTGCGGCCGCGGTCAGCGCGATGATGGGCAGGCGGCGCGCGTCCCAGCGCCGCCGCAGCGCCTGGGTGGCCTCGTAGCCGCTCATGCCCGGCATGTGCACGTCCATCAGCACCGCGTCGAAAGCGCCGCCACGGCGCTCGACCAGCTCGAGCGCCTCCTGGCCGTTGTGCGCCTGCTCCACCTGCACCCCCCACTGCTCCAGCATGCCGACGGCGATCAGCATGTTGACCGGGTTGTCCTCCACCACCAGCACGCGCACCCCCTGCAGGCTGCCGGGCACGGGCGCGGGCGTCGCGACGACGGCATCGGCCGGGTCGGCGGCCGGCAGCGGCAGCTCGGCCCAGAAGCAGCTGCCGGCGCCCGGCCGGCTGTCCACCCCGACGCCGCCCCCCATCAGCTGCGCCAGCTGGCGGCAGATCGACAAGCCCAGCCCGGTCCCGCCGAAGCGCCGCGAGATCGACTCGTCGGCCTGGGTGAAGGGCTCGAACAGGCGCTCCTGCACCTGCGCTGCGATGCCCGGGCCGCTGTCGCGCACCGCCAGCAGCACCGCGCCCGACGGACTGCGCCTGGCCTCGATCGCCACCTGCCCTTCGGCGGTGAACTTGAGCGCGTTGGCGGTGAAGTTGCCGACGATCTGCTGCACCCGCACCGGGTCGCCCATCACGTAGGACGGCAGATCGGCGGCGATCTCCAGCTCCAGCGCCAGGCCGCGCTGCTGGGCCAGCTCGACATAGGAGCTGTGCAAGGTGCGCAGCAGCGCCGGCAGGTCGAAGGCGATGGTCTCGAGGTGCACCCGGCCGGCTTCGATCTTCGACAGGTCGAGGATGTCGGAAATGATGGCAGACAGTGTCTGGGCGCTGTCGACGATACGGCGCAGGTAGTCGTCGCGGCGCGCCGCCTCGATGCCGGGCGCGAGGGCCAGCTGCGCCAGCCCGAGCACGCCGTGCAGCGGGGTGCGGATCTCGTGGCTCATGTTGGCCAGGAAGGCGCTCTTGGCATGGTTGGCCGCCTCGGCCTGTTCCTTGGCGGCCGCCAGGTCGCTCGCGACGCGGCGCTGCTCGGTGATGTCCTCGACGATCCAGATCGTCGGCCCGCGGCCGCTGTCCCCCTCGTCGACCAGGCGGGCCCGGCTGCGGGCCCAGAAACGCGAGCCGTCGCGGCGGAACATCTCCCACTCGAAATCGGCCTGCTCGCCGCGCTCCAGCACCGCCCGGGTGCGCGCCGAGACCTTCTCGAACTCCTCGTCGGAGGGCCAGATCTCGCGCACGCGGTGTCCCACCAGGCTGCCGGGCAGCCAGCCCAGCATCTCCTCGAAGCGCCGGTTGGCCTGGTGGAAGCAGCCGCGCTGCACCAGCGCGATGCCCACCGAGGCGTTGTCGAGGATGGCCTTGTACTCGGCTCGCGAGCGCTCGCGCTCGGTGACGTCGCGCGCCAGCACCAGCAGGTAGCGCGCGCCCTCGACTTCGAACATCGCGCCCGATATCTGCATCCAGACCGGGTCGCCATGACGGTCCGCATACGGGATCAGCATGTCGCGCACCGTGCCCTTGCTGCGTATCTCGGCCAGGAAACGGTCGCGCTGCAGCTGGGTGCGCAGCAGGCCCAGCTCGAGCACGGTGCGGCCGACCGCCTCCTCGGCGCTATAGCCGGTGGCCCGCGTGAAGCCGGGGTTGACCATCACGTAGCGGCCGGTTTCCGGGTCGGTCACGGTGATGACGTCCGGACTGGAGGAGAACAGGCTGGACAGCATCGCCTCCGAGCGCAGCAGCGCGGTCTCGGCCTCGCGCTTCTCGGTGGTGTCGAGGAAGATCGATTCGACGGCGGGGCCGTCCGGCCCGTCCACCCGCGAGGCCGTCGCCGCCACCGCGACCTTGCGGCCGTCGGGGCGCACGATGACGTGGTCCGCCAGCGGCAGGTTCTTGCCGGGCGGCAGCGCGGCGAGCTCCTGCAGGCGCAGCCGGCCGAGTTCGCGCGACGGCTCGTCGTAGAGCGCGAACAGCTCCAGATCCTGCATCGCGGCCGGGCCCGCGAAGCCGAACAACCGCGCGGCCGCCTCGTTGGCCGTGACGATGCGGCCGTGGCGGTGGATGATCAGGGCCGACGGCGAGCGCGCGAACAGGTTGCGGTAGCGGCTTTCGCTGGCTACCAGCGCGCGCTGGGCCTCGCGCTGGGCGGTGATGTCGTGGCCCACACCCCAATAGCCGCGGAAGCCGCCGCGGTCGTCGAACACCGGCTCGCCGCTGAGCGACAGCCACAACAGCCGGCCCCCGCCGCCGCGCGCGCTGACGACCAGCCCGCGGAACGGCCGGTGTGCCTGCAGCTCGGCCCGGTGCGGCGCCCACATCAGCTCGTCGCCCGGGGCGACACCGCCGATTTCCCAGCAGCGCCTGCCCAGGAAGGACAGGGCCGACAGCCCGTCGAGCCGGGCGAAGGAGTCGGAGAGGTAGGTGAAGCGGAACGCCTCGTCCTGCTCCCAGTACCAGTCGGCAGCCAGCCCGAGCAGGGCCCGGAAGCGGACCTGCTGTGCGCCGGCCTGACGCAGGGCACGGCGCGCGACGACCTCCAGCGCCCAGGCGAATCCCAGCCCGCAGCCGAGCACCAGGCTCTGGGTGATGACCCGGTTGCGCCAGGACTGGGCCACCGCCGAGCCGACCCCCGGCAGCACCCCGCTGCGCTCCAACTGGGCCAGCACGCCGATGACGACCAGCCCCACCAGGGTCAGCCCCGCGGCGACGCGCACGCCCAGCATCAGCCCGGCCAGCACCACCAGCAGGCTCATCATGCCCAGCGAAGGTGTGTGCACACCCTGCCCGGTGGCGACCGCGGCGGTCACCAGCACGCCCATGATCGCCAGCAGCGAGGCGGCCATGCGCCAGGTCGGACGGGCGCCGCGCGCCAGCAGGCCGGTGCCGAACACCGCGGTCGCAACCAGTCCGGCGGCCATCACGGCCAGCCGCTGCGGCGCCGCCATGCCGTCGTAGAGCGCGGCCACGATGGCGGTCGCGAACAGGCAGAGCAGGCAGCCGGTGGCAAAAAAATAGCGCGCCACATCCGCGTCGACGGCGGAAGAGGGCAGCGATTCAAAACGGCGCTGGCTGCTCACGGGGCGGGGAGGAAAGGCCGCCGGACGGCCTTCCTGCTGCAGGACAAGCGGCGATTCTAGGGAGACGGCCGGCTTGCGGGGCCCGCGTCAAACCCTAGGACCACCGTGCAGATAGCACACTCGTGCGCGAGCTGCAGCGCCGCGCGCGGCGGCCTGATGCAGCATCGGGCTGTTGTGCGGCCGCCCGGCGCGGGAACACCGGCCTGCCTAGCATTGCTGCCAGGCGACCGGGCTCACGGCCCGGGAAGTCCCGTTTCGGCGACCGGCGCCAAGCCCTCACACCTCACTTCTCAGGACCTGTCATGCCTGCCTTGTTCGACCCCATCCGCGTCGGCGACATCGAGCTCGCGACCCGCCTCGTGATGGCGCCGCTGACGCGCAATCGCGCCGGCGCCGGCCAGACCCCCACCGAACTCACGGTGGAGTACTACCGCCAGCGCGCCAACCCCGCCGATGGCGCCGGCCTCATCATCACCGAGGCCACGCAGATCTCGCCGATGGGCCAGGGTTACCTCGACACCCCCGGGATCCACAGCCCGGAGCAGGTCGCGGCCTGGAAGAAGGTGACCGATGCGGTGCATGCCGAGGGCGGCAAGATCATCGTGCAGCTGTGGCATGTGGGACGCATCTCACACGTCTCGCTGCTGCCGGGCGGGCAGGCTCCGGTGGCGCCTTCGGCCATCCCGGCCAAGACCAAGACCTTCACGCGCCAGGGCTTCGAGCCGGTGTCCGCACCGCGCGCGCTGGCCCTCGAGGAACTGCCGGGCATCGTCGAGGACTACCGGCGCGCGGCGCGCCTGGCGCTGCAGGCGGGTTTCGACGGCGTCGAGGTGCACGGCGCCAACGGCTACCTGCTGGACCAGTTCCTGCGCGACGGCAGCAACCATCGCACCGACGCCTATGGCGGCAGCATCGAGAACCGCGCGCGACTGCTGCTGGAGGTGATGCGTGCCGTGACCGCGGAGATCGGCAGCGGCCGCACCGGGCTGCGGCTGTCGCCGGTGACGCCGTCCAACGACGCCCACGACAGCAATCCCCAGCCCCTGTTCAACCACGTGGTGGAGCAGCTCGCGCCCCTGAAGCTGATGTACCTGCATGTCATCGAAGGCCAGACCGGCGGCCCGCGCGACCTCGGCGACCAGGGCGTGCGCTTCGACTACGAGCAGCTGCGCCAGCGCTTCAAGGGCGCGTGGATGGTCAACAACGGCTACGACCGCCAGATGGCGCTGGACGCGGTGGCACAGGGCGGCGCCGACCTGGTCGCGATCGGCCGGCCCTTCATCAGCAACCCGGACCTGGGGCGGCGCCTGCGCGAGGACGCGCCGCTGAACGTGCTCGACGCCAAGACGCTCTACGGCGGCGGCGCCGAGGGCTACACCGACTACCCGGCGCTGGAAACGGCCGCCGGCTGAGGCGGCGTCAGCCTCAGGCCCATCCACTCGCCCCAGGGGTGGGCCTGCAGCGTCTCGAAACCGAAACGACGGTAGAAGGCGATGGCGCGCGGATTGAGCGCCGACACGCCGAGATGCAGGCCCGGCACGCCGCGCTCGCGCAGCGCGGCGACAAAACGCTCCATCAGCCGACGGCCCAGCCCGTGGCCCTGGCCGCGCGGCAACAGGTCGATGTGGAGGTGGGCCGGGTGGCTGCCGAGGAAGGGCAGCTCCAGCGGGGCACCGGCGTGAATGCGGCGCACCACGTGGGCGCTGTCGCTGTCGTCCTCGGGGTCGGGCAGCGGGTAGCGGCGCCGCAGCGGCGGCCACCACAGGCGCTCGCAGCGCGCCGCGAAGGCCTCGCTGTCCCCCGTGCCCAGCACATAACCGCACACGCCCTCGCCGTCCTCGGCGACGAACACCAGCTCGGGTTCCAGCGCTGCGTAGGGACCGGCATACACCTCGCCGAGCAGGCGCGGATCGGCATAGCGCGCGCTCGCATCGGCGCCGTGGTCGCCGGTGCGCAGGCAGATCGCGTACAGCGCGTCCAGCTCTTCAGAGTTCTCGGGGCGATAGGGGCGGATGACAGTGCTCATGGTCGCAAAGCGAGATGTCGAGGCGCCAGCGAGGGCCGGGCCCCGATCTTAGGACGGGCACCGCCGTTTCAGCGGCAGCAGCCTTGCAACACCTGCCCATCGGGCAGCGACACCACCGCCGAGTGCGTGAACGGCAGGCCGGGGAAGGCGGCCAGGTCCTCGCCGGCGTCGCGGCAGGTCGCCTCGGTCACCACCGCCACCAGCGGCGCCACGCTGCGCCCCGCAGCCTGGCGCCACACCGAGACCGGTGGCCGGGCCGCGCCGGCACGCCGCCACTGCCCCTGCAGGGCCTGGGCCGGGCGCCCCGGCAGGCGAGCTTCACCGGCGGCATCGCCGAGGCGCAGCGACCAGCGCGGCCAGTCCCCACCACAGCTCAGGCCCGCCTCGACCGGGGCGCCGTCCCCTCGTGCGGGCGCCAGCGCCAGTCGCAAGGGCGCGGCCCGACGCAGGGCGCTGCCCGGGGTGCGGGCCTCGGCGGCATAGAGCAGACGTCCCTGGCGCGTCAGCCGTGCCACCACGGTGTAGTTCAGCCGCGCATCGATGCGGTCGCTTTCGTAGCTCAGCACGAGGCGGGGCAGCGCGCGTCCCGGCAAGGCGGTCCGGCGTCGCGCCACCACTTGCGCGGGGGTTCCCGCGCGGGCCGGCTCCAGCAGCTGCAGCGCCAGCTCGTCGCCGGGGCGCAGCGCCGGCCGCTGGCGGGCCGCCAGCGCCACCGGCAAGCGGGTCAACGGCCCGCCCTCCGACTCGCCCAGCAGCGAGAACAGCTGCTGCAGACGCTGCGGCGGCTGCGCCAGCGCGGCCCGCATCACCTCCAGCGTCTGGGCATCGGTCGAACCCTCCGGATAAGGGCGCCCTTCGGGCACCGCGCCGAGATAGACGTGCGTGGCGGTGCTGGCCAGCACCTGGGCCGCCGGCCGTGGGCCGGTCGACGCTGCCGCGCGCGGCAGCACGGCCAGCAGCAGCAGCGGCTGGCTGCGCAGCTCGCTCGACTGCGGCTGGTATTCCACGACATGGATCAGTTCGGCGCCGCTGTAGAGCAAGCCGGCGTCCTCGCCGCGCAGGGCATGCACGGCATAGCGCGCGGGCAGCCAGCTGGCGGGCAGCGCCAGGCGCAGCCGGGTGGGACGGTCGATCACCAGGCGCTGTGGCACGCCCTCGCCCTGGCAGGCCAGCGTCGCTGCGCCCTCCTGCTCCAGCCAGGCCGATGCCCCGCGGGTGCGCAGGCGCAGCCGGGCGTCCCCATAGCTCGCGCCCTCCGCCGGATCGCTCACCCCGGCCGCTGCGGGCAGCTCGAACACCCGGTCGTCGCGGCCCAGCCAGGCGCGTGAGGGTGTGCCGGCATGGTCGAAGCTCGCGACCAGGCGCGAGCCGTCCGCGCAGCGCCAGGCCATGCGCCAGGACGGCAGCTGCGGATCGCTCGCCGCGTGCGCGCGGCCGGCCAGCGCGCACGCGGCGAGCAGACAGACGGACCATCTCGGGAGGTGTCTCAACAAGGGCTCCGGCAGAAGGGCGAGGCGCGCACTTTCCGGCAAATTCCGCGCCACCGCAAGACACGGCCGGCCGGGACGGCCGCTTTACCAGGACAGCTGGCGCCGCGGCGCCCCCCGGCTCTGCCAGAGATAGGCGCGCCAGCCGCCCCAGGCGGTGATGTCCTCGGCGCCGTCCACGGCCCAGGCCTCGCACACCACCGCATGCACGGTGCGGCCGTCCTCCAGCTCCACCGAGCCCAGGCCCAGCGGCGGCACGATGCCGGCCAGGAAGGCGCCGACCTCGCGCAGGGGCATCTCGTAGACCTCGACCTCGATCGGTGCCCCGTCGGCGACGCGCGTCAGCCCGGGACCGACCGCCGGGCCGTCGCCCAGCGCATAGAGCCGGTAGCGCGGCGCGGTGCGGGTCTGCAGCAGCAGGCGGCAGCGCCGCTCCGCGAGCTGGTGGTGCAGCGGCATGCCCGCGAGGTGGGCGCCGGCCACGGCGAGCGCCAGTACCGGCTCCGCCTCCAGCGACTCCCCCAGGCACAGCTCGGACAGCTCGGCACGCCCCTGGGCGAAGCCCAGCGGCAGCCCGAGCGAGGCCTGCCAGCGGGCCCCCAGCTGGGCCAGCAAGGCGTCGGAGCCGCCGGGGCCGACAAAGCTGACGCCATAGGGCAGGCCGGCCATCGTGAAGCCCGCCGGCACCGACAGCACCGCCATGCCCAGCAGGTTGGCAAAACCGCAATAGCGGCCCAGCTCGCGCTCGACCGCGAGCGGCGCGGCCTGTGCCGCGGCCAGCGTCGGCAGGGTGGACGCACTCGGCAGCATCAGCACGTCGACCTCCTGCCACACGGCCTGGGCACGCTGCGCCAGCTCACTACGCCGGTACTGGGCGCGAAACACCGCCGCCGCGTCGAAACGGCGCGCCGCCTCGACCAGCTGGCGCACCGCCGGGTCGAGCGCCTCCGGCTCGCGCTCGACCAGCGCTTGCAGGGCCGCGTAGCGCTCTGCCAGCCAGGGGCCGTCGAGCAGCAGCTGCGCCGTCTCGTAGTGCGGCTGCAGGTCCACCTGCTTGACCAGCGCGCCGAGGTCGCGCAGGTCTTCCAGGGCCCGCTCGAAGGCGGCGGCATACACGGTGTCGACCGGGTCCGCCAGCCGGCGCGGCACCCCGACACGCACCGGCTGCGGCAGGCGTCCCAGGCCGGGCGGGCTGGCCGGGGCCACCGCCTCGCCCTCGTTGCCTTCGATGACCTTGAGAACGCGGGTGGTGTCGCGCACGCTGAGCGCGAACACCGAGATGCCGTCCAGGCTGCGGCACGAGGGCACCAGCCCGCGCGTGCTGAGGCGCCCAGGGGTGGGCTTGAAGCTGACGATGTTGTTGAAGCCGGCCGGCACGCCGCCTCCGCCGGCCGGATCGGCCCCCAGTGCGAAAGCCGCCAGCCCGCGCGTGACCACCGAGGCCGAGCCGGCGCTTGCGCCGCCGCACACGCGCTCGGGATCGAAGCTGTTCGGGACGGCGCCGTGCGGACTCCGGGTGCCGGTGGCACCGGCGGCAAACTGGTCGAGATTGGTCTTGCCCAGCAGCACCGCGCCGGCGCGGACCAGCGGATGCACGACCGCGGCGCTGCGCGCCGCGATGCGGCTGGCCGCCGGGCAGCCGGCGGTCGTCGGCAGTCCTTGCACATCGAAGCTGTCGTCCACCACGAAGGGCACGCCGTACAGCGGCAGGGCACGCGGGTCGATGGGATCCAGCGCGCTCAGCTGCGCCTCCATCGTCACCTCGTCGCACCGCAGGATCCAGGCCGGATCGCCGGCCGGGCAGCGGCCTCGCAGCACCGCCATCACCTCACGAGGCGCCAAGGCCCCGCTGCGGTAAGAGGCCAGCAGCTCGCCGATGGTGCGCGGCAGAAGGATCATGCTCGACTCCGGTGTGGCGCCCGGCGGCCGGTGCGCTGGCACGGTGCAGGCACCAGCGCGGCGTGTCCCGCTCCGCACGGACACCGGGATCCATGCATATCCCGGACCATGAAGGGCCGGTTCGCGCTGGCTGCCGCCCGCCAGGCAAAACGCCTGCGCGCTCTGCGCACCGGCATGCCGTCGGCCCGGGGTAGCCCGGGTGGTGGCAGCGGGCCGGGGTGTCCACACTGGGATTTCACAAGGAGATGCTTGCGATGCAGTCGATTTCGAGAAGAGCCCTGCTGGCCCTGCCGCTGGCGCTCGCCGCCGCTCCCGGATGGTCGCTGGCACAGGCGGCCTGGCCGTCCAGGCCGGTGCGTATCGTCGTGCCCTTCGCGCCGGGTGGTACCACCGACATTCTGGCCCGCGCCCTCGCGCCCGAGCTCAGCAAGGCGCTGGGCCAGCCCGTGGTGGTGGAGAACAAGGCGGGTGCCGGCGGCAATCTGGGCGCGGCGGAGGTGGCTCGCGCGCCCAACGACGGCCACACGCTGTTGATGGGCACCGTGGGCACCCACGGCATCAACCAGTCGCTCTATCCCAAGCTGCCCTACGAGCCGGTGAAAGACTTCGCGCCGGTCACCCTGGTGGCCGCCGTGCCCAATGTGCTGGTGTTCAACCCGGCCAAGGCGCAGGCCTTGGGCATCCGCGGCGTGTCGGACCTGATCCGCTATGCGCGCGCCAACCCCGGCAAGCTCAACATGGCCTCCAGCGGCAACGGCACCTCCATCCACCTGGCCGGCGAGCTGTTCAAGAGCCAGACCGGCAGCTACATGGTGCACTTCCCCTACCGCGGCTCGGGCCCGGCGCTGATGGACCTGATCGGCGGCAACGTGGACTTGATGTTCGACAACCTGCCGTCAGCGATGCCGCACATCAGGGCCGGCAAGCTGAAGGCGCTGGCCGTCACGAGCGCACAGCGCTCGGAAGCGCTGCCGGACCTGCCGACGATCGCCGAAGCGGGACCGGTGAAGGGCTACGAGGCGACCTCCTGGTTCGGCCTGCTGGCGCCGGCCGGCACGCCGGCCGCGGTGGTCGAGCGCCTGCAGCAGGAGACCGCGCGGGCGCTCGGCGCTGCGGCCCTCAAGGAGCGCCTGCTGTCGCAGGGGGCGGTGCCGAGCGGCATGCCGCCCGCGGACTTCGCGAAGCTGATCGCGAGCGAGACGCGCAAATGGGCCGAGGTCGTGAAGGCCTCGGGAGCCAAGGTCGATTGACCTGCAGGGCCGCCCTCCCGGGAGGCCCGGGGAGCGCTGCGCTCAGCTCGCCTTCGCCAGGCCCAGCGACTCGATCAGGGCCTTTTCCTTCTTGAAGGTGTCGGCGGCGAACTTGCTGTACTGCGAGGAGCTCATGTACATCAGCTCCTGGTCGTACTTGGCCAGCGCTTCCTTGTGGTTGGGCATCTCCATGCCCTTCTTGAAGGCGTCGTGCAGGGTCTTGACCAGCTTGGGGTCCATGCCCTTGGGCGCGCCCAGGCCATAAGGCGAGGCCTGCACGATGTTGTAGCCCAGCTCCTTGAGCGTGGGCGCGTCCGGGAAGGTCGGCAGGCGCTGGGCGCCCCAGGTGTTGAGCACCTTGAGCTTGCCGGCGGCGACGTGGGGAGCGAAGCCGGTGGAATCGGCCGCCGACATGATCTCGCCGCTGAGGATGGCCTGCATCAGGTGCGAGCTGCCGCGGTAGGGCACGTGGTTGAGCTGGATGCCGGCCTTGCGCGCGATGTCCTCCATCGTCAGGTGGGGGCTGGTCAGCATGCCGGTGGAGCCGTAGGTCAGGCGCCCCGGGTTGGCCTTGGCCCAGGCGACGAAGTGGGTCCAGCTCTGCAGCGGCGAGTTGGCCGGCACCACGACGCCGAAGGAGTAGCCGGTGATGCAGAGCAGGTAGGTGATGTCCTTGACCGGATCCCAGGTGATCTTGGTCGTGTACGGCAGGCGGAACACGCCGAGCGGGATCTGCGCCAGCGTGTAGCCGTCGGGCTGCGCAGTCTGCAGCGCCGTCGCCGGCAGGGTGCCGCCGCCGCCAGGGCGGTTCTCGACAACGACGGTCTGACCGAGGATCTTGCCAACGTTCTCGGCCAGCACGCGCATCGTGATGTCGGTGGGGCCGCCCGCGGGGAAGGCGATCATCAGCTTGATGGGCTGGCTCGGGAAGGCCTGCGCCCGGGCCGCGCCCGGCACGCCCAGGGAAACCGCGGAAGCGCCCAGCGCCTTGAGGATTTGTCGACGTTGCATGAGATGGAACCTTGTCCAGTGATCGAGTTGGGACCGAGGATCGCAGCCCGGCGTGCCCGACGACACCCGGATTTCACCTGAGCTTTTGTCGCTCTAGCGTCAATAGCGCACGATTTGTTCCATTACGCAGCACGCAACACGGCATGAGCGTCGTGTGCAGCCTCCAAAAAGCGTGCTTCATCCAGTTCGGCCAGGGTCGCGCTGGCCCGCACTGCAGCATCGACGGCCTCGGGCGCACGCAGCAGGTAGTGCGCCACCGCGGACAGTGCGCACAGCGGCCGCGCTCCGGGCTTGTCGGGCCACTCGCCGCCCGACTGCACCACGACGTGGTAGCGCACACAGGTGACCGCGGCCGGCGCCAGGGTCCAGGTGTCGCAGAGCGCCGCGCCCAGGGCATCGTGGCTGACACCGAAGGCCTGCATCTCCTGCAGCACCAGCAGGTCGTCGCTGGGAGCGTTTTTCATCATCGCGCCGTACTTCTCGGGCGCATGTTTGTACATCACCGCCTTGCCGCACTCCTCGAACAGGCCGGCGGAGTGGGCCGCGAAGGTCTGCATGCCGAGGCGCCGGGCCATCAGCGCCATCAGCATGCCGCGGCGGTTGGCGCGGAACCACAGCGCGTCGAGCTCGGGCGAGGCGGGGAAGACCGAGCGCAGACCCATCTCGTAGGTGATCGCGGCCACCTCGCTGGTGCCCAGGTACTGCAGCGCCTGCTGCACCGTGCGCACCGGCTGGCGCAGGCCGTAGATCGGCGAGTTGAGCGCCTTCAGCACCGCCGCCGCGAGCGCCATGTCGCCCTCGATGAGGCTGGCCAGGGCCCGGTAGTCCACCTCCTCCTCGGCCAGCAGCAGCGAAAGCTGCACCAGCACCTGGGGCTGGGCCGGGAGATCGATGTTCAGCGAGCGCAGGGTCGGATCGACGGGCATGGCGGCAAAACGGCAAGGCCGGTGGTGATGCGTCGGAGCATGTTAGCGCCCGTCCAGCCAAGCGGCCACGATGGCCCGGGTGCGCTCGTCGGCGGGATACAGCTGCTCGACGTGCAGCGACGCGGCCGTGATGTCCTGCGGCGCGACGAAACGCGCGCTGGATGCGAAAAAGTTGAGCCGCTCGCGGCTCAGCGCCGAGCGCCAGCGGGTCACGAACACCGGCGCGCCGGGCAGGGGCAGCAGCGGCGCCGCCGCCGCCGCGTCGGGCGCCGCCTCGGGCGGCTCAGGCGGCTCCTCGGGTTCCGCGACGCGCCGCTTGCGCCGGCGCAGGCGCGCCTGCAGGGTTTCCAGGGCCTCCAGCCGGGGCTGCAGCGCCGGCTCCTGCGGCAGCTCACGCGAGAGACGCTGGTGCAGCCCGGCCAGCACCTCGTCACGGTTGATGAGGCGCTGGTAAAGGCCGTCGGCGGCCAGCGTGACATCGAGCAGGTTGAGCTCGCCGCCCGAGTCGTACTGCTCGACCAGTGCGTCGCTGCCGCTGAGGCGGCGCAGCAGCGCCGACATGCCGCGGTTGAACAGGAGCACGTTCCAGGCCGAGTCCAGCACCATGGCCGGGCGCGGCTCGTGGGCCGTCAACAGGTAGAGCAGCGCCTCGCGCAGCGTCTGCATGTTGTGGCCTTCGAGCGGCGTGTTGGGGTAGTGGGCCTCGTGGCCGGCCTGCACCAGCAGCTCGTTGCGCTGCGCCAGCGGCACGTCCAGGACATCGAGCAGCGCGCGCAGCACCGCGGCCTCGGGCCGGGCGCGCCCGGTCTCGAACAGGCTGAGCTGGCGGGCCGCAACGCCGGCCCGGGCGGCCAGCGCCTGCTGGCTCAGCCGGCGCGCCTGGCGCAGCGCCTTGAGGCGCGCGCCGAAGGCCGCAGCCGACGCCGACACGTCGGCGATCAAGGTCTCACTCACGCTGCCGGGCCCGCTTCACCGGGGTTGCGGCGCCGGAACATGCCCCAGCCCTCCATCTGCAGCACCACGTCCTCGCGGCCGTCGCGGCGCCTGGCGATCGCCTCCCACTGGCTGCGGATCAGGCCCACATGCGGCTTGCTGTTCATCGGGCGGCTTTCGAGGATGGTCATGCGCACGCGCAGCACGTCACCGGGGTAGACCGGCTTGAGCCACTGCAGCTTCTCCAGCCCCGGCGAGCCCAGCGAAGCGGAGTCGAGCAGGTAGGCGTCGCACATCATGCGCATCACCATCGCGCAGGTGTGCCAGCCGCTGGCGGCCAGGCCGCCGAACAGCGAGGCACGCGCCGCGTCTTCGTCGAGGTGGAAGGGCTGGGGATCGAACTCGCTCGCGAACCGGATCACGTCGTCCTTGTTCACGAGGGTGCCGCCGAACTCGCGGACGGAACCGGCGGCAAAGTCTTCCCAGTAGTAGGTGGGAGTGGGGGCTGCGGTCATGGCAGGCGGGTGGGATGAAGAAGGGCCGAATGGTATAGCGGGCACTGCCGCCTTGCAGGGCGCCGAATCAGGCAGCCGCGCCGTCCCCCAGGCGTTGTTGCTGCTCGCCGAGCCGGTCCGGCTCGACCGGGGTGGCGCGCGCCAGCGCCATCCAGATGCCGAAGGGCAGGCGGCCGTCGGGAAAGGCCGGGCGCTTCGGCGCGGCACGCAGCAATTCCAGCGGCCCTTCGAAGCGCTCGCCGTGCGCGACCAGGACGCCGCATTCCGGCGGGATCTCCTCCGGCTGCGCAATGCCGGCGGCGATCACGTAGTAGCACTCCCGGCACAGCGACAGGTAGGCGGCGCGCTTGGCGGGCCGGCGCAGGTCGGCCAGCAGGTCCGAGCGCCGCACCTTGATCTCGTGCACGACGGGCTCGAGGTAGGCCTCGACGCTGGTGTGGCGGACCGAGTAGACGTCGGGCCGCGCGATGCACCAGCGACCCGGCGCGGCGGCGTCGCAAGGCGGCGCTTCCAGCCCGGGCATCAGCGGCAGCGGCTCCGGCGGCGCCAGATCGACTGCATCGCTCTCGACCCGTGCGCGCAGCGCCAGGCCCCGCCACGCCAGCCGCCCGTCACGCGCCAGCTGCTGCGCGACCCGCTCGACCAGCGCTTCGTGGGCGTCGTAGGCGGCGCGATTGCCTTGCAGGGCCCGGGCCAGCACTTCCAGCCCCGCCTGCGTGAGTCGCAGCCATTCGCGCCCGCCCGGGGCCGGCATGCGCTCCAGCAGGCCGGCCGCGAGCAGCTCGACCTCGACGGCATCCAAGCAGGGCCAGCCGGCGGAGCGGTAGATCTCGCGCAGGCGGCGATAGTGCAGCCGGGTCAGCACGGGGGCGGCGAGGGGAGGAATCGGGGCGTCGGCCATGGATCGCGCACGGTGGAACAGCAGACAACAGGCAGGGGGCTGGCAGGGCGGGCGCGCACAGGCGGGTACACGATCTGCTCTGGCAGCGGAGTGTGTGTCACCCACGAATCGACCAACAACCATGAATGCCATCGATCTTCTCACCAAGCAGCACCGCGAGCTGGAAGCGCGCCTGAAATCCTGGGGCGAAGCCGGGGACGACGCCGCGCGCAAGCGCATCTTCGCGGAGGTGGCCGACCATCTGACCGTGCATGTGACGGCCGAGGAACAGGTGTTCTACCCGGCCGTGAAGGCCCAGCGCACCGAGGACATCCTGCTGGAGTCGCTGGAAGAGCATCTGTCGCTCAAGCGCCTGCTCGCCGACCTGATGGCGCTGCAGCCCGGCGATGCCACCTTCGAGCCCAAGTTCAAGGTGCTCAAGGAGCAGACCGAGCACCACCACGAAGAAGAGGAAGAGCACCTTTTCCCCAAGGTGAAGCAGCTGCTGCCGCCCGGCGAGCTGGAGCGGCTGGGCCAGGAAATGGCGCAGCTGCAATTGAAACTGCGCCGCGAGGGCGAGCCGCGCGAGGCCGTCACCGAGCAGACCGACAAGGCTGCGCCGCTCTGAGCGACGCAGCCTGAGGAACCTCGCGCAGCGAGAGGGCGCACCAATGACGCCTCACCAGACGTGCCGGCGCCGCAGCGGCCCGCTCGCCACCCAGGCGAGCGCCGCCAGCCCGGCCACCACCACGGCGCCGGTGCTCTTGGGATGCAGCATGGCCTTGGTATAGAGGCTGGGGCGCACGACCTGCCCGGGATGGTCGCCACGCACGCGGCCGCCGCCGCCCGGCTCGTAGAGTGCGCCCTGGCGGTGCTGGGCCGCCTCGTCGCGCAGCTGCGCCTTGACCAGCAGCTTGCGGCCGATCCAGTCCAACAGGCCCGGCACGTGGTTGCTGGCGCTGCCCATCATCTTGCTGGCGCTGCCAATGAACAGGTCGCGGCGCGGATGCTCGGCCGCATAGAGGATCGCCTCAGCCACGTCCTCCGGCCGGTAGACCGGCGGCGGCAGCCTGGGCTCGTGGTCGGTGTAATTCTTGGCGTGCTCGGTGAAAGGCGTGCCGATGCCGGCCGGCTTGATCAAGGTCACCGAGATCGGCGCCCCTTCCTCCTCCAGCTCCATGCGCAGGCTGTCGGTGAAGCCCTTCACGGCGTGCTTGCTGGCGCTGTACATGCCCTGCAGCGGGATGGCCCGGTCCGAGGCCATGCTGCCGAGGTTGATGATGGCGCCGCCCTTGTCGCGCAAATGGGCCGCCGCGATGGTCGAGCCGTAGACCACGCCCCAGAAGTTGGTTTCGAAGAGCCGTTGGTGGTCGCGGTCGCGCACGTCCTCCAGCTTGCCCCAGATGGACACGCCGGCGTTGTTGACCCAGGTGTCGAAGCCGCCGAAGTTCTCGATCGCGGTATCGGCCGCCAGCTGCAGGTCCTCGCGCCGGCCGACGTCGGCCACGACGTACATCGCCTGCCCGCCTTCGTCGACGATCTGCCGGGTGGCCGCGGCAAGGCCGCTCTCGTCGCGTGCCACGAGCAGCACCCGGGCCCCCCGCCGCGCGGCCATCTGCGCGGTGGCGAGGCCGATGCCGCTGGAGGCGCCGGTGACGACAAGGGTCTGCTGGTGCAGCGGTTTCAGCGTCCTGGACATGAATCGTTCTCCCGAGAAGTAGGGCGCGCCGCGACAAGGGCGCGCCTGCCAGCCAGGTCGGCAACCAATGTGCCGGTCGGCGCCTGGCCGACAGCGCGGGTTGCTGGAACGCCACTGTTTTCGGGAATGGATCGTGCTTCGAGCCTGCCTCGCCTCGTCCGGCCCTACGCGAGTCCGCCATGCCCACCCTGTCCGCCAGCAGCTCCAGCGCCTCCGCCTCCGCCTCCGCCTCCACGCCGCCCTTGCCGGTGCCCGGGCCCGCGTCGCGGGACGCGGCGGTGCCGGCCGACACGCTGGCGGCCCTGATCAACCTCGCCGGGCGACAGCGCATGCTGTCGCAGCGCCTGGTGCTGCAGGCGCTGCTGGCCTCGATGGGACGTGAGCTGGCGCTCGCCGCGGCGCGCGAGGCACTGGCCTTGTTTGCCGACAGCCACACCACCCTGGTGCATGGCAAGGGGCGCCTGCCAGGCGCGCACTTCGCCGAGGTGCGTGAGGCCTATTTCGGCGCGGCCGGTGGCGATGGGCGCATCCGGGAGTTCATCTCGCTGGCCGAGCAGACGCTGCAGGCCCTGGAGTCCGGCGCTTCGCAGTCGGCTACGTTGCTGCAGGCCCTGATCGGCTCGGCCGGCGCGGTGCTGCCGCTGTTGAACCAGATCACCCAGATCTACGAGTCCGAGTCGCGCCGCTGCGCCGAGCATCTCAAGCGCCAGCTGCTGGCGCTGATGGGCGACATCAAGTCGGTCGCGAAGCAAGCCCGCATGGTCGCCTTCAATGCCCAGGTGCTGGCGGCGCGCTCGGGCGATTCAGGTCGGGAGTTCGCGGTCGTCGCGAAGGAGCTGACCCAGGTCACCGGCGAGATCGACGAACTGGCCGAGGTGGCGCTGCGCGTGTCGGGCGACTGAGCGGGCACTCACTCGACCACCTGCACGCCCTTCCAGAATGCGACCCGGCCCTTGATCTGCGCGGCGGCTTCCTTGGGCTCCGGGTAGTACCAGACCGCGTCGGGATTGGCGTCGCCGTTCACGAGCAGGTTGTAGTAGTGGGCGGTGCCCTTCCACGAACAGCTCGTGCGCAGGTTGCTGGGCATCAGGTAGTCGCGCTTGACGCTGTTCTCGGGGAAGTAGTGGTTGCCTTCCACCAGCACGATGTCATCGCTCTCGGCGATCACGGTGTTGTTCCAGATGGCCTTCATGGCGGGTCCTTGTCAGTGGGCTGAAGTCTGCCTATGTTAGGTGCCCGGCAGCTTAGGGATGGTGCGGCGGCGGCGCCGCCCCTTAAGCTCGCGGCGCGCCGGGCGAGCTTGCCGGCGCGTGGAGCATCCCCATGAGCAGTCCTTTTGTCGCCGGCAGCCGCGGCCCCCTGGGCGGGGAGTCGCACCGGCCCATCGTCGACACCGGCACCGTCAACCGCCAGCAGAACAGGCCGCCCGGGCCGTCGTGCAGCGCCTCGCCGCTGTTCTCGCTGACCGCCCACATGCTGCTGGGCGGCGTCCACGTCGTGATGGACGAGTATGCGCAGGAGATCTTCGACCTCTGGTTCAGCGGCAAGGCGCTCGGGGACGTCGTGATCGACAACGACAAGTGGGCCAACTACATGCGGGCCGACCCCGGCCTGGAACGGCACATCGTCAACACCCTCAGGACGCACGCCTGCGCCGACGAGGTGCGCGGCCCGCTCGATGCCGGCCAGAGCCGCCACGAAGGCGTCTTCAGCCTCGGCACGCAGGCCGAAGTGGGCGACAGCTACGGCGGCTACGCGACCGGCTATGCGGTGCTGCACGGCTCCAACAAGACGGTCGGCGGCTTCCAGATCAGCGGGCGTTTCAGCGCCGAGCGGGCCGGCCCGGCCGGCTCGCCCTACACGGTCGCCTACAGCGAGCTGGCCTATGTCTTCAACGACCTGGTCGACATCAACAAGAAGTACAAGGCCGACGTGCAGTTCGGCGTGCTCGCGGCGAATATGGCGCGCTGCCTGGGCGGGCTGCCGCCGCGCGACTTCACGCTGCGCATCAAGTGGCGCGACAAGGCGACGCGGCGCGTGAGCATCGGCGGGCCGGGATTCCTGCCGGAATTCCGGAAGCTGTAGGCAGGGACTCGCCGGCCCGGCAGCAAAGGCGTGGCGCTCGCGCGACAATAGCGGGTTCGCGCGGCGCTGCCGCCCGCCTCCCGCACCGGGGAGCGGCCTGCCGCGCGAGCCGGGAGCCGCGCGTGTTTTATCAAGTCAAGGAAATCTTCTACACCCTGCAGGGCGAGGGCGCCAATGCCGGCCGCCCCGCCGTCTTCTGCCGCTTCACGGGCTGCAATCTCTGGAGCGGCCGCGAGGCCGACCGGGCGCAGGCCGTGTGCCGCTTCTGCGACACCGACTTCGTCGGCACCGACGGCACGCTCGGCGGAAAGTATGCCGACGCCAAGCAGCTGGCCGCCACGGTGGCCGGCCAGTGGGGCGGCAGCGGGGGCCGGCGCCTGGTCGTGCTGACGGGGGGCGAGCCGCTGCTGCAGGTCGACCGCGCACTGATCGACGCGCTGCACGCCGAGCAGTTCGAGATCGCGGTCGAGACCAACGGCAGCATCGCGGCGCCCGAGGGCCTGGACTGGATCTGCGTCAGCCCCAAGGCCGGCGCGCCGCTGAAACAGACGCGCGGGCAGGAGCTGAAGGTCGTGGTGCCCCAGCCCGGGCTGGACCTGCAGGCGCTCGCGACGCTGGACTTCGAGCACCGCTTCGTGCAGGCGATGGACGGCCCGGAGGTCGCCGCGAACACGCGCTGGGCCATCGAGCACTGCCTGCAGGACCCGCGCTGGCGCCTCAGCGTGCAGACGCACAAGGTGCTGAACATCCGTTGAAGACGATGAACTACGAACTGACCCAGCGCTTCTACTTCGAAGCCGCCCACACGCTGGAACGCCGCATCGAGACGGAGTCGAGCCGGCGCATTCACGGCCACACCTACCTCGCGGAGGTGGCGGTGCGGGGCACCGCCGAGCCGGACAGCGGCATGGTGATGGACCTGGGCCACCTGCGTGCCGCCATTGCACGGGTGCGCGACGCGCTCGACCACCGCTTCCTGGACGAAGTGCCGGGCCTGGGGCGCGCCACGCTCGAAGGCCTGTGCGGCTACATCGCCGCGGCGCTGCGCGAGGAGGTGCCGGCGCTGGCCTGGGTCAAGGTCTCGCGCGAAGCCTCGGGCGACGCCTGCAAGCTGACACTCTGAAGCAGAGCTTGCCGCTCCAACCGGGCTTCCCCGGAAGGGCGGGAACGCGGCGTGCTGGTTGTGCCACAGCACAGAAGCCCGCTGCCCGCCCATGCCCGCCCTGCCTGCGCTCGAACATCTGCTGGTCGTCTCGCCCCACCTCGACGACGGCGTCTTTTCCTGCGGGCAGCTGCTGGCGGCACATCCCGGCAGCACGGTGCTGACGGTGTTTGCCGGCGCGCCGGCCGACGAGGCGCTGCGCACCGAGTGGGACCAGCGCTGTGGCTTCGCCAACAGCTGCGAAGCCGTCGCCGCGCGCCATCAGGAAGACCGCGAGGCGCTGGCCGTGCTGGGCGCGCGGCCGGTCTGGTTGAGCTTTCTCGACAGCCAGTACCTGGCCACGCCGGACCCCGAGGAGATCGCCAGCGCCTTGCTCGCCTGCCTCGATGCCCTGCCGTGCGACGCGGTGGTGGTGCCCATGGGGCTGTTCCATTCCGACCACACCCTGGTGCACGAGGCCTGCATGGCCGCCGCGCAGGCGCGTCCCGAGCGGCTGTGGCTGGCGTACGAGGACGCGCTGTACCGGCGCATGCCCGGACTGCTGCAGCAGCGCCTGCTCGCGCTGGCCAAAGCCGGCATCTGCGCCACGCCGGCCTTCCCCGGCGTGCCCGGCGCGCTGGCCGACAAGCAGCGCGCCGTGATGGCCTATGCCAGCCAGCTGCGCGCCTTCGGGCCGCACGGCTACGCCGACGTCCTGGCCGAGGAGCACTACTGGCACCTGGCGCCCTCCGACGCGCGGTCGATCCGGCCCCGGCCGCAGCGTGCGACCGCCTCCACCGCCCGTGCCCGGGTTGCCGACCGTGCCCTGTGACCCGCGCATCAGCCTGGTGGTACTGAGCCACAACCGCTGCGCCGAACTGCTGCGCACGCTGGAACGCCTCAGCGCCCTGCCCGAGCAGTTGCCCGTCATCGTGGTCGACAACGGCTCCCGGGACGGCACCGCCGCAGAGGTGGCGCGCCATTTCCCGCGGGTGCAGCTGGTGCGCAACGCCGAGAACCTCGGCGCGGCAGGCCGCAATGCGGGCGTCGAACGGGTGCGCACCCCCTATGTGGCTTTCTGCGACGACGACTGCTGGTGGACGCCAGGTGCGCTGCGGCATGCCGCCGACCTGCTGGACACGCATCCGCGTGTCGGCGCGCTTGCGGCGCGGGTGCTGGTGGGGCCGCAGGAGCGCGAGGACCCGACCTGCCAGCTGATGGCCGGCAGCCCGCTGGATGCGCGCGGCCTGCCGGGGCCGGCGCTGATCGGCTTCATGGCGGGTGCCGTCGTGATGCGCACCGACGCCTTCCGGGCGGCCGGCGGCTACCTGCCGCGGCTGTTCATCGGTTGCGAGGAGCGGCTGCTGGGACTGGACCTCGCCGCGCAGGGCTGGCGCATGAGCTACGTGCCCGAGCTGGTCTGCCACCACCACCCCTCGGCACAGCGCGACAGCGCCAGGCGCCGCGTGCTGAACGCCCGCAACACGCTGTGGATCGCCTGGCTGCGCCTGCCCTGGCGCAGCCTGGTGTACGAAACGCGGCGGGTCTGGCGTGAAGCCGCCGGCCAGGGCCTGCTGGCGCCCCTGCTGCGCGAGGCCCTGCCGGGCTTGCCCTGGGCGCTGCGGCACCGCAGCGTGCTGCCGCCCGAAGTGGAGGCGATGCGCCGCGCGGTGCTCGGCGGCCCGTCGCCACGCCGCCGCAAGCCCCCCTTGCCGGCCCGCGCCTGAGCCGGTCGTCCCCCGGAGAGGCCATGCCCCGACATCCTTCGCCCCAGCCGACGCCGCGCGCCGTCCCGCAGCCGGTCCCCGACGACCGCGCGAATGCCGTGCTGCCGCGGGCTGAGGCGGAAGACGGGCCGGAGCCCGCCGGCAACGTCGTCGGTCCGCCGCCCCAGCCGCCGCGGGTGCGGCTGCTCGGCCGCTCCGCGTCCGCGTTGCGCGCCTTGGCCGAGCAGGCCGCCGGCTGCCGCGAATGCCCGCTGGGCTTCATCGGCACGCAGACGGTGTGGGGCGAGGGCCGCGGGCCGGCCCGGCTGATGCTCGTCGGCGAGCAGCCGGGCGACCAGGAGGACCAGGCCGGCCGCCCCTTCGTCGGACCGGCCGGCCGGCTGCTGGACCGTGCCCTCGAAGAGCTCGGCTGGGACCGCGAGCAGCTCTACATCACCAATGCGGTGAAGCACTTCAAGTACGAGATGCGGGGCAAGCGACGGCTCCACAAGACGCCGGCGCAGAAGGAGGTGGCCGCCTGCCACCACTGGCTGGAGAGCGAGATCGAACGGGTCAGGCCCGAGGGCCTGGTGGCGCTCGGCGCCACCGCGGCGCGCTCGCTGCTGGCGCGCGCCGTGCCGGTGATGGCCGAGCGGGGCCACTGGATGCCGCGCGCCGACGGCCGGCCGGTGCTCATCACCCTGCACCCTTCGGCGCTGTTGCGGCTGCGCCCGCCCGAGCGCGAGGCCGCCTATGGCCTCTGGTTGGAAGACCTGCGGCTGGCAGCGCAGCTGATGGGCTAAGGCTGCCTGCCCGGCAGCTGCGCGAGCAGTCGTTCCAGCGTTTCCGGATCCACCGGCTTGACCATGTGGAAGTCGAAGCCCGCCTCCCGCGAGCGGCGCTTGTCTTCCTCCTGGCCCCAGCCGGTCATCGCGATCAGCACGGGGCGGTCGCCGCCGGGCTGGGCACGGATGCGGCGGCAGGCCTCGAAGCCGTTGACGCGCGGCAGGCCGAGGTCGAGCAGGATCACGTCGGGCGGCTCGGCCGCCGCGCTGGCCACTGCCGCCTCGCCGTCGTGCACGCAGACGCTGCGGTGGCCCATCAGCTCCAGCATCAGGGCCAGGCTGACCGCCGCATCGTGGTTGTCGTCAACCACCAACACGCGGTAGCTCGCGCCTGTCGCGCCCGGCTGGGTGTCCGCCACGATCGGCGGCACGGCGACGCCGTCGCCGGCCAGCGGCAGGCGCACCCGGAACTCGCTGCCCCGCCCGCGCCCCTCGCTGCGTGCCTCGACGGTGCCCTCGTGCAGAGCGACCAGGCCGCGCACCAGGCTGAGCCCGATGCCCAGACCCGGCTGGTCCGACCCGGGCAGCTGCTCGCCCTGGGTGTAGATCTCGAACAGGTGCGGCAGCAGCTCGGGCGGAATGCCCATGCCGTTGTCGCGCACGCTGATCGTCACCTCGGACTCGTGGCGCTCGACCAGCAGCCCGATCAGGCCGCCGGCCGGCGTGTACTTGGCGCTGTTGATGAGCAGGTTGGACACCACCTGGGCCAGGCGCGTGCGGTCGGCGAACAGGAACAGCGGGGTGGCGAGGTAGTGCAACTCCAGCCGGTGCTGCGCCGCTTCGATCTGCGGGCGGCTCGCCTCGACCGCGTCGCGCAGCACCTGGGCCAGCTCGACACGCTCGCGGCGCAACTCGATCTTGCCGCGCGTGATGCGCGAGAGGTCGAGCAGGTCGTCGATGAGCCGCACCATGTGGCCCATCTGGCGCTCCATCATGTCGCAGGCCTGGTTCGCCACCTCGGCGTTGCCGGGGGCCAGCCGCATGATGTGCAGCCCGTTGCGGATGGGTGCCAAGGGGTTGCGCAGCTCGTGCGAGAGCATCGCCAGGAACTCGTTCTTGTTGCGGTCGGCCTCGCGCAGCAAGGCCTCGGCGCGCTTGCGCTCGGTGATGTCGACCAGCACGTTGACCGCGCCGCACAGCACGCCTTGCTCGTCGTGGAAGGGGTTGGCGTGGGCCAGTGCGGTCCAGCGGCTGCCATCCTCCCGCTCGATCAGGATTTCCATGCCGTTGAACTCGCGCTGCTCGCGCAGGGCGCGCGCCATCCAGCAATCGGCGTGGGAGATCGGCGTGCCGTCCTGGCTGAAGAGCCGGAAGGAGCCGCAGTAGCGGTCGGCTGCGTCGTTGAGGCTCGGTGCCCGGCCCCACAGCCGCAAGGCCCGGTCGTTGTAGTGGGTGATCAGGCCCTCGGCGTCACAGGCATAGGCGGCGGCGGGAAGGCGGTCGAGCAGCCAGCGCATCTCTGGCGAGCCGGGCAGCGGCGGAGCGTGCCTGGCGGCGGCCAGCGCGCCGGCAGGCGCAAGGTAGCGGGTGGTGGACATGATGCAGGCCTGCCGGAGTGAGACGGAGATCAACACATCATGCGCCGCCTGGCGGATGGAACTGTATCCGAACCTCGCATTTCTGCGCCGAGCCCCAGCCGGCCTCAGATGCCTCACACGTGAACGAGACCGTTCACAAGCCGGGGCCGGCGCCGGAGAAGCTTTAGCATGCGCACAGAAGGGATGCCATGGACACGATAGACCACATCACCGAAGCCTGGCGCTTCGCCGCCAACGCCCATGTCGGGCAGACCGTGCCCGGCACCGAGCTGCCCTACCTGCTGCACCTCGGGCTGGTGGTGGCCGAGCTGTCGGAGGCGCTGGCGGCCGATCCCGTCCTGGACCGGCGCCTGGCCCTGTGCATCGCGCTGCTGCACGACACGCTGGAAGATACCGGCACCACCTACAGCCAGGTGCTGGAGCTGTTCGGCGAGCCGGTCGCCGCCGGCGTGCTCGCGCTGACGAAAAACCAGGCCCTGCCCAAGGCCGAGCGCATGCCCGACAGCCTGCAGCGCATCCGCCAGCAGCCGCGCGAGGTCTGGGTCGTGAAGCTGGCCGACCGCAGCGCCAACATGTCGGGCCCGCCCAGCTTCTGGTCCGAGGACAGGCGCCGCGCCTACCGCCAGGAAGCGGTGCGCATCGCCGACGAGCTCGGCGCCGCCTCGCCCCTGCTGGAGCGACGGCTGCGCGAGCGCATCCGGCTCTACCCGAACCACCTTTGACGCTTCGCGAGCGATCGAGCCGGGCTGGACTCGACCGTATCCGGCATGCCGGCTGCTGAGAGGCGGCATGGCCCGATCTCCGTCCCCGATGCCCGTGGCGCAAGCCGGCCGCCAGGGCGAGCTGTTCGGCGCGCCGGCGGCCTTGCCCGCCGGGCTCGTCTACCAGCCCGACTTCCTGACCGCTGCGCAGGAAGCCGACCTGCTCCGGATCCTGGCGGAACTGCCGCTGGCACCTGCCCGCTACAAGGGCTACACCGCGCGCCGCCGGGTCCTCAGCTTCGGCAGCCGCTACGACTTCGACGACAACCGCCTGCAGCCCGGCCTGCCGCTGCCCGACAGCCTGCTGCCGCTGCGCGCCCAAGTGGCGGCCTGGCGCCGGGTGGCACCGGAGGATTTCACCAACGTGCTGGTGGCGTCCTATGCGCCCGGCACGCCGCTGGGCTGGCACCGTGACGTGCCCGACTTCGAGATGGTGGTGGGTGTCTCGCTGGGCGGCTGGTGCGAGATGCGCTTGCGTCGCTATCCGCCGGCCGAGCCGCGCCACCGGGACAGCTGGACGCTGGAGCTGGCGCCGCGCTCGGCCTATGTGCTGGAAGGCGAAGCCCGCTGGGGCTGGCAGCACAGCGTGGCGCCGACCCCGGCGCTGCGCTACTCGGTCACCTTCCGCACCGCCGCCGCGGGCCGGCGGCGGCCGCCGGCCTGAGCCGCGGCTCAGCCGAGCGGCTGGGACTGCTCCAGCGTGCGCCGCAGCGCCGCCACGTCGGTGCGGCGGATGTAGCGCGGAATGTTGCGCCAGACGCTGTGCCAGCCGTAGCCGCCCCGCATCATCTCCTCGATCGCCTGCTCCTTGCTCCAGCCTTGCTCGACGATGCGGTACATCGCGCTCATCAGCCCGGTGCGGTCCGCGCCGTGCAGGCAGTGGATCAGGAAAGGCCCCTTGTCGGGCTGGCGCAGCACCCGCAGGACCGAGACGACATGCTCGTCCTCGACGTCCCAGGTGTTCATCCGCAGCCGCGTGTTCAGCAGGCCGGTCCCTGCGATCTCGTCGTCGTCGCTGTGGAAGGCGCGCAGGTTGATCACGGTGCGCACCCCCAGTCGGTAGAGCTCGGCCATGCCCTTCGCAGTCGGCTGCTCGCTGCGGTAGAGGCCCGCGTGCAGGCGGTGCAGATTGCGCACGCCAGGCAAGGTCAGCGGCTCGGCCCAGTGGGTCGGGCGTGCGGTCCCAGGGGAGCTCGCGGCGGGGTGCGCCAGGGCGCGCTCCAGCGGGGCCAGGGCCAGCAGGGCCAGGCAGTGGCGGCGCGAAGGGTGCACGGCGGATTTGCGGTTCATGCGGAGAGGGTCGGGGCGTGGGACAGGGACAGCGCGTGGACCACATGGTCCAGCACCTCGTGCGCGGCGCGCGGACGGGCGATGCGCACCGCGTGCGCCGCCATGCGGCCGAGTTGCTCGCGCTCGCGCAGCAGGCGGTCGAGCTTGAACTCGAAGCTCGCGGTGTCGAGCGCGATCTGGGCGGCACCGGCTTCGAGCAGGTAGTCGGCGTTGCGCTCCTCCTGCCCGGGGATGGGCGAGACCAGCAGCATCGGCAGCCCCTTGGCCAGGCATTCCGAGGTCGACAGGCCGCCCGGCTTGGTGACCACCAGGTCGGCACAGCTCATCACGCGCTCGACGGTGCGCGTGAAGCCAAGCGGGAACAGCTGGCCCGGGTGGCGCTGCTTCAGCTGCTCCAGGCGTTGCAGCAGCTCCTGGTTGCGCCCCGCCAGCGCGACCACCTGCAGGTCGTGCGGCAGCGCGAGGGCGCGCTCGGCCAGCGTGTCGAGGCTGCCGACGCCACCGCCGCCGGCCATCATCACGACAGTGAAGCGGCGCGGATCGAGGCCTAGCTCCTCGGCACAGACGCTGCGATCGAGCGGCTCGGCGAAACGCGGCATCACCGGGATGCCGGTGACGCGGATGCGCTCGCGCGCCATGCCCCGGTCGGCCAGGCGCCAGGCCACTTCATCGTTGGCGACGAAGTAGCCCTGCAGGCCGGCCTGCATCCACAGCCCGTGCACATCGAAGTCGGTCACCTGGACCCACACCGGCGGGGTGGCGATGCCGCGCTTGATGCGGCGCGCGAGCAGCTCGGCCGGCAGGAAGTGGGTGCAGACGATGGCGTCGGGGGCGATGTGTTCGATCTCGTCCCACAAGTTGCGCGTGTTGAGCCGTTCGACGCCGCGGCGCAGGCGGTCGAATACCGAGCGCTCGGCCCGCCGGTCGGTGCGCTGGTAGAGGTAGGCCCACAGCAGCGGCAGGCGCTCGACCAGTTCGATATAGGACTCCGAGTACAGCTTGCGGAAGCTGGCGGGCACGAGTTCCAGCACGTCCAGATGGGTGACACGCACCGGCGACGGCCGGCCGGCGGCGGCCGCCTCGATGGCCTGCGCGGCGCGCACGTGGCCGGCGCCGGCCGAGACGCTCAGCAGCAACAGGTGGGGGGGACGCATGGTCCGGGGCTCCCTCTCTCGTTGAATGCGCCCCTGCCGCGGAAGGCGGGGCGGGCTTATGCCGCTGCGGCTAGGGCGGCCTGCGCGGCAGGCGCCCAATGTCGCAGCGATTTGTTCAGGTGCGATAGTGTCCACATGTGCAGCCCGGCCGCATCCCCTCCAAATGGGGGAGAGCGGCAAGGCTGCCCGGGCCGGGCGGGCCCACACTTCACCGCGGGCGCAGCAGCCAGCTGGCGACGAACACGGCCGCCCAGGCGACGGGCAGGAGCGTGAAGACGCCCGCGCCGAGGACCGGCAGAGCCCCCAGCGCGCACGCCAGCGGCAAGGCGTACTGGGACGCGACGAGCTTTTGCAACTGCGCCTGCGCCTCCTCGCCGTCGCGGCGCCGCAGGGCGCGCTCGGGGCCCAGGCCCAGCAAGGCCACGGCCGCCGCCAACAGGGCGATCATCAGGGCGGCAATGCCTGCGGCTCCCGAGTAGCCGCCCACCGGTGCCGAATCCAACCAAAGCGCCAGCGATGCGATCCAGACGGCCGACACACCCAGCCAGTACAGGCCAAAGAACAGGTACAGCATGCCGGCGCCCCGGCTAGACCGGCTGGCCGCGGCGCTGCGCCTGCAGCCGGCGGAAGGCCAGATGGGTGACGCTGGCGCCGAGGACGGACGGTGCCAGCAGCGACAGCGGCGGGATCATCAGCACCGGCACCAGCAGCGCGCCGAGCACCATCATCTCGATGCGCGAGCCCTGGATGAGGCGGCGCACTTCTTCGTCCTTCGCGATGTCCTCCAGCGCATCGGGCACCAGGCCGCGCACATTGAGGTAGTTGAAGAGCAGGAACAGCGCGACCACGTTGAGCACCGGCACCAGCATCAGCGGCAGGGCCAGCAGCACCAGGGTGACGAGGGGTCCGACCGTGTTGCGCAGCGAGGCCTTCCAGGAGCCGCCGCCCCAGGCTTCCAGCGTCGGATAGCGCGGGCGCACGATGGCGCGGATGGTGCCCATCAGGAAAAAGTCGACCAGCAGGCGGGCCGTAATGAGGCACAGGAGGATGAAGGCGAGGAAAGACACGACACCCGCGGCGAAGTTGCTGGCGGTGCCCGGCGGGCCGGCCGGGCCGGTCGCCTCCGAGCGCACCAGCGCCCCGGCACCCCGCACGATCCAGTCGACCACATGCAGCGACAAGGCATGCACCGCATCGCTGAAGATCCAGAACACCAGGCTCCAGACGAGCAGCACCGCCGCCCAGATGGCCAGCGACTGCAGGATGAGCCGGGGCTTGAGACCGTCGCGCAGGCCCAGGCCGATGCAGGAGAGGGCGGCGGGGAAGGCGGCGACGAGGCGGGCGGGCCTGGAAGGAAGGGGGGTGTTCACGGGGCGAGGTGAGGGTGGAGGGTCGTCAGGGCAGCCGCGTTGCCAGGGCAGGTCTTCTGACACCGGCACGGGGTCGACATGCGTCGATGGTGCGGCATCGTATAGCGGTTCGAGGGTTTTCAGCGGGGCGCTCCCCTGGTTCGGGGGAAGGGCGGGTCCCGGCTCGGTACGACGCCGGGCCGTCTGCGGTCGCTTTCGAGCAGGGACCGCCGGAATGAGGGGCATCCATGACTCAGAGGGCTCCCTACACTCTCGTGCTGCGATCGAACCGGCCCGAGCGGCCTTTCTTGTTGATGGAACCTCACAAGCGCGCCACCACCGAGGCGCCTCCCGGTGGCTGCCATAGGCCGATGAAGTGGGCGCTGGCGCTCGCCTTGGTCGCTGTCAGCGGCTGCGGCAAGACGGAGAGCGGCCAAGTTGAAAGCCCCGACCTTTCGACCAAGCTTCCGGACCTCGTCGCCAGGGCGAGGAAAAACCTGGTGTTTGTGCAAGGCGGCAGCTTCGAGATGGGCGACTTCGGCCACAAGCACAACGAAGAGAAGCTGCCCTACAGCGGGCGCGCCGACGACGGTCCTCTGCACAAGGTCACGCTCGACAGCTTTTCGATCAGTGCCTACAAGACCACCTTTGCAGACTACGACGTCTACACCCAGGTGACGGGCAAGCCGAAGATTGCGATGGGCCGCCTGGACCGGCAGTTCCGCGACATCCCCGGTTCGCCCGCAGGAGTCAGCTGGCAGGGAGCGCGCGACTATTGCGTGTGGCTTGGTCAGCAGCTCGGCATACCCATGGATCTTCCGACCGAGGCGCAGTGGGAGTACGCAGCGCGCAACCGCGGTGAGTACCTCGTCTATCCGACCGACAATGGAAAACTGGAGTTCGGACGCAATGTTGCGAGCTTCGATCAGAGGGATGCCTATGCAGACAAGCACGGCATCTTCTCCTGGGCCGTCCCTGCCGCCGTGGGTCAGTTTCCGCCCAATCCCTTGGGGCTGCATGATCTCGTGACCAACGGGATGGAGTGGACGCTCGACTGGTATGACGAAAGCTATTACAGCGCCTCCCCCGAACGGAACCCCACAGGCCCGGCGGGAGGCACCCAGAAGACGCTTCGCGGCTATTACGTGACCGGAGAGAACGAATTGGGGTTCCTGTCGATGACCTTCACCAGGCAGCACAGCGATACGCAATTGCCCCCTGTTCTCGACAGCGACGATCGTCCGACCGATGACAATCCCCACACCGACACGACATTTCGCTGCGTCGCGAACCTTTCCGCACCCGTTCCCACCTGAGAAGCGCCCGGCAAGACGCGCCATCCCCAATGCCATGACTGTTGATCGTCCGCACCCCTTCCTTGCTGCCGGGGCCGTCGCCAGGTGGAGCGGACAAGCCGCGTTTTTCATTGCCATGGCGGCCTGTGGCAGGGAGCAAGGTCCTGAGCCAAGCGCTGCTCAGCCGAACCTCCGAGCCCAAGTGGACGCACTGAAGGCAAAGGCACGTCGGCATCTCGTTTTCGTCGAAGGCGGAACGTTTCAGATGGGCGACTTCGGGGAGATCCACCATGCGGACAAGCTGCCGTACAGCGCGTCGTCCGACGATGGCCCCTTGCACACGGTCTCCCTGACGAGCTACTCGTTGAGTGCCTTTCAAACCACATATGCCGACTTCGACGTCTACACGCTGGCGACGGGTAAACCGAAGATTGCGATGGGAAAGCGCGACACCTATCGGCGGCCCGATGCCCCGGCAGGCGTCAGCTGGCAGGAGGCACGCGGCTACTGCAGGTGGCTGGGAACGCAACTCGGGTTGCCCATGGATCTGCCCACCGAAGCCCAGTGGGAATACGCAGCTCGGAATCGAGGCGCCATGCAGGTCTACCCGACGGACAACGGAGAAATTGACGATGGACGCAACGTCCCCAGCTACGAGCAGCTCAAGGAACTGGCGAGAAAAGATCAACTTCTGACGTCGTCGGGACCGATGACCGGGGGGCTCTATCCGCCGAATCCGCTCGGGCTCCATGACCTCATCGCCAACGGCTACGAGTGGACGCTCGATTGGTATGACGCCGGGTACTACAAAAATTCGCCCCGGCAGAATCCTTCCGGCCCCGCGCAGGGCACGGAGAAAGTCCTCAGAAGCTACAGCAATGTCTCGGGAGAGACGCTGGCCATGGTCTCGATGTCATTCACACGCCAGCACCGGCCTCCTCGACCTCGCGCCGATCCTCACCAGGACGGGGCAGCCGAAGGAGTGAACGAGAACAGGCACACCACGGTCCGGTGCGCCAGCAACGACCCCCGGCCTCTCCAACCCTGAGCTGAGGGACCGGCAGTAACTTCAAGCTGCCACCACCGGCCCGGGAAACGCAGATCCGAAGCGGCCCTGCATAAAATCGGGCGAAGCAACTGAATTGAATGCGGCAACGCGGCCGTTCTCATGCATCTGCACCCGCCAGCTTTTCCCGATGCCCGTTCGAGATTCGGACTGCGTCAAATTTTCTGTGCGCTCGCCTTGATCGCCGTCAGCGGCTGCGGCAAGACGGAGACCGCCCAAATCGAAAGCCCCGACGTTTCAACGAAACTTCCGGACCTCGTCGCCAGAGCAAGGAAGACCCTGGTGTTGGTGCAAGGCGGCAGCTTCGAGATGGGCGACTTCGGTCACAAGCACAACGAAGAGAGGCTGCCCTACAGCGGGCGCGCCGACGACGGTCCTCTGCACAAGGTCACGCTGGACAGCTTTTCGATCAGTGCTTACAAGACCACCTTTGCGGACTACGACGTCTACACGCAGGTAACGGGCAAACCGAAGATTGCGATGGGCCGCCTGGACCGGCAGTTCCGCGACATTCCCGGTTCGCCCGCAGGAGTCAGCTGGCAGGGAGCGCGAGACTATTGCGTGTGGCTTGGTCAGCAGCTCGGCATACCCATGGATCTTCCGACCGAGGCGCAGTGGGAGTACGCAGCGCGCAACCGTGGCGAGTACCGCGTCTATCCGACCGACAATGGCCAACTCGACGACGGCCGCAATGTGGCGAGCTTCGACCAGAGGAAAGCCTATGCCAAGAAGCACAAGCTTTTCTCCTCCGCCGTCCCCGCAGCGGTGGGCCAGTTCCCTCCGAACCCGCTGGGTCTCTACGACCTGGTGACGGACGGCATGGAGTGGACGCTCGACTGGTATGACGAGAACTACTACAGCGCCTCGCCTGAACGCAACCCGTCAGGTCCGTCCAGTGGTACCCAGAAGGTCCTGCGAGGCTACAGCGTATCCGAAGGGGTGACACTGGGTTTTTTGTCGATGACCTTCACGAGGCAGCACAGCGATCCGCAATTGCCCCCTCTTCTCGACAGCGACGATCGCCCTATCGATATCGATCCTCACACCGATACGACATTCCGCTGCGTCGCGAACCTCTCTACACCTGTCCCCAAGTAGGAAGTCGCGAGGCAGGTAGGGACCGGTTGCTCGTGCCATCGACCTCGTCCGCTCAAGCAATTCCGCACCGCGTCTGCCGATATGCCCGTCGATCGACCGCGTTCCTTCTCGTTCTCCGCTGCCAGGCCCATCGTGATGGTGAAGCGCGCAGGTCGTGTTTTTGTTCGCGACGGCGGCCTGTGGCCGAGCGCAGGGTCCCGCCCCCCCAACGACTTCGGCAGTAACTTCAAGCTACCACCACCGGCCCGGGAAACGCAGATCCGAAGCGGCCCTGCATAAAATCGGGCGAAGCAACTGAACGCGGCAACGCGGCCGTTCTCATGCATCAGCACCAGCCAGCTTTTCCCGATGCCCGCCCGAGAGTCGGACTGGGTCGAATTTTTTGTGCGCTCGCCTTGATCGCTGTCAGCGGTTGCGGCAGGACGGAGACCGCCAGGATCGAAGGCCCCGATGTTTCAACGAAGCTTCCGGACCTCGTCGTCAGGGCGAGGAAAAACCTGGTGTTTGTGCAAGGCGGCAGCTTCGAGATGGGCGACTTCGGCCACAAGCACAACGAAGAGAAGCTGCCCTACAGCGGCCCCGCCGACGACGGCCCTCTGCACAAGGTCACGCTCGACAGCTTTTCGATCAGTGCCTACAAGACCACCTTTGCGGACTACGACGTCTACACCCAGGTGACGGGCAAGCCGAAGATTGCGATGGGTCACTTCGACAAGCAGTTCCGCGACATTCCCGGGTCGCCCGCGGGGGTCAGCTGGCAGGGAGCGCGAGACTATTGCGTGTGGCTGGGAAAACAACTCGGCATTCCCATGGATCTTCCGACCGAGGCGCAGTGGGAGTACGCAGCGCGCAACCGCGGTGAGTACCTCGTCTATCCGACCGACAACGGAAAACTGGAGTTCGGACGCAATGTCGCGAGCTTCGATCAGAGGAGGGCTTATGCAAAAAAGCATGGCATCTTCTCCTGGGCCGTCCCTGCCGCGGTGGGTCAGTTTCCTCCCAACCCCCTGGGGCTGCATGATCTCGTGACCAACGGGATGGAGTGGACGCTCGACTGGTATGACGAAAGCTATTACAGCGCCTCCCCCGAACGGAACCCCACAGGACCGGCGACGGGCACCCAGAAGACGCTTCGCGGCTATTACGTGACCGGAGAGAACGAACTGGGGTTCCTGTCGATGACCTTCACCAGGCAACACAGCGATCCGCAATTGCCCCCTGTTCTCGACAGCGACGATCGTCCTACCGATAGCAATCCTCACAGCGAAACGACATTTCGCTGCGTCGCCAACTCCCGGGAGCCGGTCGGGGGGCGGTAGGGCAGAGTTCCCGAACAGCGAGACCGGTCGTCGGTCGCCTGGGTTACGCCACCATCGTTCGGCCTTCGTCCAAAGTGTCTCGCAAGTGAGCAGGGTCTGCGAGAGCGAAGTGGGAATGAACCATCCCGTCCTTCATCGCGTACACGCTCCACGCAGGGGTGCCGTTCAACTGAGCCTTGTATCCCTTTGGAAACTCCTTGAGCAAGGCCTTGCGCATCTTGAGGAACTCATCGAGATAGTGGTTGCCGGTCTTCTCGCCACCCGGTTTCGCCGGGGTGTTGATATTGCGGATCAACTGGTTCAAGTCTTCCGTCAGCGACACCCCGTTGTTGAGGAATCGCATCACTTCGCCTTCGTTCTGTCCTCGCGGACGCTGGTCGTCTTTTTGGCCGTCCCGCGTCATGTGTTGCATGACGTTGTTCCATTCGTCAACAATCTGCACCGGCTTGAGAATGTTGATGATCGCTTGCTTATGCGAGTCCAGGTAGTGGACCTGGACGTCTGAGCGATCGCTCCCGGCAAGACCCGGAAACGCACGAAAGTGGCTGAACGTACTGTGCCGAGTGATCTCGTAAAGCAACATGCCGCGGGTTTCCGGCGTGGCGTGCACAAGCCAATGAGGCAGTTTGTTGATACCGGCGATCAGGCGGGCGCGCTTCTCTGCATTCTCGTATGAACGCAGTACCGTGTTGAACTGCTCGTCGATCGCCTTCACGCTCGCCTTCAACTGCCGTCCAATATCGCCGTCTTCGGCAATCACGAGGAAAAGCACTTTCGACAGCGCATCGAACACTTCCCGGCCCACATAGACCAGAATCTTGAATCCGGCGTGCAGCAACTGGTAGTAGAACCAGGCGACGAACTGCGCCATCTTGGCCGGATCGACCGCGAAGTCCACAGCCCCTTTCGCGCCCACCCCCCAGCAAAGGCGAGCCGAGGCCTTTACCATGAACTTGCCGTTGGCATAGTAGATCGTCAGCTCCGCTTTCGCACCTGCGCCCGCATTCACACCGCCAGTCACCGAAAGCTCCGCGAAACTCACGAAGGCCTTCTCTTCGGGCGGCAGCCACTGCAGCTTGCCGGCGGGCGTGATGCTGCCTTCGATACCGGCAAAGGCATCGACGTCGAACTTGGCGCCGTTCAGGTCCTTCGGGGGCTTGCTGTTCAGCGCGGCCGGCTCGAATTTCGGCAGCCCGGTCCGCGTGTCGACAGCCTCCGCGACGCTGTCGCTGCGATCGCGGCGCATCGCCTGGAACGCCGCCTTGCCTTGGTCGAAGGTGACACCCACCGACCCCGCCAACGTGGCCTTCGCACCGATGAACCCGGCGAGCTGGACTTCCATCGTGAAGCGGATGGCCCCGAGGTCGATCCCGCTGAAGCACATGAGCCATCCGTTGAGCGACGGCACCGCCCAGCGCCGCGTGTACTTCTGCTCGTACAGCACCAGCTTGCCCTGCAGGTTGCCCTGGACCTGCACCTTCTTTTTCCAGTCGACCTCCGCGCTCAGCCCGGCGCCGCCGACCAGGCGCAGCCACTGCGCCGCGTTCTCCACCTCGGAGGAGTCGCTGAGCGCTTCCACATAGCCGAACTGGTTGCCGGCGTAGTCGAACAGGTCGAACACCTTGGGGTCGCTGTTCCAGCTCTTTTTGGTCTCGTACTTGATCTTGGCCAGCGACTCCTTCAGGGCGGCCGTGTTGAGGCTCTTCGGGCTGGCGCCGACGGAGTGGTCGCCGGTCGGCGAGCCCTTGGACTTCAGGCCCAGGCTGACCTTGAACTCGTTGCGGTTCAGGCGCTTGTCCCACAGCTCCTTGTACTTCTTGGTGGGGAGGTAGCGCCTGCGGATGCCGATGCCCGGCTCCTTGCCCTTGCCCTTGTCGTAGCTCTCGAAGACGATCACTTCCTTGAGGTCGGCAAGCTTCTTGAAGTCCTTGTTGAGGGCCGTCTTGACACGGTCCTCCGCCAGCCCCAGGGCCTTCTCGGCCCTTTGCACGGCGGCCACGTCCTTGACCTCCAGCGCACGCGTGAGGTCGAGCTGCGCCCGGTGCGGCCCGGCCATGATGTTCTCGAGCTCGCCGCTCAGGCGTTCGAACTCGGCGAAATCCTTGGGCGGGATCATGATGAGTTCTTCGTCTTCCGCATTCAGCAGAAGCGGCAGGCTGGTCTTGCCGGCCAGCTGCATCCGGTGGTCCGGCTCCGCGGCAGTCACGGCCTGCACCGTCTTGAAGGCGCAGCGGTAGAAGTACGGCGTCTGACCCTTGCACAAGGGCTTCAGCGAAGCCGTCGCGACCTGCACGCTGGTGCCGGGCAGCTGGAACTTGAACACCAGTTCCTCGTTGAAGTGCAGCTCCGGCGTGAGCCCGTCAGCGTCGGTCGCGCCGTGGATCGGCCTGTCGCTGAACAGCTCGCGGGCCAGCACCTCGCCTCCGTTGTCCTGCACATAGGCCTTGAACTGGGCCCACGGCAGTGGCTTGTCGCCGCGCTGCGTCGTGAACAGCACCCGGAAGTACGGGCGGATGCGCAGCTTCCGGACCACGGTGCCGGCCGTTCCGGCGACCAGCTTCACCTTGTTCTCGTCGTCCTCGCCGAAGGGCGTGTCGGGCGCGTCGAAGTCGTTGCCGTCGAAGTCCTTCACGTCCAGCCGGCAGCTGCCGCCGTCGTCCTTGCTGAATTCGACCGTCTCGCCCTGGCTGTCGGTGACGCCGGTCACCACTGTCGTGCCCCTGCCGAGTTCGACCACGCGGTAGTGAACCTCGGTGCATGGCACCTCGTTGCCCAGTCCGTCCTTGTAGTAGAGCCGGAACTTTCCTCTTGCTGTGCTCACTGCAACTCCGCTGTTCTTTTCTTTCAGTCCTCGGACGACAGCAGGTGGAAACCTTCGTGGTCGCCGTCCTCCAGGTAAACCTCGACGCCCTGGGGGCCGTCCGTGGTGACCTTCTCGGTCTCGCCCCGCGCGTTGGTCCTGCCGGAGCGGATCTCGCCGTTGGGCAGGATCAGTGCATAGGGCACGTTTTTCAGCGGCAGGCCTTGCGCGTCGGTGGCGACATAACGCAACTCGTGCGGCTGGGCTTGGGGCATGCCCGCCGGCGTGAAGGTCTCGCGCCCCGGCCCCTGGAAGCTCTTTTTCGCGGCATGCACGGTGATCTTCCCCGGGCACTGCGTGACGATGCCGCCGGCATCGATCGTCAGGCTTGCGCCGCCCGCGGTGGCGAGCGTGATCTTTTTCGCCGCCGCCCAGTCGATGTGGGCGTTTTTGCTCTTCACGTCGATCGGCCCTTGCGCCGCGACCTGCAGCGTGCCGGCCTGCGCCTGCACGTCGATGTCGCCCTGGGCCGCGATCACCGTGAGACCGGAGCCGGCGGCGCCTTGGCCCGCCTTCAGGGCGCCCGCCAGCATGCCGATGGCCTGCCCTGTGTGCAGCCGCGCCTGACCGCCCACGGCGAGATGCGTGTCCTGGCCGCTGGCAGCGTGGATGCCCTCGCCGGCCGCCGTCTGCAGGTCCTGGCCCGCCACCACGGCGAGGCCCGCCTTGGCCGTGACGGCGACGACCGGGTCGGCGGTATGAGGCAGCTTGTCGGCGCCGCTGTGGGTGTTCTTCGCGCCGGCGTCGCTCACCGCCGCGTCGTGGCCCTGCTGGGCCACCATGCCGCTGAGCGTCTTGTGCAGGGCCTTCAGGGGCGCCGCCGCCTCGTCGAGGTGGCTGGACCCGGCTCGCGAACTGCCGAGGTGGCTGGCCTGCTGCACCGCCTGGTGTGTCCTGGCCGCATCGCTGAAGCTTTGCGCCAGCTGCTGGGCCTGCTTGGCCAGCGCCATGCCGGGTGTGTTGTCCCCGGCCGGCGTGGCGGCCGGCGTGCCGAAGCTGCTCAGCAGGACACCCCGGCCGCCCCGCAAGGCGCCGTAGGCGTCGGTGCGCAGCTCGAAGCCGGTGCCGCGGAAGCTGCCGCGGTGGTTGTCGGCGCTGTGCAGCAGATGGCCCAGGTTGAGCCAGCTGGCGTGCTGACTGGTGCCGGCCTGCACACGCAGCTGGGCATCGCTGTCGTCGAAGACCAGCTGGTTGTGCCCGGCACCGCCGAACTCCTGGGTCTTCACGCCACTCAGGGCGGCGGCGCTGCGCTGCTGCTGCTCGCCGGCCGCGGCGCCGTGCCAGGCCGGGCTGTGGCCGCCGGCGAGATTGCCCTGGCCGCTGGGCACGCCGTCGCAAGACTGGCCGAAGACGCTGGTGTCGGCCTCGGCGGCAAGGCCGCCGGGGGTGGCCGGCACACCGCCCTCGCCCCTGCCGTTGTAGAGCGCGGCGATGACCACCGGCCGGTCGATGTCCTGTTCCTCGAAATCGACCAGCACCTCCTGGCCAATGCGGGGGATGAACTGCGCCCCCATGCCGGCGCCGGCATAACGCTGCGCCACGCGCACCCAGATGCTGTGGGCGCTGCTGCCTTCGCCGCCGCCCTGGGCCTGCCAATGGAACTGCACCTTGATGCGACCCAGGCGGTCGGTGTGGATCTCGTCGGCGCCGCTGGCTTGGCTGCGGCCCTCGGGGCCCACCACACGCGCGCTCTGCGGGCCGCGCACGCTGGGCCGCGGGTTCAGGCGCTGCCCGGTGTCGTCGAGCAGGGCCGGGCGCCAGGGCCGCTGCGCCGGCACGCATTCGAACTCGTTGGCATAACCGCCGGCCTCGACCTGCCGGCGCGCGGCGTCGCTCAAGGCGTGTCCCGCGTCGGCCAGCTCGGCGCGGCCAAGGCGCTCGGCAATGCGCCGGTGAAGCTCGGCAGGGAGGTTGTTGATGCCGGCGTGGGTGACGGCCGTGACCAGGAAGGTCCCGTTCTCGCCACCGGGCAGTGGGGCATCGAGCAGCGCGAAGCGGGTGCCGGGGCGCAAGGTGCGCACGCTGCCCTGGCCGACGTAGCGCTGACGGCGCGCCTCGTGCGCTTCCATCTGCAGCCGCGCGTAGTGGGGCGCGGCGAAACGGCTCACGCCGTTGTGATGGTCGACGCCGCCGGACGGATCGTAGACCTCCAGGCGCGGCGCCTGCGGACCCCCGACGCTGCCCTCGGTGGGCACGCCGGCGGCGGCACTGCCTTTGTCCGCGTAGTGCCAGGCTTGCAGGCAAACGCTGGCCGGCCGCAACACCTGCCAGGCGCTGAAGCTTTGGATGGCATCCCGCTCCTCCTGGCTGTCGGCGCGATGGAACCGCAGGCCGCCGCCGGCCGCCGCGCTCGCGTCCTCGGGCAGGCGTGGGCTGTCGGCGAAAAGGCGCACGCGATGGCCGTGGGGCGCGGCCTCGTCTTCCTCGATGCACCAGCCGATGCCTTCCTCTGCCAGCACGCGGGCGACGAAGTCGTGGTCGCTCTCACGGAACTGATTGCAGTAATGGCGCGGCGGCAGCTGTGACAGGAAGCGGTCGACCTCGTCGGACCAGACCCAGGCCGCGATGTCGGCGTGGGCACGGAACACCGCCTCGACGATCTCGACCACCGTCTTGTCGATGAAGCTCTGGCTGCGCAGTTGCAGCTTCAAGGCGGCGAGCCAGGGCCGCACCACCAGCCGGTAGCGCGCCAGTCCGCCGTCGGACTGCAGGGCCGCAGCGTGCATCACGATGCCGCTGCGTGTCACGCGGCTGCCGTCCGCGAGCGAAATCGCCAGGCTGGCGCGCTGCCCCAGCATGGCCGGCAACGAGAGCTGGGCCTCGGTGCTTAACACCGTCAGCTGGTACTCGAAACAGGCGTCGAGCGCTTCATGGGCCGTCCACGACTCGACCAGCAGGCCGTCCAGGGCCGGGCTGCCGCTCAGTTCGAACAGTCTTGTTTCAGATGTAAACGATATGCCGAGCGCCCGTGCGAACGACTCGATGTTTGGCAAGGCCGTCCCCGACCGCTGGAACATGCGACCCCTCCCGATCTATTTTTGGCCTGCATTCCGAGCCGAAAAGCCGGGAGACAGCACCGTCAGTGTCGCGGGAGTTTCGCAAAACTTCGACAGCCGGTCTTCCCATCGAATGGGGGGCGCCGCAGGGGACTTCGCAACGAGACGTGACGGCAGCGGGGCGGTCAGAGCGGCGGTCTGTGATCGTCGGCGCGCAATCGAAGCAGGTACTCACCCACTCGATCGGCTCGATTCCCGGCGGCAGTGATGGCCTCCCGCAGGGCCTCCACGCTCACCGCGAGCTTCTCGGCCCAGCGGCGCACTTCGGCTTCGTCGGAGACATCGATCAATGCTGCGCCTGCCGCGCCGGCGTCGGTCGGAGGGACCATTCGCAGCGCCTCAATGCAGGGTCGGAATGACCGGCAGCAGACGCACGTCGCCGCAAGCGCATGGCAGCGGCGGGCTGCTCAGTTCGTAGGACATGTACTGGGTGCCACAAGCGGCACATTGCCAGCAGTGGCTCAGCACGTCGCCGGAAGCAATAACGCTTTCGGAGAACTCGTCCTCCAGCTCCTGCAAGGCGTCGAGAAAGTCTTCGCGGTTAAGGAGAAAGTGCATGGTGAAGACATTTCGCCACAGCCGGCGCCCGAGTGCAGTAGGTGAACCACCGACATGCGGGGGGGCCCTGCGGGGGGTTACAGGATCACGGATTGCTGCCGTGGCATCGGGCGCTATGCTGTTGCGACGTGTCGTCCGGCCCCACCGCATTCCGGCTGCCGGGCCGGGCGGCAGCAGAGAGACCGGCGGCGCCGGCGCCGGCCCGCCTCCGACAGACGAGCCACAACAATGCATGACACCCACGCGCCGACCCTCGCCACACCGCCTGCCTTCATCTCCTCGGGGATCCCGGAGCTGGACCTGATCCTCGGCGGCGGCATCACGCCGAACCGGCTCTACATGATCGAGGGCATCCCAGGTTCGGGCAAGACCACCCTGGGCCTGCAGTTCCTGCAGGCCGGCGCGCGCGCGGGGGAGTCGGTGCTCTACATCACCCTCTCGGAAACCGAGGAGGAGGTGCGGGCCATCGCCAACTCCCACCACTGGGACCTGGAGGGGGTCCAGATCCTGCAGGTGGTGCCCGACGAGCAGGCCCTGCTGCCGAGCGAGCAGTACACGGTGTTCCAGCCCGACGAGGTCGAGCTTGGCGAAGCCACCAAGTCGCTGCTGTCGGAAGTGGAGCGCCGCAAGCCGGCCCGCGTGGTGTTTGACTCGCTGTCCGAGCTGCGTCTGCTGGCGGGCAGTCCGCTGCGCTACCGCCGTCAGATGCTGGGACTGAAGCAGTTTTTCGCCGGCCGGCAGTGCACCGTCTTCGTGCTCGACGACCGCACCGCGACCGCCGAGGACCCGCAGCTGCAGAGCATCGCCCACGGCATCGTGGCACTGGAGCAGTGGTACCCGGCCTACGGCCGCGAGCGGCGCCGGCTGCGGGTGGTCAAGTACCGCGGCGTGCCCTTCATCGGCGGTTACCACGATTTCACGATCCGCCCTGGCGGCATGGTGGTGTTCCCTCGCCTGGTGGCCGCCGGCCTCCGGCGTGCGGCCGCCGAAGGCAGCCTGCGCAGCGGCGTGGCGGGTCTGGACGAGTTGCTCGGCGGCGGCCTGGAGCGCGGCACCAGCACGCTGGTGGCGGGCGCCCCCGGCACCGGGAAGTCCACCATCGCGACCTGTTTCGCGGCTGCAGCCGCGGCCGCCGGTGAGCGAGCCGCGATGTTCCTGTTCGACGAGAGCCTGGCCACCTTGCTCAAGCGCATGCGTGGTCTGGGCTGCGACCTCCAGCCTCACATCGACTCCGGCCGGCTGACAGTGCGGCAGATCGACCCGGCGGAGCTGTCGCCCGGCGAGTTCGCCCACCTGGTGGCGTGCACCTCCCGCGATGAGGGCGCGAGCGTCGTCGTCATCGACAGCCTCAACGGCTACCTCAATGCGATGCCGGACGAGAAGTTCCTCAACGCACAGCTGCACGAGATGCTGACCTACCTCGGGCAGATGGGCACCACGACGCTGCTGGTGGGCGTGCAGCAGGGCTTGATCGGCAACATGAGCAGCCCGGTCGACGCGAGCTACCTGGCCGACACCGTGGTCCTGATGCGCTACTTCGAAGCCGAGGGCATGGTGCGGCAGGCGGTGTCGGTGCTGAAAAAGCGCAGCGGCCTGCATGAGCGCGCGATCCGCGAGTTCAGCCTCGACGCTGCCGGCATACGGGTCAGCGAGCCGCTGCGCGGCTTCCACGGCGTGCTGACGGGTGTGCCGACCTACATCGGCAGCGACGATCCCCTGGTGAAAGAACGCAGCCGCTGACAGTCCCGACCATGGAACGACGTGTTTTCGTTCTCGCGCCCAGCGGCAAGGATGCGCGGCTGATCGAAGCCGCGCTGCAGCGCTCGCAGTTCGAGGTGCTGCGCTGCAGCAGCGCTTTCGACGTGGTGCAGCAGGCCGCGGCAGGCATCGGCGCGCTGCTGCTCGCCGAGGAGGCGGTGAACGACCTTGTGGCCATGCGCACATTGGAGCGCCTGGTCGAGCAGCAGCCCGCCTGGTCGGACCTGCCGGTGCTGCTGCTGAGCCAGCGCGGCCGGCTCAGCGAGCTCGCCAACAGCGCGGTGAGCCGGCTGGGCAACGTGACGGTGCTGGAGCGGCCCACCCAGGTCGCGACCCTGGTGAGCGCGGTGCGTACCGCCTTGCGCACGCGGGAGCGCCAGTACGAGAACCGCCAGGCCGATGTGCAGAAGGACATGTTCCTCGCCACCCTGGCACACGAGCTGCGCAATCCGCTGGCCCCGCTGTCGAACGCGCTGCACCTGTTGCGCAGCGGCCGCATCTCGGAGCAGCAACAGCACTGGGCCACCGGCGTGATGCAGCGCCAGGTGGACCAGCTCTCGCGCCTGGTCGATGACCTGCTCGACGTGGCCCGCATCACGCGCGGCAAGATCGTGCTTCAGAAGGAGCATTTCGACCTGCGCGAGGCAATTCATGCGGCGGCCGAGACGAGCGGACCGCAGATCGATGCGATGCAGCACACCTTGCGCATCGAGCTGCCGCCCGAGCCGCTCTGGGTGGACGCCGACCGTACCCGCATGGCGCAGTGCGTGTCCAACCTCCTGACCAACGCGGCCAAGTACACGCCGCGCGAAGGCCTGATCGTGCTCGAGGCGCACGAGGAAGGGCCGATGAACGGTCGCGAAGTGAGGGTCTCGGTGCGCGACAACGGCATCGGATTTCCGCCCCAGGAGGCGCGCCGCCTGTTCGAGGTGTTCGCCCAGGTCGACGGCGCAACCGGGCGGGCGCAGGGCGGGCTGGGCTTGGGCCTGTCCATCGTCAAGGCGCTGATCGAGTTGCACGGCGGCAGCGTGCATGCGGTCAGCGAGGGCGAGTCGCGCGGTGCGACCTTCACCTTGCGTGTCCCCGCCGTCCGGGCTGGCGTGGCCGCCGCCGAGGACCGAGCTGCGGCCACGGCGGCCCGGCCCGGCGGAAGCTGCCGGGTGCTGGTGGTCGACGACAACCGCGACAGCGCCGACTCGATGGCACAGCTGCTCAACAGCTGCGGCCACGAGACGCGCACCGCCTACAGTGCGACCGACGGACTGCGGCTGGCTGCGGAGTGGCGCCCGCAGCTGGCCTTGCTCGACATCGGCCTGCCCGACATGAGCGGCCACCTGCTGGCAGGCCGGCTGCGCGAAGCGCTGCCGGGCGAACAGCAGCCGGTGCTGGTCGCGCTGACCGGCTGGGGCCAGCCCATCGACATCACGCGGTCGGTCGAAGCGGGCTTCGACCACCATCTCACGAAGCCGGCCGACCTCGATGCCCTGCTCGGGCTCGTCGAGGGCCTTTGCCGCCGCAAGGACCCGCCCGGCCCGTGAACCGAGACGAGGCGACGTGCGCCCGAGCGCCGCGGCCACCCACGCCATCCCGAGGAGCGAATCATGAGCGCACGCATCCTGGTCGTCGATGACAACCCGCTGAACCTGGAGCTGGCCACCGAGCTGCTTCAGATGGAAGGCTACGAGGTCACGACGGCGACCGACTCCGAGCAGGCGCAGCAGAGCCTGGCAACGCAGCTTCCCGACCTGGTCTTGCTGGACCTGAGCCTGCCGCGCATGGACGGCCTGACGCTGACCCGGAAGCTCAAGGCCGACCCCCGTTACGCGGATGTTCCCGTGGTCGCCCTGACCGCCCTGGCGATGAAGGGCGACGAGGAAAAGGCGCTGGAGGCGGGCTGCAACGGCTACATCACCAAGCCCATCGACACGCTGCGCTTCGCTGCCCAGGTGCGGCAGACCCTGCGCCTGCGTCAGTCGGCAGCAGCGACCGGGCCCGGCTTGAAGGTGCTGGTGGTGGAAGACAGGGCGGTGGACATGCGGCTGGCGAGCGCCGTGCTCGCCGCCGGCGGCCACCGGGTTGCCGAAGCGGGCACGGCGGAGGCGGCGCTCGAAGCGGTGATGAGCGACCGCCCCGACGTGATCCTGCTCGACCTGGAACTGCCGGGCCAGGACGGCATGAGCCTGCTGCGCCGGCTCAAGGCCATGGACGAGCTGCGTCTGATTCCCGTCGTCGCGGTCACGGCCCTGCCGGAGCGGTACCGCGAGGGGGAGGTGCTGGCGGCCGGCTGCGACGCCTTCATCACCAGGCCGTTCAACACCCGGGAGCTGGGACAGCTGCTGGCGCGGGTGGCCGGGCCGCACGAAGGCGCCCGCGGGGAGTGAGCGGGGCCTCGCCGGTCACCACGCCGGACCCGAAGATCCGCACCGGGGTGGTGGCTGGTGAAGCACGGCGCCGCCGAGGGCGGAACGACCCCTTGATGGCCGCCGTCAGGACCGGCTGCCTGCCATCGGGCGGCCCGATACGGCGGCGGCCGCCGGCTGCTGTGGTGGCCCCGCGACCCGGGCGCCGCTGCTCGCAGGAGCAGCGGCCGAGCCGCGCTCCTGGCCCTTCAGCGAGCCATGGGTGTGCGCGTAGACCGAGGTGAACTCGGCGCCCAGCAGGAAGATCTGCGCCGAGTAATAGACCCACACCAGCAGCACCACCAGCGAGGCCGCGGCGCCGAAGCCCGAGGCCACGCCGCTCTTGCCGATGTAGAGCCCGATCAGGGTCTTGCCGACCGTGAACAGCAGCGCCGTCACCACCGCGCCGACCACCACGTCGCGCCAGTGGATGTGCAGCCGCGGCATGAACTTGTAGATCATCGCGAAGAAGGCCGTGATCACCGCGAAGCTGAGGATGAAGTTGAGCACCGTGGCCACCGCCTCCCAGGCACCCATCATCGGCCCCCACCACTTGCCCAGGGCTGCCAGCGCGGCACTCGCGATCAGCGACACCAGCAGCAGGAAGCCGAAGCCGAGGATGATGCCGAAGGACAGCACCCGTGAGCGCAGGAAACCCCAGATGCCACCGGCCAGGGCGGTCTCGGGAACCCGCCAGATGCGATCGAGCGCGTTCTGCAGTTCGGCGAACACGGTGGTGGCGCCGATCAGCAGGGCGGCGAGGCTGCCTATCGTCGCCAGCGTGCTGGTGACCGGCTTGTTGGCGCTTTCCAGCAGGCCCTCGATGGCATGCGCGCCGTCCTGGCCCAGCAGGCCCTGCAGCTCGCTCATCAGCTCGCCGCGCGCCGCCTCCTCACCGAACACCAGCCCCGCCACCGAGATCACGATGACCAGCAGCGGCGCCATCGAGAAGACCGTGTAGTAGGCCAGCGCGGCGCCCATGCTGGAGGCATTGTCGTCGATCCACTGCGAGACGGCCTGCTTGACCAGCGGCCAGACGTGCTTGAGGTTCATGGCGGGCTTCCGTGGCTGGGTGCCGGCGTGCGTACCGGCGGGCTGCCACCGATTCGGCAAGCCCCATGCCCGCCGGGTCCAGCGCGCGCAGCTCGGGCCGCTCCGGCAGGTGCTCGGGCAAGCGGAACGAGCTCGCCAGGCCGAGCCGCTCCAGGGCCTTCAGCGCCCACCAGCCCGGGTCCCACTCGCCGGCGAACAGGCCCAGGCGGGCCGAGCCGGGATAGGCGTGGTGGTTGTTGTGCCAGCACTCGCCCATGGTGAGCAGCGAGGTCAGCCGGATGTTGCGGCCCTGCACCGCAGCGCCTTGCACCTCGTAGTGCATCTGGCCGTGGTTGTGCGCGAAGTAGCCAATCAGCCAGTGCCCCGTGACGCCGGCCGTCACGCGCGCGCAGACACCCCAGAAGACGAAGGCCCAGCCGCCCCAGGCATAAAACAGCAGAGCCCAGGGCAGCTGCTGCAGCATCCAGGTGCGTTCGAGAAAGCGGTAGTAGCGGTCCTCGGCGATGCGCGGTTCGATGCGCACCTCGGGCGGCGTGTCGAGCTGCAGCTCGCAGTGGAGCTGCCACCAGGCGTCGTGCCAGAAGGAGCGGCCATGGCGGAGGTAGTCGTGGCAGTCCGGCAGGCGCTGGGCGTAGTCGCGCAGCTCGTGCTGGCGCAGCAGGCCCAGCGGGCCGGCCAGCCCCACCTGCACGCCCAGATAGACCAGCAGGCGCTCCAGCCAGCGGGGGCACTGGAAGCTGTCGTGGATCAGCTTGCGGTGGCTGCCCAGCGAGTGGCCGAGCAGCAGGACCGTGCCGGTCGTGACGAAAAACAGCAGCAGGGCCGGCAGGCTGAACGTGACGGCGCCGCCCACCACCGCACCGGCCGCCATGCCGGAAAACCAGAGCGACTTCGCTGGCGCCCAGCGCACCCGGCCGAGGCGGACCTCGTCGAGGGCGGCGGCGAGCACCCGGTGCGTGTGCAGGCCGGCAGGCAGGACGGGAGGGGGCGACAGGGGCGGCATGCAAGCTCCTCGGCTGAAGGGGGCTCGTCGGCATCGTGAGCCCGAAGTTGTTCGATAGGCAATTAGCTAATTGGTTAACAGATTAGTGCGCATCGGCCAGCGCCGTCAACCCCCCTGCATGGGAGTGACGAGGCCTTAGAGCAGCAGCACCTCGTGCGCCCTCACCACCAGGCTGTCCTGCCGGAAGCGCGCTTCCAGGGTGCGCCGGTAGGCCTGCCACCAGGGGCCCTCGAGGGTATCGGCCATGACTTCGTAGACCACCAGCTCGTCATGCACCGGCGGCTGCCGGCCGTCGTCGGGCTCCCAGACGCCGCTGGCGGGGGCCCGCGTGTAGGCGGTGAGCCCGCCGAAACGCTCCAGCAGCTCGGCGCGCGTGTCGGCATAAAGCTGCCGGTCGAAGCGCTGCCCGTGGCTGTCGAACAGAGGCAGCAGCAGCTGGACGAGGTGCATCGCGCGTCCTCCTCGCTGTGGCTCAGGCCAGCACGCGCAGCAGCCACTGGTTGAGGTCGGCGATCTCCTCCATGCAGACCGAGTGCTCCATGTCGTACTCGTGCCACTCCACCGGATAGCCGAGCGACTGCAGCGCATCGCGGGTGGCGACCGCGCGGTCGATGGGCACCACGCCGTCGTAGCGCCCATGCGCCAGGAAGACCGGAACGTCGGCATTGATGGAGCTGCGCTCGGCGGCAGTCTTGTCCGCCAGCGGCAGGTAGCCGGACAGGCCCACCAGCCCGGCCAGCCGCTCGCCGTGGCGCAGGCCGGCCATCAAGGTGACGGCACAGCCTTGCGAAAAGCCCGCCAGCACGATGCGAGAGGCCGGGATGCCGCGCGCCTGCTCGCGGGCGATCAGGCCCTGCACGGTGGTGTGCGACTCGCGCAGGCCGCCCTCGTCCTCGCGGCGGGCGAGGTCGGTGCCCAGGATGTCGTACCAGGCCGGCATCACGTAGCCGCCGTTGATCGTGACCGGCCGCACCGGTGCATGCGGAAAGACAAAACGGACCGGACCCACCGGGCCCAGCGAGAGTTCCTTGGCAATGGGCACAAAGTCGCTGCCGTCGGCGCCCAGGCCGTGCAGCACGATGACGGCGGCACGCGGGTTCGGGGCGGTTTCGATTTCGATGGCTTCGCGGGACATGGGGTCGGGCTCCGGAGAAGGTGGGTGGGTGGGGGCCGGAAGAGAAAGAAGGGCCGATCCCCGGAGGATAGAGTACGCACCATGAACCCCGACAGCCTGGCCCGATTGACCGCACGCCTGCGCGACTTTGCCGCCGCACGCGACTGGCAGCCTTTTCACTCGCCGAAAAACCTCGCGATGGCGCTGGCCGGCGAGACCGGCGAGCTGATCGCCGAGTTCCAGTGGCTCACCGAGGCCGAAAGCCACGCGCCCGACGCAGCGCGCCGCCAGCGCATCGAGGACGAGGCGGCCGACGTGATGATCTATCTGCTGCGCCTGGCCGACGGCCTGGGCATCGACCTCATCGCGGCGGCCAACGCGAAGATGGACCGCAACGAGACCCGCTATCCGGTCGAGCGTTCGCGCGGCAGTGCGAAGAAATACGACGAGGCCTGAGCCGCGGCCCTAGGCCGGCGCGAATTCCTCGCGCTGCTCGCGCAGGAAGGGCCGGTCGATCTGCTCGGCGTACAGCTCGATGTCGCGGGGGCGCACCCCGCAGGCGGTGAAGTGCGCCTGCCACTCGGCCACGATGCCGGCGACCTCGCGCACCTCCTTCACCGCCTGGTCCTGGCTCAGGCCGAAGTAGCGCACCATCGAGAGCGCGTTCTCCAGCGTGGAGTCGGCCGCCTCGGTGCCGACGCGCATCTGCTGGTAGCCCAGCGCTTGGCCGGCAGGCAGCACGTCGAAGGCCGGCGCCAGGCGGTAGTGCTGTGCGTCGTCGACCAGCAGCACGTGGTTCTTCTCGTGGTCGTCGGTGTTGTCCAGCAGGATGTTGAACACCATGCGGCGGAACAGCTCCTTCATCTGCGCGACCTGCAGGCCGCCCTGCGCGACGCCGCGGCGGCGCAGCAGCTGGGCCAGCTCCGGATAGCCCATCTCCTCGCCGGCCGCCTTCAGTGCGACGTTGGCCGACAGCGCATGCAACCGGCGCCCGCCCTCGCGGTCGAAACGCCGCACCGCCACTGCATGCCCGTCGACCAGCGGCAGGGCGCGGGTCTCGGCGGTGCGGATGCCGGCGCGCCGCGCCAGTGTCATCGAGGCGTGCTCGACGAGCGGCGTGTCGGCCGGCTCGCCGTCGGAGAACTTGACGATCCAGGGCTCGCCCTCGATCTCGATCAGTGCCTTCGGGCGCGCCCCGCCCATCGTGACGCCCGGCGAGATCAGCCGCTGCTGCTGGGCCGGGATGGGTTCGTTGGAGAGCACCTTGGCGACCAGCTCCTGGATCACGGCCGTGTCGGCCAGGCTGGGCAGCGGGCCGATGGTTCGCGGCAGGTAGCTGTCGGCCGAAGTGGACACGCCCAAGGCGCCGAAGCGGTCGTCGCCGGCGAAGTAGAGGAATTCGAGCAGCGACAGCCGCGGGGGTTTGTCGAGGAAGCGGATGACCCGTTCGCCCCAGCGGTCGGGGCGCGCGTCGTCGACGGCACCGGGGGCCGTGTCCTTGTCCGTCGGGAGGAACTCCTGGGGGTCCAGGGGCAGGTCCTCGCTGAGCGCGAAACCGTGACGCAGCCAGCTGTCGGCATACCGGAAGGACACCGCGCCGCGTCGTGTGCGGACCAGCTGGATCTCGCCGACCAGCACCGGCTGCGCGGGGTCGGTCAGCAGCCAGACGAACAGCTGGTCGCGGAGCTCGTAGCCCCCGGACGGGGCAGGGCGGCTGTTCATGGCTGGCCTTCTTTTTTCTTCCCGCGCAGGCGCGCCTCGACCGAGGCCGGCGAGCGGACCGCGCGCCGCTGCAGCGCCTCCCGCACGTCCATTTCCAGCGCCCCCCGGTCGTGTTCCGGCGCGGCGACCTCGGGCAGGGCCTGGATGCGGCCCATCATCCACAGCGCGGTGGCATAGATGCCGGCGCCCACCCCCGGGTCGCCCTGCTCCATGCGGATCAGGGTGGGCACCGACACGCCGATGCGCTGCGCCCAGACGCGCTGCGTCTCCTTGCGCCGCACCCGGGCGATGGCGAGGTTCTCACCCAGGCGGCGCAAACCGTCGGCGGCGGCGGGCGGCAGGGTAAGCAGAGCGGCCGGGGTTCTTGGCATAACAAAGAGTTTACTCCAAACCCATATTAAGTAAAGTCTTTGTCACCTCAGCACTTCGAGACGGCTGTCTCCGGTCCGCGTAACCGCCCCTCACATGCCCATCTTCATGCCGGCCGGCCGCTGCTTCAGGCGGTCGACATAGGCCTCGATGCGCGGCCGGTCGGGCGGGCCGCCCCACAGGCGCTTCCAGATGAACATCGAGCCGATCATCACATCGGCTGCGGTGAACCACTCGCCGAACAGCCACGGGCCCTCGCCCAGTTCCTTCTCGACCACGTCCTTGGCGGTTTCGAAGTCGGTCCAGCCGCGCGCGGGGGGCGTCTCGAGCTTGAGCAGGGCGTCGCCCATCGCGGGTTCGAGCTGGGTGGTGGCATAGACCATCAGCGAAAGATAGCGGCCCCGCTCGGGGGCGCCGACGGCGGGCGCGAGGCGCGCCTGCGGGTATTTCTCCGCCAGGTACAGGCAGATGGCGGAGTTCTCGAACATCCGCGTCTCGCCATCCACCAGCGCGGGCAGCTTGCCGGCCGGGTTGATCTCCAGGAACTCCGGCGTCTTGTGCTCACGCTTCTCGAAGTCGATGTGGACCAGTTCGTACTCCGCCCGGCATTCGTCGAGCATCCACTTGGCGATGGCGGCGCGGCTCTGCGGGTTGTAGTAAAGCTTCATCGGGGTCTCCTTGAGGGGTGTCGGAGCGGGATGAAAAAGGCGCGGCCCGCTCATGCTACGCAGCCGGCCCACCGTCCGGGCTTGACCCTCACGCAGGGTGAAGGTTCACACCGGAGCCCTGGCCGGGGGAGGCCGCACAGCCGCGAGGCCCAGCCCCCGGCGGCCTCAGGCCAGCCGCTCCACCGAAACCGGATGCAGCGGGCGGCCCCCGGTCTCGAAGGCCGAAAGGTTGCGGATGGTGGTCTCGGCAATCGCCGTCAACGCGTCTTCGGTGAAAAAGGCCTGGTGGGCCGTGACCACCACGTTGGGAAAGGTCAGCAGCCGGGCGAATACGTCGTCCTGGATCACCTGGGCCGAGAGGTCGCGGAAGAAAAGATCGGCTTCCTCCTCGTACACGTCCAGCCCCAGGCTGCCGATCCCCCCCGACTTCAGGCCCTCGATGACGGCGCGCGTGTCGATCACCGCACCCCGGCTGGTGTTGATCAGCATGGCGCCGCGTCGCATGCGCGCGATCGCCGCGGCGTCGATCAGGTGGCGTGTCTGCGGGGTCAGCGGGCAGTGCAAGGTGACGATGTCGCTGGCGGCCAGCAGCTCAGGCAGCGGCACGTAGCGGACACCGGCGCCGAGGCAGGCCTGGTCGGGCCGGGGATCGAAGGCGAGCACGCTGCAGCCGAAGCCCTGCAGGATGCGCGCGACGCACGCGCCGATCTTGCCGGTGCCGACCACGCCGGCGCTGCGGCCGTGCATGTCGAAGCCCAGCAGGCCTTCGAGCGAGAAGTTGCCTTCGCGCACGCGGGCATAGGCGCGGTGTGTCTTGCGGTTGAGCGCGAGCATCAGCGCGACCGTGTGCTCGGCGATGGCGTGCGGCGAATAGTCGGGCACTCGCGCCACACTCACCCCCAGGCGATCGGCGGCCGCGAGATCGACGTTGTTGAAACCGGCGCAGCGCAGCACCACCAGCCGCACACCCTGGCTGGCGAGCCGGGTCAGCACCTCGGCATCGACACGGTCGTTGACGAAAACGCAGACGGCCTGTGCGCCGGCGGCCGTGACGGCCGTGCTGGCCTCGAGCTTCAGCTCGAGGTAGCGAAGACGATGGCGGCCGGCTGTGTTGGCCGCGTCCAGAAAGCGGCGGTCATAGGGTTGGGTGCTGTACACCGCGACGTGCATGGCGGGCTCTCCGAGCGAACGGTCTCTCCCCTAGCAACTCAGGAGCCTGCCGCCGCGAGGACCGGGCGGCGAGCAGGCCCAGCATCCCGAGGCCGGCGCCCAAGAGGATCCCGGGCGCCGGCTCGGCACGCGTGAGGAGCAGTGCGCCCTGCCGGGACAACGTCGAGCCCTCCATCAGGATCTGGCCGGCATCATTGATATCGAGGGGCCTCAAGGTCCTCCACTCTGCAAGCACGGCCGGATCGATCAGGCTCTCCAGCCTGTGCACGACGCCGTTCGTGAAGAGGAAGCTGCCCTGTTCACTCCAGCCGACGATGTCGCCGTGGTTGTTGATGGCCGTTCCTGAACTCCGATCACCGACCAGCGGGCCAAGGTCCTGCATCCGCCCGTCGCTGTAGAGAAACGCACGCCCGCTCTCCCCCTCTGTTCCGAACGCGCCCGTCACCTGACCGCTGTCGTTGATGGAGTGGCCGGTGCTGTAGTCACCGTCCAGTGCACCGAGATCCTGGGTGCGGCCATCGCTGTAGATGAAAGCGTGTTGCTGACCACGCTGGGCCCTGCTCGGCGCTTGACCGGTGATCTGCCCGCTTTCGTTGATGTCGTAGGCCCTGCCGTGACCCAGCTTTGTCATCCGGCCCTGTCGGTAGAGAAAAAACTCCTGAGCGTTTCTGCCGGAGAAGTAGGTGGTGACATGACCCGTCACCTCTCCCTTTTCGTTGAGCGCCGTCGCTTCGGAAGCCGTCTCGCCGACGCTGCCCAGATCTTGCATCCGGCCATCCTCGTACAGAAAGGCATGCGTGTAAGGGATGCCGGCACCAAGGCCGGGGTGCGCCCACCCGGTCACCTGTCCACGGTCGTTGATGTCAACAGCCATGCTGTGGAAATCCCGCGCCACGACACCGAGGTCCTGCCACCTTCCTTTGCTGTAGAGGGCGGCGTTGTAGCCGAGAGACGTTCCCTGGACGGTGCCGACCACATCGCCTTTCCCGTTGAGCGCCTCGGGCCAGAACTCGTACCGTCCCGGGTAGGAATTGGGGGAGAAGAGCGGCATCGCGTGGTAGGCCATTGCGGCATGGACAGGCGGCACCGGCGCCAGCAACAGGCAGGCAGCAAGGCCGGTCCCGACAAGTGCAGTGGTTTGCATCGACGTGCTCCTCGAAAAGGCCGGCATCCGGTGCGATCGCGAGAAACCCCGCGCCCTCGTCGCACCCGAAGCTCCAGGCGATTCCTGAAAGCTAGCGCGCGATGGCATGCCTGCCCCCCGCGCTTACGGGGTGGGCCACTCAGACGGACCGCGAGATCTCGCTCAGTCCAGCCGCACCACCACCTTGCCGAAGTGCCCGCCCGAGGCCAGGCAGGCAAAAGCCTGCGGCACCTCGTCGAAGCCGAACACGCGGTCGATCACCGGCTCGATGCGTGTCATCGTCAAGAACCGCTGCAATTGCTGCTGGTGCTCCGCATTGCCGACCAGCACGCCTTCCAGGCGCTTGCCTCCGAAGAGGATAGGCAGGGGGTCGAAGGCCCGGCCCAGGCCCGCCAGCACACCGATCAGCGCCACCGCGCCGCCGTCGCGCGTCGCCGCCACGGAGCGCTCCAGGGTGCCGGCGCCGCCCACCTCCAGCACCAGATCCACGCCGCGGCCGCCGGTGCGGCGCAGCACCTCGTCCTGCCATTCGGGGTTGTCACGGTAGTTGATCAGCTCATCGGCGCCGAGGGTCCGGGCGCGCGCAAGCTTGGCATCGCTCGAGGAGGTGAGCAGCACGTGCAGGCCGGCCGCCTTGGCCAGCTGCAAGGCCCACACCGACACGCCGCCGGTGCCCAGCAGCAGCACGCTATCGCCCGCTCGGGCACGCCCGTGGACGAACAGCGAGGTCCACGCCGTCACGGCGGCCACCGGGAGGGTGGCGGCCTGCAGGAAGTCGAGCGACTCCGGCACCGGCAGCAGGCCGTTCTCGGACAGCACCACCTCCTCGGCCAGCACGCCGTCGATGCGCCCGCCGAGCGCCGTCTGCGCCACCCCGGCCGGCCGCTCGCCGGCTTGCCAGCCCTGGAAGAAGGTGGTCACCACCCGGTCGCCCGGCTGGAAGCGCTGCACGGCCGAGCCGACCTCCAGCACCTCGCCGGCACCGTCGGATACCGGCACCATCGGACGGTCGCTGCCCACCGGATAGTGGCCACGCACCACCATCAGGTCGCGGTAGTTCAGCGAAACGGCACGCACCCGGACCCGCACTTCGAGCGGCCCGAGCGGCCCGGACGCCAGGTCGACACGCTCCAGGCCAGCGATGTCCTGACCGGGAACGACGCGGTAAGCCTTCATGAAATTCCTCCTGTTTCTTGCGGCCTGTACGCCGCGGGTTGCAGACAGGAGAAAACTCTATCGATGCCCTGGAGGCAACAGTGGTGCATCTTCTTCGGCGATGTGTTTCCCATAAGGCGACAATCTTCTGCCTATCATCCGCGCATGAACGACCGACTCAGTGGCATCGACGTGTTTGTGCAGGCCGTCGAGGCCGGCAGCTTTTCGCTGGCGGCCGAGCGGCTGCTGCTGACCCGGTCGGCGGTCGCCAAGACCATCGCCCGGCTGGAGCAGCGCCTGGGCACGCGACTGTTTCACCGCACCACCCGCTCGCAAAGCCTGACCGACGACGGGCAGGCGTTTTTCGAGCGCTGCGTGCGCGCGCTGGGCGAGCTGGAGGCCGGCGAGGCCGAGCTCGACTCGGGCCGCCGCGAGCCGAGCGGCCGGCTGCGCGTGAGCGCGCCAGTGGTGTTCGGGCGGCACTGCGTGGCGCCGCTGCTGCTGCAGCTGGCGGCACGCCATCCGCGCCTCGACATCGAGATGCATTTCAGCGACCGGGTGGTGGACCTGGTGGACGACGGCTACGACCTGGCCGTGCGCATCGGGCCGCTGCCGGACAGCAGCAGCCTCGCGGCGCGTCGGCTGGGCCAGCAGCGCATGGGCATCTGCGCGGCACCGTCCTATCTGGCGCGCCACGGGCGGCCGGCGAACTTCGACGAGCTGTCGCACCACACCGGCATCCTCTACCACCGCGCCGACGGCGACAAACCCTGGCGGGTGCAGCACGAGGATGGGCAGACCCGTGAGGTGCGCGTCCAGGGGCGGGTGAGGCTGGACGACCTGCAGGCGATCGCCGATGCAGCGGTGGCCGGCGTGGGGCTGGCCTGGCTGCCGTGCTGGCTGATGGCACCCCACCTGGGGAGCGGCGCGCTGGAGCTGGTGTTCAGCAGCCGGCGCGTGGCCTCGGTCGACATCCAGGCGGTATGGCCTCAGTCGCGCTACCTGACGGCGAAGACGCGCGTGGCGATCGATACGCTGGTGGAGGGGATTCCGGCCTTGCTGAGCGCCAGGGCCGGCGCTCAGGGCGGGCCGTCTCATTGCGTTAAGGTAGCGGTTTGACCCGACGAGCGGCCCCATGCTCGCCCGCTCGTCATCTTGATCCGTCTACGCCATGACCCGACTCAACCGCAGAACCGTTCTCGCCGCCGCGCTGGCCAGCGCCGCACTGACCGCTTGCTCGCGCCAGGACAACAACGCCGCCCCGGCTGCCGCAACGCCTGCGGCAGCGGTGAATGCGGAGGAGGCCTACCAGCTGGTCTCCGGCGGCGCGGGCGTGCAGGTGGGCCAGATGATGGCGGCCCATACCGTGTATGTGCTGTTCGACCCGCAGTGTCCGCATTGCGCGACGCTCTGGGCCGAGGCCAAGCCACTGCTCGGCAAGCTGAAGATGGTGTGGATCCCCGTGCAGCTGCTGGGCGCGGATTCGGCGCCGATGGGGGCGGCCATCCTCGCGTCGCCGCAGCCCGTGGAGGCGCTGGAGCGGCATGAGGCGCTGGTCAACCAGCGCGTCAAGCTGACCCCGCCGCAGGCCGATGCGGCCTCGCTGGCGAAGGTGGCGGCCAACACGGAGTTGTTCAAGAAGCTGGGGGCCGAGAGCGTGCCCGTCGTCTATTTCCGCCATGCCAAGACGGGGCAATACGGATCGCATGCCGGCGCGATGCCGACGGCCCAGCTGCAGGAACTCACCGGCGTCTGAGCGGCCGCCTGCCACACAGCTTCAGCATTTTCTTCAAGCTGCCCGCGTGCTTGGGCGGCCTGCTCCGCCCTGACGAACGGCAGGGGCAGGGCACGCCAGTTGCCGCACTTCGATGACAACGGACCCTGCGCCGCGGCGCACGTCCCTGGATCACGACGGCAAGGAGCAGTCATGAAGAAGACCTGGGTACTGGTGGCCGACGAGGCCATCGTTCGCATCCTGCAGATGCCGCAAGACGGCGACGAGCTGGAGGATGTTGAACAGATTACCGACGCCGCGGCACACGCCGACAGCGCCGACCTGCGGCGCGATGCCTACGGCCGCCGCGCGGGCAGCGCCCCGCAAGGCGCGCGCCAGGGCAATGTGCACCGGCTGACCCCCACGTCCAGCATCACCGCCTCGGCCGGCGAGGAGCAGATGCACCTCGAAGCCGAAGGTTTTGCACGTCGCGTGGCCGAGCACCTGAGCGACGCGCTGCACCGCAAACGCTTCGACGAGTTGCGCATCGTCGCGGCACCGCGTTTCCTCGGCATGCTGCGCAAGGCGCTCAGCCATGAGGTGAGCCGCCTGGTGGTCGACGAAGTCGACAAGGACCTGATTCACGAGGCCAACCGCGACATCACGCAGCGGCTGTTCCCCCGGCCGTCGGCGGGGGGTGCGCCGCGTTGAAGGCCGTGTCGCCACGGTAATGCCACGCTGACGCCGCGCTTGCTGCGTCAGCGCTTCTTGCTCTCGTGACCTCGTGGAGGCGGAAGGGGCTGACGGTCGTGCCTCCGCAGCAAGCAGTTCACGAATTACTTGATACCCCAGCACACCTAGGCGAACCAGATGGATCCGACCTGCAGCGCGGCGGATCGGCTCGGTTTCTTCTTCACCTCACCACCTCGACCGCGCCAAAGCCCCACCGTACATCGACCAGATAGGGAATGATCGGTACGGTGCCAGCCGGGGTGTCGAGCAGGATCGGCACCGTTGCTTGCGCCTTGTGCCTCCGGTCTCCCTCACCGGTGCATGTGAAACTCAGCCCATCACATGGCTGGCGTGTACAGGGGGCCGACGCTGTGCCCACGGCAACGCCCTTTCGAGCTGCCCCGCCAACTGAAAGAGGGTCGCCTCATCGCCATACTGACCGACGATCTGCATGCCGATGGGCAGGCCTTCGTGGCTGCTGGCGAGGGGCAGACTCATGGCGGGCTGGCCGGTCATGTTGTAGAGCGCGGTGAAAGGGGCATGCTGGAACACCCGGCGGTAGTGGGCTTCGGCGCTCAAGCCTGCCTCGTTCGCGTTCAAGGTGCCCAGTGGCAGCGGCGGCGCGGCCATCACCGGGGTCAGCAGCACATCGTATTGGGAGAAGAAGGGGGCCACCTGCCGGCAGATGGCATTCATCCACGCCTGAGCTTCGGCCAACTCCAGGGCGGTCATGCGCTTGCCGGCGAGATAGCTGGACCAGCTGCTGGATTCGAGGTTCTCAGGCGACGGAACGCGGCCGACGACTGGAGACAAGGCCGCGACGCCGCTGGCAAGAAACGCGGTCCACAGGCGAAGGTTGGCGGCATGGAACAGCTCTTCGTCGTACTTCGGCTGGGCCTCCTCGACATGGTGACCGAGCGATTGCAGCAGGTTGGCGGTCTTGCGAACTGCGGATACCACTTGCGGGTCGGTGCTGCCCAGTTGCCCTGCATCGACGTGGAAAGCGACCTTGAGACGACGAGGCGCTGTGTGGACCTCGATCGCGTAGGGGCGCTGCGGCCTGGCGATGGTGTAGGGGTCACCGGGCGCAGGCCCTTCCACCGCATCGAGCAAGGCCGCACTGTCGCGCACGCTGCGGGACAGCGCGAAGTCGACGCCCATTCCGAACAGCGGGTCGGCCACCTCGGGCCCGGGTGACACCCGCCCGCGTGTCGGCTTGAGGCCGAACAGCCCGTTGTGGGCAGCGGGGATGCGGATGGAGCCGCCACCATCGGTCGCATGAGCCATCGGGACGATGCCGGCCGCGACAGCGGCTGCCGATCCACCCGAGGAGCCGCCTGCGCTGAGCCGCAGGTCCCAGGGGTTGCGTGTCGGGCCGAAGGCAGCCGGCTCGGTACTCACGTTGAACGCGAATTCAGGTGTATTGGTCCGGCCCAGGCTCACCAACCCTGCCTTCCGGAAGCGGGTCATCAAATAGCTGTCATGCTGCGAACGAAAGACGCCTTGCAGCAGACGGCTGCCCATTTCCCGCGGCACGCCCTGAGCGCCGATGGCGACGTCCTTGAGCAGAAACGGAACGCCTTGGAAGGGGCCGCTGGCGGCCTGCTGCAGCGCGCCGGCGTCCACGGCGATCAGCCCGATGACGGCGTTGATGCGCGGGTTCACGGTTGACATTGCGGCATGCGCGCACTGCGCCAGTTCCTGCGCACTGACCTCACCCTTGCGAACCAGGGCCGCCAGCCCGGTCGCGTCATGGCGTGTGTATTCGGCGGGCGACAGAGCCGCCCGGGCGCCGACCGGCATCAGGGGCAGACCGCTGACTCCCAGTGCGGCGGCGGATTGAACAAACTGGCGGCGTGTCGTGGAGCGAGGAGGGTTCATGGCTGTGGCACGGGTTGATGAGGATCGATCGAAAGGAAGGACCCGGCATGAGGGTGCGGGTGCTGCGGGGCCAGGCACTCGAGCGCCCGCTCCAGTCCTCCCGGCGGCGATCAAAGCGCCAGCTTAGAAGCGCCCCTCCTGATCACCCAGACCTCGCACGCCCGGACACTCTTGCGCAAAGTTGTAGTAATGTCGCGCCGCGACAATGGGGCGCACCTCGGGACCGCTGATGGACAAGTTCGCCGCGATGACAACCTTTGTGCGGGTGGTGGAAGCCGGCACGCTGACCAAAGCGGCCGACTCCATGGGCGTCGGCGCGCCGGCCGTCACGCGACTGATCAATCAGCTCGAAGCCGCGCTGCAGGTCAAGCTGCTGGTGCGCACGACACGCCGCGTCACGGTGACGCCGGCCGGTGCCGAGTACTACGAGCGAGCGCGCCGGGTGCTGTCCGACGTGGACCACCTGGAGTCGATGCTGCTGCAGTCGAAGACCAAACCACGTGGGCGGGTGCGGGTCGATGCCCCGGCCCTGCTGACGCATGCGGTGCTGATCCCGGCGCTGCCCGATTTCCACGCACGCTTTCCCGACATCCAACTCGACCTGGGTGTCAGCGACCGGTCGGTGGACGCGCTGCAAGAGGGCGTGGACTGCGTGGTGCGAGGCGGCCAGCCCACCCACCCCGAGATGGCGTCGCGTCGCATCGGCGAAGCCGCCGTGCTGGCGGTCGCGGCGCCCGACTATCTGGCGCGTCACGGGGTGCCGAAACATCCGCGCGATCTTGAGGCCGGCCACCGGGTCGTGAGCTACTTCCCCTCACGTCAGCGCCGGCCGCTGCCTTTCGACTTCACACGCGGTGATGAGCGCATCGAAGTGCAGGGCAGCTACTCCGTCTGTTTCGACGACACGCATGCCTGCTTGATCGCGACGCTCAATGGCTTGGGGGTGACTTTGGCCTTTCGATTCCTCGCTGAACCTCATTTGCGCACCGGTGCGTTGCGGCCTCTGCTGCTGGACTGGACCTCCGACCCGGTACCCCTGTATGCCGCCTATCCGCGCAACCGCCACCTCAGCCAGCGGGTCCGGGTGTTCATCGATTGGATCGTGGAGCTGATGCAGCGCGAGGGGCTGAACGGAGCCGGCGGCTCCGCTCCCTGAGCACAGACACCGCAAGTGTCCCCCGGCGCGGGGCAGCTGCCCGACTCAGCGCTGTGTCGCCGGTTTCATCCCCACCGCGATGGCTTCGTAGACCACGGCCACGACCTGGTCGCCCGCCTTCACGTCTGCCAGCGCCGCCTTGTCCTTCACCGTGAAGTCCGCCACGCGGCCTTGCGGCCCTTGCAGCCGCACCGTCTGCCGCTGTCGATCGACCGCCAGCACATGGGTCACCAGCGTCGTCCGCCTGTTGGCCTGCAGGCCCGGCTTGCCGTCCTGCGCAACGCGTGCCTCGGCTTCCGCTTCCACCTTTTCGCGGATGCCGTCTCCGCCTTTGCGCAAGGCCACCGCCACGGCGAGCTGGTAGTCCAGGCGCACGAGGTCGCCCGTCTTCACACTGTCCAGCGCCACCGAAGGATCGACCGCGTAGCTTCGATCCAGGCCTTGAGGGCCCTTCACGGTGACGGTGCGCTGCTCGGCATCGACAGCGACGACGGTCCCGGTGACGCTCGCCTGCATGCCAACGGCCCTGACACCGGTCTCGGAAGATGTGGCTTCCACGACCAGCGGTGCGGCCGCCACGAACAACACGGTCAGTGCAAGCGAGGTAAGGAAGGATGGCAAGGACGGCATAGGGTCTCCCGCAAAAAGGGCCGCAGTGGCCTGACAACTCACGATAGGTGCGCCACGCCCGTGCTGCCACTGCGCTCTAGACGGGCATGCGCGCAATGGGCTCCGAGGCGATCAGCCGCGTACCGGTGACGTTTTGAACCGCGTCCAGCTCGACCCCCGGCGCGAGCTCCTTGAGAACCAAGCCGCTCGCGGTCGGCTCCATCACCGCCATCTCGGTCACGATGAGGTCGACCCGACGCGCGGATGTCAACGGCAAGGTGCACTGCTCGACGATCTTCGGCTTGCCCTTGACGGTGTGCGTCATGGCCACGATCACGCGGCGAGCGCCTGTGACGAGGTCCATTGCGCCTCCCATGCCCGGGACCATGCTGCCCGGGACCATCCAATTGGCGAGCCTTCCCGTTTTGTCGACCTGCAAGCCGCCCAGGACGGTGACGTCCAGATGTCCTCCCCGGATCAGGCCGAACGACATGGCGCTGTCGAATGTCGCCGAGCCCGGCAACGCGCTGATCGGATTGCCTCCCGCGTCGGTCAGGTCGTCAGCCTCGAGGCCCTCCTCGGCAACGGCTTGCATGCCGACGATGCCGTTCTCGGACTGAAAGAAGATCTTGGCCTCGCGCGCCACCATCGCGGCCACCAGCGTCGGCAGACCGATGCCCAGGTTCACGAGATAGCCCTCGTGCAGTTCGAGCGCGACACGTCTGGCGATCAGCGTTTTTTCATCCACGGTCTGCCTCCCTGCCGACGAGATGGTCCACGAGCACGGCAGGGGTCATGACGTCATCCGGCGCGATCACCCCGACCGGGACGATCTCCTGCGGTTCTGCGACGACCCTGTCCGCGGCCATCGCCATCAAGGGGTTGAGGTTGCGGGCAGTCATTGCGTAGGCGAGGTTGCCGATGTGGTCGGCCCTTCTCGCGCACACCAAGGCGTACTGGGCGCGCAGCGGAAGCTCGAGCAGGAAGACCCGGCCTTCGATGTCGATCGTGCGCTTGCCCTGCGCCACGATGGTGCCGACTCCCGTCGGCGTGAGCACGCCCCCCAGTCCATAACCACCGGCCCTGATCCGTTCGGCGAGGGTGCCTTGGGGGGACAGCTCCACCTCGACCAGCCCGTCGAGCATCTGCCGCTGTGTCTCCGGGTTCGTACCAATGTGGCTGACGACGAGTCGACGAACCAGACGCGCCGAGATGAGTTTGCCGATCCCGACGCCCGGACGCGCCGTGTCGTTGGCGATGACGCTCAAGTCCTTCTTGCCTTGCCGGACCAGCTCATCGATCAGGCGGCGCGGCGAACCGACGCCCATGAAGCCGCCGATCATCAGCGTCGAGCCGTTCGCCACGGTCTCGATGAGATCGGCTGCCTTGACGGTCTTTCCCACAGCTGCCCTCCAAGGGTGATGAGCGTGTGCGCTCGACGACGCAGGCCTGCCCTGCCGAACGTCAGCGCGCGGTCCAGCCTCCATCCATCGGCAGGGCCGCCCCGGTGATGGAGGCGGCACTGTCCGAGCACAGGAACAGCACCAGGGCGGCGAGCTCCTGCGGCTGGATGAAACGCTTGTTCGGCTGCGAGGCGAGGATCACGTCCTTGACGACCTGCTGCTCCGACATGCGGTGCGCACGCGCCTGCTCCTTGATCTGGCCTTCGAGCAGCGGCGTGTGCACATAGCCTGGGCAGACGGCGTTGCAGGTGATGGCGGTCTCGGCGACTTCGAGCGCGACGGTCTTCGTCAAGCCGATCGTGCCGTGCTTCGCGGCGACATAGGCCGATTTGAAGGGTGACGCGATCAGGCCGTGGGCCGAAGCGATGTTGACGATGCGGCCTCGGTTGCGCCGCTTCATGCCCGGCAGTGCCGCCTTGATCGCAAGGAAGTTGGATGTCAGGTTGATCGCCAGGATCTGCGACCACTTCTCGTCCGGGAACTCGTCCACCGGCGCAATGAACTGGATGCCGGCGTTGTTCACCAGGATGTCGACCGTGCCGAACTGCTGCTCGGCCTCGCTCACCATGCGGCGGACCTGCTCGGCTTGCGCCATGTCGGCCGCCGAGTAGGCGATGCGGACACCCGCTTCAGCCTCGATCCTCGCGCGCAGCTGCTCGATCTGGCTCGCCTCGCCGAAACCGTTCAGCATCACCTTCGCGCCGGCCTGGGCCAGGGCCTCTGCAATGCCCAGCCCAATGCCGCTGGTCGACCCGGTCACGATGGCGGATAGGTCTTTCAGCATGATTGCTTCTCCAGGACAGTTCAGCGATGCATACGACAGCGGTGGCGGTGGTGGCTATTTCTTCGGCTGCTTCTCGACCCAAGTCTGGGTCTCGCGGTTGTACTCATGGGTGCGCACGAACTTCCTGGTGTCTTCGCGGACCTGTTCGCGCGAGAGCTTGTCCATGTCCTTGGGTGCGCCGTCGAGGGGCTTCCAGCTCTGGGATCGCTCGTCCCAGCGGTGTGTGCTCAGGAAGGCATCGCGTTCCGCCTTCATCTCCTCGCGGGTCTTCACACCCACGGGCGGCTCGACATCGTCCTTGAGCGACCAGGTGTTGTTGACCGGATCGAATTCATGGGTCTTCAGGAAATCGTCGCGCTCCATCGTCACGTGTTCACGCGTCTTGCCCGCTTGCGTCGAGGTCTGTGCGTCAGCACACGGGACGAGCCACACAAAGGCGCTGGCAAGCAACGATGCGACAAGACGTGGATATTTCATGTCTATCACTCCAGCAACGAAGGTCCGAGGGTTGGAAGCCCTCTTACGATAGGCGCTGAGGAGGGGCGACACATCAGCGCAAGGGGAAAGGTTGATCACCCGAGACCCAGAGGCCCGCAAGGCAGCCCTTCGGCCCGGACCGACACGCTGCAATGCACCGGTGGGCTCCAGCAAGCAAAGAACCTCAGGGCCGGTGTCACTTGACGGTGTAGCCCCGCCTTCGAGGCAGGCGGCACGAGCTCTTGCAAATGAAAGCTGCTGCTGTTGCAGCGCGGCTTGCTGCTGAGCGGAGGCCTGCTGTGCGGCGGCGTTCTGTCGCCTGCTCTGTCCGCGCGCCGCGACAGCGCCGGCTGCCGCGCCGGCGCCCGCGTCGTCAGCCACGATCTCGCCGACCACGGCTCCTCTCATGGCGCCACGAGCACCGGCACCGGGAGTGGTTTGCGTGGGCGTCGTCGGCGACGCGGCGGCTGCAGCGGCTGGAGGCTGCCGGGCGGGATCGAAGCCGCTCTGTTGGATGGCCCAGCTTTGGCATGCGGCTTCGTCGCTCTTCTGCTGCGCCGGTGTCTGTCCGCGGGCCGGATGGACAAACTGCTGCGCGTGGGCCTGGAGGACCAGCAGCGTGGACAAGGCCAAAAGGCACCAGGATGGTCGAGCCATGTCGTAGACCTCGCGCGATAGACGAAAAGGGAACGGTTGCCGCGACGGTCGCCACGGCAACGCCGATTTGTCATCGTGGCACCCCAGGCAGCAGCAGAACATGCGACCTTGGTCCAATGCCGGGTCGTGTCCTGCCTGCAGCCATGGGGGTCAGCCGGCTGTCGCGGCGGTGAGCGCTATTGAACCTCTGGATTCATTGCGGATCGCCGCTGCAGCGGGCGCAGCTCAGGGCGCCTTGCAGTTCCCCTTGGCGGGGAACTTGGTCGGGCTCTGCGGCTGGCCCCGGTGGATCGCGCGCAGGAAGCGCTGCGAGCAATAGGCCTTCGACGTACTCCAGCTGCCGGCCCACTTCTTGATTTCGAGGTGCAGGTGCGGCGCGCCGGACTGCCCGGTGTTGCCGGAGTAGAGGATCAATTGCCCGGGGCGAACGCGCTCTCCCGGCCCCACGCCCACATACCGGCTGCCATGACAGTAGAGATAGGACAGGCCGTCGTCGCCCTTGATGTTCATCCCGTTGCCGCAGCTGCCTTTCGAGTAGTTGCTGACGACACCGGCGCTGACTGAATAGACCGGTGTGCCGGTCGGCACCATCAGGTCGATGGCCCAGTAGTTGTTGCTCCAGTGGTGCTGCTTGAGCGAGCCGATGGTGCGCTCGAAGGCTGCGAGCGGCAGCGGCAGCACGTAGTCGCCCTTCGGCGGCGGGGGGGACGGTGGCTTGCTGGTGCTCGACGGGCACGCCGGGATGCTGTCGTAGGGGTCCTTGCGGGCATGGAGGTTGGTCGCGGGCATGTAGCCCCAGCCGCGGCGCGATTTGTACTGGGAGGTCGCGCGATCGCCTTGCGTGTAGTACCAGACATTGTTGCCGCCCGCATGGGTCGCGCCGCGCTTGTAGCAGACGAACCAGCTGGTCGTGCTGTCGAGGTAGCCGGTCGTGATCTTGGTGTCGGCATCGCGGTAGAGCTTGACGCCGGCGTCGTTGCGGCCGTACCAGACGGTGGACCAGCTCTTGCCGGTGTTCGGGTCGGAGACCTTCTTTTCCGCTTGCCACAGGTCGGGGCGGCACTCCGGCATGCCCGGGGCCGGATCGACGCTGGTCGTGAGTTTGACGGCCGGCATGTAACCCCAGGACTTGCGCGCGGCCCACCCCGAGCGCGAGGTATCGCCCTGGGAGTAGTACCAGACATTGTTGTTGCCCGCATGCCGCTCGCCACGACGCCAGCAGACGAACCAGCTCTGGGTCGTCTTCATCGTTGCCACCGGCGTGCTGTCGTTCGGGCCGGCATACATCGTCGCACCGGCGGCATTGGTGCAATGAAAGGCCTTTTGCCAGGTCTGGCCGGTGTTGGGGTCGGTATGGCGCTCGGTGCGCTGGGTGCAGGTCCCGGCCGCTGCCGGTGCGCTGTAGAGCAGCGTCAGCGGGAGGGACAGCGCGGCGAGCAGGCCGAGCCGTCTCCTGAGGTTTGTATCAGGCAGGGAAAGGTGCATGCGTGGCCTCCGTACTGTTGTATGTGAGAGTTGAGCCACCGGGGACAACCAACGCCCGACGGATACTGCGGATCTCAAAGTTGAGAACTGAAAACTTCTGATGTGAACTTCATGGCACGACAGAGCCAGCGGCAGGACGGTGTGCCGCGACGTCGTGCCGGGTACTCAGGGCGCGTCGCTGCCCGAGGGCGGTTCGCCTTCGGAGGGCGAGTCGCCCTCCGAGGCGGATTCGTCGTCGTCCGAGGGGGAGTCGCTGTCCCAGCTTGTGTCGCCTTCCGAAAGCGAGTCGCTGTCCCGAGGTTCTTGCGCCTGCAGTTCGAGCATCACCTGGGTGAAGGCGCTGGCTTCCATCTCGTCGAGCGGGATGCCCTGCAGCGCAAGCAAGGCAGCCTGGCGGGCGACCGGACTCTCGCTCGTGTTGCCGGCGACGGCCGTCAGGTCGGCCTTCATCGCTTCGGCGCGTCGCGTGTTGCCCGCGATGCTGTCGGCAGCGGCGATCCGGATGTCTTCACTGGGGTCCCACAAGGCCAGGCGCAGCGTGGCGTCGGTCTGCACGCTCGGGTCCCACACCGACAAGGCCTGCAGGCCCGCGCTGCGCACTGCCGTGTCAGGGTGCCCGGCCAGGACCTGGAGTTGCTGAACCAGCGCGTGCGCCTCGGTGGCGGGACCGTCCTCGGGTTTCGTCAGCGTGGCCATGGCGCTCAGCAGGACCCCGCGGTCCTGCTCGCGCCCCAGTGCCTGCGCCAGCTGCTGGTCCCGCTGCTGCGAGGCGGGCAGCTGCAGCACCAGCTCGAAACCGTCGCGCCGCTGCGTGGCGTCGGCGCTGGCGAGCAGCTGTTGCGAGAAGGCGAGCTGCTCGGGAGCGGGCAGGCCGGACAGCAGCGTCTTGATCAAGCGTTTTTCAATCGGGTCCGCGCCGGCCCTCAGGCGCTGCATCAGCGCTGTCTTCAGGGCCGGGTCGCGGGCCAGGCTGTCCTGCAGTTCGTCCAGGGCCACGCTGTCCGTTCCGGCCTTGTCCTGCCACTTTCCGGCGAGGCGCCGGTAACTTTGCAGGGCGCGGTCGTAGGCCACCTGGCCGGCAGGTGTGACCGGTTCCGCCCCCACCATCCCTCGGGGTCCCGCGGCGGCCGGGAAGGGCACGACGGCTGATCCAGGGGCCGCGGGCGTCGATCCTTGCGGCGGTGCCACAGGCGCGGGCGTCGCCGTCTCCTGGGTCAGCACATGCCAGGCGAGCGCTGCCGCCGCCCCGAAACTCAAGGCGAACAAAGGCAACCGTAGCGATGGTTTGGGAACGAGGGTCATGGTGTCTCGCTCTTCGTGCCGCGCCGGCAGCAAGAAGAGTCGCCTCCTGGTTCTTGTGCGTGATGGCGGCGAGCATGCGGGCTGCACCGTGCTCCCGGTAATGGCATGTATCGACGTCAGCGCCCTCTCGGGCGGCTGAGGCGGCAGCTCACCTGGCGAGCCGACCGGTGACCCGGCCCGCCGGTCCTGAAGCTGTGATACGAGTTTTTCGAACTGCTCCTTCGACCCGCAGGCCGCAGCTCACTGACGGTCGCTGGTGTTGGTGTTCGTAGCGCTGCCCGAGCTGCCTCCCGTCGTCCCGGTACCGCTGCCGGAAGGGCGCTTCTTCTTCGCGTTGCCCGCGGCAGCTGCGCCCTGCGAGCCGGAGCCCGCCGGGGTGGCCGAGTCCTGCGTACCGGTCGGACCGGAGGCGGCACCGCCGGTCGATCTGCCGCTGCCGGTGGTGGTGGTGCCCGCGCTGCCCTGCGTATTCATGCGGACGTTGGTGCCGGGCGCCGGGCCGCTTTCCATGCTGGTACCCGTGCTCTGGCCCGACTGAGCGGCGACCGTGGTGGTCAGCGCGGCGATGGTGACGGACAAGGAAAGTTGGAGGAGAGTTGGACGGATCATGCTGAGGCTCCTTGAATATCCCGGTGCAGGACGGGCGTGGGTGGAAGGTGGGACGCAAGCCTGTTCCCGCCGTGGCGATCAAGTCGACCTTGCGTGAGCGGGTGGCCGTATCGAGCATGCAAGCGGCGTGCTGGGACCGCTGCGCCGGAGCACTGTCAACCGACGACCTTGCGCCGCCAAGGAGCAAGCCGGCGATTGGCCGGGGGTACCTCGTACGAGCTACAGAAGAGGGTAGTTGGTACTTCTTCAGCATCGGGGAGTTGCTGCCCCTCGCTTCTCGCCCGGCAGCTCCGGCCGCCCCGGCATTCAAGTTGCCCAGAGATAATGCATACGAGCCCAGGGCACGGCCTGCTCGCGGGCCTTTCGACGACGACAGGAACTCAGCATGAACCCACCGGACCCCGTGGCACAGCCTGGAGGGAGTTCCGTGTCCATCGGCATCCCTTTCGACAACACCTACGCACGCGAGCTGCCGGGCTTCTACGCCCGCTGCCAGCCAGCGGCCGTGCCGGCCCCTCGGCTGCTGTTCCTGAACCGTGAATTGGCGGTCGAACTGGGGCTCGATGCGGCCGCGCTCGACAGCCCGGAGGGGGCCGCCATCTTCGCCGGCAATGCCGTCCCGGAGGGCGCGGAGCCTCTGGCGCAGGCCTATGCCGGACACCAGTTCGGCGGCTTTTCTCCTCAGCTGGGCGACGGCCGTGCGCTGCTGCTGGGGGAGGTGATCGACCGGCACGGCCGGCGCCGGGACATTGCGCTGAAGGGCTCCGGGCGCACGCCGTTCTCGCGTGGTGGCGACGGCAAGGCGGCGATCGGGCCGATGCTGCGGGAGGTGTTGATCGGCGAGGCGATGTTTGCGCTCGGCATACCCACGACGCGTGCCCTGGCCGCTGCGGCGACCGGCGAAGTGGTCTATCGGGAGGACTCGCTGCCCGGCGCTGTGCTGACGCGGGTCGCATCCAGCCATCTGCGCGTCGGCACCTTCGAGTTCTTTTCGGCACGCGGCGACATCGAGCGGCTGCGGACGCTGGCGGACTACACCATCGCGCGTCATGACGCCGAACTGGCCGGCATGCCCGACCGCTACCTCGGACTGCTGCGCCAGGTGGCGCAGCGGCAAGCCAGCCTCATTGCGCAGTGGATGAGCGTCGGCTTCATCCATGGCGTGATGAACACCGACAACATGTCACTCTCCGGGGAGACCATCGACTATGGGCCCTGCGCCTTCCTCGAGGCCTACGACCCGCAGACCGTGTTCAGCTCGATCGACACCAGGGGTCGCTACGCCTTCGGGAACCAGCCGCTCATCGCACGCTGGAACCTGGCGCGCTTCGCCGAGACGCTGCTGCCGCTGATCGCGGAGGACGAGTCCGAGCCGGCCGTGGCCCGGGCCGTGGCGCAGGCCACCGAGGTGATCGACGACTTCCCGGCGCTGTACCAGGCGGCTTTCCTGAAGCGCCAGCGTGACAAGCTCGGCCTCCAGCAATCCAGCCCGGACGATGACGATCACGACCTGGCGCTGGCCGACGATTGGCTGACCCTGCTGTCCGGGCAGGAGATCGATTTCACGCTGGGTTGGCGGCGGCTCGCCGACGCGGCCGAGGGCAACGAGGCACCGCTGCGCGGCCTGTTCGCCGACACTGCAGGACTCGATGCATGGCTGCAGCGCTGGCGAGCCCGTTGCGAACGCGAGGACCAGGACGCGGCGGCGGGCGGCAGCCGCCGCGCGGTGCGCATGCGGCGCGTCAACCCGTGGCTGATTCCGCGCAACCACCTGGTCGAGGAGGCGCTGGCGGCGGCCTCCGGCAGCGACGACCTTACGCTGTTCAACGCCATGCTGAAGGCCATCGCAGATCCGTATCGGGAAACGCCGGAGCACGCCCGGTATGCCGAGCCGGCACCTCAGGCACTGACGAGCTGCTACAAGACCTTCTGCGGAACCTGATCCGCTGGAGATCTCATGGGCCGGGCAGTCCGGCATGCCGTCCTCTCCCTAACCATGCATGCTTAGAAGGGCATGTCGCGGACCAACAGAATTGCCAGCGGTTTTTTGGGGGTGGCAATTCATGGACTGTCCCGAGGCCTTCGGCGTCGTCGTGCGCGAGCTGCGTCTACAGCGCGGGCTGACCCAAAACGATCTCGCCTTGCGATCCGGCTTGCACTTCAACCAGATCAGCCGCCTGGAGCGCGCCACATCGGTCCCTTCCTTGGTCACGGTCTTTGCGATTGCAGATGCCCTGGAGGTGCGACCGGATGCCCTCGTCACGAGGGTGATGGAGAAAATCACGGCCGGACGGCGGACTTCGAAGTTCTAGTGATGTAGGCCCTGCGGATCATTCGGCAGGCAGCGTGAGGCCAGCCCATCACCGATAGCACTGTTCGACCAACATTTTCTGGTCTGCCTTCGCCCATGAACTGCACTCAGGCCTTCGGCGATACCGTCCGTGTTGAACGCAGACAGCGCGGTCTCACGCAAGGGGATCTTGCGCTGCGCGCAGGCCTGCACCTGAACCAGGTCAGCCGCATCGAACGCGGCGAAGCGGTGCCCAGCTTGCTCACCATTTTTGCGCTCGCCGACGCCTTAGAGATGGGGTCGGATCAACTGATCGCGACAGCGATGCAAAAGATCACAACGGGTCGTCATTCCGGCCAGTAGAGCGACAAAGGCAACTTCCGCCGAACCTCCGATTCCCGCTGGCCCAGCGGAACCGGGAACCGGACTCGGCCTGAAGGGACAAAAGCCGCACGCCGAAGAGAACATCGCGATGTACCTCATCGAGCGGGGCGCGCGCGGCCTGCGCTGGAGCCGGGCGGTGGTCGGCGCGCACTACGACACGAAGTCGGGTTCCCGCTCCTATGTCTGCCAGACCTGCCGGGCATTGATCGAGAGGGTCGGCGGCCGGATCGAGCCGCCCTTCGGAATGTCCTGGTAAGAGGACTGCAACCACGAGTGCCGCACCGGTTCCGGAGCCCCAGACCTATGCCTTGCTGGCGACGGGTCTTGCAGCCCTCGGCGTGGTTGCCCGCCGCAGAGGCCGGGAGGGCGCCCTGGCGTCTTCGCTCACCTGAACTTGACGCGTCGGCGTCACCCGACGAGCCCTGCACGAACCCAGCCTGGCTCGCTGGCCCGCGCGCAGGCTGCCGGCGAACAGCCGGTTTGAGCGGCCGATTCAGGCCTTCGGCGCCGCTGCTGCCAAAGCGTCGTCCACCCGCCGCAACAGCGGACGGTGCAGCGAGCGGGCATGGCGGGGCCAGTGCTTCCAGGCCTGCTCCAGTTCCTGGCGCAAGGTGCGGGCGGTCTGAAGGTCACCGACCGAGGCGGCCCAGATCGCGTATTCCGCACGCGCGTCTACGCTGCCGAAGCGGTTGACGGCGGCCGCGAACTCCGTGCGCGCCGCGTCCGCTTGCCCACTCCGCGCCAGCGCTTGTGCCAGCTGCAGCGTCAGGGCCTCCACCCTGAACTCCGGATGTTCGAGGCGTATCCCGCTCAACATCTGGGCCGCGACCACCGGCTCACCGTTCGCCAGGCGTGCACGCGCCGCCGCGAAGCGGATTTCCGGATCCTTGGCAAACGGTCCTTGCAGGCAGAGGTCGAACTGCTGCACCGCTTCGGCCGTCGCACCGGCGTCGAGCAAGGCCTCGGCCAAGCGCATGTGGTTCTGCGCGGTCGGCGACAGCTCGAACGCTTGCCGGGCTTCGCGCAGCTCGCGTGTCGGGTCGAGCGTCCTGACCGCCAGCGCGGTCACGTTGCGCACACCGCGCTCGACGCGTGACGCGGGCAGGTATTCGACCAGGAAGTAAACGATGCTCCCGAGCAGGGGGAACGAGAACAGGATGAACAGCCAGTACATCTGGCGACCTGTCCTCACCGCATGCACGGCAAAAAACAAAGCCACCAGCATGTGCACGCCCAGACCAATGAACGGCATACCCCACCCCTCGTGCAATCACTGACACCGCGCGTCTTTGCGTAATTCAGGTCGCCCCAGTAGCGCCTTGCGCGGATCGGCTCAAAGTGTAATGCGACGTGACTGGATTGAGGAAGGCCGGCAAGCAGTGCTCCGAATGCTGCGGGCAGCCACCCGCACCTCCTGGTCTGCCTCGGTTCTGGGCGTTCCCTGCTGCCTTCGACAAAGCTGCCGGCTTGTCACGTTCGTGACAGTAAGCGCGGTTGTGAGGCATAGATTGAGGCGCTCGCCCCACGACAACTCAAGAGGAGACACCATGATCCGCAACAGCGTACGGCGACCCCTGAATTTATTGACTTCACTGGGCGTGGCCTTGGGCCTCGCTGCCTGCAGCGTGGCACCACCGACGCGGCCCGACCGCTGGTCGCCGCCGGAGGCCGTCGTCCCGGCATCGGCCTTCAAGGGCGTGCACGGCTTGGCCGTGGATGGCCAGGGGCGCCTGTTGGCGGGCTCTGTGGTCGGCAACGCGATCTGGGAAGTCGACCGCGCGAGCGGCGCCACCAAGGTGTTCATCGGCGCACCGCAGGGCCAGGCCGACGACATCGCCGTCGGCCCCGGCGGAGAGCTGGCCTGGACGGCCTATCTGCAGGGCGCGCTGCACTACCGGGAGCGCGACGAAACGCCGGTGCGCGTGCTCGCTTCCGGACTGCCCGGCTTGAATTCACTGGCCTTCGACCGCCGTAACGGGAAGCTGTATGCGACCCAGGTGTTCCTCGGCGATGCACTGTGGGAAATCGATGTTGCCGGGCAAAAGCCGCCGCGCCTGATCGCGAAGGACCTGGGTGGTCTGAACGGCTTCGAGGTGGGCCCCGACGGCCTGATCTACGGGCCTTTGTGGTTCAAGGGCCAGGTGGTCAAGGTCGATCCCAGCAATGGCAAGGTCACGACCATCAACCACGAGTTCAAGATCCCGGCAGCGGCCAACCTCGACGGCCAGGGCCACCTGTGGGTGGTCGACACCCAGACCGGCGAGCTGTCGAAGGTGGAGCTGGCCAGCGGGCGCAAGACGGTGGTGCAGCCCTTGAACACATCGATCGACAACCTCGCCATCGCCCCCGACGGCACCGTCTATGTCTCGAACATGGCCGACAACTCGGTGCAGGCCTATGACCCCGCCACGGGCCGGGTGCGCACGCTGACCAGCGGTAAGGTCGCGGTGCCCGGTGGGCTCGAGATCGACGGCGACACGCTCTACCTGGCCGACTTGTTCGCGTTTCGGCAGATCGATGTCAAGAGCGGTGCGGTGCGCGACATCTTCCGCATGCATGCGTCCGACATGGAGTACCCGTTCTCGCTCGGCGTGTCACCGCATGGGTTCGCGTTGACCTCGTGGTTCACCGGCACCTTGCAGATCATCGACCGCGCCACCCTCAAGACGCGGGCGATGATCCACGGCCTGAAGGCACCGTCCGACGTCGTGTGGCTGCCCGATGGCAGCCTGGTGTATGCGGAACTCGGGACCGGCACGCTGACGCAGGCCAGTGGGCCCGGGTTCGAGCAGCGCAAGGTGATTGCAACGGGCCTGGAGGGGCCGGTCCAGCTCGCGCTGGCACGCGACGGCGCGGTGTATGTGACGGAGGCCGCGGGCAAGCTGTGGCGCGTCATGCCGGGCGACGGCAGTAAGACGGTGGTGGCCAGCGGCCTCGCCTTGCCCGAGGGCGTCGCGCCGACGCCGTGGGGAACGGTCGTCGTTGCCGAAGCGGCCGCCCGGCGTTTGACCGAGATCGACCCGGCCACCGGCGCGAAGCACACGGTCGCCGAGGACCTGCCGATCGGCTTCGAGGCGGGGCCGGGGATGCCGGCGCCCTACATCCCGACTGGTGTGGCAGTCGGCGCCGACGGCACGGTCTATTTCAGTGCGGATCGGGACAGCGGCATTTACCGCGTGCGGCCCGGGCGGTGATTTGTCGAGGACGCGGCCACTGCGGCCGCGTCCTGGTGGTCAGACCGCCGCAATGGGCTCGGTACGGAAAAAGCAACTCGGCAGGATGGCCTGCTCCAGCATCTCGATGGAGCGAGGCTGGACGTCGTGCTTGGCGAAGTGCTCGCGCCAGCCCTTGACAACTTCAAGCATGCCGTCGATGACGGCCTGCGCCTCGTCGACCGTCAGGCCGAAGGCGCCGCACTCGGACAGCAGGTTGTAGAGACTGGCCGCCCGCCCGAAGCGCCCCACGTTCAGCGCCAGGTCGCGACGCTCTTGCGAAAGCAGCGGCACAGGAACGATGTCGTAGGCCGGCGAGAGACGCCAGCCGGCGGTGGTGCGCAGCAGCGCGTGATTGCGTGGGTGGTCGTCGTTGTTCGTCACCATCGCGTTGAAGACCATCCGGCGGTACAGCTCGAGGCGGTCGGCGGCGTGCTTGGCAGACCAGCGACGCAGCTCGTCGGCCAGCAGCAGGTAGGACCAGCGCTCGCGGCCGCTGTAGCCGTCCTCCGCATCGAGTACGGTCAGGCCCGAGACCAGGCCGTGCCGCGCGTAGGCTTTGGCGTCCGGATTCCACTCGCGGTCGAAGCGCAGCAGCAGGAGCGCCTCGGCCTTGCCGACACGCTCCAGGCGGGTGCCGCAGACGTTGAGCCCCGCGGCGCGGGCGAGCTCGAGGGTGGCGTACTCGATGCGTTGCATGTTGTGCTGGTCACGCTTCTCGGGCAGCTTGGCCAGGTAGATGCGGTGCCCGTCCTCGACGGTGACCTTTGGCCGCGCGCCACCCATGCTGGTACCAGGCTCCAGGTGCTCCAGAACCTCGTGTGGGAGCTTGCCGGTCTCCTCCAACTGGTCCGCTGCCTCGGTGAGCGCCTCGAGCTGGTGAGTTTGGTTGAACGGCCTCGCGGGCCCAGGCGGCGTGACAGAGAGGCCGAAGCGCAGATTGCCGGCGCCATCGTCAGGGCCCTTGATCAGGTACTCCATCTCCGAGATGTCGGACTCGGGGCGCTCCAGCCGGGCCTGAATGATGCGGCGCCCCCAGGCATCCGGGCTGGCGTCGCGTAGAGCGCCAGGGATGCCCTTGAGCTTGGTGAAGTCGATCGGCTGGGTCGTCAGCTTCAGGCCGTAAGGGTCGAGTTCGATGACGTTGGGTCGCTCGAGATAGCGCTTGCCATAGGTGAACGTGCCGCGGAAAGCGCCGGCGCCGATTTCACGCACGCGCAGCGAGGCGCAAGGCACCCACTCGAAGGTGCCGGGCAGCTGGATGTAGACATAGCAGGACTGCTCTTTGTCGGCCACGGCCGCCTCCCTCAGAAGTCGTTGTCAGGGGCCCGCGGGCGCACGCGCTGCGGCCGGCTGGCCGCCTCGAGAATCTTTCCGTGCTCATCCGCATCGGGGTCGGCCACCTTTTTCGCGGAATCGAGCAGGCCCAGTTTCCACAGCACCGCCAAGTAGGTGCCCAGCGCGACGCCCGGCTCACCGTTCTCGATGCGGTAGAGCGTGCGCCGGCCGATGCCGCAGGCATCCGCCAGGTCGTCGGTGGTCATGCGCCGGCGAACACGCGCCGTGCGTATGCGGCGCCCCAGTTCTTGCACGGTCTGGAGGACCTCCAGTGGAAGTTGTTCGGTGGACTCGCGAGTCATGTTTGGCCCCGTAAGGAGGTAGTGGGCCATATTAGGCTCACCTCTCTTCAACGTCAATTGAATGAGCCAAATCTGGCTCGCTGCTTGCCTTAATGTGCCATATACGGCACATCACCCTAGTCGGCCTGGAATGAGGGTCGCAATTGCTCGCGCTGGACCTCCAGGGCGAAATAGCCCGGAGACGAGCACGAGCGTGAACAACCGCCAAGCGGGGAGGCCCGGCCACCACGGCCGCCGGAACGGAGTCGAAGAAAGTCTGACTGCCTATCTCTGAAAAAACAGTCCAGTTATTTCGAGAGAAGTCCGGGCATTCCAATCTCCTCGCACAATGAGAGGTGACTGAACTCGCTGGACAGGGCTCGCTTATGGGGCTTCGTTGCTTTCTTCAAACTCTCATTCGATTTCATGCGGCTTCAATGGAAAATCTACGGGCTTCCGTAGTAGGCAGAGAACTGACACTCCAAAGAGCATAGTGATGCCATCTTCTCCCGACACCCAAGCCAACGATCAACAGCTTCTTCAACGGGCGCTTGCCGAGCTGCACGCTACAGCTGCCAATTTCGCCAACGTCTGCATTACGGATGCCCGTGTCCGCGCGCAATACGTGACCGATTCGGTCGCTGCTTCGAAAGAGATCGCCCAAGCAGTCCAGGCCGGCAAGATGACCGCTAAGGCCGGCGCCGAACTGGCGCAGGAAATGCGCAACGAGATCATGGAGCTGTCCCGCTTGCGCAGCAGCCCGGTGGGCCGCGCCTATGCCAAGAAGCTCAAGCTCAGCGGCAAGACGCTGGGCGAGCTCGCCGACAAATACGCCAAGGATCTGTTCAAGAAAGCATTTGCCGAGTTGGGCGAAGCGCAACAGGCCCGCGTCTACACCGAAATCGTCAATGCGGCCGGTCGACCGAATCCGAGCGTCATCGCCAAGGCCAAGTTCATCGGGAAGATAGGGCAGCGTCTGGTTCTGGTATCACTGGCCGTCGCGATCTACGAGATCTACGAAGCGGAAGACAAGCCGCGCGAAATCGCGCGCCAGAGTGTCATTGCAGGTGCCGGCGTGGCCGGCGGGGCAGCCGTTGGCGCAGGTGCGGTCGCCACGGGTGTCTGCGCGGCGACGGCGCCTGTTTGCGTTGGCGTCGCGGTGCTGATCGGCGGCCTGCTGTTCGCCACGGGGGCCGATCTGACCTTCGGCACGCTGTATCCGTCCCCCACGAGCCGCTAAGGCAACAGCCCGATGGCACTCACTCCAGAGGAACTGACGCGGCGAGCTCCAGTGTGGATCGCCTTGTCCGATCTGTTCGTCGGCAAGGAGCTTCAGGACTACGACATCCGGTCCATTGCAGATCGGTTGCTCGAGTCAGGATTCACGCTCGACGACATCGAATCGATTCTGCGCGACGAGGTAGCACCGGTTTTTGGTTCCAATCTCGGCGCGCTGGCAGTGACTGAGATGGAAGGCTGGAACGACGCGGCGGTCATCGAAGCCGTTAGTCAATATCTGTCCCATCCGCCCCGGTGGCTGCAACGACAGGTGCTCCAGTGGAAACCGGCAGACAAGTTGGTGGAGTCCCGCTGGCGGACGGTGTTATCCCTGATCACGCGCTGATCAGGGAGCGAAGAAAGTCCGACCATCCCTGAAAAAGCTGTCCTGCAATTTCAGGAAATCCAGACACTTCCGTTTCCTCGCAACCCGACCAGCTCACACATCAATATTCGCCGCCCTCAACGCATTGCTCTCAATAAACACCCGCCGCGGCTCCACCTCATCCCCCATCAGCATCGTGAACACCCGATCGGCCTCGATCGCATCCTCGATCTGCACGCGCAGCAGACGCCGCACGTTGGGGTCCATCGTGGTCTCCCACAGCTGCTCGGGGTTCATCTCGCCCAGGCCCTTGTAGCGCTGGCGGCCGACGCTGTTTTCGGCCTGGCTCATCAGCCATTGCATCGCTTCACGGAAGTCGCGGACCTTCTGCTCCTTCTGCTTGTCGCCTTCGCCCTTCTTGATCACCGCGTCTTCGCCCAGCAGGTTCTTGAAGGTCTTGCCGGCGGAGCTCAGCACCTCGTAGTCGGCACCGTGAACAAAGTCGGCGTTGATCACGCTGCTCTTGATGTTGCCGTGGTGCTTCCGGCTGATGCGCAGGATGTGCTTGTCCATGCGCGCATCGAACTCGGCCGCGACCTCGGCGCCGTGCAGGGCTCCCTTGAGCGCCAAGGCAGAGGCTTCGGCCTGCTCCAGCGTGTCGAGGTTGATCTCGGTGCCGCTGGCCAGCACGCGCAGGGCCTCGGCGTCCATCCAGTTGCCCAGGCGGTCGATGACGTTCTCGGCCAGCACATAACGGCGCGCCAGTTCCTCGAAGGCTTCGCCCTTGAGCACGGTGTCGCCGATACCCGTGTGCAGGGCCGCATCGGCCAAGGCCACCTTGAGCATGAAGCCGTCGAGCTCGTGTGCGTCCTTCAGGTACTGCTCGTGCTTGCCCTGCTTGACCTTGTAGAGCGGCGGCTGGGCGATGTAGATATGGCCGCGCTCGACCAGCTCGGGCATCTGGCGGTAGAAGAAGGTCAGCAGCAAGGTGCGGATGTGGGCGCCGTCGACGTCCGCATCGGTCATGATGATGATGCGGTGGTAGCGCAGCTTGTCCGGGTTGAAGTCGTCGCTGCCGTTGCCGGCGCCGGTCTTGCCGATGCCGGTGCCCAGCGCCGTGATCAGCGTGAGGATTTCGTTGCTGCTCAGCAGCTTCTCATACCGCGCCTTCTCGACGTTCAGGATCTTGCCGCGCAGCGGCAGGATCGCCTGGAACTTGCGGTCGCGGCCCTGCTTGGCGGAGCCGCCGGCAGAGTCACCCTCGACGATGTAGATCTCGCACAGGGCCGGGTCTTTCTCCTGGCAGTCGGCCAGCTTGCCGGGCAGGCCCAGGCCGTCCAGCACACCCTTGCGGCGCGTCATCTCGCGCGCCTTGCGCGCGGCTTCGCGGGCCCGGGCGGCTTCGACGATCTTGCCGCAGATGATCTTGGCGTCGGTCGGGTTCTCGAGCAGCCAGTCGGTCAGCAGGCGGCTGACGATGTCCTCGACCGGCGCGCGGACTTCGCTGGAGACCAGCTTGTCCTTGGTCTGGCTGCTGAACTTGGGCTCGGGCACCTTGACGCTGACCACGCAGGCCAGGCCTTCGCGCATGTCGTCGCCGCTGACCTCGACCTTGGCCTTCTTGGCCAGCTCGTTGTCTTCGATGTACTTGTTGATGACCCGGGTCATCGCCGCGCGCAGCCCGGTCAGGTGGGTACCGCCGTCACGCTGCGGGATGTTGTTGGTGAAGCAGAGGACGTTTTCGCTGTAGCCGTCGTTCCACTGCATCGCGACCTCGACACCGACATTGGTGTTCTGCTCGCTCATCTTGTCGCCCTGGGCATGGAAGACATTGGGGTGCAGGATCTTCTTGCCCTGGTTGATGAAGTCGACAAAGCCCTTCACGCCGCCGGCGAAGGCGAAGTTGTCTTCCTTGGCGTTGCGCTCGTCGATGAGGCGGATCTTGACGCCGTTGTTCAGGAAGCTCAGTTCGCGCAGGCGCTTGGCCAGCACGTCGTAGTGGAAGTCGATGTTGGTGAAGATCTCGTCGTCCGGCAGGAAGTGCACCTCGGTGCCGCGCTTTTCGGTCTCGCCGGTGATCTTCATCGGGCTGATCTCGACGCCGTCACGCTGCTCCAGCAGGCGATCCTGCGGCACGCCCTTGCGGAACTCCAGGTAATGCACCTTGCCGTCGCGGCGCACCGTCAGGCGCAGCCACTTGCTCAGCGCGTTGACGCAGCTGACGCCCACGCCGTGCAGGCCGCCCGAGACCTTGTAGCTGTTCTGGTTGAACTTGCCGCCGGCGTGCAGCTCGGTGAGCGCGATCTCGGCGGCACTGCGCTTGGGCTCGTGCTTGTCGTCCATCTTCACCCCGGTCGGGATGCCGCGGCCGTTGTCCACCACGCTGATGGAGTTGTCGGTGTGGATGGTGACGACGATGTCGTCGCAATGCCCCGCGAGCGCCTCGTCGATGGAGTTGTCGACCACCTCGAAAACCAGGTGGTGCAGGCCGGTGCCGTCGGAGGTGTCGCCGATGTACATGCCCGGCCGCTTGCGCACCGCCTCCAGGCCCTCGAGGATCTGGATGCTGCTCTCGCCATAGCCGGTGTCGGCCAGGGCAGGGGCTGCCGGTTGCAGGGGTTGGTCGTTGGCTTGATCGCTCATGAGGGGCTCGATTCTATCCGTCGGCCTGGGGCGGGGTCGCCGCGTCCATGCCTTGCACAAGACGCCACGGCGGGCCGGGCGGCCCGCCGGGTCGGTGGCGGCTCACTCCGCTGAGCCGCCACCTGGTTTTCAGATCCGCATCGGCATCACTACGTACTTGAAGCCGGTCTGCTCGGGAATGGTCAGCAGCGCGGAGCTGTTGGCGTCCTGCAGTTCGATTTGCACCATCTCCTGGCTCATGTTGGCCAGGGCGTCGACGAGGTAGGTCACGTTGAAGCCGATCTCGATGGTGTCGCCGCCGTAGTCGATTTCGAGTTCCTCCTTGGCCTCCTCCTGCTCGGCGTTGCTCGACGCGATGCGCAAGGTGCCGGGCTCGATGTTCAGGCGCACGCCCTTGAACTTCTCGCTGGTCAGGATGGCGGCGCGCTGCAGGCTGGCCAGCAGCGGCGCACGCCCCAGGATGACGTTGTTCTTGTGGTTCTTCGGGATCACGCGGTTGTAGTCGGGGAACTTGCCTTCAACCAGCTTGGTGACGAACTCCATGCCGCTGAAGCTGAACTTGGCCTGGTTGCCGGCAAAGCGCATCTCGATCGGCGTGTCTTCGTCCTTCAGCAGGCGCTGCAGCTCCAGCACGGTCTTGCGCGGCAGGATGACTTCCTGGCGCGGCATTTCCACTTCCAGCGTCGCGCTGGCCAGCGCCAGGCGGTGGCCGTCGGTCGCGACCAGGGTCAGCTGCTTGCCTTCGGCCACGAACAGGATGCCGTTCAGGTAGTAGCGGATGTCGTGCACCGCCATCGCGAAGTGCACCTGGCCGATCAGGCTCTTCAAGGTCTTCTGGGGCACGCCGAAGCTGGGGCCGAAGTCGGCCGCCTCCTGCACCAGCGGGAAGTCCTCCGCAGGCAGGGTCTGCAAGGTGAAGCGGCTCTTGCCGCCCTGCAGGGTCAGCTTGTTCTGGTTGGCGGTCAGCGAGACGGTCTGGTCGGTCGGCAGCGACTTCAGGATGTCGATCAGCTTGCGCGCGCCGACCGAGGTGTTGAAGCTGTCGGCGTCACCGTCGAACTCGGCGGTGGTACGGACCTGGATCTCGAGGTCGCTGGTGGTGAACTCCACCTGGGGGCCAGTCTTGCGGATCAGCACGTTGGCCAGGATGGGCAGCGTGTGGCGACGCTCCACGATGCCGGAGACGGCTTGCAGCGCGCCGAGCACTTTTTCCTGGGGTGCTTTCAACACAATCATATGAACCTCTTAGATTGGTAGCCGTAGTAGGTGTGGCCGGGTTTTTGTGGACAACGCTATTTTGTCTTGTGAACTCAAGGTTCTAGCTGCATGACAACCATGTGCAGCCGATCGCGGGAAGCAATGGTGCTGTCAGACAACAACTTCCGGAAACGGTCCGCGCCTGTGGATATGTCGACTCTTGTTCCAAAGTTGTCCCCAGCTTTGTCCCTTGACCCCTGGAGCGACTTGATGCTTGAGAGCGCCGAAACCCCCGTTCTACACCTTTCCGAGGTGAACCCCGCGAACGAGGAACGGGGCGCGCGAAGCGGGTCCCGTTTTTTTCGCCTGCTCTCTCTACACAATCGTATGAACCTTTCAGATTGGTCGTCGTAGTAGAAGGGGCCGCCCATCTGTGGAAAACGCGGTTTTATCCAGTGAGATCAAGCCTCTAGCGTCGTGACAAGCATGTGCAGCCGACCCCGTTTTGTCGAAGCGCCAACCGACAACAAGTTCGAAAACGGGCCTTGCCCTGTGGATAACCGGGCACTTGTTCGAAACTTGTCCCCAGCTTTGTCCCTTGACGGGCGGCAGCCCGTGATGCTTGAGAGGCCGCTGTGCATGCCGTTCAGCCCTTCAGCGTCTGCTCCAGCACATGCAGCTGCTGGTTGAGTTCGGTGTTTTTGGTGCGTTCGCCGCCGATCTTGCGCACGGCGTGCAGCACCGTGGTGTGGTCGCGGCCGCCGAACAGCTCGCCGATCTCCGGCAGGCTCTTCTGCGTCAGCTCCTTGGCCAGGTACATCGCGATCTGGCGCGGCCGGGCGATGCTGGCGGGCCGCTTTTTCGAGTACATGTCAGCGACCTTGATCTTGTAGAAATCGGCCACCGTCTTCTGGATGTTCTCCACCGAGATCTGCCGGTTCTGGATCGACAGCAGGTCTTTCAGCGCCTCGCGTGCCAGCTGGATGTTGATTTCCTTGTGCGAGAAGCGCGAGTAGGCCAGGATCTTGCGCAGCGCGCCTTCGAGCTCGCGCACGTTGGCGCGCACGTTCTTGGCGACGAAAAACGCCACGTCCTCGGGCATGACCGCCGCCTCGGCCTCGGCTTTTTTCATCAGGATGGCGACGCGCATCTCCAGTTCGGGCGGCTCGATCGCCACCGTGAGGCCGGAGTCGAAGCGTGAGGTCAGGCGTTCATCGATGTCGGCGAGGCCCTTGGGATAGGTGTCGCTGGTCATGATGATGTGGGCCCGCTTGGCCAGCAGCGCTTCGAAGGCGTTGAAAAACTCCTCCTGCGTGCGCTCCTTGCCGGCAAAAAACTGCACGTCGTCGATCAGCAGCAGGTCGAGCTGGTGGTACTTCGCCTTCAGCTCGTCGAAGGTCTTGCGCTGGTAGTTCTTGACGACGTCGGTGATGAACTGTTCGGCGTGCAGGTAGAGGATGCGCGCGTTGGGGTTGTCGGCCAGCAGGGCGTTGCCGACCGCGTTCATCAAGTGGGTCTTGCCCAGGCCGACCCCGCCGTAGATGAACAGCGGGTTGTACATCTGGCCCGGGGCGCCGGCCACATGCAGTGCGGCCGTGCGGGCCATCTGGTTGGCGCGGCCCGGCACCAGGGTGTCGAAGGTGAGGCTGGTGTTGAGCCGGCTGCGCGAGGCGGCCGACACGGCATGCGACACCTGCGGCGAGGACGGCGCGGGAACCGGTGCGACGACGGCCGCGGCCGGGGTGCCGTTGTAGGCGTGTAGGGCGAGCGCTGCGGAGGGCGCCGCCGCCATCGCGACCTCGGCGGCCGCCGCGACCGGACGCGGCGCGGGCTGACCGTCGCGCGGCGCGAGCGACAGCTCGAGCTTGACGGGCTGGCCGGCCAGGTCGGCCAGCAGCATCTCGATGCGGGGGGCGTACTGGTTGCGGATCCAGTCGAGCTTGAAACGGTTGGGGACGCGCACGGACACCACCTGGCCGGCCTCGGCGTCGGAAACGACGCCAGGCGGGAGGGGGCGGATCCAGGTGTTGAATTGCTGTTCTGGCATCTCCGCCGCGAGTCGCTCGCAGCAGCGCTGCCAAAGGTCGGAGCTCATGTATTTTGTGGAAAACTCTTTCTGGAGCGGCGCGATTCTACCCTCCCGCGGCGAGTTTTACGCCAGTTATCCACAAGGCTGTGCACTGCGTGAAGCCCTGCACAACCCTCTGTCTTGCCGGCTAAGTCGTTGACCACAAAGGAAGATTTTGCTGTAATCGAGGGTTTCCCGAATTCCGGCTTTTTGTTGTCCGAGCGTTGGGCCTCACGGCTCGTGCGTTACGGACAGCCGGGGCCCGCGCCCGTTTCGTCGGGCCGTCCTGAGAGGGGCTTGCGTGCGCCCAGGCGTCGCAGGAGCCGCCGGAGGTCGGAGAAAGCCCCTTGGCCCGCGCTGTGCGGGCCTCGCTTTGACGCCCCGTGAGGGCGTGGTTTGACGCCCTAACCATCCACATCGCGGGTGCGGTCGGGCGCTTGAGGAATCGAACATGAAACGCACCTACCAACCCTCCAAGGTCCGCCGCGCCCGTACCCACGGTTTCCTGGTCCGCATGAAGACGCGCGGTGGCCGCAAGGTCATCAACGCCCGTCGTGCCAAGGGCCGCAAGCGTCTGGCCGTCTGAGGTCGCTGAGCCGGGCCGCGGTTCCCCTTGGAACTGCCGCAAGGACAGCTCCGGCCGCGGCGGGATGAGGCTGTGACGGGCCCCGCCTCGATGCGGCGGCTCAAGCAGAAAGCCGACTTCGAGCGGGCGCTGGGCGCCGGCTCGCCGGCTGTCGTGGCGCGCAGCGCGCACTTCGTGGTGCACTTCGTGCCCCCTGCGGACCCGGCCGAAAGGGCGGCGCCGCAGCCGGTTCCCGAGAAGTTGTCAACAGGGCCTGCCCCTGAGCTGCTTCAGGCTGTGGATGTCTCCCCGGTGACAGGCTCCGGAGCGCTGCGCCGGTCGCACCTGGCCCTGGTCGGCACGGTGCTTCCCAAACGCTGGGCGCGCCGCTCGGTCACGCGGTCCCTGCTGAAGCGCCAGGTGTTCGCTGCCTTCGAACGTGTCCTGCCCACCATGCCTTCCGGGGTATGGGTGGTGCGGCTGCGTGCTGCTTTCGATCGCAAGCAATTCCCCAGTGCCGCGTCCGATGCCCTGAGAGACGCCGCGCGCGCCGAGCTCGACGGCCTGCTGAAGCAGGCCGGGCCGCGTGCCGCCCGCTCGTTGAGCTCGAAAGCCCTTGCACCGGCACCTTGAGCCGGCAGCGTGCACCCTCATCTGACGGCCTGGCGATGATCAAGCGAGCACTCATCCTCCTGGTACAAGGCTACCGCCTGCTGCTCAGCCCCTGGCTGGGCGCGAACTGCCGTTTTCATCCGACCTGTTCGGCCTATGCGCTCGAAGCGCTGGAGCGGCACGGGGCGGCGGCCGGCAGCTACCTGACGCTGCGGCGGCTGGGCCGCTGCCACCCCTGGTGCGAGGGCGGGGCCGACCCGGTGCCCGCCGACGCGCCCCGTCTGTTTTCCCGTTTCGTGACACCGGCCGCGAGCGCCGGCGGCACGACCACCTCTAACAGCGAGTCGTCTCCATGACCGATATGCGCCGCACCATCCTCTGGGTGGTGTTCACGATGTCCCTCGTCCTGCTCTGGGACGCCTGGAACAAGCACAACGGCAGGCCGTCGATGTTCACGCCGGCGCCGCCCGCGGTCACGGCTTCGGCACCGCCGCCCGACGCGGCGGGGTCGGCTTCGCTGCCGGCCGCTGCGGGTACGGCCGCGGGCGGAGGCGCCATCGCGGCCCAGGCACCGGCCGTCGCCGCCGAGAAGCTGACGATCACGACCGACGTCTTCCGTGCCGTGATCGATACCCAGGGCGGCAGCGTCACCAGGCTGGAGCTGCTGCGCTACGAGGACCAGGCCGATGCCAAGCAGACGGTCACGCTGCTCGACAGCTCGGCCCAGCGCACCTACCTGGCGCAGAGCGGTCTGATCAACCGGCAGGACGGCGGCGGTCCCTTCCCCAACCACACCACCGTGATGACGGCCCTGCCGGGCGAGCGCAGCCTGGCCGAAGGCAAGGACGAGCTGGCGGTGGTGCTGGAGTCGCCGGTCGTCAACGGCCTGCAGTACCGCAAGACCTACGTGTTCAAACGCGGCAATTACGCCATCGGCGTCAAGCACGAGGTGTTGAACACCGGCGACCAGCCGCGTGAACCGCAGCTCTACCTGCAGCTGGCGCGCACGATGCCCGCCAACGTCAGCAGCGGCGGTTTCTTCTCGAGCTTCACCAGCCCCGCATCGACCTTCACCGGCCCGGCGGTCTACACCGACGCGACGAAGTTCCAGAAGATCGACTTCGCGGACATCGACGCCAACAAGGCCGAGCTGCCGCCGGCGGCGGACAACGGCTGGGTAGCCATGGTGGAACATTACTTCGCATCGGCTTGGCTGAACGTCCAGCCGGCCCAGCGCGAGTTCCGCGTGAACAAGACGGACAGCCTCTACCGCGTCGCGATGGTGCAGTCGCTGCCGACCCTGGCGCCCAAGGCCACGCAGACGGTGGAAACCACCCTGTTCGCCGGCCCGCAGGAAGAAAAGAAGCTGGAGCAACTGGCGCCGGGCCTCGAGCTGGTGAAGGACTACGGCTGGTTCACCATCCTGTCCAAGCCGCTGTTCTGGCTGCTCGACAAGCTGCACACGCTGATCGGCAACTGGGGCTGGGCCATCGTTGCGCTGGTGGTGCTGCTGAAGATCGCCTTCTACTGGCTCAACGCCAAGGCCTACCAGTCGATGGCGAAGATGAAGGTGGTGGCCCCGCGGGTGCAGGAGCTGCGCGAGCGCTACAAGGACAAGCCGCAGCAGATGCAGCAGGAGATGATGCGCATCTACCGCGAGGAGAAGGTCAACCCGATGGGCGGCTGTTTCCCCATCATGGTCCAGATCCCGGTGTTCATCGCACTGTACTGGGTGCTGCTGTCCTCGGTGGAGATGCGCGGTGCGCCCTGGGTGCTGTGGATCACCGACCTGTCGGTGAAGGATCCGTTTTTCGTGCTGCCGCTGCTGATGACGGCCTCGACCTTGCTGCAGACCTGGCTCAACCCGACCCCGCCGGACCCGGTGCAGGCCCGCATGATGTGGATCATGCCGCTGGTCTTCTCGGTGATGTTCTTCTTCTTCCCGGCCGGTCTGGTGCTGTACTGGCTGACGAACAACCTGCTGTCGATCGCGCAGCAGTGGTTCATCAACAAGCGCCTGGGCGTGCTGAAGTAAGCGGCCGCCCCTGAGCGCGCGACGCCCCGCGGCCGCAAGGCCCGGGGCGTCGCTGCTTGAGCCTCTTGTCGCGCAGGGCCCGCCCTGCTCCACAATCCCGACAAAGTCCGACACCACCATGCTGAGCCGCCATCTCGACCCCGTCGTCGCCATCGCCACCGCCCCGGGACGCGGCGCGGTTGGCATCGTGCGCGTGTCCGGCAAGCAGCTGGGCGGCTTCGTCGAGGCGCTGCTGGGGCAGACGCTGAAGCCGCGGCATGCGAGCTACCTGCCTTTCAAGGACGGCCAGGGTCAGCCGATCGACCACGGGCTGGCGCTCTATTTCCCGGCCCCGCACTCCTACACCGGCGAGGACGTCCTGGAGCTGCAGGCGCATGGCGGGCCGGTGGTGCTGCAGTTGCTGCTGGCGCGCTGCCTGGAGGTGGCGAGGCAGCACCTGCCCGCGCTGCGCCTGGCCGAGCCGGGCGAGTTCACCGAGCGGGCCTTCCTCAATGACAAGCTCGACCTGGCCCAGGCGGAGGCGGTGGCCGACCTGATCGACGCGAGCACCGAGGCAGCGGCGCGCTCGGCCAGCCGTTCGCTGACCGGGGTGTTCTCTCAGCAGGTTCACGCGCTGCGCGACGGCATGGTGCACTTGCGCATGCTGGTCGAGGCGACGCTCGACTTTCCGGAGGAGGAGATCGACTTCCTCGAAAAGGCTGATGCGCGCGGGCAGCTGCGCCGGCTGGCGGAGACGCTGGCGGCTGTGCTGGACCGCGCGCGCCAAGGGGCGCTGCTGCGTGAAGGCATCAAGGTGGTGCTGGCCGGGCAGCCCAATGTGGGCAAGAGTTCGCTGCTCAATGCGCTGGCCGGGGCGGAGCTTGCGATCGTGACACCCATCCCGGGCACCACCCGCGACAAGGTCAGCGAGACGATCCAGATCGCCGGCGTGCCGCTGCACGTGATCGACACCGCCGGGCTGCGCTCGGACGAGGCGGCTGCCGACGAGGTGGAGCGTATCGGCATCGCGCGCACCTGGGCCGAGATCGCCGGCGCCGACGCGGTGCTGTTCCTGCACGACCTGACGCGGCTGGGCCAGGCCGACTACGACGCTGGCGATGTCGACATCGCCCGGCGCCTGCCGGCCGGCGCGCGGCTGGTTCACGTGTACAACAAGGTCGACGCGGGGCAGGAGCCGGCGTCGGAACCCGGCGTGCGCCACCTTGCCTTGTCGGCGAAGACCGGCGAGGGTCTCGACGAGCTGCGTGCCTTGTTGCTGGAACTGGCCGGTTGGCACGCGCAGCCCGAAGGCGTTTTCATCGCGCGCGAGCGGCACGTCCAGGCACTGAAACGTGCGGCCGCTCACCTCGACCTGGCCGGCGAACATGCCTCGGCCGCGGACCAGGCGCTCGATCTGTTCGCCGAGGAATTGCGCCTGGCCCACAACGCGCTGGGCGAGATCACCGGTCAGTTCAGCGCCGACGACCTGCTCGGCGAAATCTTCAGCCGCTTCTGCATCGGCAAGTGACCGACCGGCACCCACGGACGCCCGCTTGAGGGGGCCGAGGAGCGCGGCCATTGTGGCTGCGGCAAGCCACGCCTGATAATCGCGCGAGTTGATAGGTACAAGGACGTGCCGGCGCGGTCACGGCTCGCCCGTCAGCGGCGCATGAGGGGGAAGCAAGATGAACTTCGACGAACTGGTCACCGCGATTCATTCGCTCAACACCCAGGACGCCTTCCGCGCGCGCCTCGACGCGCAGCAATGGCGCACGGTGTCGCAGTACCTCACGCGGCACGAGGTGCGCACCGGCGATCAGGTGATCCGCCAGGGCGATCACGACCGCACGATGTACTTTCTCGCCCAGGGCTCGATGCAGGTCTATGTGAGCGGCGGCGCGCCGGGCGCGAGCAAGGTCGCCATCCTGCGGCCGGGTGCCGTTTTCGGCGAGCCCAGTCTGTTCGCCGATGTGGGCCGCAGCGCGAATGTGGAAGCGATGACGCCCGGCCTGATCTGGGCCCTGCGCCTGCCGCGCTTCGAGGAACTGGCGGTGCGTGTGCCGACCATCGCGCTGGAGGTGCTGCGTGCCGCCGGTGCCGTCATGACGGCCCGCATGCAGGCCTCTCTGACCAAACAGATGCCGATGACCTGAGCGCTCGGCGGCACGGCGGGCTGACCGGACCGGGTCGCCGATGCCGCCGCAGCGAAGGCCCGGCTCAGTGGCCTTCGAAGGACAGCAGCGTGAACAGCGGCAGCCCCGCGGACCGCAGCCGTTCCGAGCCCTTCAACTCGGGCAGGTCGACGATGGCCGCGCCCTCGATCACGGTGGCGCCCAGGCGCTCCAGCAGGCGCTTGCCGGCCATCATGGTGCCGCCGGTGGCGATCAGGTCGTCGATCAGCACCACCTTGTCGCCGGCCTTGACAGCGTCGGTGTGCAACTCCACGGTCGCCGAGCCGTATTCGAGCTCGTAGGTCTCCTCGACCGTCGTGAACGGCAGCTTGCCCTTCTTGCGGATCGGCACGAAGCCGACATTGAGCTCGTAGGCGAGCACCGAGCCGATGATGAAGCCGCGTGCGTCCAGCCCGGCAATGACATCGGGGCGGACGTCGAAGTAGCGGTGCACGAACTGGTCGATCAGCACACGAAACACCTTGGGGCTCTGCAGCAGCGGCGTGATGTCACGGAACTGCACGCCGGGCTCGGGCCAGTCAGATACGGTGCGGATGTGGCTCTTGATGTAGGCGCGGTCGTCCATGGTGGGGCTCCGGATCGGGGGAGATGGGGTAAAGCGGGGGAAGCGGAGGAGGCGGCGAGCGGAGCGGCAAGGCCCAGCGTCCGGGCGCAGGCCGCCATTGTCGCGCGAAGCCTCTGCCGCGGGCAGAGCAGCTGCGAGACGCGGGGCTTTTTTCGTTGCCGTCCCGGGCCCGGTGCCCGGTGGTTTGTGCGCGGTCAGCCGGCCAGCAGCTTCTGCTCCGCCAGGGCCAGCGGCTCGGGCAGCCCGGACAGCACCAGGGTGTCGCCGGCCGCCATCACCAGTTGGTCGTCGGGGCGCACGACACCGCCGTGGGCACGCCGCACCGACAGCACATTGACGCCGACCGCGTGCAGCGCGGCATGCAGCAGCGGCTGGCCGCACAAGGAGGAGCCGGGCGGCAGGGTGACCGACTGCAGGCGCTCGTGGCTGAGCTCGTTGCTGGTGTCGTCGTCGGCGCCGTGGAAATAGCCGCGCAGCAGGCTGTAGCGTGCGTCACGCTGGTCCTGCACAACCCGGATGACCCGCCGCATCGGCACGCCGACCAGGGCCAGCGCGTGCGAAGCCAGCATCAGCGAGCCTTCGATTGCCTCGGGCACCACCTCGGCGGCGCCGGCCGCACGCAGCTTTTCGAGGTCGCTGTCGTCGATGGTACGCACCACCACCGGGACCTTGGGCGCATGGTCCTGCACCAGCTGCAGGATCTTCAGTGCCGAAGGCGTGTCGTGGTAGCTCACCACCACCAGGCTGGCACGGGCCAGGCCGGCGGCCATCAGGCTCTGCAGCCGGGCGGCGTCGCCGAACACGACGCTCTGGCCGGCGGCGGCGGCCTGGCGCACCCGGTCAGGATCGAGGTCGAGCGCCATGTAGGGGATCTGTTCGGACTCCAGCATGCGGGCCAGGTTCTGGCCGCTGCGGCCGTAGCCGCAGATGATCACGTGCTGGGCGGTGTTGATGGCGCGCTTGGCGATGCTGGTCATCGCCACGGACTGCATCAGCCAGTCGTTGGCCGACAGGCGCATCACGATGCGGTTGCTGTACTGCACGATAAAGGGCGTGGCCAGCATCGACAGCACCATGGAGGCGAGCACCGCGCTGCGCAGCGCCGGCTCCACCAGCCGGTGGTCGGTCGCGAGGTTGAGCAGCACCAGGCCGAACTCGCCCGCTTGCGCCAGGTAGAGGCCGGTGCGCATCGCGACGCCGGTCGGTGAGCCGAAGGCCTTGGCCAGCGCCGTCACCAGCACGAACTTGAAGACCACCGGGGCCGACATGAGCAGCAGCACCAGCGGCCATTGCTCCAGCACCAGGCGCCAGTCGAGCAGCATCCCGATGGTGATGAAAAACAGCCCCAGCAGGACATCGTGAAAGGGCCGGATGTCGGTTTCGACCTGGTGCTTGTACTCGGTTTCGGCGATCAGCATGCCGGCCACGAAGGCCCCGAGCGCCAGCGACAGCCCGGCATGCTCGGTCAGCCATGCCAGTCCCAGCGTCACCAGCAGCAGGTTGAGGATGAACAGCTCTTCGCTCTTGCGCCGCGCCACCAGGGTCAGCCACCAGCGCATCACGCGCTGCCCGCCGACCAGCAGCACGGTCAGCAGGGCGGCGGCCTTGAGCGTCGCCCAGCCCAGCGCTTGCGCCATGTCCTCGGCGGACGAGCCGAGTGCCGGGATGAGCACCAGCAGCGGCACCACGGCCAGATCCTGGAACAGCAACACGCCCATCACGCGCCGGCCATGTTCGCTTTCGAGCTCCAAGCGCTCGGCCATCAGCTTCACGACGATGGCGGTGGAGGACATCGCCAGCGCGCCGCCCAGTGCCACCGCGGTTTGCCAGGGCAGGGCCCAACGCTGCCCCGCAGCGGCGAAGGCCCAGCTCAGCGCGGCATTGCCGGCGACCGTGACCGCCATGGTCACCACCACCTCGCTCAGGCCGAGGCCGAACACCGCTTTGCGCATGCTCTTGAGCTTGGGCAGGTTGAACTCCAGCCCGATCGCGAACATCAGGAAAACGACACCGAATTCGGCCAGATAGCGGATGCCTGCCGTGTCGCGGGCCAGCGCCAGCGCGTTGGGCCCGATGAGGATGCCGACGGCCAGGTAGCCGAGCATGGGCGGCAGCTTCAAGGAACGGCAGGCGGCCACGCCGAGGACGGCGGCGAGGAGATAGAGCAGGACGAGTTCGAGGGTGGAGGCCATCAAGGAAGCAGTTGCGGGGCGCAGCCGGTGACCTGCCGACGGGGGACAGGGCCGAAGCCTAGAATCTGCGAATCCTAATCGACCGATGGCTCCCTGTGTCTGAACGTACTATCCCTCAAAAACCGCAGATCGCTTTCGACCGGGCACGTGCGGTCGAACTGGCCCGCGATACGCTGGACATCGAGGCCGCGGCCCTCGCTGGGCTGCGGCAGCGCGTGGGCGAGCCGTTTGCGTGCGCGGTGCAGCTGGTGCTGCAGTGCGAGGGCCGGGTTGTCGTGATGGGCATGGGCAAGAGCGGGCATGTCGGCCGCAAGATGGCCGCCACGCTGGCCTCCACCGGAACGCCGGCGATGTTCGTCCACCCCGCCGAGGCCAGCCATGGCGACCTCGGCATGATCACGGCCCACGACCTGGTGCTGGCGATCTCCAACTCCGGCGAAAGCGACGAGCTGACGGCCATCCTGCCGGTGCTCAAGCGGCTCTCCATTCCGCTGATCGCACTGACCGGACGGGCCGAGTCCACCCTCGCGCGGCACGCGGAGGTGGTGCTCGACACCTCGGTGGCCAAGGAGGCCTGCCCGCTGAACCTGGCGCCGACCGCCAGCACGACGGCGCAGATGGCCCTGGGCGACGCCCTGGCCGTCGCGCTGCTGGACGCGCGCGGCTTCAGGGAAGAGGACTTCGCGCGTTCGCACCCGGGCGGTGCGCTGGGACGCAAGCTGCTCACGCATGTGCGCGACGTGATGCGCAGCGGCGCCGCCGTGCCCAAGGTGCTGGCCTCGACCGTGTTCACCGAGATGATGCGCGAGATGTCCGCCAAGGGGCTGGGTTCGACTGCGGTGGTCGACGACCAGGGGCGGGTGATCGGCATCTTCACCGACGGCGACCTGCGTCGCCAGATCGAAGGGGGTCGGGACTTGCGCAAGCTCAAGGCGTCCGAGGTGATGACGCCCAACCCGCGCCAGGTGCGCGAGGACGCGCTGGCCGTCGAAGCGGCCGACCTGATGGAGGAGGCCCGCATCACCTCGGTGCTGGTGACCGACGCCGACGGTCTGCTCGTGGGGGCCTTGAATTTCAACGACCTGATGCGCGCGAAGGTGATCTGACGGCATGCGCCTCCTGCAACCCCACCTGAGTTTTGCGCCCGAGCTGCTGCTGCAGGCCCAGGGCGTGCGAGCCGCGGTGTTCGACGTCGATGGCGTGCTGACCGACGGGCGCATCTACATCGCCGAGGCCGGCGAGATCTTCAAGGCCTTCCATACACTGGACGGCCACGGCCTGAAGCTGCTGGCTCGCGGCGGCATCGTTCCGGTGGTCATCACCGGACGCGATTCGCCGGCGGTGCGGCGGCGTGTCGCCGACCTCGGCCTGCCGCACGCCTATTACGGCGTGCACGACAAGCTGGCGGTGGCCGAGCGGCTGCTGGTCGAGCTGAAGCTGGGCTGGGATGAACTGGCGGTGATGGGCGACGACTGGCCGGACCTGCCCCTGATGGTGCGTGCCGCCTTCGCCTGTGCACCAGCCGGTGCGCATGTGGAGGCGCGCGCCGCGGCCCACCATGTCACGGAAGCCGCTGGAGGTCATGGGGCCGCGCGCGAATTCTGCGACCTGCTGCTGAGTGCCCAGGGCCGCTATGCCGGCCTGCTGCAGAGCCACCTCGAAACGCTGGACGACGGACGCACTGCATGAGTGGACGGTCGGAGCGTGTGGTGCTGGCGCCGGCAGCGCCGAGGTCGGGAGCGCCCACCGGCTCGGAGATGCGCTGGCGCGACCAGCTCTGGAGTTATCTGCCGCTGCTGGTGCTGGCACTGCTGGCCGGGGCCACCTGGTGGCTGGTCAAGCACACGCCGGTGCCGGACGGCCCGCGTGCCGAGTTGCCGATCCGGCACGAGCCCGACTATGTGATGAACCGCTTTTCGGTGCAGCACTTCACGGCCGCCGGGCGGCCCCGCAATGTGCTCGAGGGGCGCGAGCTGCGCCACTATCCCGACACGGACACGCTGGAGATCGACGAGGTGCGCATGCGCTCGGTCGACGAGCAGGGTCGGGTGACGCTGGCGACGGCCGATCGGGCCTTGTCGAGCGCCGATGGCAGCGAGGTGCAGCTGTTCGGTGGTGCACGGGTGGTGCGCGAGGCGCATGGTGCTCAGGACGTGGCCCAGAATCGCCGCATGGAGTTCAGCGGCGAGTACCTGCACGTCTACACCGAGCAGGAGCGGGTGGAATCGCACTTGCCGGTGACCTTGCGGCAAGGTGACATGGAGGTGCGGGGTGCGTCGCTGCGCTACGACCACCGGAAGCAGGTGCTCGAACTCAAGGGTGCCGTGCGCGGCACCTTGCCGCCCCAGCGCTGAGGTGCTTCCCGGCCTGTTTTTTCCTATGACACGAACATCGATGACAGCCCCTCTCGTTTACATCACCGGCGCCTCCAGCGGCATCGGCCAAGCGCTGGCGATGCGCTACCACGCGGCGGGCTACCGGCTTGCGCTGGTGGCACGGCGTGCCGCGGAGATCGAGGCCTGGTGCCGCGCACAGGGCTTCGATGCGCAGCGGTGGGCGGTCTATGCCGCGGACGTTCGCGACGTCGAGAGCATCGTGACGGCGGGCAAGGCTTGTGTGGCCCAACAAGGCGTGCCCGATGTCGTGATCGCCAACGCGGGCATCAGCGTCGGCATCGACACGGCGCAGTACGCCGATCTGGAGGTGATGCGGGCGACCTTCGAGACCAACAATCTCGGCATGGCGGCCACCTTTCATCCCTTCATCGACCCGATGCGCGCGCGGGGATCCGGCGTGCTGGTGGGCATCGCGAGCGTCGCAGCAATTCGAGGGCTGCCTGGGCACGGCGCCTACTGCGCCAGCAAGGCCGCGGTGGTGAGCTATTGCGAAAGCCTGCGCGGCGAGCTGAGGCCGTCGGGCGTGCGCGTCGTGACCATTGCGCCGGGCTATATCGACACGCCGCTGACGCGCGGCAACCGCTACTCGATGCCCTTCCTGCTCAGCGCGGAGACCTTTGCCGAGCGTGCCTTCCGGGCCATCAGCGCGGGCGCGAGCTATCGTGTGATTCCTTGGCAGATGGGGATCGTCACCAAGCTGCTGCGCGTGCTGCCCAACTGGCTGTTCGACCGAGCGCTCGCGGGGCGGGCTCGCAAGAAGCGTCAAGGCGAGTGACACGGCCGCGGCCCCGACGGGCTTGAGGTCATCGGCCGGCTGCTAGGCCGGCGTGCGCCGGGCCGGCAGAATCGGTTGACGTTCTCACTGCCGGGCGCCGCCGTGACCAGCCTGCCGCACTTTCTGTGGACCTGGGCCTGCAACAACCGCTGGGCCAACCATCGCCTGCTGCAAGCCTGTGGGCAACTCGGTCAGGATGCGTTCACCGCCCGGCGCACCGGTTTTTTCCCGTCTATTGCCGCGACCCTGAACCACATCGTGACGGTGGACTGGTACTACGTGGACGCGATGGAGCGCTCCTTGCGTGGCCAGCCGCCCAACGAGGCATGGCGGGCCTATTTCGACCCAGAGCAACCGTTCAGCACCTGCCCGGCCCTGGCGGCGGCGCAACAGGCGGTAGACGAGCGCTTGATCGCCCTGTGCCGATCCCTCGACGAGGCCAGCGTGACCTCGACGGTGAATGTGCCCCGGGAAGGACGTCTCTGCCCGGAACGGATGCACCGCTTGCTGGCGCATCTGTTCGAGCATCAGATCCACCACCGAGGGCAGGTGCACGCGATGCTGGCCGGTACCAGCGTGGCGCCGCCTCAGCTGGACGAGTTCTTCTGTGAGAGCGACGCGGAGGTGAGGAAGGGGGACTTCGGGGTTTTGGGGTGGAGTGAAGAGATGGTGTGGAAAGAGGGCACGGTGCCGGGAACTGATGCCGTCAAAGACAGATGAGGCTGCCCGGAATGAGAGTCCAGCTGTCTTTCGTGAACCCCGCGCGAATGGAGGCGCTTGCGACGACTCCACCTTTCCGGTCGCTGTCGACGGTATGCAAGGAGCACGCCCAAGCTGGCGCCGGCTTCCCGGGCGCAGCTTCGAGAACCTCGGTTTTGCACGATCCACTCAAAACCGTTTTGTAGTGGGGCTGGTCGAGACCGTCTCCTAACACGAGGGCCAGTGCCTCGCGAAGCGTACGCGTTTCGTTCTCGCCGCCATGGCTGCATCCTGTACCTTTCAAAGGCAGCGTCGCGTTCTCAAGGAAGAGTTGAACGATCTGCGCTCCACGAGGTGGCGTGTCGGCCTTGATCGTCACCGGAGTTCCCCACACCGGGTTGACGCTCTGCGCCGACCCGGCGAGAGGTGCTACCAGCAGAGGCACCAGCAACCAAACGTGTTTCACAGGAAGTCTCCGTAGAAGAACTGAACAGTGCTCCCGGCCGTTCTGTAGGCGTGGGTGAACTTGCGTACGAAATCTGGAAGGGGATCCACGGTGATCTTGTCGCTGAGATTGCTGTAGTGCCACACCCGTCCGTCAATGAAGATGCCGATGTGTTTCTGACGCTGAGTACCCATCATGATCCGGTGGCCTGCTTGCGTGATGTTGCTCGACAGCGTGACATAGAGGAGGCAAGACGACAGGTGCAGCGGCTTGTCGTCCCATTGCCCGGTGTGTGAGGCGGCATTGAACAAGCTGTTCACTCGGATGGTCGCGCCCCTTTCCGAACGTTTTTTATCGGTGAACTTAAGGTTCTTGCAGGTCTCGGCAAACTCATAACCCAGCATATGGCTCACAAAGTGAGCGCAGTGATTCTCCCCATTCATCTGCCCCAGACTGAACGGGCACAGGTGACTGATGTGCTTGCCGAGCACTTCGTTGAGCGGCTGTGTCAGCTGCATGGTCGACCTCCCTGGTCGGTGTTGTGATTCGGCGTTATCGTAGTGAGCCGCCACTCCCTGGGATCGAAGGCCAGGGGTATCGGCTTGTGCCGGTATGCGACTGAACGTTGGAAGTACTTGGTCCACGGAGCTAGCCCATGTCTCTTGCCACCCGCATCGAAACCGACTCCATGGGGGCCGTCGAGGTCCTGGCCGACCGCTACTGGGGTGCACAGACCCAGCGGTCCATGCACCATTTCCCAATCGGAGTGTCGCGCTTCAAATTCCAGCGCCCGGTGATCCGTGCCCTGGGCCTGCTGAAGAAGGCGGCGGCCCAGGCCAATGCAGAGCTCGGGGAGTTGCCGGAGGACATCGCGCAGCTGATCGTTCGGGCCGCCGACGAGGTCATCGAAGGGCGCTTGGACGAGCACTTCCCGCTGGTGGTATTCCAGACCGGCTCCGGCACGCAGTCGAACATGAATGCCAACGAGGTCATCGCCAATCGCGCCATCGAAATGGCCGGTGGGGTACTCGGCAGCAAGCAGCCGGTGCACCCGAATGATCACGTCAACCGCGGCCAGTCGTCCAACGACACCTTTCCCACCGCGATGTATGTCGCCACGGTCGAGCAGTTGCACCTGCGGCTCTTCCCGGCCGTCAGCGCCTTGCGCAACACCCTGGCCGCGAAGGCCCACGAGTACCGCCATCTGGTCAAGACCGGCCGGACCCACCTGCAGGACGCGACGCCCATCACCTTGGGGCAGGAGATCGGCGCGTGGGTCGCCCAGCTCGACTTCGGCCTGGCGGCGGTGCGTAGCAGTCTGAGCGGCCTGCAGGAGCTGGCAATCGGCGGCACGGCGGTGGGCACCGGCCTCAACGCCCACCCGCTGTTCGGTGATCGGGTCGCCGAACGCCTGTCGGAGCTGACCGGACGGCCTTTCCAGTCGGCGCCGGACAAGTTTTTCGCCCTGTCGGCGCACGACGCGCTGGTGCAGACCTCGGCGGCTCTGCGCACGCTCGCAGGCGGCCTGATGAAGCTGGCCAACGACGTGCGCTGGCTGGCGAGCGGCCCGCGTGCCGGGATTGGCGAGCTGCGCATCCCCGAGAACGAACCGGGCTCGTCCATCATGCCGGGCAAAGTCAACCCGACCCAATGCGAGGCGATGACGATGGTTTGCGTGCAGGTCTTCGGCAACGATACGACCGTGGCGTTCGCCGGCACCCAAGGCAACTTCCAGCTGAACGTCTACAAGCCGGTGATGGTGCACAACGTGCTCGAAAGCATCGACCTCATCGCCGATGCCTGCCTGGCGTTCGATGCCTACTGTGCCCAGGGGCTGGCGCCCAACGAGGCGGTCATCGACGAGAACCTGGAGCGCAACCTGATGCTGGTGACGGCCCTGAACCGGCACATCGGCTACGACTTGGCGGCCCAGATCGCCAAGCGGGCCCATCACGAAGGGCTGACGTTGCGGGAGGCGGCCCTGGCGACGGGGAAGGTGAGCGCCGAAGACTACGACCGCTGGATCAATCCGCTGGAGATGACGCGTCCCGGGTGAGGCAGGCATCGAGAGGCACGGCTTCGGCCCTGCCCATCGCGCTGCTGCCGCCGGCCCAGGAAGCAGCGCGTCGACCCGCCAGTCTGAGGGCTGCAGCGGAAAGCGTCAGGGCATGAAAAAAGCGACGGGGTCTTCACCACGTCGCTTTTTCTTGAGCAGCACCACCGAGGCAGTGCTGTCCGGATCAGGGCTCAGTAGCCGCCGCGGCCACCGCCGCCGAAGCCACCTCGGCCGCCGCCACCGCCGCCGCCGAAGCCGCCACGGCCACCACCGCCACCACCACCGCCGAAGCCGCCTTCACGACGGCCACCGCCGCCGAAACCGCCGCCGCCACCGCGCGGGCCGCCGAAGCCGCCCGGACGCTCTTCACGGGGGCGGGCTTCGTTGACGACGATGGCGCGACCCGACAGGGCTTGGCCGTTCATGCCGTTGATGGCGGACTGAGCTTCAGCGTCCGAACCCATTTCAACGAAGCCGAAACCCTTGGAGCGGCCGGTGTCGCGGTCCATCATGACCTTGGCAGAGGTCACAGCGCCGTATTGGGAAAACGCCTCGTTCAGATCTTCGTCGCGCACGGAATAGGCCAGATTGCCTACATAAAGCTTGTTGCCCATGAGAGAGCTCCTTTCAATACACAGTCAGTCACTTGGAGCTTCTACCCATCATGAACCACTCAGATCCAGGCGCCGCATCCAGAACAGGGAACCCATTATGTGGGAGGAGGGGGGGGATGTGCGCATGATGTGTGAAAAAGTGTTGTTTAGCGCTGGTTTAGTGGTCGTTTTCTCGCGGCAAAATCTCCCTTTTTGCTCGAATCCCCTCCGCCTCACCGTGGTTGGTGATTGAAGAGCCGCTCGGTATCATCGCCCCGCCCGTCTTGCCGCCCCGGTGCGGCCCTCAGAACGAAGACGAAACGCGCCCTCCCGGTGCGGTCGAATTGTCGGCTCGGCCGTGCGGGTGCTCCAGGAGGACCAGATGAGTTTGACTTGCCCGAAATGCGGTACGGACAACCGTGACAACGCCCGCTTTTGCCGGGGCTGCGGCGCGTCTCTTGCCGGAGTGGCAGCGGGTGCCGCTGCGCCGGCACCCGAGCCCGTTTCGGCCACCACGCCACCTCTGAAGCCTTGCCCTGCCTGCGGCACGCCGAACGACGCGGCGTCTCTGACTTGTCGTGCCTGCGGCGCCAAGATGCAGGGCGACGCGAGCGAAGCGAACGCCATGGACGATCTGCTGGGTCTGGGACTCGATACGCCGGCAACGCCCCCGGCGCCGCTGCCGCAGACGCCGAAGCCGTCCGACGTGGACCTTGGCTTGGACCCTTTGTCGACGCTGCCGCCCATGGCACCCCCGCCGCAGGCGCCGGCTTCGTCTGCCCCGGCCTTTCCCGACCCGCTGGATCTGATCCCGCCGACGGTGCCGATGGCGCCGCCGTCCGCCGCCGTGGCTCCCGTCCCGGCGGAACCGATGAAGACGGCGCCGGCCGTCACGCCGGCGGGCGCCGACACGGCAGCTGCCTCCGTTCCTGCCGAACCGAGCGGCGCCACGGCGACCGTCCCAGGCGGGACTTCCAGCCGCAAGAAGCACGCGACCGTGCTGTATCTCGTGCTGGCGCTTTTGCTGGTCGGTGCCGCCATCTGGCTGCTGGTGAGGAACCCGATGGCGCCCGAACCGCCTGCGGCGCCGGAGACGGCCGCCATTCCGCCGGCTCCCGTACCGGCTTCAGCACCGCCGGCACCGGTCGAACCGGTTCCCGCGCCGCCTCCGCCGGTGGCGGCTTCCGAAATCCCGCTGCCGGAGCCGGTGGCGAGTGCTCCGGAACCCGTGGCGCCCAGCGTGCCTGCCGAGCCGCCGGCGGCCGCAGCATCGGCCGCGTCCGGCGATCCGCTGGCTTCCTTGTCCGGAGGGGATGACGCGGCGAAAAAGGCTGAGGCGGAGGCCAAGGCAAAGGCCAGGGCGGAGGCGCGCGCCAAGGCGCGAGCCAAGGCAGAAGCTGAGGCGAAGGCACGTGCCGAATCCGCCCGCAACGCCAAGGCCGCGGAGATGTCACGTCAGACGGCAACCCAGCCGGCTGCGCCCGCACCCGCACCGGAGCCGGCCGCGCCGTCGGAGGTGTGCGCGGGGCGGGTGTTCATCTCAGCACTGATTTGCCTCAAGAGCGAGTGCCAGAAGCCGGTCAACGCCCGCCATCCCCGGTGTGTCGAGTTCCTCGAGCAGGAGCGTCGTCGCCAGGAGCAGAACCAGTTCCGTTGAGTTGCTGGCCCGGCCTTTGCTGGAGCGACCGGACGGCCTTGACTTCAAACCATGTCCATCAGTCAGAAGATCCGTTCCGCAGACGCGTTGTTGAGTTGCCTGGATGCCGTCCGCAACGGTCCTGCGCTGGGCTTGCTGCTCGGCACCTTCTCAATCTCGGGCCTGCTGCTCGCTATGACCCAGCAGGCGGCAGCCCGCGGGCAGGACTTCGCGGCGCTCATCTACGGGCTGCTGGCGCTCGGCGCGGCGTTCTATGGCGGCAATGCGGCCGGCATCGTCGTGATGGACGATGCCAAGGGCCGCCCGCGGCGCGCCGTCGGGGAGGCCCTGAAAGTCGCACTGCGCACGGCGCACCGGTTGCTAGGCGTGCTGGCATTGACGGCGCTAGCGTATGCGGTGGGCGGTTTGTTGGTGGCGTTGGTGCTGCTGGTGTGCAAGACGCCCGTGTTCGGGCCGCTGGTCTTCACGCTGGTCCTGCCGCTCGCCGTGGTGGCCTGCGGGCTGGCGCTGCTGGCCCTGCCGACCGTCATCATGCCGCTGGCAGCGCCCGCCGTCTGGGACGGCGCCAGCACCATGCAATGTGCCAGCCGGCTGTTCGTCATCGGCCGCGAGCGCCTGCTGGGGGTGGTGGTGATGATGCTGATCGTCAGCGTGCTGGCCTGGCTGGTGGGCGCGATGGTGATGTTCGTGGTGCAGACCGGCGGGCATGCGGTGGCCCGCCTGGCGGCGGCGGTGCTGGGCGCCGACGTGGCGCTCGGCCAAATGATGGCGGGCCTGTTCGGCGTCGGCCTGCGCAGCCTGACGAGCGCCGGTGTGCCGGTCAGCAGCCCCTACGCCGTCGCGGCGCTGATCGGCGGGGGTGTGGTGTTCGCCGTCAGCCTCGTGCTGCCGAGCCTGGTCTATCTGCGCGGCGCCTGCGCGGTCTACCTCGCCCATGTGGACGCCGCGCTGGCGCACGAACAGCCGGCCGCGTTCCGGCAGACCGATGCACAGCCCGCCACGCCGACGGCGCCCGTGCGCGTTCCTGCGCCGCGCGGCATCCTGGCTCCGCCGCCCCAGCCCAGTGGCCTGGACACGACGATCACGATGGCCCGCTCACCGCTGGCCACCGACCGACCTTCGACGCGCCCCCTGGATGTCGACCTCCTGCTGGACGACCTGCAGGTGCCGACCTGCGCCGTCTGCGGTCATGTGGTGCAGCGCAACGACCGCTTCTGCGGCGTATGCGGCGCGCCCCAGCCCGCGCATGAGTGAGGTCGGCACGGGCCCTGCGCAGAGCCCGCGCATCGCATCGCTGGTGCCCTCCGCCACCGAACTCCTGGTGGCGCTCGGTCTGGGCCCACACCTGGTAGCGCGTACCGGTTTTTGTATTCACCCGCGCGAGCAGGTGGCGGGCATTCCCAAGGTCGGCGGCACCAAGAGCGTCAACCTCGCCAAGTTGCGCCGTCTGGCGCCCACGCATGTCGTCGTCAACGTCGACGAAAACGAATGGCCCGCGGTGGAGGCGCTGCAGGAGTTCGTGCCGCACGTGGTGGTCACCCATCCCTGCTCGCCCGAGGACAACGTCGCGCTGTACCGGCAGCTGGCCGACACCTTCGGTGCGCTGCCCGGGGTACGCCATCGGGCCGAGGCTTTGACGCAGGCGCTGCAGGAGCAGCTGGCGCTGACCGGCCCGGCCGACGCGCGTCCTCGCCGAGCCGTGCTTTACTGCGTGTGGCGGGAGCCGTGGATGACCGTGGCACGCGATACCTACATCTCGCGGCTGCTGGCCCTGGTGAACTGGCAAACCCTGCCCGCCATCGAGGGGGGGCCCCGGGGCGCTGCCCGTTATCCGACCTTCGACTGGTCGGCAGCTTGGTTGTCGGAGGTGGACGAGGTCTTGCTGAGCAGCGAGCCCTACCGATTCGACGCCTCGCACCGGGACGGGGTGGCGGCGCTGCTGGCTGCGGCCGGCCACCGAGCCGGTGTCCGCATGGTGGACGGGGAGCTGTTGAGCTGGTGGGGCAGCCGCGCCGTCGACGGGGTGCGGTACCTGCGCAGCCTGGCTGCCGATCGCAGAATGAATGATGTGTCCCTGCCACCATGAAACTCGATCCGCAGACGCTGTTCCTCACGATGTGGCCAACGTGACGCTCACGACCTTGGCGCTGTATGTCGGTGTGAGCTGGAGTCGCGCGCGCGGGCGCATACGGGCGTAGAGCGCGGCCTTGCGGTTGGAGTCGGTGGGTTGGGCGCTGCTGATGGCTTCGTACGGCATCCCGCCGGAGGAGTTCGCCACGGTGGGCGCCGGCATCCTGCTCACTTCAAGCAGATCAACGACACCCGCGGCCACTCCAGCGGGGATCGTGCGCTGGTGCTGTTCAGCCAGGCTTTGCAGCGGGGGCTGCGGCCCTCGGACCTGGCCGGCCGTTATGGCGGGGAGGAATTTTGCGTGGTGCTGCCGATGTCAAAGCTGCAGGCGGCCGAGGCGGTGGACCCCCGGCTGCGCGAGGTGGTGGCGGCGCAGGTGTCGCCGGCGCTCGGCTTCCCGCTCGGCTTCAGCGCGGGGGCGACCGAATTGACGGCCCGCGATGCAGGCCTGGGTGAACTGGTGGCCCGCGCGGACCGGGCGCTGTACCGCGCCAGGCACGCCGGACGGGGCCGGCTCGTGGTCGATCCGGCCTCTCCCGCAGGGCCGCTGTCCTGACGGTCGCACAGGCTTGGAGGGGCGGCCTACAATGCCCCGATGATCTCGCGCGAACCCACCCTCGAAAGACTGGCGATTGCGAAATCGCTGCTGCTGGACCCGTTTGGCCTCGACGAGGCCAAACTCGCGCAGGCGCTGCGCGTGATCGGCGAGCACCGCATCGACGATGCGGACCTCTACTTCCAGTACACGCGCAGCGAAGGCTGGAGCCTGGAGGAGGGCATCGTGAAGTCGGGCAGCTTCGGCATCGACCAGGGTGTCGGCGTGCGGGCCGTGGCGGGCGAGAAAACCGCCTTTGCCTACTCGGACGACATTTCGCTCGACGCCTTGCTGGATGCCGCCCGCACCGTGCGGACCATCGCCGCCAGCGGCCAGAGCCGGCGCGTCAAGGTGAACAGCGCCCCTCAGGTGGCAGGCAGCCGCACGCTGTACGGGCCGATGGATCCGATCGCCACGCTCGACAGCACCCAGAAGGTGGCCTTGCTGGAGCGGGTCGAGAAGCTGGCTCGCGCCCGCGATCCGCGCGTGGTGCAGGTGATGGCGGGCCTGATGGGCGAGTACGACGTCGTGATGGTCGCACGGGCCGACGGCACCCTGGCCGCCGACGTGCGCCCGCTGGTGCGTCTGTCGGTGACGGTGATCGCCGAGCAGAACGGCCGTCGTGAGGTCGGCTCGGGGGGCGGCGGCGGTCGCTTCGGGCTCGGCTACTTCCACGATTCGGTCATTGAGGCTTATGTCAACGACGCGGTCAACGCGGCGCTGACCAATCTCGAGAGCCGGCCCGCGCCGGCCGGCGAGATGACCGTGGTGCTCGGCCCGGGGTGGCCCGGCGTGCTGCTGCACGAGGCGGTGGGTCACGGCCTGGAGGGCGACTTCAACCGCAAGGGCTCGAGCGCGTTCTCCGGCCGCGTCGGCCAGCGTGTCGCCGCCAAGGGCGTGACGGTGCTCGACGACGGCACCTTGCCGGACCGGCGGGGTTCGCTCAACGTCGATGACGAGGGCAACGCGTCGCAGCGCAACGTGCTGATCGAGGATGGCATCCTGCGCGGCTACATCCAGGACGCGATGAACGCGCGCCTGATGAAGGTGAAGCCGACCGGCAACGGGCGCCGCGAAAGCTATGCCCATGTGCCGATGCCGCGCATGACCAATACCTACATGCTGGCCGGCGACAAGAGCCGCGACGAGATCGTGGCCAGCATCAAGAAGGGCCTGTACGCGACCAACTTCGGCGGCGGCCAGGTCGACATCACGAGCGGCAAGTTCGTGTTCTCCGCGAGCGAGGCCTACTGGGTGGAAAACGGCCGCATCCAATACCCGGTCAAGGGCGCGACCATCATCGGCAACGGCCCCGACGCGCTCACCCGCGTCAGCATGATCGGCAACGACCTGCAGCTGGATACCGGTGTCGGCACCTGCGGCAAGGAAGGCCAGAGCGTGCCGGTCGGCGTGGGGCAGCCGACACTGCGCATCGATGCGCTGACGGTCGGCGGCACGGCCTGAGCGCCGCGACTGAGAGCTTTCTCACGGCGGCGGCGGCCGGGCAGCGGCGCGGCTTGCGAGTCCGTACACGACCGGCTACGCTGACGCGACCACGCGATATGACGGCGCGTGGTCGGCCGATGTCTGACGAAACCCCGCCGCCCTCGCCGCCCCGTGTGCCGCCCGACCCGGCGGTCCTCGAGCGAGCCGAGCGCATCAACTCCGACCTGATGAAGTTCGTGCGCCAGGTGCGCACGGCCTCGGGCCCGGTGCGCGCCAAGCTTCAGCAGGACATGCGGGCGCGGCTGGAGGCCGAGCGCATGGTGCTGCTCGGCGGGCAGCAGGTCATCCCCGAAACCCTGCGCCACTACGCCGTCACCTTCACCGAGGTGCAGTGGCTGCTCGACGTCTGGATCGAGGCCACCGAGCGGGAGCGTGACGACCAGGAGTCGCGCCATGACTTCATCGATGTCGCCACCCGCATGCTGGGCGAGCTGGAGGTGTTGCGCCAGCCGGACCCGGCCCTCGATCCGCCCGGCCGCAAGCCGGGCTGGTGGGCTGCCATCACCCGGGGCCTGCGCCCCGGCGAGCCGGCCGAACGTCTGCCGCCGCCGGAACCCGACATCCTGATCTGAGCGTGGCCCGGTGCAGCGGGGATGCCACGCGGGGCTTGACGGAGTCTCAACGGTGCGTGCTACATTACTGTCCATGTCTCGCGCTTTCGCCTTCTTTTACTTTTGGTTCTCGCACCGCACCGGCGGAGGAGAGGCCAGCGCGTAACCGAAGACGAGCGAACCGAATCCAAGAAACCGCCGGGTCCCCCCGGCGGTTTTTTTTCGTCCTATCCCTCGCACACCCACCTTCAGGAGAACTCGTCCCATGAACGCCAAGTCCACCAGCGCCGTCGAGGGTTGGTATGCGCCCGTCGATAAAACCTCCCAGACCGACGACGAAAGGATCAAGGACGTGACCCCGCTGCCACCGCCGGAGCATTTGATCCGCTTTTTCCCGATCCGCGGCACGCCGGTCGAGACCTTGGTGGGCGAGACGCGTCAACGCATCCGCAGAATCATGTCGCACCAGGACGACCGGCTGCTGGTGGTCATCGGCCCGTGCTCGATTCACGACCCGGTCGCTGCTGTGGACTACGCCCGGCGCCTGCTTGCCCAGCGCGAGAAATACGCGGGCACGCTGGAGATCGTGATGCGCGTGTACTTCGAGAAGCCGCGCACCACGGTGGGCTGGAAGGGGCTGATCAACGACCCCTACCTCGACGAAAGCTTCCGCATCGACGAAGGGCTGCGCATTGCGCGCCAGCTCCTGATCGACATCAATCGCGTCGGTGTGCCGGCGGGCAGCGAGTTCCTCGACGTGATCTCGCCGCAGTACATCGGCGACCTGATCGCCTGGGGCGCGATCGGGGCCCGCACCACCGAAAGCCAGGTGCACCGCGAGCTCGCCTCGGGCCTGTCGGCGCCGATCGGCTTCAAGAACGGCACCGACGGAAACATCAAGATCGCCACCGATGCCATCCAGGCGGCCGGTCGCCCGCACCACTTCCTTTCGGTGCACAAGAACGGCCAGGTGGCCATCGTCGAGACCAAGGGCAACAAGGACTGCCACGTGATCCTCCGTGGCGGCAAGGCGCCGAATTACGACGCGACCAGCGTCGCAGCGGCTTGCCAGGATCTCGAAGCCGCCAAGCTGCCGGCCACCTTGATGGTGGACTGCTCGCACGCCAACTCCAGCAAGCAGCACAAGCGCCAGGTGGCGGTTGCGCGGGACATCGCTGACCAGGTGGCTGCCGGCTCGCAGCGGGTGTTCGGCGTGATGGTGGAAAGCCACCTGAACGATGGCGCCCAGAAGTTCACGCCGGGTAAGGACGATCCTCGTGAGCTCGCCTACGGCAAGAGCATCACCGACGCCTGCATCGGCTGGGACGATTCCCTTGAAGTGCTGGAGATCCTCTCCGAGGCGGTCAAGCGCCGCCGCGGCTGAGCCGACGGTCGACCTGGCTCGGGCGAGCCGACAGCGTGCGTGTTGCGTGCAGAAGGCTGCATGTAAACGCGGTAAGGGGCGGCAAGAAGGCTGGTGTGGCCTCCCACCGCGTAGTGCAATGACCCTCATGCAGTTCCGGTGAGACCCGCCGCGGCGATGCCCGCTGGCTCTTGAACTGGCCAATTTCCCTCAGCAGAGCCCACGTCGAGTGGGATCCGCCCGCCCTGATCCTTCGGATCTCGGCGGGTTTTTTTTGCCCGGACCACATGCCGGGCGGCGGCGAAGCAGGAGAGTGGGTGGATGCTTTCGCTCGGTGTCACGCGCCAGGCCGCGGCTGTAACGCGGGTAAGGTCGCGAAAAAACGCTGGTACCGCCTGTCCTGGCTCGCTTCAATGGCAGGGTGTTCTATCCATTACCGAATTGAGGAAGGCTGATGTCTTGTTCTTCCACTCCCGCCTTCGACCGCAGCATGGTCGAGCAGGCTCGCCGCGTGTTGCTGGTGACGCTCGGTGCGCTCGCCCTGGGCGCGCATGCACAGCCCGCCGGCAATGCGGCCCCGGCGCCCAAGGACTCGTCCATCACCGCCTTGTTCCTCCGGGTGGACACCAACAGCGACGGCAAGCTGAGCCGTGAGGAAGCGGCGCGGCTCCCCGCGATCTCGATGCGCTTCGACGAGCTGGATGTCGATACCGACGGTGCACTGAGCGCCACCGAATTCCACACGGGCGCGACCGCCCCGGTGCGCTGAGCGCTGGGGAGCGCCGGGTTCAGTCGACGTCCGCCCGGCGCAATCTCTCGCTGTTCCAGTAGACGTCGTCGCCGCCGCGGCCATCGAGGTTGGCGCGGTTGAGGACGCGCGCCAGCACGAACAGCAGGTCGGAGAGGCGGTTCAGGTAGTGGCGCGCCGCGTCGCGCACCGGCTCCGCCGTCCCGAGTGCCACCACCGAACGTTCGGCACGCCGCGCGATCGTGCGCGCGACGTGGGCGAGGGCGGCGCTGCGGGTGCCGGCGGGCAGAATGAATTCCTTCAGCCGAGGCAGGGTGGTGTTGTAGTGCACCAGTGCGCCATCCAGCCCCGCGACAGCGCTGGTCTTGAGCAGCTCGTGCCCGGGCATCGACAGCTCGCCGCCGAGATTGAACAGCTCATGCTGGATCAGCACCAGCAAGTCGCGCACGTCATCCGGGAGCGGCTCCGCAAGCAGAACGCCGAGCTGCGAGTTCAGCTCGTCGATGTCGCCCATCGCGTGGACACGCAGGTCGTCTTTCCGCACCCGGCTCCCGTCGCCGAGACCGGTGCTGCCGTCATCGCCAGTGCGGGTGGCGATTTGAGTGAGTCGATGGCCCATGGGCCCGATCGTAGTCGATCGAGCCGGCCGCCGGATCACGGCGCCGAGAAACGCCGGCCGGGCGCTGGGCCCTTGAAGCGACATTTCGGGCAGTACAGATAGAACTGCCGTCCCGGGGCGATGAAAAGCGAGCCGCCGAGATCTTCGCCGACCATCCACTGGCCGGTGGACCCGCCGGCGAAGTCGACCTTGCCCCGGGCGAAACAGGCGGTCCAGTTGATGGTGTGCGAGAAGTCCCGCTCGGAGATGCGCCGTGCCGAGCGCAGAAACAGCCGCACGTCCTGCTCCTTGAGCTGGAAACCGCTGCAGTCCTCCGGCCCGCCTTCTGCGGCTTTTTTCGTTCCGCCGTTGACCTCGATGTCGATGTCCGTGATCGGAGGGAGGATCAGGCGGTAGGTGGCGGGCTCGAGCTCGTCGCCGGGCAGCACGTCCGGCTCACCGTCGGCATACGTGCCCTGCAGGCTCATGCCCAGGAAGAGGACACCGAGCCGGCCGGCGGATCTGCACGCTTTCATTGCCATATCGCGTGGGCCAGGCAGCCGGAGACGTGGATCGCCAAGGCGAGCGTGTTCGCCAACATTCATGGATGCCTCCCTCGGGAATGGTTGGATACGAACTGCCGGCCTTAAAGCTGGTGAAGTCTAGGCAGGGAAAGTCCGTCGTCCAGGCCTTCCATCGGAAGGATATGTTGTGCTTTATGCGCCCTGTTCAGGCCGCATAGGCGGCCTCGCGGCCTTGAGCCGGGGCCGTCCTAGAATGACCCGGACCAGGCCGACCCGGACGGACAGCCATGAGCACCTCCCTCCCCAGCTTCCTCGCCTCGCAAACCGCCCCGCGCCTCGCTCCCCCGGCCATGTTGGACGCCCTCAGGGCCCGTTTCGGGGAGCGCTGCTCGACCGCTTTGGCGGTGCGCGAGCAGCACGGCCGCGACGAGTCGCCCTTCGACGTGTCGCCGCCCCAGGCGGTGGTCTTTGCCGAGTCGTCCGAGGACGTGGCCTTTGTCGTCAAGCTCGCGCATGAGCACGCGGTGCCCGTCATTCCCTATGGCGTCGGCTCGTCGCTCGAAGGTCATCTGCTCGCCGTGCAGGGCGGCATCAGCATCGACCTCGGCCGCATGAACCAGGTGCTGTCCATCAATGCCGAGGACCTGACCGCGACCGTGCAAGCCGGCGTTACCCGCATGCGCCTCAACGAGGAGATCCGGCACACCGGCCTGTTTTTCCCCATCGATCCGGGCGCCGATGCCACCATCGGCGGCATGTCAGCCACCCGGGCCAGCGGGACCAATGCCGTGCGCTACGGCACCATGCGCGAGAACGTGTTGGGCCTGTCGGTGGTGACGGCGAGCGGCGACATCGTGCGCACCGGCACGCGCGCCCGCAAGTCCAGCGCGGGCTATGACCTGACCCGCCTCTTCGTCGGCAGCGAGGGCACGCTCGGCGTGATCAGCGAGATCACCGTCCGTCTGTACCCCCAGCCCGAGGCCATCTCGGCCGCCGTCTGCAGCTTCCCGAGCCTGGCTGCCGCGGTCGATACCACCATCACCGTGATCCAGAGCGGCGTGCCCATCGCCCGCTGCGAGCTGCTCGATACGAACGCCGTGCGGGCCGTGAACCGCCACGACCGGCTCACGCTGCGCGAAGGCCCGATGCTGCTGATGGAGTTCCACGGCACGCCAGCGGGCGTCGCCGAGCAGGCCGAGGCGGTGCAGCAGATCGCGCGCGGGTTCGGCGGCGAGGACTTCGAGTGGGCGACCACGCCGGAGCAGCGTACCCGGCTCTGGACCGCGCGCCACCATGCATTTTTCGCCGCGCTGCAGATGAAGCCCGGCTGCCGGGCCGTGACCACGGATACTTGCGTGCCGATCTCGCGGCTGGCGGAGTGCCTGCTCGACACGGTGGCCGACGCCGATGCCTCGGGCCTGCCCTACTTCCTCGTCGGCCATGTCGGCGACGGCAACTTCCACGTAGGCTATCTGATCGATCCGCACAAGCCCGAGGAACGTGAGCTGGCCGAGCGGCTGAACCGGCAGGTGGTCGCGCGCGCGATCCGGCTGGAAGGCACCTGCAGCGGCGAGCACGGCATCGGGCTGCACAAGATGGGCTTCCTGGTGGACGAGGCCGGCGCCGAGGCGGTCGCACTGATGCGCACGCTCAAGCAGGCGCTCGACCCGAAGAACATCATGAACCCCGGGAAGATCTTCGCGTTGTAGTGGGCCGCCCGGCAAGGAATCGAAAAATGCCGGGCGCGCGGCCCGGCGTTGCAGCGGGGTGAACTCAGGCCTTCGGCGCCGACACCGTCCACTGCCGCTGCACATGGCCGCGGCCGTCCACGCTTTCCAGGTGCACGTCGAAACCCCACAGGCGAGCGACGTGCTTCAGCACCTCTTGCGAGTCGTCGTTGAGGGGTCGGTTGTTGTGCTGGGTATGACGCAGGGTCAGCGAGCGGTCGCCGCGCAGGTTGACGCTCCAGACCTGGATGTTGGGCTCGCGGTGGTTCAGGTCATACTGCCGCGACAGGGCCTCGCGCAGCTCGCGGTAGCCGCTGTCGTCGTGGATCGCCGCCACTTCCAGCTCCGGCTCGTGCTCGTCGTCGCGGATCGAGAACAGCCGGAAGTCGCGCATCATCTTGGGCGAGAGGAACTGGCCGACAAAACTCTCGTCCTTGAAGTTGCGCATTGCATAGTCCAGCGTCGTCAGCCAGTCGCTGCCGGCGATGTCGGGAAACCAGCGACGGTCTTCTTCGGTCGGGTTGTCGCAGATGCGCTTGAGGTCGGTGTACATCGCGAAGCCAAGCGCATACGGGTTGAGCCCGCTATAGGCCCGGTGTCCCACCGGCGGCTGGTAGATCACATTGGTGTGCGACTTGAGGCACTCCAGCATGAAGCCGTCGGCCAGCTGGCCGCGGTCGTACATCGTGTTCAGCAGCGTGTAGTGCCAGAAGGTCGCCCAGCCTTCGTTCATCACCTGTGTCTGGCGCTGCGGGTAGAAGTACTGCGCCACCTTGCGCACGATGCGCACGATCTCGCGCTGCCAGGGCTCCAGCAGCGGCGCGTTTTTCTCGATGAAATAGAGCAGGTTCTCCTGCGGCTCGGCCGGGAAGCGCTTGGCCGCCTCCTCTTCCTCGCCGCTCTTGTCGCTGCGGCGCGGCAGGGTGCGCCAGAGATCGTTGACCTGCTGCTGCAGATAGGCTTCGCGCTCGGTGCGCCGCACCTGCTCCTGGGCCAGCGAAAGCTTCTGCGGCCGGCGGTAGCGGTCCACGCCGTGGTTCATCAGCGCATGGCAGGAGTCGAGCAGGTCCTCGACGGTGTCCACGCCATGGCGCTCCTCGCACTCGGCGATGTAGTTCTTGGCGTAGACCAGGTAGTCGATGATGGACGACGCATCGGTCCACATGCGGAAGAGATAGTTGCCTTTGAAAAAGCTGTTGTGCCCGTAAGCGGCGTGCGCGATCACCAGGGCCTGCATCGCCATCGTGTTCTCTTCCATCAGGTAAGAGATGCAGGGGTCGGAATTGATGACGATCTCGTAGGCCAGGCCCATGAAGCCGCGGCGGTAGTTCTTCTCGGTCGCGATGAACTGCTTGCCGTAGGACCAGTGGCGGTAGATCACTGGCATGCCGACGGACGCGTAGGCGTCCATCATCTGCTCGGCGGTGATGATCTCCAGCTGGTTCGCATAGGTGTCGAGCTTGTAGCCCTCGGCGGTGCGCGCGATGGCGTTGTGGTAGGTCTCGATCAGGTCGAAGGTCCAGTCCGAGGGGCTGGGCAACGGTTCGCGGGCGCGCCCGATGAGGTCCGGCTGGAGGGTCTCAGTGCTCATGTAGGCGCTCCCTCTTTCTTGAACAGGTCGCGGAAGACCGGATAGATGTCGGCCGCGTCCGAGACCTTGCGCATCGCGAAGTTCTTGTGCCGCTCGATCAGCTGGGTGTATTCCTCCCAGAGGTTCTGCTCGGCCTCGGCCACCTGGACATAGGCGTAGTAGCGGCACAGCGGCAGGATCTGGTCGGACAGCAACTCGCGGCAGCGGCCGCTGTCATGGTGCCAGTTGTCGCCGTCGCTCGCCTGCGCGCCGTAGATGTTCCACTCGCCGCTCGGGTAGCGCGAGCGGATGATGTCCTGCATCAGGGTCAGCGCGCTCGACACCACCGTGCCGCCGGTCTCGGTGGCGTGGAAGAACTCGTCCTCGCTGACCTCCGCGGCCTGGGTGTGATGGCGGATGAAGACCAGCTCGATCTTCTCGTAGTGCCGGGTCAGGAACAGGTACAGCAGCATGAAAAAGCGCTTGGACATGTCCTTGCGCGCTTCATCCATGGAGCCGGAGACGTCCATCAGGCAGAACATCACCGCCTTGGCACTCGGCACCGGCACGCGCACCCGGTTGCGGTAACGCAGATCGATCGGGTCGAGGTAGGGAATGCGCTTGAGCCGCGCGCGCAGCTCGGCGATCGTGGTTTCGGTCTCGCGGATCTCGCGCGCCACCAGAACGTCGGTGGGGTGCGGATGGCGCAACAGGTGCTCGAGGTGCTGTTCCAGGTGGCGCAGCTCACGCCGCGCTTCGCCGCCGAGCGCGATGCGCCGGGCCAGCGCCCCGCGCATCGAGCGCACCACGTGCAGGTTGTTGGGCGTGCCGTCGCTGGTGAAGCCGGCACGGTGGCTTTTCCACTCCGGTACTTCGGCAAGCTGGGTGCGGATCAGATGCGGCAGGGCCAGGTCTTCGAAAAAGACCTGCATGAACTCTTCCTTGCTGAGGTGGAAGACGAAGTCGTCGTCGCCCTCGCCGCTGTCGCTTGCATTGGAGCCGCCACCCTGGCCACCGCCGCCCTGGGGCCGCTCGATGCGGTCGCCCTTGACGTATTCCTTGTTGCCGGGGTGCACGTATTCGCGCTGGCCGCCCTGGCCGTGCCCGAACACGGGTTCGGAGACATCACGCCGCGGTAGCGTGATGTCCTCGCCTTGCTCCAGATTGCGGATGCCGCGACCGCTCACTGCCCGTCGCACCGCGTCGCGGATCTGGTCGCGGTAGCGACGCAGGAAGCGCTCACGGTTGCCGATGGACTTGTTCTTGCCCGACAGCCGCCGATCGATGATCTGTTGGAGCATGGGCATGGTTGATTTCCTGCAACTCGTCTAGGAACCCGTCAGGAGCTCTTGCGCACCCGCAGGTACCACTCGCACAACAGCCGCACCTGCTTGGGCGTGTAGCCCTTTTGCACCATGCGATTCACGAAGTCCTCGTGCTTCTTCTGCTCGTCGGCGCTCGACTTGGCGTTGAAGCTGATGACCGGCAGCAGCTCTTCCGTGTTGGAGAACATCTTCTTCTCGATCACGGTGCGCAGCTTCTCGTAGCTGGTCCACAGCGGGTTCTTGCCAGCGTTGTTGGCGCGCGCACGCAAAACGAAGTTGACGATCTCGTTGCGGAAGTCCTTGGGGTTGCTGATGCCGGCCGGTTTCTCGATCTTCTCGAGCTCGGCGTTGAGCGAAGCGCGGTCGAAGATCTCGCCGGTGTCGGGGTCGCGGTACTCCTGGTCCTGAATCCAGTAGTCGGCGTAGGTGACATAGCGGTCAAAGATGTTCTGGCCGTACTCCGAGTAGCTCTCCAGGTAGGCTGTCTGGATCTCCTTGCCGATGAACTCGGCATAGCGGGGCGCCATCAGCTCCTTGATGTAGGAGGTGTACTTCTGCTCGGTTTCGGGCGGGAACTGCTCGCGCTCGATCTGCTGTTCGAGCACGTACATCAGGTGCACGGGGTTGGCCGCGACCTCGGTCGAGTCGAAGTTGAAGACCTTGGACAGGATCTTGAACGAGAAGCGCGTCGAGATGCCGCTCATGCCTTCGTCCACGCCCGCGTAGTCGCGGTACTCCTGGATGGACTTGGCCTTGGGGTCGGTGTCCTTGAGGTTCTCGCCGTCGTAGACCTGCGCTTTGCTGAAGATGCTCGAGTTCTCGGGCTCCTTCAGGCGCGTCAGCACCGAGAACTGCGCCATCATCTTCAAGGTGCCGGGGGCGCAGGGCGCCTGGGCCAGTGAGGAGTTGCGCACCAGCTTCTCATAGATCTTGATCTCTTCACTGATGCGCAGGCAGTAGGGCACCTTGACGATGTAGATGCGGTCGAGGAAGGCCTCGTTGTTTTTGTTGTTGCGGAAGGCCTTCCACTCGCTCTCGTTGGAGTGCGCCAGGATCACGCCGTCGAAGGGGATGGCGCCGAAACCTTCGGTGCCCTTGTAGTTGCCTTCCTGCGTAGCGGTCAGCAGCGGGTGCAGCACCTTGATCGGCGCCTTGAACATCTCGACGAACTCGAGCAGGCCCTGGTTCGCGAGGCACAGGCCGCCGGAGTAGCTGTAGGCGTCGGGGTCGTCCTGGGCAAAGGTTTCGAGCTTGCGAATGTCAACCTTGCCGACCAGGGAGGAAATGTCCTGGTTGTTCTCGTCGCCCGGTTCGGTCTTGGCGATGCCGGTCTGGCGAAGGATCGACGGGTAGCGCTTGACCACCTTGAACTGGCGGATGTCGCCGCCGAACTCCTCGAGCCGCTTGACGGCCCACGGCGAGAGAATGCGCTGCAGGTAGCGGCGCGGGATGCCGTATTCCTTCTCGAGGATGCCACCGTCCTCGTCGGGATCGAACAGGCCCAGCGGTGACTCGTTCACCGGCGAGCCCTTGATGGCGTAGAACGGCACATGCTCCATCAGCTGCTTCAGCCGCTCGGCGATCGAGCTCTTGCCGCCGCCGACGGGACCCAGCAGATAGAGGATCTGCTTCTTTTCCTCCAGCCCCTGGGCTGCATGGCGGAAGTAGGACACGACCTGCTCGATCGAGTCCTCCATGCCGTAGAACTCCCGGAACGCCGGGTAGATCTTGATGACCTTGTTCGCGAAGATGCGTGACAGGCGCGGGTCGTTGCGCGTGTCGACCACTTCGGGCTCGCCGATGGCCTTGAGCATGCGTTCCGCCGCCGTGGCGTACGCCAGGGGGTCACGCTTGCAGATGTCGAGGTACTCCTGGAGCGTGAGTTCCTCTTCCCGGGTGCGCTCGTAGCGAGCGGCGAAGTTGCTGATGACGTCCATCGCAGACCTCCTAATCCCTTTCCGACTCAGCGGTCGACCCATCTTCGGGCGTCGCGCATTGCCATGGTTTCAGCATGGGCGAAAACTGCCTGTGCGCATGCCTTGTACAAAAGGCGAAACACCTGTCTGTTCCCCGACTCTACTGTGCAAGGAGCGTGCCCTCGCCGGTATCGTGCCGCACGTGCGTGCAATGCAGCGTACGTCTGACCGAAGGAGAGCACAGGCGCGCCGAAAGTTCCACGGGGTATTTGCGGTCATCCGCATCTACATGTGACATCCTGCGCGCGCTTGAGAGCGCTCACGTGACCGCAGGGAAGTCGATGTGGGTGCGGCAAGACAGCGGCTGCCGTGGGCTGGTGCGGCTCCGGCACTGAGCCGTGACGCGGGCCGACACCGTGGGAGAGACCGGCATGCCTGGTCGGGCAGCGAGCAGGGCCGCGCACTGGCCCCCTTGTTGTAGGGGGTGCGCGGCGGCTGCCTGTGGCGCCGGAGTGACGCCGGGGAGCGTGACGAAGGGCTTTGGTCGCGGCTCTACTTCGCCGAAAGACCGAGCTTGTCGAGCAGTCCGTTCAGCTCTTCCAGCGAGCCGAAGCCGATCACGACCTCGCCCTGCTCGCCGCGCTTGGTGCGCTTCTTGACGCGGATCTCGACAGGGGCGGTGAGGTGATCGGAGAGCTCTTCCTCGATGCGTGCGATATCGCGCGACTTGTCCTGCTTCACACGCAGCAGCGGCGACTGACGTGCGTGGCCGGCCTTGGTGACCAGCTTCTCGGCTTCGCGCACGCTGAGCTTGCGTGCGACGATTTCGTTGGCGCTGAGGATCTGCTGGGCCGCGTCGAGCGGCAGCAGGGCCCGAGCATGGCCCATGTCGAGGTCGCCGGCCATCAGCATCTGCTGGACCGGTTCGGCCAGATGGAGCAGGCGCAGCAGGTTGGAGGCGGCGCTGCGCGAGCGCCCGACCGCCTGGGCTGCCTGTTCGTGGGTGAGTCCAAACTCACTCACCAGGCGTTGCAGGCCTTGCGCCTCTTCCAGCGGGTTGAGGTCCTCGCGCTGGATGTTTTCGATCAGCGCCATCGCCGCGGCGGCCTCGTCGGGAACCTCCTTGACGAGCACCGGCACCTCGGCGAGGCCGGCCAGTTTCGCGGCACGCGAGCGGCGTTCGCCAGCGATAATCTCGTATTTCCCGGCAGCCAGCGGCCGCACCAGGATGGGCTGCATGATGCCCTGTGACTTGATGCTCTCGGCCAGCTCGTAGAGCGAGCCTTCGTCCATGCGGGTGCGCGGCTGGTACTTGCCGGGTTGCAGCTGCTCGAGTTTCAGCGTCGAGGGCTGGCCGTCGCGGCTTGCGGCGGCGGCACCGGTGTCGCTGACCTTCGGGCCGAGCAAGGCTTCGAGGCCGAGGCCCAGGCCTTTGGGTTTTTTGGTGACCATGGTGGCGTTCGTTCCTAGGCGTTATCTGGAGCCCGTGTCCGGCGTTGCGGCCGGGTCCGGGACGGGCAGTGCGTGGGCTTCAGGCGCGGCCCAGCGAATCGAGCAGGGCGCGTCCTTCGGGCCAGTCGCCCAGCCCCGATTCGCTGTTGATGTGACCTCTCGGCCCCACACTCAGCAGGGCCGCGCCCCACTGCGTCGCCATCTCGGCGGCGCGCTGGGGAGCGCAGAACGGGTCGTCGGTGCTGACCACGGCGGTGGCCGGAAAGGGCAGGCGCTGGCGCACGATGGGACGCCACGAAAAAAGCTGGGGCGGCATGTCGTCGCGCTCGGTGTCGGGTGGGGCGACCAGCAGGGCACCGCAGACCCGGCCGGTGTGGCGGGAGTGGGCAGCCCAGGCGGCCGTCAGCTGGCAGCCCAGGCTGTGCGCGACCAGCAGGGCCGGCCGCTGATCCGCCAGCAGCACCTCGTCCAGCCGCGCCATCCAATCGCCGCGCTTGGGCCAGTCCCAGTCGTCCTGCATCACGCGCTGGTCGCCGTAGAGGCGTTCCCAGCGGCTTTGCCAATGATCGGGACCTGAGTTCTGCCAGCCGGGCAGCACAAGGATGCGGAGGGTCATGGTGAGCGGGGTTCGGCAGGGCGGGGCAACTCGGCGGCGCCGCGGTAGTGATAGGCGTAGCCGTCGCGAAAGCCGATGCGATGGTACACGGCCCTTGCCGGCGTATTGTCGGCGTCGACCTGGAGATAGGCCGTGCGGGCACCGTCGGCCACAGCGCGTCGCAGCAGTTCCAGGCACAGGCGCGAGGCCCAGCCATGATTGCGTGCTTTTGGGGCCGTGTAGACGTCGTAGAGCCCCACCAGCAGGCCTTCGACGACGTATTGCCCGCAGACTGCGATCTCGCCGTCGCCGTCGCGCAGCACGAAGCCGCGATAGGGCACCGGCGAGAGGGCGAGCCGCTGGGCATGCGCTTCGCGGTGCCCAGGCGGCGAGCCACGCAATCCGCCGACGATCTGAGCGTAGGCCTGCGGACCCACCGGCTCCAGTGTCACGGCCGGCCCGGAGGGCAGGGCCTGCGCCAGTTCGGGCAGCACCATCACGCGGGTGTCGTCGAAACGCGGCAAGCCCAGCGCGGCGAGGCTGTCGTCCAGCCCGGCGGGCTCGGCGAAGGGCGTGATGCGCACCATCAGGGGCAGGCCGGCGGCTTCGTACACCGCGCGGCACAGCGCCAGCTTCTCGGCCACCGGCAGGCGCCCCGCGGCAATCGGGTTGACGCAGCGGGCGCGCTTGGCCTTGCCCGCCGAATAACGCAGCAGCCAGCCGTCGACCAGGCGCTGCTGAGGCGTGCCGGCGGCGTTCAGGCCGGCCTCTTCGATACGCGCAAGCAGGGCAGTCGGGAAAAGGGTCGTGGAGGGTCGGGTCATGCTCGGTCCGAAGTGGGGCGGGGCCGGAGCGAGGGCCCGTCGCCGGTCCCGGAGGGCCATGTGCCTGGGTGCACCGGCCCGCCGTTCAGAGGGTCTCGATGCGGGCCACCATCTCGCGCGCGAAGTCGACATAGGACTGGGCTCCCTTGGAGGCCGGGTCGAACACCACCCCCGGTTGCCCGTAGCTCGGGGCTTCCGCCAGCCGCACATTGCGCGGGATCACGCTGTGGAACACCTTGTCGCCGAAGTGCTGCTTGAGCTGCTCGCTGACCTGGCTCTGCAAGGTGATGCGCGGGTCGTACATCACTCTCAGCAGGCCGATGATCTTCAGCTCCGCGTTCAGGTTGGCGTGCACCTGCTTGATGGTGTTGACCAGGTCGCTCAGCCCTTCCAGCGCGAAGTACTCGCACTGCATCGGCACGATGACACCGTGGGCCGATACCAGGCCGTTCAGGGTCAGCATGGACAGGCTGGGCGGGCAGTCGATCAGGACGAAGTCGTAGTCGGCATCGGCGGCGTCCAGCGCCGCCTTCAGCCGGCGTTCCCGGCGCTCCTGGTCGACCAGCTCGACCTCGGCGCCGGCCAGCTCCCGGTTGGCGCCCACCACGTCGTAGCCGCCCACCTCGGAACGGGTCTTGGCTTCGCGGATGCTGACGGCTTCGAGCAGGACCTCGTAGACGCTGTTGGGCAGGGCGCGCTTGTCGACGCCCGAGCCCATGGTCGCGTTGCCCTGAGGATCGAGGTCCACCAGCAGCACACGCTGTCCGACCTGGGCCAGCCCCGCGGCCAGGTTGACGGCGGTGGTCGTTTTGCCGACGCCACCTTTCTGGTTGGCAATGCAGAAGATCTTGGCCATGTGCTTCAGAGGTCGAGAAGGGTCACGCCCAGGGCCGCGGCTGCCTGGCGCAGCATTGGGTCGCGGGTCGCGAGGGGCAGGCGACGTCGCATTGCGAGGTCGAGGTAGGCGGCGTCATAGGGACTCAGCCGGGTTTCGCGTGCCAGGTAGAGCACTTCGCGGCGGCCGCGTTCGGCCGGTGCAGCGTCGGTCTCCACCGGTATGGCATCGAGCAGGGCCAGGAATTCGGTCGCACGGGCTTCGGTGAGTCGCTCACGCCGCTGTGCCCGGTCCAGCAGCTGGGCCACCTCCAGGTGCCATTGCAGCGGCACCGCGACGCCTTGCACGCTGGACTGCTGCAGCAGCTGGTCGGCCGCGTCCGAGGCTTCGTCCTCGAAACACCAGGCCAGCACCAGCGAAGCGTCCAGCACACAGACGGGCGAGGAGGGCAACGGCATCTCAGCGACGCCCTTCGTCACGCAGGCGTCGAGGGTCTTCTTCGAGACAGTGTCCGGCCCTCAGCGCACGCGCGCGGGCCAGCATGTCCACCGGATCGCGCGAGGGAGGGGCGATGGGTGCGAGCCGGGCGATCGGGCGGCCGTGGCGGGTGATGACGATCTCCTCGCCTTGCTCCACCCGCTCCAGCAGAGCCGACAAGTGGGTTTTGGCTTCGAAGGCGCCGACTGTGCTGCTGTCCATCAAACTGGTTGGGAAAACTGGTTGGATTTTCCGCCTCGCCGCTTCCCATCGTCAAGGCGCATCACTGCGTGGTCAGCTTGATGCCGAAACCGACGAGGAAAATACCGGCCACCCGCTCCATCCACTTCGTCAGGCGCCGGTTGCTTTTCAGGCGGCTGGCCAGCGCGTCGGCGCAGGCGCACAGGGCCAGGCAGTAGACCAGCGAGATCACGGCAATCGTGGCCGCCATCGCGGCGAACGTCGGCAGGCCCTGGTGGGTGGCGGGATGGATGAAAAGCGGGAAAAAAGCCATGTAGAAGACGATGGCCTTCGGGTTGAGCAGGGTGATCAGGAAGGCCTGCCGGAAGTAGCCGCTGATCTGCAGCGGCAGGGCAGTGGCGGCGCCCCCGCGTGCGCGGATCAACTTGAGGCCCAGCCAGCAGAGGTAGAGGGCGCCGCCGTACTGGACGAGCCGGAAAGCCGTCGGATGCGCGCTGAGCAGAGCGGCGACGCCAGCCACCGCCAGCCAAAGCAGGACCTGATCTCCGGCGATGACACCGAAGGTCGCGGCCGCGCCGCCCCGAAAGCCCCCTTGGCCCGTGGAGGTCAGCAAGGCCAGCGTACCGGGGCCGGGCAAGGCAAGAAATAGAACGATGGCGGCGCAGAAGGCGCCGTAGTCCGAAATGCCGAACATGAAAGCTCCGTTCAGGAGAGGGTGGGAGAACTTGAAGGGCGGATCCAGACGATACAGCGCTCCGCCTCGAGTTCCGGCACCTTCAGGTGTTCCACGTGAAACACCGACACCGAGGGCGGCAGCGCCACCATCTCATCCTCCGGCAGCTTGCCCTTCATCGCCATCCAGACGCCGTCCGCTGCGAGGTGGTCGACGGTCCAAGTCACCATGTCGCGCAGCGAAGAGAAGGCGCGCGAGACCACGACATGGGCGTTGGCCGGCTTCATCTCTTCGACGCGCGAGTGTTCGGCCCGGAGGTTGGCCAGCCCGAGTTCGGCGGCGACTTGCCGGACGAACGTGACCTTCTTCGCCACCGCATCCACGCAAACCACCTCGATGTCCGGCCGGCAGATCGAGATCACTACGCCGGGAAGCCCACCGCCGCTGCCGACGTCGAGCACTCGGATGGAGCGCCCTTCCGTCTGTCGCCGCAGGGGCGACAGCACCGCCAGGCTGTCCAGCAGGTGCTGGGTCAACATGTCGCGGGGATCCCGGATGGCCGTCAGGTTGTAGACCTTGTTCCACTTCTCCAGCAGACCCAGGTAGCGCAGGAGCCGAGCGGCCTGGTCCTCCGTCACGTTGAGGCCGAGCGCGGCGGCGCCGCTCCGAAGTCGCTGATCGAGCACCGCCTCGGCGGCAACCTGTCGGCTCATACCGAAGCCGCGCCGGCCGGAAGGGCGGCGTCCTGGGTGTCGGTGAAACCTTTAAATCGGCCCTTTTTCAGGTGCACCAGCAGGAGCGAGATGGCCGCAGGGGTCATGCCCGAAATCCGGGAGGCCTGACCCAGCGTCTCAGGGCGGTGTCGGTTCAACTTCTGCCGCACTTCGTGGCTGAGGGCCGTCACCTGCATGTAGTCCAGCTCGGCGGGCAATTTGAGGTCCTCGTAGTACGCGGCACGGGCGACTTCCTCGTTCTGTTTGTCGATGTACCCGGCGTACTTGATAGCAATCTCCACCTGGTCCACCACCGCATCGGCCAGTGCTTCGCCGAGCTCGTCGATGAGCGTTTCACGTGAAACATCGACATCAGGGCGGGCGATGCGAGCGACTTCGGAGAGCTGCGGGAAAGACACCGCCGGTCGTCGCAGCAGATCGGCAAGGCTGTACTCGCGCTCCAGTGCCTTGCCGAGAAGGCGTTCAGCATCGGCGGCCGACAGGATTCCCGGATGCACCCAGGTCGACTTCAACTTCTGTGTTTCACGTGAAACAGCATCTCGCTTCCGGTTGAAGGCGTCCCAGCGCACGTCGTCGACCAGTCCCAGGCGGCGGCCCGTCTCGGTCAGTCGCAGGTCCGCGTTGTCTTCTCGCAGCTGCAGCCTGAACTCGGCGCGGCTGGTGAACATGCGATAGGGCTCCGTGACCCCCTTGGTGATGAGGTCGTCGACCAACACTCCCAGGTAGGCTTCCTCGCGCCCGGGCACCCAGGGCTCGCGGCCTTGTACCTGCAAAGCCGCGTTGACACCGGCGAACAGACCTTGCGCGCCGGCCTCCTCGTAGCCCGTCGTGCCGTTGATCTGGCCGGCGAAAAAGAGGCCGCCGATTGCCTTGGTCTCGAAACTGGCCTTCAGCTCGCGAGGGTCGAAGTAGTCGTACTCGATCGCATAGCCCGGACGCAGGATGTGCGCCTGCGCCAGGCCGGGCATCGAGTGCACTGCGGCGAGCTGGACGTCGAAGGGCAGGGAGGTGGAGATGCCGTTGGGGTAAAACTCGTTGGTCGTCAGCCCTTCGGGCTCCAGGAAGATCTGGTGGGAGTCCTTGTCGGCGAACCGGTTGATCTTGTCCTCGATGCTGGGGCAGTAGCGCGGCCCCACGCCCTCGATGACACCGGTGAACATCGGGCTGCGGTCGAAGCCGGAGCGGATGATCTCGTGGGTGCGCTGGTTGGTGTGCGTGATCCAGCAGGGCACCTGCCGGGGGTGTTGCGCCGCGGATCCGAGGAAGCTGAAGACCGGCACCGGGTCCAGGTCGCCCGGCTGCTCGGTCAGGCGCGAGAAATCGATCGAGCGTCCGTCGATGCGCGGCGGCGTGCCCGTCTTGAGCCGGCCCTGTGGCAGCTTCAGCTCCTTCAGACGCCCCGACAGCGAGACCGCCGGCGGGTCGCCCGCACGGCCGGCCGCGTAGTTCTGCAGACCCACATGGATCTTGCCGTCGAGGAAGGTACCGGCCGTCAGGACCACCGCCTTGGCGGCGAACCTCACGCCGACCTGCGTCACGGCGCCGACCACCCGGTCGCCTTCGACCATCAAGTCGTCCACCGCTTGCTGAAACAGCCACAGATTGGGCTGGTTCTCGAGGCGCCGGCGGATCGCGGCCTTGTAGAGGATGCGATCCGCCTGCGCGCGGGTGGCACGCACCGCCGGGCCCTTGGAGCTGTTGAGGATGCGGAACTGGATGCCGGCCTCGTCGGTCGCGGCGGCCATCGCGCCGCCCAGCGCGTCAATCTCCTTGACCAGGTGGCCTTTGCCGATACCGCCGATCGAGGGGTTGCAGCTCATCTGGCCGAGGGTCTCGATGTTGTGGGTGAGCAGCAGCGTGGCGCAGCCCATGCGGGCTGCTGCAAGCGCCGCCTCAGTGCCGGCATGGCCACCGCCGACGACGATGACATCGAAAGTTTTGGGGTAGAGCATCTCGAACCTCGACAGCTGCCCGGGCGGGCGCAGAGGACACCCGCAGGGCGCGGGCAAACCAGCGATTTTAGGAGGGGGGTGTGGAGAAGTCACTCCATAGGGTCGGGCCGGTGGCGCGCCCACGCCTCCCGCACCCCTCGCTTGTGCACTATGTGGTGCGGCGCGGCGCCAAGGCAAGACCACGGAGGCGTTGAAACGATCCGGGCGAGCAGCGTTTCACGGGGTCGCGAGGCACACGGACCCCCGGCATGGCAGGCGCCGGGCAGAGCGGCTACAGTGGTCGCCGCCCCCCGAGCCCAGCTGCCCTTCCATCATGCAATGCCGCCCCCGATGCGCCGCCTGCTGCATCGCTCCGTCCATCAGCACCCCGATCCCCGGCATGCCGGACGGCAAGCCCGCCGGGGTGCCCTGCATCCAGTTGACCGAGGACCTGCGCTGCCGCCTGTTCGGCCGGCCGGAGCGGCCGGCGGTGTGCGGATCATTGCGACCCGATCCCGACATGTGCGGGGACAGCCGCGAGCAGGCCTTGCGCTGGCTGGGCCACGTCGAGGCCAGCACCCGGCCGGGCGTCTGAGCCAGGGTTGCCGGCTTCAGGCCGGCACCTTCTCCAGCGCCGTGAGGAAGCTGCGCCGCCACCAGTGCACGTCATGGGTGCGGATGCTCTCGAGCAGCTTGCGGTGGCGCGTCTGGCGCTCCTCCAGCGGCATCTGCAGCGCCTGCTGGATGGCCTGGGCAGTGCCCTGCACGTCGTAGGGGTTGACCAGCAGCGCCTCGCGCAGCTGCTCCGCGGCGCCGGCGAAACGTGACAGCACCAGCACACCCGGGTCGGCCGGGTCCTGGGCCGCGATGTACTCCTTGGCCACCAGGTTCATGCCGTCGCGCAGCGGCGTGACCAGCGCCACCCGCCCGATGCGGCACAGTCCCGGCAGGCGTTTGCGGGCCACCGTGCGGTGGATGTAGCGCACCGGCATCCAGTCCAGCTCGCCGTAGTCGCCGTTGATCTGGCCGCACAGGTGTTCCAGCTCATGGCGGATGTCGGCATAGGCGTCCACGCTTTCGCGTGTGGGCGAGGCGATCTGGATCAGCGTGGCGCTGTCGCGGTTCTCCGGATAGCTGGCGAGCAGTTCCTGGAAGGCGCGGATGCGCTGCGGCAGGCCCTTGGAGTAGTCGAGCCGGTCGATGCCGATCAGCAGGCGCCGTCGCGAGTACTGCTCGCGCATGGTCTCGTAGGTCTCGCGAGCGTCCTTGCCCTGCGTCAGACGGGCGAATTCGTCGACGTCGATGCCGATCGGGAAGGCGCTGACCCGCAGGGTGCGGTTGAAGGCCCGCCAGAGGTCGTCCCCCAGCTCCTCGGCACCGGCCTCCGACTGGACATAGCGTGAGAAGTGGCTGACGTCCGCATGGCTCTGCAGGCCGACCAGGTCGTAGGCGAACAGGGCGCGAATCAGCCACTCGTGGCCGGGCAGGGCGGCCAGGATCAGCGGCGGCGGCAAGGGGATGTGCAGGAAAAAGCCGATGCGGTTGCGGCAGCCCATCGCGCGCAGCTCGGCGGCCAGCGGGATCAGGTGGTAGTCGTGCACCCAGAGGATGTCGTCGTCCTTCAGCAGCGGCATCAGCTTGCGGGCGAACATCTGGTTGACGCGCCGGTAGCCCGCCAGCGAACTGGTGTTGAAGTCCGCCAGATCGAGCCGGTAGTGGAACACCGGCCACAGCACCCGGTTGGAATAGCCCAGGTAGTAGCTGTCGTGGTCCTCGCGCGAGAGGTCGACGGTGACCAGGGTCACGTTGCCCGCCTGGTGCGTGTGCACCTCGCCTTCCCCGGGTGTGCCGCCATCGCTGGTCTCGACGATCTTGCCGCTCCAGCCGAACCAGAGGCCGCCGGTGGCGTTGAGCGTCTCGCCCAGGGCCACCGCCAATCCGCCGGCGGCCGCCTTGCGCGGATCGGCCAGCCGGTTGGAGACGACGACTACGCGTCCCATAGAGTTCCTCCTCAAAAAGTTGGCGTTCCCCGCCGGATACAGGTCCGGCAGGGAGCGGGAAGGGCAGGCGCGGATGCCATGGGCACGCTCAGATCTGCGTGTCCCAGGGCACCGACAGGCGCACCGCCCCGTTGATCAGTCCCACCATCGAGTAGGTCTGGGGAAAGTTGCCCCACATCTCGCGCGTCACCGGATGGGTGTCCTCGGACAGCAGGCCCAGGTGGTTGCGGGCGTCCAGCATCGCTTCGAAGATCTCGCGCGCCTGTTCCTTGCGGCCGATGCGCGCCAGCGCGTCGATGCGCCAGAAGGTGCAGATGTTGAAGGCCGTCTCGGGCTTGCCGAAGTCGTCCGGCGCCTCGTAGCGCCGCATGTAGGGTCCGTCGCACAGGGTCCGCTCCAGGGCGTCCACCGTCGCGACGAAACGCGGATCGCGGGGGTCGATGAAGCCCACCTCGGCCATCAGCAGCGCGCTGGCGTCCAGGTCCTGGCCGCCGAAACTCTCGGCGAAGGCCTGGCGCCGCTCGGACCACGACTCCCTCAGGATGCGCTCGCGAACCAGGTGGGCCCGCTCATGCCAGAAGCGCGCCCGGTCGCCCAGCCCGAAGCGGGTCGCGATCTTGCCGAGCCGGTCGCAGGCGGCCCAGCTCATCAGTGCCGACGATGTGTGCACGCGGGCCCGCGTGCGCAGCTCCCACATGCCGGCATCCGGGCGGTCGTAGACCTGGAAGGCCTGCTCGCCGACGCTCTCGAGCTGCTGGAACTCGGCCAGTCCGGCCGGTCGCAGCAGGCGGCGATCGTGGAAAGCCTGGGCTGCTCCGAGGATGATGTTGCCGTAGACGTCGTGCTGGAAGTGCTCGTGCGCCTGGTTGCCGACCCGCACCGGGCCCATGCCGCGGTAGCCAGGCAGGTGCGGCACCACGCCCTCCTGCAGGTCCAGCTCCAAGCCGATGCCGTAGAGCGGCTTGATGTGTCCGCCGGCGGCCTGCGAGACCACATTGCCCAGCCAGCGCAGGTAGTCCTCCATCGTGCCGATCTCGGACAGGCTGTTGAGCGCCCGCACGACAAAAAACGCGTCACGCAGCCAGCAGTAGCGGTAGTCCCAGTTGCGCTGGCTGCCCGGTGCCTCTGGGATGCTGGTGGTCATCGCGGCGATGATCGCGCCGGTGTCTTCGAACAACGAGAGCTTGAGCGTGATGGCCGCGCGTATCGTGGCCTCCTGCCATTCCAGCGGGATGTGCAGGCGGCTGCTCCAGATGCGCCAGTAGGAGGCCGTGTCCTGTTCGAAGGAGCGCGCCACCTCGCGGATGCCTTCCATCAGCGTCTCGTCCGGCCCGAGGATGAAGTCCATCGGCCGGTCGGCGACGAAATACGACTCGGCAAAGATGTAGCTCAGCGGCGCGTTGGTGGTCAGGCGCAGTGTCTGGTTGGGGCCGACGTAGCGGATGTGGTGGCTGCCCTGAGTCACGGTGGGCCGGGTGGCGCCCCAGTCGAAGCGCGGCCGCATCACCACCCGCACGCGCGGCGCGCCCGAGATCGGCTTGACGCGCCGGATCAGGGTCAGCGGCCGGAACATGCGGTTGCGACTGATGAAGCGCGGCGCGAAGTCCACCACCTCGATGCCCTGGCCGGCCGTGTCGTAGAGCCGCGTGCGCAGGATGGCGGTGTTGGGTTCGTAGAACTGCTCGCTGCGGGCGAAGGACTCCAGCTCGAAGCTCCACAAGGCGCCCTGGTCCGAGGGGTCGATCAAGGCATTGAAGACCGGATCGCCGTCGAAACGCGGCAGACAGCACCAGACGATGCGCGCATAGCGGTCGACCAGGGCGCTGTAGCCGCAGTTGCCGATCACGCCGCAATCGAGCGAGGACGGGGAGGGAAGGCTGGAGGCGGGGGCCGCTGGGTGGGACGGGGGGACGTTCATGAAAAGAGGGGCTCCCGGAGGGTGTTGTTCAAGGATCGGTGCTCGCCACCGCGGGGGCGGCTCCGGTGCTCGCCAAGGCCCGGGCAGCGTCCGCCAGCCAGGCGCGCAGCGCCGCGGGTGTGGCCATGCGGTGGCGGGCAGCGGTCTCGCCGTCGCCCACCTTGATGGTATGGCCGCCGGCGGCATGCACCGCGACGAAGCCGGCCTCGTCCGTCACGTCGTCGCCTGCGAACACCGCCCTGCGTCCGAGGAAGGGCGGCTCGCGCAGGAAGGCCTCGATCGCATGGCCCTTGGTCGCGCCTTCAGGCTTGGCTTCCAGCACCATCTTGCCATGCAGCAAGGCGAGCCCGGCCGATGCCCGGACCGCGCCTTCCATCACCTCTACGCAGCGCGCCGCAGCCTGGGGCGCCTGCCGGTAATGCAGCGCCACCGCGGCCGGTTTGCGCTCCACGATCAGGCCCGGGATTTCGCGGGCCAGCGCCTCCGCCCGCGCCTGCACGGGGTCGAGCGGGGGTGGGTTGACGCGCTGCACAGAGCCGTCGGCGCAGCGGCGCTCGGCCCCGTGCACGCCCGCCAAGGGCAGCCGCAGCGGATCCAGCAGCGCATCGAGCTGGGCCATCGGTCGGCCCGAGACGATGGCGAGGGCGCCCTGCAGGCTCTGCTGCAGTGAGCGCAGGGTCGCGATCAGCTCGGGGGCGACGAGCACCTCGTCGGGCCGCTCGGCCAAGTCAGCCAGCGTGCCGTCGAAGTCGAGGAAGAGGGCCGTGTGGGCGTCCAGCGCCAGCGGGGCGGGAGGGTCGAGGGTGGAAGGGCAAGAGGGGGGAGGACAGGCTCGCTGCATCGCCCCGACGATAGGCGAAAACCCCTTGTTTCGCAGTCAGACACCCACCGACGCCGTGCGGCCCAGGCGGCCCAGGCGGCCGCGCAGGCCCTCGCGCCATTCACGCAGGCGCGCCACCAGCGGCGGGTGGCCCCAGTACTTGTCGAAGAAGTAGTGGGCCACCGTGTTGCACAGCGGCTCGATCACAGTGATCGCGCCGCTGATGGCGACGCTGCCAGTCAGCAGGTAGCTCACCGAAAACGCGATGCCGAGGTGCATGACGCCGAAGCTAGCTGTTTTTGCCATGACGGGCTCCTTGAAACAGTGGGCGGAAAGCGGCGCCCGATCAGTCGATAGTTTGCTACTACCTGACTTAAAAAGATAATTAGTTGAGTTGATGATTCACATAGGCAGCACCACGTGCCGCCCCGCCTGTCCGGCGGGGCAGGGTGGCTCCCGGGGTGGGGCCGGGCCTTCGTCCCCAATAATCCGCACTCTCACGACAGGAGCTGGTGATGCGCCGAGGTCTGCTGACGTTCGCCGGAGTGGCCGCGGCCGCGACCGCGTATCTGCTGGGCTGGCCGGTGCCTGCCGACCCGGTGGCCTGGCAGCCGCCACCGACGCCGGGTTATGCCGGGCCGCATGCCGTCAATGACAGGCTGACGCGGCTGCAGCATCTCGATCTCGGCAGCGAAGTCGGTCCGGAGCATGTGGTCGCGCGGCCGGACGGCTGGCTCTATGTCGCCGTCGCGAGCGGCAAGATCCTGCGCCTGCGTCCCGACGGCTCGGCTCGGGAGGTGGTCGTCAACACCGGGGGCCGGCCCTTGGGCTTCGACTTCGATGCCGAGGGCGCGCTGGTGATCGCCGACCCGCTTTACGGCGAGCACGGGGCCTTGCTGAAGGCCGGCGGCAGCGGTCCTTCTGCCCGGCTGCAGGTGCTCGCCGACCGGGTCGACGGCGACCCGCTGCGTTATGTCGATGCCGTGGTGGTCGCCCGCGACGGCAAGATCTACTTCACCGATGCTTCGCGCCGCTTTGGTCCCAAGCAGTGGGGTGGCACCTTCCCGGCCAGCGTGCTGGACATCCTCGAACACCAGTCCACCGGCCGCCTGCTGGAGCACGACCCGGCCACCGGTCGCACCCGGGTGCTGGTGGCGGGCCTGTGTTTCCCCAACGGGCTGGCGCTGTCGCAGGACGGCTCCCACCTGTTTCTCAACGAGACCGGCGAATACCGCGTTTGGAAGGTCTCGGTGCAGGCCGACCGGCTCGATGCCCGGCAGCTCGCCGCCGGTTCGCCGCAGGCCCAGGTGCTGCTGTCCAACCTGCCTGGCTACCCGGACAACCTGATGCGCGGCCGCGACGGCCGCCTCTGGGTCGGACTGGCCAAGCCCCGCGGCGCCTTCATCGACAACAACGCCCAGCGGCCCTGGCTGCGACGCCTGGCGCTCCGGCTGCCGAAGGCGCTGTGGCCGGTGCCGCCGGCCTACGGCCATGTGTTCGCCTTCGACGAAAGCGGCCGCGTGCTGGCCGATTTGCAGGACCCCTCGGGTGTCTATCCCGAGACCACCGCCGTCACCGAGACGGAGGATCGGCTCTATATCCAAAGCCTGCATGCCAAAACGCTCGGCTGGCTGGACCGAAAATCGGCGGGACTCTGAAACCTCTGTTACCGTAGCGGGGGCCCGCCGCATCCGGCCGGCCCTGTTTTGTCTTCCGCTCCGGCATGAGCCTCCCTTTGAAAAATATCGTGCTTGCCCCCCTGTGGGCGCTGTCGCTGCTGACGCCGGCGAAGTCCTTCCGCGACAACCCCCTGATCGGCTCGGCCCGTCTCAATGCCTGGGGCCTGCACGAACGGCGCCTGCGTGCGGCCCACGCGCTGGCCGCCTGGCGTCGCGCGCGACTGGCGCCGCTGGTGAGTCCCGAGGACCGCGCCGCCTTCGATCGCGACGGCTTTGTCGTCAAGCGCGACGTGCTGCCTGCGGCCGTCTTCGAGCGCTTGCGCGAGCGCGTGCTGGCCCACCGTGCCCCGGCGCGCGAGATGGTGCAAGGCGACACCATCACCCGCCGCATCGCGCTCGACCGGCCTTTCCTCGATGCGCTGACCGAGGTCCGCGAGGTGATCGCAGGCCCGCTCTGGCACGGCCTGACCCGCTATGTCGGCAGCTTCGACCAGGAGCCCGTCAGCTATGTGCAGACCATCCTGTCGCAGGTGCGGGCGGCGCCGCCGGACCCGCAGACCCACCTGCACGCCGACACCTTCCATCCGACCGTCAAGGCCTGGTTGTTTCTCACCGACGTGCAGGCCGACGCGGGCGCCTTCTGCTACGTGCCGGGTTCCCACCGGCTGAGTCCCGAACGGCTGGCCTGGGAGCGCGAGCTGAGCCTGGTCGCCGCGCGCCATGCCGATCGCTACACGTCGCGCGGCTCCTTCCGCATCACGCGTGACGGGCTGGCCGCGCTGGGGCTGCCCGAGCCGCGGCTGTTCGACGTGCCGGCCAATACGATGGTGGTGGCCGACACCTTCGGTTTTCATGCGCGCGGGCCCGCGGTGCGTCCCTCGGTGCGCATCGAGCTGTGGGGCTACGGGCGGCGCAATCCCTTCCTGCCCTGGACCGGGTTGGACCCGCTGTCCTGGCCGGGCATCGCCGAGGCCCGCACGCCGGTCTACTGGCGTGCGATGGACCTGCGCGAGCGCTGGGGCGGCAAGCGCAGTCCCTGGCGCGATGCCGGGCACATCACGCCGGACGCGCCACCGGTGCTGCGTTAAGCAGCGGGCCTCAAGCCGCCGCTTCCTTCAAGGCCTGCAGCTGCGGCGCCCACTGTGCCGCCGACCAGCTCAGCGGCAGCGCACCGGGCCGCCACACGCCTTGCTCGACATGAAAGCGCAGCAGGCTTTGCGCACCGGGCCGTGTCTCCACCTCGGGCCCGTCCCAGACGATCTCGGTGCGGCCGGTCAGCTGCAGCAGGCCGCCGCTGTCGAAGTCGGGGAACAGCAGGCCGGCATGCGGCCACAGCAGCAGGTTGCCCAGGGTGTTGAAGAGGAAATTGCCGCGGTAGTCGGGCAGGCTCAGCACGCTGCCTCGGCCGTCGCCGGCGATCGCGACAAAACCCGGCCGGCCGCCGCGGTGTGACACGTCGGCCCCCGCACCCGGGGCTGCCGAGGCGATGAACAAGGTGTCCGCGCGCTGCACCAGCGCCTGGGCCTCGGCGGACAGGCGAGGGCCCTCGGGCCGCGCCGGTGCGCGACGCGCCTGGCCCTCGGCGGCACTCAGCCAGCGCGGCTCGCGCGCCTGGATGTACTGCGGGCAGTTGCCGAAGCTCTCGCGCACCGCCACCGTGAAACCCGACCCGTCGAGCCGCGCGACACGGCCGTTCATGCGGTTGCGCCGGCGTGTCTCCAGCTGGATGCCCAGCAGCCCCAGCCTGGCATCCACCGCGAGCTGACCGGAGAGCGGGTCGTCGGCCTCGGGCAAGGCCTGGACACGCAGGCACCGTGCGTCGGGGCTGCTCACGAAGCCGGCCGGTCCGCACAGCAGCGAGGCCCACGGCCGCCCGAACCCGTCGACGCTGCCGGCGACCAGCAGGGGGAGCTGCGCGAACAGCTCGCGGTGCTGCGCCGGCATGAAGTCGCGGATCACCTTGCGGCCGACCTGCTCGATGCGCTCGCGCAGGCCCGCGCGCGCCTGCAGCGCCATCTCGCCGGCATGGAAGGGCGACTCTTCGCCCGGCCAGCCGGGCAGGGAAGCAGGGGACGTGGACATGCAGGACTTTCGAAGCGTGACGACGCCAAGGACCGGGCGGGTCAGGCGAGCGCCGGAGAGCGCCGCATGCCGACAAAGCCGGGCAGGGCCTTGATACGGGCCAGCCAGGCCTGCAGGTGCGGGTAGGGCGCCAGCGGGACACCGCCTTCCGGCGCGTGCGCGGTGTAGCTGTAGAGCGCGATGTCGGCCAAGGTCGGCGACTCGCCCGGCACCAGCCAGGGCTGCGCGGCGAGTCGCGTGTCGAGCTGCTGGAACAGCTGGGCGGCGAGCTCGCGCGAGCGCGGATCCAGGGGCCGGCCGAACAGCGCCGAGATGCGCGCCTGAGCGGGCCCCGCGGCCAGCGGGCCGGCGGCGATGCTGAGCCAGCGCTGCACCTCGGCCGCGGCCAGCGGCTCGCGCGGCAGCCAGCGGCCGCTCGTGTCGTAGCGCAACGCGAGGTAGACCAGGATGGCGTTGCTGTCCGCCACGGTGGCTTCGCCGTCCTCGATCACCGGCACCTGGCCGAAAACATTGCGGGCCAGGAACTCGGGCCGCTTCTGCTCGCCGCGCAGCAGGTCCACGTCGATCGGCTCCACGGGCAGGTCCAGCAGCGAAAGAAACAGCTCGGCGCGGTGCGCGTGGCCGGACAGGGGATGGCGGTAGAGGCGGATCGGACGGGTGGGGCGGGACGCGACAGCGGTGTTCATGGAAAAGTCTCCTCCTTGGGACGGGGCGCCGGCCGCGCCTGCAGGGCAGGGGGACCGGCGACGGGTGGGTGTGCACACCTTAGTCATTCCCGACTGGAGACAGAATCACCGCCGTTGACATTTCACTGTTTCACCAGCTGAAATACCGCTCATGGACCGACTCGAAACCATGGAGGTGTTCGTGGCCGTGGCCGAGGCCGCCGGCTTCGCTGCCGCGGCCCGCCGCCTGCGCCTGTCTGCCCCGGCCGTCACCCGTGCGGTGGTTGCGCTGGAGCAGCGTATCGGCGCACGGCTGCTGCACCGGACCACCCGCAGCGTGCGCCTCACCGAGGCCGGCGAGCGCTACCTGCTGGACTGCAAGCGCCTGCTGGCCGAGTTGGAAGAGGCCGACGCCTCGGCCCGCGGCGCCTATGCCGAGCCGCAGGGCCAGCTCGCCGTCACCGCCTCCAGCCTGTTCGGGCGGCTGCATGTCGCGCCGCTTCTGTTCGACTTCCTCGACGCCCATCCGCGCCTGCGGGTGCGCAGCTTTTTCGTCGACCGCGTCGTCAACCTGGTCGACGAGGGGCTGGACATCGCGGTGCGCATCGCCCACCTGCCCGACTCCTCGCTGACCGCGGTGCCGGTCGGCGCCGTGCGGCGGGTGGTGGTGGCAACGCCTGCCTACCTCGCCGCGCGTGGCGAGCCGCAACGGCCGGCCGATCTCGCGCAGCACGACGCCATCGGCAGCTCGCAGACCGGCGGCCGCGATGCGCCCTGGCTGTTCGGCCCGCCCGACGCAGGGCGCGAGCGCGAGGCGGTGCAGCCGCGCGTGCGGCTGGTGGTCAATGCCGGGGAAGTGGGCATCGCCGCGGCCCTCGCCGGGCGGGGCCTGACCCGCGCCCTGTCCTATCAGGTGGCCGCCGACGTGCAGGCCGGCCGGCTGCAGATCGTGCTGGCCGGCCACGAGCCGCCGCCCATCCCGGTGCACCTCGTGTATGCCGAAGGGCGCCGGGCCGCCGCCAAGGTGCGCGCTTTCATCGACTTCGCCGCACCGCGGCTCAGGGCGGCGCTCGCGGTGCCCGGCTGAGAGAAGCGCTCAGCGCGCCAAGGCAAAAACGAAGTCGAGCTCGACCGCCGCGTTTTTCGGCAGCTGGTACACGCCGACCGAGGTCCGCGTGTGTCCGCCGGACGGCGCAAAGGCGCCGTAGAGCAGCGCCGACGCCGCGTCGGCCACTTCGCTCTGCTGGGTGAAGCCGGCCGAGCTCTGCACATAGACCGTCATGCGCAGCACCCGGGCCACCCGGCTCAGGCAGCCCAGCCGCGCCTGCAGGATGGCCAGGGCGCGCAGGGTCGAGACCTCGGCGGCGTGGCGGGCCTGATCGAGTGACACGTCCTCACCGACCCGGCCGGTCACCACGATACGGCCCTGCACCCGGGGGATCTGACCGCTCACCCAGATCTGGCCCTCGTGTTCGACGGCCACTTCGTAGTGGGCGCCGGGACGTATCTCGTCCTCGAAGGTGATGCCGCGCTCGGCCGTCTGCCGGGCCAGCCAAAGCTTTCTTGTGCTCGCTTCCATGCGGGTACGCTCCCTGCGTTGTGTCGTGAACGCATCATCAGCCCGATCGGCGAGGTGGATCAAGCCCAGGTCGGGCGTTTCACGTCAGACAATGCGCCCTTTCCGTCCGAGCCCGACACGACGATGCCCACCACCTTCGACGACCGCGACCTCGACCTCAATCTCTACACCGCGCTGCGGGCCGCCTGGCCCGACACGCCGGACACCACCGCCATCGAGACCGACACCGGCCTGCACTACAGCTGGAGCGACCTCGAGCGCGGTAGCGCGATGATGGCCCACCTGCTTGCCTCCCTGGAGCTGCCGGACGGCTCGCGTGTTGCCGTGCAGGTCGACAAGTCGGTCGAGGCCCTGATGCTCTACCTCGCGACGCTGCGGGCCGGCCTGGTGTATGTGCCGCTCAACAACGCCTACCAGCTGGCCGAGCTGGAGCATTTCATCACCGATGCCGAGCCCGCCGTCGTGGTCTGCGCAAGCCGCAACTTCTCCGCCGTCAGCAAGCTGGCCTTCTCGCGCGGCACCGCCTTCGTGTTCACGCTGGACGACGACCGCAGCGGCTCGCTGCTGGAGCGTGCCTCGCACCACAGCGACCGCCACGAGGTGGTCGCGCGGCGGGCTGCTGACCTGGCCGTGATCCTCTATACCTCGGGCACCACCGGACGCAGCAAGGGCGCGATGCTCACCCACGGCAACATGCTGAGCAATGCCCGCACGCTGCACCACTACTGGGACTGGCGGCGCGAGGACGTGCTGATCCACGCCTTGCCCATCTTCCACATCCACGGGCTTTTCGTCGCGATCCACGGCGCCCTGTTGTCGGGCAGCCGCATGCTCTGGATGTCGAAGTTCGACGCCGCCGCGGTCGTGGCCCGGCTGCCGCGCGCGACGGTCTTCATGGGCGTGCCGACACTGTATGTGCGCCTGCTTGCCGAGCCGGGCCTGACCCGCGAGGCCTGCGCCGGCATGCGGCTGTTCATCAGCGGTTCGGCGCCGCTGCTGATCGACACCTTCGAGAGCTTCCGGGCGCGCACCGGCCACACCATCCTGGAGCGCTACGGCATGAGCGAGACGGTGATGCTGACTTCCAACCCGTGCCGCAGCGAAGACGGCGAGCGCCGCGGCGGCACGGTGGGCCGGCCGCTGCCCGGCGTGCAGCTGCGGGTGGTGGAGGCCGGCTCGGGCCGGCTCTGTGCGCCGGGCGAGATCGGCGCGATCGAGGTGCGCGGGCCCAATGTCTTCGCCGGCTACTGGCGCCTGCCCGAAAAGACCGCCGAGGAGTTCAGCGCCGACGGATGGTTCAGGACCGGCGATGTCGGCCGCTTCGACGACGCGGGCTACCTCAGCATCGTCGGCCGCAGCAAGGACCTCGTCATCAGCGGCGGCTACAACGTCTACCCGGCCGAGGTCGAGGCTTACCTCAACGAGATCGACGGCGTGGCCGAGTCCGCGGTGATCGGCGTGCCCCATCCGGACTTCGGCGAGGCGGTCGTCGCGGTGGTGGTGCCGCGTCCGGGAGCCAGCCTGCACGAGGCCGATCTGGTCGGCGCGCTGAAAGAGCGCATCGCGGCCTTCAAGGTGCCCAAGCGTGTGATGTTTTGCGCCGAACTGCCCCGCAACACCATGGGCAAGGTGCAGAAGAATCTGCTGCGGCAGCAGCACCAGGGGCTGTTCGCCGCCTGAGCGGGCCGTGCCTCAAGCGCCGCGCGGACGCTCGCGCTCGGGATGGCGCGGCAGCGCGAAGTAGAAGGTCGCGCCTTCACCGGGCCGGCCCTCGGCCCAGACGCGCCCCTCATGGCGGTCGACGATACGCTTGACGATGGACAGGCCGACACCGCTGCCGGGGAATTCAATCGCCGAGTGCAGGCGCTGGAACGCCGTGAACAGGCGATCGGCATGGCGCATCTCGAAACCCACGCCGTTGTCGCGCACCCAGAACACGTGCTCACGGGCATCGGTGCGCGCGCCGACCTCGATCTGCGGTTCACGCACCCCGCGGGTGAACTTCACGGCATTGGTCAGCAGGTTCTGCCAGACCTGACGCAGCAACACCGCATCCCCCTCGACCGGCGGCAGGGGTTGAACCTCCACCTTCCAGCGGCCCGGCACGGCGGTCGCGCGGTCGGCATCGCTCAGCACATCGGCCACGACCGCGCGCACCAGCACTTCCATCTCGAAACGCTGGGTCTGCAGCGGCTGGTAGTCGACGCGCGAGAGCGCCAGCAGTTCGTCGACCAGCTCGCCGAGGCGGTCGCACTCGGCCGCCATCAGCGACAGCATCTGCTGCGAGCGTTCGTCCAGCCGCACGCCGTTCAGCTCGGTCACCATGCGCGCGGCGGCGCCGATGGCGGCGAGCGGGCCCTTCAAGTCGTCCGAGACGCTGCGCGAGAAGGCCTGCAGGTCGGCATTGGCGCGCTCCAGCGCCTCGGTGCGGTCTTCGACGCGCTGCTCCAAGGTCTCGTTGAGCGTGACCAGCTCGCGCTCACGTTCACGCAGCTGCCTCACCAGCTCGCCCAGCGCACGCGACAGCAAAGCCACCTCGTTGTGGCTGAAGGCCTCGTCTTGTGGTGTGTCGCCGTGACGGCTCAGCAACTGCGCGTCGCGGGCGACCTTGCGCAGCGGCGCCGCGAGCCGCCCGGCCAGAGACCAGCCGGACAGCGCGAAGGCCAGCGTGCCGATCACGCCGAAGCCCCAGATCTGCCACTGCAGGCGTTGAGCCGCGGCGACCGCAGTCTCCAGCGGCTGGCGCACCACCACGGTCCAGCGCAGGCCGGGGTAGTCGTAGCGGCCGGGGCCGAAGTGGGCGGCGCTCAGGTACTCGCGGCCGTCGCTCCAGGTCTCGGTGCCCCAGCGGCGCTCGGAGAGCCGCTCGATCTGCCCGCGCGTGAGCGTCACCGGCGGCCGGCCCTTCGGGCCCAGCAGCAGCTCGCCCTTGGCATTGAGCACCACCACCTCCGCCTTGCGCGCCAGCTCGATGGGCGCCAGCACCTGGTTGCCGAGCTGCTCGGCCCATGTCCAGCTGAGGTGGGCCCCCAACACGCCCAGCACCTCGTCGCCCTGCATGATGGGCGCGGCCACGTCGACCAGGCGCAGCGGCTCCTTGCCGGTGGAGGGCAGCAGGCTGGCCAGCAGCACGGCATCGTGCACGTCGCCGACATAGGGGCCCTCGCGGCCCTCCACGAACCAGGGCCGCTGCGACACGTCGCGCCCTTCGAGCATGCCGCTGGTGGCCGCGAGCACGATGCCGCGCGTGTCGGTCACGCCGATCCAGGCGTAGTGGTGGTGGGACAGCTGCAGCTGCTCCAGCACGGCACGCCACTGACGTGCGTCGAGGCGGCTGCCCTGCAGATGCACCAGGTTCGCGATGTTCTGGATCTCGCGGTAGCGCTCGGCCATGTCGGCCTCGAGCGTCGAGGACAGGTGGCGCGACAGCTCCGCAAGCGATTCGCCAGCGTCGGCGCTCACCTGCCGGCGCGCCGAGACACCGGAGGCCCAGCCCACCAGCAGGAACAGGACCAGCGCCAGCGTGCCGAAACCCAGCCCGATCCTGACCCGCGTGCTGAGGCCGCTGGGGGACGGGGGGCGGGGCTGGGCGGCTGAGCGGGCATCGCGATGTTCAGGGCCGTTGAGCCGGCTCACTGTACCTGCAACCACGCCGGCTTGAGCAGGCTCCTTACGTCTTGTGCGAGAAGCTGCGGGCCCTGGTCGCAGAGGCGCGACAACACCTGTCAGACCTGACCGTGTTGTGGCGTCAAAGCCGGAAAAATGCGTCGTAGCCGGTCTTCACGATCAGCGCGGCCACCACGACGATAAAGACGCCGCGGACGAAGCCGGCTCCGTGCTTGAGTGCCAAGCGGGTGCCGACCAGACTGCCGAGGATGTTGGCCACCGCCATCGCGATCGCGTAGTGCCACCAGATGTGGCCCTTGGCGATGAACAGGCCCAGCGCCGACAGGTTGGTCGCGGTGTTGAGCAGCTTGGCACTGGCCGAGGCGTGCAGGAAGTCGTAGCCGAGCAGGCGCACGAAGAGGAAGACGAAAAAGCTGCCGGTGCCGGGGCCGAAAAAGCCGTCGTAGAAGCCGATCGCCACGCCGATCAGCGAGGCCACCCCGGCCTCCTGGCGACCGGCATAACGGCGTGTGTGTTCACGCCCCAGGTCCTTGCGCACGAGGGTGTAGAGCAGCACCAGCAGCAGGATCACGGGCAGTGCCTTGCGCAGCCCGGTGGGCGACACCAGGGTCACGGTCCACGCGCCCAGCGCCGCGCCGACCAGGGCGGCGAGCGCCGCTGGCAGCAGTGCCGACCACACCATCTCGACGCGCTTGGCGTACTGCAGCGTAGCCCACGCGGTGCCCCAGACCGCGGCGCCCTTGTTGGTCCCGAACAGGGTCGCCGGGGCGGCGTTCGGGAACACGCCGAACAGCGCCGGCACGAGGATCAGGCCGCCCCCGCCGACGATGGCATCGACAAATCCGGCAAACAGCGAGGCAAGCGTGGCAACGACAAGTTCGAACATCGTGGAGCGATGGGCGGGCGCGGGACGCGAGAGGAGGGGATGAGGCCGCGTCGAGGGGCAGCAGGGCCCGGGATGCGGACGCACAAAAACGAAGGGCGCCGACTGTGGTCAGCGCCCCCGCAATTGTGACATCCGTTGTGCGTCACAGAGTCTCTTGTACTGCTTCTCTGTGTCTCCTCAGACCCCCGCTCTGTGCGAAACACCTGGCAGGCCGGGCTCGCAGCGAGTGTCGAGACTGTAGGGCGACGCCGCTTGCGCCGCACTAGGGGTTTTCCTGCCCCGTTTTTGTGCACGCTGCCCGGATCACCGCGCCCGGCAAGGCGCCCGGCTATGCTGGTCGGCTTTCCCCGTCGCTCCTCGCGGCGCCTGTGATGATCACCGTCCACCGCCTGACAACTTGCGCTCGCAGCGAAGTGCGACTTCCGTCTCGCTTCCCGCGCTTTATCGTCATGGCGGCTTGCCGATAAACGAACAGGTCCTGTCACGCCCGGACGTATCGCCGGGTTCCTGTTCATGAATGAATTCGCCGACGTCAACCGCCACTACCTCGACCGCGTGATGGACGCCTCCAAAAACAGCGAGGTCGAAGCCACCGAGGACATCGTGGCGGGCAACGGCATGAAGCTGCTCAGCAAAGGCGCACGCATCGACGAGCGGGTGCGCGAGCGCCTGCTCGAATACAAGCTGCGCAAGCCGCTCGAAAGCAGTCTGAAGGTGGCCGGCGGGCCCGACCCGGCGCTGCTGGTGCGCTGCGGCGAGCGCCTGCTGGAGGAACACAGCACCCTGCAGGCCCTGCGCACCTCGCGCTCGCTCGCCGCGCTGGACTGCCTGCGCGCCTTCCCGGCGATCGAAACCCTGCACACCTTGCTGGCCCTCTACGGCGGCTCCGACCCGCGCAAGCTCGACCATGCCGTCGCTGTCAGCCTGCTGGCCATCTCGCTGCACCAGCAGCTCGGCCTGGAGAGCGAGTCCGCGCTGAAGGTGGCCGCGCTCTCCGGCCTGTTCCACGACGTCGGCGAGCTCTACATCGATCCGGCGGTTTTCAGAGCCGGCGGGGACATGCCGCTGGACCAGTGGAAGCAGGTCTGCGTGCACCCGCTGGTCGCGCACCGGTTGTTGAGCGCGGTCTCGCAGCTCGACAAGGCGGTGGCCATGGCGGTGCTGCAGCACCATGAACGTCTGGACGGCTTTGGCTACCCGATGGGGTTGCAGGACGCTGCCGTCACCAAGCCGGGCTGCATCCTGGCTGCCAGCGAGCTGCTCGCCGGCTTGAGCGAAGCCAGCCGGACACCGCTGCACAGTGCCCGGGTGGCCCTGAAGCTGGTGCCGCGCGAGTTCGACCGGAGCATCGTCGACGTGGTGTCCTCCAGCCGGGTCGCGATCGAGCAGGAGCTGGACCGGATCGAGCTGCCGACCTGGCACGACACCCTGGAGGAAGTGCACCGGGTGGTGTCGGGGCTGCACTCGGTCGAGCACTGCCGCCCGGAGTACACGACCCGGCTCGATCGCGTGCAGGGCCCGGTGCGGGTGACCTTCCTGGCAGCCGGCATGCGCTACGAGCGCATCCGCATGGCGTTGGCGAGCGCCGGCGTCAACACGCGCGATGCCGGCGAGCTGCGCCGGCTGATCTCCGACGGCCCCGCGCCCGGCCTGCACCTCGAGCTCACGCTGGTGCTGCGCGAGATCCGCTGGCGACTGCGCGAACTCGGCCGCGAGCTGATGCTGCGTGTGCAGCGCCAGGCACCCGATCACCTGGATTTGGCCGACTTCGCGGTGCGCAGCTTTTCGACGCCGCACTGACGCTCGTTTCTCCCGCGCTGGGATTGCAATTTGCTGAAGTCCGGGACGGCGGGGCCGCGGCTCCGCCCTCGCACGCGGCCGGGTCGCGCTTCGCGCCTGTCGCCGCCATGACGGACATCCGCAGGAGGCTCCCCCATGCATCACCCTCACGGCTTGGCGGCAGGTTTGCTGGCCGGGCTGTTGCTCGGCGCACCGCTCGCGCACGCGCAGCTGCCGCCCGGTGACGGGCCGGTCACCCTCACCGGCACCCTCACTGACCCCACGCCGCTGCCTTTCGACGAGAGCCGGCTGGCGTCGCTGAAGCTGCCGCCCGGCTTCAAGATCTCGGTGTTCGCGCAAAACCTGCAGAACGTGCGCTGGCTGCAAGTCGCGCCGAACGGCGACGTCTATGCCTCGCGGCGCCAGCAGGGCGACGTGCTGCTGCTGCGCGACACCAACCGCGACGGCGTTGCCGACGAGCGCAAGACGGTGGCGCAGAACATCAAGTGGCTCAACGGCCTCGCGCTGCACGGCAAGCGGCTCTACATGGTCTCGGACCGCAAGGTGCTGCTCGCCGATGTGCAGCCCGACGGCTCGCTCGGCCTGCCGCGCGTGATCATCGACGATCTGCCCGACGCCGGGCAGCACCCCAACCGCACGCTCGCCATCGGCCCCGACGGGCAGCTCTACATCACGGTCGGTTCGACCTGCAACAGCTGTCGCGAGACGAACGGCGAAAGCGCCACGCTGCTGGTGGCCCGACCCGACGGCAGCGGCCGCAGCGTCTATGCGCGCGGCCTGCGCAACACCCTGGGCTTCGGCTGGCATCCGGGCAGCGGTGCCCTCTACGGCTTCGACCATGGCTCCGACTGGCGCGGCGACGACCAGCCGCCCGAAGAGCTCAACCGCATCGAGAAGAACAAGGACTACGGCTGGCCCTGGTGTTACGGCGAGCGCCAGGTGGACCGGTTGCAGGCCAACGAACCGCCCCACACCACCAAGGCGGACTTCTGTCCCACCACCGAGGCGCCGGCCTTGACCTACACCGCGCATGCCGCGCCGATCGGCATGGTGTTCTACACCGGCAGCCAGTTCCCGGCCGACTACCGCCACAGCGCCTTCGTCGCGATGCGCGGCTCCTGGAACCGCGCCGTGCCGAGCGGCTACAAGGTGGTGCGGGTGCGTTTCGACGCGGCGGGCAAGCCGCTGGCGATCGAGGACTTCGCCACCGGCTGGCTGGTGGCGGCGCCGCCCAATGCGCAGGACCCGGGCCACAGCCACAGCGTGGCTGTGCACCAGAAGGTGCAGCGCCCGGCACGTTTCGGCCGGCTGGCCGGGCTGGCCCAGGCCCCGGACGGCTCGCTGCTGGTCGCCGAGGACGAAAACGGCGTGATCTACCGCATCAGCTACGAAGGACGATGACATGTTGCTGCCCCAGCTTTCATTGACCGCCTTCGCCTGCGTCCTGGCCCTGGTCGGCGGCGCGGCGGCTGCGCAGGCGCCGGGGGCGCGCGCGGTCCTGCTCGACGAGCGCGGCCGCGAGGCCGGCCAAGTGCGCCTGAGCGAAACGCCCGACGGCCTGAGCCTGGACATCGAGGTCCAGGGCCTGGCACCCGGCGCCCACGGCGTGCACATCCACCAGAACGGAGAGTGCGCGCCGGGACCCGACGCGGACACCGGCAGCATCGTCGCCTTCGGCGCCGCCGGTCCCCACTTCGATCCGCGGCAGAGCCGCAACCATGGCCATCCCGAGCAGCCAATGGACCAGGTCCATGGCGGCGACCTGCCCAAGCTCCAGGTCGGCAGCGACGGCCGGGCCCGGCAGACGGTGCAGCGGAAAGGGCCGACGCTCAGACCCGGCCCGGCGGCGGCCATGGGCCGCACGGTGGTGGTCCACGAGCGCAGCGACGACTACGTCACCGACCCGGCCGGCAACTCCGGCGCGCGCCTGCTGTGCGGCGTGATCGAGCCGCACAGCGAGCCCCCGGTGCCGCGCCACACCTTGCCCGGCAGCGATGTGTTCCCGGAGGGAATCGCCGTCGATGAGGCCAGCGGTGTCGCCTATGTCGGCTCGTCCTCGGAAGGCCACCTCTACAAGCTGGAGCCCGGCAAGCCGCGGGCGGAACTGCTGTCCTATGGCGGCTCGCCCGGACGGCAGGCGGCGCTCGGGCTCAAGCTCGACACGCTGGGCCGGCTCTGGGTTGCCGGCGGCGCGGCCGGTACGGTGGCGCTGGTCGATGCGCACAGCGGCCAGACCCTGGCGGTGCTGAAGACGCCGCACAGCCCGCATCCCTTCATCAACGACCTGGTCATATCGAGCGACGGTTTTGTCTACGTCACCGACTCGCAGCGCCCGGTGCTGTTCCGGGCACGCAACGTCGCCAACCAGCCGACCGCGCTGGAGCCCTGGCTGGACCTGGCCCGCACGCCCATCCGGTATGTCGACGGCGCCGTCAACCTCAACGGCATGGTCGTCACGCCCGACGGCCGCTACCTGGTCGCGGTGCAGACGGCGACCGGCCAGCTCTGGCGCATCGACACACGCAGCCGCGAGGTGAGGCAGATCGAGGTGGACGGGGCGCTGCTCCACGGCGATGGGCTGGTGCTGCAGGGCCGGGCCTTGTGGGTGCTGCGCAATGTCGAGAACGAGATCGCGCGTGTCGAGCTCGACGCGGGCTACACCCGCGGGCGCGTCACGCAGCGGCTGACCAGCGCGCGGCTCAAGCACCCCAGCACGGCGGCGCTCGCGCGCGGGACGCTGAAGGTCGTCAACAGCCAGCTCGACCGGCAGAAGAACCCGCCGCCGCTGCTGCCCTTCGACGTCATCGAGCTGCGCCTGCCCTGAGCGGGCGGTCGCCACGGGCCGCACCATGCCGCCGACTTCCGCACCCGCACAGCCCGGTTTGCCGGGCGAGGGCGCGCGGTGCTACCGCATGCTGTTCGAACACAGCCCCTTGCCGATGTGGGTGTACGCACTGGACAGCGGGTGTTTCCTGGCGGTCAATGCGGCGGCGCTGGCGCACTACGGCTACTCGGAGGCCGAGTTCCTCGCGATGGGGGTGGAGCAGCTCGGCCCGGCGGTCGACAGCGCTCCCGGTGCGGAAGTGCCCGGCACCACCGCGCGCCTGTCGCGCCACCGGCGACACGACGGCAGCGAGATCGATGTCGAGCTGCTCAGCGAGGCGGTCGATTTCGATGGCGTGCCGGCCCGGCTCGTGCTGGCGCAAGACGTCACCGAGCGGCTGCGCGCCGAGCGGGGACTGCACGAGAAAAAGGCCCTGCTCGCGCTGGCGGGCCGGGTGGCTCATCTGGGCGGCTGGTCGATCGACGTGCCGGACATGCGCTTGCGCTGGTCGGACGAGGTCTGCGAGATCTATGGCGTGCCGCCCAGTCTCACGCCCGGTTTTGCCGAGGCGATCGAGTTCTACGCGCCGGAGGACCGTCCCCGCTTGCAGCAGGCCCTCGACGCGTGCATGCGCGACGGCCAGGGCATGGACATGGAGGCGCGGCTGCGCACCGCCGACGACCGCCTGCGGTGGGTGCGGGTGATCGGGCAGGCCGAGCGGGACGAACTCGGCCGCGTGGTCCAGGTGCGCGGGGCCATCCAGGACATCACCGAGCGCAAGCTCACGGAGCAGGAGGCGTGCGACCTGGCCGAGCGGCTCAGCACCACCCTGGAGAGCATCACCGACGCGGTCTTCACGCTCGATCGCGACTGGAATTTCACCTATGTCAACCGCAGTGCCGAGCAGGTGCTGCAACGCAGCCGCGAATCGCTGCTCGGCCGGCGCATCTGGGACGAGTTTCCCAAGGCGGTCGGCAGCGTCTTCCAGCGCGAGTACGAACGCGCCCTCGCGCAGAACCGCGCGACCAACTTCAAGGAGTACTACGCGCCGCTGGGTCGCTGGCTGGAGGCGCATGCCTACCCGTCCGAACTCGGGCTCACGGTCTATTTCCGCGACGTCTCCGAACTGCGGGAGGCCGAAGACGCGCGCCAGGCCCGGATCGAGGCCGAGGAATCGAGCCGCAGCAAGACGCGTTTCCTGGCCCGCCTGAGCCACGAGATGCGCACCCCGCTCAATGCCATGCTGGGTTTCGCGCAGCTGCTGTCGCTGGGGCCGGTGCGCGAAGGCGGCGGCAGCGAGCAGGAGGACTATGCCCATCACATCCTGCAGGCCGGCCGCCACCTGCTGGCCCTGGTCAACGACGTGCTGGATCTGCAGCAGGTCGAGGAAGGACGCCTGAAGCTGAACCCGGCCGCCATGGAGCTGCGCGGCGTGGCGGCGACCGCGGCCGAGCTGATGGCGCCACTGGCGGCCACGCGCGAGATCGCGCTGCACAACGACATCCGCCCCGGACTGCGGGTGCTCGCCGACGAGCAGCGGCTGCGCCAGGTCGTCATCAACATCGTCTCCAACGCCGTCAAGTACAACCGCCACGCCGGGCGGGTGCAGCTCACCGCCGAGGCGCGCCGGCCCGGCTTCGTGAGCTTGGCAATCTGCGACACCGGCCCCGGCATCGCGCCCGAGCAGCTGCAGGCGCTGTTCCAGCCCTTCGAGCGCCTTGGCCGCGAAAGCAGCGCCATCGAAGGCACCGGTCTCGGGCTGATGATCGCCCGGCGCATGACCGAGGAGATGGGCGGCACGCTGGAGCTCGACAGCCGGGTGGGCCAGGGCACCTGCGTGAACATCGAGCTGCCGCTGGCGAGCGAGGAGGTGCCGCAGCAGGGGGCCGGCGGCGCCCCGGCACCGGCGCAGCAGCGGTTCGCAACGCGGTCTGCAGCGGTCGCGCCGGCGCACCCGCCGGCGGCTGGCGCGCCACCCCGGCCGACGCCCGAGCGTGCGCTGCGGCTCCTGTATGTCGAGGACAACCCCATCAACGCCTTGCTGTTCCAGGAGACGCTGGCCTTGCATCCCGAGGTGACGCTGCGCATTGCCGACAACGGCAGCCAGGGCCTGCAGGCTGCGAGCGAGGAGCGGCCCGACGTGCTGGCGCTCGACGCCAACCTGCCCGACATGAACGGCTTCGAGCTGCTGAAGCGCATGCGCGAGCTGCCCGGGCTGCAGGACGTGCCGGCCTACATGTGCTCGGCCGACGCGATGCCGGAGGACTTGAGGCGCGCCCGCGAGGCCGGCTTTGCCGGCTACTGGACCAAGCCGGTGGACCTGGCCCAGGTCATTGGCGATCTGCGCGCCCTGCACGCCGCCTTGCGTCGCCCTTGAGCGGCCTCAGCGCGCATCCGCCAGCATCCATTCGGCCGCACGCTCCGCGATCATCAGGGTCGGCGAGTTGGTGTTGCCGCTGGTGATGGTGGGCATGACGCTCGCGTCGGCGATGCGCAGGCCGGCCACGCCGCGCACACGCAGCCGCGCGTCGACCACCGCCATCGGGTCGTCGGCGCGGCCCATGCGGCAGGTGCCGACCGGGTGGAAGATGGTGGTCGCGATGTCGCCGGCCAGCCGGGCCAGCTCCTCATCGCTCTGGTATTGCAGGCCGGGCTTGAGCTCCGCGGGCTGCAGGCGCTGCAGGGCCGGCTGCGCGACGATACGGCGCGTCACGCGCAGCGAATCGGCGGCCACCTGGCGGTCCTCGGGCGTGGAGAGGTAGCGCGCGTTGATGCGCGGCGCGTCCCCGGGCCGCGGCGAGCGCACCCGCACGAAACCCCGGCTGGTCGGGTTGAGGTTGCAGACGCTCGCGGTAAAAGCGTTGAAGCGGTGCAGCGGCTCGCCGAAGGCGTCGAGCGAGAGCGGCTGCACGTGGTACTGGATGTCCGGCCAGGCCTTCTCGGGCGATGAGCGCGTGAAGGCGCCCAGCTGGGAGGGCGCCATGCTCATCGGGCCGCTGCGTCGCCACGCGTACTCCAGCCCGATCAGGGCGCGGCCCCACCAGGAGGCGGCCAGCGTGTTGAGCGTGCTGACGCCCTGCACCGAGTAGACCGAGCGGATCTGCAAATGGTCCTGCAGGTTCTCGCCCACGCCGGGCAGCTCGTGCTGCACCTCGATGCCGTGCTCGTGCAGCCAGGCCCCCGGCCCGATGCCCGAGAGCTGCAGGAGCTGCGGCGTGTTGACGGCGCCCGCCGCCAGCACCACCTCGCGCACCGCGTGCACCTGCTGCAGGCCGCCGGGTGTCATCACTTCGCAGCCGCTGACGCGCAGCGCACCGCTGGTGTCGCGCTCGCACAGCAGGCGGGCCACCTGGGCACCGGTCCACATCTCGAAGTTGGGCCGCTGGTGGCAGGCCGGCCGCAGGAAGGCCTTGGCGGTGTTCCAGCGCCAGCCGGCGCGCTGGTTGACCTCGAAGTAGCCCACGCCTTCGTTGCTGCCGCCGTTGAAGTCCTCGGTGGCCGGGATGCCGGCCTGGCGCGCCGCCTCGGCGAAGGCGTCGAGCACGTCCCAGCGCAGGCGCTGCTTCTCGACCCGCCATTCGCCGCCATGGCCGTGCACGGCCTTGAAGCTCTCGCTGGCGCCCGCCGCATGCAGCGCATCGAGCCGCCAGTGGTCCTCGTGGCGCTTGAAGTAGGGCAGGCAGTGCTCCCAGCGCCAGGCCGGCTCGCCGCACAGCTCGGCCCAGCCGTCGTAGTCGCGCTGCTGCCCGCGCATGTAGATCATGCCGTTGATGCTGGAGCTGCCGCCCAGACCCTTGCCGCGCGGGTAGCGCAGGGAGCGGCCGTTGAGGCCGGGGTCGGCTTCGGTCTGGTAGAGCCAGTCGGTGCGCGGGTTGCCGATGCAGTAGAGATAGCCGACCGGGATGTGGATCCAGTGGTAGTCGTCCTTGCGGCCGGCTTCGAGCAGCAGCACCCGCTTGGCGGGGTCGCGGCTCAGCCGGTTCGCCAGCAGGCAGCCGGCGGTGCCGGCGCCGACGATGATGTAGTCGAAGCTGGGCGCTGTCGCCACGGTGTTCTCCTCGGCCCCGGGGGCGACCGAGGAGCAGCCGGCGGCGGGTCGTCGATCCTGCCGGCGGGCCTGTCGATGGGTTGTGCTCGGCCGCTGCAGTCTACGGGGGCCCGGCCCCGTTCGCACCGCGGCTTTCCCTCACCCTCAGGGCGAGATGACCGTCAGGCTGTGGACATCCACGGCCGGGGCCTCGGAGACCCCGCTCTCGATCTCGCCGATGACCTCCACCGTGGTCTGGCCAGTGATCTTGCTCGGCTCCGGCAGCGGTGTGCCGACGGCATCGATGCGGATGATGCCTGAGCCGTCGGAGAGCAGGTAGCGGCCTTCGCCGACCTGGCGCACCAGCCGGCCGCGCAGACGGATCTCGGTGCCCTCCACAGGCGCTTTCAGGACGTCGGCCACATTGCTCTGCGACGGCCCGGCGCCGCGCGCCGGTGCAGCCTGGCCCCGGCTCGGCGTGGCGGCGCCCAGGGCCGCCAGCAGCACCAGGGCGGACAGCAGCAGCCTTTCTTGCATCTTCATCTCGGGTCTCCCGGCCCCACGGTCGGCATCGACGCGGAGGGCCGACCCGCCGCCGAGGGCCCAGGGTATGGAGCGACTGGCGTGCCGACTCGCACGGCCCGGCCGGCGCGCCCGCGCGCTCGATGTGCGGGACGTTCGCGGGCAGTTCTTGCGGTCCTGCGAAAAAGATACGCACCGCGCCGGGCCCGCTCAGCGCCGGCTCGCCCCCTGCGAATAGCCCTGTGCCCGCCGCGCCGCGGAGAGCGTGCCGGCCCGCAGCCCGCGCAGCAGCTCCTCGACATAGGGCGCGAACTCGATCAGGGCGGCGGCGCCCAGCACCGTCACCACGTACTGCCAGGGCAGCGGATTCTGCTTCAGCTCCAGCGTGAAGCGCGCCGGCTCGCTGCCGGCGCCGAACAGGGCCAGGAACTGCGACCAGTGCATGCCGATGATCAACAGGCCCGCGGCCAGCGGGATCATCTCGAGGAAGCTGTGCACGTGCTGCTCGATCGGGCTGACGCGCCGCCCCGTGACCGCATAGCTGACGTCCCACAGCGCGGTCGCCTCGTGCACGAAAAACAGCACGATGATGAGACCGATGATGAGGGCGTTGACCTCGAAGATCAGCGCCGCCGCCAGCGGCAGGCCGACCTGCACGAACATCAGCAGGTGGATCAGCGATTCCTTGGCCCCGGTGGTGTGCTCGATGTCCGAGGCGCGGTGGCAGAACCAGTCCGCGATGCCGGCGACGAACCAGAGCGGGATGACGAAGTACAGCAGCATCGTCAGCAAGGGGTCGGTGTGCATTGAAAGTCCTCCATGTGGGTGTCGGGCCGCCGCGAGCCCCGCGCGGCGGCCGAGGGCGGCTGTCACCGTTTCGGCAACAGGCATGCCGGCGGCCCGCCATCCCGGAGGAACTGTCAGGTCGACGCACGGCCAGCCGGGGTCGCCGGCGCGCTCCCGAGTTGCGCCGACAGGCCGTACCAGTCCAGCTTGCGCGTCACCACCATGACCGCGGCGAGCACCGCGAACAGCAGCAGCGAACCCAGCACGAGGGCGGTCTGTTCCATCTGCAGCAAGGTGTACAGGGCGCCGTACAGCAGGCCGACGCCTGTCCCGAAGGCCAGGCCCGCGAGCCAGCCGCCCAGGATGTGGCCGCCGTAGTAGGCCAGCAGCAGCGCACAGCCGGTGCTGGCCCCCGCATAGGCGAGGCCGAAGGGCAGGTGTTCGGACAGGCTGACCAGCAGCAGGAAGAAGGTCACCAGCGCACAGCCCACCAGCAGGTACTGCACGGGGTGCACGCGGCGGCGCTTGAGCACTTCGACCATTGCCACAGCCACGAAGGTGAGCCCGATGAACAGCAGACCGTATTTGGTGGCGCGGTCGCCCAGCACATAGGGGTTGACCGGGTCGATGAAGGAGACGCCGAAGGTCTCGATGCAGCCGCCGTCGTCGCCGCTGGCCGCCGTCGACACGTGGTCCTGCGCCGCGTAGCCGCTGTCCGGCAGCGACCATGCCGAGGCGCTGCAGAGCCGCGCGCCACGCACGAAGTCCGCCGGCGCGGTGGTGGCCAGCGACGAGACACGCCAGGTGGCGCTGAAGCCTTCGGGCTTCACGTCGCGGTTGGCCGGCAGGAAGCGCCCGGCGAAGGAGGGATGCGGCCAGTCCGAGTCCAGCTGCACGCGGGTGTCGCCGGCGACCGGCGCCAGCGACAGCTCGGCGGTACCGATCAGCTCCAGCTCCAGCTGCGCCGCCATCGGCTGGTCGAGCGGGAGGGACGCCGGCAGCACTGCGTGGAAGCCGCGCGGGTAACTGCCGTGGAAGGTGCCCGCCTCGGTCTTCAGGGGCTGGCCCTGCACCTGCACCTGGGCAGCGAGAAAGCCGCGCGGGTCGCTGGAGGTCACCATCAGGATGGGCGCACCGCAGTTCATGCGCGAGTCGGCATGCTTGCGTTCCGGTACCAGGGTGGCGAGGCTGTCCCACTGCGCCTTCAGCACCGCCTTGCCGCCGAAACTGTTGACCTTGAAGAGGCCTCGGTAGCGGGGTTGCAGCGACGCGCTCGCCTGCACCTCGAGGCGTGCCGGCACGGCGGTGAGGCGAAACTCGCGCTTCTCGGCCAACAGGCTGCTGTTGGCGCCTTGCCCCACGGGCCGCTCCCACTCCTCGACACAGGAGCGGTGCAGCACCGGGCCGAGCAGGGTCTGGCGCCCGGCCTGGCTCTGCTCGACGCTTTGCTGCGCCTGCTGCTGGCGGGCGCGGCGTTCGTCGACCAGCCCCTCGATGCGCGAAAGCGCCAGCAGCAAGGCGAGAAAGACGGCGACCAGCGCCAGCGACTTGAGGACCAGGGGATGTTTCATGTTCAGTGCGCGACAGTGGAAATGCCGCGCACTGTGTCCAGCGCCGGTGAGGCGCGTTTGAAGTGTGTGAAGCGGGCGTGAAGTGGGGCCGTGCCTTGCAGCCTGGCGCCGCGGAACTTCAGGCCGATGATCGCAGTGGCAGGCTGAGGCGGGCACACAGGCCGGGGTGCGCCGGCTGCAAGCTCAGCCGGCCGCCGTGCAACTCCATGATCTGGTGCACGATGGCCAGGCCCAGGCCGCTGCCCTTGGCGCCGTCGGGCTTCACGGTGGAATAGAACGGTTCGGTCAGGTGCGGCAGGGCGTAGTCGGCCGCGCCCGGACCGTGGTCGCGCACCTCGACCAGCGCCTCCGTGCCGTCGTGGCGCACGGCCAGCTCCAGCACGGAGCCCTGCGGCGCGAAGTCGATCGCGTTCTGCAGCAGGTTGCTCACCGCGACGCTGAGCAGCTCGGCATCGCCGTGCACCTGCAGCGCCTCGCGGGCGCCCCAGGCGACTTGCAGGCGATGGCGCGCCAGCGGTGCCTGCCGATCGGCCAGCGCGCGTTCGACGCAGGCGTCGAGCGTGACCGGCGCGGCGTTCGCCAGCGCGCGCTGGCCTTCGAGCTTGGACAGCTCCAGCATGCGGTCCACCAGGGTGCGCAGGCGCTCGGTCTGCTCGCTGACCTGGGTCGCGAAGAGCCGGCGGTCCGCTGCCGGCAGCTCGTCCTGCAGCAGCTCGGCCGCACCGCGGATGGCCGCCAGCGGACTCTTGAGCTCGTGCGTCAGGGCCCGCACGACCCTCTCCAGGTGCTCACGGTCGTCGAGCCGCTCGCGCATCGCGTCGACCGCGCGGGCCAGGTCGCCCAGCTCGCCCGACAGCCGCGGCACCGGCATCGTCGGTCGCCGCGCCTGCACATGCTGGGCGTAGTGACGCAGGCGCCGCACCGACCAGACCAGCCAAGCGGTGACCGCCACGCCCACCGCCAGCGACAGGCCCAGCAGCCACAGGCCGCTGATGAGGATCTTGCGCTCGGCCCGCTCGATGAACTTCTGCACCGTGACCAGCGGCTTGGCCAGGGTCAGCACGCCGATGATGCGGCCGTCCTGCATCACCGGCGCCGCCACGTACATGACCGAGGTCCGGTCGTCGAGGTAGACCTCGCGTGTGGCGCGTGCGCCGTACTCGCCGCGCAGGGTGCGCGCCACGTCGTTCCACTTCGAAAAGTCCTGACCCAGCGCGGTGCCCTGGCGCGAATCGAAGACCACCCGGCCGCGCGCATCGGTGACGTAGACGCTGAAATCGAGCGAGCGTTTGCTCAGACCCCAGATCTTCGCGTCGATGGGGCGGCTCGCGTAGTGGCGCACCTGCTGGGCAAAACGGCCGTCCTGCAGATGGCCGCCGGCCGGCAGCGCGGTCAGCTCCCCGGCCACCTGCTCGGCCAGCAGGTTGGCCGTGTCGACCATGATGTCTTCCATCACCTCGCGCACGCTGGGCTTCACCTCGGCGACAAACACGCGCAGCACGAAAAAGGCGGCGATGCCGGCGATCAGGAAAAAAACCCAGGAAGAGCCGCAGCCCCAGCTTCATGCAGGCAGTTCCAGCGAGTAGCCCATGCCGCGGTGGGTGGCGATCGGGTCGAGGTCGGCGCGCACCTCGCGCAGCTTGGCGCGCAAGGTCTTCACATGGGTGTCGACGGTGCGGTCGGTGCTGTCGGCGCCCTGGCCCCACACCGCATCGAGCAGCGCCTCGCGCGAGTGGATGCGCCCGGGCGAGCGCAGCAGGAGGCGCAGCAGGCCGTATTCGCGCCGCGTCAGCGTCAGCCACTGCCCGCAGTAACGGATGCGCGCGGCCCCTTCGTCGCATTCGAACAGCGAGGCCGGCGCCGCTGCCGCGGGCGCCGGTGCGCCCAGCCGGGCCCGCCGCAGCAGCGCGCGCACCCGGGCCACCAGCTCACGCGGGCTGAAGGGCTTGGCGATGTAGTCGTCGGCGCCGAGCTCCAGCCCGAGCACGCGATCGGTCTCGTCGCCGCGCGCGGTCAGCAGCACGATGGGCAGCGCCGGCCGCTGGTGGCGCAGTTCCCGGCACAGGTCCAGGCCGCTGCCGTCGGGCAGGCCGACGTCCAGCACCGCCAGCTCGGGCGCATCGGCCGCGCTCAGCCGCGCCCAGGCTTCGCGCACCAGCAGCACGTGCTCGACGACAAAACCCTCGCGCTCCAGCGCATAGGCTACCGTGCGGGCGATGGCGGGGTCGTCTTCGAGCAGCAGCAGGCGGGCAGGCGTGTTCATGGGCGGGGCAGGGCGTTCCGGCGGCGGCAGCTTAGCGCCACACCCGCACATCCGGCGCGCCGGCGAAGTCGCGGCGTTGCGGGTGGACCACGCAGAAGCGGTGGCCGGTGGGCGCCTGCATCACGGTCCAGCGCGCACGCACGTCCACCACCGTCGCGCCCAGGCCTTCGAGCCGCGCCACCTCGGCAGCGATGTCGTCGGTCTCGATGTCGATGTGCACGCGGGGCGCGTGCTCGACCCGCTGCACCAGCACGCGCGCTTGGTCGCCTGGCACGGCGAGGTTGACATAGCGTTCGGCCCAGGCCTCGCTGGTGGTCTCGCGTTCGTAACCCAGCGCACGGCTCCAGAACTCGCCATGGGCGGCGAGGTCCCCGCCCTGGCAGTCGATCACGAGGGCGCCCAGTCGGCTTCGGTGCATCGTTGGCTCCTTGTCGCAAGTGCCTGCCCGGCTCGTTCGGGTCGTGCAGGCTGGGGTGGAAGTCGGCAGCGAAGTGTAGGCCGGCAGGCGGCGACGCCCCTGGGTCTCAGGCGCCTAGCCGGCGACGGCCGGCCAGCTCGTCGAGCTGCGCGATGATCCAGGCAGCGCAGGCTTGGGGCCGGGTCTGCAGCAGGAAGTGCGGGCCGTCGATGGCCTGCACTGCGCAGTCGCTCAGGTGCTGGCTGAACCACCTCGCGGCGGCCGCGGGGACCAGGCGGTCGCCGTTGGCTTGGAGGTAGCGGCAGGGCACCGCGACGGGCCGGTGAGGCGGCTTGCTGCGGGTGCGCAGCAGTGCCATGCGAGACTCCAGCACGGTCGCCGGCACGGCGTTCAATGCCTCCCGCAGCAAGGCCAGGGTGGCAGGGCCCGCGTCTGCGCCGACGCAGAATCGTCGCAGCAGCGCTGCCGGTGCGATACGGGGGAGGCTCCCCAGGCCGGGCAAGCGTGAGGCGAGATCCAGCAAGCAGGGTCGCGGCGGCTCCGCGAAGCAGGCGACAAACAGCCAGGCGGCAATCCGCGGGCAACCCCGCCGCAGCAGTTCGAGCGCGACCAAACCGGAAAAGGACTCGGCCAGCACCACCGTCTCGCCCTCCGGCCACTGCGCTTCGACCCAATCGGCGTACTCCCCGAGGTTCAGCCGGCGCTCTGTCGGGTAGCTCAGAGGCCGCACCCGCAAGTCCGCCGGCAAGGACGCCAACAGGGGACGGAACAACACGGCGGTGCCGTCCAGGCCGGGCAGCAGGACAAGAGTGGGTCGGGTCGGTGCCATATGAAGCGGCGCAGGGCGGTTCGGCAGCGGCATTCTGCCTTCTCTTTTTGCCAGGCGACGCAGCGCCGCGCTGCTGCAGAATCACGCCGATGTCCTCGTTGTTGTCTTCCGATGTCCCGTCTTCTTCCGTCCCGGCCGTGATCGTCGGTGGCGGTCCCGCCGGCCTGATGGCCGCCGAAACACTGGCCGCCGCCGGCTGCAGGGTCGAGCTCTACGACGCCATGCCGTCGGTGGGCCGCAAGTTCCTGCTGGCCGGCAAGGGCGGCCTCAACCTGACCCACTCCGAGCCGATCGAGCCCTTTTTTCTGTCCCGCTATGGCGAGCGGCGCGAGCAGGTGGCACCGTGGCTGGCCCGCTTCAGCCCGCAGGCCTTGCGCGAGTGGGCGCAGGGCCTCGGCGTTTCGACCTTCGTCGGCAGCTCCGGCCGCGTGTTCCCGGCCGAGATGAAGGCCGCGCCGCTGCTGCGCAGCTGGCTGCACCGGCTGCGCGAGGCCGGCGTGCGCTTCCACATGCGGCATCGCTGGCAGGGCTGGGGCGAGGACGGCTCGCTGCGGTTTGCCTCGCCCGCCGGCGAGCAGCGCGTGCAGGCCGGTGCGGTGGTGCTGGCGCTGGGCGGTGCCAGCTGGCCGCGGCTGGGCTCGGACGGGGCCTGGGTGCCGCTGCTCGAAGCGCGCGCGGTGCAGGTGGCACGGCTGCGGCCGTCCAACTGCGGCTTCGACGTGGCCGCCCGGGGACCCGGGGGCTGCGGCTGGAGCGAACATTTTCAAAGCCGTTTTGCGGGCGAGCCGCTGAAGTCGGTGGTCCTCACGCATGCCGGCACCGACGGCCAGTCCTTCAGCCGCCAGGGCGAGTTTGTCGTCACCGGCACCGGCATCGAGGGCAGCCTGGTCTATGCGGCCTCGGCCCGCCTGCGCGACGAGATCGAGCGCCATGGCAGCGCCACCCTCGAACTCGACCTGATGCCGGGCTGGGACCCCGCGCGCGTGCTCAGCGAGGTGGCCCACCCGCGCGGCGCCCGCTCGCTGTCCAGCCACCTGCAGAGCCGGCTTCATCTGAAGGGCGTCAAGATGGGCCTGCTGCGCGAGCTGCTCGATGCCGAGGCCTTCGCCGACCCGGCCCGGCTGGCCCGGGCGATCAAGGGTCTGCCGCTGCGGCTCGTCGCGCCGCGTCCGATCGAGGAGGCGATCAGCACGGCCGGCGGGGTGCGGCTGGAGGCGCTCGACGAGCAGCTGATGCTCAAGGCGCTGCCTGGCGTGTTCTGCGCCGGCGAGATGCTCGACTGGGAAGCGCCCACCGGCGGTTACCTGCTGAGCGCCTGCTTCGCCAGCGGCCGGGTGGCCGGCGCGGCCGCAGCGGCCTGGCAACAGGGAGGTTCGCGGGCTGGTTGAGCGGCTTCGCTTCAGCGCTCACGACCCGGGGCGGCCGTGCCGTGGTGCCGCCGCCAGGTGGCCGAAGGCGTTTCGCCGAACAGCTCGCGGTACTCCTGCGAGAAGTGGCCCAGGTGCCAGAAGCCCCAGTGCAGCGCCGCCTCGGTGACCGAATCGGCGCTGCGCAGCAGGCGGCGCACGCCGGCCAGCCTCACCGCGCGCAGGAAGTGGGCCGGGCTGGTGCCCAGTACGTCCTGGAAGCTGAGCTGCAGGCTGCGCCGGCTGATGCCCAGCTGCAGGCACAGGCCCTGCACGCTGGGCGGCTCGTCGGGCCGGCTCAGCACGATGTCGCGCGCCCGGGCCACCAGCTTCCAGCGGCGCTGCGCGGTCAGGTCGGGCTCGTGCGGCGCCGCGTCGTCGGTCAGCAGCTCCGCCACTGCCTGCACGGCCGCGCTGCGCAGCGCGGCCGCGTGGCGGACCGCCAGTCCGGCCGGCGCTGCCGCCAGCGCCTCGAAGGCGTGTGTCACGAAAGCCCGCCAGGCCGAACAACGGGCGGCAGGGGCGGGCCTCAGGCCGGCCTGCTCCGGCACCCGGCTGCCTGCACCGAGCAGGCCGGCGTCAAGCTCGATGCCCGCCATTACCAGACCGGCCGGCGCACCGAACTCGAAACCGGAAGCGCCCGAGAACACGAACAGGCTGTCGCCATCGCGGGTGCTGGCGGCGCAGAAGGTGGCTGCGGCCGGCAGCGCCAGCGGCACGCCCAGCGCGAGGCGGCCCGGTGACAGCGCACCGACCTGCAGCAGCTGCCGGCTGGTGCGCTCGACAAACAGGTGCACGCTGCCATCGGCCGCGGGCAGCCAGGCCTCGCGGATCTCGCCCTCGAAGACGCCCCGGGAGAGCTGGGCGTAACGCTGGTTCCAGCCACGCAGCAGCGCGGCCTGCTCGTCCACGTCGCAAGTGTGTTGCTGGTGCAGCGTCGGGCTCATTGATTAACCTCCGTGCCGAGCACTGCGGTGCGAGCCCCTTCGGGCGGCCGGGCGGGGCTCATGGCAGTGTTCGACCTGGGGCCCGCGCTCGAAGCAAAAGCCGGGCCGCCGCCGTTGTCCGGAAAGCGTGCCGAAACGGGATAGCGCTGGTCGTCGCCGCCGCCTACCGTGTGGCAAGTGCGACAGGACCCTAGGAGCGAGCGATGCAGCAGCCACAACTCAAGCCCACGCTCAACGCGTGGCATCTCTGGGGCCTGGCGGTGGGCCTGGTGATCTCCGGCGAGTACTTCGGCTGGAGCTACGGCTGGGCCAGCGCGGGCACGCTGGGTTTCCTGGTGACCTCGCTGGTGGTCGCCACCATGTACACCACCTTCATCTTCAGCTTCACCGAGCTGAGCACGGCGATCCCGCATGCGGGCGGGCCCTTCGCCTATGCCCGCCGCGCCTTCGGTCCGACCGGCGGTTTCGTTGCCGGCTTCGCGACACTGGTCGAGTTCGTGTTCGCGCCGCCGGCCATCGCGCTGGCGATCGGCGCCTATCTCAACGTGCAGTTCCCCGCCGTGGATCCCAAGCTGATGGCGGTCGGCGCCTACCTCGTGTTCATGACGCTCAACATCATCGGGGTGCGCACGGCCGCCACCTTCGAGCTGTTCGTCACCGTGCTCGCGATCTTCGAGCTGCTGGTTTTCATGGGCGTGGTCGCGCCCGGCTTCTCGGTCAGCCGTTTTGCCGCCGGCGGCTGGGCCGGGCAGGACGGCTTCTCGATCGCCGCCATCCCCGGCATGTTTGCGGCGATTCCCTTCGCCATCTGGTTTTTCCTCGCGATCGAAGGCGTCGCGATGGCCGCCGAGGAAGCACGCGACCCGCGCCGCACCATCCCGATTGCCTACATCGCCGGCATCCTGACCCTGCTGGCCCTGGCGCTGGGCGTGATGGTTTTCGCCGGCGGCGTCGGCGACTGGCGCCAACTCGCCAACATCAACGACCCGCTGCCGCAGGCGATGAAGGCGGTGGTCGGTGCCGACAGCGGCTGGCTGCACATGCTGGTGTGGATCGGCCTGTTCGGGCTGGTGGCCTCCTTCCACGGCATCATCATCGGCTACTCGCGCCAGATCTTCGCGCTCGGCCGCGAAGGCTACCTGCCGCGCGCGCTGGCCGCCGTGCACCCGCGTTTCGGCACGCCCTGGGTGGCGGTGCTGGCGGGCGGCGCGGTCGGCATCGCGGCCATCTTCAGCGACAACCTGATCACCCTGGGCGGGCAGACGCTGACCGCCAACATCGTCACGATGGCCGTGCTCGGTGCTATCGTGATGTACATCATGTCGATGGCCAGCCTGTTCGCGCTGCGCCGCAAGGAGCCGAGCTTGGCGCGGCCCTTCCCGGCGATCGGCTATCCGCTGTTCCCGGCCGTGGCGCTCGGGCTGGCGGTGGTCTGCCTGGTCACCATGGTGTGGTTCAACCCGCTGGTCTCGGCGCTGTTCGCGGGGCTGATGGCGCTCGGCTGGGCCTACTTCCGCCTGACCGCCGGGCAGCGCGCCGCCATCCCCCCTGCGGCGCCCGCCGCCCGCATCGTCTGAGGCGCGCGCACGATGGCCGGCTTCGCACATGACCTGGGCGGCCAGCGCTGGCGCTTCGCCGACCTCAAGACCTTGCTTGCGCGCGCCACGCCGGCGCGCTCGGGCGACCAGCTGGCCGGCATCGCGGCGAGCACCGCGGCCGAGCGCATGGCGGCGCGCCTGGCGCTGGCCGAGTTGCCGCTGCGGCACTTCCTCAACGAGGCCGTCGTGCCCTACGAAGACGACGAGGTGACCCGCCTCATCGTCGACACCCACGACGCCGACGCCTTCGCCGAAATCGCCCACCTGACGGTCGGCGGCCTGCGCGACTGGCTGCTGTCCGACGCGGCCGACAGCGCCGCGCTGGCGCGCGTGCGCGCGGGCCTCACGCCCGAGATGGCGGCGGGGGTGTGCAAGCTGATGCGCAACCAGGACCTGATCCTGGTGGCCCGCAAATGCCGGGTGGTGACGCGCTTCCGCGACACCCTCGGCCTGCCGGGCCACATGGCGGTGCGCCTGCAACCCAACCACCCGGTCGACGACCCGCGCGGCATCGCGGTGTCGCTGCTCGACGGGCTGCTCTACGGCGCCGGCGACGCGGTGATCGGCATCAACCCGGCGAGCGACAGCCTGGGCGCGCTGATCGACCTGGTGCATGTGCTCGACGAGGTGATCCAGCGTTTCGAGGTGCCAACCCAGTCCTGCGTGCTGACCCATGTGACGAACACCGTCCAGGCGATCGAGAAAGGCGCACCGGTGGACCTGGTGTTCCAGTCCATCGCGGGCACCGAGGCGGCCAACCGCGGCTTCGGCATCGACCTCAGCCTGCTGGGCGAGGCGCGCGAGGCGGCGCTGTCGCTCCGGCGCGGCACCCTGGGCGACAACGTCATGTACTTCGAGACCGGCCAGGGCTCGGCCCTGTCGGCCAATGCCCACCACGGCGTGGACCAGCAGACCTGCGAGGCGCGCGCCTACGCGGTGGCACGCGCCTTCGACCCGCTGCTGATCAACACCGTGGTCGGCTTCATCGGACCCGAGTACCTTTACGACGGCAAGCAGATCACCCGCGCCGGCCTGGAGGATCACTTCTGCGGCAAGCTGCTGGGCCTGCCGATCGGCTGTGACGTCTGCTACACCAACCACGCCGAGGCCGACCAGGACGACATGGACAACCTGATGACCCTGCTCGGCGCCGCCGGCGTCAGTTTCCTGATCGGCGTGCCGGGGGCCGACGACGTGATGCTCAACTACCAGAGCACCTCCTTCCACGACGCGCTCTATCTGCGCCGGGTGCTGGGCCTCAAGCGCGCGCCCGAGTTCGAGGCCTGGCTGCAGCGCATGGGCATCACCGACCCGGCGGGCGAACTGCTTCCCGCCGCGCCGGGCAACCCGCTGCTGGCGCACTGGCCGCTGGCTCGCGACGCAGCGCCGGCCGGCCCGTGGGGGGCGCTGTCATGAACACGGCACGCGGCGGCGACACGGGCCGCGAGATCGACGCCGTGCCGGAGGCAAAAAGCCTTGCGGCGCCGGTGACGCCCGACCCCTGGTCGCACTGGCGCGGGCTCACGCCCGCACGCGTCGCGCTCGGCCGCGCCGGTGCCAGCCTGCCGACGCGCGAGCTGCTGGCCTTCGGTTGCGCCATGCGCAGGCCCGTGACGCAGTGCACCTGCCGCTCGACGTGCCCTCACTGGTGCGGCGCATCGAGGCGCTGGGGCCCGCCGTGCAAAGCGTGTGCAGCGCCGCGCCGGACCGGGCCACCTACCTGCTGCGCCCCGACCTGGGCCGCCGGCTGTCCGATCACAGCGCGGCGGCGCTGGAGGCGCGTGCCGAGCCGCCCTGCGACCTGCTGCTGGTGGTCGGCGACGGCCTGTCCTCGGCCGCGGTCGAGCGGCAGGCGGTGCCGCTGCTGGAGCGCGTGCTGGCGCGTTGCCCGGCGGACTGGCGGCTCGGCCCGGTGGTGGTGGCCACCCAGGCGCGTGTCGCGCTGGGCGACGACATCGGCGAGCGGCTGCAGGCGCGTTTTGTCGCCATGCTGATCGGCGAGCGGCCCGGGCTCAGCTCGCCCGACAGCCTCGGCATCTACCTCACCTATGCCCCGCGAGTGGGCCGCAGCGACGCCGAGCGCAACTGCCTGTCCAACGTGCGGCCCGAAGGCCTGAGCCACGACGAAGCGGCGCGCAAGCTGCTGTGGTTGGCACGCGAGGCGCTGCGGCGCCGCATCACCGGCGTCGCGCTGAAGGACCTCAGCGATGTGCAGGCCTTGCCGGAGGACAAGGCCTGACAGCGCTGACAGCTTGTCCCGGTCAACCGTTCGGTAATGATCGCCCACGAAAGCAGCACAGGCGAAGCGCTTGGTTCCGAGGGCAAGCAGAGGCACTCCGCGCCGCCGCCGGTTCAAGCCGGTGCCCGTCTGCGGTGGGAGACGAGCGTGGACCTGCGCTTGGCGGCGGGCCTGCCCGGCCCGACCACGGGTACGGCACTTGCCGCGCCGCTGAAGGCCATGTCATCACCCTCAAGGAGCCGCACATGCCCCGTTCCACCAATGCGCTGGACGTCTTGCGTCGCGATCACAAGAAAGTCCTGACGCTGTTCCATCGCTTCGAAAAGACCGAAGACGAAGGCGAGCAGCGTGAACTGTGCGACGAGATCGTCAGCGAGCTCAAGACGCATGCCGAGATCGAGGAAGAGGTGTTCTACCCGTGGCTGCGCGAGGCCACCGCGCGCGAGGACCTGTTCGAGGAAGCCTCCATCGAACACCAGACGACCAAGGACCTGCTGGCCCGGCTGGAGGAAGAGCAGGCCGGTACGCCGCGATTCCATGCCATGGTGAAGGTGCTGGGCGAGTACGTGGCCCACCACGTCAAGGAAGAGGAAGGCGAGATCTTCCCCCAGGTCGAAAAGACCGGCGTGGACCTCGACGCGCTGGGCCAGGAGCTCGAAGAGCGGCGCGCCGGCGGCCCCGGAGTCGACGGCGCGGCATCGGCTGCGCCGTCGGGCAAGGCCGAGATCCGGGCGTCACGGCAGGCCGAGCGAGCGGTTTCGGCAGACGACGTGGCGCAAGAAGTCGCGGACCAGGCCGCCGGCGAAGATGCGGCGGACCAGCCCGGCGACGCCCAGGCCGCCCTGGCCGACAGCGACGACTTCGCGGCCGCCCCCAGCGTCGAGGACGACGACCGCTACCTCGAGGAACATGCCGAGGGGCTGTCGCGCAGCACCCGGCACGCCAAGTGGATCCACACCCCCGAGGACGAGCCCGACCACGACGGCCAGACCCTGGCGACCCGCAATCCTGAAGTCATCCGGCGCTGGGCCGAGGCCCGCGGCGCCCGGCCGGCCACCACCCCGGGCGGGGATGCGGAGCGTCCGCGGGTGCTGCGCTTCGACTTCCCGGACTACGACAAGGGCCTGCAGGAAGTCAGCTGGGAAGCCTGGCTGGGTACCTTCGATGAACGCGAGCTCACCTTTGTTTTCCAGGAGCGCCAGAAGGCCGGCAACCAGAGCAACTTCTTCCTGCTCGACAGCCCGGAGCGAGAGGAGGGCTGAGCGGCTCGGGCTCTGAAGGACGCAGACTGTGCAGGACCCAGCCGGACCGGGGCGAAGCGACCGGCCACCATGGTGGCAGTCGGCCGTGATCTGCCAGGTCTATCCACTCTCCTTCCAGGACAGCGACGGCGATGGCCGCGGTGATCTGCCGGGCCTGCTGTCGCGCCTGGACTACCTCTGCGAGCTGGGCATCGACGCGATCTGGCTGGCTCCGGTGTACTGCAGCCCGATGCGTGACTTCGGCTACGACGTCGCCGACTTCACCGGCATCGAGCCCTGCTTCGGCAGCCTCGGCGATTTCGACCGGCTGGTGCAGGCCTTGCACGAGCGGGGCATGCGCCTGGTGCTGGATTTCGTGCCCAACCACACCGCCGACACCCACCCCTGGTTCGTCGCCTCGCGCAGCTCACGCAACCACCCGCAACGCGACTGGTATGTCTGGGCCGACGCGGGGCCCGACGGTGGGCCGCCCAACCGCTGGACCAGCCGCTTCGGCGGCAGCGCCTGGGAGTACGACGCCGGCACCGGCCAGTATTACTACCACGCCTTCCTGAAGGAGCAGCCGGACCTGAACTGGCACAACCCCGAGGTGCGGCAAGCCATGGCAGAGGTGCTGCGTTTCTGGCAGGCCCGCGGCGTCGACGGCTTCCGCATCGACGCCGCCGCGGTGCTTGCCGAGGACGTGAAGCTGCGCGAGGACCCGCCCAAGCCCGACGCCGACGGACAGACTCCCGAGCCCGAGCGGGTCGAGCGCGTCTACACCGACTACCGGCCGGAAGTGCTGGACTGGCTGGCCGAGCTGCGCCGGTGCGCCGAGGCCGATGGACCGTCACTGCTGCTGGGCGAGGTGGACGGCTCCGGCGACCGCATCGTCGACTTCTACGGCGATGCGGGCCGCCCCATCCTGCACCTGCCGCTCAACTACCGCCTGATCGACACCGACTGGCAGGGGCCCCTCCTGCGCGAGACCGTGGAGCACTACCTGACCCTGCTGGACGCCCTCGGCCCCGAGCCGGGGACCGCCGGTGCGCGGCAAGGCGGTCCCGGCAAGCCGAAGGGCTGGCCGTGCTGGGCCGTCGGCAGCCACGACAAGCCTCGCGTCGCGCGCACGCTGGGCCCCGAACGGGCCCGGCTGGCCGCGCTGCTGCTCTTCACGTTGCCCGGCACCGCGCTGTTTTTCGCCGGCGACGAGCTCGGCCTGGAGGGCTGCCCGGTGCCGAGCGAGCAGAGCCGCGACCCCTTCGAGCGCCAGCTGCCCGGTTTTGGGCTGAACCGCGATCCACAGCGCGCGCCCATGCCCTGGAGCGACGCGCCGCAGGCGGGCTTCACCACCGGCGAACCCTGGCTGCCGCTGGAGCCCGGTCATGAGCAGCGGCATGTGGCACGCCAGCAGCGCGACCCGGCCTCGATGTGGTCGCTCTACCGGCGCCTGATCGCACTGCGCAAGGCGGAGGCGGCGCTGGGGGTCGGCAGCTGCTTCGGGTTTTTCACCGCCGATGCCTTGCTCGGCTTCCAGCGCGCCTGGGCCGGGCGACGCCTGCAGGTGGTCGTCAACCTCGCGGGCACACCACAGGTGCACCGGCCCGACGATGGCCGGCCGGCGCGGCTGCTGCTGTCGACCCGGCCCGATCCCGAGGCGCCGGGCAGCAGCGAGGGGATCCGGCTGGAGGGCTACGAGGGCGTGGTGCTCGTACTCGACTGACGCCTGTTGGTGCTCAGCCGGCCTGCCAGCCGCTCGCCAGCGTGGCGACCAGCTGCGCGGCCGGCATGGGCCGGGCCAGCGGCACCGCCTGGCCGGCCCACAGCGACAGGAACTGCGCCGCACCGGCCTTGCCGGCAGCCTGTCGCAGCGGGCGGGTCAGGGCATTGGGGATGGGGAAGTCGGGCAGCGCCAACGGAGCCATCTCACGCATGAAACGGTTCTCGATGCCGCGCGCCCAGCGGCCGCTGAAGGCGCGCGTGAGCGCGGTGTCGCTGTCGGCCGCCTCGGACAGCGCCGCCTTGTAGGCGGCCGAGATGGGGCACTCGTCGGCCAGCAGGAAGGCCGTGCCGACCGCGGCGGCGCTCGCGCCCAGCGCTTGCGCGGCCCGCACGCCGCGGGGGTCGGCGATGCCGCCGGCCGCGATCACCGGGATGTGCACCGCGTCGACCACCTGGGGCACCAGGGCCAGGGTGCCGACCAGACCCTCGTCCCGCGTGCCGAGGAAGCTGCCGCGATGGGCGCCGGCTTCCGCGCCCTGGGCCACCACTGCGTCGGCACCGCCGGCTTCGAGCTGGCGGGCTTCGCGCACCTGGGTGGCGGTGCCGACCACCAGGGTGTCGCGCGCCTGCAGCGCGCGCGTGAGGGTCGAGCCCAGATCCCCGAAGGTGTAGCTGAACAGCGGCACGTCGGCCGAGAGCACGGCCTCGAACTGCTCCTCGAAGGACTCTTCGAAACGCTGCGGCACCTGCGGCGGTGGCAGTCCCAGTTCCTGGTGGTAGACCGACAGGGCTTCGATGAAGGCGGCCAGGCGCGCCTCGTCGCGCTGCCAGGCTTGCGGACAGAAGAGGTTGACGCCGAAGGGCCGGTCGGTGAGGGCGCGGATCTCCGCGATGGCCTCGACGATGCGGGCGGGCGTCATGTAGGCCGCCCCCAGGATGCCCAGGCCGCCGGCCTGCGAGACGGCCGCCACCAGCGCCGCGGAAGCGGCTTCGCCGCCCATCGGGGCGAGCATCACGGGGTGGCGGATGCCGAGGCGTTCGATCAGTGGGTTCATGGTGTTCAGGCCCCGAGGGCGGGGAAGAGCTTCGCCAGGCCGTCGGCCATGATCTCGACCGCCAGCGCGGCGAGGATCAGGCCCATCAGCCGGGTCATGATGTTGATGCCGGTCTGTCCGAGCAGCCGGGCGATGCGACCGGACGCCGACAGCGCGAGAAAGGCCGCGGCGCCGATCACGATGCCGTAGCCCACCAGCACGCCCAGTTCCCACCAGTGGTGGGTCTTCTGGGCGTAGATGACCATGGTCGAAATGGTGGCCGGGCCGGTGAGCAGCGGGATGGTCAGCGGCACCACCGCGATGCTGGCGCCGGCGTCGGCCTTGGAAGCGCCTTCGTTGACGTCCTCCTTGCTGGTCTCGGCCGGGTGGGCCTGCAGCATCTGGATCGCGCTGATCAGGAGCAGCAGCCCGCCGCCGACCTGGAAGGAGGCGATCGAGATGCCGAAAAACTTGATCACCTGCAGCCCCGCGAGCGCGCTCACGGCCACCACGACGAAGGAGCTGAAGGCGGCGACGCGGATGGTGTGGCGGCGCTGCTCGGCCGTGAAGCCGCGGGTGAAGTGGATGAAAAACGGCACCACGCCGATCGGGTTGACGATCGCCAGCAGCGCGATGAGGGGTTTGAGCAGGTCCATGCCGGATTGTGCTCAGCGCCCGCCGCCCACGTCCAGCAGCGCGCCGGTGGTGTAGCTGGCCCGCTCGTCGAGCAGCCAGACGATGGCCTCGGCGATTTCCTCGGGCCGCCCGGGGCGCTGCATCGGGATCTGGGGCGCGAGCTGCCAGGCGCGTTCGGGCTGCCCGCCCGAGGCATGGATGTCGGTCTCGGTGATGCCCGGGCGCACTGCATTGACCCGGACACCCTCGGTCGCGACCTCCTTCGACAGGCCGATCGTGAAGGTGTCGATGGCGCCCTTGGCGGCGGCGTAGTCGACGTACTGCGAGGCGCCGCCGCCGCGAGCGGCGACCGACGAGACATTCACGATGGCGCCACCGCGCCCGCCGTGCCGGGTGCTCATGCGCCGCACGGCCTCGCGGGCGCACAGGAAGGACCCGAACACATTGATCGCGAACATGCGCTGCAGCCGCGCCAGGTCCATCTCGTCGACCCGCGCCGTCACGTCGACCACGCCGGCGTTGTTGACCAGCCCGGTCAGCGGGCCCCAATGCCGGTCGACGGTCTCGAACAGGCGCAGCACCTCGGCCTCGACCGAGACGTCGGCCTGCACCGCCAGCGCGCTGCCGCCGGCGTCCTGCACCTGCCGCACCACCTGCTCGGCGGCGGCGGCGTCGCGCGCATAGTTGACGACCACACGTTGCCCGCGGGCAGCGCACAGAAGCGCGGTGGCGGCGCCGATGCCGCGGCTCGCGCCGGTGATGAGCGTGACGGGCGTCTGCATGGGCGCCATTGTGCGCGAAGCCCGCCGCGAGGGTCTTCAGGTACAGGGGTTGCTGAACATCAAAAGAAAAGTCCTGCCAAGGAGTGATGCATGCAGAACCCGACTTTCCGCGCCTTGCGGCCCGCCGATCTGGGCGGCGACCAGGCCGACAGCGTCGACGACCGCGTCCGACGCGCCACTGAGGCGCGCATTGCCGAAGCCGCTCAGCGGGGGCCCGAGTACATCGAGGTCCGTCTCGCCGAGTTGGAGCGGGAATGGGATGTCGACCGCTGGCTGGAGACCGGCGCCGCCTCGGTCAGCCTGCTCGGAGCGGCGCTGGGCGCCACCGTCAACCGCAAATGGTTCCTGCTGCCGGCCGCAGTGGCCGGCTTCCTGCTGCAGCACACGGTGCAGGGCTGGTGTCCGCCGCTGCCGCTGTTGCGCCGCCTGGGCGTGCGCACCTCGGACGAGATCAACCGGGAGCGTTATGCCCTCAAGGTGCTGCGTGGCGACTTCGCCGAGGTGCCGTCCACCGACGCCTCGCACAGCGTCGACGAGGTGATCCACGCGACACGGCACTGAGGTCGACGCAAAGGCATCAGTCGGGGTCGAGCGGCGCGAGTCTGGGAGGATCGCGGTGCTGCTCCAGGTACCAGGCCCGCAGCCCGTCGTCTTCGAAGGCGTAGGTGCCCCGCCCCGCACGCCACAGCAGCTCCTTGTCGCGCAGTGCATCGAGAGCAGACTGCACGCTGGACGCAGCCAGCCGCTTGCCCGTGAGCGTCTGGTACGCCGCGTGCGCTTCTTCGGAAAACGGCTCGTAGTCCGGTGACAGACGTGCGACGCCGTCCAGCACCGCTTTCTGCGAGTCCGTCAGGGTGTTGTACAGCGATTCGAAGTCGCGCCATGCGCGGCGTTGGAGTTCTTTCGCGTTCTCCATCAGCTGCGCCGAGAGCGCGGCCGCCCCTCCGAATTCAGACACGGCTTCTCCCACGATCCGCTTGAGCATCTCGGGGCGACGCCCGACCAGATCGAAGGCTTGTTCAAGCACTTCAACGGGGAACTCCATGCCTTGTGCGAACTGCCGGTTCAGCCATTGGGCGTAAGCCTCCACAAAACCGCGATCGAGCAAGGGGAAGCGTGTAATGCCCGCGCCGTAGAATGGCTCGCTCTTGCGCAGCACCAGGTGGGCCAGCTTGTCGCGGTTGGAGCCGGTCATGACCAGATGAAGGCCGAACTTCCCGGTCCCCTGGTTGAGCCGGTCACGGGCGGCCTTGAGCGCGAACATGGTTCGGGTCCCACCCTCAGTGGACAAGGCGTGCTGCGCCTCGTCGACAAGCAGTGCAAGCGGCTTGCCGGCCTGCTGGCGCAACTGCTCCAAGGCATCCGCGAGGGTGGCGCCGCCCGGCTGCCCAATCTTCGAGAGATCCAGCGACAGCGTCCCCATGACATTGAGCCGGTCAAGGCCAATCCGCTTGGCGGCTTTCAGGACAACGCCGTCTTGCTGGTCGAGCGCCTTCCGGATCGTCCCGGCGATCAGTTCGCCAGGCTCGCGGTCCCGGTCCGACCAGAGATCAACATACACGGGCTCCCACCCACGCTCTCGCATGACAGGGATCAGGTCTTCCCGCAGGAAGGTCGATTTCCCGGTGCGCCGTGGCGCTGCCAGGAAAAGCCCTGACGTGAAGTCCAGCACGCCTCGGCCTTCGAGCGCGTCGCAATAGATGCGGGCCAGTTCTGTGCGACGGTGGACGAAGGGAAAAGCCGGCTCCATCGGTCCTTCTCCGATTACGCAGCAATTACGTCATTCTACGTAATTGTGCGAACCCTCGTGTAATAGGGTCGGAAAGCAGAGCACTGGTTCGGGGCTGCTTCCGATCCGCCCGCACCGGATCGGACCGAAACCCTCAGGCGGCGGCCGCCCCGGCGCCGGCCGAATGCGCCAGCCGGCGGCGCGCCCACACACCCAGCGCCAGCAGGCCCACGGCGCTCAAGGCCCAGGTGCCGGGCTCGGGCACCGGCGCCAGGGCGACCAGGGACACATAGTTCCAGTTCACCGGCGACAGGCCCAGGAAGCCGTCGAGCAGCCAGAAGCTGAAGGACGTGCCGTCGGCCCAGCTGCCCGAGAGGTGGTGGTTGGCATAGCTGAAATCTCGCCCGTAGATCGTCACGCGGGCGCCCTCGGCACGGTGCAGCCAGGACAGCTCGCCGCCGCGCAGCACGGCGCTGGCGTTGTCGGCCAGGTCCAGGAAGGAGACCGAGCCGCCGTTGAGCTCGAACCGGCTCTGGTCGGCACCGCTGTAAAAGGAAATGCGGCCGGCCGACTGGGTCGTGAGGCTGCTGCCGAAGGCGTCCAGCCAGCCGATGTCGCCGCCCTCGTTGCTGATCACCGAGGCACCGTGAGCGCGCACCGAGGTGGCCCGGTCGCCGTCCTGATAGGTGGCGAAGATCTCGCCCTTCGCGCCGGGGCGGCCGGCGCCCGCCGCATGACCGGGCGCGGCCTGGGCGGCCTGGACGGACCCCAGCAGTGCAAGGGCACAGGCCGCGATGGGCAGGGAAAAGCGGGAGGACGCGAAACGCGCGAGAGTCGTCAAGTTCACCTCGGCAGAACAGTTGTGCTTGTTATGGTTCGCGCGGCGGGCCCAGCGCGCAGGAAGGCCGAATTGTAGCGAAATGTAGAGGAAGGCGGCGCCTCAGCTGAAGACGATGGCGGTCTTGTGGTCGATGCTCAGCGTGGCGGCTTCGTAGAGCGAGAGCCAGGCCTGCTTTTCGATCCAGAAGTTCTCCTGCGTCGCGATGTCACGGTTGAGCCGCGTGGCTTCCTCGTCGGTCAGCACCCCGGCCTGCAGCTGCACACCGATGTAGGGCGCCACCAGCACCAGTTCACCGAGCAGGCGATAGCTGGAGCCCAGCACCCCGCCCGCCAGCTGGCGGGTGTCGTCGAAGATCAGCTCGGTGAAGTCCACCGGCACATAAAAGCCTTCGCAGTCCGAATGGCACAGCAGGTGGCTGTCCAGGCGCTCGGTCAGCGCGCGCACCAGCGGGTCGTCGGCCGGGTCGCCGTGCTCGTCCAGCGGCGAGGGCGTCCACTGCGCGTCCGCGGCGGCATGGGCGTAGACCCGGCGCAGGCGGTGCAGGCTGGTGTAGGAGTGACTGCGCGCTTGCGCACGCGTCGCGCGCTGCGCCAGCCTCTCGGGCTCACGGTGGCAGGGCCAGCCGTGTGCCTCCAGCAGGTCATTGATCAGATCGAATTGGGTCCGCCACAAAGTGGCGGTCTCGGTGCTGTTCACGGCCGGGTCTGCGAGCAGACCCGTTTTGATGGCGAGCCCCATGCGGCCCTCCCTTTCGGCTGTTCTGTCGATGCTTCCTGCCCGCCCCCACGCGGGACGCCTAAAGGGTAGCGCGACTCATCGTGCGAACAGCGTGCAGGGTGCACACATTCGGGCTTGATGCGATGTGCAGTTCTCACGCCGGGCGCAAGGGCGCGGCCCGGCGTTTCAGCCGATCAGCAGGGCCAGCGGCAGGACGGCGGCGACGGTGCCCAGCGACACCAGCAGGCCGATGCCGGCAGCGCGCCAGTTCGAGTGCAAGGCGCCGGCGCGGCTGAGGTGCGGGTCGACATCGTGGAGCTGGTGAGGTTTGGCGACCTGGTAAGCCGCCAGCAGCTGGGGCAGGGAGAACACGAGTGCCGGCACGTTCTCGGGCAGCACGAAAACCAGCATCAGCAGGACCACCATCCCGGCGACCGCGAGCAGCATGGCGTCGCGCGCCTTGCGGGGCTGGCCGAGCGCCCTGTAGTTGTGGGCCATCAGCAAACCGGTGGCGAACAGGTTGCCGATGAAGGTGGCCCACATGATGCCGCCCATGGAGTACAGGCGGGGGCCGGCCGCGGTCGCCGGCTGGGCGCCGCCGGCCACTGCGGCCGGGGCGGTCTGGATCTCGTTCAAGCTCACTCCCTCGGTGTTGTCGATCTGTCGGCCGCCAGCATAGAAGCGAGGGTGCCGATGCGACACCCCCGAAGCGGGCGGCACCGGCCTTGCACCCCCCCATCCCGGGGTGCAAGGCCGGCGCCGCCGCGGACACACCTTGAGCGGGCCTCAGGGTCCGCTGCTGTCCACAATCGCTCGCTGTCCCCACGATCACACGCGATGCCATGGCCAAAGACCACAGCTTGATGGAAGACTCGAACCGCTCTTCCAATCCCGACATCCACCGCCTGTCCGACCCCGCGCGTCGCACCTGGGTGCACGGCGGCCTGTCCGCCATCGTCGCCGGGCTGTTCGCGCCGCTGCTGCCGGGCTGCGCCGCGACCCCGGGAGCCGGCACGCCGAAGATCGGCTTCAAGTCGGTGCCGGTGACGGTGGGCGACACGCTGACGGTGCCGGAAGCTTATGTGGCGAGTGTGCTCGCCGCCTGGGGCGACCCCGTGGGCATCGCGGGGGACATGCCGGCCTTCCGGCCCGACGCGAGCAACACGGCCGCCGAGCAGGCCGCCCAGATGGGCATGCACCACGACGGCATCCATTTCTATCCGCTCGGCGCCGGCAGTGACCGCGGCCTGCTGGTCATGAACCACGAGTACACCGACGACGGGCTGCTGCACCGCGACGGCATGCTCACCTGGTCGGCCGAGAAGGTGCGCAAGTCGCAGGCCGCCCACGGCGTCGCGGTGATCGAGGTGGCGCGCCAGGGGGCCGGCTGGCAGGTGGTGCGGCCCTCGCGCTATGCACGCCGCATCACGGCCTACACACCGATGCGCGTGGCAGGCCCGGCCGCCGGGCATGCGCTGATGCGCACCGCGGCCGATCCGGCCGGCACGACGGTGCTCGGAACCCTGAACAACTGCGCCAGCGGCAAGACGCCCTGGGGCACCTACCTTGCCGGCGAGGAGAACTTTTATGGCTACTTCCACGGCCCGGCCGAGCCCGACGCGCATGCCAGGCGCTGGGGCCTGCGTCCCGGCGGCTGGGGCTACCGCTGGCACGAGCATGACGAGCGCTTCGACGCGACCCGGCACCCCAACGAGATGAACCGCTTCGGCTGGATCGTCGAGATCGACCCGATGGATCCGGGCAGCCACCCGGTCAAGCGCACCGCGCTCGGCCGCGGCACCCACGAGGGCGCCACCGTGGCCGTGACGCGCGACGGCCGGGCGGTGGTCTATTCGGGCGAGGACGCGCGTTTCGAGTACATCTACAAGTTCGTCTCGCGCGACGCGATCCGCCCGGGCGGCGGCGCCGCCAACCGCGAGCTGCTCGACCACGGCACCCTCTATGTCGCGCGCTTCGATGCGGACGGGCGCGGTCGCTGGCTGCCGCTGAGTTTCGGCAGCGGGCCGCTGACGCCGGCCAAGGGTTTCGCCGACCAGGGTGAGGTGCTGGTCAAGGGGCGCCAGGCCAGCGACGCGCTGGGCGCCACCAAGATGGACCGGCCCGAGTGGCTGGCGGTGGACAGCGAGCAGCGCGAGGTCTACTGCTCGCTGACCAACAACTCCAACCGCGGCACCGAGGGCCATGCGCCGGTCGATGCGGCCAACCCGCGCGCCGCCAACACGATGGGCCACATCATCCGCTGGAAGGAAGACGGCGACTTCGACGCTGTCGAGTTCCGCTGGACGCACTTCGTGCTGGCCGGCGATCCGGCCAACGGCCGGCCCGAGTCCCGCGGCAACGTGAAGGGGGACGCCTTCGGCAGCCCCGACGGCCTGTTCATGGATCCGCGCGGTGTGCTGTGGATCCAGACCGACGCTTCCCCGACCGCGATGGGCAAGGGCGACTACGCCCGGCTGCCGCAGAACATGATGCTGGCGGCGGACGTGGCGACCGGCGAGATCCGCCGTTTCCTGGTCGGACCGCCGGGCTGCGAGGTGACCGGCGCCGCGATGGCCCCCGACCTCTGCACGCTGTTCGTCAACATCCAGCATCCCGGCGAGACGCCCTCGGAGCGCAGCGACCCGGCCGCGGTGAGCCGCTATTCGAGCTGGCCGGACGGCGGGCGGCCGCGCTCGGCCACCGTGGTGATCAGGCGTCGCGACGGCGGGGTGGTCGGGACCTGAGCACCGGCCGGCAGACGGCTTGGGTCATGGTGCGAAGCAGCAGGGCGCCTGGCCGGGGATGTCGGTCTGCACCGCGAACAGCGCGCCGGCCAACGGCTGCTCGCGCTGCTGTTCGGGCGTGAGGCCCCAGCGGGCGGTGGTCACGTAGAGGGTGCGCAGTTGGGCACCGCCGAAAGCGACATCGCTGACCTGGCGCACCGGCAGCTGCACGCGCATCAGCTCGCGGCCGTCGTCCGGCGCGTGGCAGCTGACGCAGCCGCCGCCCCAGCGGGCGACCCACAGCCGCCCATCGGCGTCGACGCTCATGCCGCGCGGCTGGCCGTCGGCGGCATCGAAACGCAGCCAGTCGCGGCGCTTGTCGAGCTGCCCCCGCGCGGCATCGAAGTCGAAGGCGCAGATGCAGCTTGTGCCGTCGTTCAGGTAAACCGTGCCTCCGTCCGGCGACCAGCTGATGCCGTGCGCGAGCGCGCTGTCGCCACCGAGCAGGCGCGCGCAGCGGCCCTCGCCGTCGCAGCGGTAGAGCGCGCTGCGGCCCGACTGCCCGGCCTCGGCGGTGCCGGCCCAGAAGCGCCCCTGCGGGTCGCAGCCGCCGTCGCAGAAGGGTTTCCCGGGCGCCTCGGTCACCGCTCCGCGCAGGGGCTGCACCTGCCCGTAGCCGTCGTTGGCCTCGGGATCGAACAGGGCCAGGCTCCGCCCGAGCGCCACCAGCAGCAGGCGCTCGCTGCGGCACTCCGCCACCGCGGAGATCGGTTCGTAGAAATACCAGCGCTCGCGGTGACCGGTGGCTGGCGTGTAGCGGTAGAGGCGCTGGGCGAGCACATCGACCCAGTAGAGCGCCTGGCGCCGCGGCGACCAGCACAGGCCATCGCCCAGCACGGCGCGTGCGCGCCAGACCGCCAGCAGGTCGCTGTGCAGCTGGGGAATGTGGGCGGCAGCGTGGGCGGCGGGCGCAGCGGGGGACATGCCGGCAGCAGATCGAAGGCGAAACGAAGAGTCCCGGCGACCGGCTCGCGAGGGCGCGGCAGGAGGTCGATTGCGCGATCGCTGCGGCTCAGTGCGAGACACGCGGAAGACCGGGCGTACGGCTGCCATGCACGAGGGCAGGGGGCAGCAGGACGAGTCGGTCGCGCGTGCACCGCGTACTGCTTGACTGGCCGACGCTCGGCTTCCGCGGCGCCCCGTCCGGCGGGTCGACCGTGAACTCTTCGTCGCTCAGGATCTGCAGCAATCGGTATGCCTAATGGGAGAGCCGTCCATGAAAAAGGGCCGGTCGTGCACCGGCCCGGGGATCTGGGCGAAGGGCTGCGGCGTGTGCTCGGGCTCGGGCCGACGCGCCGCGGCGGGCGCTCCCTACTTCGCGGTCGGCATCACGAACTCGGCGCCCTTCGCCGTGCTCTCGGGCCAGCGCTGCATCACCGACTTCTGCCGCGTGTAGAAGCGCACCCCCTCCTCACCGTAGGCGTGCATGTCGCCGAACAGGCTCTTTTTCCAGCCGCCGAAGCCGTGCCACGCCATCGGCACCGGGATCGGCACGTTGATGCCGACCATGCCGACCTGGATGCGGCGCGCGAATTCGCGCGCCACGTGTCCGTCGCGGGTGTAGCAGGCGACGCCGTTGCCGAACTCATGGGCATTGACCAGGTCCACGGCGGCCGCGAAGTCCTCGACCCGCACGCAGGACAGCACCGGGCCGAAGATCTCTTCACGGTAGATGCGCATCTCGGGTGAGACGTGGTCGAACAGCGTGCCGCCGACCCAGAAGCCCTGCTCATGGCCCGGCACCTGCAGGCCGCGTCCGTCGACCACCAGTTGCGCGCCGCTTTTCACACCGTCCTCGATGTAGCCGCAGATGCGGTCCAGCGCCTGGCGCGTGATGACGGGGCCCATCTCGGCATCGGGCTGCATGCCGTTCTTGATCTTGAGCTGCCGCGCGCGCTCGGCCAGGCGCGGCACGATCTGGTCGGCGACGTCGCCGACCAGCACCGCGACCGAGATCGCCATGCAACGCTCGCCGGCCGAGCCGTAGGCCGCGCCGACCAGCGCGTCGACCGCCTGGTCGAGATCGGCATCGGGCATCACCACCATGTGGTTCTTGGCGCCGCCCAGGGCCTGGACCCGCTTGCCGAAGTGGGCGCCGCGCTCATACAGGTACTGAGCGATGGGCGTGGAGCCGACGAAGCTGAGGGCCTTCACGTCGGGGTGTTCGAGCAGGGCATCCACCGCGACCTTGTCGCCCTGGACGACGTTGAAGACGCCGTCGGGCAGGCCGGCCTGCTGCAGCAACTCGGCCAGAAACAGCGAGGCCGAGGGATCGCGCTCGCTCGGCTTGAGCACGAAGCTGTTGCCGCAGGCCAGCGCCACCGGGAACATCCAGCAGGGCACCATGCAGGGGAAGTTGAAGGGCGTGATGCCGGCGACCACACCGAGCGGCTGGCGCAAGGTCCAGTTGTCAATGCCGGTGGACACCTGGTCGGTGTAGCCGCCCTTGAGCAACTGAGGGATGCCGCAGGCGAACTCGACCACCTCGATGCCGCGTGTCACCTCGCCCTGGGCGTCGCTGAAGACCTTGCCGTGTTCGCTGGTGATCAACGCCGCCAGCGTGTCCCGGTGCCGGTTCAGCAGCTCGAGGAACTTCAGCAGCACGCGTGCGCGCCGGATCGGCGGCGTCTCGGCCCACTGCGGGAAAGCCGCCTGGGCGGCCGCCACGGCCGCCGCGACATCGTCGATGCTCGCCATCCGGACCTGCCGGCTCACCTCGCCGGTGGCTGGGTTGAAGACGTCCTGCAGGCGCGCACCGCTGCCCGCTACCGGCTTGCCGGCTATCCAGTGCGACACGGTGGTGGACAAGGACGGGGAAGTCGGAAGATCGGATGCGCCCACGGCAGCTCCTCAGGGGGGATCAAGCTGCGCAGAGTCTAGGTGGCGGGGCCGGCTTTGAAAATACGGCTGTGCTGATTACATTGTTCAGCAAAACGAACAATCGCTGCTCCGCGCCGCTTCCATCCTCATGAGCGCTCACCAGATTGCCCCCGTCCTGACCGATCTGCACTTGCTGACGGTGCTCGCCGAAACGCGCAGCTTCACGCAGGCGGCCCGCCGGCTGGGCGTCTCCAAGGCCTCCGTCAGCACACGCATCAGCGAGCTCGAGCGTGCTGCCGGGGTGCCGCTGGTGCGCCGCACGACACGCTCGGTCGGGCTCACCGAGGCGGGCCAGCAACTGGTGGCCGACACCCAGGCCGCCTTCGTGCACATCGAGCAGAGCTTCGCCAGCGTCCGCGACCTGGCCGGCACGCCGCGCGGTCTGGTGCGCGTCACCGCGCCGGTCGCGCTGGGGCGTCAGCATGTCGCGCCCGGCCTGACGGCCTTCCTGCGGCGTTATCCCGAGATCCGGCTGGAACTCGAGCTGACCGACCGTTTCGTCAACCTGGCCCAGGAAGGTTTCGATCTCGCGATCCGCCATACCCAGGCGCCGCCCGAAACCCATGTCGCCTGGGCCTTGTGCCCGACCCGCTCGCTGCTGGTGGCGCAGGCCGACTACCTGCAGCGACGCGGCGAGCCGGCGCACCCGGCCGATCTGGCCTCGCACGACTGCCTGCTCTATCTGCGCGACGCGGGGGCGCAGAGCTGGGCTTTCGAACGCAGTGCCGGGCGCCGCCCTGCCGAGCGGGTGAGCGTGCCGGTCAGCGGCCCGCTCAAGGCCAACAACAGCGAGGTGCTGCGTGAAGCGGTGCTGGGCGGACTGGGCATTGCGATCCTGCCGGACTTCAGTGCGGTGCCGGAGCTGCGCGCCGGCCGTCTGCAACTGCTGTTGCCAGCCTGGCGACCGGTGGGCGTGTTCGGGGAGCGGCTTTTCGCGCTCCGTCCCTGGACCGCCCAGGTGCCGCGTGCGGTGCAATGTTTCGTCGACCACCTGCGGCAGTCGCTGGCGGGCGGCTTCGATGTCTGAGGGGTGGGGTTGCCGGCAGGGGGGCGGGGTAAAAAAAGAGCCCATCCGGCAGAACCGGATGGGCTTTTCAAGTCCTCAATAGGACGTCGTTGGGAGCGGTTGGTCTTGTCGCGTCTTATAGCGCTCTGAGTCGCCTGGCGACGCGTGCCGAATTGAAAGAATCCCGGTTCCGTGTGACAGCTACTGGGAAGCAACTGTACTGGGCAGCCAGCATCGCAACATCCCTCAAGTAGGGGAGACAGGTCGATTGCTGCACAGTGCGACACGAAAAATATGAAAGCAGTCGTAAGAAGGCCGGCACCCTTGCTTGTCCAACGTGGGATGGCCTTCTTTCCCTTCTGGTGCGAGCAAGGCCGCGGACAGATTTACATTTTCCGGCCCGCTCGGGCCAATCGTCCAGCGGCGTGTCTATCATCATCTTGACGTCGGACAAGCCGTCCGCGGTCGGCCCGGGCCATGCTCTGCCACCGCCCTCGGGTTTCACAAAAGACAGGAGTAGCTCGATGAAGATTCTGATTGCTGTCGACGGCAGCGAATACACCCAGCACATGCTCGACTACGTGGCCGCCCACGCCGAGCTGTTCCGGCCCGATCAGGAATACGCCGTCCTCACGGCGGTCCCCGCGGTGCCGCCACGCGCTGCCGCCGTGATCGACAAGCAGACCCTCAGCGAGTACTACGCCGAGGAAGCCGAAAAGGTGCTGCAACCGGTGCGGGCCTTTCTGGACGCACGCGGCCTGAAGGCGCAAACCGACTTCAAGGTGGGCCACCCGGGTGAGGTGATCGCCAAGACCGCCGACAGCGGCGGCTTCGGCTTGGTGGTGATGGGCTCGCACGGCCACTCGGCGCTCGGCAACCTGGTGCTCGGCTCGGTCGCGACCAATGTGCTCGCGCACAGCAAGGTGCCGGTCCTGCTGGTGCGCTGAAGCCCTGCAGGGCGCCGCCGGTTCAGCGTCGGTTGCCCCACCTGGGTCTGCCCGGTGGGGGCACCGGCCGGCGGCCTGCGCCGGTGGAGTCCGCCATGACGGCCGGACCCTGCGAAGCCAGGCGCATCTCCAGCCCCAGCTCCGTCCCCTGGTCGGCCGGATCGCTGCGCGCCGTGCTGTCGCTCGTGGTGTCGCGCTGCTTCGACGGCTGCAGCCACGCCGGTAGTTGAAAACCGCCCATACGAACCCCGCTTCCGACCGGCGCAAGCCACTGCGCCGCCTGAAACCAGTGTGCCGAGGACGCGTCGCCGGCGACATCCCGAAATGAGGGGGAAAAGCACCTCAGATCGGGGACTCGGCGGTGGCCGACCCGCCGCCGTCTCAGACGTCGCGCTGCACGCCGGCTCGCCCGCTCTCGACGACAAAGGCCGCCTGGGTGTGCAGGCGCGCCTGCTCGGCCACCGGGAAGGCGGTGGCGCGGAACTCGCAGCGCGCCTGCTGCGGCCGCAGGTCGATCATCGCGTAGCCGCGCTCGTCGCCGCGGGCATGCAGCAGGTCCGGATTGGCGGCCCGGATCAGCGCGGTCGCGACGCCGGGTAGGCCACGTGAGGTGATGGAGCTGGTGACGAACTCGCTCGCCACGATGGGCGAGGCCGGGTCGTTGGACGCCAGCCGGAGTTGCGCGGCCACGTGACGGTGCACATCGCCGCCCAGCGCTATCACGTCGCGCAAGCCGGCGTCCGCCATGCCGCGCAGCAGCCGCTCGCGTGCTGCCGGATAGCCGTCCCAGGCATCGCTGTAGACGCTGCGGCCGAGCGGCGTGTCCACGCCCCAGGAACTGAGCTGGCTGGCCTGGGCCAGCAACTTCCAGGTGCGCGTGCTGGTGTGCAGGCCGCTTTCCAGCCACTGCTCCTGCTCCGTGCCGAACACGCTGCGGCCGACCTCGGCCATCGCGGCACAGTCGGTCAGCACACGGCCCCCGCGCACCGGACCGTCCTCGGGGCAGGCTTGGGGGCTGCGGTACTGCCGGCCGTCCAAGGTCCACAGTTCAGCCAGCCGTCCCCAGCTGTAGCGGTCGTGGATGCGCATCGCCGGGCCGACCGGCGCGCGCTCGGGCGCGATGGGCAGATGCTCGAAATAGGCCTTGTAGGCCGCGGCCCGGCGCCGCAGGAAATGCTGCGGGTCGCCGCCGAAGCGGGAATGTTCGCCGGCGTAGTCGTTCTCGACCTCGTGGTCGTCCCAGGTCAGGATCCAGGGATGCGCCGCATGGGCGGCACGCAGGTCGTGATCCAGCTTGTAGGTGGCGTGGCGCCGGCGGAAGGCCTCCAGTCGGGTCGGAGGCGGACCTTCGTGGCGCCGCACCATGAAGCTGGGGTGGCTGGACTCGTAGATATAGTCACCGACAAAGAGTACGAAGTCGAGGTCGCGCGAGGCGATCTCGCGATGTGCCGCATAGTGGCCTTGCTCGTAGTGCTGGCAGGACGCGAGTGCGAAGCGCAGCCGCTGCACCGGTGCATCCTCCGCGGGCGCGGTGCGGGTGCGACCGATGGGGCTGACCGCGTCGCCGCAGAGGAAGCGGTAGAAAAACATCCGTCCGCTCTCCAGGCCCTCGACCTGCACGTGCACGCTGTGGCCGTGCTCGGGCAGCGCCAGCTGCTCGCCGCTGGTGACCAGCCGGCCGAAGTTCTCATCGTCGGCAAGTTCCCAGCGCACCACCAGGGGCCGCGGCGGCAGGCCGCCGCCCTGGTCCAGCGGCCGCGGCGCCAGCCGGGTCCACAGCACCACCGAAGCCGGGCGCGGCATGCCGCTGGCGACACCCAGCGTGAAGGGGTAGTTGTCGAAGCGCGGCGCCAGCGGTGTCGGCACCGGCCGCTGCCCCGGCGAGGAGCCGAACAGGCTGCAGAGCGCCAAGGCCGCCGCACTGCGCGACAGATGGGCCAGTAGCGCGCGCCGTTCAAAGGTCTTTTTCATCGCTGCCCTCCTCGGCCGGGCCGGGCTGGGGCGAAGACGGCGCCGCCAGCGCCCGGCTCGCGCCCTGCAGCAAGGCGTCGCCGATGCGGTCGAGCAGCGCGGCGCGCGCCTGGGGGCGCTGCTCGCTGCCCAGCTTCCACTGGTGCCAGTGCAGCGCCACCTCGAGGTGCACCTCGGGATGCAGGGGCAGCAGCTCGCCGCTGTCCAGCCAGTCGCACGCCTGAAGCTCCGGCACCACACCGATCCCCCAACCCATCCGCACCGCCCGCAGATAGGCCTCGGACGAAGGCACATAACGGTCGCGCAGGCGCGGCGAGGGCAAGCCGAAGGCGCGGCCGACCCACTGCGACTGCATGTCGTCCTTGCGGTTGAACACCAGGAAGGGGACACGCGCGAAGTTGGCCCGCGTCAGCCCCTGCGGCAGCTCCCGGGCCACGAAGGCGGGGCTGGCCACCGCGACATAACGCATCACGCCCAGCGGCACCACCCGGCAGCCGCGCAGTGCCTGCGGCACCGTCGAGACGCAGCCGAGCACGGCACCCTGGCGCAGCCAGTCGTGCGTGAAATCCTGGTCGTCGACCACCAGCTCCAGCGAGACGCCCTGCTGCACCAGCGGATCCAGCGCCGGCAGCACCCAGGTCGCCAGGCTGTCCGCGTTCACCGCGATGGGCAGGCGCTCGTCGGGCGTCGCGCTTTCCTCCAGCTCGCGCGCGACATCGGCACGCAAGGCCTGCCATTGGCGCGCGAAACGCAGCAGCACCTTGCCGGGCTCGGTCAGCCGCAGCGGCCGCGCGCGCACCACCAGCAACTGGCCCACTTGTTGCTCCAGCCCGCGCAGACGCTGAGACACCGCGGACTGCGTGATCGACAAGCGTGCAGCGGCACGCTCGAAGCTGCCCTCGTCCACCAGGGCGGCGAGGCAGTCAAGGGCGGCGGGGTCGAAGTCCTGCATAAGCGAAGCTAATGTAACCCGATGGATATTCATCTCGCTTCACGCGGGCGCGCCGGCTGCGGAGAATCACCGGATGTCAGCAGCCGTAACGTTTGCCTCCGACAATCCGACCGTGCTGGCCGCCGGCCTGCAGGGCCTGCTCGCGATGGCCGGCCTGATCGTCGCGATCGGAGCTCAGAACGCGCTGGTGCTTCGGCAGGGCTTGAGCCGTTCGCATGTCGGCGTGGTGGTGCTGGTCTGCACGGTGTCGGACTGGCTGTTGACCTCGCTGGGCGTGTATGGCCTGGGAGGGCTGATCGCCGCCTCGCCCTTGGGGCTGGAACTGTGCCGCTATGGCGGAGCCGGCTTCCTGCTCTGGTACGCGTGGCGCGCTGCCTTGCGCGCGGCACGCGGGCCGGGGGAAACGCTGATCGCCGGCGCCACGGCCGGACGGCTCGGACCGACACTGGCCGCCACGCTGGCGATGACCTATCTGAATCCCCACGTCTACCTCGACACCGTCGTGCTGATGGGCACGCTAGGCGCTGGGCATGTGGGTGCGGCCCGGCTGTCCTTCGTCGCCGGGGCGGGGCTGGCCTCCTTGCTGTGGTTTTCGGCGCTCGGCTTCGGCGCCGTGGTCGCCGCGCGCTGGCTCAGGCAGCCGCGGGTCTGGCGCGCGATCGATGCCGGCATCGCCAGCGTGATGGCGTGGATGGGCCTGCAACTGCTGCTGCAGCCCCTGAAGATCTGAAGTTTTCTCGTCCGAAGCAAACCCACCGAGCACTCACAAGGAGCTTGTCATGCGAGTTTTAGTCCTCGGCGCCGGCATCATCGGCGTCAGCACGGCCTGGTACCTGCGCAAGGAGGGCCACGAAGTGACCGTGGTGGACCGCCAGGCCGACGCTGCGCTGGAGACCAGCTTCGCCAACGGGGCCCAAATCTCGGTGAGCTTCTGCGAGCCGTGGGCCAGCGCGGATGCGCCGCTGAAGGTGCTCAAGTGGCTGGCCCGCGACGACTCGCCGCTGCTGTTCCGCCCCAAGTTCGATCCCCAGCAATGGCGCTGGGGACTGAGCTTCCTGATGCAGTGCAGCGATTCGGCCTTCGAGCGCAACGTGCGCCAGCTGGTCGCGCTGGGGCGCTACAGCCACGAGTCGCTGAAGTCGCTGGTGGCCGAGACCGGTATCGAGTACCAGCGACTGGAGCGCGGCATCCTGCATTTCTTCTCGACGCAGCGGGACCTGGAGCTGGGCGCGGCGGGCGCCGAGCTGATGCGCCGCTACGGCGTCGACCGCCAGGTGCTGAGCCGGGAGGAGGTGTTGAACGTCGAGCCCTCGCTGGCCGTCTTCGGCCCGCAGATCGCTGGCGGTACCTACACCGCCAGCGACGAGTCGGGCGACGCACGCGTGTTCACGCAGGCTTTGGTGCGCCGCTGCCAGGCCCTCGGCGTGAAGTTCCTGTTCGACCACGACATCGAGGCGCTGCTGGCTGCGGGCGGGCGTGTCGAGAGCGCCCGCGTGATCGACCGGCGCAGCGGGCAGGCCAGCGTGCTGAAGGCAGACGCCTTCGTCGGCGCGCTCGGCTCCTATACCGCGCCGCTGCTGCGCCCGCTCGGCGTTGCGCTCAACATCTACCCGGCCAAGGGCTACTCGGCGACCTTGCGGCTCAAGCACCCCGAGCGCGCCAGCACCGTCAGCCTGCTGGACGACTCGCGCAAGATCGCGATCTCGCGGCTGGGCAACCACATCCGCATCGCCGGCACCGCCGAACTGGCCGGCTTCGACACCCGGCTCGACACGCCCACCGCGCGGGTCCGTTGTGAAGCGCTGGTGCGGCGCTACGAGGAGTTGTTCCCGGGCGTGGCAGACACCAGCCAACCCAACTACTGGACCGGCCTGCGCCCCAGCACGCCCACCAACATCCCCTACATCGGCCGCACGCGGCTGCCCAACCTGTGGGTCAACGCCGGCCACGGTACGCTGGGCTGGACCCATGGTGCCGGCTCAGGCCGCGCCCTGGCCGAGCTGATCAGCGGCCGCCGCCCGGCGCTGGACTTCGGCTTCCTGGAAGGCGCCGGCTGCGCGCCCGTGCCGGCGCGCAGCCACCGCGTCGCGGCCTGAGGCTCCTGGCAGCCTGCCGCGCCGATTCCTAGTCTTCGCCCGGCGCAGAACTGGCCCCGGGCGCCGACCGCCTGGCGCCCCGCAGTGCGCCGACCGCCAGGATCTGCTCCCGCATCCAGCGGTGCGCGGGGTCGCTGTCATGGCGCTGGTGCCACAGGACTTCCACGTGCACGCCCTGCAGCGCCAGCGGCAGCGGCTTCTGCGTCAGCTCGTGCTCGAAGCCGGTGGCCGGCAGGAAGTCGCGCGGCAGCACCGTCAGCAGGTCGGAGTGCATCACCACCCGGCCCGCGGTGAAAAACTGGTTCACCGTCAGCACGATGCGCCGGGTGCGCTTCAGGATGGCGAGGGCCTGGTCCACAAAACCGTGGGCGCGGCCCGAGAAGCTCACCAGCAGGTGATGGGCCGAACAGAAATTGTCGAGCGTGAGCGGCTGGCTGGCCAAAGGGTGGCCCTTGCGCATCACGCAGACGTATTCCCCGTCCCACAGCCGCTCGTGATGCAGCAGTGCCGCGCTGCCCTGCGATGTCAGGGCCGCCACCGCGTCGGGAAAGTAGCCGATCGCGAAATCCACCTCACCCTTGTCCAGCAAGCCCCGCGGGTCGCGTGTGGTGAGCGGAAAAACGCGCACGTTGGTGAGCGCTTGCGTCTTTTCGATGCGCTCGACCAGGGGCGGTAGCAGTGTGGCGGCGGTGGCGTCCGCCATGGCGAGCCGGAAGGTGGCTTCCGAGGCGCCGGGGTCGAAGTCCGCCGGGTCCAGCGCGTCACGCAGGCGCGCCAGTGCCGCACGCACCTCCGGCCACAGGGCCTCGGCCCGCGGCGTTGGCTTGACGCCGAAGGCGGTGCGCACCACCAGGTCGTCGCCCATCGCCTCGCGCAGCCGGCGCAAGGCGTTGCTGACCGCCGGCTGGGTCATGGCCAGCCGCTCGGCGGCGCGCGTCAGGTTCTGCTCGGCCATCACCTGGTCGAACACACGCAGCAGGTTCAGGTCGAGGGTCCGGAAGTTCATCTGATATCACCATGGTGAATTTCTAAGATTCACACAATTCATTGGCAGCATATCTAGGGTTTACCCCATACTTGCCACCATTGAGTCCCAACAAGGCCCTTCACCATGACCCCCACCACCATCACACTGCAGCTCGCTCGCCGCAACGTCGCCCCCCGCGGCGCCGACGCGCTCGCCGCCTTGTGCGCCGGGCTCGCCCGTCTGGTGACCCTCCCGGTGCGGGCTCTGGCTCAACGGCCGCATGCCACCCGCGTGGCCCACGACCTCAACAGCCTGGCCGACCGCTACCAGGCTTCCCAACCGCTTGAAGCGGCAGAACTGCGCGCCGCTGCCCAGGCCTATCTGGCGCGCTGACTCGATCTCGCTAGGAGAAGAACATGACTGCAACCACCATCAACGTGCACCTCGCCCACCGTAGCCTCGCTCCGCGCGGTGCCAACCCGCTCGCCGAACTATTTGCCGCTGCCTACCAGGGCGTCCAGCGTCTTGGCAAGCTGCTGCACCGTGAACCGGACCACTTCGAGTCGGTCCAGGCCGTGCTGGCCATGGCCCGGGAATACGAGCGCACCCAGCCCGGCTTCGCGGCCGACCTGCGTGCCGCGGCCTGCCGCTTCGATGGCGAACTGGATCGCTGAACAAGCCGCCGCGCACGAGGGGCGTACTGCCCGCGACGCTGCCGCTCCGGTGGCGCCTCGCGTGGGGGCAACAACAACCCGCGGCCGGTGCCGCGGGTTTTTTGTTTCCGCTCGGCCGCGCAAAAAAGCCGCCCGAAGGCGGCTGGATGGAGAAGCAGGGCCGGGGCGGCCCGGCCGGCGTTCAGAAGCTCGCGTCTATCGTGTAGCGGCCCTGGTCGCCCGTGTCGCCGTCGTAGTAGCGCACCTCGATGTAATAGGTGCCGCCGCCGCTGCCGCCCGAGACCGACAACACGTCGCGCAGGCCCCGGCCACGCAGGCTGCGTCCGACCAGTCGGCTGCCGGCGTCGTAGACGTAGAGGTCGTAGTCGGACGTGGAGTTGGGCGTCAGGCCGATCGTCAGCGTCCGGCCGGCGCCCAGCGCGACGCTGTAGTAGTCGTGATCCGAGTCGCTGGCCATCGCGCCGCGCACGGTGCTGCCGCTGATCGCGATCACCTGCGCCTGCGAGGTGGTGTCGTTCGGCTCGACTTCGGTCACCTCCTCGGGATCGCCATCGCCACCGCTGGCTGCCGCGACGGCGGCCGCCGCATCGACAATGCCGCGCCCGCAGCCGCTGCACGCGGCGGGGAAGGCTCGCGCACTGTTCTGCAGCAGGGTGCTGACTGCATCGGACGAGAGGTTGCTGTTGCGCTCCAGCACCAGCGCGACGACGCCGGCAACGTGGGGCGCGGCCATTGACGTGCCCTGGTAGAACGCAAAGCTGTCAGCGCCCGGAGTTCTCTGGCCGGCGTTGAGCGTGGACAGGACGCCGTTGGCGCGGCTGCTGCTCGTCTCCCCGCCGGGCGCGGCGACCTCCACCGTGCTGCCGTAGTTGGAGTAGTAGCTGCGGCCGCCGCTTCGGTTGGTCGCTGCGACGGTGACCACACCCTGGCAGTTGGCCGGCGTGAAGGAGCGGGCGTCCGAGCTGGAGTTGCCGGCCGCCACCACCACCACTGTGCGGCGACTGCGCGCGGAATTCACTGCGTCCTGCATCGTCTGGTCGCAGCTGCCAAAGCCGCCCAGCGAGAGGTTGATGACCCGTGCCGGCGTCGCGTTCGCGGGCACGCCGCTGACGCTGCCGCCCGAGGCCCAGATCACGGCTTCGGCGATGTCCGACATGTAGCCGCCGCACCTGCCCAGCACGCGCACCGGCTGGATCTTGGCGTTGTAGGCGACGCCGACCACACCGGTGCCGTCGGCGGCCGCGGCCACCGTGCCTGCCACGTGGGTGCCGTGCCAGCTGCTCGACTCGTCCTGGATGGGCTGACCGCCGCCGCATTCGCCCGCCAGCACGCCGTCACCGGGGTCGCTCGGGTCGCTGTCGCGGCCATCGCCGTCGTTGGCGACGAAGACGTCGTTGACGAAGTCATAGCCGGCGATCAGATTGCGCCTGAGGTCGGCATGCGGGCGGAAGCCGGTGTCCAGCACGGCGACCACCACCCCCGAGCCCGTCGAGTGGTCCCAGGCGGCGGGGAGGTTCAGGCCGCCGGTAGGCTCGAAGTAGTGCCACTGCTCGCCGTAGCGCGGGTCGGTCGGCGTGGCCTGGATCGTGAGGATGCGGTCGGGCTCGGCGTATTCGATGTTGGGGTCGTCGGCCGCGAGCTGGCGGGCCAGGTCGCTGGCTTCATCGAGGCGCAGCTTGCGGGACAGCCGCAGCACCTGCGTCTGGGCGCTCAGTGTGCGCTGCGCCTTCATCTGCACGCCGAGCTGTGCCATGGCCGCGCTGGCGGCCGGCCGGTGTGCCGTCGCCGCCGCACCGAGGCGCAGGGCCTGGGCGGTGCGGTACTTCACGATCAACTGATCGGTGCCGCGCTGCGACCCCTGCCACGCCGCCATGGCAGGGTGGAGTGGCGCGTCGCGGAAGCGCTCCGGGCCGCCACCGGCTTGGACGAACTGGGGCAGGAGCAGGCAAACCGCAGCAGCCAGGCTGGCGCTGCCTACAGCGCGGCGCAGGGCCGAGGGTTGGAGTCGACTGTTCATCTGTGGAACCTCGCGAGTCAAGGTTGGACGCCAGGGGATGCAGCGCCGGCGCATGTGGGCCGCGGTTGCGACCGGGGCAGCCGTCGAGCAGTAACAGAAACCCCAGCGCACAACAGGCTTCCGAGACGAAGTGCCTCTGGCTCGCGCCCGAAGCGTGTGCCGGAAAACGGCCCCCGGATCGGGGACCGCATGCCGCGCGGAGCGGTTTCCGCGCCTCGCGTGGACGGGTCCCGGTATGGACCATCCTGCGCATGGCCGCCGGGGATCCTAGTCTTCGCAGTTGGTGCTCACAAGCGAGAAATACCTCTGCTGACAAGTGATTGTTTGCCATCTGCTCGATGGTGCGCCGAAGCAGACAAAAGGTAGTAAAGCGCCCCAGGCTGCGGCGTATGCGCACTTCCAGGTGGCTGCGGGCACCGCCAAAGCGCCGGCTCGGCACCGCGGCGGTGCCGCGCGCACAGGGCAGAAAAAGCGTGACAAAGACGCAGGCCGACAGCACCGGCCTGCAGGAGTCGGGAAAAGCAAAGGGCACCCGAAGGTGCCCTGAATTGGAAACGGCGGGGAGAGAAACTCAGCCGATGCGCGTCTGGAACTTGCGCTTGACCTCCAGCAGCGCGGGCGGCACCCGCCCACCCAGCTGCGCGAACAGTTCGTCGTGCAGCAGGAACTCTTGCTGCCATGCGGCGCTGTCGATGCTCGCCACCTGACCGTAGAGCTGCTCGCCGAAGTTGCTGCCACGCCATTCGATGTCCTGGTAGCGCGGCGAGACGCCGAACACGTGTTCGCTGCCCTCTGCCTTGCCTTCAACCCGGTCCAGCATCCACTTCAGCACGCGCATGTTGTCGCCGAAGCCGGGCCAGACGAACTTGCCGTCCTCGCCCTTGCGGAACCAGTTGACGCAGTAGATCTTGGGCAGCTTCGCGCCGCTGGCCTGCAGCTTCTCGCCCAGCGCCAGCCAGTGGCGGAAGTAGTCGGCCATGTGGTAGCCCATGAAGGGCAGCATCGCGAAGGGGTCGCGGCGCACCACACCCTGCTGGCCGGCGGCTGCGGCGGTGGTCTCGGAGCCCATCGTGGCAGCCATGTAGACGCCCTCGGTCCAGTCGCGTGCCTCGGTCACCAGGGGCACCGTGGTGGAGCGTCGGCCGCCGAAGATGAAGGCATCGAGCGCGACGCCGCGCGGGTCGTCCCACTGGTCGTCGAGCGCCGGGTTGTTGGTCGCCGCGACGGTGAAGCGGGCGTTCGGATGAGCCGCCTTGCGGCCGGTCTCCTTGGCGATCTCGGGCGTCCAGTCCTGGCCTTGCCAGTCGATGCAGTGGGCGGGCGGGGTGTCGGTCATGCCCTCCCACCAGACGTCGCCGTCGTCGGTCAGCGCGACATTGGTGAAGATGACGTCGCGGTCCAGTGAGGCCATGCAGTTCGGGTTGGTCTTGACATTGGTGCCCGGGGCCACGCCGAAGTAGCCGGCTTCGGGGTTGATCGCGTAAAGGCGCCCGTCGGCGCCGGGCTTGATCCAGGCGATGTCGTCGCCAATGGTCGTGACCTTCCAGCCCTCGAAGCCGGCCGGCGGAATCAGCATCGCGAAGTTGGTCTTGCCGCAGGCGCTGGGGAAGGCCGCCGCGACGTGGTACTTCTTGCCCTCGGGCGAGCTGACGCCGAGGATCAGCATGTGCTCGGCCAGCCAGCCCTGGTCGCGGCCCATCGTCGAGGCGATGCGCAGCGCGAAGCACTTCTTGCCCAGCAGCGCATTGCCGCCGTAACCCGAGCCGTAGCTCCAGATCTCGCGCGTCTCGGGGTAATGGACGATGTACTTGGTCTTGTTGCAGGGCCAGGACACATCCTGCTGGCCCGGACGCAGCGGCGCGCCCACGCTGTGCACGCAGGGCACGAACTCGCCGTCCACGCCCAGCACGTCGTACACCGCGCGGCCCATGCGCGTCATGATGCGCATGTTCACTGCCACATAGGGGCTGTCCGACAGCTCGACACCGATGTGCGCGATGGGCGAGCCCAGCGGGCCCATCGAGAAGGGCACCACATACAGCGTGCGGCCGCGCATGCAGCCCTGGAAGAGTGCGTCGGGGCCGGTCTGCAGCGTCGTGCGCATCTGCGCCGGTGCCATCCAGTTGTTGGTGGGGCCGGCGTCGGCCTGGTTCTCGGTGCAGATGAAGGTGCGGTCTTCGACGCGCGCCACGTCGCTCGGGTCGCTCCAGGCCAGGTAGCTGTTGGGGCGCTTGGCATCGTTGAGCTTGCGGAAGGTGCCGGCCTGCACCAGTTCCTGGCAGAGGCGGTCGTACTCCTGCTGGCTGCCATCGCACCAGTAGATGCGTTCGGGCTGCGTCAGGGCGGCGATCTCGGCCACCCAGGCCAGCAGCTTGGCGTTCTTCACATAGGCGGGCGCATTCAATTGCAGCCCCTGCATGACAGGCTGGTTCATGGATTCTCCAAACATCGAAAACACGGAATTCGGAAAGCCTGGTGCGAGGCGCGAGGGCGCACAGCGTGCACTCGGCTTTCCGGATGCCGCGAAGACGGGTTTCGGGCGGTTACCCGTCGACGACACGCTCGACGGCGGCCGGGACAACGGGACTAGCAAACGTCGTGCAAGGCTTTTGGCGTGGACGGATGCGGGCTTGGCGCCGGATGGGCGGCACAAAGCCGCCCGGAGGCGGCGGCGACGTCGAGTGTAATCCTCAGGTAACCCGGTCCGCCTGCCCGGTTATGCGTAAACGGAATGGATGAATGCATCATTTGTGCACGGTCGTGCGTTTTTCCGCCCAGCGGCGCTTGGTCGCCGACCGGCGGTCACGGCCGGCCGCCGCGGAGTTTCGTGATTAAGATGCGGGCGCCTTCGGTTACGCCTTTTCCGGCAGTCTCCTCATGCAGCTTGTTCGTCGTCGCTTCCTGACCTTGCTGGCCGGCAGTGCCGCGCCGGCCTGGGCGGTGGCCCAGCAGCGCCTTCCGCAGCAGAGTGCACTGCTGGTCGGTGTGGCGACTTCGCTGGCCGACTGCGGGCTGGCTCAGCGCCTGAAGGTCGCGGTGGCGCGCGACACCGGGCTGGCGATCCAGCTGGTGCCCGGGCCCAGCGGCAAGGTGCTGAGCCTGCTGGAGCAGGGCGAGGTGGATGCGGCCGTCACACACGCCCCCGAACTCGAGCTCGCGCTGGAGCGGCGAGGCCTGGCCCACGACCGCCGTTTTGTCGCCGCCAACGACTTCGTGATCGCCGGCCCCCTGCCGCGCAAGGGCGGCGACCCGGCGGTGCTGCCCTTGCGCGGGGAGCGCGACGCGGTGCGCGCAATGGCCGCCATTGCCGAGGCCGGCGCCCGCGGTGCCGCCCGCTTCGTCTCGGGTGCAGAACGGTCGGGCAGCCAGCTCAAGGAAAGCCAGCTGTGGGGTCTCGCCAAGGCGGTCCCCCAAGGGCCGTGGCACCTCCGGGCCGGCGCCGGCATGGGCGAGACGCTCGCCATCGCGAACGACCAGCAAGCCTTCGTGCTGGTGGACCGGGCGACCTGGCTGACGTCGTCACGCCGTGCCCGCCTCGGCCTGCTGGTCGAAGGCGATCCGCGCCTGGCCGATGCCTATCACGCCATGCTGCCTTTCCGCGCCACGCACCCCGGCGCGAAGCTGTTCATGAACTGGCTCAGCGGGCCGACCGGCCGGCGAGTGGTGCAGAGGGCGCCGGGCGGCTTTCGCGCGCGGCCTGTGGCCGGTTGAAGGAGCAGCCCATGGGACAGCTTCTGTCAGTCAATGTCGGTGTGGTGAGGCCCGTGCAGATCCAGGGCCGTGAGGTGCTGACCGGTTATGCCAAGCAGCCGGCACCGGGCAGCGTCGCGGTGCGCATGCTAGGCCTGGAGGGTGACGAGCAGGCCGACCTCAGCGTGCACGGCGGCCTGGAGAAGGCGGTCTATGCCTACCCGCAGGAGCACTACCGCTTCTGGTCCACCGTGAAGGCGCAGGCAGGGCAGGGCGCCTGGAACCAGGAACTGCCGCCCGGCAGCCTGGGCGAAAACCTGACGATCAGCGGACTGCTCGAAGCAGGCGCCTGGGTCGGCGACCTGTTGCGTTTCCCAGGTTGCACGCTGGCGGTCAGCGCGCCGCGTTTTCCCTGCTTCAAGTTCGAGGCGGCGATGGGCTTCCGGCAGGCCAGCAAGATGATGGCTCAGTCGGGCTACTGCGGCTTCTACCTCGCGGTGCGCGAGCCGGGGCAGATCCGCGCCGGCGAGAGCTTCGATCTGGTACCCGGGCCTCGGGAGGTCTCGATCGCCGAGCTGTTCTCGGCCCGCATGCGCCGGGGGCGCTGAAGCTCAGCGGCCTGGGCGAACAGCGGCGCGGCGGCCTTCGCTCCAGCGGAACAGCGGCCCCGCCAGCAGCACCACGGCGGTCATGCGCGTCACGTGGAAGGCGGTCACGATGGGCACGCCGAGCTGCAGCACCTTGGCCGTGATGCACATCTCGGCAATGCCGCCCGGCGAAGTGCCCAGCAGCACGGTGGCCGGATGAAGTCCGGCCCAACGCGCCAGGCACCAGGCGAAGCCAGCGCTCGCGACGATCGTGGCCAGCGTGCCGGCCGCCACCGTGAACAGCCAGCGTGGCGCGGTGTGCACGAAGGCGGGCGTGAAGCGGGTGCCCAGCGCCACGCCGATGAAGAGCTGGCCCAGGTTCGTCATCCACCGCGGCAACGCCGAGAGCTCGACGCCGCTGGCCGTCAGCGTCGCGGCGGCGGCCAGCGAGCCGAGCACCCAGGGGTTGGGCTTGTTCAGCTTCTGCAGCAGAAGCGAGACCGCGCCGGTCACTGCGATCAGGCCCAGCAGCCCCGTCGGGCTGACACGAGCCGGGCCGGGGATGAAGGGATCGAGCCCGTGCACGCCGGCGAACTGAAAGCCGAAGGGGATCGTGAGGACCACGATCATGATGCGCACGCTGTGGGCCGACGCGACCAGGTCGACCCGGCCGCCGTGGCGGTCGGCCAGCACCGCCATCTCGGATGCCCCGCCGATCGCGCTCGAAAAAAAGGTGGTGGCGCGGTCGAGCCCCGCGATGTGCGGGTTGCTGTAGCGCAGAAACACGCCGAAGGCCATGCCGATGGCGAGCGCCCAGACGATACCCGCGACGATGGCGCCGGCATGGCTCGCCACGATGCCGACCACCTGCGGCGTGAAGTACAGGCCCAGTGCGGCGCCGATGGCCCATTGCCCGGCGTTGCGCAGCGGTCCAGCGCTCGCCAATGGCAGGCCGAGCATGCAAGCCACCGCAGTGCCCACCAGAGGCCCTATCATCCAGGGCAGCGGCGTACCAAGGGATTCGCACGCGAGCGCCAGCAAGGCAGCGAGCGACAAGGTGAGGCCGACGCGCAAGGCGAGCGGTCCGGTCTGGGAGGGGAGGAGGGGCACAGCGATGGTGAGGTCCTGCGTGAGCAACTCGGTTCGGGCGCACCGTCGGCGTGGCGCGGCTGCCGCCGCCGCATGGCGTCGCTTCGTACCCTACCAGTCTGTCCTGTCAAACCGCTGTCCACGCCGTTTGTACTTCGCCGCCCCCTTGCTTCGTTCACGAACGCTCTTGTGGAATGTCCGTAACCCGTTTTGCAAGCTAGAGTGTTGCGTGCGGGCGGGGATGGCTGTGACCGGCCCTTTTGCATGGCGGGCCGTTGCCATGTCGTTTGAACAACTACAAGCCCGGCGACCCAGCGACGAGCTCACCAACCTCTATCAGCAATGAAGCTACGCACTCGTCTTGTTGTACTCGTCCTGGCCGCGCTTGCGCCAGTGATGGTCGTCGAGACTGTCGAGCAGGTGGAGCAGTTCAAGCGACAGGAAGAGGCGGCCTTCCAGGAGGCTCAGCGGCAGGCTGAGGTTTACGCGGGCCGACTCCAACAAATGAGCATCGGTTTTCGCGAGCTCCTGATCGCGATGTCGCTGAACCCCGTCGTCCAGAACAGGGATCCGGAAGGGTGTACCGCTTACGCAAAGGCCTTGCAGGAGCACTTCAGGAACACGTTTACCGTGGGTGGGGTCAACGAGCAGGGCCAGTTGTACTGTCTGGGAGTTCCCAACACCTACGCAGGCAAGGCTGACGATCGCTGGTACTTCAAGCTAGCCATGGCGACGAACGGATTTGCGGCCGGCGAGTTTGCGGTCGCACGCAACATCAACCACGCCGTTTTTCACTACGCCTATCCGACGCGCGCGGAGAATGGGAGTCCGAACGGTGTCGTTTTCGCCTCCCTGAGTTTGGTCGCGCTCGCCCAACGACTTAGCGAAACTCCGTTGCCGCAGGACAGCAGTCTCATCGTGACGGACCGAAATGGCACCGTACTTGTACAGCTGCCTGACACGTCTAGGAAGGGGACCAAGGTATCTTCGGCTCTCATGGCGTTGCTGAGCAGGGACAAACCGGGTGCTGAGGTTGTCACGCTTGAACGGCAGCCTTCGCGTATTGTGGGATACGTGCCGCTCAACAGTGTTGCCGAGGGCGTTGCGATCGCACTGAGCTTCCCGCGGGAAGCCGTCATGAGGCCCGTCCAGACGATGGTGGTTCGACGAGCGCTGACTGTTTTTGGTGCCGTCGCGTTGGCTCTGTTGCTGGCCTGGCTCGTCGCACGGGCAGGTCTGTACCGACCGCTTTCCCGTCTGACTGAAACAGCGCGCCAATGGCGAAGCGGAGATCTCCACGCCAGAACAAGGCTTGGACAGCTGCGGGACGCCGAGTTCGGGGAACTGGGCGCGACGCTCGACGAAATGGCAAAGAACCTGGCCTTGAGGCAAGAGCAGTTGTCTCAGGCCAACGAAGAGATGCGTCGGTCCCGGGACGACGCAGTACAGGCGAACAAGGCGAAGACTTATTTCGTTGCCGCCGCCAGTCACGACCTGCGCCAGCCGCTGCAGGCCATGCACCTCAATATCGCTCTCCTGGCAGCGCGGAAAGAAGAAAACAACGAGGGCGACACCGTCGAGCGGCTGCGCAAGTCAGTGGCCAATCTTGTCGACCTGCTCACAAGCTTGCTTGATGTCTCGCAGCTCGATGCTGGCCTCATCACGCCGACTTTTGTCGACTTCGACCTGCAGAAGGTGCTCCAAACGATAGGGGACGAATTCGGGGCGGCGGCGCAACTCAAGAAGCAGGAGTTCTATATTCAGCCTTGCCGTTGTGCGGTGAGGAGCGATAAGGTGTTGCTCGGCCGCATGATCCGCAACCTGATTAGCAACGCGATCAAGTACACGCCAGTGGGCGGTTCGGTAAAGGTCTATGTGCGCCACCGGGGCGACAAGGTCTACATCCTGGTGGCCGACTCAGGTGAAGGCATTCCACCCGAAAAGCAGGAGGTGATCTTCGAGGAGTTTCACCAGCTGGGGAACCCGCAGCGCAATCCGTCCTTCGGACTTGGCCTCGGGCTGGCCATTGTCAAGCGGATGAGCATCCTGCTCAACCATCCTGTTGCGCTCAAGTCCGAGTCGGGCAAGGGCACCACTTTCACCATCACGGTGCCGATGGCCGAGCACGCAGCACCCGAGCCGCTCCCCGAAGACACACCTGTGCTTGAAGGTCGCGCCCTGGTGGTGGATAACGACTCTCTGGGGGCAGAGAGCTTGGCCGAATTGCTGCGGACCTGGGGCTTGGAAGTGGCGGTAGCCGAGGACGCGCCTGCTGCCGTCCGCGAACTCGAGGATCCTGCTCGGCGGTGGAGTGTGATCATTGCCGACTATCGTCTTCCGAACCGCTCAGGGTTGGAAGTGCTTCAGCATGCGCGCAAGCTGTTTCCCCAGCTGCTCTCCGTCTTGCTGATGAACGATTCAGCGGATGCGCAGCAGGTACGAGAGAAGCACCCGGAACTGCCTGTGATCCAGAAGCCGATCAACCTCAAAGTGCTGAGCGCGACGCTCGCAAGTCTTGCTCCAGCTGAACCTCAACCGACTTTCCTGCCGGATGACGCAGAAGCGCACGCGAGTCCCAAGGACGAGTCCTCGAGCTGAGGACGGCGGAAGGAAAGATTGCAAGAAATGAGGCGGGCATGTGCCCGCCCCACTTCAGTCTTTATCCGCAAAAGGCAGCCACGGTGCTACGCCGGGCGCGTTGGCCATTGCGCGCGACAGCGACGATGTCCCTAGCGGCTTTCCAGGCGGCTTTTTGTGCTTCAGACCGTTGGACCGACTCGATCTGTTCCCAGTCGCCCAACCGGTCCACAGACTCACCGAACTCACGCTCGTACTGCTCACGCATAAAGTCCGTAGCGGCAGCATGCTGGGCCGCGTCTTCGTCGCCTTGCACACCGAAGTAGGGGAAGTGGTGCAGAAAATGGCCGAAGACACGCTCGCAGTCCTCAGCGTACTTGCGCGTGTCGAGGATGTGGTTGTGCCAAAACTGGTCGGCATCGCGGGTCGGCGGGATCATGACGTCAGGGTGCAGGACCCGCAACTTCAAGTAACGCCGGTAGCCCAGCTCGGCCGAGGCCACGCGCTCGGCGGACCAGCGGAAATCGCCGCGGTCGTGCGTTAGCTGAAAACGGATCGCTTCCAGGTCCAATGCGTCGATCTCGCGTAGGGCGTGTTCGTGGTCGTAGCGCGAAGAGATTGTTTCCATGTTTCCTCCAAGCAAATGGGGTGACTGCTGTTGCCTGCCATAGCCCCTGCACCGTCATGCTCTGGAACCGGGCCTACAGCTGAATTTGCAACCGAGCGTACTGTTACTTTCGGATCCACGGGGGTCGATGTAAGTAACGATACGTGACGCTTGTCTCCTGTAAAAACTACAGAACCGGTCGGCAGACCGTGGCAACAGGCGGGGTTCCACGGGTTGCACCCGGTGTAGAAACGTCCCACTACCACAGTCTGCGCCACGCCAAAGCAAAACCTATTCCGTGATTTCACGGGTAGCTCTTCCAGAACCGGGTTTTTCCACCTTAGACCTTGCGAAAGCCCGCTTGACGTGCCGGCAAATGCCGTTCGAACTTGCGACCCCCCTCATTCGCGGGGGTGATGTGACGCCAGCCCATGGCGGCCCACCGGTGCCGACGTTTGAATCACTTTGTTGCGGCGCAGCTCTGGGTAAGCCCTCAGGCGAGCAGGGGCTCGCGGTCCTCCAATCGAGACCGCTGCGCGGCCTGTCTGGCGCCTGCCGGGGCTGCGTGTTTCCCCCGATGAACGAAGAGGAGTACCCCGATGAAGCGACACCCTGTTCGCAGCTTTGCGGCTGCAGCCTGCCTCGGCTGCAACCTCACGCTGGCTGCCGCGCCCGCCCCGGCCCTCGCCGCCGACACCTACACGCAGACCCGCCACCCCATCGTTCTCGTCCATGGCCTGTTTGGCTGGGACTCGATGGGCATCGCCGACTACTGGTGGGGCATCAGCGGCGCGCTGCGCTCGGGCGGCGCCACGGTGCACATCACCCAGCAGTCGGCCGCCAACAGCAGCGAGGTGCGCGGCGAGCAGCTGCTGGCCGAGCTGCGGCGGCTGCGTGCGGCGCACGGATACCAGCGCTTCAACCTGATGGGCCACAGCCACGGTGGGCAGACGGTGCGTTATGTCGCCGCGGTCGCGCCCGAGCTGGTCGCCTCGGTCACCACGGTCGGCACCCCGCACCAGGGCAGCCCGGTGGCCGACGCGATGAAACGGGGCACCGACGCGACCGGCAGCGGCGAGCTGGTCGCCTCCCTGGTCAACGGCTTTGCCCACCTCATCGGCCTGCTCTCGGGCAATGACGGCCTGCCGCAGAACTCGGAGGCGGCCATGCTGTCCCTGACCACCGCCGGCGCGGCCAGCTTCAACGCGCGCTTCCCGGCCGGTGCACCGACCTCCAGCTGCGGTGATGGCCCGGCCGTGGCCAACGGCGTGCGCTACTACTCGGTGGGCGGTACCTCGGTGCTGACGCACCTGCTCGACGCGGGCGATGCGCTGCTGGGTGTCGGTTCGCTGTTCTTCAAGGGCGAGGCCAACGACGGCCTGGTAGGCCGCTGTTCGTCACGCTGGGGTCAGGTGTTGCGGGACAACTACGACTGGAACCACATCGACCAGATCAACCATGCCTTCGGCCTGCGCGGCTGGTTCTCGGCCGACCCCGTGTCCTTCTACCGCTCGCAGGCGAACCGGCTGAAGTCCGCCGGGCTCTGAGAGCGGCAGGGCCGCCCAGAGCGCGAAGCCCTGCCGACATCAGGGGTGCGTGCAGCCGTAACACCTCGCTACGGTTCTCCCCGCGGCGGGGCGGCGCGGCCACCCGGGCGAGCGCACTCCAGAGCTGCGCCGGGGCGCCAGCGACCCCTGCCGGATCCCGTACCGCTGCTTGCAATTGCAGTGTGGCGGCATGGGCAGCTTGCCCGATTCTGAGCGACCTGCGCTGTCCGGGCGTCGACCGGAACATGCCTGCACCGCAGCGATGCCTCCTTCGGGGGCGTGCGGCCAGCGTGAGACGCAGAAGGGTCGCGGGGGCTGCCAGCAAGCCCACCGTGGGGCAACAACGGTCGAGGAGTAGCTGCATGAACGACCGCCCCGCTACGCTGCGCTGCGTCTTGCGCCTTCCGCCGGCCCTCGCGCGACGTGCTGCGGCTGCCGGCCGCCGAACGCCGAGGCGGGCAGGCGGGGCCCTGCTCGCCGTGGCGGCGGCTGCTGCTGCGACGGCGGCACCGCCGGCCGAAACCCGCTGGACCGCGGGGGCCGGCGCCGGGCGGTCCTTCTGGGACCTGGGCGACAACTGGTCGCACGGCATTCCGGCCGCCGACACGACCCGCGTCCAGCTCGGCGACTTCGACACCACGCTGCGCAGCGGCAGCTTCCGGCTCAGTGCGATGAACGGCAGCGCGGGCCTGAGCGTGGACGGCGGAAGCCTGAACCTGAACAGCCCGGGCTCATCCCTCGGCCGGCTGGACCTGCGCGGCGGCGACGCCTGGCTGCAGGGGCCCGGCAGCCTCGAGACCGGGCGCCTGCAGTGGTCGGCCGGCTCCCTGGGTGCTTCGGCCGCCTCGCCTCTGGCGCAGGACCTGCGCGTGACCGTGACGGGTGAAGCCCGGTTCGACGGCGCCGGTGCCAAGCGCATCGGCCGGCAGGCCAGCCTGGAGCTGCGTGGCGTCGCGCGCTGGAGCGACGGCACCGCGGCGACCCTGCACAATGCAGGGCTGCTGCACGTCGCCGCCGGCGCGCTCTTCACCGATCACGCGGACAGCGCGGATCACCGCCTGGTCAACGCCGGCGGCAGTTTCGTCAACGGTGGCCGTTACCTCAAGAGCGGCGCTGCCGGCACCCGCATCGAGCACGTGTCCGGCAGCGCCGGGCTGTTGAACCTGGGCCTCTTCACGGTGCAGCAAGGCAGCGTCGAGGTGCAGGGCCGGGCGGGCGGCGGCTGGTGGCGCAACGAAGGCACGCTGCACCTCGACGGTGGCAGCTACAGCGTCGAGCTGGAGCAGGGCTCGCTGTGGAACAGCGGCACCATCGAGGTGGTGGGAGGCCGGCTCTCCTTCGCCACCCGTGAGCTTGGCCTGCAAAGCAGCGGCGACTGGCGCATCGGGGCCGAGGGCAGCGTGCATCTGCAGGCACCGGCGGCCGAAGACGGCGACCCCGCCGCACCCGCGAGCGGCCGCCACCTCTTCACGGCCGGCACCTTCTCGAACCAGGGCCGCGTGGCCCTCGACGGGGGCCACGCGGTCTTCGGGCCTGCGGCGCTGCTGGCCGGGGGTGGCCGTGTCGAGGTGGGCGACGGCGGGCGGCTGGAGGTGCAGCGCGGGCTGTCGATCGGCACGCTGAAGCTCGACACCCCCCTGACGGCGAAGCCGGGCGGCGCGATGGGCTATAGCGAAGTGGCCGTGGACGGCGGCCTGGGCCTGCAGATCCTGCACTGGGGCGCGGCTCGCCTGAGCGCGACCCGGTCGATCACGGTGAGCGGGCCGGCCGAGCTGAGCCGGGGGGCCGCGTACCCAGCCGGGGAGGCCGCGCCGCGCCATGGCAAGCGGATCGACAGCGAGTTGCGGCTCGACGGCGGCGCGTCCTGGGACGGTGCGGCCGACCTTTTCGGCGCCGGCCGCGT
>NZ_JAPFBW010000009.1 GCF_026153205.1 Aquabacterium sp. A7-Y | reverse complement strand
CCTCCGGCACCGTGACGACCATCTCCGACACCCGCGACGACGAAAGCCCGAGCTTCGCGCCGAACAGCCGCCTGGTGCTTTTCGCCACCCGGGCCCAGGGGCGCGACGTGTTGATGACCTCCACGCTTGATGGCAAGATCAAAGCGACCCTGCTGTCCAACCGCGGGGATGTGCGCGAGCCGGTCTGGGGGCCGTTCTCGCGCTGAGAGGCCGGGGCTGTGCGGATTCGTTGTGTCGGCCTCACAATCACGCACCGTGCCGCTGGGCGGTCACTGTTTCCCTGCCTGCCCGTCTTTTGTGGGTGGGCCTTCACCCCAAGCGTGGTCCCGGATCACGCGTTTCGTTCTTGATAGGAGCTATTCCATGAAACTTCGCACTGTGTCCTCCGCGCTGGCAACCGCATGCCTGTCCGCGGTTCTCGCGGGCTGCGGATCCAGCGTGAAGCTGGACGAGACCCCGGTCGAAAGCCGCACCGGCAATCTGGTGGGGCAGGGCGGTGCTGCGGAGTCGGCTGTCAAGCAGGTTGAGCTGCAGGGTCAGGACAACCAGCAGGGCGCCGCCGGCAAGCTGGACCGCGTCGTCTACTTCGACTTCGACAGCTATGTCGTCAAGGACGAGTACGGCCAGACCATGTCCTCCTATGCCAAGCTGCTGAACGGCGGTCAGCGTCGCCTGACCATCGAGGGCCACGCCGACGAGCGCGGCGGCCGGGAGTACAACCTGGCGCTGGGCCAGAAGCGCGCCGAGGCGGTGCGCAAGTCGCTGGCGCTGCTGGGCGTCAAGGAAGCCCAGATGGAGGCGGTGAGCTATGGCGAGGAGCGTCCCGTCGCGCTGGGCACGGACGAAGAAGCCTGGGCCAAGAACCGCCGCGCCGAGCTGAACGTGCGCTGAGCGCCCCGAGGCGATGAGATCCCGCATTATCTCGGGCCGCCTGGGCAGTGTGGCGCAGGCTACGCTGCTGGCGCTGGCCTGCGCGGCGCCGCTGTCCGCGCATGCGATCTTCAGCGACGACGAGGCGCGCCGGGCCATCCTCGAGCTGCGCCAGCGCCTCGACCAGGCCACCGAGCAGCGCCGCGGCGAGCAGACGCGCAACACCGAGCAGATCGAGCAGCTGCGCCGCAGCCTGCTCGATTTGAACAACCAGCTGGAGCAGACCCGCTCCGAGCTGGCCCGGCTGCGCGGCGAGAACGAGCAGCTGGCCCGCACGCTGGCCGAGCTGCAGCGCGGCCAGACCGACCTGAAGGCAGGCTTGGACGAGCGCATGCGCCAGTTCGAGCCGCAGCGTGCGGTGGTGGACGGCAAGGACATCCAGGTCCGGCCCGACGAAAAGCGCGACTACGAAGCGGCCCTGGAGCTGTTCCGCAAGGGCGACTTCCCGGCTGCGGCCGATGCTTTTGCCGCCTTCCAGCGCCGCTACCCCGGCAGCGGCTACAACGAGGCGGTGCTCTACTGGATGGGCAACGCGCTCTACGGCAAGCGCGACTACCGCGAGGCCATGACGGCCTTCCGCAGCCTGGTCACGGCCTCGCCCCAGCACCTGCGGGCGCCCGAGGCGCTGCTGTCGATCGCGATGTGCCAGATCGAGCTCAAGGACCGGACGGGCGCGCGCCGCACGCTGGACGAGCTGATCAAGGCCCACCCGCAGAGCGAAGCCGCGGCCGAGGCCAAGGAAAGGCGGGCGGCGCTGCGGTAACTGACCCTGCAGCTGCCGCGGCGTCGGGGCGCTTCTAAAATCGGTCCCATGCAAGACGCCGATCTTCCAGCCATCGCAGCCCAGGTTCTCTGGGCTGCTTTCTTTTTGTCGGTCGCTTTCGGCGTGATCGCGCACCGCAGCCGCTTCTGCACCATGGGTGCCGTCGCCGACATCGTCGCGATGGGAGATTGGGGTCGCATGCGCATGTGGGTGCTGGCGATCGGCGTGGCCATCGTCGGCTTCAACGCGATGGCAGGGCTGGGGTGGGTGGAGGCCTCCAAGAGCCTCTACGGCGGGCCCCGCCTGATCTGGCTGTCGGCGCTGGTCGGCGGCTTCCTGTTCGGGATCGGCATGGTGCTGGCCTCGGGTTGCGGCAGCAAGACGCTGGTCTGCATCGGCGGCGGCAATCTCAAGTCGCTGGTGGTCTTCCTGGTGCTCGGGCTGGCGGCCTACGCGACGCTGCGCGGCGTGACGGGCGTGCTGCGCGTTCACACGGTGGACCAGGCGGCGCTGACCCTGCCGGCCGGCCAGGACCTGCCGAGCCTGCTCAGCCATCTCTCGGCCGGTCCGCGCACGCTGTGGTCGTGGGGGCTGGGCCTGGGCATCGGCGGCACCTGTATCGCCTGGGCCCTGGCCCGGTCGGAAGGGCGCAGCGCCGAGCGGCTGCTGGGCGGTATCGGCATCGGCCTCGTGGTGGTCGGTGTCTGGTGGGTCTCGGGCCGCCTGGGTTATGTGGCCGAGGATCCGAACACGCTGCAGGAGGCCTTTGTCGCGACCCACTCTCAGCGCATGGAAGCGCTGAGCTTCGTCGCGCCGGTGGCCTACACACTCGACTGGCTGATCCTCTTCAGCGACCGCAGCCGCGTGCTGACCCTGGGCATCGTCTCGGTACTGGGGGTCGTGGCAGGCGCCGCGCTGCATGCGCTGGCCACCCGCAGCTTCCGCTGGGAGGGCTTCCGCGACGCGCCGGACACCGCGCGTCACCTGATCGGCGGGGTGCTGATGGGGGTGGGCGGCGTCACGGCGATGGGCTGCACCGTAGGGCAGGGCGTCTCGGGCCTTTCGACCCTGGCACTGGGCAGCTTCATTGCCTTCGCAGCGATCCTGGCCGGGGCCGTCGCCGCGCTGAAACTGCAGCTGTGGCTCATGGAGCGTGGGGTATGAACGATACGACGGCCATCATGGCGGCTGCGGTCACCGACAACGATGACGGCGACGGCGGTGAGCGCCGCTTCGGCGGCCTGCGCCGGCTCTACGGCACCGAGGGTTACCAGCGCATCCGCGCGGGACGGGTCGCGGTGGTGGGAGTGGGCGGCGTCGGCTCCTGGGCGGCCGAGGCGCTGGCGCGCAGCGGTGTGGCCGAGCTCTGGCTGTTCGACCTCGACCATGTGGCGCTTTCCAACGTCAACCGGCAGGTGCATGCGCTGGAGACCACGCTGGGCCAGGCCAAGGTGCTGGCGCTGCAGGAGCGCATCGCGCTGATCCATCCGGGCTGCCGGGTGCATCCGGTCGAGGAGTTCGTCGAGCCAGACAACTGGCCCGCGCTGCTGGGCGGGCCGGTGGATGCGGTGATCGACTGCTGCGATCAGGTGCGTGCCAAGAGCACCCTGGCCGCCTGGTCGCTCGCGACCGGCACGTCCTTGGTGGCCATAGGCGCAGCCGGCGGCAAGCAGCGCGCGCAGGACGTCGAGCTGGCCGACCTCGCGCTGACCACACACGACCCCTTGCTCGCCTCGATGCGCCAGCGCCTGCGGCGCGAGCACGGCGCGCCGCGCCGTGGCGAGATCGGCGTGAGCTGCGTGTTCTCGCGCGAGTCGGTGACGCGGCCGCCCGAGAGCTGCGACGTGGATGGCAGCCTCAACTGCCACGGGTACGGCTCCGTGGTCAGCGTCACGGCGACCTTCGGGCTGGTGGCTGCCGGCGAGGTGATCCGCCGGCTTGCGAAAACTTCGCGCAAGTCCGCTCACACCTCTTGATCGCATCGTAAAACCCTGTCTATAATCTAAGGCTTCGCGGGTTGTTAGCTCAGTCGGTAGAGCAGCGGACTTTTAATCCGTTGGTCGCAGGTTCGAATCCTGCACAACCCACCACCAGATTTTGTGAGACACTTCGGTCCTCGCAAAATTCAGCGAACAGGTTTCGGGCTCTTAGCTCAGTTGGTAGAGCAGCGGACTCTTAATCCGTAGGTCGAGTGTTCGAGTCACTCAGGGCCCACCAGATATCTCGAAAAGAACCCCGGTAGCCGTCAGGCTCCGGGGTTTTCTTTCAGGTGCAGTCCGGAGCACGGTAGCACGCTCGCCCACTGCATGCGCCGGCGTCGCAAGCACCCGCACAACATGACCAGTCCCCCCGCCGACAAGGCCCAGCTTCCGGGCTCCGGGGCGGTCGACACCACCAGTTCCACGTAATTCGGGCCGTAGTTCACGGCAAGCTGGAAGTGCGACGTGTCGAGATTGCTGCCCAGGGTGGCGAACTGGCCGTAGACGCCTCCGTCGGCGGTCAGGAAGCGGTAGACGCCGGGCGCCAGAGCCGGGGTGTCGAAATCCGCCCACAACAGGCCGTCGAGGGTCGCGATGCCGGCGACGCGGACATGGTCGAAGACGGCGCTGCTGTCCACGTCGAGCAGCAGCCGGCTGCTGCCGAAGCTCAGGCGGCCGAGCAGCGTCGCTTCGCCGACCTGCCCCTCGGCCCCGGCGCTGAAATCGCCCTCGAAGATGTCCGCACTCCAGGGGTCCAGCGTGCCGGCCAACCAGGTGGCGGGACGCGCTTCGGACCCTGGATCGCCGCGTTGCGTGTAGCCATCCGTCTTCAGCACGCTGCCTTCGTCCACCTGGAGCCGGCCGATGTTCTGCATCCAGCCGCTCTGCAGCGAGGCGCCGTTCAAGAGGGCCAGTTCGCCGGCATTCAAGAGGCTTTCACCCAAGGCGTTGTGGTCACTGCCTTGCCAGAACGTCGCGATGCGCGCCTGCGGGCCGTCGAGAACGATGCGGCCCTTGTTGGTGGCAATGGCGGTGGGACGGGTGCCGTCCGGCACACTGCCCAGGTTCAGGGCCAGCGTGCCGTTGCGCACGACATAGTCCCCGGCGGCGAGCCCGCCTTCTTTCCACTGCGCCAAGGGCCCCCAGATCATCAGGCGCGACCGATCGACCTCCAGCACCCCTCGGTTGTCCAGCGCGCCGGCGAAGGTCAAAGGGGCGGCCTTCACCAGCTTGACCACCCCCAGGTTCTCGAAGGCGGACTCGACCACCGTCTGTCCGGCGCCGGTCTTCACATAGGTGCCTTCGTTGCGGAAGCTGCTGACGGCCACCCGGGTGGGGCGGGGGCGCAACGGCAAGCTCTCTACATCGCGCGTCCCGCGAGCATTGCGATCCTCGAAACGGGTGCCCGCCGCCACCCGGATGCTGCCGCTGCCGAAGACATCGGCGCTCCCGTCCCAGATCACGCCGCCCAGGAAGGCCGCGGCGGTCCGGATTTCCTTGTGTGGCGGCGGCTCGTCGTAGTAGGTCCAGGAGCGCGGATCGTCGCCGGACAGGACGGCTTGGCCTTTGACAGTGAGCGGGCCGCTCAGCTCGAGGCGACCCACACCCCATTCAAGACGGTCCAGCACGACCTGGCCTTGGACGACCAAGCTGCTGAACCGGGATACCCCAGCGGCGCCCTCATCGGATGGCCGCGATTCCCCGATCCTGAGACGAGCGATGCGCAGGTCCCCTTCCACCTTCAGCTGGGCCCCTCGCGCGAGCTCCAGGGTGCCCGGCCCGCGGAGTTCGACGTCCTTCTGCAAGCGCGCCTCCCCCTCCGAGAAACGCAGGGTGCCGGCGTTGTCGATCAGGCCGGTGGAGAAACGCGCTTCGAAGGTCTCCCCGTATTTCTGGGCCGAGCGTATCTCCACCCGGCCCCCTTCGGCGATATGCCAGGCTCCCGTGCTGAGCAGCCGGCCGCGCTCGTGTCGCACGGCCAGCGTGCCGCCGCGAAGTGCCTCCACCCGGCCTTCCTGCAAGAAGGAAGCCGATTCGACAGAGACCTCGGCCCGGGCGTTCTCGACGCGCAGCAGGCCCTGATTGCGCCATGAGGCATCGACCAGCCCCACGGACCGCCAGTGGCCGCCCAGCACCTCGAGCGTGCCCAGGTTCTCGAAGCGACGGGTGTGACCCACGCTGGTCGTTGCAGCCCCCGTTTTGACATAGCGCCCCTCCACGGTCATGAGGTCCAGGCCCGAGCGACCCAGAACGTGGTCTGCGGAGTTGGCGTCGTCGTGGAAGACGGCCCCTGTCCCGACCGAGAAGATGGAGGCCGGCTCCAGCGCGGAGGCGCCGTCCTGCCACAGCGTCGCCCCGTCCAGATGCAGGCGGGTGCCGTACTCGACCTGCAACGTGCGTCCGGCCAGCACCGCCGGACCCTGCACTCGCACCTCAAAGGGCTGGTCCGACCATTGCCCGGCGTAGCCGAGGACCCCACCGGTCCATTGCAGACGGCCGACACTCAATGAGGCGCTGTGCCCTGCCAAGCGCCCGCTGCTCAACTCGAGGCCGCCGACACTCGAAGGTCCGCGCAGGTCCAAGGCTGCACCCGACATCTGCAATGCGCCTGTGCCTTCGAGCTGCCGAGCGAGGAAGGAGCCGCGACGCAAGGTCGTGTTGCTGGCGCCCAGCAGCACGTCGGTGTCCGCTGCTGCCGGCCAGCCGGCGGACCAGTTGGCAGCGAGGTCCCAGAAGGGCGCGTCAGGGCCGGCGCCCCCGATCCAGCGGGTGTCTGCGGCCATCGCCGGCGCGGCCGCCAACACGAGCTGCAGGGCGGCGGCCACAGCGGTGCAGCCCCACGAACGAGCGGTGCTTCTTGCCATCATCGACATCTCCATCAAGGGACACGCTCGAAGCGCACGAGCGAGTGTTGGTGAACGGCATTGAAAGGCCGCCACCGGGTCGGTGGACGGCCACGCTAGGCTGCGATGCTCACGCCGGCTCTGCCTGCGCGGCCCGGCGTCGGCGCGCTCTGCCTGCCAGGGCTGCCGCGCCGATGCCAGTCAACATCCAGCTGCCCGGCTCGGGGACGCTCGACACCACCAGATCCACGTGATGCGTGCCGTAGCGGGCCGACAGGTGGTAGAGCGCGGGATCCAGATTGCTGGCAAGGGACGAGAAGGTCCCGCTGACGCCGCCGCCCGCGGTGAGGAAGCGATAGCTGCCTGGCGCTGCCGCGGCGTCGACGAATTCAGCCCGGAGGGTGCCATTCAGCTCCACGCTGCCCGAGATGCGAAGACGGTCATAGACCTCGGCCGCCGCCACGTCCAGCAGCAGCCGGCTTCCGGCGAGCGACACCGACTCCCCGAGCAGGCTGGCATCGCCGACTTGCCCCTCGAGGCCGGCACTCAGTCTGCCGTGCTCGAAATGGACCTCCCGCACGTCCAGGATGCCGGCGAGCCAAGTGGCCGCCTCTGGCGTCGGTTCCTGGGTCATCGCCTGCCAGAACATGTCGGCTTGCAGCACGCTGCCGGCGCCGATCTCGAGCCGGCCGTAGTTGGTGAGGGACAGCGTCTGCAGCGTCGCGCCGCCCAGCAGGGACAGCTGTCCTTCGTTGCCCACCCAACTGCTCAGTGCGTTCTGCTCGACGCCGCGCCAGACCGTGACGAAGCGCGCCTCCGGTCCATCGAGGACGATGGTGGCGCGGTTCTGCTGGATCAGGGCCGGCCCGAACCCGTATGCGGCATCGCCAAGATTGAAGACCAGGCTGCCGTTGCGAGCGATGTAGCGACCCGCCCTCAGCTCACCCTCCCGGTATTGCGCCAGCGGACCCCAGATCACGACCCGGGACCGGTCGGCCTCCATCGTCCCCGTGTTGTCGAGCCGGCCGGCGAAGGTCAGTGTCCCGGCCGCCACCGAGCGCACGCTGCCCCGGTTGACGAAGGAGGAGACCACCGTCGTCTGCCCCGCCCCGGTCTTCAGGTAGCTTCCCTCGTTCAGGACACTGGCCACCGCCACGCGGGTCGGACGCGCCGGACGGTCTCCCGCATCACGGGTGCCGCGCGAGTTGTGGTCCTCGAAGCGTCCACCGGAGCCGATGTGGATGCTGCCGCTGCCTTGCAGATCCGCATTGCCGTCCCAGCGGGTGGGCCCCAGAAAGCTGAAGGCGGTCTTGATCTCCTTGACTGGCGGCCTCATGGGGCCGGCCCAGTACTCGAGCCGGTCGTACAGTTCGGCCTGGCCTCGAACGGTCAGGGGCCCGCTGGTGTCCAGCCAGGCTTCCCCCCACTCCAGGCGATCCAGCGTCGCACGGCCGTGGAGCTCCACCCGGCTGTACACGGCGTTGTAATACGGTGGTGATTCGCCGCGGTTGTCCGGCTCACCGATCCTGAGGCCGCCGACGTCGAGGTCGCCTTCTATCGTCAGGCGTGCTCCCCGCGCGGCTTCGATGGTGCCGGGTCCGTGCCACTCCACCTCTTTCGAGACCCGCGCGCGTCCCTGGGAGAAACGGAGGGTGCCGGCGTTGTTCACTGCGCCGCGTAAGAACAGCGCCTCCCCTTCATAAGGGTCGTCGTTGCTCACCTCGACGGTGCCGCCCTCCGCGATATTCCAGAGGCCGGTGCTGCCCAGCCAGGCCCGGTCATGACGCAGCGTGATCTTTGCGTTGGACAGGACGTCAACGATGCCGTGCTGGCCGATCGGCGAGCGGAAGGTCGACACCTTCATCTCGGCATCCTGGACGCGAATCCTGCCGGTGTTGCTCCAGGTTCCATTCGGGAAGTTGTGTTGCTCCCACGTTCCCCCCAGCACCTCGAGAAGCCCGCGGTTCTCGAAAGCGTCGTAGCCGCTGCCGACTGTGGTGGTTGCCGCGCCCGTCTTGACGTAGCGACCTTCGAGGATGCTCGCGCCCATCCGGTGGTCCGCCGTGCGGGCGTCGTCATGGAAGACGCCGCGCGGACCGGTGGCGAGATGTGCAAGCGCAAGGGTGGAGGCGCCGTCCTTCCAGGAGGTGAGGCCCTCCAGCCGCAGCACCGCGCCGCCGAACGACAAGCTCGCGCCCTGCAGCACCGCCGGCCCTTCCACGGTGAAGTTCATCCCGCTGTCCTCGGGACTGGACGCGACGCCGACCTGCCCGGCCGTCCACCGCAAGCTGCCGACCCGCAGCGCTGCCTGGTGGCCCACGATGCGGCCGCCCGACAACTCGAGACGGCCCAGGCTCGATGCGCCTGCATGCAGGTCCAACTGTCCTCCCTTCATGCTCAACGCGCCTGTGCCCCGCACGCTCCTCGCCACGAAGGAGCCGCTGCGCAATGTCGTGTCGCTGCTGGCGAGCTGCACGTCGGTGTCGGCGCTCGCCGGCAGGCCGGCGGACCAGTTGGACGCCAGATCCCAGAAGGGCTGGGCCGCCCCGGCCTGCCCCGTCCACAGGGTCTCGAGCGAGAGCGCCGGGCCGGCGTGACAGGAGAGCTGTATCGCGGTGACCAGGGCGAGGAGCGGGGCGCGCCTGCCAGGGGCCGGGCTGGGTAACGAGAACCGAGGGTGCCGGGGCGTTAGGGAAGGACATGAAGCAAGCTCAGCCATGCGCCATCTCCTCGATCAGGACTTGATGCGAAGCCGATGCGCCGAAAGTCGGGCGCCTGACTGTCAAGTTAGGCGCCAGAAGGCAGGCTTGCGCCCCCCAAGGTCGGGGGCGATCCTCAGCCGGCACGACTTGCCCCTCGCTCGGCAGCATGACACTGCACGTCTTCAGCACAGCGCCGATACGCCTCGGCCCTTGCCCGCCGCAGGCAAAATGCTTCCTTCCCTGGCAGGCTCGCCGCCCCACCCCGTGGTGGCAGGCGGGAGCGCCGGTTGCAGAAGGAGAGACCATGCAATCCACCGTTTTTTCCCGGCGCCTTGTAGCGGCGGCAGGCGCAGCGGCTCTCCTCGCCGGCTGCGCCACGGCCTACTCGCCCGGCCAGCTCGCGGCCGGCACCCCGGCCTCCGAGGTCATCGCGCGCATGGGGCCGCCTACCGGCGAGCATGCCGGACCACAAGGCACGCGGCGCCTGGAGTTTGCGCGCGGGCCGTTTGGCAAGCACACCTACATGGTCGACCTCGACAGCCAGGGCCGAGTGACCGGCTGGCAGCAAGTGCTCGACGAGAAGACCTTCAACGCGCTGCCTGTGGGCATCGGCCGGCAGGACGTGCTCTACCGCCTGGGCCGTCCGTCGAACGTGATGGAGATTCCCCGCCGCAACGAGCTGGTCTGGTCTTACCGCTACGATGCCGTCTTCTGCCAGTGGTTCCAGGTCAGCCTGGACCGCACCTCACAGCAGGTGACCTCCACCAATTACAACGTCGACCCGATGTGCGATCCGGACGATCGCGTCGTCCCTTTCTGATCTCCTTCACCGCCCAATGATCACTCTCTACGGCATCCCGAATTGCGACACCGTGAAGAAAGCGCGCCGCTGGCTCGACGAGCACGGCCTGGCCTATACCTTCCATGACTTCAAGAAGCAGGGTGTTCCCGAGGACGGCCTGGACCGTTGGCTGGCGGCGAAGGGCTGGCAGACTCTGGTGAACCGCCAGGGCACCACCTGGCGCAAGCTGGACCTTGCGCAGCAGGCGGCCGTCACCGACGAGGCGAGCGCGCGCGAGCTGATGAGGGCGCAGGCCAGCGTGATCAAGCGCCCGGTGCTGGAGTCTGGCGGCTGTGTACTGGTCGGCTTCGACCCGCAGGCGTACGCGGAGCTGGCAGCGGGCTGACGCCGGGCCTCCTTCCCGAGCCATGAAAAAAGGCCGTGCCCCTCGGGGACGCGGCCTTGCGCTTGGACCGGTACGGCGAGCCGGGCTCAGGCCGCCAGCAACTGGCGCAGCACGAAGGGCAGGATGCCGCCGTGCTTGTAGTAGTCGACCTCGATCGGCGTATCGATGCGCAACTTCAGGGTCACGCGCTGCTCCTCGCCGCCGGTGCGGCGGATCACCAGCGTGGCCTCCTGCTGCGGGCGGATATCCTCGCCGACCAGCACGTCGAACTCCTCGTCGCCGCGGATGCCCAGCGACTCCCAGGAGTCGTTCCCGAGGAACTGCAGCGGCAGCACGCCCATGCCGACCAGGTTGGAGCGGTGGATGCGTTCGAAGCTGCGCGCCACGACTGCCTTGATGCCCAGCAGCTGGGTGCCCTTGGCGGCCCAGTCGCGCGAGGAACCGGTGCCGTACTCCTCGCCGCCGAAGATGATGGTGGGCGTGCCCTGCTCGATGTATTTCATCGCGGCGTCGTAGATGAACATCTTCTCGCCGCCGGGCTGGAACAGGGTCAGGCCGCCTTCCTCGCGCGAGCCGTCCTCGCGCGCCGGGATCATCAGGTTCTTGATGCGCACATTGGCGAAGGTGCCGCGCATCATTACCTCGTGGTTGCCGCGCCGCGAGCCGTAGCTGTTGAAGTCGGCCTTGATGACACCGTTTTCCTTCAGCCAGCGGCCGGCCGGCGAGTCCTCCTTGATGGAGCCGGCCGGCGAGATGTGGTCGGTCGTGATGGAGTCGCCGAACAAGGCCATCGCACGAGCACCGCGCACGCCGGCGTCGGTGAAGGTCGGCTCCATCGCGAACCCTTCGAAGAAGGGCGGCTCGGCGATGTAGGTGGACTTGGGCCAGTTGTAGACCTGGCCGGCCACGCCCTCGATCTGGGTCCACAGTTTGCCCGGCTCGCTGCTCACCTTGGCGTAGTTCTCCTTGAACGCCTTGGCGTTCATCGCGTACTTCATCAGTGCATGGACCTCGTCGCTGGTCGGCCAGATGTCGCCCAGGTAGATGTCGCGGCCGCCCTTGCCCTTGCCGACCGGCTCGGTCATCAGGTCGCGGCGCACGTTGCCGGCGATCGCATAGGCCACCACCAGCGGCGGCGAGGCCAGGAAGTTGGCCTTGATGTTCGGGTGGATGCGCGCCTCGAAGTTGCGGTTGCCCGACAGCACCGCCGCGCAGACCAGGTCGTTGCGCCAGATCACCTCGTTGAGCTCGGGCGCCAGGTCGCCGGCATTGCCGATGCAGGTGGTGCAGCCGTAGGCGGCGACGCTGAAGCCGAGCTTTTCGAGGTAGGGCAGCAGGCCCGCCTTCTCAAGGTATTCGGTGACGATACGCGAGCCCGGGGCCAGCGAGGTCTTGATGTGCGGCTTGACCTTCAGGCCCGCCTCCACGGCCTTTTTCGCCAGCAGGCCCGCGGCCAGCAGCACGCCCGGGTTGGAGGTGTTGGTGCAGGAGGTGATGGCCGCGATCAGCACGTCGCCGTTGCGGATGTCCAGGCCGTTGCTGGTCGGGAAGACCTGTTCCAGCTTCTCGGGCGGCTGGTTGAAGCCGTTTTCCGAGGTCGGCTTGCTGAACAGCTCGCTGAAGGTGCTGGAGAGCCTGCCGATCTCGATGCGGTCCTGCGGCCGCTTGGGGCCGGCCAGGCTGGGCGTCACCGTGCCCAGGTCCAGCTTCACGACCTTGGTGTAGTTGATCTGGCCGGCCTGCGGCACGCCGAACAGGCCCTGGGCCCGGAAATAGGCCTCGAAGGCCTCGATCTCCTGCTTGCTGCGACCGGTGCCCCGGAAGTAGTCGATGGTCTTCTCGTCGACCGGGAAGAAGCCCATGGTCGCGCCGTACTCGGGCGCCATGTTGCCGATGGTGGCACGGTCGGGCACGGCCAGCGAGGCGGTGCCCTCGCCGAAAAACTCGACAAACTTGCCCACCACTTTCTCCTTGCGCAGGATCTCGGTGACGGTCAGCACCAGGTCGGTCGCGGTGACGCCTTCGCGCAGCTGGCCGCTCAGCTCGAAGCCGACCACGTCGGGCGTCAGGAAGTAAACCGGCTGGCCCAGCATGCCGGCCTCCGCCTCGATGCCGCCGACACCCCAGGCGACCACACCGATGCCGTTGATCATGGTGGTGTGGCTGTCGGTGCCGACCAGGGTGTCGGGATAAAACACGCCATCGGCGCGCTGGTGCACGCCGCGCGCCAGGTATTCCAGGTTCACCTGGTGCACGATGCCGAAGCCCGGCGGCACCACGCCGAAGGTGTCAAAGGCCTGCATGCCCCACTTCATGAACTCGTAGCGCTCCTGGTTGCGCTGGAACTCGAGGCGCATGTTGAGGTCCAGGGCCTTCTTGCTGCCGTAGTGGTCGATCATCACCGAGTGGTCGACCACCAGGTCCACCGGCACCAGGGGCTCGATGGTCTTCGGGTTCTTGCCCATGTCCTGCGCGACCGAGCGCATCGCCGCGAGGTCGGCCAGCAGCGGCACGCCGGTGAAGTCCTGCAGCACCACCCGGGCGACGACGAAGGGGATCTCGTCGGTGCGCTCGGCGGTGGCCTGCCAGTTCGCCAGCTGCTCGACATGCTCGGTGGTCACCTTCTTGCCGTCACAGTTGCGCAGCACGCTCTCGAGCACGATGCGGATCGACACCGGCAGCCTGGCGACATTGGGGAACTGCTTGGCAAGCTCGGGCAGCGAGAAGAACTTGCCGGTGCGGCCGGAAGCCGTTGCAAAGGTCTTCTGGGTCTTGGCGAAGGCATGCACGGGCGCTTTGGCGTCCTTCTGGCGGGGCGCGAGGGTGGCTTTGGCCATGGGGGTCACTCCGAGGTGCGGTTCAAGGTGGGGCGGATCGTGGCGATTCTCTCAGTTTGGGCTTGCGTGGCAAGAAGCGTGCAGGCGCTTCGCGAGGGTGCGCCCCTCGCGGTCGATCCTGCCCGGGGCCCTTCAGGCCGCTTCAGCCGCGCGTGCCCGGGCTTGCCGAGTGCGCCGCAGCGGCGCCATGCCAGCGCCCCCCGCCGAGACCGAGGGCCCTGGGCAGCGCGGCGACGACGACGTGGATCAAGGTCGCCACGCTGTCCGCCCGCACGTGCCCGGCACGCAGCACCGCGTCGCGCACCGGCGACCACATCCCCGTCTCAAGCACCGAGGGGCGAGCCTGGATAGAGAGCCTGACGTGCACCTTGTCGGTGAGGCCGGCCAGTGCCTTGCGGCGCGAGGCCAGGCGGTCGATCTCGCTCTGCACCCGGGTCAGCTCGCGCTCCACCTCGATCAGCTTTGCCAGCTTGGCCTTCGGTGTGGCCATCAGGCGCCGCAGCTGGTCCCGGAACTCGCTCATGTTCTTCAGCCGCGCCTCGGTGTCGACCACCTCGTCGGTGCGATCCTCCGCGGTCTTGTTGTGCTGCCCCACCTGGCCCAGCGCGGTGACACGCGCCAGGAAGGCGTCCAAGGCCGCCGTGTAGAGGCCGAGCTCGTGGCGCACTGCCAGGTAGCGGCGCGGCGCAGCCGGCTCGGCGGGCGCCTCGGCCCGTCGGGCCCGCTCGATCAGGCGGCGGGGAGGGCAGGGCATGTGGGCTCCAGGGCAGTGCAGACGTGAAATGACTTCGACGCAGGCGACCATGCGACGGGGTTGACCGGAGCTCACGCGGCGTGTGGGGGGTTACTTACACTTGCTATAGGTAGCGACTTTTTGCTACTTCGCTGCGGTTTAATCCCGTTCACAACAAATCCCAAGGAGGTTTTCTTGAAGTTGCGTCCCTCGTACGCGGCGGGTCTCGCTGCGCTTTCACTTGCCGCCTGCGGCGGCGGTTCCGGCGGTTCCACCGACTCTTCTTCCGCTCAATCGCCAGCTCGCGGTCAGGCCGAGGCCCCGGCACCGGGCCCGTCGTGCCGCGCCGCGCGTCCGCTGGAGGAACTGCCTCCGGGGCAGACCGCGGTCGCGGAGTCCGCCTTCGACACCGACTTCACGGGCCTGGCGCCCGGCTGGCAGGTCAACCAGTGGGGCGGTGCCGCCTGGGATGCCGGCCGCAGCACCGACGCCCGAAACAGCAGCGGAGCGCAGCGTTTCCGGGTCAACAACCGTGGGACGGGTGATGCGCAGCTGTTCTACGACTTCGCCTTCAAGGCCAACAAGATGTACCGCGCGGTCTTCTACATCAAGAAGATCAAGCAGGACTCCGAGGAAGCCGACACCCTGGTGGACGTGATGTTCCGCCGGCACAAACCCTATGACGTCGCGACGAAGACGACCGTCAGCGTCGGCGGCAACTGGCAGCGCGTCGAGATCGAGGGCTATTACCGCTGGACGGACCGCGGCGCGCTGCGCATCGCCGTGCAGGACGTCGGCAAGGACATCCTGATCGACAGCATGACGCTGATCGAACTTAGCGACGAACTCCGGGCGGCGCCGACTCCGCTGCCGAACAGCGATCCGCTCGCCACGCCGGTGTCCACGCTGGTCAGCTGCTCCGACTTCAGCGGGTCCCCGGACAGCAAGTTCGGCTGGGGGTGGAAGGTGAACGATTGGTGGGTCGACGGTCAGCCCAGGCCCAAGTACCTGGCCGAGGTCCGCACGGACGGCGGCATGGGTGGCTACCAGCGTTTCCAGCTCGAGAGCAAGGGCTCGGGCGATGCGCACCTGATCTATGGCTACCCCTTCCGCGTCGGCCGCACCTACCGCGTCGAGATGCTGGCGCGGACGAGCGGGGACGGCAACCCGGCGGTCACGCTGGGGATCCGGCGGGAGCGCAAGGACAGCCACCCGATGCTGATCGAAAAAACCTTCAGGCCGGGGCCCTCCTTCCAGCGGATCGGTTTCGAAGTCGCGATCGACGGACGCGAGCCGAAGACCCTGAGGCTGGCGCTCGACCAGCCCGGCACCCTCGACATTGACGAGGTCCGCATTTACGAAGTCAACAAGAACGACGTGAAGCCGGCCAGCAAGAGCGTGGCGCCCGACTTGCTGTTCGGCGTGCACTACACCCTGCTCCCCGAGCATGCCCTGGACGCGGGTGTGAACGCATCGGTGCTACGGCTCTGGGACACCACGACGACGTGGAAGGATCTCGAGGATGCCGGGCCGGGCCAGTGGTCGACGAAGATCTTCAGAGACCGGCTTCAGTGGGTCTATCTGGCGCGTGCGACCAGCAAGGGCCAGAAGGTCCTGATGACGCTCGGGCAGACGCCTGGGTGGGCACAGCCGAAAGGCCCGCAGTACGCGCCCGAGCGCTTCGACGATTGGAAAAACTACGTTCGTCACCTGAAAGAGCATCCAAATCTCGCGGGCAAGATCCACTACTGGGAAGTGTGGAACGAAGCCGACTACAACCTCTTCTACAAGGACAGCGTCGCCAATCTGTTGAGGCTGACCGAGACGACACGCGAGGCGCTCGGGAACGACGCGGTGATCATCTCTCCGAGCTTCACGGTCAGCACCGGCCTGGCCCGGCTGGAAAGCTTCCTGGCCGCGGGCGGCCACAACCATGTCGACAAGATCGGCTACCACTTCTATTACAACCCGGTGAGGCCCGAGAACATCGTGGCGCCGATTGCCAACGTGCGCGCCGTGCTGAAGAGCCACGGCGTCACCAAGCCGATCTGGAACACCGAGGGCGGTCCCTACTGCTCGGTGTCCGACACGGCCACGGGTGGCTGCGTCGCGGACAATCCGACGGAGAACGAGCACTGGGCCAGCATGCCGCGCGCGCTGATGGTGATGTGGTCACAGGGGATCGAGAACTTCAACTACTACCAGTACGAAGGCAAGCGCAACTTCTCGCCGGTGAGCGCGCTGGCGCGTCCGGACTCGGGCTGGCGGCCGCTGACCACCGCCGGCAAGGCCTATAACAAGATCCGCGAATGGCTGACCGGCGCGCAGCTGGAGGACGCGTACGAAGTGCGCGACAACCCGACCGACGAGAACCTCGTTTATGTGTTCAAGCTGAAGCGTGGCACCCGGTCCTTTGCAATCCTTTGGTCGACCAATGAGGGCCGCAAGGTCCAGCTGCCCGCCACCTGGGGCTTCACCACCGCGACACCGCTGAACGGCAGCCAGGCCCCCATCTCCGGCCAGCAGCTGACCCTCGGCGTGGTGCCGGTCCTGCTCCAGTGAGTGCGGGCGGGGGCCCCGGCCTCCGCCCTGCCATACTGGCTCGCATGATCCGCATCGGAACGGCGGGATGGAGCGTCCCGCGGGCGGCTGCGGCCGCCTTTCCCGGCGAGGGCTCGCACCTGGCGCGTTACGCCCGGGTCCTGCCCTGCGCCGAGATCAACACGTCCTTCTACCGGCCGCATCAGCGCAAGACCTATGAGAGCTGGGCGGCGCAGGTGCCTGAGCACTTCCGCTTCGCGGTCAAGCTGCCGCGGACCATCACCCACGAAGGACAGCTGCGGCGGGCCCGTCAGCCGCTGGCTGCCTTCCTCGAGCAGGTGGGTGGCCTGGGCGACAAGCTCGGCGTCCTGCTGGTCCAGCTGCCGCCATCCTTTGCCTTCGAGGCGCGCGTCGCACGCACCTTCTTCGACCTGCTGCGCGAGCTGCATGAGGGCGCGGTGGTCTGCGAGCCGCGCCACAAGAGCTGGTTCGAGCCGGCGGCAGAGCGCCTGCTCGTCTCGCGCCGCATCGGCCGCGTGGCGGCCGACCCCGCCCGGCCGGAAGGGGCGGGCCAGCCCAGCGGTTGGCTGGGCCCGCAAGGTGACGGCGCCGGGGCGACCGTCTACTACCGCTGGCACGGCTCACCGCGTATCTACTACTCGCGCTACGACCCCGAGCGGCTGGCGCAGTGGGCCGAGGAGGTGCGGCGCTGGCATGCCGAGGCGGACCTCTGGTGCATCTTCGACAACACCGCCTCCGGCGCCGCGGCGGAAAACGCGCTCGAACTGCAAACCCTGCTGGGCCGCTGACCGCTGCCGGCACCGGCAGGTACGCCCGGCTCGCCCTCCGGAGGCAAAAAAAAACGGCCCGCATTGCGGGCCGTTCCTGGTCGGGAGGAGTCTGCCGGTCGATCAGACCGCCACTTCCTTCGCCACCTCGCTGAACTCCTGGATCTGGTCGAAGTTCATGTAGCGGTACACCTTGTCGCCGTCCTTGTTGATCACGCCCATGTCGGCGTGGTACTCGGCCACGGTCGGGATGCGGCCCAGCTTGGAGCAGATCGCGGCCAGCTCGGCCGAGCCGAGGTAGACGTTGGTGTTCTTGCCCAGGCGGTTGGGGAAGTTGCGGGTGCTGGTGGACATCACGGTCGCGCCTTCGCGCACCTGGGCCTGGTTGCCCATGCACAGGCTGCAGCCCGGCATTTCCATGCGGGCGCCGGCGCCGCCCAGCACGCCGTAGTGGCCTTCCTTGGTCAGCTCGGCCGCGTCCATCTTGGTCGGCGGGGCGACCCACAGCTTGACCGGGATGTCGCGCTTGCCTTCGAGCAGCTTGGAGGCTGCACGGAAGTGGCCGATGTTGGTCATGCAGGAGCCGATGAAGACCTCGTCGATGGTCGCGCCCTGCACGTCGGACAGCGTCTTGGCGTCGTCCGGGTCGTTGGGGCAGCAGACGATCGGTTCCTTGATGTCGGCCAGGTCGATCTCGATCACCGCGGCGTACTCGGCGTCCGCGTCCGGCTGCAGCAGCTCGGGCTTGGCCAGCCACTGCTCCATCGCCTTGATGCGGCGCTCCAGGCTGCGCTTGTCCTGGTAGCCGTTGGCGATCATCCACTTCAGCAGCGTGATGTTGCTGTTGAGGTACTCGATGATCGGTTCCTTGTTCAGGCGCACCGTGCAACCGGCCGCGCTGCGCTCGGCCGAGGCGTCGCTCAGTTCGAAGGCCTGTTCCACCTTCAGGTCGGGCAGGCCCTCGATCTCGAGGACGCGGCCCGAGAAGATGTTCTTCTTGCCTTGCTTGGCGACCGTCAGCAGGCCCTGCTTGATCGCGTACAGCGGGATCGCGTGCACCAGGTCGCGCAGGGTGATGCCGGGCTGCATCTTGCCCTTGAAACGCACCAGCACCGATTCCGGCATGTCCAGCGGCATCACGCCGGTGGCGGCGGCGAAGGCGACCAGGCCCGAGCCGGCCGGGAAGCTGATGCCGATCGGGAAGCGGGTGTGGCTGTCGCCGCCGGTGCCCACGGTGTCGGGCAGCAGCATGCGGTTGAGCCAGCTGTGGATCACACCGTCACCGGGGCGCAGCGCGATGCCGCCGCGGTTGCTGATGAAGGCGGGCAGCTCGCGGTGCATCTTGACGTCGACCGGCTTGGGATAGGCGGCCGTGTGGCAGAAGCTCTGCATCACCAGGTCGGCGCTGAAGCCCAGGCAGGCCAGGTCCTTCAGCTCGTCGCGGGTCATCGGGCCGGTGGTGTCCTGGCTGCCGACCGAAGTCATGCGCGGCTCGCAGTACGTGCCCGGGCGCACGCCCTGGCCTTCCGGCAGGCCGCAGGCGCGGCCGACCATCTTCTGCGCCAGCGTGAAGCCCTTGGTCGAGGCGCTCGGCGAGGTCGGCAGGCGGAAGGCCGTCGAGGCGGGCAGGCCCAGGAAGTCGCGTGCCTTGGCGGTCAGCGAGCGGCCGATGATCAGGTTGATGCGACCGCCGGCACGCACTTCGTCGAACAGCACGTCGCTCTTGAGCGCGAACTCGGCGATCTTGGCGCCGTTTTTCTCGATCTTGCCGGCATAGGGGTAGATGTCGACCACGTCGCCCATGTCCATGCCGGACACGTCGACCTCGATCGGCAGCGCGCCCGAGTCTTCCTGCGTGTTGAAGAAGATCGGGGCGATCTTGCCGCCCAGGCAGATGCCGCCGAACCGCTTGTTGGGCACGAAGGGGATGTCCTCGCCGGTGGCCCAGATCACGCTGTTGGTGGCGGACTTGCGGCTGGAGCCGGTGCCGACCACGTCACCGACGTAGGCGACCAGGTGGCCCTTCTTCTTCAGGTCTTCGATGAACTTGACCGGGCCGCGCTTGCCGTCTTCCTCGGGCGTGATGCCGGGGCGGGCGTTTTTCAGCATCGCCAGGTAGTGCAGCGGGATGTCCGGGCGGCTCCAGGCGTCGGGGGCGGGCGACAGGTCGTCGGTGTTGGTCTCGCCGGTGACTTTGAAGACGGTCACGGTGATCTTCTCGGCCACTTCAGGGCGCGAGGTGAACCACTCGGCATCGGCCCAGGACTGGATCACGGCCTTGGCATGCGCGTTGCCGGCTTTGGCCTTCTCGGCCACGTCGTGGAAGTAGTCGAACATCAGCAGGGTCTTCTTCAGACCTTCTGCAGCGACCGGGGCCACGTCGGCGTCGTCGAGCAGCTCGATCAGCGGCTTGACGTTGTAGCCGCCCACCATGGTGCCCAGCAGCTCGGTCGCCTTGGCGCGCGAGATCAGCGCGACCTTGAGCTCGCCGTCGGCCACGGCGGCCAGGAAGGAGGCCTTGACCTTGGCCGCGTCGTCCACGCCCGGCGGGACGCGGTGCGTCAGCAGCTCGAGCAGGAACTGTTCTTCGCCGGCGGGCGGGTTCTTCAGCAGTTCGATCAGCTCGGCGGTCTGCTGGGCAGACAGCGGCAGCGGGGGAATGCCGAGCGCGGCGCGTTCAGCGACGTGGTCGCGGTAGGTTTGCAGCATGTGGGGCTCCGGGGATGGCCGGCTCCGTGACGGGCCGGCGACTTTCGTATTTTATGTCTTATATAAGACTTGCCAAGCCGGACAGGCGTGGCATGTCGTGCGTCTTCGACAAAAAGGCCACCCGGAGGCGGCCTCGGCAGGGCGGAGCGTGCGTCAGATGACGTACAGGTCCACGTACTCGTGCACCGGCATCGCCTCCAGCGCCTTCTGATCCAGCGAGACGGCGAGGATGCTGTCCTGCTGCTTTTTCGGGAAGCGGCGCGCGAGCTTGGTGCGGAACTTGGCCTCGAGCAGCGGAATGCCGTCGGCGCGGCGGCGCTTGTGGCCGATGGGGTACTCCACGACGATCTCGTCCAGCCGGGTGCCGTCCTTGAGTTCCACGGTGAGTCCATTGGCGATGGAGCGCTTCTCGGGGTCGTGATAGTCGTGCGTGAACTGCGCATCCTCGATGCAGACGATCTTGTCGCGCAGCGCGTCAATGCGCGGGTCGCCGGCAATCTCGTCCTCATAGTCGGCCGCGGTCAGGCGGCCGTAGATCAGCGGCACCGCCACCATGTACTGGATGCAGTGATCGCGGTCGGCCGGGTTGTTCAGCGGGCCCTGCTTGTCGATGATGCGGATGCAGGCCTCATGGGTCCGGATGTTCACCTTGCGGATGTCGTCCGAGGTCTTGCCGCGCTGGGCCAGCTCGGCGTGCAGGCTCATCGCCGCTTCCACGGCGGTCTGGCCGTGGAACTCGGCCGGGTAGCTGATCTTGAACAGCACGTGTTCCATCACGTAGCTGCCGTAGGGGCGCTGGAACTTGAATTCCTGGCCCTTGAAGAGCACGTCGTAGAAGCCCCAGCCCTTGGCCGTCAACACGCTCGGGTAGCCCATCTCGCCGGTCTTGGCGATCAGCGCCAGGCGCACCGCGCGGCTGGTGGCGTCGCCGGCGGCCCAGCTCTTGCGCGAGCCGGTGTTGGGTGCATGCCGGTAGGTGCGCAGGGCCTGGCCGTCGACCCAGGCGAGCGACACGGCGTTGATGATCTCGTCGCGAGTGAGCCCCAGCATCCGGGCCACGACGGCGGTGGAGGCGACCTTCACCAGCACCACGTGGTCGAGGCCCACCTGGTTGAAGGAGTTTTCCAGCGCGATGCAGCCCTGGATCTCGTGGGCCTTGATCATCGCGGTCAGGACCTCACGCATCCGCAGCGGCTGCTTGCCGGCGGCCACGGCGTTGCGGCTTTGCCAGTCGGCGGTGGCCAGGATGCCGCCCAGGTTGTCGGAGGGGTGGCCCCACTCGGCCGCCAGCCAGGTGTCGTTGAAGTCCAGCCAGCGGATCATTGCGCCGATGTTGAAGGCGGCCTGGATCGGGTCAAGCTGGAACTGGGTGCCGGGCACCTTGGCGCCGTTGGGCACCACGGTACCGGGCACGACCGGCCCCAGGAGCTTGGTGCACGCCGGGTACTCCAGGGCCTCCAGTCCGCAGCCGAGCGTATCGATCAGGCAGTGGCGCGCGGTGTCGTAGGCGAGCTGCGAGTCGATCTCATGGCTCGTCACATAGTCGACGATGTCGACCAGGACCTGGTCGGGATCGGGACGGACGTTGGAGATGCCGGCGGACATGCGTCCTCTTGGGGCTTTCGGGAAGGTTTACTGCGTCGCGGCGGCTGCCTTGAGGGCGTCGGCAGCGTCACGCTGCTTCTCATGAACGCAGTCGTCCACCATACGCTGGCCGCTCTTCGTGTTCATCAACATCGACTTGTTGGCGATCTGCAGGTAGAGGGTTTCACCGCGCACGTCTTCCAGGCGCATCGCGCCGGTGGACGACAGCACCGGTTTCATCACATACGTTTTCTTGCCGTACTTCAAGTCCACGTAGCCGGGCGTCTTCGAGTTTGCCTCCAGGTCGACCGACTGCTTGCCCTCGCACTGGCTCACACCGTAGTGCACACGCTCGGCGGCCTGCAGCTGCTCGGGGGTCGCGGCGGCCAGGACCGTGGCGGCCGCCGCGCTGCGTTTCTTCTTCTTGGCCGGCTGGCTGTCCGTCGCATGGGCCAGCGAGACCGCCATCAGGGCAGAAGCGACGCACGCGACACGAATCAGGGTTTTCCTCATGGTGTTCTCCAACTCTCGGGTTCTGATGGATCAGGGAGTCCCGATTGTGGTCGCGTGCATTTTGTAACCAAGCTCAGGCACGATCCTTGATTGCGACAAATTTCAGGTCTTCGGGACCTGTGTAATTGGCGCTGGGCCGGATGATCTTGCCGTCGATCCGCTGCTCGATGATGTGCGCGCTCCAGCCCGAGGTCCGGGCGATGACGAACAGCGGCGTGAACATCGCCGTGGGCACGCCCATCATGTGGTAGCTCACGGCCGAGAACCAGTCCAGGTTGGGGAACATCTTCTTGACCTCCCACATGACCGATTCCAGCCGTTCCGCGATGTCGAACATCTTCATGTTCCTGGCGTCGGCCGACAGGCGCTTGGCGACGCCCTTGATGACCTTGTTGCGCGGGTCGCTCACGGTGTAGACGGGGTGGCCGAAGCCGATGATGACTTCCTTGCTCTCGACCCGGCGGCGGATGTCGGCCTCGGCCTGGTCGGGCGTGTCGTAGCGCTTCTGGATCTCGAAGGCGACCTCGTTGGCGCCGCCATGCTTGGGGCCGCGCAGCGCGCCGATCGCGCCGGCGATGGCCGAGTACATGTCCGAGCCGGTGCCGGCGATGACACGGCCGGTGAAGGTGGAGGCGTTGAACTCGTGCTCGGCGTAGAGGATCAGCGAGGTGTGCATCGCCTGGACCCAGGCCTCGCTCGGCTTGCGGCCGTGCAGCAGGTGCAGGAAATGGCCGCCGATGGAGTCGTCGTCGGTCTCCACCTCGATGCGCCTGCCGTTGTGGCTCCAGTGGTACCAGTAGAGCAGCATCGGGCCCAGGCTGGCCATCAGCTTGTCGGCGATGTCGCGCGCGCCCGGGTGGTTGTGGTCGTCCTTCTCGGGCGAGACACAGCCGAGCACCGAGACGCCGGTGCGCATCACGTCCATCGGGTGGGCGCTCGCCGGCAGTTGCTCCAGCGCCGCCTTGACCGCGGCCGGAACGCCGCGCAAGGCCTTGAGCTTGGCCTTGTAGGCGACCAGCTCGGCGAGCGTCGGCAGCTTGCCGTGCACCAGCAGGTGGGCGATCTCCTCGAACTCGCAGCTCTCGGCCACGTCGAGGATGTCGTAGCCGCGGTAGTGCAGGTCGTTGCCGGTGCGGCCGACGGTGCACAGCGCCGTGTTGCCGGCGGTGGTGCCGGAAAGGGCGACCGACTTCTTGGGCTTGAAGCCGGTGGCTGCGGTGGGGGTCTCGCTCATCAAAGTCTCCTGGGTTGTCGCCTGCGGGCCTCGCGGAAGCAGCCGCCCGGGGGCGGGGCGATCATGTCGAAGTCTCCGTGAAAAACGCCTGGATGGCCTCGGCCGGCAGCGGCCGGCCGGTGCGGTGGGCGCGTTCGAGCACGTGCCAGTAGTAGCGGTAGCTGGCGCGGTCGTGCAAGGTGTCGCTGCCGCGGGTGCGGTGGCGCACCGGTCCCCAGCCGGCGGCCTGTGCGCCCAGCAGGATCTCGGCGGCCGCGACGATCTCCTCCTCGTCCGGCGCGAAGGCCTCGACGATGGGCAGGATCTGGTTCGGGTGGATGCTCCACATCCGGGTGTAGCCGAGTTCGCGGCAGGCCTTGCGGGCCGCGCTGCGCAGCGCGTCGAGGTCGTTGAACTCGGTCACGACGCCGTGCGAGGGCGTCTTCGCGGCGGCATGGCAGGCCGCCGCGATCTCGATCTTGGCGCGCAGCACCAGCGGGTGCGTGAATTGGCCGGCCGCGCTCATGCCGCTCGAGGGGATGGCGCCGCGGTGGGCCGAGACGAAGTCCATCAGCCCGAAGGACAACGACTCGACCCGGGGATGCGCCGCGATGTCCCAGACCTGGCGCAGCGCGCCATGGGTCTCGACCAGCACGTGAACGGGGATCTTGCGCGCCAGGCCCAGCGAGCCGCCGATCGCGTCGATACGCTCGCAGGCCGACTGCACGTCGCCCAGGCTGCGGGGCTTGGGGACCATCAGGTAGGCGAGCCGGGCGCCGCAGCGCCGCAGCAGGATCTCGACCTCGGCGTCGAAGCTCGGATGGCTGACCGGGTGCACCCGCGCGCCGACCCGGTTCCAGCGGTTGTGCGGCGAGTCGACCAGCTCGGCGATCAGCGCCGCATGCTCCCTTTCGCCACCGACGGGCGCGCCGTCCTCGGCGTCCAGCGTCGCGTCGAACACGGCGGCGCCGCAGCGCTCGCCCAGTTCGGCCTGCAGCGCCAGGCTCTTGCGCATGCGCGCCTCGACGCCGGCGTAGTGGTCGCAGACGGGCAGCGAGGGCAGCGCTTCACCGGCCTCGAACAGCGCGCGGGCGGGGTGCAGCGGGGCCGAAGCCGCGGAAGGAGCAGGGGAGGGGTTCAATTGACCCACACGTAAATCGAAGGTCGAAAAAAAGGCCGACAAGCAGACGCTGCCGGCCTTTCCTGTCGGGGCCCTGCGAGGCCCCCGGGCCGATCAGAGCAGGTGCTTGACGCCGTCCTGCTCTTCCTGCAGTTCCTTGAGCGTCAGGTTGATGCGCTCCTGCGAGAAGGCGTCGATCTCCAGGCCTTCGACGATCTTGTACTCGCCGTTCTCGACCGTGACCGGGAAGCCGAACATGACGTCCTTGGGAATGCCGTATTCGCCGTTGGACGGGATGCCCATCGTGACCCACTTGCCCTTGGTGCCCAGGGCCCAGTCGCGCATGTGGTCGATCGCGGCGTTGGCGGCCGAGGCGGCCGAGGACAGGCCGCGCGCCTCGATGATGGCGGCGCCGCGCTTGCCGACGGTGGGCAGGAACACGTTCTTGTTCCACTCCTCGTCGTTGATCATCTGCTTGACCGGCTGGCCGTCGATGGTCGCGAAGCGGTAGTCGGCGTACATCGTCGGCGAGTGGTTGCCCCACACGGCCAGCTTCTCGATGCTGGCGACCGGCTTGCCGGTCTTGGCGGCGATCTGGCTCAGCGCGCGGTTGTGGTCCAGGCGCAGCATCGCGGTGAAGTTCTTGCGCGGCAGGTCGGGGGCCGACTTCATCGCGATGTAGGCGTTGGTGTTGGCCGGGTTGCCGACCACCAGCACGCGCACGTTGCGGCTGGCCACCGCGTTCAGGGCCTTGCCCTGGGCGGTGAAGATCTGGGCGTTGGCCGACAGCAGGTCCTTGCGCTCCATGCCGGGGCCGCGGGGGCGGGCGCCGACCAGCAGGGCGTAGTCGGTGTCCTTGAAGGCGGTCATCGGGTCGCTGTGCGCTTCCATGCTGTGCAGCAGCGGGAAGGCGCAGTCCTCGAGTTCCATCATCACGCCCTTGAGCGCCTTCTGGGCCTTCTCGTCCGGGATCTCCAGCAGCTGCAGGATCACGGGCTGGTCCTTGCCCAGCATCTCGCCGGAGGCGATGCGGAACAGCAGGGCATAGCCGATCTGGCCAGCGGCGCCGGTGACGGCCACGCGTACGGGTTTCTTGCTCATGTGAGACTCCAGGGATCGTGTTGTGTGGATCGAGGGCCGAGGTGCCGGGCGACACGAAGGGCGTCGCGCGCGTACCTGCTCCAGGTCCGAAGTGTAGGGGAGTCTAGGGTTCGCTCTCCACACTGTCAACGGTCTTATGTCTTATATAAGACATCATTCATCTGTTTCTGGACTTAGTGATGGCGATGTGATGCAATCGCGCCCATGGCGCCCTTGCCCCCATCGTCCCTGCCTGAAACTTCCGCCTCGCCAGCCGAGTCGGGCGGGCCTGCCTTCAGCCCGCTCTATCAGCAGATCAAGGGGCTGATCCTGCGCAGTCTGCAGGCCGGTGAATGGAAGCCCGGCGAGGCGATTCCCAGCGAGGTGGAGCTGGCCGGGCGTTTCCGGGTCAGCCAGGGCACGGTGCGCAAGGCCATCGACGAGCTCGCGGCCGAGAATCTGCTGGTGCGGCGGCAGGGCAAGGGTACCTTTGTCGCGACGCATGCCGAGGAAAAGATCCAGTACCGCTTTCTGCGGCTGACGCCGGACGAGGGTGGCGAGATTTCGCCGGTCGAGCGCAAATTCATCGACTGCCGGCGCCTGCGCGCGCCGGCTGAAGTGGCCCGCGCGCTCGAGCTCAAGTCGGGCGATGCGGCGCTGCAGATCCGGCGCGTGCTCTATTTCAAGGGCCTGCCGGTGGTGCTGGACGACATCTGGCTGCACGGCCTGCTCTTCAAGGGGCTCACCGCCGAACGGCTGAGCGACTACCGCGGCCCGATGTATGGGCTGTTCGAGACCGAGTTCGGCGTGCGCATGATCCGCGCCGAAGAGAAGCTGCGCGCGGTCGCGGCCGACGCCACCAGCGCTGGCCTGCTGAACCTGCCCGAGGGCGCTCCCCTGCTGAGCGTCGAGCGCCTCTCACTCACCTACGGCGACAAGCCGGTCGAGTTCAGGCGCGGTCTCTACAACACGGCGTCGCATTTCTACCGCAACGAAGTCAGCTGAAGGTGCGGTGTTTGAATCCCTGAAGAGTCCGAATGCAGCTGCGTCTGCTGCGTTGCAATAAAATCCTCTGGTTTCACCGTCGTTACATCGCAAGAAGGTTGGGTATGCCTGAAATCCGAAAACAGCCCCCGGGGACCATGGGTCTCATCGACGCGCTCAAATACCGGCTTCCCCTCGCCGGCGTGGTGTCGATCCTGCACCGTGGCAGCGGCCTGATTCTTTTCCTGCTGCTGCCTTTTGTCATTTGGCTGTTCGACAAAAGCGTCACATCGGAAATTTCCTACGCTGAGTTCACCTCGACCTTCACGGCCGGCCTCGGTGTGCTGCCGGGCTGGTTCATGAAGGTGGTCGTGCTCGGCCTGATCTGGGCCTACCTGCACCACTTCGTCGCCGGCATCCGCTACCTGGTGATGGATGCCTTCCACACGGTGAGCAAGGACCAGGGCCGCAACTCCGCGATCGCCACGCTGGTCATCAGCCTGACGCTGACGCTGGTGCTGGGCTACAAGCTCTTCATGTACTGAGTCTCCCGAGAAACCCACGATGAGCAAAAACTACGGATCCCAGCGCCTGGTGGTGGGCGCACATTACGGGGCGCGCGACTGGCTCGCGCAGCGCATCACCGGTCTGCTGATGGCACTGTTCACGCTTGCGGTGATCGCCCAGGTCCTCTTTCCCTGGTATCGCAAGGAGCCGGACGGCGCCCGCGGCGCCGAGATCGTCGGCTATGACAAATGGGCCGGCATCTTCTCGCAGCAGTGGATGAAGGTGCTGACCTTCGCGGTCATCGTTTCGCTGGCCTACCACGCGTGGGTCGGCATGCGCGACATCTGGATGGACTATGTGAAGCCGGTGGGCCCCAAGCTCGCGCTGCACGTGGCCACCATCGTCTGGTTGGTCGGATGCGCCGGTTGGGCGATCCAAGTGCTGTGGAGGCTGTAATGCAAGTGGGAACTTCCGTCCCGAAACGCCGGTTTGATGTGGTCATCGTCGGGGCCGGCGGCTCCGGCATGCGGGCTTCGCTGCAGCTCTCGCTGGCTGGCCTCAACGTCGCCGTCCTGACCAAGGTCTTCCCGACCCGCTCGCACACCGTGGCCGCCCAGGGTGGCATCGGCGCCTCGCTCGGCAACATGTCCGAGGACAACTGGCACTATCACTTCTTCGATACCGTCAAGGGTTCCGACTGGCTCGGCGACCAGGACGCGATCGAGTTCATGTGCCGCGAAGCGCCGAAGGTGGTCTACGAGCTGGAGCACTTCGGCATGCCCTTCGACCGCAACCCGGACGGCACCATCTACCAGCGCCCCTTCGGCGGCCATACCGCGAACTACGGCGAGAAGCCGGTGCAGCGCGCCTGTGCGGCGGCCGACCGCACCGGCCACGCGCTGCTGCACACGCTCTACCAGCAGAACGTGCGCGCTCGCACCAACTTTTTCGTCGAGTGGATGGCGCTGGACCTGATCCGCGACGCCGATGGCGACGTGGTGGGCGTGACGGCGCTCGAGATGGAGACCGGCGAGGTCTACATCCTCGAAGCCAAGACGGTGCTGCTGGCCACCGGCGGGGCAGGGCGCATCTTCGCCGCCTCGACCAATGCCTTCATCAACACCGGCGACGGCCTGGGCATGGCGGCTCGTGCCGGCATCCCGCTCGAGGACATGGAGTTCTGGCAGTTCCACCCCACCGGCGTCGCCGGCGCGGGCGTGCTGCTGACCGAGGGCTGCCGCGGCGAAGGCGCGATCCTGCGCAACGCCAACGGCGAGCGCTTCATGGAGCGTTATGCGCCGACCCTGAAGGACCTGGCGCCGCGCGATTTCGTGTCGCGCTCGATGGACCAGGAGATCAAGGAAGGTCGCGGCTGCGGTCCCAACAAGGACTACGTGCTGCTGGACATGACCCACCTGGGTGCCGACACCATCATGAAGCGGCTGCCCTCGGTGTTCGAGATCGGCCACAACTTCGCCAACGTCGACATCACCAAGGAACCGATCCCCGTGGTGCCGACCATCCACTACCAGATGGGCGGTATCCCGACCAACGTCCACGGCCAGGTGGTGGTGCCGAAGAACGGCGTGCCCAACGACATCATCAACGGGCTGTACGCGGTGGGCGAGTGCTCCTGCGTGAGCGTGCACGGCGCCAACCGCCTGGGCACCAACTCGCTGCTCGACCTGGTGGTGTTCGGCCGTGCCGCCGGCAACCACATCGTCGACTTCAACCTGAAGAACAAGAGCCACAAGCCGCTGCCCAAGGACGCCGCCGATCGCACCCTGGCCCGGCTGGCCCGGCTCGACTCGGCCGCCAGCGGCGAGTACGCGCAGGACGTCGCCAACGACATCCGCACCAGCATGCAGGCCCACGCCGGCGTCTTCCGCACCCAGGCGAGCATGGACGAAGGCGTCAAGAAGATCCTCGAGATCGACCAGCGTGTCGGCAGCATCGGTCTGAAGGACAAGTCCAAGGTGTTCAACACCGCCCGCGTCGAGGCGCTGGAGGTCGAAAACCTGATCGAGGCCGCCAAGGCGACCATGATTTCGGCCGCCGCCCGCAAGGAAAGCCGGGGTGCGCATGCGCACAACGACTTCCCCAACCGGGACGACGAGAACTGGATCAAGCACACGCTGTTCTACAGCGAGGGCAATCGCCTCGACTACAAGCCGGTGAACATGAAACCGCTGACGGCGGAATCGATTCCGCCCAAGGTCCGTACTTTCTGACGCGGCAGCACGCAGGAACCCACGATGAGCCAGAAACGCACTTTCTCGATCTACCGCTACGATCCGGACAAGGACGCCAAGCCCTACATGCAGACGCTCGAGATCGAACTCGACGGCAATGAGCGCATGCTGCTGGACGCCCTGGTCAAGCTCAAGGCGGTCGACCCGACCCTCTCGTTCCGCCGCTCCTGCCGTGAAGGCGTGTGCGGCTCGGACGCGATGAACATCAACGGCAAGAACGGCCTGGCCTGCCTGACCAACATGCGCACGCTCAAGGACCCGATCGTGCTGCGCCCCTTGCCCGGCCTGCCCGTGATCCGCGACCTGATCGTGGACATGACGCAGTTTTTCACCCAGTACCACTCGATCAAGCCCTACCTGGTCAACGACACGCCGCCGCCCGAGAAGGAGCGCCTGCAGTCGCCCGAGGAGCGCGAGGAGCTCGACGGCCTCTACGAGTGTATCCTGTGCGCGAGCTGCTCGACGAGCTGCCCGAGCTTCTGGTGGAACCCGGACAAGTTTGTCGGCCCGGCCGGCCTGCTGCAGGCCTACCGCTTCATCGCCGACAGCCGCGACCAGGCCACCAACGAGCGGCTGGACAACCTGGAAGATCCGTACCGGCTGTTCCGCTGCCACACCATCATGAACTGCGTCGACGTCTGCCCGAAGGGCCTCAACCCCACCAAGGCGATCGGCAAGATCAGGGAACTGATGGTGCGCCGCGCGGTGTAATGCCGGCGTGCTTGTTCCATTGACAGCAGCCTCTATCATGGACGACACAAGGCTCGACGAACGTTCTCTCAGCAAGCTGCGCTGGCGCTGCCGGCGCGGCCTGCTCGAGAACGATTTGTTCGTCGAGCGGTTTTTTGCGCGCTACGAAAGCACCCTGACGGTGCGGCAGGCCGAAGGCCTGGTGGCGCTCATGGACCTGTCCGACAACGATTTGCTGGACCTGCTGCTGGCGCGCAGGGAGCCGGAGGGGGAACTCAACCGGCCCGAGGTCCGCGACGTACTCCTCCAGATGCGCCAGCCAGCTTAAACGTTTCTCGAAAAACCAAGGAAATGCCATGACTCCGTCAGACGTGAAAGCGAACCTCTCGTTCTCCGATGGCAGCCCCAGCATGGAGCTGCCCATCTACAAGGGAACCATCGGACCGGATGTCATCGACATCCGCAAGCTGTACGCGCAGACCGGCAAGTTCACCTACGACCCGGGCTTCCTGTCCACCGCGTCCTGCAACTCCGCGATCACGTACATCGACGGCGACAAGGGCGAGCTGCTGTACCGCGGCTACCCCATCGAGCAGCTGGCGGTGAACTGCGACTTCCTCGAGACCTGCTACCTGCTGCTGTACGGGGACCTGCCGGACGCGGCCCAGAAGGCCGACTTCGTCCAGCGCGTGACCAACCACACGATGGTCAACGAGCAGATGCAGTTTTTCCTGCGCGGCTTCCGTCGTGACGCCCACCCGATGGCGGTGCTGACCGGTCTGGTCGGCGGGCTGTCGGCCTTCTATCACGACAGCACCGACATCAACAATCCGGAGCACCGGGAGATCTCGGCCATCCGCCTGATCGCCAAGCTGCCGACCCTGGTGTCGATGGCCTACAAGTACTCGATCGGCCAGCCCTATATCTACCCGAAGAACTCGCTGTCCTACGCCGCGAACTTCACCCGCATGATGTTCGCGACGCCTTGCGAGGACTACGAGCCGAACGAGGTCGTGGTGCGCGCGCTGGACCGCATTTTCATCCTGCACGCCGACCACGAGCAGAACGCGTCGACCTCGACCGTGCGCCTGTGCGGTTCCTCGGGCACCAACCCCTTCGCGGCGATCGCCGCCGGCGTGGCCTGCCTGTGGGGCCCGGCCCACGGCGGTGCGAACGAGGCCTGCCTGAACATGCTGGAGGATATCCAGCAGATGGGTGGCGTCGCCAAGATCGGCGAGTTCATCAGCAAGGTCAAGGACAAGAACTCCGGCGTGCGCCTGATGGGCTTCGGCCACCGGGTCTACAAGAACTACGACCCGCGCGCCAAGCTGATGCGCGAAACCTGCCACGAGGTGCTCAACGAGCTGGGCCTGGGCAACGACCCGCTGTTCAAGCTCGCGATGGAGCTCGAGAAGATCGCGCTGGAAGACGAATACTTCGTCGCCCGCAAGCTCTACCCGAACGTCGACTTCTACTCCGGCATCGTGCAGCGCGCGATCGGCATCCCGGTGTCGCTGTTCACCGCGATCTTCGCGCTGGCCCGCACGGTCGGCTGGATTGCGCAGCTCAACGAGATGATCGGCGACCCCGAGTACAAGATCGGCCGTCCGCGCCAGCTCTACGTCGGCGCGACCAAGCGCGACGTCAAACCCATCGGTCAGCGAGGCTGACGGGCCCCGGGGCAGGCCCGCCTGCCCAAGAACACACTAAAACCCCGGCTCCCGCGCCGGGGTTTTTGCTTATTCACAACTAAAATTGGCGATTCGCGCGCCGCGCGAACCTTCCCACGAGCCTGAGAACGCGAGTCAACCATGGGCCGCACGCTTTACGACAAGATCTGGGACGAGCACGTCGTCCACACCGAGGAAGACGGCACCGCCGTCCTGTACATCGACCGCCACCTGCTGCACGAGGTGACCAGTCCGCAGGCCTTCGAAGGCGTCGAAGTTGCGGGCCGCAAGATCTGGCGGCTCTCGGCCAACCTGGCAGTGAGCGATCACAACGTGCCCACCACCGACCGTCGCCAGGGCATCGCCGACCCGGTCTCCCGCCTGCAGGTCGACACTCTGGACGCGAACTGCGACCGCGTCGGCATCACGCAGTTCAAGATGAACGACAAGCGCCAGGGCATCGTTCACGTGATCGGCCCGGAGCAGGGCGCCACCCTGCCGGGCATGACGGTCGTCTGCGGCGACTCCCACACGTCCACCCACGGCGCCTTCGGCGCGCTGGCGCACGGCATCGGCACCAGCGAGGTGGAGCACGTGCTGGCGACCCAGACCCTGCTGGCCAAGAAGGCGAAAAACATGCGCATCGTGGTCGAGGGCCAGCTCGGCCGCGGCTGCAGCGCCAAGGACATCGTGCTGGCGATCATCGGCCGCATCGGCACCGCCGGCGGCACCGGCTACACCATCGAGTTCGCCGGCAGCGCGATCCGGGCGCTCAGCATGGAAGGTCGCATGACGGTCTGCAACATGGCCATCGAGGCGGGCGCGCGCGCCGGGCTGGTGGCCGTGGACGAGACCACGATCCAGTACGTCAAGGGCCGTCCCTTCTCGCCCTCGGGTGTCGAGTGGGACCAGGCCGTGGCCTACTGGCGCACCCTCCACTCCGACCCGGACGCTCACTGGGATGCGGTGGTCGAACTCGACGCGACGCAGATCCGTCCCCAGGTGACGTGGGGGACCTCGCCCGAAATGGTCGTTTCGGTCGAGGACCGCGTGCCGGATCCCGAGAAGGAGAAGGACGCCGTCAAGCGCAGCGCGATGGAGCGGGCACTGCAGTACATGGCGCTGGAGCCGAACAAGGCGGTCAACGACATCCGGATCGACAAGGTCTTCATCGGGTCGTGCACCAATTCGCGCATCGAGGACATCCGCGAGGCGGCCGCGATCGTGCGGCGCATCGGCGGTCGGGTGGCGTCCAACGTCAAGCTCGCGATGGTGGTGCCGGGCTCGGGCCTGGTGAAGGAGCAGGCCGAGCGCGAAGGGCTGGACCAGGTCTTCAAGGCGGCCGGCTTCGAGTGGCGCGAGCCCGGTTGCTCGATGTGCCTGGCAATGAACGCGGACCGGCTGGAGCCGGGCGAGCGCTGCGCCTCCACCTCCAACCGCAACTTCGAAGGCCGCCAGGGCGCCGGCGGGCGCACCCATCTGGTCAGCCCGGCGATGGCCGCCGCGGCCGCGATGCAGGGCCACTTCGTCGACGTGCGGCGCCTGGCCTGACCCGTCCCGGGAACAAGAGTTAGACATCATGCAAGCATTCCGAGTGCACAAGGGCCTGGTCGCGCCGATGGACCGGGAAAACGTCGACACCGACGCCATCATTCCCAAGCAATTCCTCAAGTCGATCAAGCGGACCGGCTTCGGCCCCAATCTGTTCGACGAGTGGCGCTACCTGGACGTCGGCGAGCCCGGACAGGATCCGGCCAGCCGCCGGCCCAACCCCGACTTCGTGCTGAACCAGCCGCGCTACCAGGGCGCCTCCATCCTGCTGGCGCGCAAGAACTTCGGCTGCGGCTCCAGCCGCGAGCACGCACCCTGGGCGATCGAACAGTACGGCTTTCGCGCGCTGATCGCGCCCAGTTACGCTGATATCTTCTTCAACAACTGCTTCAAGAACGGCCTGCTGCCCATCGTGCTGCCTGAGCACGAGGTGGCGCGATTGTTCGACGAGGTGTTCGCCTTCGTGGGCTACCAGCTGAGCGTGGACCTGGAGCGCCAGGTGGTGGTGAAGCCCGACGGAACCGAGCTGCCCTTCGAGGTGCAGCCTTTCCGCAAGTACTGCTTGCTCAACGGCCTCGACGACATCGGCCTGACCCTGCGCCATGCCGACAAGATCAAGGCCTACGAGGCCGAGCGGCTCGCCACCAAACCCTGGCTGAACCATCGGATCGTCTAGCCGGGTTGATCGACCGGCGGGCTCCGATGGTGGCGCCGCCCGCCTCGCAGGGCGGGTCGGCGCCTGGCTTTTTCAGGCGGGTGATTTTTTGCAGACCCGCCTCCCTGAAAGGACAGACATGAAGATTGCCGTATTGCCGGGCGACGGCATCGGGACCGAGATCGTTGCCGAGGCGGTCAAGGTGCTGCGTGCCCTCGACCTGCAGATCGAGATGGAGGAGGCCAAGGTTGGTGGTGCCGCCTATGAGGCCCACGGCCATCCCCTGCCCGAATCCACGCTCAAGCTCGCGAAGCAGGCCGACGCCGTGCTGTTCGGCGCTGTCGGCGACTGGAAATACGACAAGCTGGAGCGCTCGCTGCGGCCGGAGCAGGCCATCCTGGGCCTGCGCAAGCACCTGGAGCTGTTCGCCAATTTCCGCCCGGCGATCTGCTACGAGGAGCTGACCCACGCCTCCAGCCTCAAGCCCGAGCTGGTCGCGGGCCTGGACATCCTGATCATTCGGGAGCTGACGGGCGACATCTACTTCGGCCAGCCACGTGGCCGCCGCAGTGCCCCGGACGGCGCCTTCGCCGGCCAGCCGGAGGCTTTCGATACCATGCGCTACAGCCGCCCGGAAATCGAGCGCATCGCCCATGTGGCCTTCCAGGCGGCCCGCAAGCGCGGCAAGAAGGTCACCAGTGTCGACAAGGCCAATGTGCTGGAGACCTTCCAGTTCTGGAAGGACGTGGTGACCGAGGTGCACACGCAGTACCCGGACGTCGAGCTGGAGCACATGTACGTCGACAATGCCGCCATGCAGCTGGTGAAGGCGCCGAAGAAGTTCGATGTGCTATTTACCGGAAACATGTTCGGCGACATCCTCAGTGACGAAGCAGCGATGCTGACCGGCTCGATCGGCATGCTGCCGTCGGCTTCGCTGAACGCCCGTGGGCAGGGCCTGTACGAGCCGAGCCACGGTTCGGCGCCCGACATCGCGGGGCAGGGCGTCGCGAATCCGCTGGCCACCATCCTGAGCGCCGCGATGATGCTGCGTTTCAGCCTGAACCAGCCGGAAGCCGCTGAGCGAATCGACAGGGCCGTGAAAAGCGTACTGGCGCAAGGCCTGCGTACCGCCGATATTTATAGCGATGGCACGACAAAAGTCGGGACGAAGGAGATGGGCGACGCTGTGGTCGCCCGTTTGAAAGCGCAAGACTGACCTTCAGACCCGCCCGGGCTGTGCCCGGGCCGATCACGACGGCCGCCGCAGCGGCTCCGGCAGGAGCGGAGCCCCCTCACGCGGCGGCGCGGGCGAAACACCGATAGATACAGGATCGATAAATGACGACGACTTTGGTTGGACTGGTGGGCTGGCGCGGCATGGTCGGCTCCGTCCTGATGGACCGGATGCAGCAGGAGAATGACTTTGCGCTGATCGAGCCGGTCTTTTTCAGCACCAGCAATGCCGGCGGCGCGGCCCCGGCAATGGCCAAGAACGAAACCACGCTGAAGGACGCCTTCGACATCGAGGCGCTGAAGCGCTGCGACATCATCATCACCGCACAGGGCGGCGACTACACCACCGAGGTCTTTCCCAAGCTGCGTGCTGCCGGCTGGAAGGGGCACTGGATCGATGCCGCCTCCACCCTGCGGATGAAGGACGACGCCATCATCGTGCTCGACCCGGTCAACCTGCCGGTCATCAAGAACTCGCTCGCGCAGGGCGGACGCAACTGGATCGGCGGCAACTGCACGGTCAGCTGCATGCTGATGGGCGTCGGTGCCCTCTACAAGGCCGGGCTGGTCGAGTGGATGAGCACCATGACTTACCAGGCCGCCTCCGGCGGCGGCGCCCAGCACATGCGCGAACTGCTGACCCAGTTCGGCACGTTGAACGCCGAGGTCCGGCCGCTGCTGGACGACCCGAAGAGCGCGATCCTCGAAATCGACCGGCGCATCATCGGCAAGCAGCGCGGCCTGTCCGCCGACGAGACGGCCCACTTCGGCGTGCCGCTGGCCGGCAGCCTGATTCCCTGGATCGACAAGGATCTCGGCAACGGCACCAGCAAGGAAGAGTGGAAGGGCGGCGCCGAGACCAACAAGGTCCTGGGCATCGGCGAGGGGTTTGGCAGCGCCGGCATCCCGGTGGACGGTTTCTGCGTGCGCATCGGTGCGATGCGCTGCCACAGTCAAGCGCTCACTTTCAAGCTCAAGAAAGACGTGCCGCTGGCCGATATCGAAGCGATGATCGCCAACGACAACGCCTGGGTCAAAGTGGTACCGAACACCCGGGAGGCCACCCTCCGCGACCTGACGCCGGTGGCGGTCACCGGAACGCTCAGCATTCCGGTCGGTCGTCTGCGCAAGATGGCGATGGGCCCCGAGTACCTCGGTGCTTTCACCATCGGCGACCAGCTGCTGTGGGGCGCGGCCGAGCCGCTGCGCCGCATGCTGCGTATCCTGCTTGACGCCTGAGGTGCAGGCACGGAGGCGTTGTGCACGCGAGACATCTTGGGAACCAAGCTACTCCGCGTTACAACGCCTTTGTCGGGCTCGGAATGTAGCAATTGCATGAGCTTGTCAGCGTATCTGCTTGATGTTATTGTAATTTCTGCATTTCCGACCGGCTTTTTTGCAGGCCAATCCGACCATAATGAAAGCTTCGCACGTTCGGCCGCTTGATCCATTGGGAGACGCCTTGAAACGAAACACACGATCCGTAGGGCGTTTCGCTCTGTCAGGGGTGGCCGCTGCCGCCATGTTTTTGGCTGCCGGCAGCGCTTCGGCGCTCGGGCTGGGCCGCCTGAACGTGCAGTCGGCGCTGGGCGAAAGCCTGCGTGCCGAGATCGACATCACGAGCATGACGCCCGAGGAAGAGGCGCAGTTCCGGGCCCGTGTTGCCGCGCCCGACGCCTACCGCGCCGCCGGGGTCGACTACAACGGCGTGCTGCCCGGCACCCAGGTCTCGCTGCAGCGCCGACCCGACGGCCGGCCCTATCTGCGCATCGTCAGCGACCGGGTCGTGCAAGAGCCCTTCGTCGACATGATTCTCGAAATGTCCTGGGCTTCCGGCCGGCTGGTGCGCGAGTACACCTTGCTGCTGGATCCGCCCCAGTCGCGCCAGGCCGCCGCACCGTCGGCCGCGCCGGCGCTGTCGAGCGACAACGGCGGTGCCACGTCGGCCAACGGGCGCTCTCGCGCCGCCGGCAGCGGCCTGGAGGCGCCCCCCGCGCCGGCGCCGCGTGCTCCGCGGGCCACCGCCGAACGCCGTCCAGAGCCGGCGCCCCGCCCCCCCCAGGACACGCCGCGCACGGCAGCTTCCGGTAGCAGCGAGGATGAATACACCGTGCGGCGCGGCGATACGCTGTCTTCCATCGCCGGCCGCGTGCAGCGTTCGGGCGTGTCGCTCGATCAGATGCTGGTGGCGCTCTACCGCCACAACCCCGATGCCTTCATCGCCGACAACCTCAACCGGCTGAAGGCCGGTGTGGTGCTGAGTGTGCCGAGCGCCGAGCAGGCCCAGGGGGTCTCACCCACCGAGGCGCGCCAGGTGATCCAGGCGCAGAGCGCCGACTTCGCCGCCTATCGCCAGCGCCTGGCCGGCGCGGTGCCGGCGGCCGGCACCGACGAACCCGGCCGCCAGGCCTCGGGCAAGGTCGAAGGCGCGGTCCAGGACCAGAAGCAGGCGGCGGCGCAGACGCCCGACCGGCTGACGCTCAGCAAGGGTGCCCTCGGCGCCCAGGGAGCGCCGTCGACCGAAGACCGCATCGCGCAAGAGCGTGCCAAGCGGGAAGGTGACACCCGTGTTGCCGAGCTCTCGAAGAACCTGAAGGAACTGCAGCAGATCAATCCGAAGTCGGGCGCTGGCTCGGGCGGAGCCGGCAAGGGCACCGGTTCGCCCGCCGCCGCGCCCGCCCCGGCCGCGGCCTCGGTGCCCGGCGTGCAGGTCCCGGCTGCGCCGCCTGTCACTGCGGCCCCTGCGCCGGCCGCGGCTGCGTCCTTGCCGGCTCCTGCGCCGGTCGAAGCGCCGTCGGTGGCGTCCGAACCCACGACCGCGGCGTCGGCCGAAGCACTGGCCTCCGCGCCGGAGACCGCCCCGGTGCCCCCCCCGAAGCGGCGTCCGAGCCGGCGCCGGCAGTCGCGCCGCCCGCTCCGGAGCCGGTCCAGGCGGCGGATGAGCCCGGCGTGCTCGACGCCCTGAAGGACAACCTGGCGCTGATCGGCGGCGCGCTGGCGGCGCTGCTGCTGGGCGGCTTCGCCCTGCACCGCGTGCGTTCGAAGGCCAAGAAGGACAGCGGCGAGACCTCCTTCCTGGAGAGCCGCCTGCAGCCCGATTCCTTCTTCGGCGCCAGCGGCGGCCAGCGCATCGACACCAAGGACGCCTCCGGCGCGCCGTCTTCTCTGAGCTATTCGCTGAGCCAACTCGACGCGATCGGCGACGTGGATCCGGTGGCCGAGGCCGACGTCTACCTGGCCTATGGCCGTGACCTGCAGGCCGAGGAAATCCTCAAGGAAGCGATGCGCGCCACGCCCGACCGGCTGGCGATCCGCACCAAGCTGCTCGAGGTGTATGCCAAGCGCCGCGACACCAAGGGCTTCGAACTGCTTGCGACGCAGCTGTACGGCCTGACCGGTGGTCAGGGTGAAGACTGGGCGCGAGCCCAGGAACTGGGCCGCCAGGTCGATCCCGACAATACGCTCTACCAGCCCGGCGGTGCCCCGGCCGACGCGCGTGTGGCCAGTGTGCCGGCCGAACCGCTCGGCGCGACGACGATGCCGCACTCGGTGATGCCGGGCGCCTCCAAATTCGAGCAGCCGCCGGCCGCCGATGCCGGTGTCGACCTCGACATCGACCTGCCGGTCGACCAGCCGCCGCCCGCGGCGCCGCTGAACCTGGACGACACCAAGCCGTTCAGCCCGGCGTCGCCGTCGGCGCTGCCGGACTTCGACCTGCCGGCGCCTGCCCCGACCTCGTCGGCCGGTGTGCGGGATCTGGACATGTCCTTCGACCTGCCGGACCTGCCTGCGGAACCGGTGCGCCAGCCCGAGCCCGCCGCGTCCAACGCGATGGACTTCAACCTCGACGACATCTCGCTCGACCTCGACACGCCGAAGACCGACGAGACCACACGCATCCAGGCGCCGTCCTCGCAGCCGGCCCAGTTCGACGCGCTGCCCGACTTCGAGCTGGGTGACGTCGAGGATTCCGGCGATCCGCTGGCCCGCAAGCTGGAGCTGGCCGAGGAGTTCCGCCAGATCGGCGACCGCGAAGGTGCCCGCGAACTGCTTCAGGAGGTCGTCACCCGCTCCAGCGGCGCCCTGAAGGCCAAGGCGCAAACCATGCTGGCCGAGCTGGCCTGAGCGGGTGCAACCACGCCCTTGAGGATCGCCCTCGGCATCACCTACCGCGGCACCGCCTACCAGGGCTGGCAGAGCCAGCCCGGTGGGCAGACCGTGCAGGACCACCTGGAAGACGCCCTGAGCCGGTTCGCCGGCCAGGGCGTTCGCACGCTCTGCGCCGGGCGCACCGACGCCGGCGTGCACGGGCTCAACCAGGTGGTGCACTTCGATACCGAGATCGAGCGCGCCGATTTCTCCTGGGTGCGCGGCCCCAACACCTTCCTGCCGCCGGACATCGCGGTGCAATGGTGTCAGCGGGTGCCCGAGCACTTCCATGCCCGCAACAGCGCACTGGGGCGGCGCTACCGCTACATCGTGCGCGAGGCGGCGGTGCGTCCGGCGCTTGAAACCGGTTTCGCCGGCTGGGTGTTCCGGCCGCTCGACGGCGAGCGCCTGCGCGAGGCCGCGGCCCTGCTGATCGGCGAGCACGACTTCAGCGCCTTCCGTTCCTCGGAGTGCCAGGCCAAGTCGCCGGTCAAGACCTTGCGCGAGATCTCCATCACCCGCCATGGTGCCTACTGGCGCTTCGAATTCGAGGCCAGTGCCTTCCTGCACCACATGGTGCGCAACCTGATGGGCTGCCTGCTCGCGGTGGGCAGCGGCAGCCAGCCGGTCGCCTGGGTCGCCGAGGTGCTGGCCTCGCGCGACCGCAAGCTCGCGGCGCCGACCTTCGCCCCTGACGGGCTCTATTTCATGGGACCGCGCTACGATGCCGCCTTCGGCCTGCCGGAGACCGTGGCGTCGTCCGACTGGCTGCCCTGACGGTCGAGGCGCTTTTCCATGCATCAACGCACACGCATCAAGATCTGCGGACTGACCCGCGAAGCCGATGTCGACGCGGCTGTCGAAGCCGGTGCCGACGCCATCGGCCTGGTCTTCTACGCGCGCAGCCCCCGACACGTGACGCTGGAGCGCGCGGTCGCGCTGGCGCAGCGCCTGCCCAGCTTCGTCACGCCGGTCGGGCTGTTCGTCAACGCCGATCCGGCCGAGGTCCGCGCCGCCTGCGAGGCGGTGCCCCACCTGCTGCTGCAGTTCCACGGCGACGAGGAGGTCGAGCACTGCAAAGCCGCCGGCCGCCCCTACCTCCGGGCGGCGCGCATGGCCCCCGGCTTCGATTTGCTACACTTTGCCGGTCAATACGCCACCGCCCAGGCACTCCTGCTGGATGCCCATGTCGAAGGTTACGGTGGCGGCGGAAAGGCTTTCGATTGGTCACTCATTCCACCAAACGTGCCTCGTCCGGTCGTTTTGTCTGGTGGGTTAACGCCTGCAAACGTGACCGATGGGGTGCTTCAGGTCCGGCCCTGGGCCGTTGATGTGAGTTCCGGCGTGGAGAGCGCGAAGGGCATCAAGGACCCCCTCGCGATCCGCCGGTTCTGTGAAGCCGTCCGCGAAGCCGATGCACGCATCGCCTCGGCCGGCAGCTGAAACACCCGAATCACCTGAAGCCATGAACGAATACCAGCAACCCGATGCCCACGGGCATTTCGGGCCCTATGGCGGTTCTTTCGTCGCCGAGACCCTGGTCCACGCGCTGGACGAGTTGAAGGCGGCCTACGAGAAGTACCGCAAGGACCCCGACTTCCTCGCCGAATTCCGCAGCGAGCTGTCCCACTACGTCGGCCGGCCCAGCCCGGTCTACCACGCGGCGCGCACCAGCCGGGAGATGGGCGGCGCGCAGATCTATCTGAAGCGCGAGGACCTGAACCACACCGGTGCGCACAAGGTCAACAACACGATCGGCCAGGCCCTGCTGGCGCGCCGCATGGGCAAGCCGCGTGTCATTGCCGAAACCGGTGCCGGCCAGCACGGCGTCGCGACCGCAACCATCTGCGCGCGCTACGGCATGGAGTGCATCGTCTATATGGGCAGCGAGGACGTGAAGCGCCAGTCGCCCAACGTCTACCGCATGCACTTGCTGGGCGCCAAGGTGGTGCCGGTGGAAAGCGGCTCCAAGACCTTGAAGGATGCGCTCAACGAGGCGCTGCGCGACTGGGTCACCAACGTCGAGAACACCTTCTACATCATCGGCACGGTGGCGGGCCCGCATCCGTATCCGGCGATGGTGCGCGACTTCCAGAGCGTGATCGGCGAGGAGTGCCTGCAGCAGATGCCCGAGCTGTGCGGCCGCCAGCCGGACGCGGTGGTCGCCTGTGTCGGCGGCGGCAGCAATGCGATGGGCATCTTCTACCCCTACATCGGCCATGCCGGCACGCGTTTGATCGGCGTCGAGGCGGCCGGGGAGGGCCTGGACACCGGTCGCCATGCGGCTTCGCTGAGCGCCGGTTCGCCCGGTGTGCTGCACGGCAACCGGACCTATCTGCTGCAGGACGACAACGGCCAGGTGATCGAGACCCACTCCGTCTCCGCCGGCCTCGACTATCCCGGCGTCGGCCCGGAACACGCCTGGCTGAAGGACATCGGCCGGGCCGAGTACGTCGGCATCACCGACGAGGAAGCGCTGCACGCCTTCCACTACCTGTGCCGCACCGAGGGCATCATCCCGGCGCTGGAGTCCAGCCATGCCGTCGCCCATGCGATGAAACTGGCCAAGACCATGCGCCCGGACCAGTCGATCCTGGTGTGCCTGTCGGGCCGCGGGGACAAGGACATCGGCACGGTGGCGGGCCTGGCCGGCATCAACCCGATGTCGACCGCGCAGCCGGGGGGCGCGAAATGAGCCGCATCGAACAGACCTTCAAGACGCTCGCGGCGCAGGGCCGCAAGGCGCTGATCCCCTACGTCACGGCTGGCGACCCCTATCCCGAGACCACCGTCGAGCTGTTGCTCGCGCTGGCCGACGCGGGCGCCGACGTGATCGAGCTGGGCGTGCCCTTCTCGGACCCGATGGCCGACGGTCCGGTGATCCAGAAAGCCTCCGAGCGGGCCTTGGCCAAGGGCATCGGCATGGCGCAGGTGCTGGACTATGTGCGCCGCTTCCGTGAGCGCAACCAGACCACGCCGCTGGTGCTGATGGGCTATGCCAATCCGGTCGAGCGCTACGACCAGCGCCACGGCGAGGATGCCTTTGTCAATGCCGCGCAGGCTGCTGGCGTCGACGGCGTGCTGGTGGTCGACTACCCGCCCGAGGAGTGCGAGGTCTTTGCCGCGCACCTGAAGTCGCGCGGGCTGGACCCGATCTTCCTGCTTGCCCCGACCTCGACCGAGCAGCGCATGAAGGACATCGGCCGCATCGCCAGCGGTTATGTCTACTATGTCTCTCTCAAGGGCGTGACCGGTGCCGGCCACCTCGACACCGAGGCGGTGGCGCGCATGGTGCCGCGCATCAAGGCGCATGTGAGCGTGCCGGTGGGTGTCGGTTTCGGCATCCGCGACGCGGCCACCGCGCGGGCGGTCGGCGCCTCGGCGGATGCGGTCGTGATCGGCTCCCGCCTGGTCCAATTGCTCGAAGACCAACCGGCCGCGAATGTGGCGGCCACCGGGGCGCGGTTCATCGCGGAGATCCGCGCCGCCCTCGACACCCTCAACGAAGGAGTGAACGCATGAGCTGGTTAGAAAAACTGCTGCCTCCCAAGATCCAGCAGACCGACCCGGCCGAACGCCGCTCGGTGCCCGAGGGCCTGTGGGTCAAGTGCCCGTCCTGCGAGACGGTGCTCTACAAGACCGACCTGGAGCAGAACGTCTATGTCTGCCCGAAGTGCTCGCACCACCACCGCATCAGCGCCCGTGCGCGGCTCGACAAGTTCCTCGATCCCGAGGGCCGCTACGAGATCGGGCAGGAGGTCATCCCGGTCGATGCGCTGAAGTTCAAGGACAGCAAGAAGTACCCCGACCGCCTGAAGGACGCGCTGGAGAACACCGGCGAGACCGATGCCCTGATCGTGATGGGCGGCGCGGTGCACAGCCTGCCGGTGGTCGCGGCCTGCTTCGAGTTCGACTTCATGGGCGGCTCGATGGGCTCGGTCGTCGGCGAGCGTTTCGTGCGCGGCGTCGAGACGGCCTGCGAGCAGAAGACGCCCTTCATCTGCTTCACCGCCACCGGCGGCGCGCGCATGCAGGAAGGCCTGCTGAGCCTGATGCAGATGGCCAAGACCAACGCTGCGCTGACCCGCCTGGCGAAGGCGAAACTGCCCTACATCAGCGTGCTGACCGACCCCACCATGGGCGGCGTGTCGGCCAGCTTCGCCTTCATGGGCGATATCGTGATGGCCGAGCCCAAGGCGCTGATCGGCTTCGCCGGGCCGCGCGTGATCGAGAACACCGTGCGCGAGAAGCTGCCTGAGGGTTTCCAGCGTTCGGAGTTCCTGCTCCACAAGGGCGCCCTCGACATGATCGTCGACCGTCGCGAACTGCGCGGCACCGTGGCCCGTGCGTTGGCGATGCTGCAGCGCCAGCCGGCCGACGCGGTCGCCTGAGGCCGCCGCGGCCCCGGCCGTCCTGCACAGGCTCCCGGGCCGGCATCCGCCGGCCCGTTTTTCGTTCCGGCCCGGCGGCGATGCCTTCGAGCCGGCGGGTTATGTCCCCCCCGCTACCATAACGCCCCATGTCCGACGCCAGCTCCGAAGCCAGCCCTCCCGCCCCGCCCGCCACGCTCGCCGACTGGCTGGCTCACTGCGAGCGCCTGCACCCCAGCACGATCGACCTGACGCTGGAGCGGGTGGCAGCGGTGGCCCGGCGCCTGGACCTGCGCTTCGAATGCCCGGTTTTCACCGTCGCGGGCACCAATGGCAAGGGGTCGACCTGCGCGATGCTGGAGGCCATCCTGCAGCAGTCGGGCTACCGCACCGGCGTCTACACCTCGCCGCACCTGGTGCATTTCGAGGAGCGCTGCCGCATCAACGCCGAGGTCGTCAAGGCCGGGTTGCTGCTGCCGCACTTCGCCGCGGTGGAGCAAGCGCGGGAGGGCGCCCAGCTGACGTACTTCGAGTTCACCACGCTGGCCATCCTGCGCCTGCTGTCGCAGTGCGGCCTGGACGCGGTCGTGCTGGAAGTCGGGCTGGGCGGGCGGCTCGACGCGGTCAACGTCATCGACACGGACTGTGCCATCCTGACCAGCATCGATCTGGACCACATGGACTTCCTCGGCCCCGATCGCGAGTCCATCGGCCGCGAGAAGGCCGGCATCATGCGCCCCGGCCGCCCCGTCGTGGTGAGCGACCCGGTGCCGCCGCAGAGCGTGCTGAGCCACGCCGAGGCGATCGGCGCCGATCTCTGGCGTTTCGGCCAGGACTACAACTACGCCGGCCAGCAGGGCAGCGGCGGCAACTGGCAGCAATGGTCCTGGGCCGGGCGCAGCAAGCGCTACACCGGTCTGGCCTACCCGGCACTGCGCGGCGCCAACCAGCTGATCAATGCCTCCGGTGTGCTGGCGGCGCTGGAAGCGCTGCGCGAGCGGCTGCCGGTGACCGCCCAGGCGGTGCGCACCGGGCTCGCGCTGGTGGAGCTGCCCGGGCGCTTCCAGATCGTGCCCGGACAGCCCACCCTGGTGCTGGACGTCGCCCACAACCCGCACGCGGTGGCGACGCTGGCGCAGAACCTCGACCAGATGGGCTACTACCCGCGCACCCTGGCCGTCTTCGGTGCGATGGCGGACAAGGACAGCGGCGGCATCCTGCAGCGCCTGCTGCCGATGGTGGACAACTGGTACTTCACCGACCTGCCCACCGCGCGGGCCAGCTCGGCGGCCGAGCTGATGCAGCGCTGGCAGGCCCTGCCGAAAACAGGCGCCGGAGCTGCGCAAAAAGCCACAGCGAGCTGCCATGTCGACCCGATGTCGGCCCTGCAGGCGGCCCTCGGCGAGGCAGACCCCACTGATAGAATCGTGGTGTTCGGCTCCTTCTACACGGTGGGCGGCGTGCTGCAGAACGGCACCCCCCGCCTCGCCGCGAAACACCTCGGCTGACGCTGTCTCCCATTCTTTCCGATCGAAGCCACGCGGCCTCGCCTTTCGGCGTCAAGGCCGCAGCCATTACCTGACAAACGCATGGGTCTGCTCTCCTTCTTCAAGCGTTCCGCGGCCGCCCCCGGCGCCACGCCCGGGGCCACCTCGAACCAGGAGTCGATCGACCAGGCGCGCACCCGTGCGCGCCACCGCCTGATCGGCGCGGCCGTGCTGGTCGGCATCGGAGTGATCGGCTTCCCGCTGCTGTTCGAGACCCAGCCCCGGCCCATCGGCGTCGACCTGCCGATCGAGATCCCGAAGAAGGACGCGGTGCCGCCGCTGGTCGTGCCGCCGCCTCAGCCCGTGACCGAAACGCCCGCTCCTGCGCCCGAGCCGACGCCGGCGGCCCGGCCGACCGAAGTGATCGACGAATCCTCCGCCGAGTCCGGCGGTGATGCGGCACCTCCCGCGCCTGCCGCCTCGGAGTCACGCGTGACGGTCGCGCCCCCGGCCGCGGAGCCTCCCAAGCCGGCGGCCCGGCCGGAGCCGAAACCCGATCCCAAGCCGGCGCCCAAACCCGAAGTGAAGCCCGAAGCCAAGCCGGCCCCCCGTCCCGAGCCGGCCCGGCCGACGCCCGCCGAGGCGGCGCGCGCCCAGGCCTTGCTGGAAGGCAAGGAGACGCCGCGTTCGGAAGCCGCCAAGCCGGCGGCCGACAACGGCCGCTTCATCGTCCAGGTGGGCGCCTACGGCGAGCAGGGCAGCGCCCGCGAGGCGCGCCTGAAGGTCGAGCGCCTGGGCCTGAAGACCTATACCCAGGTGGTGCAAACGGCCGACGGCCAGCGCATCCGTGTGCGGGTCGGCCCCTTCGCCTCGCGCAGCGAGGCCGAGCAGGCGGCCGGCAAGATCAAGGCGGCCGGCCTGCCCTCGGCCCTGCTGGCGCTGTAGGGCCAGGGCCATGGACCTCGGCTGGGTCGATCTCGCGCTGCTGGCGCTGCTGCTGGTCTCGCTGATCATCGGCGTGATGCGCGGGCTGGTGTTCGAAGTGCTGTCCATCGCCGGCTGGGTGGTGTCCTATGTGGCCGCCCAGTGGCTCACGCCGCAACTGGCGCCCCGCGTGCCGGTCGGGGTGCCGGGCTCGGTGCTCAACCACGTCGCGACCTTCGGCATCGTGTTTGTCGCCACGCTGATCCTCTGGGGCCTGCTGGCCTGGCTGATCAAGCGCCTGGTGCATGCGAGCGTACTGAGCGCGGCGGACCGTGTGATGGGCGCAGGTTTTGGCCTGGTGCGGGGCTTGTTGATTGCATTGGTGATCGCCACCTTGGTGGCGTGGACGCCGCTGGCGCGCAGCGCGGCGTGGCGGGAATCTCACGGCGCAGCGATGCTGCAGAGGGTGATCAGCGGGCTGAAGCCGCTGATGCCCGCCGTCTTGGCGCAGCAGCTGCCGGGCTAGGGCCGGCAGCACAACTTCTGGGGTATCGGTATGTGTGGCATCGTAGGCGTGATCTCGAAAGCGCCGGTCAACCAGCTCATTTATGACGCATTGCTGCTGCTGCAGCACCGCGGCCAGGATGCGGCCGGCATCGTCACCGCGATGGACACCAAGGTGTTCATGCAGAAGTCGCGCGGTTTCGTGCGTGACGTGTTCCGCACCCGCAACATGCGCGCGCTGCCCGGCAATGTCGGCTTGGGCCAGGTGCGTTATCCGACTGCGGGCAATGCCTACAACGAGGAAGAGGCCCAGCCCTTCTACGTCAACGCGCCTTTCGGCCTGGTGCTGGTGCACAACGGCAACCTGACCAACGCGCACGCGCTGAAGCAGGAGCTGTTCGAGATCGACCGCCGCCACATCAACACCGAGAGCGACTCCGAGGTGCTGCTCAACGTGCTGGCCCACGAGCTGGAGCTGGCCGCACGCGACCTGCCGCTGACGCACGAACAGGTTTTCAACGCAGTGCAGGCGGTGCACCGGCGCATCAAGGGTTCCTACGCGGTGGTCTGCCTGATTGCCGGTTACGGGCTGCTGGCCTTTCGCGACCCCTTCGGCATCCGCCCGCTGTGTTTCGGCGAGGCCGACACGCCCGAGGGCAAGCAGGTGATGGTCGCGAGCGAATCGGTCGCGCTCGAAGGCACCTTGCACAAGTTCGTGCGCGACGTGGCGCCCGGCGAAGCCATCTTCGTCGACCTCGAGGGCCGGCTCCATGCGCGCCAGTGCGCCGAGCACCCGACCCTGCAGCCCTGCGTCTTCGAGTTCGTCTACCTGGCCCGTCCCGACTCGGTGATCGACGGCATGTCGGTCTACCAGGCGCGCCTGAACATGGGCGAGACGCTGGCCCAGCGCGTGATCTCGACCATGCCGCCGAGCGAGATCGACGTCGTGATCCCGATTCCGGAGTCCAGCCGGCCGGCCGCCATGCAGCTGGCACAGAAGATCGGCAAGCCCTACCGTGAAGGTTTCGTCAAGAACCGCTACGTCGGCCGCACCTTCATCATGCCGGGACAGGCGGTGCGCAAGAAGTCGGTGCGTCAGAAGCTCAACGCGATCGCCCAGGAGTTCAAGGGCCGCAACGTGCTGCTGGTGGACGACTCCATCGTGCGCGGCACCACCTCGAAGGAGATCGTGCAGATGGCCCGCGAGGCCGGCGCCCGCAAGGTCTACATGGCGTCGGCCGCGCCGCCGGTGCGTTTCCCGAACGTCTACGGCATCGACATGCCGACCAAAAGCGAGCTGATCGCGCACAACCGCAGCATCGAGGAGATCCGCGAGTTCATCGGCGCCGATGCGCTGATCTACCAGGACGTTGCGGCCATGAAGCGGGCGGTGGGCATGCTCAGCAAGAACATCGACGGCTTCGAAGCGTCCTGCTTCGACGGCGTCTACATCACCGGTGACGTCAGCGCGGCGGACTTCGACACGATGGCGACTCAGCGGGCTGCGCAGGGCGACGATGAGGACACCCAGCGATCGCGCCTGGCGTTGCAGGGCGCCACCGAGCAGTGAAGGGTTCAGCGATGAACGACAAGAAGATTCCCCGGGTCGACTTGCCGGCCGACGTGCGGCTGGACACCCTGGCCGTGCGCGAAGGTCTGCCGGCCACGCCCTGGGGCGAGAACTCGGAGGCGCTGTTCCTGACCAGCAGCTTCGTGCATCCGGACGCGGCCACCGCGGCGGCGCGTTTTGCCAACGAGGAAGAGGCCTTCGTCTATTCGCGCTTCAGCAACCCGACCGTCATGATGATGGAGCGGCGCCTCGCGGCCCTGGAAGGCACGCAGGCGTGCATCGGCACCTCCAGCGGAATGAGTGCCATCCTCTTGACAGTGATGGCCCTGCTCAAGGCGGGCGACCACGTGATCTGCTCGCAGAGCGTGTTCGGCTCGACCATCAAGCTGCTTGGCGGCGAGTTCTCCAAGTTCGGCATCGAGACCAGTTTCGTGTCCCAGACCGACATCGGTGCCTGGCAGCGCGCAATGCGCCACAACACCCGGCTGCTGTTCGCCGAGACGCCGACCAACCCGCTCAACGAGGTGTGCGACATCGCGGCGCTGGCCGAGATCGCTCACCAGGGCGGGGCGCTGCTCGCGGTCGACAACTGCTTCTGCTCCCCGGCGCTGCAGCAGCCGGCCAAGCTCGGCGCCGACCTCATCATCCATTCCGGCACCAAGTACCTCGACGGCCAGGGCCGTGTGATCGCCGGCGCGGTGTGCGCGAGCGAAGCCCTGATCGAGGGCAAGTTCGTGCCCGTGATGCGCAGCGCCGGCATGTCGCTCTCGCCTTTCAACGCCTGGGTCGTGCTCAAGGGCATGGAGACCCTGTCGGTGCGGATGCAAGCCCAGAGCGAGCGCGCCCTGCGTGTCGCGGGCTGGCTGGAGCAGCACCCGGCCGTCGAGCGCGTCTACTACCCCGGCCTCAAGTCGCACCCGCAGCACGAGCTGGCGATGCGCCAGCAGGGCGGCAGCGGCGGCGCCGTGGTCGCCTTCATCGTGCGCGGCCAGCAGCAGGGCGGGCCCGAGCTGGCGCGCCGCAATGCCTTCCACGTGATCGACAGCACCCGCATCTGCTCGATCACCGCCAACCTGGGCGACACCAAGACCACCATCACCCATCCGTCCAGCACCTCGCACGGGCGCCTCACCGAGGAGCAGCGCCAGGCCGCCGGCATCACGCAGGGCATGATCCGCGTCGCGGTCGGCCTGGACGATGTGCAGGACCTGCTGAACGACCTCGCACGCGGCCTCGACAGCCTGACAGCATGATGACCCAGATCCGCACCCGCTTCGCCCCGTCGCCGACCGGTTTCATCCACCTGGGCAATATCCGCTCGGCGCTGTATCCCTGGGCCTTCGCGCGCGCCAACGGCGGCGTGTTCATCTTGCGCATCGAGGACACCGACCTGGAGCGTTCCTCGCAGGCCGCGGTGGATGTGATCCTCGAAGGCATGCAGTGGCTGGGCCTGGACCATGACGAAGGTCCCTACTACCAGATGCAGCGCATGGACCGCTACAAGGAGGTGCTGGGCCAGATGCTGGAGCAGGGCCTGGTGTACCGCTGCTACATGTCGTCCGCCGAGCTGGACGCACTGCGTGAACGCCAGATGGCCGCCAAGGAGAAGCCGCGCTACGACGGCACCTGGCGCCCGGAGCCCGGCAAGACGCTGCCCCCGGTGCCCGAGGGCGTGCAGCCGGTGCTGCGTTTCCGCAATCCGGTCGGCGGCTCGGTGGTGTGGGAAGACAAGGTCAAGGGCCGCATCGAGATCAGCAATGACGAGCTCGACGACCTGGTGATCGCGCGGCCCGACGGCACGCCGACCTACAACTTCTGCGTCGTCGTCGACGACATCGACATGGGCATCACCCACGTCGTGCGAGGCGACGACCATGTCAACAACACGCCGCGTCAGATCAACATCTTCCGCGCCCTCGGCAAGGAGCCGCCGGTCTACGCTCACCTGCCCACCGTGCTCAACGAGCAAGGCGAGAAGATGAGCAAGCGCAACGGCGCCAAGGCCGTCACGCAGTACCGCGACGAGGGCTACCTGGCCGACGGCGTCGTGAACTACCTGGCGCGTCTGGGCTGGAGCCACGGCGACGACGAGATCTTCACGCGCGAGCAGTTCCTGCAGTGGTTCAATCTCGACCACCTGGGCAAGTCGGCCGGGCAGTTCGACGAGGCCAAGCTGCGCTGGGTCAACGGCCAGCACATCAAGATGGCCGACGATGGCATGCTGGCCGGTCTGGTCGCCGAACAACTCGCCAAGCGCGGTGTCCAGGTCCAGGCCGACGCACGGCTCGCGGCCCTGTGCGGGCTCTTCAAGGACCGCTGTGCGACGACCGTCGAATTGGCCGACTGGATCTCGATGTATTTTGTCGACGTCGAGCCCAGCGCCGAGGATCTGGAGGCCCATGTCACCGAGGCCGTCAAGCCCGCGCTGGCCACGCTGCGCGAGAAGCTGACCACGGTCGCGTGGGAGAAGGGCGCCATCCAGCAGGCCATCAAGGACAGCATCGCCGCGCACGGCCTCAAGATGCCGCAGCTCGCGATTCCGGTGCGCGTGCTGGTATGCGGGCGGGCACAGACCCCATCCATCGATGCGGTGTTGGCAGCGTTCGACCAAAAAGTTGTGCTCGACCGCTTGCAAAGCGTTTGAGAACCGTTATATACTTTCATTCTCGCTTGAACAGCGCGACACGCAAAGTAGATCTGAAGCAGATGCTGAAGAGGTGATTTACCTCTGATGCGATGCGGAGGGGCGAAACGAGTGACGGGGGTATAGCTCAGCTGGGAGAGCGCTTGCATGGCATGCAAGAGGTCAGCGGTTCGATCCCGCTTACCTCCACCAATCACGGTGGCGCGCGGTTCAAGAGATGGCGAAGCATCTTGTCCCCTTCGTCTAGAGGCCTAGGACACGACCCTTTCACGGTTGTAACAGGGGTTCGAATCCCCTAGGGGACGCCAAGTTTGGCGGGGCTTGTGCAGAGAGTCGAAAGCTCGATGCAGAAACTCGCTGCCACGCGGAGTGGTAGTTCAGTTGGTTAGAATACCGGCCTGTCACGCCGGGGGTCGCGGGTTCGAGTCCCGTCCACTCCGCCAAGCGAATTCAAAAAGCCGCCCAGCCGGGCGGCTTTTTAATTCAACAGAGATAAGAATGAATTTGGTCCCCTTCGTCTAGAGGCCTAGGACACGACCCTTTCACGGTTGTAACAGGGGTTCGAATCCCCTAGGGGACGCCAAGTTGAGCGAGGCAGGTGTTGAGGGTCGAAAGCTCGAGGCAGACGACTCGCTGCCACGCGGAGTGGTAGTTCAGTTGGTTAGAATACCGGCCTGTCACGCCGGGGGTCGCGGGTTCGAGTCCCGTCCACTCCGCCACAATTCAAAAAGCCGCCCCCGAGCGGCTTTTTTCATGGGTCGACGCGACCCGGGGATGCTCAGTTTGGGTCGCCCTTTAGGTGCCTGCGCAGTTCGCGAGCCGCGGCCTGCCGCTCGCTACGTTCGCCCTTGCGGTGCGAGCCGGCCTTGCGGCGGGCCGCGGGAGCCACCAGGGGATTGCGGGGCTGGGGTGCGGGGATACGCAACTTGTGCTTGCGTGCCGATGTCATCGCCGTCTCCTCGTCAGGGGCGCTTCATCAAGAATCCCGGGGCGTTCAGGACGCACCCGGCGCTCCTGCAGGCCGGCCGTCCTGGCGATATTGCTCGATCACCGTCGCCGCCGTGCGGAAGCCTTCGATGGCGGCCGGAAAACCGCAGTAGACGGCACTGTGCAGAAGGATTTCCTTCAGTTCTTCAACACTGACGCCATTGTTCAGCGCACCGCGCAGGTGGCCTTCCAGTTCCTTCTGGCGGCCCAGTGCGACCAGCATCGCGACGGTGAGCATGCTGCGGGTCTTGAGCGGCAGGCCTTCGCGCGTCCACACCGTGCCCCAGGCAAAGGCGGTCACCAGTTCCTGCAGTTCGGCCTGGAAGTCTCCCGCGTTGTCCAGCGCGCGCCGCACATGGTGCTCGCCCAGCACCTTGCGGCGGACTTGCAGGCCGGGCTCGAAAGCTGCGGCGATCGGCGTGGCGGGTTCAAAGGGCAGGGCAGTCTTGTCTTGGCTCATGGCAGGGCTCCAGAGGGTGGTTTGGGCTGGCGCGCATTGTCACCGAGACGGGCGCCTGGGCAGCAGGCCGGTTGCCAGCGCGGTGCCCAGCAGGATCACCGCGCTGCCGAGCAACATCGCCCCGGTCACGCCCTCGCCGAGGAAAAGCCAGCCCCAGGCCACGGCGAAGGCCGGGATCAGGAAGGTCACCGAAATGGTGTTGGCCGGCCCCACCCGCGCCAGCAGGCGGAAGTAGAGGATGTAGGCGAGGCCGGTGCACAGCAGCGCGAGGGCAAGGGCCGCTCCCCAGGCTCCGGCCGAGGGCGTCGCGGCCGGCCACCACCGCACTGCGGGCAGCAGCAGGAACAGCGTTGCGCCCAACTGGGTGCCGGCGGCCACGGCCAGGGGCGGCAGGCCGGTGAGATAACGTTTGGTGTAGCTGGCCGACAAGCCGTAGCACGAGGTGGCGGCCAGGCAGGCGAGCACCGCCCAGCCGGTCGCGTCGGCGCCGGGCTTGAAGCTGGCCTTCTCCCAGGCGAGCCCGAGCACCCCGAGGAAACCGATCGCCAGGCCCGCCGCGCGCCAAGGGCCGGGCCGGTCCTTCAGCCAGATCCAGGCGATCAGCGCGCCGAACAAGGGGGTGGTGGCATTGAAGATGGACGACAGGCCTGCCGTGATCGACAGCGCGGCATAGCTGAAGCAGAGAAAGGGCAGGCCGCTGGTCAGCACGCCCGCGACGAGCAGATGACCCGCGTGCGTGCGCAGTGCAGCGGTCTGGCGCTTCATCACGAGGATGGGCAGCAGGAACAGGCCGGCGCCCGCGACGCGCACCGCGGCCAGCGCCACCGGTCCGAACTCGCTTGCACCCAGCCGCAGGAACAGGAAAGAGGCGCCCCAGATGGCGGCGAGCAGAACGAGATCGAGCAGGTCACGGGCTTTCATTCAGTCCTTCAAAAACAATCGGTCGCGGAGGCCGCGCGCCTAGAGCGCCAGCACCCCTTCGAGGCGCAGCAGCGCCACTTTTCTTTCCAGTCCCCCCGAGTAGCCGGTGAGGCCGCCGCTGCTGCCGATCACGCGGTGGCAGGGCACGATGATGGACACCGGGTTGCGTCCCACCGCCGCGCCGACGGCCCGCGTGGCGCTCGTGCACCCGATCTGCAGCGCAATGTCTCGATAGCTGGCGGTGCGGCCCAGGGACAGTGTCAGCAAGGCTTGCCACACGGCGCGCTGAAAGGGCGTGCCATGCAGGTCCAGCGGGACCGTGAAGTCCACCGGCGCTCCCCGCCAGAAGCGATCCAGTTGTTCCTCCGCCTGGCCCAGCCAGGCATCGTCCGCCGCAGCCTGCGGTGCCGACAGCACCTCGGGATGGTCCTTCTGCCCCTCGAACCAGAGCCCGGCCAGCCCCGCGTCGGTGCGGGCCAGCAGGATCTCTCCGAGCGGCGACGCGATGCGGCGCTGCGCAGTGTAGCGAGGCACAGTCGTTTTCATGGGCTCAGGCTTTCTCGGCAGAGGGGGTGAGGGCGGCCCACAGTCGCAGCACCGCATACGAGCGCCAGGGGCTCCACTGGCGCGCCAGCAGGTCGGCCGCGCGCTGGCCACGCACGCCGAGCACCTGCTCCATCGCCTTGAGCAGCGCCACGTCCTTGGGCAGGAAGGCGTCGGGCCAGGCCAGCGCCCGCATCGCGATGTAGTGCGCGGTCCACGGGCCGATGCCGGGCAAAGCCTGGAGCGCGGCCATCAGGGCCTCGGGCGCGCTGCCCCGGGCGATGAGGACGGACAGGCTGGGCCACTGCGTCGCCAGGGCCACGATGGCGCCGGCGCGCTGGCGCACGATGCCGAGTTCCCCCAGTCCGGCCGCATCGGCCCGCGCCAGCACGGCCGGGGTCGGAAACAGGCGGTTCACGTCGTCCCAGGGCGTGGCAACCGGTTCGCCGTAGGCCTGCACCAGACGCGTCGCGAAGGTGCGTGCCGCCGCCACGCTGACCTGCTGGCCGAGCACCGCACGCACCGCCAGCTCGAAGCTGTCGATGGCACCCGGCAGGCGTGTGCCGGGTGCGGGCAGGGCGGCCAGCACCGCGTCGATCGCCTCCGGCTCGGCATCCAGGTCCAGCCAGCGCCGCACCCCGCGCAGCAGCGCGGCACTGTGGTGAGCCAGTTCGGGCGCCAGCGCGATGCGCAGCACCGGCCGCCCGGGGACAAAACTCGCCTGCAGCCAGCCGCGCTGTTCCCCGCCCTCGTGCTCGATGCGCAGGCTGCGCCGGATGCCGGCGTGCGGGCCGTCGAACTGCACCACCTCGACGCCGGGGATGGCCCGCTGTGCCAGGAAACCCAGCAAGGCCCGTCCCTCGTAGGGCTCGCGATAAGCCAGCTGCAGGTTCACCGCGGGTCCGTCGCCCGTGTCGCGCTCGGGCAGTTGGCGGCGCAGCTCGCCCGGCTGCAGGCGGTAGCGCTCGGCGAAGGCGGCATTGAAACGTCGCACGCTGCCGAACCCGGCGGCGAGCGCGACCTGGGTCACCGGCAGGCGGGTGTCGGTCAGCAACTGCTTGGCCAGCAGCAGGCGGCGCGTCTGCAGGTATTGCAGCGGCGTCACGCCATGCTCCGCCGCGAAGATGCGGCGCAGGTGGCGATCGGTGATGCCCAGCACAGCGGCGAGCCGGTCCATGCGGGCCTGCTCGCCGAGGGCGGCATACTGCTCCAGCCATGCGGCCGCCTGGTGGGCCAGCGTGCGCGAAGCGTCCATCACGGACCATGCCAGGCTGCGATCGGCCGGCGCGATCTCGGGCCGGCACTTCAGGCAGGGCCGGAAGCCGGCCGCCTCGGCCTGGGCCGCACTGCCGTAAAAGCGGCAGTTGTCGCGTTTGGGCGTCCGGACGCGGCAGACCGGGCGGCAGTAGATGCGCGTCGAGGTGACGCCGACAAACAGCCGGCCGTCGAAGCGTCGGTCGCGCGCCTTGAGGGCGAGGTAGGCGGCGTCGGCATTGATCGTCATGCCGCGATTATCGGCGGCCGCCCGGCGCCGACTGGCCGTTTCCGGACATGTGGCCCGCCGCTTGCCCGTGATCCGAGGGGCGGGCTCCCGACGTTACCGTGCGGTCACAAGCACAGCGGCGCCCCTCCCTACAATCCGGCGATTCACTGCAGTACAGGGGAGTACTCTTCATGAAAGTAGAAGCATCCATCTTCAAGGCCTACGACGTGCGCGGCATCGTCGGCAAGACCTTGGATGAATCGGTCGCCGAGCACCTCGGCCGCGCCTTCGGCAGCGAGGCCCGGGTGCAGGGCGAGAAGGTCGTCGCGGTCGGCCGCGACGGCCGCCTCTCGGGCCCGGCCATCTCGGCGGCCCTGATCCGTGGCCTGCGCAGCACCGGCGTGGACGTCATCGACCTCGGCCCGGTCACCACCCCCATGACCTACTATGCCGCAGCGACACGCTGCTCCTCGGGCATCCAGGTCACCGGCAGCCACAACCCGAAGGACTACAACGGCTTCAAGATGGTGCTCGCCGGCCGCGCGATCTACGGCGACGAGATCCAGGCCCTGCGTCGGCGCATCGAGGCGGAAGACTATGCACAGGGCGAAGGCGGCCTGACGCAGTGGGACCTGCTGAAGGAATACAGCGACCGCATCAGCGGCGACGCCCAGCTCGCCCGCAAGATGAAGATCGTGGTCGACTCGGGCAACGGCATCCCCGGCGCGTCGGCCCCCGGCATCCTGCGTGCGCTCGGTTGCGAGGTGACCGAGTTGTATTCGGAAGTGAACGGTGATTTCCCCAACCACCATCCCGATCCGTCCAAGCCCGAGAACCTCGCCGACCTGATCCGCACCGTGCAGGAGACCGACGCCGAACTGGGCCTGGCTTTCGATGGCGATGGCGACCGGCTCGGTGTCGTGACCAAGGACGGCAGCATCATCTATCCCGACCGGCAGCTGATGCTGTTCGCCCAGGACATCCTGAGCCGCAACCCCGGTGCCTCCATCATCTATGACGTGAAGTGCACCCAGCGCCTCGCCCCGGTGATCCGCGACGCCGGCGGCCAGCCGCTGATGTGGAAGACCGGGCACTCGCTGGTGAAGGCCAAGCTCAAGGAGACCGGCTCGCCGATCGCCGGCGAGATGAGCGGCCACATCTTCTTCAAGGAGCGCTGGTACGGCTTCGACGATGCCACCTACACCGCCGCCCGCCTGCTCGAGATCCTCTCGCGCAGCCAGGACCCGAGCGCCGTGCTGAACGGTCTGCCGACCAGCTTCAACACCCCCGAGCTGAATGTGCCCTGCGCCGAAGGCGAGCACCACCAGGTGATCGAGAAGCTGCGCGCCAAGCTCTCGGGCGGCGAGGTCTTCAAGGACGCCCAGGAGGTCATCACGATCGACGGCCTGCGCGCCGAATACGCCGATGGTTTCGGCCTGGTGCGCGCGTCCAACACCACGCCGGTGCTGGTGCTGCGTTTCGAGGGCCACACGCAGGAGGCGCTGCATCGCATCGAGCACGAGTTCATGACCGCGTTGCGCTCGGTCAAGCCCGATGCCCAGGTGGGCGCGGGGCATTGAGTGCGGCCCGGCTCGAAGGTCTCCCAAGCCCGCCGCGTGCGGGCTTTTTTGTGCCGGCAGGGGTGTCGTACAACATCCCCTTCTCATGAAGGCCGCCGAGCATCAGCTCGTTACGAATTTGTAGACAATCGCCCGGTGCGATTTTTCCTTTTCATCTTTTCTCGTGCCGGCGCCGCCGCAGGAGCGGCGCGGTGAGCGCCGTGCGTCGCGGCCTGGCGCGGCATGCCTATTCGGCCTTGCTGGGGCTGCTCCAGCCGGTCTACCTGGTCAAGCTCTGGTGGCGCGGGCGCGAGGAGCCGCTCTACCGCCATGCGGTGCTGGAGCGGCTCGGCCTCTACCGCGGCCGGCCTTCGCGCGACTGGGTCTGGCTGCATGCGGTGTCGCTGGGCGAGACACGCGCGGCGGCCGGCCTGGTCGAGGCCTTGCGGCGCGAGTTGCCGGGCATGCGCCTGCTGCTCACCCACGGCACTGCCACCGGGCGCGAGGCCGGCGAGAAGCTGCTCCAGGCCGGTGACCGCCAGGCCTGGCTGCCCTACGACACGCCGGGTGTCGTGCAGCGCTTTTTCCAGCAGTTCCGGCCTCGCGTCGGCGTGCTGATGGAAACCGAGGTCTGGCCCAACCTGCTGCACGGCGCCCGCGATGCCGGTGTGCCGATGGTGCTCGCCAATGCCCGCCTGAGCGAAAAAAGCCTGCGCCAGGCGCGCCGGCTGGAGGCGGTGATGCGCCCCGCGGTGCATGCGCTGCGCCTCGTGCTGGCGCAGACCGAGGCCGATGCCGTGCGCTTGCGCGAAGCCGGGGCCGAGCCGGTGGAAGTGTGCGGCAACGTCAAATTCGACATGACGCCCGACGCCGCGCTGATCGAACGCGGCCGCAGCTGGCACGCGGTGCTAGCGGGTCGGCCGCTGGTGGCCGCCGCCAGCACGCGCGAGGGCGAGGAGGAAACGCTGCTCGCGGCCTGGAAACGCTTGCCCGGGCCCCGTCCGCTGCTGCTGCTGATCCCGCGCCATCCGCAGCGCTTCGACGAGGTGGCTGCCCTGGTCAAGGCCGCGGGTCTGACCCAGCTGCGGCGCAGCAGCTGGAGCGGCCCGCTGCCCCCGGCCGAGGCGGCTGCGGTCGATGTCTGGCTGGGCGACTCGATCGGCGAGATGCCGGCCTACTACAGCGCCGCCGACGTGGCCTTGCTGGGCGGCAGCTTCGCGCCGCTGGGCGGGCAGAACCTCATCGAGGCGGCCGCCTGCGGCTGCCCCGTGGTGATGGGGCCGCACACCTTCAACTTCGCCGACGCGGCGGAGCTGTCCTTGCAAGCGGGTGCCGCCCTGCGCGTCGACAGCCTGCAGGACGGTGTCACGCGGGCCACCGAGCTGGCGCAGTCGCAGGAGCGCGGCGCGCGGGTCGCCTGCTGCCTCGCGTTCGCCGAGGCCAACCGCGGCGCCGCGGCCGCCATGGCACGCCGCATCGCCGCGGTGGCGAACGAGGAGGACAGGCTCAGGGCGTCAGCAGCCCGTTGATCGGGGTGACGTCCTCGGGCACCAGCACGCCGGCGGCCTGGCGCAGCCTCAAGCTGTTGACCAGCACGTCGTAGCGTGCCTGGGCCAGGTCGCGGCGGGTGTTGAACAGCTGGGTCTGTGCGTTCAGCACATCGAGGTTGACCCGCACGCCGACCTTGTAGCCGAGCTGGGTCGCCTCCAGCGCCAGCTGGCTGGAGGCCTCGGCCGCTTCCAGCGCCTTGACCTGCGCGAGCTTGGACTGCACGCCGAAAAAGGCCTGGCGGGTGCCTTGGGCGACACCGCGGCGGGCCGCGTCCAGGTCGTTGCGCGACCTTTCCTCCAGCAGCAGGGTTTCCTTGACCCGGTTCTGCACCGCGAAGCCGGCGAACAGCGGCAGCTTCAGCTCCACACCGACGCTGGCGCTCTTGGAGGTGCCCAGGCCCGAGGCGCCGGGCAGCGCGCTCTGCGGATCGCCGCGCAGGCGGTTGCGGCCGGCCTGGCCCACCAGATCGACGGTCGGAAGGTGGCCGGCGCGGGCCTTGTCGGTCTCCAGCTCGGCGATCTCCAGGCCCAGGCGGGCACGCCGCACGGTGGGCGCGTTGTCGGTCTGGGCCACCCACTCCTCGACGTTGGCGGGTTGCACCGGCGGCAGTGCCACGCTGCCGGGCAGCGGACGCGGGCTGACCCCGGTGCGGCCGACCAGCTGGTCGAGCGCGATCTGCTTGGTGCGCAGGTCGTTGTCGGCGGCGATCTCCTGCGCGGTCGCCAGGTCGAAGCGGGCCTGCGCCTCGCGGGTGTCGGTGATGGTTGCGGTACCGACCTCGAAGTTGCGCTTGGCCGACGCCAGTTGCTCGGAGATGGCCTTCTTGTTGGCCTGCGCGGCAGCCAGCGCGTCCTGCGCGGCCAGCACCTGGAAATAGGCGTCGGCGACGCGCACGATCAGGTCCTGCTCGGCCTCCTGCAGCTCGGCAGTCGCGACTTGCAGGCTGCGCTCGGCCTGCTCGATGGTGGCGCCGTTGGCGCGGTTGAACAGCGGCTGACGCGCGCCCACGCCGACCTGGGTGCTGCGGTTGGAGCGGTCGATGCCGCTGGCGGTTTCGTTTTCGGAGCGCGTGTAGGCGGCGTTCAGCTCTGCCTTGGGGCGCCGCAGCGCATAGGCCTGCTCGGCTTGGTAGCGGACCGACTCGGCCTGCGCCCGCGCTGCCAGGTAGGTGGCGTCGTAGTCGCGCGCGGCCTGGTAGACCTCGGCCAGGCTCTGCGCCTGCACGGCGCCGCCGCTGGCGAACAGGGCGGCGATGCCCAGCGACAGCACCAGGCGGGCCGGCCGGCGGCGCACACTGCGGCGAAAGGGCTGGGACACGGGCTCGGACATGGGTCGATTCCTTCTGTGGTCAAGTTCCGCTGGAGGGGGCGAGGGGGCAGGCGTCAGTAGCGCGGCAGGTCCGGGTCGACCTCTTGCGACCAGGCATCGATGCCGCCCTGCAGGTTGATCACGTCGTCGTGGCCCTGAGCCGCCAGGTAGTGCGCGACCTGCAGGCTGCGCATGCCGTGGTGGCAGACGCAGATCACGGTGCGGTCGCGCGGGATCTCGGCCAGCCGGGCCGGGACCTGCTGCATCGGGATGTGCAGGGTCTCGGCTGCAGCGAGCCGGATCGCGGCCAGCGAGAACTCCCACGGTTCGCGGACATCCAGCAGCAGCGGCGGGCGGGCCGGGTCGGCGGTGGCGATCAGGTGCCGGGTGTCGCGAACGGAGAGTTGCTGCATGGGCGGGTCAGAAGCGGAACTTGGGCGGCTCGTCGAAGCCGAGCAGGCGCGGCGCCATCGTGTCGAACAGCACCTCGGTGCGCCAGGCATTCTGGTCGACGCGTGTCACCAGCACGGCCTGCATCACGGGCTCGTGGCCGACGATGGTGGTCAGGCGGCCGCCGACCTTGAGCTGGTCGAGCAGCGGCTGCGGCACCGTCGCCACCGAGCCGGACGCGACGATGACGTCAAAGGGGCCTTCGGCGAGCGCGCCCTTGGAGCCGTCGGCCTGGCGCACCTCGGCATTCATCACCGCCGCGCGCTTGAGGTTGTCGGCCGCGAAACGGGCCAGCTCGGGGTCGATCTCCAGGCTCAGCACGCGCTGCGCCTTGTGCGCCAGCAAGGCCGCCATGTAGCCGGAGCCGGCGCCGATCTCGAGCACCTTCTCGTGCTTGCCGACACCCAGCTCCTGCAGCAGGCGGGCCTCGACCTTGGGCTCCAGCATCGAGCGGCCCAGCGAGCCGTTGTCCACCAGCGGCACCGCCATGTCGATGAAGGCCATCGAACGGTGCTCCGCCGGCACGAAGTCCTCGCGTTTGACCACTGCCAGCAGCGACAGCACGGACTGATCCAGCACCTCCCAGGTGCGGATCTGTTGTTCGATCATGTTGAAGCGGGCTTGTTCGATGTTCATGAGCCGTCCTGGCGATGAGTGGACATGGGGAGAAACCGGCATTTTATTTCGCCTCCCCCGCCACGACAGGACCTGCAGCCGCGCTCGAGCCACGCAGCTTGCGCTTCAGCCACGCCGACAGGTCGTCGAGGTAGCAATAGATCACCGGCACCACCACCAGGGTCAGCAGCGAGGAGGTGATGACCCCGCCGATCACCGCCTGGCCCATGGGTGCGCGCTGCTCGGCACCCTCGGACAGCGCGAAGGCCAGCGGCACCATGCCGAACACCATCGCGAGGGTGGTCATCAGGATGGGTCGCAGCCGCACCCGGGCGGCCATCAGCAGGGCCTCCTCGCGGCCCAGCTGCCGGCCCGTCAGGCCCTCGCCGCTGTCGCCCTGGCGCGCCCGGTTGGCGAAGTCGACCAGCAGGATCGCGTTTTTGGTCACCAGGCCCATCAGCATCACGACGCCGATGATGGAGAACATGTTCAGGGTCGAGCGGAACAGCAGCAGGATCAGCACCACGCCGATCAGGGTCAGCGGCAGCGAGGACATCAGCGCGATCGGCTGCAGGAAACTCTTGAACTGCGAGGCCAGGATCATGTAGATGAAGATCACCGCCAGCGCCAGCGCCGAGACCGCGTAGCCGAAGGACTCCTGCATGTCCTTGGTCGAGCCGCCGAACTTCCAGCGGTAGCCGGCGGGGAAGGCGGTGTCGTCCAGCACGCGGCGGATCTCGGCCGACACCTCGCCGAGCGAGCGGCCGGAGACGTTGGCGGTGATCTCGACCTCGCGGTTGAGGTCGCGCCGGTTGATCTGGTTGGGCCCGAAGGAGGGGCGGATGTCGGCCACCTGCGAGAGGCGCACGATGCGGCTGCCGCCGTCGGGTGATGCCAGGCTCAGGCCCAGGCGCTCCAGGTCCGGCAGCGCGTGCCGGGCCTCAGGCGCGAGGCGCACCTTGACGTCGTAGCTCTGGTCGTCGGGAGCGCGCCAGTTGCCGGTCGTGTGGCCGGCCACGAGGGCGCGCAGCGTCTCGGTGATGGCGCCCACGCCGAGTCCCAGGTCGGAGGCCGCGTCGCGGCGCACCTCGACGTCGACGGTGGGCTTGTTCGGTTTCATCGTGGTGTCGAGGTCCACCAGGCCGGGAATGCCGCGCAGTCGCGCCGTCAGCGTGTCGGTCAGGCGCTGCAGCTCGCGCAGGTCGGCCCCCTGGACGGACAGCGAGATGGGCTTGGCGCCGCCCACCGAATCGAGCAGGCCGACGTGGGTCACGGTGATGCCCGGCACGCGCGCCAGCCGCTTGCGCAGCAGCGCCGAGATCTCGTCGACGCTGCGCTGCCGCTGGTCGCGGTCCACCAGCCGCACGTGCAGGCTGGCGTAGTTGCGGCCCTGCGCCTGGCCGGAGTTGACGGTGGCGACGGTGTAGCGCACCTCGGGGAACTCGCGCACGATCGCGTCCACCTGGCGCGTCTTGGCTTCGGTCACTTCGATGGACGAGCCGGTGGGCGTGTAGAAGTTGATGCTGGTCTCGGAGAAGTCGGCCTTGGGCACGAACTCGGTACCGAGGATGGGCACGATGGCGAAACTCAGTACCAGGCTCAGCGCGGCGATGCCCAGCGTGGCGAGCTTGTGCTTCAGCGACCAGGCGAGGATGCGCTGATAGGCGTCGGCCAGCCAGTTCGAGAAGCGATCGACCGCGCCGGTGAGCCGACCCAGGGTGCGGTCGTAGAGGCCGCGCGGGCGTGCCGCGTCGCCTTCATGGCGGATCGCCGGATCGTGCCAGACGCTGGACATCATCGGGTCCAGCGTGAAGCTGACGAACATCGAGATCATCACCGCCGCGACGATGGTGACGCCGAACTGGTGGAAAAAGCGTCCGATGATGCCTTCCATGAAGCCGATCGGCAGGAACACCGCGACGATGGACAAGGTGGTCGCCAGCACCGCCAGGCCGATCTCCTGTGTCCCGTCCAGCGAGGCCTGGTACGGGCTCTTGCCCATCTGCACATGGCGCACGATGTTCTCGCGCACCACGATGGCATCGTCGATCAGCAGGCCCACGCACAGGCTCAGCGCCATCAGCGTGAGCATGTTGATGGAGAAGCCGAACCAGTACATGAAGAGGAAAGTGCCGATCAGCGCGATCGGCAGGGTCAGGCCCGTGATGACGGTCGAGCGCCAGGAATTGAGGAACAGGAAGACGATCGCGATCGTCAGCACGGCGCCTTCGATCAGCGTCTGGCGCACGTTTTTCACCGCCACGCGGATGGGCCGCGAGGTGTCGCTCACGACGTCCAGCGCCAGACCCGGCGGCAACTCGCCGCGCAGTTCCTCGACCACGCGGTTGAGCCCGTCGACCACGTCGATGGTGTTCTCGCCCTGCGCCTTCTGCACCGACAGCGCCAGGGTGCGCTGGCCGTTGTAGAGCGCCAGGCTCTCGACTTCCTGCGGGCCGTCCACCACGTCGGCCACCTGCCACAGGCGCACCGGCACGCTGCTGCCGTTGCTGCCCTTGCGCGCGACGATGATGTCGCGGAAGTCCTCGGGCCGTTTCAGGCGGCCGCTGATCTGCACCACCTGCTCGCGTTCGCTGGAGCGCAGCGCGCCGGCCGGCAGGTCCTGGTTTTCGGTGCGCACCGCCTGCAGCACCTGGTCGACGCCGACGCCGAGGGCCTCCAGGGCATCGGGCCGCAGGTAGATATTGATCTCGCGGTTGACCGCGCCGACCAGGGTCACGGAGCCGACGCCGCGCACGTTCTCCAGGCGCTTCTTGACGATCTGGTCGGCGTGGCTGCTCAGCTCGACCGGCGAGCGCGAGCCGTCGGGCGAGGTCAGGGCCAGCGTGTAGATGGCGCGCGAGGCCGGGTCGAAGCGCAGCACGCGCGGCTCCTCGACTTCGTCGCGCAGCAGCGGCCGGATCCCCGCGATCTTCTCGCGCACGTCCTCGGCGGCCTTGCGGCCGTCCAGCTCGAGGTTGAACTGGATGATGACGACCGACTGGCCGTCATAGGAGCGCGACATCAGCTGGTTGATGCCGGCGATGGTATTGACCGCCTCCTCGACCTTCTTGGTGACCTCGGACTCGACGATCTCCGGCGAGGCGCCGGGGTAGGCGATCTGCACCACCACGACCGGAAACTCGATGTCCGGGAACTGGTCGACCTTGAGCCGCTGCAGGGCGAACAGCCCCAGCACCACGAAGGCGAGCATCACCATCGTTGCCAGGACCGGGTTTTTGATCGAAACGCGCGTGAACCACATGGCCGGCTCCCTCGGCGGCTCTCAGCGGCTCGCCGCGGCGGCGGGGGCCATCGCGGTGACACGCACCGGCGTGCCGTCGCGCACCAGGCCCAGGCTGCCCTGCAGCACGCGGTCGCCCTCGCTGAGGCCCGAAGCCACCGCCACCAGGGCCTCGCCGCGCGGGCCGGCGCTGCCGCGCGGCCCCAGCGAGACGCGCTTGTGCACCACCTTGCCGTCCTGCACCACCAGCACATAGGGCTCGGGCTGGTCCCGCCGCACGCTGCCCTCCGGCACTGCCAGTGCCGGGCCGCGGCCCAGCTCGACCTGGCCGCTGGCGAACAGGCCGTGGCGCAGCCCGGCCTGCGGCTGCACGCTCAGGTAGACCAGCACCGCACGGGTGCCGGCCTGGGTGCCGGGGTTGATGCGCGCCACCTCGGCGGCGACCGGGGTCGCCAGTCCGTCCACCTGCAGCTGGGCGCGGCTGCCGACTTGCAGCTGGGCCACGTCCTCGGGCGCGACGGCGGCCTTCAGCTCGATGCGCGACAGGTCGACGATCTCGACCACACGCCCATCGACGCCGACGCGCTCGCCGGCCTGCACGAACCGCTGCGAGACCTGGCCCGGGATGGGCGCGCGCAGGGCCGTGTCGTCCAGCGCCTTGCGCGCCAGGTCGGCGTTGGCCTGGGCCGCGAGCAGGGTGGCGCGGGCGGCGGCGGCATTGGACACGGAGGTGTCCAGCGCGTTCTTGGAGATGAAACCCTGGTCGACCAGGGCGCGGTTGTTCTGCAAGGTGCGCTCGGCGATCTCCAGCTGGGCCCGCGCCGAGGCGGCCTGCTCTTGCGCTTGCCGCAGCCGCGCGGCGTATTCGCTGGTGTCGAGCTGGGCGATCAGCTGGCCGGCACGCACCTTGTCGCCTTCGCGCACGCCGAGCTCGCGCACCTCGGCCGCGACCTTGGCCTTCACCACGGCGGTGGAGACGGCTTCGAGGCTGCCCGAGATCGGCAGCCGGCGCACCAGCTCCTGACGCTGCACCGGCACCAGATCGGTGGGCGCGAGTTCCAGCGCTGCCGCGGCCACGCCGGCGGCCTGGGTGGCCTGCGCCCGGTCGGCCTGCTTGGCCTTGATGGCGCGGCCCACGGCGGCCCCCAGCACCAGCACCACCAGGGTGGGCAGCAGCCATTTCAGCCAACGTCTTGTCGTGACCCTCATTGCTTTCGTCTCGCTGTTGTTGTCGTTTGCACGCCGGACCGCTCTAAGGCGTTCGCCGTGCCCGGTTGTCTTCGGGATCGGGCGCCAGGCCGCGCAGCATCAATTCGGTATGGTTGCTGATGAAACGGCGCGGGTCCTCGGCGATCTCTCCCGTGATGTGGCAGGGGAAGGCGCCGATGGAATGCTTGTGCAGCGCCAGCATCAACATCGGGAAGATGAACGAGTGCGCCGTGTCCAGCAGGTTGGTGACCCGGAACTCGCCGCGGTCGACGCCGCGCTGCAGCAGCTTGGCGAGCAGCCGGTGGCCCGGCTCGATCACCTCGGCCTGATAGAACTCGGCCAGGTCGGGGAAGTTCCGCACCTCGGTGATGATGAGCTTGAAGATGCCCGAGGCCTGGGTCTCGCCGACACGCTCCCACCAGGTGTGCGTGACCAGGCGCATCAGGTCCGGCGTGCTGCCTTCGAAGTTGCTGACGATGTTGTCGCCCTGCGCAATGGTGAGGCTCAGGTTGTGCCGGATCACCGCCTTCAGCAGCTCTTCCTTGCTCGGGAAGTAGAGATAGACCGTGCCCTTGGAAACCCCGGCGCGGGCCGCGACATCGTCGATCTTGGTGGCCGCGAAACCTTTTTCGACAAACAGGTCCAACGCCGCGTCCAGCAATTCCTGGGGACGCGCTTCCTTGCGCCGGCGGCGTGCGGGCTCGGCGTCGGCAGGGGGCGGTGAGGCGGGGACGTGTGAAGACATCGGAACAATAATGACTGACCGGTCAGTAATGTACTGCGTGACCCTGTCAGGGTCAAGGCAAGAGATCGCGCCGCCCGGCCGGGGCGTGCGGAGCCGCAATGTCGCGTACAGCCCTCGTGCGCGCGCAGGGCGGCCGAGGTAAAGAAGCGTGAAGTGTGCGGTGGGCGCATCGGCGGCGGGCGGGTCTTTCTAGAATCGCCGGCATGAGAGTCAAGCAGTGGCGGGCCGTCGTGCTCGTGGGGGTCCTCGGTCTTGCTGCGGCAGCGGCCGGCTTCTGGGGGTGGAAGGGCGGCCGGGACGCTGCCGACAGCTATCGCAGCGCGCCGGTGGAACGCGGCAGCCTGCAGGCCAGCGTGTCGGCCGCCGGTACTGTGACCGCGGTGTCGCAGGTGCAGGTCGGCAGCCAGGTCTCGGGGCAGATCCTGGAGGTGCTGGCGGACTTCAATTCAGAGGTGCGCAAGGGCCAGTTGATCGCCCGGCTCGACCCCCAGAGCTTCGAGTACCGGGTGCAGCAGGCGCAGGCCGATCTCGAAGCCGCCCGCGCCGCGGTGCTGACCGCGCAGGCCAACGCACTCGCCGCCACGGCGGCGGCCAGCCGCGCCGGGCTGGAGGCCCAGCAGGCCCGGCGCGACCTGGCGCGCAACCGCGACCTGGTGGCGCAGGGTTTCATCTCCCCGGCCGAACTGGAGCGCAGCGCGTCGCAGGCCGATGCGCTGCAGCAGGCGCTGCAGAGCGCGCAGGCCCAGCAGCAGGTGGCGCGCGCCCAGACCGGCAGCGCCGCAGCCACGGTGCGCCAGCGCGAAGCCCAGCTGGCCCAGGCCCGGGTCGACCTGCAGCGCACCCAGATCCGCTCGCCGGTCGACGGCATCGTGATCAAGCGCAGCATCGAGCTGGGCCAGACCGTGGCGGCCAGCCTGCAAGCGCCCGAGCTGTTCGTGATCGCGCGCAACCTGGAGGACATGCAGGTGGAAGTGCCGGTCGACGAGGCCGACATCGGCCGGGTGCAGCCGGGCCAGGCCGCCAGCTTCACGGTCGACGCCTTCCCGGGCCGCAGCCTGGAGGGGCGGGTGAAGCTGGTCCGCAAGTCGGCCACCACCACCCAGAACGTCGTGACCTACACGGTGGTGATCGCCTTCACGCAAGCGGGCAGCCGGCTGCTGCCCGGGATGACGGCCAATGTGCGCATCGTCACCGACCAGCGCGACGCGGTGCTCAAGGTGCCCAATGCGGCGCTGCGGGTGCGCCTGCCGGGGGCCGAGGAGGCGGAGCGCCCGGCCGCGGCACGGCGCGAGGGAGCCGCTGCGGGACGCGGGAGCGGCGGCCGGGGCGAAGGCGGCGGCGCGCGGTCCCGCCTGCACCTGTTGCCGGCAGAGGGCGGCGAGCCTCGGACCGTGCCGGTGCGGCTGGGCATCAGCGACGGTGCCATGACCGAGGTGCTGGAAGGCCCGATCAAGGAAGGCGACCGGGTCGTCACCGGCGTCGTCTCGGCGGCGGGCGAGGGCCGCGGCGCGCGTCCGGCGGGCGGGCCCCGGCTGGGCTTGTGAGCGGGGCTGCCACATGGCCTTGATCGAAGTGCGCGAGCTCTACAAGACCTACCTGATGGGCGGCGACACCGGCAACCCGGTGCACGCCTTGCGCGGCGTGTCGCTGGACATCGAGGCCGGCGAGTTCGTCGCCATCATGGGCGCCTCGGGCTCGGGCAAGTCCACCCTGATGAACGTCCTCGGCTGCCTGGACCGGCCCACCTCCGGCAGCTACCGGCTCGCGGGCGAGCCGGTCGACTCGCTGTCGGGCGATGCCCTGGCGGCGATCCGCAACCGGCGCATCGGCTTCGTGTTCCAGCAGTTCAACCTGCTGCCGCGCACCTCGGCGGTGGAGAACGTCGAGCTGCCGCTGGTGTACGCCGGCGTCGAGCGGCGTGAACGCCGCGAGCGCGCGCTGGCCTGCCTGGAGCAGGTCGGCCTGGCCTCGCGCGCCGGCCACACGCCGGCCGAGCTGTCGGGCGGCCAGCAGCAGCGCGTCGCGATCGCGCGAGCGCTGGTGAACCGCCCGCAGATGATCCTGGCCGACGAGCCCACCGGCGCGCTCGACAGCACCACCTCGGACGAAGTGATGCGCCTGCTCACCGAGCTGCACGGCCGTGGCATCACCATCGTGCTGGTGACCCACGAGCACGACGTCGCGGCGTGGGCGGCGCGTCGCCTGGTGTTCCGCGACGGCCACGTGATCGAGGACAGCCGGCAGGCGCCGCGCGGCGCGGGGCAAGCGGCATGAGACATCCAGTGCCAACCCGCCCGCGGGCCGAGCGCCGGGCCGCTCCCAAGCCGGCCCGCATCCCCTCGGGGGATCGACCGGCGTACCCGTCGGTCGAGGGGCTGTCATGTCAGCGGGCCGAGCGCCGGGCCGCTCCCAAGCCGGCCCGCATCCCCTCGGGGGATCGGCCGACGTACCCGTCGGTCGAGGGGCTGTCATGAACTTCGCGGCGGCATGGCGCTCGGCCTGGCGCGCGCTGGTCACCAACCTGATGCGCAGCGTGCTCACCATGCTGGGCATCATCATCGGCGTGGCCGCGGTCATCACGATGATCGCCATCGGCGGTGGCGCGCAGGCCCGGGTGGCCGAACAGATCCGCTCGCTGGGCTCCAATGTCATCCTGCTGATGCCCGGCTCGCGCACTGCCTCGGGCGTGCGCCTGGGCAGCGGCGCCGGCAACACGCTGACCGAGGACGACGCGATCGCGATCGCCCGCGAGGTGCCGGAGGTGCGGGCCACCGCACCGCAGCAGCGCACCGGGGCCCAGGTGGTGGCGCAAAACGCCAACTGGCCGACCCAGGTGCTGGGCACCACCAATGAATTTTTCGAGGTGCGTGACTGGCCGGTGGAGGCAGGCCGGCTGTTCGAGCCGGCCGAGCTGGCGCGTTCGGCCAAGGTCGCGTTGATCGGCCAGTCGGTGGCGCGCGAGCTGTTCGGCGACGAGGACCCGATCGACCAGATGATCCGCGTCAACCGGGTGCCGCTGACCGTGATCGGCGTGCTCGGGCGCAAGGGCCAGAACTCCTTCGGCCAGGACCAGGACGACCTCGTCGTGGTGCCGCTGTCGACCTATCGCAACCGGGTGCAGGGCCGCAGCTCCAGCCGGCTGCGCACGGTGGGCAGCGTGACGGTGCAGGTGCACGAGGGCCAGAGCATGCAGGCGGCCGAGGAGGGCATGCGCCAGCTGCTGCGCCAGCGCCACCGCCTGCAGCCCGACCAGGAGGACGACTTCACGATCCGCAACCTCACCGAGGTGCTGGCGGCCCAGGAGGCCTCGACCCAGGTGATGACCTGGCTGCTCGCCGCGGTGGCGGGCGTGAGCCTGGTGGTGGGCGGCATCGGCATCATGAACATCATGCTGGTGAGCGTGACCGAGCGCACCCGCGAGATCGGCCTGCGCATGGCGGTGGGCGCCCGCTCGCGCGATATCCTCGGGCAGTTCCTGATCGAGGCGGTCACGCTCAGCGGCGTCGGCGGCGCGATCGGCATCGCGCTCGGGGCGCTGGCCTCGGCGGCGGTTGCCTGGTTCGCCGGCTGGGAGGTGGTGCTGGGTTGGCCGGCCATCGTGCTGGCCGCCGGCTTCTCGGCCGCGGTCGGCGTGTTTTTCGGGTTTTATCCGGCACGGCGCGCCGCGGCGCTGCTGCCCATCCAGGCTCTGCGTCATGAATGAGAACCGCCCCCTCCGGCCGCCCTCTGCGCGCCTCGTATCGCCCGCCTCGCGGCGTCGCCTGCTGCTGGTCGCGGCTGCCGCGTCGGGTCTGCTGGCAACCGGCTGCGCCGGGCTGCGCGGCGAGCGCACCCTCGAGATCTCCGAAGCCCGGCTGCTCGAAGCGCTGAACGGGCAGTTCCCCTTCAACTCGCGCGTGCTCGGCGCGCTCGATCTGGTCGCGCTGTCGCCGCGGCTGCGGCTGCTGCCGCAGGAGAACCGGCTGGGCACCGAGTTCGACCTGAAGCTCGGCGCCTTCCTCGGCAGCCGGCCGGTGCGGGGCACGGTCGGGCTGAGCTACGGGCTGCGCTACGACCCCGCGAGCCGCAGCGTGCGGCTGTCGGAGCCGCGTGTCGAGCGGCTCGACCTGACGGGCTGGCAAGGCCAGCGCGAAGGCAGCCTGAGCCGCGTCGCGACCGCGCTGGCCGAGGACCTGCTCAGCGAGCTGAGCGTGTACGAACTCAAGCCCGAGGACCTGCAGCAGCTGGACGCACGGGGTTATCAGCCCGGTCCCATCCGGGTCACCGAGCGCGGCCTGGCCATCACCTTGCAGCCGGTGCGCTGAAGCCCTGCGCGGGCATCCGACGCTTGCACGGTTGCGAAGCTACACAGCTTCAGCAATCCGCCTGGGTATCATGCCCGGCGTTTCTCAGTAAGGGGGCTATTTGGACATCGCGCTGTTGTTGAAGGCGGCCGTCATGGGCATCGTCGAGGGGCTGACCGAGTTCCTGCCGATCTCGTCGACCGGGCACCTCATCCTCACGTCTTCGCTGCTCGGCCTGGTGGGCGACAAGGTCAAGGTCTTCGAGATTGCGATCCAGACCGGCGCGATGTTCGCCGTGATGTGGGAGTACCGCGAGCGCCTGCTGCGCACGGTCACCGGCATCACGCACGACCCGGCGGCGCAGCGCTTCGCGCTCAATGTCGTGATCGCCTTCGTGCCGGCCGTGGTGATGGCCCTGGTGTTCGGCTCGATGATCAAGGAGCGGCTGTTCAACCCGATTTTCGTCGCGTCGGCCTTCGTGATCGGCGGCCTCATCATCCTGTGGGCCGAGCGCCGCCACCGCCGCCACTTCGGCGAACGCGACCTCGAAGGCGGCCGCCGCGCCCGCGTCGAGACGGTGGACGACATGACGCCGCTGGACGCGCTCAAGGTGGGCCTGGTGCAATGCGCCGCGCTGCTGCCGGGCACCAGCCGCTCGGGCGCCACCATCATCGGCTCGATGATCTTCGGCTTCTCGCGCAAGGCGGCCACCGAGTTCAGCTTTTTCCTCGGCATCCCGACCTTGATCGGCGCCGGCGTCTACTCGCTCTACAAGCAGCGCTCGCTGCTCAGCGTCGAGGACCTGCCGATGTTTGGCGTGGGCCTGCTGTTCGCCTTCTTCAGCGCGCTGCTGTGCATCCGCTGGCTGATCCGCTACGTGTCCACCCACGACTTCACCATCTTCGCGTGGTACCGCATCGTGTTCGGCGGCCTGGTGATCCTGACCGCCTGGACCGGCTGGGTGGAGTGGCACGGCTGAGCCCGGCTCAGCGTTTCCTGAACACCAGGTCCCAGACGCCGTGGCCGAGGCGCAGGCCGCGGTTCTCGAACTTGGTCAAGGGCCGATAGTCGGGCTTGGGCGCATAGTCGGCCGCCGTGTTCCGCAGCGCTGGCTCGGCCGTCAGCACGTCGAGCATCTGCTCGGCATATGGCTGCCAGTCGGTGGCGCAGTGCAGGTAGCCGCCGGGCGCCAGCCGCGAGGCCAGCAGGGCCACGAAGGGCGGCTGGATCAGGCGGCGCTTGTGGTGGCGCTTCTTGTGCCAGGGGTCGGGGAAAAAGACGTGCACCCCGGCCAGCGAAGCCGGCGCGATCATGTGCTCCAGCACCTGCACCGCATCGTGGCGGACGATACGCAGGTTGGTGAGATGCTTTTCGGCGATGCGCTTGAGCAGGGCGCCGACACCGGGCTCGTGGACCTCGCAGCCGATGAAGTTGTCCTCGGGCCGGACCGAGGCGATGTGGGCCGTCGCTTCGCCCATGCCGAAGCCGATCTCGAAGACGGTGGGGGCGCGGCGCCCGAAGCTCGCCTCGACGTCGAGCAGCGTTTCCTGGTAGGGCAGCACGAAACGCGGGCTCAGTTCGGCCAGCGCGCGCGCCTGGCCCTCGGTGGTGCGGCCGGCGCGCATGACATAGCTGCGGATGGAGCGCGGGTGCGCGACCTCGTCCGGCGCCTCGGAGGCGGGCGGCGGGGGAGTGGATTCATCGTGTGACATAGGGCGGGATTGTGCCGCGCACGGCGCGTGACCAGCGCCGGCGCACGTTTACTGCATCGCCGCCAGCAGCGCGCTGGGCGCGTCCTCGCGCGCCAGCAAGGTCAGCCGCTCGCGGGCCCGGGTGATGGCGACGTAAAAAAGGTTGGCCTCGTCCCCGGCCGGCTCGTGGGGGTCGGGAAAGCGGTGCCGCTCCAGCCAGGGCAGGAGGACGTGGTCGAACTCCAGGCCCTTGGCGGCCTCGATGCTGCCGAGAACCAGGCTCTCGCTGTCCTTGAGCTGCTGTTGTCGCAGCTCGGCGGCGTTGAGGCTCGCAAAAAAACTCGGCCGCCGTCTCGAAGGCGCCGGCCAGCTGCGTCAGGCCCTCGATGTTGCCGAGCGCCTCCTCGCGCCGCTGCTTCTCCACCAGCAGGCCGGCCGCCATGCCGCGCAGGTCCAGCGCTTCGAGGAAGTGCGGCAGCATCTGCGGCCCGGTCTCGCTCTTTGCCACCTCCAGCGCCGCCGTGAGCCGGCGACGCAGGCGCGGCTGCGCGTTTTTCATCACCTGGTTCTCGAAGAAGGCCACCAGCACGCGCGGGCTCTCGATGGCGGCCTGGACCGCCTCCTGCACCAGGCGGCGCTGCGGCACCTCGGGCCGCTCGGCATCGACGATCTCCACCTCGCAGAAAAACACCAAGGCCTCGACGATGCGGCGCCGTGTGTCCTCGCTCTCGACGCTCCTGAAGTTGTCCGCCGCGACCGCCAGCAGGCCGCGCACGAGCAGGATCTCGGGCCGCAGCAGATAGCTCTCGAAGCCGCGCACGATATAGGGCAGGCCGGCTTCCAGCAGCCGGTTCTCCAGCGCGATGGACTGGCCCTCGTGGCGCAGCAGCACCGCGAACTCGGACATGCGCCGGCCCTTGTGGCGGGTCTTCCAGTCCTGCGCCTCCTGCAGAATCAGGTCGACGCAGCCGCTGTCGTCGCGGTAATGCTGCAGCGACACGGTGGTGTCTTGCTCGCTGTTCGAGGCATAGGGCTTGCGGGCCAGCTGGCCCGCCCGGCGCGCCAGCGCCGGCCCGAAGCGGTAGCTGGCGGTCAGCGGCAGGCGGGTGATGCGCCGGTGCGTCTGCACCGCCAGCTCGTCCTGCATGAAGCGGGCCTCGGCGCCCGCGACCTTGTGGATCACCTGGTCGTGGTCGCCGGCGCCGCAGAAGAAACAGCGCGGGTGGCTCAGCAGCAACTGCTCCAGCACCACGAACATCGCACGGTTGAGGTCGTGCATCTCGTCGACCACCAGCACCTTGACGACCCCGGGCCAGCCGGCCTGGCCCTGCAGCGGTTCGGCGCGCAGGATCAGCCGCGCCAGGTCGTAGGTCGCGTCGAAGGGGCCGCGGAAGGCCGGCTTGTCGGGATGGCCACCGCGCCGAACCACGTTTTCATAGTGCCGGAAGACCTGCAGCTGGAGGTAGTCGCGGCCCAGCTCGGCGGCGTAGTCCGGGTCCAGCGGACCCTCGTGGGCGTCGAGGTCGAGCTGCATCGTGCCTTTGAGGTGCAGCATCTCCTGCAGGAAGCTCTCGATCGCACCGTTGTCGCCGACGCTGGGAAGGTGCAGCTCGTCGCGGTGGCGTTCGTGCGGGTTGTTCTCGACCCGCAGCACCGCTTCCCAGACAAACGGCCGGAGCTCCTCGGCCGTGCGCAGCAGCGGCACCGGGCTGCCTTCCAGCACGCGCAGCACCGAGGCCGAGAAGGATTCGAAGGTCTCGATGCGCAGGCGCTGGACCACGGCGTGCGGCAGCCCGATCTTGCGCAAGGCGGCCTTCAGCGCCGCCACCGCCGGCTCGGTGAAGGTCAGCGCCAGCACGTGTTCGGGCGCCACGCCGCGCTGGCAGGACTCGGCGATGCGCAAGGCCAGCGTGGTGGTCTTGGCCGCACCCGCGTTGGCCTCGATGACCAGCGTGTTGGCGGTCGCGGTCTGGACGGCCGTCTGCTCGTCGGTCGGCGTGAGGGTCTTGGGGATAAAACGGGCCGGGGTCAAGGCGGTTCCTGGGGCGCTCGGGGACAAAGGAAAGCCGGCATTGTGGGCGAAGTGCGCGGCCGTTGGCCGGGCCGCGTGACTTCACGCGCCGGCTCGCGCTACAATCCGCGTCCAATGCGGGTGTAGTTCAATGGTAGAACGGCAGCTTCCCAAGCTTCATACGAGGGTTCGATTCCCTTCACCCGCTCCACTCAACCCGTTGATTCACAACGGGTTTTTTGTTTAGGCGCCTAGCCTGCTGCGGTTCTACTGGGGAATCCGCAACTTGGCGGGCCGCGCTACCCCGTGTCACGTCATGCGAACGGCCTGCCACGGAGGCGTTCACCGCAGCCCGGTTGCGTCCACGGTCCGCGTCTGGAATCCACCTCGCGTAGTCCTTCAGCACCGTCTGCAGCGAATGACAGTGCTGTGAAGCGACAGTACGGATCGCATCCAGTCATGAGGGCGATGGGTCAGGACGTCCGAGCGTCTGCTGCAGCGAGTACGGCTTGAGCCCGCTTCGTGTTCGCGTCTGCATTCCGCTTCAGGAACGCAATCTGTTCGTCGGTGAGTGAGGCAGGCGTGGAGAGCGCGGCGACAAGCGAGACGACATTGCTGCGAATGATCTGAATCAGCTCTGCGGCCTCGGCGTCTGGCGCGATCGGTTCGTAGGCCGATAGGCGCTGGCGGAGATCGCCAACGGCTTGCATGTCAAGTCGTCGATCGTGATGCCGAATCGCAAATGCGTCAACGAGGAAGCCGACCTCCTTTGCGAGTCCCAGCAGTTGGACTTTAAAGCGGAGACTTTGCAGTCTCTCAGCCTTCTCTCGCTCTTGGCGCTGTCGTCGGACCTGGGCCGCAGGCACCCAAACCGCGATAGCAATACCGACGACGGAGAACACCGCCTGTACCCAGGCCGGAGCTGTGTCTTCTCTGATCCAAGCAAAGGCGCCCAAGTCGGACAGGGCAAACAGCATGACGGGGACAAAGACTATCAGTGCGACCCAAGCGAGCGGGTCTCGGTACCAAGGGGCGCGGCCGGGGCGCATGGGTGCACAGCTCCTACCAATATCCGACCCATCCTATCCGGAACCCCGCAGGTGGCCGCGTGAGATCGTTCACGATGTGGGTGAGACGACGACGGACCATCCCTGGAGCCGGGGCGTCTGGCGGACGAAGTGGAGGCAACACGCGAAGACGTTTGCTGGTGCCATGAGCCTGCGCCTTCTGCGAGTGGAAGCAGCATAGTGGCAGGCGAACGGCTGAAGATCGAGGCGACGCTACCGGACAAGCCTGAGATGTTCGCTCCTACATCCCGAATGGCCTGGGACGACCCGGACCTGACGGTCGGCAAGCTCCTACCAGTCCGCCGCTGATTCGACCAGCACACCACCGACGGTAACGCCCGTGACGTTACGCCGGCGTTGCTCGACCGTGCTGCCGGCATCACAGGATTCGCACGGGCAATGCGCGACGTCGCGTGTGTCGGGCTGCTTTGGAGTACCCCCAAACTTGCGGGGAGCAGGCGGCGCCAGGCCAGTCCCGAGCCCCTCGGAAACGATTTCGCTCCCTCTCCTTTCTATACTGCCCCTAACCACAAGGGCTTGGGAGGAAAGGACAGGATGGGAAAGCCGTTCATCGTTCTCGGTGACAAGACCAGCCACGGCGGCACTGTTATCGGCGCGTCCGCGGAGACCGACACTCACGGCGCACTCATCGCACGCATCGGCGACATGGTCTCCTGCCCCAAGAAGGGATGCCGCGGGGTATTTCCGATCGTGCAAGGCGATGCCTCGATCGTGATCGACGGCTCGCCAGCTGCGTACCACGGATGCAAAGTCGCATGTGGAGCGACACTCATCGCGTCTCAGATGCTGACGACCACAGAGCCCTCGGGTGGTTCTGGTCTGGGCTCCGCCGGCGTGGGTATGGATCGGCTCGGCGACATTGCGGAGGGCCTGGCTGCTGCGTATGAAGACGAACCTCTGGATGAGGCGCGCGAGCGCTTCCGGGGCCGATTCCAGGTGGTGAACCGGAACACCGGGCAGCCGATAGCAGGCAAGAGCGTTCGGGTTCGGTCGACCGGCGGGCAGTACCTCACGGGCACCACCGACGGAGAGGGCTACACGCAGTGGGTAGACCGTGATGCGGCAGAAGCGCTGGCATTCGACCTGATCGAACAAGAGACATCATGACAGACCAGAACAGAGGACCGTTCGCAAGCGGCGGCATGTCGAAAGAGGGGACGACGACGGTCGTTAATATTAATGAACCTGAACTCGACTACGTAGACAAGAAGGTTGTCTGCTCGGCCATCTGCAAGTGCAAAGACACGCCGGACGTGGGGAAGGATGGACGCTCGCTCAAGCAAGCGTGCGTGTCCGGTCGGCTCAAGGTGGTTGACCAGGCGTTGCAACACCGCAGCCCATACAAGCCCGAGGTCAACTACGACATGACGAAGGAGCCACCGGCTCCCATCATGGACAGCTCGGTCGAGACAAAAGGGCATGACTGGCTGCCTGGATGGATCAAGAAGTGGTGGGCCGAGGACCCCGAGCACCCACCTTTCCAGCCTGGTCAGGGGATGATTCGGCGACCTGATGTCGTGATCGTGAAGGACCCGACCAAACCGCCGACGCAGGACAACATCAAGCAGGTGGTCGAGGTGAAGTTCCCCCCTGACACCGTCAGCCAAGCTCAGAAGGACGACTACAAGAGAATCGCGGGCGACGTAGACGTCGTGACGATGACACCAGACAAGTGCGACTGCGACAAGCCGGAGCCCGATCAGCCGAAGATCCCTGTTGAAGACATCGGCACCCTTGGCGCCATCGGTTGGTTGTTGATGACCATACTGGGCAGGAAGCCACCTCGTGGACCCGTTCCGCAGTTCTGAGGACGAAATGACCGATTCTTTTGACTACGTCAAGTTTGTGCGCGAGCACGGGGACAAAGCCGCCATCCCCGGTGGCTTGCTGACCAAGCAAGGCAAGCAAGACTATGTGGGGGCGGTGCCTGCAGTGACGGGCACGCTGTTCTTCAAGGACGCGCACACCCGAGCTGTCCGCGACGCCATCTGCGAGTGCTTCGAAGAGTATGAAGCCATCGCCAAACAGCATCTCACATGGCTGTGGCGCGAGGAGCCGCCTGAAGGCCCAGACAAGATGGCCTACCCTAAAGCGGCGCCGCTGCGCGAGATGATGAAGCGGATGAACGAAAACGACCTGGTGAGCTTCTACTACGTGAGCGGCAAGCAACCTCATGACAGCGGAGCTTGGGAATTCCAGGTTGTGGGAAGACGGGGTTGGCAAGCAAAGCTGAAAAGCGCGGGCTTCTCGTCGCTGCGCTTCAGTGTCCCGCCGCTATACCTGCATCAGAACCCGCGCGCATTCCAGCAGATGTTTGTCAACTTCGCGCGCCGGCTGAAGGCAGAACATGGCTATGGCGGCAACGCCTTGGTGAGGTCGGTTGTGCGTGACGTCGATAACGAGCCGGTCGAAGCCTATATGGCGGAGAAGCTGAATGCGCTCGACGTCGGCACACCGTTCGGTGTTTCAAGAGCGGTTGTGGGAGGAATTAAAACGGTCTCTTGGCTGACCGCGATCAACAACGACATGGTCGAGAAGGTCGGTGGGCTGAGCAGGATTCGCTCTGAGCTTCCGGGTGGTTGGTTCGCCGTGTACGACTACGGCAACGGAGTGGTGATTCAGGCCGGTCCCCAGCCTGAAATCGCCCCAGTAGACCAAAACCCGAAGCCCGCGATTTATGTGCTTCCGAACATGCTTCTGAAGGACGTTCGTGTCCCACAGATTGGATCGCTGCACGGCCCTTCACTTGACGGGGAACCGCGTATCAGAGGGCAGGCCGCAGAGGACTGGCTCCGCCGCTTCGATGTATCAGAAGAGGAGTTGCTACCCTATAAGGCGAAGCTGCTCGACGAGCCAAAGCTGAGCACGGAAACGATGCTGCCGGACCGGCTCTGAAGTGCCATGACGTCCATGCTAAGTCCGCAGTTTCTGTCCGTGGTGGCGATTCTGCTATCGGTTATTGGGGTCGTTCTGTCGATTCTCAACTACCTTCGCGACCGGGCGGTTGTCCGAGCATGGTGCGTCATTGAGCATCATCACGCTGGGGCCGTGCCAGATGAAACCACCCCGTGCTTGCGAATCAGGATTGCGAACCTTGGTCGAAGGCCAGCGGTTGTACTCTCACTTGCAATGGAGTCCGCCAAGCACAGGTGGTGGATGGCACTTACTGAACCGAAATACCCGCAGAAGGACCCGGGCGGCAATATGACCGTCAGGGAAATTGTGGAGGCGTTGAATGAGCACAGGCTCGCTCAAAACTCTGCCATTCGCCTATCGGAGGGCGAGGTGGTGGACTTTGAGTTTTGGCCTGATCAGGGGGACAGATTCCTACATTTCCCTCCGGACACTGGCGAGTTCGTCGACGCAAAGAAGCTGGTCGTCGAAGGGATCGGGAGGCGCTACAGGGTAAAGAACGACACACGCAACCTGCCTGTGTTCTTCAAGGCGTGGAGGGACGCCTTGGCACGGCAAGACGCGGCCAGGCAGAGGAAGGGCGCTACTGCGGAATCCACTGCGGAATGAGCCCGTTTTAGCCCCCTCCAGCCCGGTTCTGTTGCCCCATCTTCGAGGCAACGACAGGCCGGAGGGGGCTCCAGCGGGCCGGGCAAAGGGTTCGATTCCCTTCACCTGCTCCAGCTAACGCCTTGATTTTCAAGGCGTTTTTGTTCGGGCGCCCGGCCTGCGGCAGTTCTGATGCCGTATCCACCATCTAGCGAGCCGCGCAATCCAGCTCGGCGTCACTCGCATCTCTGCCGCAGTGCTGAGGCGGAACGGCTGTACTTCCACTCGCTCCGTTTCCTGGCATCGTCGGTGCGCTAGGCGCCAAGAGAGCGCTGGAGGCCGGGCCACGCGAGGTGCGCTCACGGCTTGGACCGGTTCCTAGTGGGGCGGTCCAGTTCCTGGAAGAACTCGGATGGCTGCAGTCCCAGTGCTCCGATGATTCGCAGGATGTTGATGAGTGCCCAGTTGTGCTCGCCGCGCTCGATTCCAGCGATATCGCTGCGGTCGATGCCGCACGCGTCACCGGAGGCTTCCTGCGAGTAGCTCAGGGCCAACCTGCGACATGCCGAGCCGGGGGTGGAAGGCGTTTGCATGGCGGGCGGAACGAGCGGTGCTTGTGTCGCCGTGACAAGTGCCGGGCCGTGCCCATCATGCTCCGGCTTGGAGCAAAAAATCGGCGCGGACACAGGGCCGTTCATGCGGACTGTCGCTCTGATGGCCGCATGGCCGGACGGGTATCACCGGACAGGAACAGCCGCCTTAACCTCCCCACGGACCCGATTCGGAACCCAGCTACCGGGTTCCGCTTCGGCCGACTTCCCCAACGCAAGGAGGATCCATGTCAGCTTGTCGATTGCCGTTCCGGCGCCTCGCTCTTCAACTCGTCCTGTCGTCCGCCAGCGCGCTCTGCGTGGCTGAGACCGCGCCGCCTCAGGACGCCGCGGCCCAGAGGACCGCCACGACTGCCACCCGGCAATGCGGCGCCCTGTACGCCAACCAGTACCTGGCCCTGGGCGATTCGATGCCGTCCTGCAACGGCCGCGCGACCCTGGTGCACCAGAACGACGGCAATGTGGTCGAGTACGTGAGCACGGGAGCACTGTGGGACACCGGCACCTGGGGCCGATCCACGTCGCACTTCATCATGCAGACCGATGGCAACCTCGTCCTCTACAACGGCCCACAGCCGATCTGGGCGTCCAACACCGCGGGCAATCCGGGCGCGTGGCTCGCCGTCCAGGACGACTGCAACCTCGTGATCTACAGCGGTGGCGGTGGCGTGCTCTGGGCCACCAACCGGTTCTGTCCGTGACACGCCGCACCCTCGTTCGCCCCGCGCCGCCCTGAGCCAGCTTTGTTGTGCAAGCGCAGGGGCCGCACGGCCATTCGTGGATGGCAGGTCGCGATCGCGCCAGGCCGCCGGTCCCTGTGCAGCGCCACTGCTGAGGAGAAGTCATGACACGCCAGACTCCCTCGCCGCCCGACAGGATGTTGATGAGCGCCTCCCGCATCGACGGATAGGGCAACGCAGGAGGTCGTCACGGGCCATCTACGGCGCGCACCTTCTTCTCTTGGAGAACACGCGGCTCGTTGAACCAGGACTTGCACCTAAGAGGCATTGCCTTGAACCTGCGGGCGAGGAGGGTGGTTCGCGCGACTGGCGACGTCCGAGCCAGGGTGGCATAGCGCGCCGCCGGCCTTGACCTGTGGCAATCTGCCACATACATTGGGTGTATGGCTCAATCAATCCGCGTCTCCGACGATCTCTACGACCTCGCTCAAACGGTCAGCGCGGCTCTTGGCCGCTCCTTGGCGCAGCAGATCGAATACTGGGCTCGCCTTGGCGCCGCCCTGGATGCTGCCGGTCTGACCTCAGATCAGGCGACAAAGATCCTCAACGGGGACGTCGATTTGAAAGCCCAGGTGCGGGCCCTACTGGGTTCCTCTCACGCCGAGCGTTACGAGGGACTTGGATCTCCAGTGGTCGCAGCGCGCAGGAGCGGGCTGCTGCGGGATGTGGTCGAAGGCCGTCGTACTGCCCAGTCGCTTTTCGTCATTCCCGACGAGCTGGTTCGCAGCGCAAAGCTGACGTTTCCAAGCCCGCCGGAAAGTGATGGCGCTGGATGGTGAAGCGCAAGTCTGAGGCGGTCACACCTCCCGAGGTGGTGGAGCGTCTGCTGGGTACCGCTGAAGACGACATCCTGATCGGTGGCCAGGCGCTGGCATTCTGGGTGCAGCGTTATGGGCTCTCCGTTCCCGCGAAGTTCCCGGCCATATCCAACGACGTCGACTTCCTGACAAGCTCGCCAGCGGGCCGTGAGCGGGTGGCCGCCTTTGCTCGGGCCATCCGTGGGGCGACCTACTTCCCCAGCGAGCGAGCATTGACTGCCTTGGTGGGCCAGGCCTATGTGGACCTTTCGGAAGATGAGGTCATCAACGTTGACGTCCTCTTCCAGGTGTTCGGCATCGATGCAGAAGCCGTTCGCGAACGAGCTGTGCGGGTGCAGATGTCAGGGATGGACTTCCTGGTGATGCACCCACTGCATGTTCTGCGCAGCCGCCTGCTCAATCTCTACAAATTGCCCGAGAAGCAGGACGACAAGGGCGTGATGCAAGTCCGTATGGCCATTGACGTCGCACGAGAGTTTCTACGTCAGGAACTGCGCTTGTCCAAGAATGCCGACCTTGAGACCGGCCGCAGTCCGATCCAGGCATACGTGTCTGAGATCGAGCGCCTGGCGATAGAGGATGCAGGCAGAAAGGTCGCCCAACGCTTCGGGATCCATATCGCCGATGCCATCGATCCGACTCTCATTCCGCCGGGGCCCTTCTGGGTAAACCGTTGGCCAGGCCTGAAAGAAATGATGTCCCTGGAGTACTCGTCTCGCTTCCAAGCACCCGAACCGGCCGCACGACCGTTGAAAAGGAGGAAGTCATGATCCGGCCGTTGGTTCTTCTTGCTTCGAATGAACAGCCCGAGCAGCGGGCTCGGGCTGTCAACCCGCGGCACGTCGGCCTTGATCGGCCTCGCCGCAGAGCAGGTCGATGAGCGAGGTATCCGCCTTGCCCAAAAAAGCTCGGCTCCTAGCCGGCGGCCGACGGCAGGGCCGCCGTCGACACCGGGGCGCTGCCCGGTGCTGCTGCGGCCTGCACCCCTGGCTCACCAGGCCCCGGCATCGCACGCAGCTCCACCTTGATGCCGCGCGGCCCGGCATGGGCGACGAAGTCGTCCAGCACCTCGAGGATGTCCCGGTCGATGAAATGGCATCGCGAGCCGTCCACGACCAGTTCGCTGCCGGGCTCGACCTGATCGAGATAGCGGCGCAGCCTGGACTTGCTGAAAAAGGAAACGTCCTTGTTCAGTCGCAGCAGGTAGGCACCGTCGTGGGAGGTGAGGGACAGCGCGCCGCGCATGTTGGCATTGATCACGAAAAGCATGCTGCAGATCAAACCGATGAAGATGCCGATCAGGAGGTCGGTGGCGAGGATGGCAGCGATGGTCACGACGAAAGGCACCCAGCCGGCCGGTCCCTGCTTCCAGGCCGCCACGAACAGGGTCGGCTTGGCGAGCTTGAAGCCGGTCTGCAGCAGGATCGCCGCCAAGGCGGCCAGCGGGAGCCAGTGCAGGACCTGGGCCAGGAACAGCACGCTCAACAGCAGCAGCACCCCGTGCACGACGGACGACAGCCGGGTGCGGGCTCCGGCCTGGATGTTGGCGGAGCTGCGTACGATCACCGCAGTGATCGGCAGGCCGCCGAGCAGGCCGGCGACGACGTTGCCGACGCCTTGGGCCTGCAGCTCCCGATTGGGAGAGGACACACGCTTGAGCGGATCCAGCTTGTCAGCCGCTTCCACGCTGAGCAGCGTCTCCAGGCTCGCGACGATCGCCAGCGACACCGCGGTCATGTAGAGCTCGGGTTTCGCCAGGGCTGACCAGTCGGGGGACCTGAGCTGGCCGAAGAGGCTGCCGAGGCTGTCGACTTCGGGCAGCGTGACGCGCTGATGTTCCGCCAAGGCCGCAGCCGGATCGGCGGTCACCATCAGGGCATGGTAGGCGACGCCCCAGAGCACGACGATCAGCGGCGCCGGCACCTTGCCCAGGACGGGAAGGCGCTTGATCCGAGCTGTCTCCCAGACAAACAGGATGACCAGCGACACCAGCGCGACGATCAGCGCGTCTTCGGTGATCGCGCCGAGCGCTGCCTGCCAGGCGTCGATGGCCTGCACGTCCTGGGGCACGCGTGTCAGTGCCTCTTTGGCCGAGGCAAAGCCGAAGGCGACCGGCAACTGCTTCATGATGAGCGTGATGCCGATCGCGGCCAGCATGCCCTTGATCACAGAGGACGGAAAGCAGGAGCCGAGATTGCCGGCGCGCAACACACCCAGGAGCAGCTGCAGGACGCCGGCCAGTACCACGGCCACCAGGAAGGCCTCGAAGCTGCCCAAGGCAGCGATGGCATCGACGACGATCACCACCAGCCCGGCTGCCGGACCGCTGACGCTGAGCTGCGAGCCGGAAAGCCAGGCGATCACCAGCCCGCCGACGATGCCGGACACGAGTCCGGCCAGCAGCGGCACGCCGCTGGCGAGCGCGATGCCGAGGCACAAAGGCAGCGCGACGAGAAACACCACCGTGCCTGCCGGCAGGTCGTTTTTCAAGTGGCGGAAGATGTCCAGGTCCCCGGGCCGGGGCGCGGACGAGTCGGTGCGCATGAGATCTACTCCTTGACAAGGAAAAGGGCGAACAAAGGCACTCGCGGCGGCATCTGCCACCACGAGCACATGAAAGATGAAACAGAGGGAGGCGCTTCAGCGGACGGCTGAGCGCGTGCCGGTCAGGCCGGTTCTGTCACGGCCTGCCGGGCGTCGATCGACAGCACCTCGCGCAAGCGGCCGTTGGCCAGGCCGTAGACCCAGCCGTGCAGGCGCAGGGCATGGCCGCGCTGCCACGCCTTTTGCACGATGCGTGTTTTCGCGAGCGTGCGCACCTGCTCGGCCACGTTGAGCTCGACGAGGCGATCGACGCTGCGTGCCAGGCGCAGCGGGGGATCCTTTTCGGCATTGCCGGCACCATCGACCTCGTCGCGGCAGCGGCGGTACAGATCGCGCAAGGGGCGGATGCGATCGGCCAGGTAGTTGGTGTCCTCGGTGGCGGCCCTGCCTTCGTTCTCGAGCGCGGGCATCAGGGCGCCACGCACGCCGCCGCAGGCGTCGTGACCGCAGACGATCACGTTGCCGACTTTCAATTCTTCGACTGCGTATTGCAGCGCGCTCATGATGCTGTTGTCATTCGGCAGGACCAGGTTGGCGATGCTGCGGTGAACGAAAAGCTCGCCCGGTGCGGCGTTGGTGATGCGCTCCGCGGGCACGCGGCTGTCTGCGCATCCAATCCAAAACACATCAGGCTGCTGACCCGTAGCCAGGCTCTCGAAGAAGCGCGGGTCGCGCAGCTCCATCTCGCTGGCCCAGGCACGGTTCTCGAGCATGAAGCGTGTTGGCAAGTGCATCGGATCGGCTCCCTTCCTTAGTTGCAGTCATTGAGAACAAGTGAAGGAAGCGTAGCGTCTGTGTTCTATCTGGCAATGAGAATTCAGTGAGCTTTTCACTCCCTTTCACGCGCAACATTCGCTGTCGTGAGGAAGGCAGCGCGAGGCCCATGTTTGCTGCTGGATCGCGTCGCGCTGCGGGATCGCTGTGCCTATGTCGGTGCTACATCTTGTCTATGCATGTAGTCGTGTAGATGGTGTATGCATGTACACGCGCCGGATGCACTGAACTAGGGATTCCTTGTGTTGCGGGTGCTGCAGGCGGCAAAGCACGATCACCACGTGCAGCCTCTCCCGCCAGGCTCACTGTGGCCGATAGCTCACCGTGAGGTCGTAGCTCCCCGCCGTGTACCCCTTCAACACCACATACACCTCCCCATCGGCGCCGACCTCCACGCTGCAGCTTTCCGTGGCCGTGCTCCCGTCCGACTTGCAGTCGTGGCTGCTCGTCGTCGGCGGTGTGCCGCGTTTGGCATAGAGGTCGATGTCGCCGGTGCCGGTGGTGCTGGCCTTGAAGGTGCTGCCGGCCGTGCTCCGGAAGGGGCCGAAGCTGCGCGTCTGGTTCCGGGCCAGGCTGCCATTGAAGGTCTCCACCTTGTCCGGCAGGCCGGGACCGTCGCTGCCCAGCTCGACCATGTAGGCCAGCGCCATCCGTGCAAACTTCAGTGAATGCTCGGCCATGCTGCCGGTGTTGGCGTAGGTGTCGTCGGCTGTATGGATGTGGGGGTTGCTCTGGTTCATCGCCGCCTCGAACGGCATGGACGCGGCATAGCCCTGCGCATTCCAGGAGGCGTGGTCGGAGCAGCCATAGCCGCAGCGGTCGCTGCCGATGTTCAGTGTGGGCAGATAGGTCCGGATCAGGTTCGTGACAAAGGCGTTCTGCTGGGCGTCGGTGTAGTCGGTGAAGATGTAGATGTCGTCGGCCGACCCTTTGTAGTTGGTCATGTCCAGCTGCATCACGCCGACCACGTTGATGCCCGCATTCGCATGGCTCCTGGCAATCTCCTGCGAGCCGCGCAGTCCCACCTCCTCGGCGGCATAGGCCATGAACTTCAAGGTGCGCCGAGGCTGGTAGCCGTTGGCCACCAGCGTGCGGAACACCTCGGTCAGGCTGGCGACGCCGGAGGCGTCGTCGTCGGCGCCGGGTGCGCGGGTGGTCTCGCTGGTGCCCGCCTGGTTGATCGAGTCCAGGTGTCCGCCGAGCACCACCACCTCGTCCGGGTTGTCGGTGCCCCGGATCGTCGCGATCACCGACTTCTGCTTCCAGTTCGGGTGCTTGAACTGCTCCACCGTGATATCGCGGCGTCCGTTGGCCAGTGCGCTCCAACGCTGTTTCAGCCAGTCGGACGCGTTGACGCCCGCTGCCGTCTGGTAATGACGATTCACATGGCCCGACAGATCGAGGATGGTCTGACCGATAGTGCTGGCCTGCATCTGCGACAGCATCGGGGTGACCAGGCTTTGCTGGTCGATGATGTAGCTGGGGCGTGTGGCGGCTGCCAGCGTGGCGGGCCGGGCGGCCCCTGACAGTCGCTGCAGCGTGGTCAGGCCCTCGGCCTGGCTGGCGTGGTACATGTAGCCGCCGCAGCGGCGCAGCTCGGTGTGTACCGATTCCGAGAGCTTGGCGAGGTCGTCCTCGTCCACCTGCACCAGGTGGACGCCCTCGACGCCGCCCGCAGTGGCCGCCCTGGTTGGATCGCCGACGTCGGCCTGCACACGGGCCGTCACCGCAACAGCCGTGTGTTTTTGGAGTTGGGCCAGCGCGGCATCGCCCAAGCTGATCCAGACCTTGTCACCCGCATGGGCGGCCGAGCAGAACGCAAGCAGGCCGGCACCAGCGATGGCCACGGAAGAAAAACGCATCATGAGTCCCCGGTGAGATGAAAAAACTCCGGAGCAGCCCTGCCGGGCGCGCTTGTGGCCCACCTGGCATCGAGCGGCCCCGAAAGCGTGCGAGCGCCGGCACGAGGCCAGCGCGGGTCCATCCTAGGGGCGGCCCGAGCGCCCGGCCAAGGGTTTTTCAGCAACAAGACACATCGGCTGCAAGGGCTGCCAGGACTGTTCCGCCAGCGCCCGGGTGTATCGCATGTGCTCACCGGTGGGGCCGGCCGCGACTGCTTCGTCTTCGGGAAGAACTCGATGCTTTCGGCCCCTGGGGAACAGCGGGCGGCATTGCCGGACTCAACTTCGAAGCCGGCCACCCGGCCGACGACGGCTTCTACAAGGGTCGCGGCTTCACGGGAAACGCAACCGGCGACCACAGCGGCATCTACTTGAACACGTCCGACGGAACGAGCGGCGCATCTTTGAACAGCGGCGGCCCGGCGTTTCCTTGAGCGTGAGTGAGAGGCAGGCGGATGTCGGTCAGCAGCTGGGCCGGTGGCGTGCTGCGCGGATCGTTGAGGTATTCCTCGACCACCGGTGCGTCGGCCGCCTCGTAGCCGGAGCGCACCAGCCATTCGCCATAGAGCCAGCGGTAGGCGCCGTGCATGCTGGCGTACGGGCCGCGGTAGCGCAGCACCGCGTAAACCCCGCCGCGAATCACCGTGTCGGCCAGCGGGTGGCCGTGTTCCACCGCGACGCAGGCTGTCGAGCGCAGCGCGGCCGGCTCCATCGCCGCCGGATCATCGAAGTACAGGCCCAGCATGCGCCAGGGCCGGGGCACGTCGGCGCGTGTGGCCAGCCGGCCGAGCAGGATTTCGAATCCACGTCCGATGCCCATGTAGGGGCCGCGGTGCGCGACGCCGATCGCGTGTTGCGTCGGCCAGGTCTCGATCGTCACCGGGTGCTCCGGGCCGGGCGCGGCCGGTGGCGGCGCCCGGAACGCCACATGGCTGCCCTGTTCCCGGTAGCGCGCTGGCGGCATGCCGTACACCGACTTGAAGATGCGAGTGAACGATTGCAGGTTGGGGTAGCCCGAGCTGCGCGCGACTTCCGCGATCGGCATCGTGCCGTGCGCGATGTAGCCGGCGGCGCGGTGCAGGCGCAGCCGCTTGACAGTGGCGGCCACCGTCTCGCCATGCACCGCGTGGTACACCCGATGCCAGTGGTGCGCTGACAGGCAGGCCACATCGGCCAGCCGGCTCAGGTCGAGCGGCTCGTCGAGGTGGTCGTGGATGTAGGCCGTCACGCGGCGCAGGCGCTCGGCATAGTCGATCCTGCCCGTCAGCGCGCTCATTCGGCGATTCCGACGCAGATGTCGATTTCGCCGTTCGGCTTGTAGTGCTCGTACTCCGCGATGAAGGTCTTCTTCAAGTCCTGGCTCTCCCAGATGCGACGCCAGGCCTCGCCCACCAGGTCGCGCCGCCCGGTTTCCACCGCCAACACCGCGCGCGTGGACGGCGGTACGACCGTCGACACCAAGCCGGGCGGCACCTCGGCCAGGCCGGCCACCGGCGCGCCGACGATCAGCGAGTAGTGGCCGCGGTTGTCGACACCCTCGTGCTCAAAGTGAGTGTAGACCGCGTAGACGTCGGCCGATGTCTTGTTCGGTATGCCTTGCAACACCGCTTCGCGGGCGAAGCGCTGCCAATGAGCGGGAATGGTGGTGAACGCCTCGTCGTTGGAGGTGCGCAGTTCGAGGCCCACGATGGTGAGTGGTTGGGTCTGGTGGATGGTCTTCATGCGGGTGACTCCTCCTGTGATTCCATGCGTCGCATCGTGGCACGGGTCGATTTGACAAGTCTTGCGGACTTCGCGCTGCCAGGCCACAGCATCGGTCGGCTCTCCCTGGGCTTTGTTCGGTCAGTCGGGTCGACAAGTAACCAGATGACTGTCTAGCGACGTCAATGCCGGCAAGGCTCTTGTCTGCCGCAGCGCTGTTTCTGTTGCTTGTCGTTTCACTCTTGCTCCTGATTTCGCTAAACCACCCCGCGAAAGGCTGGATATCCAGGTTGCAGCAGGCGCTCTGGGAGGGCGCCGCATGGGTCGGTGGCAGGCGCCTGAGGGTGCCGATGCCCGCCATCCTGACAAGAACACTTGCCGCCAAGGCGCTTTGTGCGCCCGATGCGGCCCCTAAGGAACAAGAAGATGACGGCAATCGTGGCAGGCCAGGGCCTGGGTTGGATGACTTCCTCGCTGGGCCAGCTGGGCACGGGAGGGCAGCTGGGGCAGGCAAGCCAGGGCCGCTCGGGCGAGCGGGTGTACGTGAACGCCGGCACCGGCAACCTGGTGGTGCAGCAGCAGGACGAATGGCTGATGGGGGCAGGCCCGGACCTGGCGCTGCTGCGGACCTACAACAGCCTGGGCGGGGCCGATGGCGACAACAACGATCAATGGCGGCTAGGGCTGAGCCGGCGCATCACCGGCTACAACGCCACCGACAACACGGTGCGCCGGATTGCCGAGGACGGCAGCGAGGGGTTGTACCGCTGGGATGCGACGCGCGGCCTGTATGTGAACAAGGACGGCGCGGGCGCCTTCGACACACTGGCCTGGAGCGGCAGTGGCTGGACATACACCGACGGCGACACGCAAGTGCGGGAGGTGTACGAAGTCACCAACACCACCACGCGCGAGGCACGGCTCAAGAGCGTGAGCGACCTGGACGGCAAGAGCCTGACGCTGGGCTACACCGGGGCGCTACTCACCTCGGTGAAGACGGCCAGCGGCGAGACGGTGTTCATCGACTACGACAGCGCGGCAGGCAAGACGGCCAACATCACCCAGCTGCGCACCGTCAAGGCCGACGGCAGCCAGACCCGGGTGCGCTACGGCTACGACAGCGCCAACCGGCTGAGCACCGTCACGGTGGACCTGACCCCGGCCGACGGCACGGTGGCCGACGGCCAGGCCTATGTCACCACCTACACCTATGTGGATGCCACCTCGCGCCGGCTGGACACGCTGGTGCAGAGCGACGGCAGCAAGCTGGACTTCGACTACGACGACAGCGGCCGTCTCAAGACGGTCAAGGAGAGCGTGGGTGGCCAGGTGCTGAGCACCCAGTTCGACTACGCCACCCCTGGTATCACCCGCATCACCGACACGCTGGGCCAGCGCACCGACCTGAGCTACGACACCGCCACCGGCCGGCTGCTGAGCGTGAAGACGCCGGCGGTGGGCACCACCCAGCTGAGCCGTGACTACCGCTACACCGCCGACGGGCAGGCGCGGGAGCTGGTCGACGGGCAGGGCAAGGTCACGACCTATGGCTACGACAGCAACGGCAACCGCAACTACGAGCGCGACGCCCTGGGCAACGTGGTGGAGCGGCTGTACGGCAGCCGCAACGAGCTGCTGAAGGAAACCCGCTACCGCCAAGCCGACCCGGATGGTGCGGGGCCGCAACTGCCCTCCGAGCCGATGAGCACGCGCTACGCCTATGACGCCCAGCTGCGGCTGCGTTTTGCGGTGAACGCCGACGGGCGGGTGGTGGAGCACCGCTACAACGGCCAGGGCCAGCGCACCAGCACGCTGCAGCACGGTGGCGGCTTGTACACCGCGGCCGCCAGCGACCTGGCGGCGCTGGAGGCATGGGCGGCCGGTGTTGCCAAGGCTGGCAGCCAGCGCACGGACTACAGCTACGACTTCCGTGGGCAGTTGAGCGCTACCACCAGCTACGGCGAACTCGATGCGAGCGGCGCCGGTGTGCTCAACGGCGGCCAGAGCGTGACCTACTACGTCTACGACCCATCCGGCTTGCTGCTGCAGAGCATCGAGGCGCGCGGCGACGAGCTGGCCACACGCAACACCGACTGGGCGCTGAAGCAGCGCAAGGCGCTGGGCCTGGTGGACGGCAGCCAGAACGCCCTTGCCGCTGAAGCGCTGACGGCCGAGCAGAAGCAGGCCCTGAAGCAGCGTTACGTCACGACCTACCAGTACGACGGCCTGAACCGCCTGGTGAAGCAGACGGATGCGGCGGGGCAGAGCACGCTCACCGTCTACAACGACCGGCTGAGGCAGACCCGGGTCACGCTGGCCAACGGGCTGGTGCAGTTGAGCCTGTTCGACGAGGCGGGGCGGCTGCTGAAGCTGGAGCAGCAGGACCCGAGCCTGGCGACGCCCTCGCTGGGTGCCACCACCTACGAATACGACAAGCTGGGCCGGCTGGTGAAGGCCACCGACCCCACGGGCGTGAGCCGCTACACCTTGTACGACCGCGCCAGCCGCAAGGTGGGCGAAGTCGATGGCGAAGGTGCGCTGACCGAATACTTCTACGACCGCGACAACCGCCTGACCGGCACCAGGCGGTATGCGACGCCGCTGTCGCCGGCGATGCTCGAGACCCTGAAGGCGGACCCGACCGCGGTGTCTCTGCTCGCCGAGCAACTCGATCCGGGCCTGGGAGGCTGGGCTCCAGGCACCGACGGCGCAGCGGCCGGCTTCAGTTTCGGCGAGGACCTGGATCCGCAGTGGACCCTGGCCGGCGAAACCACCTTGTGGATGAAGCAGCTTGGAACCGCCAATGTCGCGGCCCATCTCACTTCGCCCCGTTTGACGGTCGGCGCGGGCAAGCGCTACGAGGTGTCGGCCTACACCGGTGCGCATCGGGCGGCGGTCTCCCTGGAAGTCGTGTTCTATGACATCGCCGGCAACCGCATCGGCGCGGCCGCGGTGCCCAGCGGTGGCGCGGCCCTGAACAACGCGGAAAAGAACGGCGGCGTGCAGCTTGCGGGGTACAAGCGGCTGTGGGGCTTCGTCACCGCGCCGGCCGGCGCCACTTCGGCAGCGGTGGTCGTGCGCAAGGCGCCCACCCTCGCCGGGCAGGCCGACTCCTATGTCTTCCTCACCCGGCCGCACTTCAATGAAGTTCCGGCAGGCAAGACCCTGGCCAGTCCGGTGAACCTGCGTCCGCGGGCGTCCAATCTCGACCGCATGAGTTTCCAGCTCTACGACCGGGCTGGCCGCCTGGCGCGCACCCTGCAAGCCGACGGCAACGGTGCGACCATGGTGGATCATCGCTACGACGGCGCAGGTCGGCTGGTCGAGACGGTGGCCTTCGGCGGGCGCGTGAGCGCAGACCTGTTCGGCCGCATGGTGGACGCGGCGAAAGGCGGCATTCTCGACCTGCGTGTGGAGCAGTGGCAATCCGTGACCGTCGAGGACGGCATGTTCGACCGCCGGACCCGCCAGTTCTACAGCGACGCCGGGCTGCTGCTGGGCACGCTGGACGGCGACGGCTACCTGACCGAGCACAGCTACGACGCTGCCGGCCGGCTGCTGCGCACGCGCCGCTACGCCAAGGCAGCGGCGAGCGAACTGCGCGCCGGCGGCACGCTCGAGCAACTGCGGCCCACCGCCGACCACCTCAACGACACCCTGGTGGCGTATTTCTACGATGCCAAGGGCCAGCTCCTCAGCCGCTTCGATGCCCAGAGCTATGCCAAGACGGCAGCGGTGCACCAGGGCTACCTCACCACCTACCAGTACGACGGCGCCGGCCGCAAGGTCAGTGAGACCCGTCATGCACGGCTGGCCGCCTATGGTGCGGGCCATCCTGCAGCCGCTCCGGCGGTCGCCGAGCACGTTCAGGACCGGGTGACCCGCTACGAGTACGATGTGCACGGCCGGCTGGTGCGCGAGGCGCAGCAGGAACGGGCCGAGCCGGCTGCCTTGGTCACCGAGTTTGCCTACGACAGCCTGGGCCGCCTGCTGCAGACCACCCGTGGAGCCGGACAAGCGGACGCACGCGTCACCGGCAGTCGCTATGACAAGCAAGGCCGCTTGGTCGCCGAGCTGGGTGGCGAAGGTCACAAGGCCCTGGCGGCGCTCGGTGCAGCGGCTACCGAGGCGCAGGTCGAGGCGGTGTGGAAAAAGTGGGCCACCTTCCATCGCTATGACCAGGCCGGCCGGCGCATCGCCACCGTCACGCCCAACGTGGCAGGGACGGGCGACAAGACGGTGTACTACTACGACGGCGAGAGTCGGCTGACCCACAGCATCAACGCCGAGGGTGAAGTCACGCGCTACAGCTACGACGCCTTCGGCCAGCAACTGCGGGAGACACGGTACGGTGCCAGGCTGGCGGCCGCAGCGGTCGGGGCGGGCGGGCGCCAATCTGCCATCGCCGCCGCGGTGGCCGGCCTGGCCGGCGGAGTGGACACCGCGCGGCGCGCCTACGATCGCCAGGGCCGCCTGAGCGCGTGGTACGACGCGCGCGGCCGCCTGCTCGGCAGCCAGAGCTACACCGCCTTCGGTGAGGTGGAGCGCCGCACCGAGTACCTGCGGGACGGCAGCTCGCCGCAGCAACTGCTCACGAGCTACCGCTACAACCGGCGTGGCCTGCTGGAGCACCAGACGCAGGACGAGCTTGGCCCGCTGCAGCGCGGGACCACCATGCTCTATGACGCCTTTGGCCGGGTGATGGAGACGACTGACGCCCGCGGTGGTGTCGTCAAGCAGCGCTACGATCGCCTCGGCCGCCAGGTCGGCAGCACGGACGCGCTCGGCGTGGCGCACAGCACCACCTATGACGCCTTCTCCCGCGTGCTGACCCGCACGGACGGGCTGCAGCGCACGACCACCTATACCTATGATCCCGCGGCCCGCAGCATGACGCTGCAGACGCCGGAAGGCATCAAGCAGGTCACCCAGTACAACGTATGGGGCGAGCGCGTCAGCGTGAGCGACGGACGCAGCCGCACCGAATACGACTACGACCGCGACGGCCGCCTGGTGGCCACCCGGGTGGAGGTGCAGGCCACCGGCACCCTGGTGACGCGTACCACCACCAGCTACGACGTTGCCGGCCGCGTCTTCGAGACCAGCGACGGCCGCGGCACCGTCACCCGCCACAGCTACGACGCCGCCGGGCGAGTACTGACTCGCGTGGTCGACCCCAACACGCTCAAGCTCACCACCGTCTACCGCTATGACAGCCGCGCGCAAGCGAGCTGGATGCGCGATGCCAACGGCGTGTGGACGCAGACCGAGTACGACCCCGAGGGCCGGGTGAAGGCGGTGGTGGTGGACCCGAAGTGCGGGCCGGACTGGGTCACGGGCGCTGCGCCGGACAACCCCCAGGGTCTGGCATTGCGTACGGAGTACGAGGTGGATCTCACCGGCCGCGTATTGCGGCTCACCGAAGGTGCGGGTTCGGCCCAGCCCAAGGTGACGTCGTATGTATACGACGCCCTTGGCCGCCGTGTCGAGGAAGTGGTGGCGCCTGGCAGCCTCGACATCCGCACCGTCTACACCTACGACAGCAACGACAACGTGACGGCCAAGAAGGACGCGCGCGGCTTCGTGACCCGCTATGTCTACGATGCCGAGGACCGCCTGACCTGGACGGTCGACCCCACCGGCGCGGTGCGACGGACGGAGTACGACGCCGACGGCCGCGTGAGCCGCACCACCGCCTATGCGATGCGGGTGCGCGCCGCTGAACTCACCGCGCTGAGTCTGAGCACCAGTGAAACGGATCTGACCGCCGCACTGGCCGCGGCAGCCCCCGACTATGCCGCGCATGCCGGCAACCAGGTGGAATTGCGTGTCTACGACCGTGACGGCCGCCTGACCCACAGCATCGACGCGATGGGCTTCGTCACTCGCCGTGAGTACGATGGCAGCAACAACATCGTGAAGCAAACCCGCCATGCCAAGGCGGTGCAAGGCAGCATGGTGCCCGTGGCCGCGCCGGCGGGCGTGCCTGCCTGGTCGCTGAGCTTCGCGGCCCCGAGCTTGCTGGCCCAGGGAGACCCGGTTCCCACAGGCGCCTACCTGGAGCCGGATGCCGACGACCAGGTGGAGCAGACCTTCCACGATGCGGCCAACCGTGCGGTCTTCAGCGTGGATGCTGCGGGCAGCGTGACCCGGCGCCGCTTCGATGGCAACGGCAATGTGCTGGAAACGCGCCGCTACTTCAATGCCATGACGGGCACCAGCGTCGTCAACGGTCTGACCACCGTGAACGTGGCCGCCAACGACGGGAAGGACCGTGTCGAGCGCAGCCTCTATGACCGGGGCAACCGACAGCTGTTCTCCATCGACGCGGAGAACGCCGTCAGCCAGTACGAATACGACGACATGGGCCGGCTGAAGGCGGTCACCCGCTACGCCAACCGCTTGCAGGGCAGCTTCGCCGAAGGCCAGGCTCCGGAAGTGCTGGCCGACGGCGGCACGCCGAAGGCCACCAGCAAGAGCTGGCTGTTCCGCTCGGCTGCCGGGGCGGTCGAGCGGGACGCGCGCATTGTCAATACCTACGACGACGCCGGCCGGCTGACGGAGGTGCGCAATGCCGAAGACGTGCTGACGGTGCGCAGCTACGACGAGGTGGGGCGCCTGAAGGAGTTGAAGGAAGCCGCCGGCACGACGGCGGAGCAGCGCACCTCCTACGCTTACGACATGGCCGGTCGCCTCGACCGGGAAACGCGCTTCGCCGCGAAGGGCGAGACGCTGGTGACGCGCTACGTGCTCGACAAGATGGGCAACCGCGAGCGCATCATCGGCCCGCTGGGGGTCGAGCTGACGGAGAGCGACAGCGACTGGGCAGTGAAGATGCGTGAGCAGCTGGGTTATGGAACGGCTTCCTACACCAAGCTCTCGTCGACCGACAAAGGCAAGCTGCTGGCGCTGTACACCACGGTGCAAGCCTTCGATGCAGTGGGCCGGGTGACCAAGGTGACCGACGCCGAGGGCGGGGCGACCAGCACGCTCTACGACGCCTTTGGCAATGCGGTGAAGATCACCGACCCGCGGGGCAACGTCGGCTACTTCTACTTCGACCGCCGCAACCAGGGTGTCCTGCACGTGAACCCGGACGGCGGGGTGGTGGAGACGTTCTACACCGCCTTCGGCACGGTGGATCGCATCATCCGCTACTTCAACCGGATGTTCGTCGCGGGCGATGCGAGCAAGCACAAGCTCAGCGAGATCAACCCGCCCGAGATCCTGGACAAGGCCCCCACCGAGGGGGTGCACCTGGTCCGGCGGCCGGAGCTCGACCAGGTGACCCGCATCGGGCATGACAAGCTGAACCGCCAGACCAGCATCACGGACGGCACGGGCAAGACGGAGAAGACCGAGTACGACCGTCTGGGCGACAAGTGGCGCTACACCAACAAGGCAGGCGGGATCTTCGTCTATACCCATTACCGGGACGGGCGGGTGAAGACCGAGACCTCGCCGGAGAAGACCGCCCAGCTCGATGCCAACAGCCGGCCGGTGATGGGCGGCGACGGCAAGCCGGTGATGGTGGATGTGGTCACGACCCATGTCTACGACACGCGCGGCAACCTTCGGTTCAAGACCGAGGCCACCGGGCTGCATGAGCAACGGGTGACCGAGTTCCAGTACGACCGGCTGGATCGGCAGGTCAAGCAGATCGGACAGAAGACCCGCGTCTACGACGGCGCGGCTCGCCAGGAAAGCGAAGCCGCACCCACGCTCGTCACCGCGTACGACGCCGCCGGCAATGTGGTGGAGACGCTCGATGCGCGCGGCGGGCGCACGCTGTACTACTACGACCCGCTTGGACGACAGGTCGGCCGGGTGGACGCGGCCGGCATCTATACCAGCTGGACCTACGATCGCGCCGGCAACCGCACCTCCCAGAAGATCTTCGCGAACGCGGTGCAGCAAGCGGGCGGCGCCAAGCTGAACACGGCGGTGCCGCCCGCCGTACTGACTGCCGCGCCGGCTGCCGGCACGGCAGTCGTGTACGTCATCGCCGACAAGGACGGTGCGATCGACCGTTATGACCGGGAGGTGTTCTACCTCTATGACAAGGTCGGCCGGCAGACGGGCACCCGCATCGACGGGATGCGTTTCGGTTCGTACCTGGTCAATGCCAAGCCGCCGCGCTACGAGCACCGCAGCGGCTCCATCCTCACCGCCACGGTGTATGACGCGGCGGGCAACGTCGTCAAGCAGGTCGACGCCAACGGCAACGCCACCCGCTTCTACTACGACCGCGCGGGTCGCAAGCTGGCTCAACTTGACGCCGGGCTGCATCTGATCGTGTGGGACTACGATGGCCAGGGCAACGTCGCCAAGGAAACGCGGTACGCCAACCCGGTGCGCGGCCTCACCGTCACCGACCTCACCACCCTGCAGCAGTTGAAGGACGCGCGCTACCTGGTGGCCAGCGGCGATGACCGCGTGACCAGCTATGCCTACGACAAGGTCAATCGCATCAAGAGCGAGACCCGCACAGCGGTGCAGGCTGGCAAGGTGGATGACGCCGGTGGGCTGGCCCGGTTCACCCGCGATGCAGTCACGGCGTATGAGTATGACGCGCTGGGCAACGTCAAGAAGAAGACCGACGCCACCGGCCTCGTGACCGAGTGGCGCTTCGATACCTTGGGTCGGCAGAGGTCTGAGACTCGCCCGGAATTCGTCGACTTCGAGGGCGCCAAGGTGCGGCCCGTGACAGACCGGGAGTACGACGGACTGGGCCTGCTGCGCCGCGAGTTTCGCCGCGCCAAGACCGACCGGGCGGAGGACCGGGTCACCTACTACGACTACAACAGCCACGGCTGGATGACCGGCCAGACCGATGCGAGTGGCGCGCGCACCGAGTACCGCCACGATGCTGCAGGCAACGTGACCCGCAAGGCCCTGATCGGCCGGCGCAGTGAGGAGGGGCCGCCGGTGGACGACATCGTCTACTACGTGCACGACTCGCTGAACCGGGAGGTGCGGCAGACCGATCATGCGAGCGGCCGCGTGATCGAAACCCGCTACAACGGCTTTGGAGAGGTGACCGGCCGGCGCACGAATGGTGGCGGTGCCGCCGGCAGCTGGCAGGAGGTGGCGGAGTACGACCGGGCGGGCCGGGTCTGGAAGACCAATGCGGGCGACGGCGTCGTCAAGCTGCACCTGCATGACGCGGCTGGCAATGCGACGCTCACCAGCCTCTCCGGCACCAACCTGGCCGAAATCAGGTCATCGCAGCTCGTCGAGGTGATCGACCGTGACGATACGGCCGAGACCTACGCCGTGTTCAATGTGCTGAACCGCGTCACCGACACGGTGGAGGCGGCGATGGACGCGAAGAAGGCCAGCGCTTCCATCAGGCCGAACACGGCGGGCCAGTCGGTCTTTGTTTCCGAGACCTCGCACATCGACCTGCGCGTGGGACCGGATGGCACGGGCCGGACCACCAACCCGGCCACCGCCGGCTATGTCGAAGCCAGCAGGGCGGGCACGGTGTCGGTGTGGCAATCCCCCACCTGGGAGGACGCTTATGACGTGCCGTCGCCTGCGTACGTGACCATCGACGTCACGGTGCCGGACACCAGCGCCTGGGGGGACGAGGACGTCTATGTGATGCTCGACATGCCGGTCAGGGACTGGCGGTACCCGGACGGCAATCCCGGAGCTCCGCCCCATGCCAGGTCGGTGTCCAAGGCGGGCGGCTCGGTGCGGTTCGATCGCCTGTTCCTGGGCTACGACGACCGGGTGACGGGCCAGATCGGCTACACGGTCTACAAGAACACCGCTCAGGGCCGCCTGGTGTTGGCGCAGCTGTCCTTGCCGCTCATTCTGATGATCGACAGCGAGGCGCACGAGATCTGGGGTGCCGAACCGAACGGCGGCTCTGCCACGATCCCGTCGCGGCTGGTGATCAACGGCCAGTCCCCGCTGGCGGACCGGCTGGTGCTGTTCTACCGGCCGGAAGGGTCCACCGGACCCTACAACTGGGTGTGGGTGCCCAAGCAGCAGAACGGCGCCGGCAACTCGATGGACAGCCGCTTCGTCCAGGATCCTGCCTTTTTCCTTCAGGATCCTGCCTTCTCTGGCCAGCGCAAGTTCGAGTTCCAGTATGTCGCCCTGGGGGCCAACGGGGAGGTGCTGAACAAGCAGTCGGGCAGCCTCGACCTGAGCAACCCGACAGCGCCGGGGTTCACGCAGCACGGCCACAGCGAGGTGAGTGGCCTGCCGGGTCGCGGGGTGCTGCACAACAACGGTTGGCTGCACATCCTCGACCAGGGCAATGCCAACGAGATCACGGTGCGCTACCGCCCGAAGCAGGGCAATGGCGAATGGCTGGTGCTCAACGACGCGGCGCGTGGACCCCGGCTCGCAGCCATCGGCGGACGCGGCACGCCGGGCTGGTTCGAGATGGGCTGGGATCTGCTGCCTGTGGGCGACTACGAACTGGACATCCAGACCCGACGCGATGGCGTAGAGGTCAACCGGGCCTGGGTGGAGTTCGGCCGCAACGCCGACGGCAGCCCCTGGATCCGCGACTTCCTGCCGTATGAGTCGCGCCCCGGCATGGTCCGGCTGGGCCTGCCCGAGTCGACACAGTCCGTCGAGGTGAAGTACCGCGAGGCCAACACGCAAGGGCCTTTCCTGTCGGTGCCCGCGTCCTTGCTGCTGAACAAGGGCGATGGCAACTACCTGTGGGACGGCACCCGCCTGCTGCCGGACGTGCGCACCAGCAAGCAGTTCGAGGTGCTCATCACGAGCTACGGCCCGGGCGGGCTGGTCAGCAGCGAGACGAACGCCAAGCTGTTGCTGGGGCCCGATCCCAAGGTGCTGGAGGCCCACACCGAGGTGCAGCCCATGCAACTGCGGCTGACGCCGCCGCAGGCGGGCGTCAAGTCGGTGCGGGTCGCTTACCGCCGCCGGGACAGTGACGAGGATTACAAGCCCCTGACCGCAGTGCCGGAGGGCGGGGCTTTCAAGGTCGTCCTCACCGGGCTTCAGCCGCCGGCCAGCGGGGAGGTGGTGTACGAGTACATCTATGACACCTTCGACGGCACTGGCAAGCCCCTGGGGCGCAACGAGGCCATCTTCACGCTGCGGCCCACCGGCGGCAGCTCCTCGCGCCTGGAATGGGTGATCCTCGGCCCGGAGAATCCGGAGAAGGAGCAGGTGCGCCGCAAGGTCGGTTACAACGCCTTCGGCGAGGTGAGCTTCGAGGAGGATGGCCGCGGCAACCGCACCGACTTTGCCTACAACACCGCCGGTGCGATGGTGCGCCAGCAGGCTCCGCTGACGTCGATCACGCATGCCAACGGCTTTGTCGAGCGGGACAAGCGGCCCACCACCGAGAACGTCTACGACCTGGCCGGGAGGCTGGTGGCGGTCACCGATGCCGCTGGCAACACCGTGCGGCAAGGCTGGTTGCCTGGCGGCACTGGGACGCAGATCGCGCTGGAGGCCCATGCCAAGGGCGTGCGCCGGCACAGCTTCGACATCTTTGGCGACCGGCGCTACAGCTACAACGAACTTGCCAAGGACGCGAACGACCGCAGCGCCCGTACCGAGTACGACTATGACGCGATGGGCCGCCTGGTCGAGGTGCGGCATCCCGAGCGGGCAGCCAACACGCCGGGCAACAGTGGGGCCACCGCGGTGCGTACCCGCGATCGCTATAGCTACGACGAGGCCGGGCAGCGCATCACGCACACCGGCGCCTATGGCAATGTGGAGAAGACCTGGTATGACAGCTTGGGTCGTGTGACGAAGACGCGCAGCTTTGCCGGGGCCGAGGTGAAGTACACCTACAGCTACCTGGCCTCCATTGCCGGTGCCGGGGGCATCCAGGTGGGGGGATGGCAGAAGAGCACCGTGGATGCCACCGGCCGCGAGTTGGTGGAGCACACGGACGTGTTCGGCCGGCTGAGCTGGAAGAAGGACCTCGGCGGTCACACCTTCACCTACACCTACAACGCGGCTGGCCGGCTCACCGCGCAGAGCGGCTCGTCGAAGCAGGACATCGTCTACGACCACTACGCCAACGGCTACATCAAGAGCATCTGGGACCGTTCCACCGGGGCCTATACCTCCTACGAGTACGACAAGGCGGGCAACCGCACCCTGGAGGCCTATGTCTCGCTGAAGGATCCGAAGAACCTGCTGGGCGGCGTGCGGGACCACCACCAGTATGCGCGCATCACGTACGACGAGCTGAACCGCATCCAGACCGTGCAGGATCCGCGGGCGACCATCCAGTACGAGTACGACGCGGTGGGCAACCGCCGGCGCGTCTACAGCTACTACCACGACGGCGTGGACGGCAGCCGGCGTGAGCAGGACTACTGGTACACCTACGACGAGCTGAACCGGTTCACCTTGACGATGGGTCGGCTGGCTGGCAAGCGGGGCACGTCACTGACGGACAAGTCCGGCGTGATCGAGCGTGGCACCACCGGGGTGTCGGTGTGGTACGACGCCGCCAGCCGGCGACAGGAGGTCATCAACGGCGAGGACGGTAGCCACGAACGCTATACCTATACCGCGGACGGCTATCTGGAGGACACCTACCTCAACGCCAAGCACCGCTCGCGCCGCCACGTCGACCTGCTGGGTCGGGTGCTCCAGTACACCGAGCTGAACGAGCAGGGGGCGGTGAGCTACGAGCGCAAGACCGGCTACAGCCTTGACCATCGCATCCGCTGGCAGGAGGACAACCAGGGGCGCACCGATTACTTCTATTACCTCGACAACAAGGAAGATGCCGCCGCCGCCACCGCGGACGGCCATGGCGCACTGGCCCGGACCCTGCACAAGGACAAGGCCAGCAAGCCGACCACCACCAACACCTACTACGCCTACGAATACTGGGACAGTGCCAAGCAGTTCGCGATCACCAACCAGGCCTACAACCCTTCGCTGAAGGGCAACAACGCGGCCTGGGGCAAGGGTTTCTCGAACCTGGAGTACGACGTCAACGGCCACCTCAAGATGGCCATAGACGTGCAGGCCAACCGCCGTTTCCGCTACATCAGCGACGCCCAGGGACTGATCCTGGTGCGCGACGAGGTGGTGGATGACGGGCGAGTGAACCAGGTCCACCGCTACTACTACGTCAACGGACAGCGTGTGGGCGATGTCGGCAACGACGGGCCGACACGGGTGGACTATGCGCAGGCGCTTGCCAATCGCGGCCAGGCCAAGCCGGACTACAAGGCCTGGAGGCCCATCGCGTCGGCCGACTTCGACCAGAACTACGAGCCCATCGGCCCTGATTACCCGTCGAATGCGCCGTCGAGCTACACGGTGCGCGACGGCGACGACCTGCCGTCGGTGGCAGCGGCGATGTGGGGCGATCGGGCGATGTGGTACCTCATCGCCGATGCCAATGGCTTGACGGGCACCGAGGAACTGCTGGAAGGGCAACGGCTGATCATTCCGCCGAAGGTCACCAACATCCACAACAACAGCGGCACCTTCCGCGTCTACGATCCGGCCGAGGCGATGGGCAACGTCCATCCCACCCTGCCGCCGGCGCCGAGGCCGCCGGGCGGCGGTTGCGGAGTGCTGGGCATCGTTGTCGTGCTGGTCGTGGCCGTGGTTGCGACCATCATGACGGCGGGAGCGCTGGCACCGCAACTTGCGGCTGCCGGCAGCAGTGGTCTCGGAGCCCTGTTCAGCGCGGGCACGGCGGCCCTGGGCGGGGCGGCCGGCGGCATGACGGCCGCCGTGGTGGGCGGTGCGGTGGGTTCCATCGCGAGCCAGGGCGTCGGCATGGCGCTGGGAGTGACCGACGAGTTCTCCTGGTCCGGCGTGGCGCTCGGCGCCATTGGTGCCGGGGTGGGGGCGGCCATCGGACCTTCCTCCTCACTGGGTGCTTCGCTCGGCAAGGACGTGGGCGGCGCCATGGCGCGCGCGGCGATCGGCAACGCGGCAACGCAAGGCGTCGCCGTGGCGACCGGGCTGCAGCAGAAGTTCGACTGGCGCAGCGTGGCGGCATCGGCGGTCGGCGGCGCGGTCAGCCATGGTGTGAACAAGTTCATCGGCAACGCACAAGTGGAGGCGGCACGGGAGGCGGGCATGTCGCTGTCGGAGGCGCAGCTCTCCGTGCGTGGCGACGCGATGGGCGGGCTGCTCCGCAACACCGCGAGCGGCCTGGCAGGCGGCAGCGTGCAGGCACTGGTGCAAGGCTATCGGCCGAACTGGGTCGCCATTGCCGCGCATAGCTTTGGCAGCGCGGTGGGAGATGCCCTGGTGGATGGCGTGATCCAGGCGGATCTTGCGCGCCATGCGAAATACGGCTTCGGCGGGCTGGGTGCAGTGCTGGGCGCCGGGGATGGCTCGATCCGTCTGGGTACCGGAGACGATGGTTCGGGCATCGACCTGTACACCGGCGGGGATGACTGGGCAGCCGATGTCCTGCAGCGCCGGGCCGGGATGCAGTCCTTCCAGATCGACGGCTCGGCGGGTAGCGGTGCCGCCGCACCGGCACGGCAGGGCGACGGTATGCGGACCGTGACGGTGGCCAGGGGACAGGTGTTGTCTCGACTGGTCGGTACCAACGACGCAGACAAGCTAGATCGCGTGGCGCAGTTCAACGGGCTGGCGTCTCGCCATCACGTGCCGGCCGGCATGACGCTGCGCATCCCGGATGAGGCGACGTTGGCCAACGTGGAGGTCGGTGCCGACGTGCAGCGGCTGGGCGTGGCCGGCGCGAAGTACTTCGCGCAGCGGCAGGCGGCCCAGGCGGCCGCGGCACAGCGGGCCAGCCTGAGCATGGTGGAGGGTCCGGCAGCTGGCGCAGGCGGCGTGTTCCAGCCCGGCGCGTCCTTCGACGCGCTGAGCCAGCCCATCCCGTCGATCCTGCCCGAGATGCCGGGCGCGAGCGAAGCGCCGGGGCTGGTGAACGGTTTGTTCCGCAGCCATACGACCTACCTGCGGCGCGACTTGTCGCCGGTGCAGCAGGCGCAGCTCACGGGCTTGCGATCGACCAGCCTGACCTTGACGGCCGGTGGCGCTTTGGGCGCCGCGGCAGCGCCTCTGCTGCTGTATGGCGCCGCGGGTGAAGCGGCGTTACTGGGCCGTAGCTTGTATGCCGGTGGGCGAGCGGTGGTGTCGGAGGTCGCGGCGTTGGGACCGGTGGGCGCGGTGTTGGCAAATCCGTATGAGGCGACGTTGCTGGGGATCGGAGTCACGGAATTCACCGCGCTTTCTAGCAGCGGCGTTGCTTCGCCAGGTAGCGTCGGGCAGGTTCAGGTCGCTGCTGCTTCTCCGAGTCGCCTGGCCAGTGTCGGTGCCGGTCACGGAGCGGGTCAATTCGCCAACTTCAATGGTCGCGACATTGCGGCAGCAATCGATGGCGTCACGGAACAGTCTTCGCGTATTGCGGCGGCGATCCGTAACGGCGACCTGAAAATCAGTGTGCTGGGCGACGATCTATTCAACAAGGCCAAGCTGAGTGCAGAAGAGGTGAGGCAAGGTAACATCGTTGCCATCGCCCAGGAGAACCGCCTTTACCTGCGCAAGAGTTCCGCTTCTCTTCTTACCGACACGGTGCACGAGGGCACGCACGGCCTGGATTTCATCAACGGCTACGGCGCCACCAGTCCCAAGACGCGCTGGCAATGGGAGAAGCGAGCTTTTTTCTACGAGCGGCAGTATCAGTTGTCCTCAGGTCAGATACCGCAATTCTCAACGCCCCGAGACATGGTCTTTCACATCTGGGAGCACTACGACAATGACATCTACAACCCCTGAACCCGATGTGACGGCCGTCTCCCTGTTCGAGCAACTCGCCAGTTATGTCAATCAAGGAACGACCGGCCCCTTGCTTACTCCCGCTGGATTGGCTTGCGGTGCGCCAACCTTGAGGCGGCTCGGAATCGCTTTGCTGTCCTGGATGAGCGCGCGGTCCCGGATCGCCAAGATGACCACCATGCGCCTCAGTGAGGCCGGGTCGGCCGCAGAAGCACTTGAGGCACTGATAGCGAATGACCCGTCCTTCTCAAGCGTGTTCGTCGTAGAGGACGGGGTGGTGCGTCTGCGTGAAGAGCAACTTGTGCCGCAGCTGATCGAGGTGGTGAATCGCTTGCATCGGCCGCCCCGGTTTGTGACTTACCGGGCGTCCGAGGCCTGAGGAGCGACCGGCAATTCACGGCACAACGTGGATGTTGATGTCGACGTGCAGCCGCTGGGCGCGGCCGGCACAAAGTGCTTCGCGCAGCCGAGGATGGAGCTGGAGGTTTTTGCCGGATGACCAAGAAGATGGCCCCGGCCAGTGGCTGGCCGGGGCCGTCGTCGATGGGGACCGCCATCAGGCGGCCTGGCGCATCAATGTTTGGGCAGCGTCGGGATGCTCTGCGAGCAGTCGCCCTTGAGCGGCAGGTGCTGGCAGACGTACTGGCCGGCCGAGTTCTCGGTGGCCGCGCCGGCCGGGGCCGGCTGGTGCACACGCTGCTTCCAGATCTGCCACAGCATGAAGCCGTCGCCCGGGCGCCCCTTGTTCTTGACGTAGTTCACCAGCGTCTCGACGTTGTAGTAGGGCGTCGCGATGTTGTTCTGGCCCGTCAACATGTCGGCGTCGTAGGCGACGCCGTTGGCGGGGATCTTCAACACCGCGCCGCCGGCGCCCTCGGGCGCGATCTGCATGCCCATGTTGATGGGGCCGTTGTAGATCGCCCGGTAGGACTCGTAGCCCTCGCGCGGGTCGTAGTAGTCGCCGCCGTCATAGGACATGAGATTGACGTGGCTGAGCTTGCTGCCGCGGGTCTTGACCACCGTGTACATCACGCCGCCGAAGGGTGAACCCCACTGCACCTTGCCTTCCTCGAAGGGCGTGCCCTTCACGTAGTAGGCGCCGGTCGACCAGCCGGCCACCGAGATGCCCAGCCTGGCGCCGCGTGACTGGATCTCGCTGTGCAGGGTGTCGATGATGCCGACGATCTGCGCATCGGTGTTGCAGCTGAAGGAGGCGGCCTCGGCCTTGTTGCAACTGGAGCCGCTGCTTTCCCAGTCGACGTCGATGCCCGAGGCGCCGAGGTCCAGCGCCAGGTCGACGACGTTGCGGGCGTTGAATCGGGACCACTCGCTGCCCTGGCTGTAGGCCCAGCCGCCGAGCGAGACCCAGACCTGGGTGCCGCGCGCCTTGAGCGCCGCGATGTTGTTGCGCAGGTCCTGGGCCTGTTTCTCGGTGAAGCGGCGCTGGCCGGCCGGGGTGGCTGCGCCCTCGGTGAACTCGAAGCCGGCGACCGACTGGTCGAAGGCATAGCTGCCGCGGGTGTAGTTCGTGTCGGGCCGCGCGAAGGCCAGGTTGACGTGGGTGAAGTAGTTGGGGATGTTGGCCGGTGTCAGGTCGTAGATGCTGGTGTTCCAGGTGCTCGAGTAGCCGATATACATGCGGCTCCCGGGGTTGGGTGCCGGTGCCGGGGTCGGGGCCGGCGTGGGGGCGGGGGTCGGTGCGGGTCCGGGAGCCGGCCCCGGTGCAGGCCCGGGCGCCGGGGTGCCGCAGTTGCCGAGTTGGGTCCAGGGCTGGCCGCTGCCGGCGGGGCCGTTGTGGGTGGACGGATTCTGGCCCTGGGTCCACCAGTTGGCCTTGTAGTTGATGCCCGCGTGGCTGACGGTGGCGCCGCCGGTGTAGGCGGTGCCGGAGTTCCACGCAGCATGGCAGGCGGCGGTGGTCTGCGCGCCGGCCGGGGTGCTGAGCAGCGGCAGGCCGGCGCCGGCCAGCGCCGCGGTCAGCGCGAACAAGGTCCTGGCTCTGAGCAGGGAAGCAGAGGAGGGCACGGACATGGTTGTCTCCAGATCGGGTGCGGATGGCAGCGGCAGGCGCGGCGCCTGCCGCCGGGAAGGCTGGCGGGTCGGCGCGGCCCAGGGCCGCGCGCCCGGTCTTCGGCATACCAGAATACATCCACATGAATACCAATTGAATACCATGTGAGGTAACCGGCCGTACCCGGTGCAAGCGGACCCACGCCGGTGCCTGGCGCGTCCGTCCCTTGCGATCTGGGGGGAAAAGATGCCGGAGGCTGCGTCGAGCGCGCCGGCCGGCGGCGGGTCAGCCGCGCCGCCGCCCGACGGCCGCCGCGGTCCGCACCATCGGGTAGAGCAGCCTGGCCTTCAGCGCGTCGCGCAGCGGCGACCGGCCCACCGGCGAGGGCTGCAGGCCGAGGCCCGCGAGCCGGCGGCGCAGCACGTGGTTGACCTTCAGGGCACGGGTCAGCTGCAGGGTGTCGCGGCTGTGGAAAAAGAAGGACAGCGAGATCGAGACGTCCTCGGGCCCGTTTTTCACGTAGTGGCCGCCGACGAAGGGGATGTGCAGCGCATCACCCGGCCGGAAATCGAACTTGTGCGCGTGGCGGTCGGCTTCCGGGCGCCACTCCATGCGGCGTTCGGCGTGGGCGACATAAACCTCGTATTCATCGGGGCGGATGACTTCGTCGTTCCAGGGTTCGAACACTGCCACTTCCTTGCTGCCGCGGAATTGCATCAGGACGTTGGAATAGCGGTCGAAGTGGAAGGGCGTGACGGCGTTCGGCGAAGCGATGAAGAGCCACAGCATGGGCTCGGTCGCCTTGACGCCGCTGCCGCGCTGGCGCATCAGGGCCTCGACGTCGGCCAGCAGTTCCTTGAACAGCGGGCGGAAGGATGCGTGCACCTCGGGGTTGCGCACCGCGATGTAGGAGTCGCAGGTCCGCAGGGTCTCGATCGTTTCTTCCAGGCCCAGGTCGTTGCGGTGGTCGATGTGGGCCCGGTCGAAATTCACCGACAGGTCACGCAGCCCTTGTGAATACATCACCTGGTCGGGGGGCAGCGCCGGCAGCACCCGGGCCAGGTTGTCCAAGCTCAGTGCAGGGTGCCCGAGCAGCTGGTGCTGGAAACTGAAGGGCCGGCGGTCCAGCAAGCCGGCGTCGATCGCGCCGCTGAAGCAATTGAACATCTTGTTGTCTCCATCGTCGTGATCGTCGTCGCAGCGGGCAGGGCGGGCCTGCGGGCACTGCTGCCGCGGCATTCTCGATGCGAAAGTAACGGTTTCACACACACCGCTTCCCCCTGGCTTGAGGGGAGTGTGGTAGCGGCCGTGAGGCAGTTCACGGAAACCGCCGGTCGGCGACGGTTTCTGCAGCCGTCTGCCGCGAGGAGCGGCGAGCGCATTCGCGCCACTTCGGCTACAACCGCAGGCATGCAGACCTTGGTGGCGGCCCGCGCGGCCGTGATGCTGTCGACGGGGACGCGGCGCTGGCGCCGTGTGGCGGGGCCGGCTGCCTGGGCCGTGATCCTCTGCCTGCTACTGCTTTCCGGGTGCGCAGGGCTGCCGCCGCGCGGCGACCCGCCGGCGACCCGGGCGCTGGCCGAGGTGGGGGACACGAGGGTGGGTCGGGTGGTGGCGGCGAGTTCGCCGCATCCGCGGCTGTCGGGCTTCCGGCTGCTGGTCGCCGGCGAGGACGCGCTGGGGGCCCTGATCGATCTGGCCGACCATGCCGACAAGACGCTGGACCTGCAGTACTACCTGATCCACAACGACCCCTCGACGCGGGCCATCCTGCAGCGCGTGCAGGCGGCGGCCGACCGCGGCGTGCGCGTGCGTTTCCTGCTCGACGACGTGCACACCGCCGGCGAGGACCACAACCTGCTGGAGTTCTCGCGCCACCCCAACATCGAGGTGCGGCTGTTCAACCCCTTCCCGTCGGGGCGGCTCTCGATGGTCACCCGCATCGCCGGCGCGTTGACGGACATCGGGCGCATCAACCACCGCATGCACAGCAAGATGTTCGTCGCCGACAACACACTGGCCGTGACAGGCGGGCGCAACCTCGGCGACCCGTATTTCGTGCGCAGTCCCACCAGCAACTTCCTCGACCTCGACGTGGTGGCCGCCGGCCCGGTGGTGCGCCAGCTCTCGGCGGCCTTCGACGCTTTCTGGAACAGCGCACTGGCCTATCCCGTGGAAACGCTGGCCGACGCCAAGGCGCCGGCCCCCCCGGACTCGCCGCCGCTGATGGGCGGCGCCGACGCCGTCTCGCCGCGCCGCAACAGCCTGCTGGCGGACGAGTTGCGCCAGGGGCGGCTGAAGCTGGCCTGGGTGCCGGCCACGGTGCTGGCCGACCAGCCGGCCAAGATCGTCAGCGAGGGCAACCCGGAGCTGGAGGAGACCATCGCCGACGACGTCGTCGCGCTGATGGCTGGCGCGCAGCGGGAGGTGCTGGTGATCTCGCCCTACTACGTGCCCGGCCCGCGTGGGCTGGCCCTGACACGGGCGCTGCGCGAGCGCGGCGTGCGGGTGCGGGTGCTGACCAACTCGCTGGCGGCGACCGATGCCCCCGTGGTGCACATCGGCTATGCGCGCTACCGCAAGCCCTTGCTGGAGGCGGGCGTCGAGCTGCACGAGCTGCAGCCCAAGTTGAAGCTGGCGCGCACCCGGCTGGGCCCCTTCGGGTCCTCGCGGGCCAGCCTGCATGTCAAAGCCATGGTGATCGACCGGCGCACCGTGCTGGTCGGTTCGATGAACATGGACCCGCGCTCGGCGCGCCTGAACAGCGAGATAGGCATGGTGCTGCGCGCGCCGGCGCTGGCCGAGCAGCTGGTGCGGCTCTACGAGGACGTGACCTTGCACAGCAGTTACCGGCTGGGCCTCACGCCCGAGCAGGCGCTGCAATGGACCAAGGACGCGCCGGAGGACCGGGAGGTGCACTTCGGCGAGCCCGAGGCGAGCGCCTGGCTGCGGCTGACGCTGCTGCTGCTGACTCCCTTCGCGCCGGAGGAGTTGCTGTAGGGCACGGTGGTCCGGGGGCGGCCGCGCGCCCGCAGCTCAGTAGCGCTGCTTCGGCAGACCCGCCGGCAGCGGAGGCAGCGGCTGGCCCTGCAACCACGCCTGTGCGACGGCTTCGCTGTCGCGGTGTTGCGAGGCCTGCCACACCACCTCGGGCGCGACCACGCGGGTGCCCGGCGGCGATCCGGGCAGGCCGCGCGCGAGCCGCACCACGAAGTCGGCCACCCGCGCCCCGCGCACCGGCTGGTCCTGGCGTGGCAGCATCAGGTGCAACTGGCGCAGCATCCAGTGGGCCAGGCCCTGCAGCCCGCTGCTGCCGCGCGGCGGCGCACCGGCCTGCGCCGAACGCACGAACACCGCGTGCTCGAAGCCCAGCGCCGCGACGGCCTGCTCGTCGAGCGAGGCCAGGCCTTGCCGCAAGGCCTGGGGCAGCAGGGCCGGGGCATGCGGCAGCACCACGATCAGGTGCCGCACACCGGCCGCGTGCAGCGCCTGCGCCAGGGGCAGCAGCTGTTGCGGTTCGGGACGCAGGAAGGCGGCGTCGCGGCCGTTGGCATGGCGCTCGCGGTCGAAGACGATGAAGGCCGTATCGGCGAGCGGGCCGGAGGGGCCGGCCCGCAGCCGCTCCAGCGGCAGCGACTCGAAGCCGCGCAGAGCGGGCGCGACCGGCGCCACGGTGAGCGCCACCACGCGGGCAAAAGCGCCGCCGCCCAGCGCTTGCTCCAGCACGCTGGAGCCGAGGCTGCCGGCGGCACCGGCAATCAGCGCGGTGCGCCGCAACGCCGTGGCGGACGGGGCGGGACCTTGGCCGGCGCTCAGCGCCTGGTGCAGCAGGGACATGCGTCCAGTATGCCGGGGCCCGGCGCACCGGCCATGACCTGGGACGTCATGGACCGACGCCGCGGCCGCAGCGACGATGCTCCTGCGGCAAGAACGCCGTGACACAGGAGCCCTCCATGAGCAGCATCGACCTTCTTCCCCTCGCCGTCTGCCTGCTGATCGGCATGGCCGCGCTCGGCTCGTGCATCGGCGTCGCGATGTCGGCGATGAAGCTGCTGGAATCCTCGGCGCGCCAGCCCGAGCTGATGGATCAGCTGCAGACCAAGTTTTTCCTCGCAGCCGGCTTGACCGACGGCGCCTTCATCATCGCCACCGGGATCGGCATGTGGTTCGCGGTGGGCAATCCCTTCAAGGGGTGATGACCCGACGCGGCTCGCCCGGCCGCCGTAGCGTGTGCACGGCGCCGCGCCGGGTCAAGCGTCGCGGCCCAGCGCTATCTGCTCGCGCAACCAGGCCTGCAACTGCGGGTCGACGATCTCGTAGACGCCGCGCGAGGGCTTGGCCAGGGTGTCGGAGGGCAGGCTCGCCAGCGCCTTGCGGATGCCGGCGTCGCTGACGCGGGTGCCCAGCCGCTCGGCCACCGCGTCCACGGTTGCCATCGAGGTCAGCCGGGTGGCGCCGCCGGCGATGAGCTGGAGCAGGACCTGCTGCAGCGGGGTGAGCCGCTCGAAGCGCTCGCGTACCGCTTCCACCGGGTAACGCCGGGCCAGGAAGGCCGGCACCTGGCCGACGATGTCCCGCGTGGGGTGCATCACCAACTCGGCCACGTAGGCGACAAAGTCGGCCGGGCGGTGGCCCAGCAGGGCGAAGGCTTCGCCGAGCACGGCCGGGTCGAGCGGCTCGCGCAGCTGGCGGTTGACCGGTTCGACGACAAAGTCGACGAACTCGCGACCCATCACCTGGAAATCCTCGTGGTCAGCCAGTCCGAAGCTGGCCCGGTGATGCTCGCCGAACAGGCGCAGCAGGCCTTCGCGCGAGGAGCCGGTGATCAGCAGCAGGATGTCGGGGCGGTAGGTGTTGAAAAGCGCCCGAATCGCTTTCATGGCTCGCTCGCCGTCCTTCTTGCGCACCAGCTCCTGGGCCTCGTCCAGCATCAGGAGCAGCCGGGTGCCCGGTTCCAGCCGTTTCATCGCCGCCATGCAGTGCTGCATCTGCACGCCGGCATCGGCGCTGCGGGCGGACGGGGGCGGCGGCGCCAGTCCGAGACCGAAACCCGCGGCCGAGACGCGGGTGACGGCGGTGCGGCCGGGACGGCTGTTCATGTCGAGGAGCCGGTCTTCCAGTCGCCCGAGCAGGACCAGCAGCGGATCTTCGGACGCCATGAAGTCGACATAGATCGGTGTCAGCCCATGGCGGCGCGCGAGTTCGGCCAGGTCGTAGCTGAGCAAGGTGGTCTTGCCAATCTGGCGTGGCCCGAAGATGGACAACGCACGGTCCGGCAGACTCAGCAGCCGGTCCAGGTAGCGCTGGGCGAGAGCAGTGCGGGGAAAGTGGCGGTTGTCCATCGGGCGCTTCGCTGCCGGGAATCGAACTGAATCGTACCATCTTGGTTCGATTCGAACTGGAGTGGTTCGAAGTGGTGCGAAAGCGCCCTCCGGGATCTTGTCGTGGCCTTGCCTACTTGTTGAGGTCTCCGAGGCAGAGGTACTTCATCTCGACATAGTCCTCCATGCCGTGCCGCGAGCCTTCGCGGCCCAGGCCGGACTGCTTGACGCCGCCGAAGGGCACCTCGGCCACCGCGATGAGCCCGGTGTTGACGCCCACCATGCCGTATTCGAGCGCTTCGCCGACGCGGAAGATGCGGCCCACGTCGCGGCTGTAGAAATAGCTGGCGAGGCCGTACTCGGTCGCATTGGCGAGCTCGATCGCCTCCTGCTCGGTCTTGAAGCGGAACACCGGCGCCACCGGGCCGAAGGTCTCCTCGCGGGCGCACAGCATGTCCGAGGTGACGTCGGCCAGCACGGTCGGCTGGAAGAAGCGGCCCTGGAGGCGCTGCCCGCCGGTCAGCACCCGCGCGCCCTTGCCGACCGCGTCGGCCACGTGCTGCTCGACCTTGGCGACGGCCTTGTCGTCGATCAGCGGCCCCTGGGCGATGCCGTTCTCGAAGCCGTTGCCGACCTTGAGGGCGGCCGCCTTGGCCGCCAGCTTCTCGACAAAGGTGTCGTAGATGCCGTCCTGGGCATAGATGCGGTTGGCGCACACGCAGGTCTGGCCGGCGTTGCGGTACTTGCTCTGCATCGCGCCCTCGACCGCGCTGTCGAGGTCGGCGTCGTCGAAGACGATGAAGGGCGCGTTGCCGCCCAGCTCCAGCGAGAGTTTCTTGATGGTGGGCGCGCATTGCCGCATCAGGATGCGGCCGACCTCGGTGGAGCCGGTGAAGGACAGGTGGCGCACCGTGTCGCTCTCGCACAGCACCTTGCCGATCTCGATCGACGCGTCGGCGTCCGCGGTGAGCACGTTCAGCACTCCGGGCGGCATGCCGGCGCGCAGGGCCAGCTCGGCCGTCGCCAGCGCCGACAGCGGGGTCTGCTCGGCCGGCTTGATCACCACCGGGCAGCCGGCCGCCAGCGCCGGCGCCACCTTGCGCGTGATCATCGCGATGGGGAAGTTCCAGGGCGTGATGGCGGCGCAGACGCCAATGGGCTGCTTGAAAACCAGGTAGCGCTTGTTCGGGTCGGTGGTAGGGATGGTTTCGCCATAGACGCGCTTGGCCTCCTCGGCGAACCACTCGACGAAGCTGGCGGCATAGACCACCTCGCCGCGCGCCTCCGCATACGGCTTGCCCTGTTCGGCGGTCATGATGCGGGCCAGGTCGTCGGCGTGCTGCTGCAGCAGCTGGAACCATTTCATCAGCACCGCCGCGCGCGCCTTGGCGGTGGTGGCCCGCCAGGCACCCCAGGCCGCGTCGGCCGCCGCGACCGCTTGCCGGGCCTCGGCGGGGCCGAGCTTGGCGACCTCGGCGAGCTTCTGGCCGGTGGCCGGGTCGTGCACCTCGAAACGGGTCCCGCCCCCGATCCATGCGCCGTCGATCAGCGCGTCGGTCTTGAGCAGGCTGGGGTCCTTGAGGGCGGCGAGGGGGGAGGCTTTCATGTCCATGGTGTGCGGTTCGTGCATGGAGGGGCTGGGCGCGCGGCGCGTCCTTGGAGGGGTTCGGAGGATCATATGACGGAGGCGTGTGCGCTGCAGACTTGCGCCCCAGTCGACGGGGATGCCGGGAGGGCTTCGGCAGGCCTCGTTTGCTAGGATGGCTTCGACGGAGGTCACGGAGGTGCGACGGATGGCCGATCTGCTGGTTTGCGGGCTGGATGACGCGCTGGTCGAATCGCTCAGGAAGCGTGCTGCTGCCAGTGGGCGGAGCGTGGAGGCCGAGCACCGGTCCATCCTGTCGGCAGCACTGGCGCATCCCGCCAGGCGTAGTTTCATCGAGCTCCTTCTCGCGATGCCGGACGTGGGACGCGACGAGGATTTCGAGAGAGGGGCCCATGGGGCGTGACGAAGCTTGCAGGGGGGCAGGCTTCTGCCGCCCGCGGCTACAGCCTGCGCAGCAGCCCCCCTGCCTATAATCGAAAGCTTCGCCAGATCAAGCATTTATGCGCCATGCAGCGCCGACGGGAGTCCCGACGGCACTGCCGGCGCCAGCCAGAAAGACCCCGGATGAAAGCCGCCGAGATCCGCTCCAAGTTCCTGAAGTTCTTCGAATCGAAGGGCCACCAGATCGTGGCCTCGAGCCCGGTGGTGCCCGGCGACGACCCGACCTTGCTGTTCACCAATGCCGGGATGAACCAGTTCAAGGACGTTTTCCTCGGCTTCGACAAGCGGCCCTACACGCGTGCGACCACCGCGCAGAAGTGCATCCGCGCCGGCGGCAAGCACAACGACCTCGAGAACGTCGGCTACACCGCGCGGCACCACACCTTCTTCGAGATGCTGGGCAACTTCAGCTTCGGCGACTACTTCAAGAAGGATGCGATCCACTACGCCTGGGAACTGCTGACCCAGCACTTCAACCTGCCGCCCGAGAAGCTGTGGGTGACGGTCTATGCCGAGGACGACGAGGCCTACGACATCTGGCACCGGCAAGTGGGCGTGCCCGCCGAGCGCATCGTGCGCATCGGCGACAACAAGGGCGGCCGCTACCAGTCCGACAACTTCTGGATGATGGGCGACACCGGCCCCTGCGGTCCCTGCACCGAGATCTTCTACGACCACGGCCCCGAGATCGCGGGCGGCCCCCCGGGCTCTCCCGAGGAGGACGGTGACCGCTACATCGAGATCTGGAACAACGTGTTCATGCAGTTCAACCGCGACGAAGCGGGCGTGATGCACAAGCTGCCCAAACCCAGCGTCGACACCGGCATGGGCCTGGAGCGGGTCACCGCGGTGCTGCAGGGCGTGCATGCGAACTACGAGATCGACCTGTTCGTGAACCTGCTGGCGGCGGCGAAGCAGGCGGTCGACGCCGCCGGCGCGGCCGGCTACGAGGCCGACAGCCCCTCGCTGAAGGTCATCGCCGACCACATCCGCGCCTGCGCCTTCACGGTGACCGACGGCGTCATCCCCGGCAACGAGGGCCGCGGCTATGTGCTGCGCCGCATCACGCGCCGCGCCATCCGCCACGGCTACAAGCTGGGCGCACGCACCCCCTTCTTCCACAAGCTGGTGCCGGCCCTGGTCAAGGAGATGGGCGAGGCCTACCCCGAGCTGCGCCAGAACGAGGCCCGCGTGACCGAGGTGCTGAAGCAGGAAGAAGAGCGCTTTTTCCAGACGATTGCCAACGGCATGGAGATCCTGGAATCGGCGCTGGCGTCGCTCGCGAAGGACGGCAAGACCGAGCTGGACGGCGAGACCGCCTTCAAGCTGCACGACACCTACGGCTTCCCGCTCGACCTGACCGCCGACGTCTGCCGCGAGCGCGGTGTGACGGTGGACGGCGCGGGCTTCGATGCAGCGATGAAACGCCAGCGCGAAAAGGCCCAGGCAGCCGGCAAGTTCAAGGCCGCGCAAGGCCTGCAGTACAGCGGCACGGCGACCACCTTCCACGGCTACGAGGCCCTGCTGCACGAGACCGCGACGGTCACGGCCGTTTATGTCGACGGCACCCCGGTTGACTCGGCCGCGGCCGGCGACGATGCCGTGGTCGTGCTCGATCACACCCCGTTTTACGCCGAGTCGGGCGGCCAGGTCGGCGACCGTGGTGAACTGCGCAGCAACACCAGCCGCTTTATCGTCGAGGACACGCTGAAGATCCAGGCCGATGTCTACGGCCACCACGGCCGTGTGGTCGAGGGCGGCGTCAAGGTGGGCGACGTGCTCAACGCCCGCGTCGATGCCGAGCAGCGCGCCCGCACGGTGCGCAACCACAGCGCCACCCACCTGATGCACAAGGCGCTGCGCGAAGTGCTGGGCAGCCACGTGCAGCAGAAGGGCTCCCTGGTCAATGCCGAGCGCACCCGCTTCGACTTCGCGCACAACGCGCCGATGACCGACGAGCAGATCCGCAAGGTCGAAGCCCTGGTCAACGCCGAGATCCTCGCCAACCATTCCACCGAGGCACGCGTGATGCCCATCGACGAGGCCCAGAAGCTGGGCGCGATGATGTTGTTCGGCGAGAAGTACGGCGAGCAGGTGCGCGTGCTGGACATCGGCAGCAGCCGCGAGCTGTGCGGCGGCACCCACGTCGCGCGCACCGGTGACATCGGCCTGTTCAAGATCGTCGCCGAGAGCGGTGTCGCGGCCGGCGTGCGCCGCGTCGAGGCGGTCACCGGGGACAACGCGCTGGCCTACCTGCAGTCGCTCGAGTCCACCGTCAACCAGGCCGCCGGCGCGCTGAAGTCGGCGCCCACCGAAGTGACCCAGCGCATCTCGCTGGTGCTGGAGCAGCTGCGCAGCCTCGAGAAGGAAGTGGCCGCGCTCAAGGGCAAGCTGGCGTCCTCGCAAGGCGACGAGCTGCTGAGCAAGGCGGTCGAGGTCAAGGGCCTCAAGGTGCTGGCCGCGACGCTGGAAGGCGCCGACGCCCGTGCCCTGCGCGAGACCATGGACAAGCTGAAGGACAAGCTCAAGAGCGCCGCCATCGTGCTGGCCGCCGTCGACGGCGGCAAGGTGCAGCTGGCGGCCGGCGTGACGAGCGACAGCACGGCCAAGGTCAAGGCCGGCGAGCTGGTCAACTTCGTGGCCCAGCAGGTGGGCGGCAAGGGCGGCGGCAAGCCCGACCTGGCGATGGCCGGGGGTACGGACCCGTCGGCCCTGGGGGCCGCGCTGGCCTCGGTGCAGGCTTGGGTGGCGGAACGGCTCTGAGCCGCCGCGTCGTGTAATGACCGCAAACGCCCGCAGCGGCCATGCCGTGGCGGGCGTTGTTCCATCGGTGCGCCCCAGGCGGCCGGGACATCCGAAAGGAGAGGGAGCATGGCTTTGACATCGAACATCGGGGCACCGCAGAGGCCTTCCGGCCCGCGCGGCGGGTGGCGCTCGGTCTGGCCGGCGGCGCTGGTGGCCGGCGTGCTGGCGGGCATCCCGGGTTGGGCGGGGGCCCAGGCCGAAACCTCGCCGGTGGCGCCCGCCCGGGTGGAGGGCGTACCGCTCGAACCCGGCGTCGTGACGCTGGTTCCGGGCGGCGCCACGCAGCTGCTGGCGGCCGAAAAAGTCGCGCGCACCTTCGTCGACGGCTGTGTCCTGACCGAGGGCGAGATGACCGGCGCCACCGACTGGGCGCTGTCGGCCGGCTTCGAGCCGCGCGACGCGATGGCGCCCGAGGCCCACACGCTGCTGGACGGTCGTTCCGGCTCGGTTTTCGCGATGCCCGAGGCCGGCTACAAGCTCTACCTGGTGGCGCTGACCGACGGCAGCTGCACGGTCTGGGCCGAAGGCGTGGCGGGCCCGGCGACACACCAGGAATTCCAGCGTGCGATGGGCGAGCTCAGCAGCAAGGGCGCCAAGGTCCAGAAGGGCGTGGAGCGCAACATCGACCGCGGCGGCGCCTGGCGCCGCCAGTTGCAGCTGCGCTACCGGCGCGCCGGCGGCAGCCAGGACCTCGGCCTCAATGCCGTCACCACGCTCGACGAGCATCCCGGCGTGCAGGCCTTCCACCTGGCGCGCGTGCCGGCGGCGCCGGCCTCGGAGCCCGACGGCATGGCGCCGCGCTGACATCGTTCACGAAGGCGGGCAGATGGTAGGACGCCGCGCACTTCGGGGGGCCATGCCGTTCGGCAGCGTCGAGGAACCCGTGCCGCCTTGCCCGCTGTGCGGGCGGGAGATCGTGCCGGGCCCGAGCGCCGACGAGCACCACCTGGTGCCCAAGAGCGAAGGCGGGCGCGACAAGACCCTGGTGCACCGCATCTGCCATCGCAAGATCCACGCGACCTTCTCGGAGAAGGAGCTGGCGCGCGACTACGCCAATTGGGAGGCGCTGCGCGAGCACCCCGAGATCGCCAGCTTCGTGAGGTGGGTGCGCAAGAAGCCGCCGGAGTTTTACGACGGCAGCGTGCGCCCGCGCCGACGGCGTTGACCGCGCCCGGCGCTGCTTGCACCTTTCTACGACGGTTAACGGATTTTCACGCCATTCCTGTCGACAGTGAGCGACTACTTCACCGATTCAAAGGAGAGGTGGCTTGCTACAAATCAACGACAAGGGGCAGTTGCAGGACCCGCGGGTCAGGCCGGCGATCAGCCCCGCGATCGAGCGCGGACGCCTGGAGCGCGTCCAGGGCATAGTCGTGCACCAGACCGGCGGCCCTACCGCCGAGGCAACGTTGCGGGCCTACCGGAGGGGCGGCAACGGGGCGCATTTCCTGATCGAGAAGGACGGCACGCTCTACCAGACCGCCTCGGTGCACAAGCGCACCCAGCACGTCGGCAAACTGAGGGCGCGCTGTCTGGCGGAGAACCGCTGTGCGCCCGGCGAAGCCGAGGCGCTGCGCGAGATGACGCCGACCGAGCGCAATCGGCACGAAATGCGCAAGCCGGTGCCCGAGCGTTATCCGTCCAACGGCGACAGCGTGGGCATCGAGCTGGTGGGGCAGGCCTTGCCGCTCGACGAGCCCGATCCCGACAGGCGCACCTACGAGCGCGTGACCGAGGCGCAGAACGCGACCTTGAAGTGGCTGGTGCAGGGGCTGCTCTTGCACTTCGGGGTCCCGCGCAGCGAGGTGTTCCGCCATCCGGTGGTGTCCCAGAAAAACGTCACCGAGGCCGAGACGGCGCAATGGTGAAGGTCCGGCTGCTGCCGGCCGTCGTGCTGATCGCCACGACGCTGGCTGGTGCTGCGGGCGCGGGCGAGCCGCACCCGCAGCACCGGCTGCCGCCGGTCGCCGAGGTGGAGGTGCTGCACAACGGCGCCCGCAGCGAAGCGATCAGCAGCGACTTGAAGCCCGCGGCCTGCGCCGACTTCGCGCTGGCTCCGGATGACGTGCGCGCGTACTTCCGGCAGGCGCGGCGGACCACTGAGCGCCAGTTCACCCACGACCTGGAGATGTCGCCCTGCCATGCGCACGGCAGGCTCGTGCTCGCAGACGGGCAGCGCGGGGACTGGTTCATCGACCGCGAACGCCGAGGCCGCCTGGGCCTGGGCGACGGGCGCACGCTGTTTTTCCACTGCCCGGCCTGCCGCGCGCCCGCCTTCGATCCGCCCTGAGGCGGCAGGGCAGGAGAAGACCGGGTGGCGCGCTCAGGTATGCGGGGCAGCCTGGCGACGCCCGGCGGCCTCTGGCGCTGCGCGGGATAATCCCGCTCCCATGCTCTTGTTGTCCTTATTGCCACGGCCCTGGCGTCTCGGCCGCTGCTGGTGCGCCGCGCTGGTGCTGCTGGGCCTGGCCGGCACAGCGACCGCGCAGGCCCTGGTGCGGCCCTGGCCCGACGACCGCGTGACGCCGGCGCTGACCTTGCGCGACCTCGATGGCAAGCCGCGCACCCTGGCTGAACTGCGCGGCAAGGTCGTGGTGATCAACTTCTGGGCCAGCTGGTGCGAGCCCTGCGTCGCCGAGCTGCCCAGCCTGCTGCGCCTGGCCGAACGTCATGCGGGCGACGGTCTGGTGGTGCTGGCGCCGAACTACCAGGAGGGCGAGGCCAAGGTGCGCGCCTTTTTCGACACCCTGTTCGGCGAGCTGCCCGAGAGCCTGCCGGTGCTGCTGGACCGCGACGGCGCGGCGGCGCGCGCCTGGACCCGGCGGGTGTTCCCGAGCACGGTGCTGGTCGACCGCAGCGGCCAGGCCCGCTGGAGCGTGATCGGCGAACTCGACTGGAGCGGCGGCCAGGCGCAGGCGCTGCTGGGTCCGCTGCTGCAGGCGCGCCGGCCCTGAGGGCCGGGCCGCAACGATAATCACACCCCTCACCGTCTCCCAATTGCTGTCCGAGTACCGCACGATGAATGCCTTTTCTCGCCGCACCCTGCTGAAGGCCGCCGGCCTCGGTGCTGCCGCCACCGCCTTTGCCCGGGTGGCGCAGGCGCACGCTCCCGAGCGACGTTTCGAGCCGGCGCCCGGCCGCTGGCGCAGCTTCGAGGTCACCACCCGGGTCGAGCTGCTGGCGCCGAAAGGCGCCACCCGCGTGTGGCTGCCGGTGCCGTCGATCGACTCCGACTACCAGCGCTCGGTGGGCAACGATTGGAGCGGCAATGCGCGCAGCGTGCAGCTGGTGTCCGACCGCAAGTACGGCGCGCGCCTGTTGCATGCCGAGTTCGATGCCGCCACCGCGACGCCGGTGCTGCAGCTGACCAGCCGAGTCCAGACGCGTGACCGCCGTACCGACTGGGAGCGCGCCGGCCGCGTCGTCGAAGACCGCGCCGTGCTGCGCGCCTGGACCGAGGCCACCGACCTGATGCCCACCGACGGCATCGTCTTGCGCACCGCGAGCGAGATCACCCAGGGCGCACGCGGCGACCTCGACAAGGTGCGCCGCATCTTCGACTGGGTGGTGCACACCACCTACCGCGAGCCGACGGTGCGCGGCTGCGGCGTCGGCGACATCGAATCCATGCTGGAGACCGGCAACTTCGGCGGCAAGTGCGGAGACATCAATGCGCTGTTCGTCGGCCTGTGCCGCGCGGTCGGCGTGCCGGCGCGCGATGTCTACGGCCTGAGGCTGGCGCCATCGGCGTTCGGCTACCGGGAGCTGAGTGGCAACCCCGCGAGCCTCAAAGGCGCGCAGCATTGTCGTGCCGAGGTTTTCCTGAAGCAGTACGGCTGGGTCGCGATGGACCCGGCCGACGTCGGCAAGGTGATGCGCCTGGAGACCGGCGAGTGGATCAAGGACACCTCGCATCCCGTGGTGGCGCCGGTCAACCGTGCCCTGTTCGGCGGCTGGGAAGGCAACTGGCTGGGCTACAACATGGCGCATGACGTGCGCCTGCCGGGCTCCGAAGGGCCGGCCTTGGGCTTCCTGATGTACCCGCAGGCCGAAAACGCGGACGGGCGCTACGACCCGCTGGATCCGGACCGCTTCAAGTACACCATCACCGCCCGTGAAATCTGAAAGGCCGAGGCCATGAGTGCTCCCCTGGAACTGGATGGCAAGCGGGTGCTGCTGGGCCTGACGGGCGGCATCGCCTGCTACAAGAGCGCCGAGTTGGTCCGGCTGCTGACCAAGGCCGGCGCCGAGGTCCAGGTGGTGATGAGCGAGGCGGCGCAGGAGTTCATCACTGCGGTGACGATGCAGGCGCTGTCGGGGCGCCCCGTGGTGACCAGCGCCTGGGATGACCGCGAGCCGAACAACATGGCTCATATCAACCTGACCCGCGGCACCGATGCCATCGTGATCGCCCCGGCGAGCGCCGACTGCATCGCCCGGCTGGCGCAGGGGCGGGCCGATGACCTGTTGAGCCTGCTGTGCCTGGCGCGGCCCTGGACCGCTGGCGAGGCGCGTTGCCCACTGCTGGTGGCCCCCGCGATGAACCGCGAGATGTGGGCGCACCCGGCGACACAGCGCAACGTCGCGCAGATCGTCGCCGACGGCGCGGTGCTGTTGGGCCCCGGGCACGGCGACCAGGCCTGCGGCGAAATCGGCGACGGCCGCATGCTGGAGCCGGCCGAGCTGCTGGACGACCTGATTGCGTTTTTCCAGCCCAAGCTGCTGCTGGGACGCACGGTGCTGGTCACCGCGGGGCCGACCTTCGAAGCGATCGACCCGGTGCGCGGCATCACCAACCTGTCGAGCGGCAAGATGGGCTTCGCGATCGCGCGCGCGGCCCGTGAGGCCGGCGCCGAGGTGACCCTGGTGGCGGGGCCGGTGGATCTGCCGACGCCACGCGGCGTGCGGCGCATCGACGTGCGCAGCGCGCGCCAGATGCACGACGCGGTGCTGCCGCTGGCGAGCGGACACGACGTTTTTGTCGCCACCGCCGCGGTGGCCGACTGGCGCCCGGCCACGCTGGCCGAGCACAAGATCAAGAAGGACGGCAAGAAGCTGGCGCCGACCTTCGAGCTGACCGAGAACCCCGACATCCTGGCCGCCGTTGCGGCCCTGCCACTGCGGCCCTACTGCGTTGGCTTCGCGGCCGAAAGCGAACAGCTGCTCGTGCATGCGCGGGCCAAGCTGGAGCGCAAGGGCATCCCGCTGATCGTCGGCAACCTGGGCCCAGCCACCTTCGGCCGCGACGACAATGCGCTGCTGCTGGTGGATGCCCAGACCCACCGTGAACTCCCCGAGGGCGGCGGCACCGCCGACAAGCTGAGCCTCGCACGCCTGCTGGTGCGTGAAATCGCGCTGCGCATCGTTCCCCACTCCGTATGACCATCATCGATCTGAAAGTGCTCGACGCCCGCGTGGCCGGGCAATTGCCCGCCTACGCCACCAGCGGCAGTGCCGGGCTGGACCTGCGCGCCTGCCTCGACCAGGCCCTGGTGCTGGAGCCCGGCCAGACCCGGCTGATCCCCACCGGGCTGGCCCTCCACATCGCCGACCCGGGGCTGGCTGCGCTGGTGCTGCCGCGCTCGGGCCTCGGGCACAAGCACGGCATCGTGCTGGGTAACCTGGTGGGACTGATCGACTCGGACTACCAGGGGCAGCTGATGGTGAGCTGCTGGAACCGCGGCGATACGCCCTTCACGATCGAACCGCTGGAGCGCATCGCCCAGCTCGTGATCGTGCCGGTGGTGCAGGCCCGCTTCAAGGTGGTGGAGGAGTTCGCCTCCTCGCAGCGTGGCGAGGGCGGCTTCGGATCGACGGGGAAGGGCTGAGGCCCGCTCCCCTCAGTGGAGCTGCGAGCCGGCCGGCGCGGGGTTCATCACCGTGAAGGCCGGCTGGCCGACCGAGCCCTGCTCGATCTCTTCACCGCTGGCGGCACGCACGTCGGTGACCTTCAGGCTCAGGCGCAGCGCGATGCCGGCGAGCGGGTGGTTGCCGTCCAGCACCACGTGGGTCTCGTAGATCTCGGTGATGGTGTAGATCACGTTGTTCGGCATGCCCTGGGTGGTGGCGCCCTCGGGCAGGCCGTCGAACTGCATGCCGGGCTCGATGTGCTCGGGGAAGATGCCGCGTTCCTCGAAGAACACCAGCTCGGGGTTGTAGTCGCCGAAGGCGTGTTCGGGCTCGAGCTGGAGCTGGGTTTCGAAGCCGGCCTGCTGGCCGTCTATGACTTCTTCGACCTTGGCCAGCAGGTCGTCGCCGCCGTAGAAAAACTCGACCGGCTCGGCCAGCTCGTCGATCAGATGGCCCAGGGTGTCTTGGAGGCGCCAGGTGAGGCTGACCACGCAGGGAGAGGAAATCAACATCAGGCAATCATCGCACAATGCCCGCCATGGAAATCACCCAAAAGCTCTCTCTGCTCGGGGGTCTGAGCCCCGAGCAGTTCATGCGCCGCCACTGGCACAAGAAGCCCCTGCTGATCCGCCAGGCCCTGCCCGCACCCCAAGGCCTGCCCTCGCGCGCCGAGCTGTTCGAGCTGGCCGCGCGCGAGGAGGTCGAGTCGCGCCTCATCATGCGCGAGGACCAGTCCTGGAGCCTCAAGCGCGGCCCGCTGCCGCGGCGCGCACTGCCGGCGCTGTCGCGCCCGAACTGGACCGTGCTCGTGCAGGGCGTGGACCTGCACCTCGATGCCGCGCACGACTTGCTGCAGCAGTTCCGCTTCGTTCCCGACGCACGGCTGGACGACTTGATGATCTCCTGGGCCTCGGACGGTGGCGGGGTGGGGCCGCATTTCGATTCCTATGACGTGTTCCTGCTGCAATTGCAGGGGCGCCGGCGCTGGCGCATTGGCCGGCTGCAGGACCCGCAGCTGCAAGCGGACATGCCGCTGAAGATCCTGAGCAACTTCGTGCCCGAGGAGGAATGGGTGCTGGAGCCCGGCGACATGCTCTACCTGCCACCACGCTGGGCCCACGACGGAGTCGCTGAAGGCGAGTGCGTGACGGCCTCGATCGGCTTCCGGGCGCCGGCGCGCCACGAGCTGGCGCGCGAGGTGCTCGTGCGGATGCTCGAGGCGGCCGAGAGCGACGCGGAGCCGATGCTTTATCGCGACCCGCAGCAGGCTGCGACGGCCACACCCGGAGCCTTGCCGGAGGGGCTGGGGGACTATGCCCGTGCCGCCGTCGCGGCGCTCCTCGAAGACGAGGCCTCGCTGCAATGCGCACTGGGCGAGTACCTCACGGAGCCCAAGCCGCAGGTGTGGTTCGACGTCGGTGAAGCGGCGGACCTGTCCGCCGGCGTGCGCCTGGACCGGCGCTCGCGCATGATGTACGACGAGCAGCATGTGTTTTTCAACGGCGAGTCCTATCGGGCCGGCGGCCGCGACGCTCGGCTGATGCGGACCCTGGCCGATCGGCGCCGCCTCGATGGACGCGAGGTCGCGCAGCTGAGCGCCGATGCCCGCGAGTTGCTGGAGCGCTGGGCCGACGACGGCTGGCTGCACCCGCTGTAGACCAGGAGGTGAGGAGAGCGTGATGACGACCGATGCCCGCAACGATCACTTCGACTCGCGCAGCGGCTTCCGCGAGGCCCTGCTCGACGCCTTCGCGCAGGCGGCCCAGCAAGGCTGGAGCGAAATCTGGCTGTGCGACCTCGACTTCGCCGACTGGCCGCTGGGCGAAAGGACGGTGGTGGAGACCCTGACGCAGTGGGCCTATGCGCACCGTCGGCTGCGCGTGTTGGCCTGCCACTACGACGACGTGGTGCGACGCCACGCCCGCTGGGTCGCCTGGCGGCGCGACTGGGCGCACATCGTCGAGTGCCGCGCCATCGAGCATCTGTCGCCGGAAACCGTGCCGCGAGCATGGCTTGCACCCCGCCACCGTGGGCTGCGCGTGCTGGACCCTGTACGCTTGCGCGGTGTGGTGGAGAAAACCTCCGCGGATTTGATCCGCCTGCACGAAAACCTCGACGAAGTGTGGCAACGAAGCGTCTCTGCCTTCCCTTCTACCACCTTGGGGCTATGAATGGTGGTTTACCCTAGGCTATAATTTTTGGTTAGGCGTGGAAAAGCATCACAGATGCTGAAATCGACGCCTGCGTTGGGACTCAGCAATCGAGGAGGGGTTCCGACAATTACCGGTGATTGGTCGAAACTTTTTGAGGAATAAGGAATGAAAAAGTCGCTTCTGTTGGCTTCTGTGATTGCTGCTCTGGCCCTGGCTGCTTGCGGCAAGAAGGAAGAGCCGGCTCCCGTCGCGGAAACCACCGCTCCGGCTCCCGCGCCGGCTGACGCTGCTTCTGAAGCCCCCGCCGCAACTGCTCCCGCTCCCGCCGACGCTGCTTCCCCGGCTGCTGACGCCGCTTCTCCGGCTGCTGCCGCTGACGCTGCTTCCGCTGCCGCTTCGCAGTGAGCCAGGCACAGATGTGACGAAAAAGCCGCCTTCGGGCGGCTTTTTCGTTTCTGGCGGTAAGGTCTGTTGTCGGGCTGTCTCGGTTCGCTTCAGCCGGGCCGTGGTTTGCTGCGGCCTGGTTCCGCACCCGCCTATTCAGGCGTCGAGCCAGTGGAAGCCGGTATCGGGCTTCGCCACGACGATGTCCTCGCTGCTGCAGCCCAGCGCATCGGCAAAAGCCAGTGCCGCATGCTGCGGTGTGTTGTTCTGCTGGCTCAAATGAGCCGCTACAACGTGCTTGAGTGCGAGATGCGCACTGAACCGCAGAATCTCCGCAGCGGCGTCATTGGCCAGGTGCCCGTGCCGCCCTGCGATGCGGGCTTTCAGGAACGCCGGGTAGCGTGATCGCTGCAGCATCTCGGGGTCGTGGTTGGCTTCCAGCAGCAAGGCGCTGCAAGCCTGCAACTGCGTCAGCAGGTGCGACGTGGAGCTGCCGGCGTCGGTGAGGATGCCGAGCTTGGCATGCCCATCGCTGCAGGTCAGCTGCAGCGGCTCGAGGGCGTCGTGGGGCACGGCATAGGGCGTGATGCAGAGGTCGCCGAGGTCGATCGCGACGCCGTCGCGCGCCCGGTGCAGCAGCGGCCCGAGCTCCGGTTCGCCCATCGCCTTCCAGGTGCCGGCACTGGTCCAGACCGGGATGGCGCGGCGCTTGGCCAGGGCGAGCGCGCAGCCGACGTGGTCGCTGTGCTCGTGCGTGATGAAAACGGCGTCGAGATCGTCGCTGCCCAGACCGACACGCGCCAAGCGACGCTCGAGCTCGCGCAGCGAAAAACCGCAATCGACCAGCACGCGGGTCTGCGTGATGCCCCCGCTTGCCTCGATCAGCGTGGCATTGCCGGTGCTGCCGCTGCCCAGGCTGCAGAAGCGGATCATGGGCAGGCGCGGGTGATGGGGAGGGGGCCGGCCGGTGGCTGAATTACTTCAGGTCCTCGGCGAGCAGCTTGACGATGCGCTGTGCGGCGTCGCTGGTTTCCGGTCCGCCCTGGGCATTGAGCACCGAGACCAGCGAGCGCTGCTCCCCTTCGCCCTTGACCATCACGCGGTAGCGCGTCGGGTTGGCGTCCTTGCCCGAATCGCTGCCGAACCAGCGGCTCAGCAAGCCCGGTTCGCGGCGGTCCTTGTCCGCGTTGGGCGCGACAAAACGGACGAAGTAGAGGCCTTGCGCGCGATCGCGGTCTTCCACCGTGAAGCCGCTGCGGTCCAGCGACAGTCCGACGCGACGCCAGGCGCGGTCGAATCCTTCGTCGAGCTGCACGGCGGGGGCGCTGCCCGCGTTGACGACCTGGGCACGCGGCGGCGTGGCCGGCGTGTTGGCCACCACCTGCTGGGCCTGTTCGGGCTTCACGCCCAGCTTGACCATCAGCTTGCCGAGCATCTGCGCTTCCAGCTCCGGGTCCGCGGCGCGGGGCTGCCACTTGGTCTGGTCCTGCTGCTGGGTGGTGTAGGTCTCCACCATGCCGCGATGGCTGATGTAGATCTCGCTGCCGCCGCTCGGCGTGCGCTCGACGCGGGTGCGGAAGCGGTCCAGCTCCCCGGTCGAGTACAGCCCGTCGAGCACCCGGCCCACGGTGCGGCGGATGATGTCCATCGGCAGCTTCGCCCGGTTCTCGGCCCAGTCGGTCTCCAGCACGCCCGTCTGCGGCGAGTCGGTGCTGAGGTTGAAGCCGGCTTCCTGCCAGAACTGCTTGAGCTGCGGCCAGAGCTGTTCCGGCGTCTGGTTGACCACCAGCCAGCGCTGGCTGCCGGCGCGCTCCATGCGCAGGTCGCCGAGGCTGGTCGGTGCGACCGGGGTGGCGGCGGCAGCCGTGCCCGTCCCCGCAGGCGTCGCGGCCTGGTAGGCGGCGGCGCTCACGCTGCTGCCGGTGGGTACCTGGTAGCGCGGGTCGGCCGAGAGCTGCGTGAGGTCGGGCGGGACCTCGAGCCGGGCCGACTTCGATCCGCTCGAGCGGTAGTCGACCTTGTCGCCTTCCAGCATGGAGCCAATCGAGGAGCAGCCGGCCAGGGCGCTCAGGGCGAGGGCGGCGGCGACAGCCACACGGAGGGGGCGGGCGGTGGAATCGGCGGGCCGGTTCGAGGGCGCATTCACAGAAGACATCTCCGGTTCGGGGTGCTTGGCAGGGCGGGAGCAGGCGCACGGCACCGGCGGCCCGCGCCGCTGCCGAGGCGGCGCAAGGGGGGGCATCCGGGCCGCGGCCTCAGATGAGATCCGCCTCCCGCAGGGCTTGTTCCAGCACGGCATGGTGACCGGCCGACAGGGGCACGAGCGGCAGGCGCAGCGTGCCACCGATCCGCCCCATGCGGGCCAGCGCCCACTTGACGGGAATCGGGTTGGATTCGACGAACAGCAGCTTGTGCAGTGACAGCAGCTTGAGGTGGATCGCAGCGGCCCGGCGCGCGTCGCCGGCGAGCGCGGCCTTGCACAGCTCGTGCATCGCCCGTGGTGCGACGTTGGCGGTCACACTCACGTTGCCGTGGCCACCCAGCAGCATCAGCGCGATGGCGGTCGGATCGTCGCCCGAGTAGATCGAGAAGCCCTTGGGGGCCTGCTTGATCAGCCAGGCGGCGCGGTCGATGTTGCCAGTCGCTTCCTTGATGCCGACGATGCCCGGCACTTCGGCGAGGCGCAGCACGGTCTCGTGCTGCATGTCGCCAACGGTGCGGCCGGGCACGTTGTAGAGCACCACCGGGATGTCCACCGCTTCCGCGATGCTGCGGAAGTGCTGGTACATGCCTTCCTGCGTCGGCTTGTTGTAGTAGGGCACGACCTGCAGGGTGCAGTCGGCGCCGACCTGCTTCGCATACTTGGACAGCTCCACCGCCTCGCGGGTGGAGTTGGCGCCGGCGCCGGCCATGATGGGCACCCGGCCTTTGGCATGCTCGACCGCGATGCGGATCACCTCGGCCTGTTCCTCGACGGTCACGGTCGGCGATTCGCCGGTGGTGCCGACGACGCCGATGCAGTCGGTGCCTTCGGCGATGTGCCAGTCGATCAGTGTGCGCAGCGTGTCGAAGTCCACGCTGCCGTCTTCGTGCATCGGCGTCACGAGCGCGACGATGCTGCCAACAATCGGGGTCATGGGGAGTTCCTCAGAATCCGGCGATTTTACCCACTGGGGAAGGGGGGCTGTCGGGCACTCAGCCGGGCAAGGCGTGGCGGGGTGCAATTTCACCCCCGGCTTCGCGGATCGCAGCCAGGCGCTGCAGGTAGCGCGGCGGATGGTCGAGGAAGCCGTCTTCGTAACCCAGCACCCGCAGGCCGCCCTGCGCCGCGACCTCGATCAGTTCGCCGGGGCGCAGCAGGAAGTCGGGATTGGATGGCTTGCCGACGCTCTCGTTGCCGCGTGCAAACGTCTCGTAGATCAGCACGCCGCCCGGCGCCAGACTGTCCAGGAGCCGTGGTACCAGGGGGCGCCACAGGTAGTTGGTCACCACCACGGCAGCGAAGCGCCGCCCGGCCAGCGGCCACGGGCCGGCCTCGATATCGGCGACGAGGGTCTCGGCCAGGTCCCGCAGCGCTGCGAGGGCGGCGCCGTCCCGGTCCACGCCGGTGACGCGGCAACCGCGCGCCGCGAACCAGCGCACATGCCGCCCGCTGCCGCAGGCGACGTCGAGCACCGTCGTGCCAGGCGCGACCAGGTGGGACCAGCGCTGCACCCACGGCGAAGCAGGCGCGGCGGCAAGGCCGGGCCCTGGCGCGGGATGGCCGGAGCCGGCGGCGTCTGCGCTCACGGCTGCGGCCCTTCCTTGTTCAGCGCGGCGAGCGCGAGACGGTCCACGACACCGGGCAGCAGCAGCTTCAGCCAGCGGCCGAGCTTGCCCTTGGTGCTCATCACGATGTCGCGCCGGCGGCGCTCGGCGCCTTCGAGGATCAGGCGGGCGCAGGTCTCCACGCTCATCGCGCCGGTTTCGTCGAGCCCGCTGCGGCCGGCCGGCTGCCCGGCGGCATTGAAGCCGCGGTAGCGAATGTCGGTGGCCACCACACCGGGATAGGCCAGCGTCACCGAGACGCCGGTGCCGGCCAGCTCGACACGCAGGGCCTCGAAAAACCCGGTCTGCGCGAACTTGGTGCTGCAGTAGGCGGTGCGGCCCGGCACGCCGACCAGTCCGGCCAGGCTGCTCACTGCCACGATGCGCCCCTGGCTGGCCACCAGGTGCGGCAGCGCGGCATGCGTGCACCAGACGCTGCCCCAGTGGTTGATGCGCATCAGCTGCTCATACCAGCCGAGGTCGGCGACGTCGCGCAGTAGCGCATGCGCGGACATGCCGGCGTTGTTGATCAGCATGTCGATGCGGCCACAGGCCGCGGCCGCCATCGCAATCAGCGCCCGGCAGTCGGCTTCCACGCTGACGTCGGTGCGTTGCACCAGCACCCCGGGGCGCCGAGCTGCCGGCAGGACTGGGCGACGTTTTCGAGCTTGTCGAGGCTGCGCGCAGCCAACACCAAGGTGACGCCGCCGCTGTGGTGCTCGGCCAACTGGCGCGCGAGTTCGGCGCCGATCCCGTCGGAGGCGCCGGTGATCACGACGGTTTTCATCAGAAGCAACCCCGCAGCGGGTAGGTGGTCCGGGCCCGCATGGCGGGCTGTCGGTCCCAGGCGAACACGAGCAGCAACTGGCTCAGCGGGACGGCCGGGACGAGCAGGCGCAGCGAGCAAGCGGGGCGGCGGTGGGTGAACATCCCGCCATCATGCCGCCTGGGGGGCGACACGCGCAACCGCGCGCGCTCTTACCACCAGGGCACGAGGGCGGCGGGTATGCGCAGCGCCACCGTGGTCGTGCCCGAAGGCAAGCCGGTGCAACTACTGGCCTTCTTTGCGTCGAACGTAGGACGTCTGCCTGGCATCCTCAGGGTAGTAGTACTCGATCAGGCCCTTCCGCCAAACCCCCAGCCACAGCATGTTGAGCGTCATCGCGTCGTGGTCATTGGGCGCGAAAGGCCGGGTATAGGTGGTCACCACGCCGCGATACGGACGCTGCAGGTTCTCCAGCGCCTGTTTGAGAGCATCTCCAGACACATCGCCCTTGGTTTGGAACAGGGCCCATAGCATCAGGTGCACGGCGTCATAGGTCTGCGCGGCCGCCATCAGCGAGCCGATGCGTTTTTCCCGGGAAAGCCTGAAGTAGCGTGCCAGGAAGGAGGCGCGCCGCTCGTTGAAGGTATCGTGCACGATGGTTTGGACCATCATCGTGCCCTCCAGCGCGGCCGGGCCTGCAATCTCGAGCACGTTCCGGCCCGATAGCGGCCAAGGCGCAAAAAGCGGTGCCTTCATGCCTACCGACCGCCGGTCCTTGACGGCCGCTGCCTGCAGTGGTCCGGCGGTATACACGACGACCGCATCCGCGCCCGCATCGCGCGCCGCGCGCATCTCGTCAGTGAGCGAGACCGCGCTCATCGGGAATCGTGCGACATAGGCCGGCTTCAGACCGCGCTGAGCCAGTTCGGCACTCAGGTCCTGCAGCCCACCTTCCCCATAGCCGGTCGTGTCGGCAAAGATCGCCAACTTTGACAGCTTGCGCCGGTCCACGATTTCCGCAACCAGAAACTTCGCATTGAGTAGATCGTGCGGCGCGAGACGAAAGATATAGCTCTGCTCAGGCGGGTAATGGCGAGTGACCCTGGTTCCCTGGGAGCAGGGAATCATCAGCAGGTGTTTGTTGTTCTGGAAGACATCGATGGCCTTCATCACGACGCCGGTGTTGCAAAAGCCGATTGTGAACGCCACCTTTTCCTTGAGCACCAGATCTTCTGCGCCTGCCCGGCCCACCTCGGGCGTGCTTTGGTCGTCGCGAACCACCAGTTCGAACGGACGCCCCATGAATCCGCCTACCGCATTGATCTCCTTGACAGCCAGCTCCGCTCCGAAACGGAGACTGTTACCGAAGTCGCTGGTGCCGCCCGAAAAGGGTCCGATCAGGCCGATGCGCAGAGGCTGCGCGCTCGCCTCGAAAACCAGGCAGCACAAGACGGTGCCGATCCAGTTCAAGGCTTTCATTCTGCAGGTCATTGTTTTCTCTCCCTGTTTGCCCGCTGGCCTGTTGGCCTCGTCGCGATTGGCATGCACCAGCGCTGCTCTGCTTTTGCCGCGGCGTCGTGTGACTTCGGTCCCTCTGGGGTTGACACAACTTGCACCGTGCAGAGAAACGACATCTGGGGCACGTTTTTCTCGGTCGCGGTCAACCAGAGGTCGGGAGGCGCTCACGCGAGCGGGCACAACTGCCTCGAGCACCCTCCCAATCTGGGGGGGGCGGGCGTTCCGCACGGCGGCTTTGTGCCTCCCTTTGCAGTGATGTTGTCAGCGTGCGCATCCTATGCGCAGCGCGGTAGAAATACACCTAGGGCCTGTTAACACTACGGGGGCTGAAACAAGGCCGTGTCCACCCCGAAGCGACCGATCTTGGCACTGCTCGAAATCGGCCGACAACTGATCGATCGCACTGTTCAAGCGAGAGCTTTCATCGCGCAACCGCAGCGCCTCCTCCACCATCTGGGTGGGCACTGACGCGGCATGCTGGCTTCGCATGCTCTCTCGCCTCACGTGGCTGTTGGAGGCGATGGCCGTCACATAAGGCCGCGTGTGCTGCTCCAGCCGCACACGCGGGCTGCGGTCATTGCTGTAGACCCCGTCGCCTGCCACTCACGTGAAGGGTAGGCCCGCCTCGATGGCGCGCCAGCTCAAGCTCGAACAGCGTTGGCTTGAAGGGTGCTGCGGCTAACCTCGCTGGCTCCGGATATCGTCGAGGCAGTACTTGAAGGAATGCAGCTGCGGCACACCGTCCTCCATCTACTGCGGGAAGGCCGCATATCTGCCCTCCGGTTCGAGGCGACAGTGGGAGTTTCCGAGGTTCACGCCCGCATCTCGGACACGGTGGTGCTGTGTAAGCTGGTCCGCATCAAGGCACTATGCGCGACACCGTGCTCAACACGCGGGTCAGGTGAGCCGTTTCCAAGGGTTTGGTCCAGAACTCATCGAAGCCCGCCTCGAGACAGCGGGTTCGGTCCCGAGGGCCACCTCCCCCAGTCAGGCAAACGGAGAATGGAGGCGACGCCTCTCTTTGCGCCTTCAATCGCCTCAGGACCTCACACCCGTCGAAGCCTGGTAGATCGAGATCGACGATGACAAGGTGGGGATTCGACGAGAGGCCGACCTGCACTGCTCCAGGCCCGTCGTAGGCCACGGCAGCCTTGCAGCCCAACAAGCCCAGCAAACAGCACAACGACTCGGCTGCGTCGACGTTATCGTCGACAACCAGCACGACGAGTTGGTCGGGCGGGACTTCTTCATCTCGCACTGGAAGCATTGACGACTCCCCTGTTGTTCGGGTCGTGGAAAGCCCGGTTGCCACACGAACGGTGATAGATGAGCGGGCCGCTCAAGGGCGGGATCGCCCTTCCTGCATGCACTCCTCGTAGCCGCACACACCACCATTCCCTGCAGGCCCGCCGCGCTGGCGCTGCTGTCGTGGATCGATCTTGGGGCCGGACCAAGCCCGAGCGCGTGCCAGGACGTCGGGATCGTTCTGGTCACGACCCGCTCCCCGACGCCAGTCGGCCCCAAACCTGAGTGAAGATCGATCCAGAGGAGACGACTGCAGCGCCGACCACCCTGCTCCTGAAGCAGAAGTCGTGGAAGTTGCAATTGCGATCCACGTTCTCATGGGTTGTGCGACGTCCCGATGAGAAGCCATATGGATTGAGCGCGTGGAGGTACAGCACGGCGACCCCGGCTTCGTCGGCTCCGAAGCGCGCCGCGTCCATCACCTGCGTCTCGCCGGCGCGTCCTCGCTGGGGATGGATTTGGCTCTGCGCCTCCAGTCCCGCCGATTTGACTGCGCTGAGAAACTTCTCGCGTACCTCCACATGGCTTTGCGAGAGCACGACGTTGCCGCTCTCAGTTCCGGGTTCACTGATCATCGTGGACCTTTCGCGATTCAGCCGTGAATCACAACCACCATGCCGGGCCGACAGGGGCCGAGGCAGTTGCAGGGTCGAGGCGTGCGGACAGCCTGGGACTGGGGTGGTGTCCCGCAGAGCCGTGGCAGAAGTTCTGCCGAGAAACGGCCGCATGCGTTGTTGCAGTGCTCATCGGGCGACCCCGCCCGATTCCGCGCCGCGCCTAGCCTGCGACTGTTTTCGCCAGAACTTCGCAGCGCGTTCTCTTCGGCACCCAGTGGTGCCGCGTCTGTGCAGGACACCACACGAGCTGCCTCGAAGCAGTTACTTCAGAACGGCCTTAGGCTAACGCATGTTAGCCGCACGCGTCAATCCGGCGCGCCAAGAAGGGAGCGGGCGAGTAGGACGTAGTGGCCGATCAGCACATCTCTTGCCTTGGGGCCGCTCTCGCGGTACCAGCGATGGATGTCCGTGAGCATCGCAAGCAGGCTGTAGGTGGTGACCTTGATGTCCGGGGTGTGGAAGACGCCTGCATGGCGCCCTGCCGCGACGATCGCTTCGACACGCGCCTGATAGGCGTCGCGGAGTTTCACGAAGGCGCGCTGGTTGGCGTGCTCGAGGCTTCGGTACTCGTTGAAGCAGACAAAGGTTTTGTCCCGATGTTCAATGTGGAAGGCGACGTGGAACTGCACGAAGGCATCGAGACGGGCCAGCGGATCAGGATCCACGCCAGACAGGGCGAGATCCAGACCCTCGCCCATGGCATGGCACATCTCGAGCAGGATGCTGGTGAGCAGCGCTTGCTTGGAGTCGAAGTGTTTGTAGAGTGACGGCGCTCTGATGCCGACCGCCCCGGCCAAGTCGCGCATCGTCATCGCTGCGTAGCCGCGCTCTCGCATCAACTTCACGCCATGGAGGCGAATGACATCGGACGTGGAAGGGGGCGGTAGTGTTTCGGGCACGGGACGAATGATGGCGCTGTGGTTGACTGACACGTTAGCACGATGAGGTGTTGTGTCTGTTCTTCGGACAGCGAGGCCCAGTTCGTGTCCTGCAAGCCGCAAACAACGGGAAGTGGGCAGGGCTGCGGTTTGTATCGTCTTGCAACTATGGCGAATGGCAAGAAATCCTGCTGGACGCGGCCGGGTTGGCAGGTGGGGCGGAAATTTTTCACGCCGGCAGGCGCCTAGAATGCGCCGCCATGGCTACCAAACCCAGCAGTTCGAAACCCGACGGCTCGTATGGCGAGGCGTCCATCCGTGTCCTCAAGGGCCTCGAGCCCGTCAAGCAGCGCCCGGGCATGTACACCCGGACCGACAACCCGCTGCACATCGTCCAGGAAGTCATCGACAACGCGGCCGACGAGGCACTCGCTGGTCACGGCAAGCTGATTGCCGTGACCGTGCACACCGACGGCTCGGTGAGCGTGCACGACGAGGGCCGCGGCATTCCCTTCGGCCTGCACCCGGAAGAGAAGGTGCCGGTGGTCGAGATCGTGTTCACCCGGCTGCACGCCGGCGGCAAGTTCGACAAGGGCTCGGGCGGCGCCTACAGCTTTTCGGGCGGCCTGCACGGCGTGGGCGTCAGCGTGACCAATGCGCTGGCCAAGCGCCTGGAGGTCTCGGTGTGGCGCGACGGCCAGGCGGCCAGCCTGACCTTCAGCGGCGGCGACGTGATCGAGCCGCTGAAAAAGCGCAAGGCCGACAGCGGCGACCGCAAGAGCGGCACCAGCGTGCGCGTCTGGCCCGACGCCAAGTACTTCGAGAGCGCCGAGCTGCCCAAGGGTGAACTGGTTCACCTGCTGCGCAGCAAGGCGGTGCTGATGCCGGGCGTCACCGTGACGCTGACCTACGAGAAGTCCGGCGAGACCCAGACCTGGCTCTACAAGGGCGGCCTGCGCGACTACCTGATGCAGACGCTCAACGCCGACCCGGTGATCCCGCTCTTTGAGGGCGAGCACTACGCCGGCTCGGGCGAGACCGAAAACTTCGCCGAAGGCGAGGGCGCCGTCTGGTGCGTCGCCTTCACCGAAGACGGCACGCCGATGCGCGAGAGTTATGTCAATCTGATCCCGACGGTGGCCGGCGGCACGCACGAGGCAGGGCTCAAGGACGGCATGTTCAATGCCGTCAAGGGTTTCATCGAGCTGCACTCGCTGCTGCCCAAGGGGGTCAAGCTGATGCCCGACGATGTGTTCTCGCGTGCCAGCTTCGTGCTCTCGGCCAAGGTGCTGGACCCGCAGTTCCAGGGCCAGACCAAGGAGCGCCTGAACAGCCGCGACGCGCTGCGCCTGGTGTCCACCTATGTCAAGCCGGCGATGGAGCTGTGGCTCAACCAGCACGTCGACTACGGCAAGAAGCTCGCCGAGCTGGTGATCCGGCAGGCCCAGGCACGCCAGCGCGCCGGCCAGAAGGTCGAGAAGAAAAAGGGCTCGGGCGTGGCCGTGCTGCCCGGCAAGCTGACCGACTGCGAAAGCCGCGACCTGTCGCTCAACGAGGTGTTTCTGGTGGAGGGCGATTCCGCCGGCGGCAGCGCCAAGATGGGCCGCAACAAGGAGACCCAGGCCATCCTGCCGCTGCGCGGCAAGGTGCTCAATGCCTGGGAGGTCGAGCGCGACCGCCTGTTCGCCAACAACGAGATCCACGACATCTCGGTGGCCATCGGGGTTGATCCGCACGGGCCCAACGACACACCGGACATGAGCGGGCTGCGCTACGGCAAGATCTGCATCCTCAGCGATGCGGACGTCGACGGCTCGCACATCCAGGTGCTGCTGCTGACCCTGTTCTTCCGCCACTTTCCCAAGCTGATCGAGCACGGCCACCTCTACATCGCCAAGCCGCCGCTATTCCGCGTCGATGCGCCGGCGCGCGGCAAGAAGCCGGCGGCCAAGATCTACGCGCTCGACGAAGGCGAGCTGAGCGCGACGCTGGACAAGCTGCGCAAGGAAGGCTGCCGCGAGAACACCTGGCGCATCGGCCGCTTCAAAGGGCTGGGCGAGATGAACGCGGAGCAATTGTGGGAGACGACGCTGAACCCCGACACCCGCCGCCTGCTGCAGGTGGCTTACGGAACGCTGGACTTCTCCAGCACCCAGAGCTCGATCAACAAGCTGATGGGCAAGGGCGAGGCCCAGTCGCGCCGCGAGCTGATGGAGCTGCACGGAGACGCCGTGGAAGTGGACGTCTGAGGTGCTGGGCAACGCGCGCATCCGGCTGCGGCCGACCCTGATCGACGATCTGGACTACGTGATCTCGGTCGAGACCGACCCGGTCAACCTGCCCAGCATCACGCCTTGGGACCGCACCCAACACGAGGCCGCGGTGCGCTTCCCCGACTTCCGCCACTTCCTCGTGGAGGCGGGCGACCGCGGGCAGCCGGTGGGCTTCGTGATCCTGTCGGGCTGCCGCAACCGGCACAAGTCCATCGAGCTCAAGCGCATGGTGATCCAGACCAAGGGCCAGGGGTTGGGCCGGGCCTGCCTGCGGCTGCTGAAGCAGGTCGCTTTCGAGGACCTCGGCGCGCACCGCTTCTGGCTCGACGTCAAGAGCCACAACACGCGCGCCAAGGCGCTCTACGACAGCGAAGGGTATGTCGAGGAGGGGCGGCTGCGCGAATGCGTGCGCGGCCCCGACGGCTACGAGTCGCTGGTGGTGATGTCCATGCTCCATCCCGAATACGTCGCCCGCCGCGAAGCGGGCCTGGAAGCCGCGGCCTGAGCCCGGCGTGAAGACGAGTGAACGATGACCCAAGAGACGATCGATCTTTTCAGCGGCACCACCGGCGGCGGCTCGGGCGACGAGCTCACCCTGGCTCATTACGCCGAGCGGGCCTACCTCGAATACGCGCTGTCGGTGGTCAAGGGCCGCGCCCTGCCGGACGTGACCGACGGCCAGAAGCCGGTGCAGCGGCGCATCCTCTACGCGATGGCCCGCATGGGGCTGGCCTTCACGGGCACGAGCGGCGCCAAACCCGTCAAATGTGCCAAGGTGGTTGGCGACGTGCTCGGCTCCTACCATCCCCACGGGGACCAGGCGGCCTACGACGCGCTGGTGCGCATGGCTCAGGATTTCGCGCAACGTTATCCACTGGTCGACGGGCAGGGCAATTTCGGCTCGCGCGATGGCGACGGCGCGGCGGCCATGCGCTACACCGAGTCGCGGCTGGCGCCGATCGCCCGGCTGCTGCTCGACGAGCTCGACGAAGGCACGGTGGACTTCGGGCCCAACTACGACGGCACGACCGTCGAGCCGCGCCAGCTGCCGGCGCGCTTGCCCTTCGTGCTGCTCAACGGCGCAAGCGGCATTGCCGTGGGTCTCGCCACGGAGGTGCCCTCGCACAATCTGCGTGAGGTGGCTGCCGCGACCGTCGCGCTGATCAGGAACGAGAAGCTGTCCGACGATGAGCTTTACGCGCTGCTGCCCGGCCCGGACTACCCCGGCGGCGGCCAGATCATCAGCTCGGCCGCGGACATCCGCGACGCTTATGTCAGCGGCCGTGGCAGCCTGAAGGTGCGCGCGCGCTGGAAGATCGAGGACCTGGCGCGCGGCCAGTGGCAGCTGGTGGTCACCGAGCTGCCGCACGGCACCAGCAGCCAGAAGGTGCTGGAGGAGATCGAGGAGCTGACCAATCCCAAGGTCAAGGCCGGCAAGAAGGCCCTCACCGCCGAGCAGCAGCAGCTCAAGGTGACGCTGCTGAGTGTCCTTGATGTGGTACGCGACGAGTCCAGCAAGGACGCGCCGGTGCGGCTGGTGTTCGAGCCCAAGACCAGCCGCATCGAGCAGCAGGACCTGATCCGCACCCTGCTCGCTCACACCAGCCTGGAGACTTCGGCGTCGGTCAACCTGACCATGATCGGCGGCGATGGCCGGCCCACGCAGAAGTCGATGCGCCAGGTGCTGGGTGAATGGATTGCCTTCCGCCTCGCCACCGTGCAGCGGCGCACGCGCCACCGCCTGGACAAGGTGCTGGAGCGTATCCATGTGCTGGAAGGCCGGCAACTGGTGCTGCTGAACATCGACGAAGTGATCCGCATCATCCGGCACTCGGACGAGCCCAAGGCCGCGCTGATCGAGCACTTCAAACTCAGCGAGCGGCAGGCCGAGGACATCCTCGAACTGCGTCTGCGCCAGTTGGCCCGGCTGGAGGCCATCAAGATCGAGCAGGAGCTCAAGGAACTGCGCACCGAGCAGGGCAAGCTGGAGGACATCCTCAACAGCCCCGCCTCGCTGCGGCGCACCGTCATCAAGGAGATCGAGGCCGATGCGAAGAGCTTCGGCGACGAGCGCCGCACCCTGATCCAGGAAGAAAAGCGCGCCGTTGCCGAGGTCAAGGTGGTCGACGAGCCGGTCACCGTCGTGGTGAGCCAGAAGGGCTGGGTGCGGGCGCGCCAAGGGCACGGGCACGACGCCGGAAGCTTTGCCTTCAAGGCCGGCGACGGGCTCTATGGCACCTTCGAATGCCGCACGGTGGACACCTTGCTCGTGTTCGGCAGCAACGGGCGCATCTACACGGTGCCGGTGAGCGGTCTGCCCGGCGCCCGCGGCGACGGGCAGCCGGTCACGACCATGATCGAGCTGGAATCGGGCACTCAGCTCGCGCACTATTACGCCGGCCCTGCCGACACCACGCTGCTGCTCGCCAGCACGGCCGGCTACGGGCTGCTCGCCAAGCTGGGCGACATGATGTCGCGCCAGAAGGGCGGCAAGAGCTTCCTCGACCTGGACCCGGGCGCGGTGCTGCTGCCGCCGGCGCCGGCCGACGCGGCGACGCGCGCCGCCTGCCTGTCGCTGACCGGCCGCCTGCTGGTGTTCGGGCTGGACGAGCTCAAGCTGCAGCCCAAGGGCGGACGCGGGCTGACCTTGATGGACGTGGACAGCAAGGACCCGCTCGTCTCGGTGGCGGCCTTCTCCAGCAGCCTGCGGGTGCTGGGTACCGGCCGCGGCGGCAAGGCCAAGGACGAGACGCTCAAGGGCGCGGCCTTGACGAGCTATGTCGGCAAGCGTGCTCGCAAGGGCAAGGCGGCCGACCTCGGGATGAAGCCGCAGCGGGTGCTGGCCGACGGTTGAGCCTGGGCGCTCCCGGCGAAGCCGGGAGCGCGGTTCACCTCGCCTTGCCCAGCCGCTTTACATTCGCATTGACGGTGCTGCTGTAGGGTAGCATCGCCCGGTTGGCCGTGCGGACCCAGTGCTGCGTGTTGCGCGCGCTGGGCCGCCACAGCTTGTCAGGCGCCTGCATCAGGTGGGGCCACATCGCCAGCCAGGTGCTCCACCAGGCCTGGCTGGCCGCCAGCGTCTTCTCCCAGACCATGCGCTGCGATTCGAGCACCGTGGCCGCCGGCCAGGGCCAGGGGGCGTTCATCATCGTCAGGCGCTTCGTGATCACCTGGGGCGCGCCCCAGGCGATGTCCATCGAGCGGGTCCAGAAGGTGTACCAGGGAGCCATGAAAAACCTCCGCTGCCGTTGCGGCAGTTCGGGCGAGCTTAGTCGCCCGGGCAGGGCGCTGCCAGCAGCGCCCTGCCTGCGGTAGGGCCGTTGTTCCCGGGGAGCGGGCAGCAGCCCGCGGCCCCCGAGGCTCAGCGCCCCGCGGCGTTCGGATGCCAGACCAGCAGGCGGCGCTCGATCACCGAGACCGCCGCATCCAGCGCGAGCGCGAACACGGTCAGCAGCACGATGCCGGCGAACACGGTGTTGATGTCGAACACGCCCTCGGCCTGGTGGATCAGATAGCCGACCCCGCTGGACGAGCCCAGGTACTCGCCCACCACCGCGCCCACGAAAGCCATCCCGATCGAGGTGTGCAGGCTGGAGAACACCCAGCTCGTCGCCGCCGGCAGGTAGACGTGTCTGAGCATCGCCGCCTTCGGCACGCCCAGCATGCGCACGTTGGCCAGCACGGTGGTGCTGACCTCGCGGGTGCCCTGGTAGACGTTGAAGAACACGATGAAAAACACCAGTGTCGTGCCGAAAAACACCTTGGACCAGATCCCCAGCCCGAACCAGACCGCGAAGATCGGTGCCAGGATGACGCGCGGCATCGCGTTGAGGGCCTTCAGGAAGGGATCGGCCACCGCCGACGCCAGCGGGTTGAGCGCCAGCCACAGGCCCACCGCCAGGCCGGCGCCGGTGCCGATCACGAAGGCCAGCATCGTCTCCACCAAGGTGATGCCGAGGTGGGGCAGGATCTCGCCGCTGGCGATCCAGGCCCACAGGGTTTGCAGCACCCGCAGTGGCTGCCCGAAGAAAAAGGCGGCCTGCGTGTCCGAGGTGAAAAAGAAGGGCGGCAGCAGTCCCGGTTCCGTCATCACGAACCACAGCAGCAGCAGGATCAGCGTGAGGCCGAGCCGCAGCCCGAGGGTGAGGAGAGCACGCGAGGGGGGGGTCATGCCGCCCTCCGCGTCTGTTCATAACCCTTGAGCACTTCCGACTTCATCGCGTCCCAGATCTCGGCATGCAGGCGCTGAAACTCCGGCCGCAGGCGGATCTCGTTGACGTCACGCGGGCGGGCCAGCGGGATGTCGAACTCGGCGATCGGCCGCGTGCCGGGGCCGGCCGACAGCACCACCACCCGGTCCGACATCGCGATCGCCTCCTCCAGGTCGTGGGTGACGAAAAGCACCGAGCAGCGCTCGCCGGCCCAGATGTCCAGCAGCTCGTTTTCCATCAGCTGGCGGGTCTGCACGTCGAGCGCCGAGAAGGGCTCGTCCATCAGGATGATGCGCGGGCTGAGGGCCAGCATCTGCGCCAGCGCGACGCGCTTGCGCATGCCGCCGGAGAGCTGGTGCGGGTAGCGGTCCTCGAAACCCTGCAGCCCCACGCGCGCCAGCCAGCTGCGGCTGATCTGCGCGGCCCGGCGTGGCTCCTCCTTGCGACACACCAGGCCCAGCATGACGTTCTCCAGCGCTGTCTTCCACGGCAGCAGCGACTCGCCCTGGAACATGTAGCCGGCCTTGGCGTTGGTGCCATGCAGCGGCTCGCCGAAGACGCCAACGCGGCCGCTGGTCGGGGTCAGCAGGCCGGCCGCGACGTTCAGCAAGGTGGATTTGCCGCAGCCGGTGGGTCCGACGATGGAGACGAACTCGCCGTCGCGCACGTCCAGCGAGGCGCGGTCCACCGCGCAGTAGGTCGTGCCGTCGCGGTGGTTGGACGGGAACTCGCAGCTCACATCCTCCATGTGCAGTGCCAGCGCATGGGGGGTGGGCAGGAAGGTGACGGGGCTGGGGCTCGGGCTCGGCAAGCTGCTCATGGCGCGCTCCTGGCAGTGCGGGTGTCGACGAAACGGTTGCTGTAGGTCTTGCCGAGGTCGACGCGCGCGGCGGCCACCAGGGGATCGAACTGCTGCAGCACCTTGAGGACGTTGGCGGCCACCTCGGGTGTCATCGCCATGTTGGGCGCGAAGCTGGGCAGGTTCTGGCGCAGCGCGGCAATGTAGTCGTCCTTGTTGGTGTAGTAGGTCGACGGCACGGTGTCGGCGATCGCCTCCGGCGTCGCTTGCTGCATCCAGACGACGGCGCGCCTCACCGCCTTGACCAGGCGCTCCACCGACTCGGCGTGCTGCTCGATGTACTCCGGCTTGCCGAACAGCGCGGCGGCGGCATAGGGGCTGCCGTAGGCGGCTTGCATGCCGGCGTCGGTGCGGCCGTCGACGATCACCTTGATGGCCTGCTCGCGCTGCAGCAGCGTCATCACCGGATCCAGGTTGGCGATCGCGTCGACCTGCTTCGACCGGATCGCGGCGACCGCAGCGGCGCCCGATCCGACCCCGACGATGGACACCGACTTGGGATCGACCCCGTTGCGTGTCATCCAGCTGTTGAGGAACATATGGGTGCCCGAGCCCGGTGCCGTCACGCCGATGCGTGCGCCGGCCAGGTCCTTGGGGCTGCGGTAAGTGGCGGCGCGCTCGGGGCTCAGCGCCAGCACCACGCCGGCATGGCGGCCGAGCACCATGGCCGACTGGATGGGCTGGCCCTTGGCCGCCATCGCCACGACATGTTCGAAGGAACCGGCGGCCATGTCGGCGCTGCCGCCGACCAGGGCCTGCAAGGCCTTGGAGCCGCCGTTGAAGTCGGTGACCTCGACGTTCAGGCCTTCGTCCTTGAAGAAGCCCTTGCGCTCGGCGATCGTGAGCGGCAGGTAGTAGATCGTGGCCTTGCCGCCGACGGCCAGCTTCAGCGTCGGCGGGTCGGCTGCATGCGCTGACAGGCAGGCGAACAGGGCCGCGAGGCAGCCCAGCACGCGCGCTAGCAGCCCGGTGGTCGCGAGGCGGTGGGTCATGGTGCTTACTCCTGAGGTTGATGGACGGGGACGGGTGGGGCGGAAGGGGTCGGACGGGCCCGCAAGGTTTCGAGCACCGCGACGGCGCCCAGCAGCCCGGCGACGATGAAACCGAAGCCGGCCTCCAGCGAGACTTGCTCGACCAGCGGTCCGGCCACCAGCAGCAGCCCGGCGCAGAGGTAGCCGAACAAGCGCTCCATGGCGGCGAAGACCGCGACGCGTTGCGGCGGCGGCACGCTGCTGAGGTCGAGCCGGGCCATCACGACCGGCCGGATCGCGCCGGCGGACACGCCCAGCAGCGCGATGCCGATCAGGCCGCTGGCGAAATACGAGAGGCCCAGGCCGTCGAGCCGGACCGACAGCGCGAAACACAGCAGCGAGGCCAGCAGGCCCGCCAGCAGCACCGAATAGGCGGTGCGCGCCTGCTCGGCATCGATCTTGTTGAGCCCCGACAGCGCGACGCCGAAGCCGCCCAGCGTGAACAGCCCGAGCACCGCGCCGAAGAGATAGGGGTCGACCTGCTGCAAGGTGAAGTACAGCGGGATCAAGCCGAGGAAGGGCGCCATCGCAAAGGCCCGCGTGACGGCGTAGAAGCGCACCCAGTAGAGCTGGTCGGCGTCCAGCCGCAGCGGCGCGGGAGCGGTCGGCGCGCTGCTGGCCGTCGCAGGCGGCGGCGCGTCGGAGATCGTCAGCACCAGCACGATGGACGCGAGCGAGGCGGCAATGCCGGCATACAGCGGGTAATGCGCCTCGTGGTCGAACAGCACGCTGCCCAGCGAACCGGCCACCAGGGTGGCGACGAACATCGCACTCTGCGTGCGCGCCTGCAGCGCCGCGAAGGCCTTGGGATCGGCGCTGTTCGAGAGGCTGCGCAGCAGCGCGTTATCGGCGCTCAAGGAGATCGCGAAGCCGGCGCCACCGACCACCTGGGACAGCAGCAGCAGCTCGAAGGACACGGCGCCGGGCAGGGTGCCGACGATCAGCCCGGCCAGCCCGACGGACTTCAGCAGCTCCCCGGCGGCCACCACGCGCGAGCCTCGAAAGCGCCGGCTCAGGCGCGGCGCGAGGTCCGAGGTGAAGGTGGAGGCGGCGCTGTAGCTGGCCACCAGCACCATCACGACCGGGAAGCGCAGCTGCAGCGACCAGAACAGGAGGAACAGGATGGGCAGGTGGAAATAGAGGCGCGAGACCACCCGGTAGGCCACGAAAAGCAGGACGTCGCGCCCCATCTACAGCTCCTCAGGCGATCACCAGGTCGCCCTGGCGCACCACGTCCAGCCCCTGGGCACCCAGGCGCACGATGGTGCTGGAGCGGGTGGTCTGCGGCTCGGCGGGCGCGGGCGGGGCGATCGCGTCGACCTGGCTGCCGAACAGCTCGACCGCCTGCTGTGGCGTGATCAGGCCCTCGACCTGCACCCCCGAGAGGTTGGCCGAGGTCAGCGCCAGCGGGTGGCCGCAGGCCTTCAGCACCGCCTGCAGCGAGGCGTTGGCGTTGCAGACGATGGAGATGCTGTCGCGGTCGAAGTAGCGGTGTTTGGGCGCCCGGGGGGAGGCCGGCACGATCAGGTTGAGCGGCCCGGGCCAAAAGCTGCGCGCCAGTTTCTGGAAGCGCTCCAGCTCGTGGCCCGACAGAGAGGTGTAGGGGATCGCATCGTCGGGCCCGGCGACGAACAGGGTCAGCGGCTTCTCGGGCGGGCGCTTCTTGATCTCGTAGAGCCGTGCGCAGGCCTTTTCGTCCCAGGGGTCGCAGGCCAGCGCGTAGTTGGTGTCGGTGGGCAGCAGCGCGACGCCGCCGCGCGCGATGGCCTCGGCCACCGCCATGAATTCGGTTGCTTGCATGAATCTCTCGCGTTCGGAATGACGGGGGGAGCCGGCCCTCCCAGAGGGGCGCCGGCTCGCAAGGCGCTTCACGGCCCGTTCAGGCGGCCTTCTTCTCCAGCAGGGCTTCCGGTGCGTCCTGCACCAGGCCCGGGCAATGGGAAGGGAACCAGTCGGCGAACTTCTCCATGTGTGCCTGGCTGCGGAAGCTGTAGGTCTTGAGCAGCCAGCGCTTCTTGGCCTGCTCGGCATCCGCCACCTCGACCAGCTCGCGGTTGTGCAGGCCGGCCTGGTTGGCCACGCACAGCAGGTCGCCGATGTCGAGCACGATGCGGTGCTTGCGCGCCTTGACGATCGCGTCCTTGAGCGCGATCAGCGCGTCACGCGCCTCGGGCGGTGCGTCGCGGTGCGGCTTGGTGCGGGTGTCGTAATAGCGGAAGCACTGCGTCTCCTCGAGGATGAGGTGCGGCTCCGAATCGACTTGGGCCGCATTGGAGTCGCGCGAGTACTCGTCGTAGGGGGTCTGGTAGTAGGGCTGGCGCAGCAGGGCCTGCTCGCGCTCGCTCAGATGGTCAAGCAGCCACTGGCCGTCGATGAAGCCGGTGTAGATGCGGTTGCCGGCATAACAACGCATGCCCAGCAGAGCCAGATAGTCGGCGCGCACCGGGTGGGCGGTGCGGTCGTTGTGGAAGTAGAGTTCGCCGTCGGTCTTCTGCGTCTGCGTCCCGGAATATCGCGTGTGGGCGTAGACGTCGTGAAAGAAGTCACCGTTGTTTCGCGTATCATAGGCCAGCAACGGCGTTCCGGTCAGTTGTCCGAACAACTCCAGAATGCCTTCGCCGACATAGGTCGTCTTGGTGCGGTACTTGTCCTGGACCGGGTCGTTCTGGTCGAAGACCGGAACCATCGGGTCGATGGGGCAGTTGCGGATCAGGTGGGCGTGGCTCTTGCGCTGTTCGCGTTCTTCGCGAATCCGGTCGCAGGTCCTGAGCAATCGCTCCGGGACTTCCTTGTCTTCGATCAGCGCACTGATGGCGCGTTTGAAATGCGGGTAGTCGCGGTAGGGGTTGGCATTGAGCGCCCATAGTCGTTCGCGCAGCCCGTTGCGCTCGTCAGCGTTGAGGGCAAGGATCGGTTCCATGTTCACTGGCTCCTGTTGTTCTGTACACGAGGGGGCGATGCAAATCCTCCGGCCGCTGCTACGGCTGGATCTCACCCCCGCTTGAGTTTCAGACGCGCAGGCGAGAGAGGCCGACCCGCTGCTACGGGTTCGGTGTTCAAAGGCCTCGCGGGCGCGTCGCTTTTCTTGCTGCCGTCTGGGGAAAACCTCCTGTCGGTGAGTGGTGGATGGGGATGGTTCGGTCGCTTGTCCGGCCTCGCCTCAGCCGGCCCGGTGCACGGACACGCTGGAGCCCGCGCCGCAGAAGTCCTTGACCGGCAAGGCCGTGGTCCAGTTGACGCGGATGCGTGCCGTCGCGACACGCACCGGCAACTGGCGCCGCATCACTTCCGGGGGCGGGTCGACCACGTACTGCCCCACCGACACCCGGCCGGTGCCGGCCCGCACGGTTTCGACCACACCCGACCATTGCGCGCCGGACTGGAGCGAACGCACCCGCACCGCTTGGCCCGGGCGCAGCTGCTCCACTTCGGACTCCTTCAGAAAGGCCTCCACCCAGGGGGCCCTGCAATCGATCAGGCGCAGCACCGCGCCGTTGTGGTCCACGCTGTCTCCCGTGTTGGATTCGACCCCCCAGACGGCCCCGTGTACCGGCGAGGCGAGCCGGGCCTCGCGCTGCTGCTGCAGCTCGGCCTCGATCACTCCGGCCTCCGTGCGGTTGGCCGCCAGTTCGGACTGGGCCTGCTGCAGGCGGGCGCGCAGGTCGACCAGTTCCTGGCCCAGTTCTCGGGCGCGCGTCTGCACGTAAGGCAGGCTGCGCGGACCGTCGAGCTGCAGGCCGCTTTGCGCGGCCCTCAGGGCCGCTTCGGCACGCAGCAGGCGGGCCCGCTCGACCGCCGTCGCAGCTGCCGCCACGCGCTGTTCGCGCAGCATCTTTTCGTAGCCTTCCTGGCTGATGAACCCAGCCTGCAGCAGCGCGACCGCACGCGTGGCGCCCTGCTGCGCCTGCTCCTGCTCGGCGCTGGCGCGGGCGATCTCCGAGCTGCTGACGGTCAGTTCGGCGCGGGCGCCGGCCAGCTCGACCGACTTTTGCAGCTGCACGTCAACGCGCAGCTGCTGCAGCTCGGTCTGCCGGCTCTGAATGCGTGCCTCGAGCGCTGCCTGCTCGGTCTCCAGCGTGCGGGCCCGCGTCTGCAGGTCGGCCAGCAGGGTCCTGAGGCCCGAGACGCGCGCGTTTTCGGTGTCGGCCAGCACCACACCGAGGGTGTCGCCGGGGCGCACCGCCGTGCCGACCTGCAGCCGTGGTGCGAGTTGCGTGCGTCCGGGAATGGGCGAGCGCAGCACGACGATGGGCGCGTTGATGAAGGCCTGCGAGGTGATCTCGCGGCTGCCCCAGCCGAACACATAGGCCGCGGGAACCAGTGCGAAGACCGCCACCGCGGCAGCCTTGCCCCAGAGGCCGGTCTTGCGGAAAGCTTCTTGCAGGCGGGTGGTTTTCATACGAAAGGCCATGCAGGTCGGAGACGGCGTAGCGATGCGGCGGCCCGGCTCAGCGCCCGTAGAGGGCGATCACCTGGGCGCTGGCCAGGGAACGGCTGTGGACCAGGTAGCGCACGATGGCGTTGGGCGTCTCGGCGTCCACGCCCAGCCGTTCGGTGTCGAGCGCGTGCAGCGTGAACTGGTAGCGGTGCGGCTGCGCGCCCACCGGCGGGCAGGGGCCGCCGTAACCGTGGTGGCCGAAGTCGTTGCGGGCCTGCAGGCCACCGCTCTCCAGCGTCGCGACCGAGGGCGAGCCTGCGGCGACCGGCAGCCCGTCCAGCGTCGGCGGCAGGTCGAAGGCCACCCAGTGCCAGAAGCCGCTGCCGGTCGGTGCGTCGGGATCGAACAGGGTCAGCGCCAGGCTGCGGGTGCCCTCGGGCAGGCCCTGCCACTGCAGCTGCGGTGAGGTGTTGCCGCCCCTGCCGTCGAAGCGGTCGTATTCGTGTTGCAGCGAGAGCCACTGCGAAGGCCGTAGCTCCGGTAGCGCAAGTTCGAGGCTGCTCATGGTTCCTCCTCAGGCCGCCGCGCGGGCGGGGATCTTGCCGTGGGCCCGTCCGTAGGCGAACAGGCCGCCCGCCTCGACGATGTGCGCCAGCTCGCCGATCGGCTCGGTCGCGACCTGGATGTCCCGCGACGCGCAGAGGATGCGGCGTTCCTCGACGTCGATCTCGACCAGGTCGCCGGTGCGGATGCGGTCGCTCAGGCGCACCTTGGAGCTGACCGGCAGCAGCTGGCCTGTCGAGACGCAGTTGCGGAAGAAGATGCGGGCATAGCTCTGCGCGACGACCGCCTGGACGCCCGCCGCACCGAGCGCGATGACGGCATGCTCGCGTGAGGAGCCGCAGCCGAAGTTCTCGCCTGCGACCACGATCTGGTAAGGCGAGGTGCCGGTGGCCGGGTCGACGAAGGCCGGCAGGCCCTCGGGCAGACCGCACATCGCGAGCCGGCCAAGCTCGCGGAAGCCTTCCTCGGTGGACGGATTGATTTTCAGGTACTCGGCCGTCAGGATCTGGTCGGTGTCGATGTGGTCGCCGAGGACATAAGCCCGGCCGGCGATGATCTTTCTGTTGCTGCTCATGGGGCTGTGCTCCTGCTGGTTGGCACCGTTCAGAAATAGTCCCGCGCGCTGACCACCGAGCCCTTGAGGGCACTGGCGGCGACGGTGTAGGGCGAGGCCAGGTAGATCTGCGCGCTCTTGTGGCCCATGCGGCCGACGAAGTTGCGGTTGGTGGTCGAGATGACACGCTGCGGCTGGTCGACCCGGCCGAAGGTGTCCACCGGGCCGCCGCAGCACGCGGCGCAGCCGGGCGAGGTCGAGACCGCGACGCCCGCATCCTGGAAGATCTCGAACACCGAGGGCCCGTCGATGCGGGTGCGGATCATGCCGTCCAGCACCTCGCGGGTGGCTGGGACCGCGAAGGTGGGGATGCGCACCTTGTTGCCGCGCAGCACGCGTGCAGCGGCCACGAAGTCCTCCAGCTTGCCGCCGGTGCAGGAGCCGATGTAGGCGCGGTCGAGCACGGTGTCGAGCAGGCTGCCGGCGTCGGCGATGTTGTCCGGCGAGTGGGGCTTGGCGACCACCGAGTCCATGCGGCTGACGTCGATCGTGAGGTGGCGCGAGTACTCGGCGCCGGTGTCAGGCCGCAGCACCTCGAAGGGCAGGTCGCTGCGGGCGTGCACATACTCCAGGGTCGCCTGATTGGGCACCATGATGCCGTTCTTGCCGCCGCACTCGACCACCATGTTGCAGATGGTCATGCGCTCCTCGACCGACAGGGCATCGATCACCTCGCCGCCGAACTCCAGTGCCTGGTAGGTCGCGCCGTCGAGGCCGAGCTGGCCGATCACGGCGAGGATCAGGTCCTTGGCGAGCAGGTGGCGCGGCATCTCGCCGACCAGGTCCACGCGGATCGTCGCGGGCACCTTCAGCGGCACCTGGCCGGCGCCCAGGGCGAAGGCCGCGTCGGTGTTGCCCACGCCGATGGCGAAGGTGCCGAAGGCGCCCGAGGTGACGGTGTGCGAGTCGGTGCCGAGCAGCACCTCGCCGGGCCGGTTGTGGCCGCCCTCGGCCAGGGCGACGTGGCACACGCCCTTGTAGGCGGGCGAGCCGACGTCGTAGAAGTAGCGGATCTGCTGCTCGGCGGCGAACTTGCGCATGGTGCGCACGTTGGCGTTGGCGAGCGGGTCGGCCGAGAAGACGAAGTGGTCCGGGATCATGATGAAACGCTCGCGGTCGAAGACCCGGGCCTCCTCGCCGAACTCGCGCTTGAAGATGCCGATGACCCCCGGCGAGCACGGATCGTGGGACATCAGGATGTCGACTTTCGCCCACACCACATCGCCGGTTTCGACGGCGGTCGAGCCGCTGGCCTTGGCCAGGATTTTCTGCGTCAGGGTCTGTTTCATCGTCTTTTCTTGATAAAGGCGTGTCCACATAAAGCGAATACGCCCGGGTCACGGAGAAAAGGCGTCACAAGGCGCACCGAATCGATATCGGTGCATCCGTTTTTCAAGTAATCGCCCGGTTCCTCCCGGTTCACGTGCGCAAGGCACTCCGATGGTGCGAAGCGAGGCAGACTGAAAGCTTCACTAGTGAAGTAAACTTGTATCTGCTTCAGCGAGTGCTGTAGATCTTGCTGGAATTCACTGTAAGGGGAGAGGTCGATCATGATCAACTCAGGCGAGCGAAACGCACTGTTTCCCGGCGGAGACAATAGAGAGACGAATCCCGCGCGCATGGCTCTGCTGATGGTGATATTCGCCCGTGTCGCCGAATACGGAAGTTTCACGCGCGCCGCCGAGCGGCTGAGCCTGTCCAAGGCGGCAGTCAGCAAGGAGATTCAGTTCCTCGAGGCGAATCTCGGGGTGAAGCTGCTGTTCAGAACCACGCGCAGCGTGCGCCTAACAGAAGCCGGCCAAGCGTTTTATGAATCTTGCGTCAAACTGTTAGAAATAACGGCTGCGGGCACGAATGCGGCAGCCGCGTTTCAATTAACGCCCCGCGGTCTGCTGCGGGTCGTGGCGCCGGTGACTTTCGGTTCGCTCTATGTCTATCCGGTGGTCGACGCGATCATGCGGGACCATCCGGAATTGAAAGTGGACCTGCACCTGAACGAACAGGCAGGTGATCTCAAATATGACGCCGCCGACGTCCACATCGCCATCCTTGACGCGCCGCCCGAGGAATACGTCGCACGCAGCATCGCGAAGATGCATTGGGTGCTGTGCGCCACACCGGCCTACCTGGGCCGGCAGGGCTGGCCGATGACGCCGGCCGACCTGGAGCAGCACGAATGCCTGATATTCCGGGGCCAGGGCACCACCGTGCGGGTGCCGATCAGCCGCGCCGGCGAAGCCGGCGAACTGCTGTTGCGGGGCAAGCTGCGCACCAACAACAGCATGGCGATCCTGCGGGGCACCGAGGACTCGCTGGGGGTGGGTTTGCTGCCGTCCTATGTGGCCGAGGCGGCTGTCGCCGAAGGCCGGCTGGTGCAGTTGCTGCCGCAGTGGACGATACGCGAGAAGGAGGTTTTCGCGCTGCACGCCTCGGGCCGCTCGCTGCAGCCCAAGGTGCGGCTGTTCATGGAGCGGCTGATGAGCGCGACCGCCCACATGCGGGCGGGATGAGGCGCGCAGGCCAGGGCAAGGCTGAGGCGCCGCAGCGCCTCAGCCGCGCGGCTTGCGCAGCACCATCAGGGTGGCCAGCAGCAGCAGCGCATAGAGCCCCAGGCTCCAGTACTCGTAGGGCAGGCCCAGCAGGCTCACGGCCGCGTCGGCGCAGGAGGCCTTGATGCGGAACACGAAAGGCAGGGCCTGCTCCAGGTGCAGCGCGCCGATGATCTTGTCGGCCAGCGTCAGGTTGCACGAGAAGGACTGCGCTGCCACCGTGTGCTGGTAGACCGCCGCGGCGATGCCGCAGCCCGCCGCCAGCACCGCGAGGCCGGCGAGCAGCCGGCGTACTCCCGGCGCCCGGATCGCCCAGGCCAGCCCGGCGAGCAAGGCGATGACCAGGAAGATCAGGCGCTGCAGGATGCACCAGGGGCAGGGCGACATGCCGAAGGCGTATTGCGACACGAGGGCCGCGCCGACGGCGGCCAGGCTGGCGAGGCAGCTCAAGCCCAGCAGGGCGGAGGAAGACGTCAGACGCAAGGCGGGCTCCGGGGCGTCGTTGAAGAAGACCTTGGTTATTCGACTTCCGCGATAAGTTCAATCTCGACGCAGGCACCCAGCGGGATCTGGGCCACGCCGAAGGCGCTGCGTGCGTGGGCCCCCCGATCGCCGAAGACCTCGCCGATCAAGTCGGAGGCGCCGTTGGTCACCAGGTGCTGCTCGATGTAGTCCGGCGTGCTGTTGACCAGGCTCATCAGCTTGACGATGCGCTTGACCTTGTTGAGGTCGCCCACCGCGGCGTGCAGGGTGCCCAGCAGGTCGATGGCGACGGCGCGTGCCGCGGCCTTGCCCTGCTCGGTGGCCATGTCCTTGCCGAGCTGGCCGACCCAGGGCTTGCCGTCCTTCTTCGCGATGTGCCCGGAGAGGAACACCAGCGAGCCGGTGCGCAGGTAGGGCACGTAGGCGGCGGCCGGCACCGCCACCGGTGGCAGTTCGATCTGAAGGGTCTTGAGGCGGTCATAGACGGACATGGGGTCGTGCTCCTGGTTGGCAGAGCGGCAATCCTACACTTGCGGCACACGAGGGGAGGGGTGGGGTGCGCGCGCAAGCGGGGTCCACGCTGTTTGTCTGGCTGCTGCCGCTGGCCGGGCTGCTCGGTGCCGTGCTGCAACTGCAGCAGCGCGCCCTGTGGCCGCTCGCGGTTTATGCGGGCCTGGCGGCGGGCGCACTGGCCGCTGCCGCCGCCGGCCGGCGCAGCGTCGCGCTGGCCGCGACCGCCGCCATCGTGGTTGGCTTCGGCCTCACCGGTGCCCACGCGGTGCTGCGCCTGGCGGATCGGCTGCCGCCACAGCTCGAAGGGCAGGACCTGAGCGTGACCGGCCTGATCGCCGGCCTGCCGCAGCGCCTTTCCGCCGGCCAGCGCTTTCGCTTCGAGGTGGAGCAGGCCGAACTGGCCGCTCGCCCGGTCGCGCTGCCCCGCACGCTGCTGCTGTCCTGGTATGCAAGCCGCTTCGCCGACGGCACCCGCGAGCCGGTGCCGTCCGAGGCGCAGCCCCCGCTCAAGGCCGGTCAGCGCTGGCGCCTGACGGTGCGGCTCAAGCAGCCGCACGGCAGCTTCAATCCCGAGGGTTTCGACCACGAGCTGTGGCTGTTCGAGCAGGGTGTCGGTGCGACCGGCCATGTGCGCGAGGCGCGGCCCGCGCCCGAGCTGCTCGATGCGGCGGCAGCGCTGCCGCTGCAGCGGGCCCGGCAGCGGGTGCGCGACCGCATCGAGGCCGAGGTCGACGAGCCGCGTGCAGCGGGCGTGCTCGCAGCCCTGGTGGTGGGCGACCAGGCGGCCATCGCGCGCGAGGACTGGCAGGTCTTCCGCAGCACCGGCGTGGCCCACCTGATGGCGATCAGCGGCCTGCACGTGACGATGTTCGCCTGGCTCGCCTCGGCCGCGGTGCAGCGCGCCTGGCGCTGGGGCGGGCAGCTGATGCTGTGGCTGCCGGCGCCCCACGCGGCACGCTGGAGCGGTCTGCTGCTGGCGGCGGCGTATGCCTTGTTCTCGGGCTGGGGCGTGCCGGCGCAGCGCACGGTCTGGATGCTCGCCGTGGTGCAGCTGGTGGCCGCCTCGGGGCGGCGCTGGCCCTGGCCGCTGGTGCTGCTGTGGGCGGCCGCGGTGGTCGCGTTGTTCGATCCCTGGGCCTTGCTGCAGCCAGGCTTCTGGTTGTCCTTCTCGGCGGTCGCCTTGCTGATGGCGTCCGAGCGGCGCGGCATGCCCGGCCGGGCCTGGGCGCCGGGGCGCTGGTCGGTGCGGCGCCTGGCGCGCGGGCTGTGGTCCCTGGCTTCCGGGGGACTGCGCACGCAGGTCCTGGCGACCCTTGGGCTGGCGCCGCTGAGCCTCTTGTTTTTCCAGCAGCTGTCGGTGGTCGGCCTGCTGGCCAATCTGGTGGCGATCCCGGTCCTGACCCTGGTGGTGACCCCGCTCGCGATGCTGGCCGTGCTGTGCGCGCCGCTCTGGGGCGCGGCCGCCTGGTCGCTGCACCGCTTGTTCGGCTTCCTGGAGGCGCTGGCGGGCTGGCCGCAGGCGGTGTGGGCGGTGGCGGCGGCGCCCGCCTGGGCCGCGGTGGCAGGGCTGGTCGGCGCCTTGGTGCTGGTGCTGCCGCTGCCGCAGCGGCTCAGGCTGCTGGGCCTGCCGCTGCTGCTGCCGCTGCTGATGCCCGGCATTCCCCGGCCCGCGCCCGGCAGCTTCGACCTCATCGTGCCGGACGTGGGGCAGGGCGGCGCGGTGATCGTGCGCACCGCCCACCGCACCCTGCTGTACGACGCGGGTCCGCACTATGGCGGCGAGGCCGACGCCGGCGAACGGGTGTTGCTGCCGCTGCTGCAGGCGCTCGGCGAGCGGGCGCCTGATCGGCTGGTGCTCTCGCACCGCGACAACGATCATGCCGGCGGCCTGCCGGCCCTGCTCCGGGCCTACCCGGGCATGGAGCTGTGGAGCTCGCTCGAGCCGGATCACCCGATGCGCGAGCAGGCGGCGCGTCATGTCGATTGCCAGGCCGGGCAGCACTGGGAGTGGGACGGCGTGCGCTTTGAGATGCTGCACCCGCAGCCCGGCGATCGGGCGCCGCCGCTGCAGCCCAACCAGGTGTCCTGCGTGCTGAAGATCAGCGGCGCCGGGTACAGCGCCTTGCTGACCGGTGACATCGAGCGCGGCCAGGAGACCTTGCTGGTGGCCTGGCAGCGCGAGGCCCTGCGGGCCGATCTGCTGCTGGCGCCCCACCATGGCAGCAAGACGTCCAGCACGGCCGCCTTTCTCGACGCCGTGCAGCCCCGCACGGCGGTGTTCCAGGCCGGCTACCGCAATCGTTTCGGCCACCCGGCTGCGGCGGTGCTGGCGCGCTACCAGGTGCGCGGCATCGAGCGCATCACCAGCGCCCAGTGCGGCGCCTACCGCTGGGCCGAGGGCCGCGGCCAGTGCGAGCGTGACCGCCGGCGCCGTTACTGGCACCATCGGGGCAGCAGTGGCGATGTGGAATGAAGCAGGGCGCGGGCCGGCCCGCTGCCCTTGTCGGCCCCCGGGTGCAAGGCCTGCTTCTTGCATGACGGCCGTCCGGAGAGTGAAACGATGAGACCCAGCTTCAACGAGATGCATGCCGGCGACGGTGCCGTGCGCGACCATTACCGCACCTATGACCGCTGGCTGGCGCGCCAGAGCGACGACACCATGCGGTCGCGGCGCGAGGAAGCCGAGATGATCTTCCGCCGCGTCGGCATCACCTTCGCGGTCTACGGTGCCAAGGACGAGGACGGCTCCGGCACCGAACGGCTGATCCCCTTCGACCTGATTCCCCGCATCATCCCGGCCCAGGAATGGCGCGAGATGGAGCGCGGCCTGACCCAGCGCGTGACGGCACTGAACCGCTTCATCCACGACATCTACCACGACCAGGAGATCATCAAGGCCGGGCTGATCCCGCCCGACCAGGTGTTCGGCAATGCGCAGTTCCGCCCCGAGATGCTGGGCGTGGACGTGCCCTGCAAGGTCTACGCGCACATTGCCGGCATCGACATCGTGCGCGCCGGCAACACCGACGGCAGTGGCACGTATTACGTGCTGGAGGACAACCTGCGCGTGCCCAGCGGCGTCAGCTACATGCTGGAGAACCGCAAGATGACGATGCGGCTGTTCCCCGAGCTGTTCAGCGAGCACCGCATCGCCCCGGTCGACCACTACCCCGACCTGCTGCTCGACAGCCTGAGGGCGGTCGCGCCGGCCGGCGTCAACGAGCCCACGGTGGTGGTCTTGACGCCCGGCATGTACAACTCGGCCTATTTCGAACACGCCTTTCTGGCGCAGCAGATGGGGGTCGAGCTGGTCGAGGGCCAGGACCTGTTCGTCAAGGACAACTTCATCTACATGCGCACCACGCAGGGACCGAAGCGGGTGGACGTGATCTACCGCCGGGTCGACGACGACTTCCTCGACCCGCTGGCCTTCCGGCCCGACTCCTCGCTCGGCTGCGCGGGGCTGCTGAGTGTCTACCGGGCCGGCAACGTGACCCTGTCCAACGCGATCGGCACCGGCATTGCGGACGACAAGTCCATCTATCCCTATGTGCCGAAGATGATCGAGTTCTACCTCGGCGAGCAGCCGGTGCTCAACAACGTGCCCACCTACCTCTGTCGGGAGCCGCAGGACCTCGCCTATGTGCTGGACCACCTGAGCGAGCTGGTGGTCAAGGAGGTGCACGGCGCGGGCGGCTACGGCATGCTGGTCGGCCCGGCCGCCACGCGCCAGGAGATCGAGGACTTCCGCGCCCGGCTGGTGGCCGATCCGTCGCGCTACATTGCCCAGCCGACCCTCGCGCTCTCCAGTTGCCCCACGTATGTGGAAAGCGGCATCGCGCCGCGCCACATCGACCTGCGCCCCTTCGTGCTGAGCAGCCAGAGCGTGCAGATGGTGCCCGGCGGGCTGACCCGGGTGGCGCTCAAGGAAGGCTCGCTGGTCGTCAACAGCAGCCAGGGCGGCGGGACCAAGGACACCTGGGTGCTAGAGGCTTGAAGAGATGCTGTCGAGGACTGCCGACCACTTGTTCTGGATGGCGCGCTACATGGAGCGCGCCGAAAACACCGCGCGCATGCTGGACGTCAACTACCAGACCAGCCTGCTGCCGCAATCCGCCGGCGTGGCCGAGCTGGGCTGGAAGGGCCTGCTGAGCATCTCGGAGCTGAGCCTGGACTTCGCGCGCCGCTACGACACCGTCTCGGCCCGCAATGTGATGGACTACATGGTGCGCGACGGCAGCAACCCGTCGAGCATCGCCGCCTGCCTGCGCGCCGCGCGCGAGAACGCGCGGGCCGTGCGCGGCACGCTGACCACCGAGGTCTGGGAGACCCAGAACCAGACCTGGCTGGAGTTCAATCGTCTGCTCGGCACAGGCCGGCTGCAGCGCGACCCGGCTCAGTTTTTCGAGTGGGTCAAGTTCCGCTCGCACCTCTCGCGCGGTGTCACCCTGGGCACGATGCTGCAGGACGAGGCCTTCCACTTCCTGCGCATCGGCACCTTCCTGGAACGTGCCGACAACACCGCCCGGCTGCTGGACGTGAAGTTCCATGCCGTGCAGAGCGAGTTTTTCGGTGCCGCCAGCCAGAAGGACCTCGAGTACGACTTCTATCACTGGTCGGCCATCCTGCGCTCGGTCTCGGGCTTCGAGGTCTACCGCAAGGTCTACCGCAACGTGATCCGTCCCGAGAAGGTGGCCGAGCTGCTGATCCTGCGGCCCGACATGCCGCGCTCGCTCGCCGCCTGCCTCAACGAGGTGGTGCTGAACCTGCGTGATGTCGCCAACGAGCAGTCGCACGAGACCTTGCGCCGCGCCGGGCGGCTGCGGGCCGACCTGCAGTACGGCAGCATCGAGGAGATCCTGGCGACCGGTCTGCACGCCTTCCTGACCCAGTTCCTCGATCGCGTGAACGATCTGGGCGCCGGCATCAGCCGCGACTTCCTGGTCCCGGTGAGCGGCTGAAGGCGAGGGCTTTGCGACGATGCGCCTGCAGATCCAGCACGCCACCCACTACGAATACGCCACGGAGATCCAGCATGGCGTGCAGGCCTACTGCCTGACCCCGGCCTCCTCGCCGCACCAGACGGTGGTGCACTGGCAGGTGCATGCGCCGGCGCCCGTGTTCGCCTCGGTGGACGGCTACGGCAACCACACCCACACCTGCAGCTTGCCGCCGCGACTGCGCAAGGGCACGGTGCGGGCGCAGGGCGTGGTCGAGACGTTTGCCTGCGCCGAGCTGGCCGATCTGCCGGGCCAGCCCTCACCCTGGCTCTACCTGCGCCCGACCCCGCTGGCCGAGCCGCACCGGCGGGTCGCCGCCTTTGCAGCACCCCACCTCGACGCCGGCCTCGCGCCCGACAACCTGATCGCGCTGGCGCGTGCGGTGTGCGAGCAGGTGAGCTACCGGCCGGGCCACACCGACGTGCAGACCACCGCCCTGGAAGCCTTCGACTGGGGCAAGGGCGTCTGCCAGGACCAGGCGCATGTTTTTATCGCCGCTTGCCGCGCCCACCGCGTGCCGGCCCGTTATGTCAGCGGCTACTTCCACGCCCCGGATGCGCCCGAACTCGCCAGCCATGCCTGGGTTGACGTCTGCGTGGACATTGAGGCGCGCCGCTGGCTGAGCGTGGACGTGACACACGCCTGCCTGATGGACGAGCGCCACGTGCGCCTGGCGGCGGGGCCGGACTACGCCGCCTGCCCGCCCGTCAAGGGCATACGCCATGGCGGCGGCGAGGAGACCATGCAGGTGCATATCGACATCCAGCGGCTGTGAGCGCCGCAGCGCTCCCGCTCAGGCCTTCAGCGCGCCCTGAGCGCCGGTAACCGCGAGCCGGTACAGTGCCGCGACCAGGTCGGAGGGCGTGACGATGCCCTGCAGGCGGCCCTCGTCGTCGACCACCGGCAGGGGGTGCAAGCCGCCCTCGGTCATGGCTTCCACCACCTCGGGCAGCGGCGCTTCCGGCCCGACCGTCAGCGGCGATGTGCGCATCAGCCGCCGCACGGTGACCGGGCCGCCGTCGACGCCCTCGGCGGTGCCGACACGGCGCAGGAAACGTCGCCAGTTGGCGCCGGCGCTGTCCTGCTCGCGCCAGTCGACGCCGGTGAAAAAGTCGCCCCCGGACAACAGGCCGACCACCCGGCGTTCGGCGTCGACGACCGGCAGGGCGCGCACCTGGTGGTGCCGCAGCAGCGCCCAGGCCTGGGCCGGCGATGTGTCCGGTCCGATGGCGACCACATCGCGCGACATCAGCTCGGCACAGGTCGGCACCCCGGGGTGCCGCAGCAAGGCCTGCTGTTCGACACCGGCGATCAGTGCCTGCAGATCGTCCTCGGCAATGTCGACCAGTTCGGGGCGCCGGCGCAGTGCCTCGCGCACGTCCTCCTCGCGGATGCCGACGCGCTCGCTCGGCGTGGGGTCCGCCGTGTGGTGGGGCGACTCCGCGGCAGGCGTGCGCGCGGGGTGCGGGTAGCGGTGTCCGGTGAGCCGGTGGTAGAGCAGGGCCGCCAGCACCAGCAGCAGCGAGCTCAGCCCCACTGGCCACCACACGAAAGCATAACCCTGCGCCTTGATGGCCGGCGCCCCGACCACCGACAGCAGGGCCACGGCGCCGCCGGGCGGGTGCAGGCAGCGCGCCAGGAACATCAGACCGATGGCGCAGCCGACCGCCAGGGGCGCCGCGAACAGCGGGTCGCCGACCCAGCGGGCGCAGCTCACACCGACCAGCGCTGACATCGTGTTGCCGCCGAACACGGACCAGGGCTGGGCCAGCGGACTCGAAGGCACCGCGAACAAAAGCACCGCCGAGGCGCCCAGAGGGGCGATCAGCAGCGGGAGTTGTGCCGATGGGTCGACCGTGGCGCGTGCGATCAGGCCGGTCAGCAGCAGACCGAGCAAGGCGCCAAAGCAGGCGCGCAGGCGTTCCACCGGGCTGGCGTGGAAGGGAGGAGGCAGAAGGGCATGGAGAGACTGGAGCCAGTGCAAGGTCAACGTCCCGTCTTGGGGCAAAAAGCACCAATTATTCGCATTGCACCAGCGTGAGGCGCTGTCTCTGTGCATATTGGTGCCTAATGCGGGCCCTCCCGCCGCGGTTTGACGGGCAAGGCCCACGCCCCGGGGGGACCGGAAGCTGGCGAAAGACCGGCGTTTTCGCCCGTGGCCGGGCTGCCTTCAGGGCAGGGCCGGGGCCAGGCTGCGTGCCTGTTGCAGCGCCGCGACCGAGCGGCCCAGCTCGATGACGGCCATTGCGTAGTAACTCGACCAGTTGTAGCGCGTGATGGCGTAGAAGTTGGCGGTGCCGGCGACGAAGCTGGGCGCGGCTTCGCCGTTCTGCAGCTCGACCAGCGCCAGCTTGCCGGTGTAGGCGCGGCCCTCGGGCGAGAGGCCCGCGCCCTGGGCGGCGAACTGCTCGGCCGTGAAGCTGGGCAGGATGTCGGGCGCGAGCAGCACGGCGCGGTCACGCAGGTCGACCGGCGCGGCCACCTCGAAGTGGGTGGGCTGGCCGCGCTGCCAGCCGAACTCCGACAGATAGTGGGCCACGCTGCCGATCACGTCGGGCGCGCTGGCGTGCAGGTCGATACGTCCGTCGCCGTCGAAGTCCACGGCGTAGCGGTTCCAGCTGCTGGGCATGAACTGGGGCATGCCCATGGCGCCGGCATAGGAGCCACGCGGCGCGACCGGGTCCAGCCCCTCGCTGCGGCACAACACCAGGAACTGCTCCAGCTCCTCTCGGAAAAAGGCGCTGCGGTCGCGGCGGCCGGCGGGGAAGTCGAAGCTCAGGGTCGCCAGTGCGTCCAGCACCCGGAAGTTGCCCATGTGCTGACCGTAGATGGTCTCGACGCCGACGATGCCGACCACGACATCGGCCGGCACGCCGTACATCTCCTCCGCTTGTCGCAGCCAGCGCTCGTTGGCTTGCCAGAAGGCGAGGCCCGCGCGGATGCGCCGCGGCTCGACGAAACGCGAGCGGTAGGCGGTCCAGTTTTTCGCGCTGCCGGCCGCCGACGGCATGATGAAACGCGCCACCGCAGGGATGTAGCGCGACCGCGACAAGGTGTCGCGCACCCAGCCGGCGTCGAGCCCTCGGCGCTGCGCCATCTCGTCGGCCAGCGTCATCACGTCGGCCCGGCCGCCGTAGGTCACGACGTCGGGTGCCTCGGCGGCGGCCGGTGCCGGCGGGGGGGTGGTGTTTTGAGCCGGTGCGGGCCGGGCGGCCAGTGCCAGCGCAGTGGCGAGCAGGGCAGCCGGCAGGCCGGGGCGCGCGCGGCGCAGGAAGGGCAGCAAGGTCGGTTCAGGCATGGTCCAGTCGTGCAAGGGCACGCTTCAGATCGCGCGCCAGGGAGCGCGAGAGTGTAGAGCCGGAAGCCGCAGCGCCGCCCGATGCCCGGCCATAGCGCTCGGCCTCCATGCCGAGCAGCAGCTCGGCCACCGCCCGGGCCGGCTCACCCCAGCGCTGCAGCGCCAGTCCTGCCAGCTCGCGCGGCGGGACATGGCCGGCCGAGGGCAGGCCGGCGGCGGCGAGTTGCTGCTGCACGCGGTGGTAGGCGCGCAGCCAGGGGTCCTGCCGACTGCGCTCCCAGCGTGTCCAGCCGGCGCCAAGCACCGAGGCCAGGACCAGCAGCCCGAGCAGCAGCTTGGCCAGGTCGCTCCAGTCGGGCGACTCGAAGCCGGCACGCCTGAGCAGGTCCAGCTGCTCGCTGCGCGAATAGTTGAGCACCCGCTGGTTCCAGGCGTTGTTGAGGGCATCCAGGCGGTGCTGCAGGCCACGCCAGAAGGTTGAATCCTCGGTGCCCAGCACACTGGCGACAAAACCGGGCGGCGCGCGCAGACGGGTCGAACGCTGTACCCGTTCCGGGGCCACCGCCGCGGTCGGGTCGGCGCGTATCCAGCCCGCGCCCTCCTGCCAGTACTCGACCCAGGCATGGGCCTGGCTGTTGGTGACAAGAAAGTAGCCGTCCACCGGGTTGAGCTCGCCACCCTGGTAGCCGGTGACGATACGTGCCGGCACGTCGAGGGCCCGCATCACCACCGTGAAGGCGGCCGCGAAATGCTCGCAGAAGCCCTGCCGGCGGTCGAGCCAGAACTCGTCGACCGCGTGGCGGCCTTGTTCGTCGCCGTAGGCGCCCGGTGCCAGGGTGTAGACGTAGTTCTCGCGCCGCACATGCTGCAGCACCGCGTCGGCCAAGCGGCGGGCGTCTGCCTGGGCGAGGCCCGGCTCGCGGCGCAGCGCGGCGGCCCAGGCCAGGGTGCGGGGGTTGTAGCCGGGTGGCAGCCGCAGGTAGTCGTGCAGCCCCTGCACCGCGCGCTGCGGGCCGTGCCGGAAGGCCGGATAGGCGGTCGCGCGGAAACGCTCGCGCTCCACGAGCGGGCGGCCCAGGGACCATTCCAGACTCGCCGCCATGCGCGGGCGGGGGCCCGGGTCCGGCTCCACCTCGGCGGTGGCTTCGAGCGCGGGCAGCACCGGGACGCGGGTGGGCTCCACGGTCATTTCGTAGCCTATGCCCGGGCCTTGCACCTGCAGCTCCGCGCTGATCTGCTGCGACGGGCTCCGGTAGACGTCCCTGAGCGGCCGCCACTCCAGCCCGTCGAAGGCCGCCAGCACCGGGCCCCGGAAGTAGAGCTGCTCGGCAGGCGGCACCGGTCCGTCGAAGCGGATCCGCAGCGCCACGCTGTCGTCGAGCGCCAGTTCGGCCAGGGCGCCCATGCGCATCTGCTGGGACAGGCCAGTGCCTGCGCTGTCGGCGTCCTGGGGCAGCTTCCACAAGGGCCCGAAGCGGGGAAACAACACGAACAGCGCCACCATCACCGGCGCGCCGAACAGGCACATGCGGGCCGACAGGCGGCCGGCGCTCGCCAGGCTTGGCTGGCCGACCGGCATGTGGGCCAGCACCAGGGCGCTCAGGAGACCCCAGACCGCGACCACCATGGCCAACGCGATCAGGATGGACTGCGAGTACAGGAAGTGCGTCAGCACCAGGAAAAAGCCGAGGAAAAACACCACGAAGGCGTCGCGCCGCGCGCGCAGCTCGAGGGTCTTGAGCACCATCAGCACGACCACCATCGTGACGCCGGCCTCCTTGCCCAGCAGGGTGCGGTAGCTCATCAGCGTCGCGCCCACCGAGACGGCCAGCAAGGCGCCGACCACCCAGCGGCCGGGCAGGGCCCGGGCGCCGAGGGCCAGCCAGCCCCGCCACAGCAGCACCGCGGCCGCCAGCATCGAGCACCACCCCGGCAGGCGCGGCAGGTGAGGCGCGATGACCCAGCCGATGACAGCCAGCAGGAACAGGGTGTCGCGCGTCTCGCGCGGCAGGTGCCTGAGATTGGACCAGCGCTCGTGCAGCGCTGCCCGGGGGGCGGCGGGGGCGGTGCGTGGGGCGGGCATGGGTCTTTCGGGGCGTGTCGGGGGCAGTGGTGGGCGGGTAACGGGGCAGGGCGGCAGGCAGGTTTCGGCGGCCCCGGCGCTCAGGCGTACAAGGCCAGCTGTTCGAGGCAGCGGCGCCGGTGCGCCTCGCCATGGTCGGGCGCGATGTCGTGACCGGGCAGGCGCAGTCCGTAGGCCATGCCCAGCCGGTCGGCGCTCAGCACCCAGGCCGTCAGGCGCGACAGGCGCCGTTCCAGGTCGGCGCCGCCGGTGAGCTGGTAGTCGATCCAGAGTTCCTGGCGGGCTGCGGCCGAGGTGTCGCGGCTGACCATCTCGTCGCTCTTGGCGACCTTCTTCCAGACCACCAGCTTCAAGGGATCGCCGCGCCGGTAGGCCCGCACACCCTCGGTCTCGCCGCCCTGGCTGTGCCGTGCGTTGACCGGTCCGCCCGGCATGGGCTGAGCGCCGGGCAGCGGGGGCGCCTGCATCTCGGGGGCGGGGTAGACGAGCAGTTCGGCGGCCGGCCGCCAGATGGCCCAGACGCGGAAGATGCCGAGCGGAAAGCGCGTTTCGGCCGTCAGCGACGGGACCCGGTGGCGACCGCGCCGCTGGGGCTGGAAGGCCACATGGGCCAGCGCCTGTGACTCGGGCGGTACGTCGGTCCAGCTCCATCCGGATGCGGCGCTGCGGCGGTCCTCGCGCAGCACCCGCAGGCCGATGCCGTAACGCGGGCGGCGCGCGGCGCTGGTGAGGGTCACCTCGAGCATCGCGGCATCCCCGCAGAACACCGGTGCGGGCTGCTTCAGATGCAGCGTGAGGCCGCGCAGGGTACCGTGGGTCAGGTACATGCCGGCGATGCCCGCGCCGGCCAGCAGGAAGGTCAGCAGGTACCCCAGGTTGAGCCGGTAGTTGATCGAAGCGAGCAGCAGCACCAGCAAGGTCAGTGCGAACATCAGGCCCGGCCGGGTGGGCAGGATATAGACGTTGCCCTGGGTCAGCAGCAAGGTGTCGGAGACTGGCAGCCGGCCTTGCAGCCAGGCGCGCAGGCGCGAGCGCAGCCGCTGCAGCGGACCGGGCCGGAATGCCCCGGTCGCTGGCTGTCTGGCCGCCGCAGTGGCTTTCATCGCGGTGTGCTCAGGGCAGGGGTACCGCCTCGATCATCGCGCGCACCTGCTCCAGCCGCCCGCGGCCGCTGCTGGCGACCGGCACCAGACGGTGCGCCACCGCCTGCGGCAGGATGGCCTGGATGTCGTCGGGGGCGACGTAGTTGCGCTGGGCCAGCAAGGCGCGCGCCTTGGCCGCACGCAGCAGTGCGATACCGGCACGCGGGCTGAGTCCCTCGACGAACCAGCGTCCGGACCGGGTGGCGGCGATGAGGTCCTGCAGGTAATCGAGCAGCGCGTCGGCCGCGTGCACCTGCAGCACCGCCTGCTGCGCCGCGAGCAGCTCGGCCGGGCTCATCACCGCGCCCAGCTGCTCGATGGTTTTGCGGCGGTCGGTGCCCGACAGCAGCTGGCGCTCGGATGCACGGTCGGGGTAGCCCAGCGTGATGCAGATCAGGAAGCGGTCGAGCTGGGACTCGGGCAGCGGATAGGTGCCCAGCTGGTCGCTGGGATTCTGTGTCGCGATCACGAAAAACGGTGTCGGCAGAGGGCGGGTCTCACCCTCGGTCGTGACCTGGTGTTCTTCCATTGCTTCGAGCAGCGCGCTCTGCGTCTTCGGGCCAGCGCGGTTGATCTCGTCGGCCAGCAGGACCTGGGCGAACACCGGGCCGGGGTGGAAGACGAAGGCCTCGCGGCCGCGCTCGTAGATGCTCACGCCGACCAGGTCGGAGGGCATCAGGTCGGCGGTGAACTGCACCCGCGAGAAGCGCAGCCCGAGCGACACGGCCAGGGCGTGGGCCAGCGTGGTCTTGCCCACGCCGGGCACGTCCTCGATCAGCAGGTGGCCGCCCGCGAGCAGGCAGGCGACGCTGTCTTCCACTTGCTGCTGTTTGCCAACGATGATCGTGTTAATCTGGCCCAACAGCCGTCGAAGCTGCTCATGCAAGGTGCTGCTCATGGACCGCACCATACCTGAAATCACAATCGGAACACGGGGACAAGTTCACAATGGCGACCGGCTATTTCAGCCATCCCGATTGCCACCGTCATCACATGGGGGCAGGCCACCCCGAGTGCCCGGAACGGCTGGACGCGATCGACGATTTCCTGCTGGCCAGCGGCCTGGACGTGGCCCTCGAGAAGCGCGAGGCGCCCCAGGTCTCGCTGCGTGACGTCGAGCTGGCGCATCACACCCGCTATGTGGCTCACCTGAGGGACATGGCCGAGCAGGTGAAGGCCACCGGCGAGCGCCGTGCCCTGGACCCCGACACCGTGCTGTGCGAGCACACCTGGGCCGCGGCGCTGCGCTCGGCCGGCGCGGCGGTGGCCGCCACCGATGCGGTGCTCGACCGCCGCCTCGAGAACGCCTTTTGCGCGGTGCGCCCGCCGGGCCACCATGCGACACGCGACCAGGCGATGGGCTTCTGCTTTTTCAACAACGTCGCCATCGCGGCCCGGCATGCCCTGGACGTGCGCGGCCTGCGCCGCGTGGCGGTGGTCGACTTCGACGTGCACCACGGCAACGGCACCGAGGACATCCTCGCCGGCGACGACCGGGTGCTGATGGTCAGCTTCTTCCAGCACCCGCTCTATCCCTACAGCGGCACCGAGCCGGCCGGCGACAACATGGTGAACCTGCCAGTGCCGCCCTACACCAAGGGCATGGAGATCCGCGAGCTGATCGAGGCGATCTGGATGCCTCGGCTGGAGCGCTTCAAGCCCGAGATGATTTTCGTCTCGGCCGGCTTCGATGCGCACCGGGAAGACGATCTGGGCCAGCTGGGGCTGGTCGAGGCCGACTACGAATGGATCACCCGCCGCATCAAGGACGTGGCCGACCGCCATGCCAAGGGCCGTATCGTCTCCTGCCTCGAAGGCGGCTACAGTTTGAGTGCCCTGGCGCGCAGCGTCGCGGCCCACGTGCGGGTGCTGGCGGGAGTGTGAGCCGGCGTCCGTGAACTCGAACGCCCGACTTTCCTGTTCATGTCCACACCTCTGCTTGCGTCCCTGTCGGCCGCCCTGCCGGCCTCCGCTGTCCCGCCCTCGGCTTCCACCACGGCCGAGCTCAAGCGCCTGATTCTGTCGCTCACGCATGCCACCGCCTTGCTGGAACTGGCTGTGCTGGCGGCCTGCCTGTCGCTGGCCTTCGGCCTGACGCGCGGGCTGCGTGCCCGACTGGGCGCCGGCCGCCTGCCGGTCTGGCTGGGCGAGCGCGGCTGGGACGGCGTGCTGTTCCCGGTGCTTGCGCTGGTGCTCGCGCTGGTGGCGCGGCCGGCACTCGCGCTCTGGATGCCGATCGCGGTGTTCCGGCTGGCGGTCCCGGTGCTGGTGTCGCTCGTGGTGATCCGGGTCAGCGTGCGTGTGCTGCGCGTGGCCTTCCCTCAGTCCACCCTGGTGGGCGTGGTCGAGCGCTCGATCTCCTGGGTGGCCTGGGCCGGCATGGTGCTGTGGGTGACCGGTCTGCTGCCGCTGCTGATGCAGGAGCTCGATCAGATCGGCTGGAAGATCGGCTCGGCGCGCGTGTCCCTGCGCAACCTGATCGAAGGTGTGCTGAGCGCGGTGGTCGTGATGGTGGTGGCTTTGTGGGTGTCCTCGGCGATCGAAGGCCGGCTGCTCAAGGGCGCGACCCACAACCTCTCCCTGCGCAAGATTGCCGCCAACGCGACCCGTGCCCTGTTGCTGCTGGTCGGCCTGCTGCTGGCCCTGTCGGCCGCCGGGATCGACCTGACGGTGTTGTCGGTCTTCGGCGGTGCCATCGGCGTCGGCCTGGGTTTCGGCTTGCAAAAGCTGGCCTCCAACTATGTCAGTGGTTTCGTGATCCTGGCCGAGCGCAGCCTGCGCATCGGCGACCTCGTCAAGGTCGACAACTTCGAGGGCCGCATCGTCGACATCAACACCCGCTTCACCGTGATCCGCAATGGCAACGGCCGCGAGGCGCTGGTGCCCAACGAAGTGCTGATCACGCAGCGGGTCGAAAACGCCTCGCGTGTGGATCCGACCTTGCAATTGACCAGCGTCTTCCAGATCGCCTACGGCAGCGACTTCGCGCTGCTGCGCGAGCGCCTGGCGGCCGCCCTCGCGCGGGTGCCCCGCGTGATGGCGACGCCGGCGCCCACGATAGAGCTGAGCAACTTCACGCCCGACGGCTTGGAGGTCACGGTGCAGTTCTGGGTGGGTGACCCTGGCAATGGGCAGTCCAATGTTCGGTCGGCCGTGAACGAGACCGTCCTCGCGGTGCTTGCGGAGACCGGGGTGGAGATGGCTTGCCCACGGCGGCTGGTGCAGGGTCTGCCGCTCGGCGCCGGGCCCCGCTACGACGGCACGCCCCAGGACCTGGCGCGGGCCGCCTGAGCGGGCCCTGCCAGCACGGTCCCGGGCACGCGGCCCGCCTCAGACCCCGGAGGCGAACAGCTGCGCCGCGCGCCGGCTGATCTCTTCCGGGCTCACGTCCTCGATGTGGGTGGCGATGCTCCACTTGTGGCCGTAGGGGTCGGTGATCTTGCCGCAGCGGTCACCGTAGAACTGGTTGGCGGCCGGCATCGTGACGGTGGCGCCAGCGTCCACCGCGCGCTGCATGACGACATCGACATCGTCGACGTAGAGCATCAGCGTGGTGCCTGAATCGCCGATCGTCGTCGGACTGCGCGCGGGCCACTGGTCGGTCTCGTCGTGCAGCATCACGATCGCGCCGTTGATCGTGATCTCGGCATGCGAGATCAGCCCGTCGGGCGAGGGCATGCGCAGGGTCTCGACCGCGCCGAAGGCCTTCTTGTAGAACTCGATGGCGCCGGCGGCGCCGCGGATGGTGAGGTAGGGCGTGACGGCGGTGTAGCCGTCAGGGATGGGTTTGACGGGTTGCGACATGGAAGCTCCCTCCGGGCGAAGGCAAAGGAAGAGCGAACCACCGGCCCGGGACAGCGGCTGCGCCTTGCGAATACTGTATGGATGTACAGCATATTCAGTCGCCCGGCAGCCGGCAAGAAGAACTTTCAGGGGCCGCGCCCGAACCGACGAACGGCATCCCGTGCGTCGTCTGCCGCCCCCGTTCCCGCCTGAAGAGGCCAAAAGAAAACGGAGGCCCGCGGCCTCCGTTCTCGGCCCCGGTGCCGGCCCAAGCCGCCCGGGTCAGGTTGCGTCGCCTCAGGCGGTCGCGACCGGGATCTTGCCGATCCGGGCCTGCCACTCCTTGGGCCCCGTGATGTGGGCCGAGGTGCCGCCGGCGTCGACGGCCACGGTGACCGGCATGTCCTGGACTTCGAACTCGTAGATCGCTTCCATGCCGAGGTCTTCGAAACCCACCACCTTCGCGCCCTTGATGGCCTTGGAGACCAGGTAGGCGGCCCCGCCCACGGCCATCAGGTAGGCACTCTTGTGCTTCTGGATCGCCTCGATCGCGACCGGGCCGCGCTCGGCCTTGCCGATCATCGCGATCAGACCGGTCTTCGCCAGCATCATCTCGGTGAACTTGTCCATCCGGGTGGCGGTGGTCGGACCGGCAGGGCCCATCACCTCGTCGCGCACCGGATCGACCGGGCCGACGTAGTAGATGACGCGGTTGGTGAAGTCCACCGGCAGCGACTCGCCCTTGGCCAGCATGTCCTGGATGCGCTTGTGCGCGGCATCGCGGCCGGTCAGCATCTTGCCGCTCAGCAGCAGGGTGTCCCCGGGCTTCCAGCTCGCCACGTCCTCGCGGGTCAGGCTGTCGAGGTTGACCTTGCGCGACTTGTTGTAGTCGGGCGCCCAGGACACGTCGGGCCACAGGTCGAGGCTGGGCGGCTCGAGGTAGGCCGGGCCCGAGCCATCGAGCACGAAGTGGGCGTGGCGGGTGGCTGCGCAGTTGGGAATCATCGCGACCGGCTTGGACGCGGCGTGCGTCGGGTAGGTCTTGATCTTGATGTCGAGCACGGTGGTGAGGCCGCCCAGGCCTTGCGCGCCGATGCCCAGTGCATTGACCTTCTCGTAGAGTTCCAGGCGCAGTTCCTCGAGCTTGTTCTGTGGGCCGCGCTGCTGGAGCTCGTACATGTCGATGTCTTCCATCAGCGACTCCTTGGCCAGCAGCATCGCCTTCTCGGCGGTGCCGCCGATGCCGATGCCCAGCATGCCGGGCGGGCACCAGCCGGCGCCCATCGTCGGCACCGTCTTGAGCACCCAGTCGACCAGCGAATCGCTCGGGTTCATCATCACGAACTTGGACTTGTTCTCCGAACCGCCGCCCTTGGCCGCGACGGTGACGTCCACCGTATGGCCGGGCACCACTTCCATGTGGATGACCGCGGGCGTGTTGTCCTTGGTGTTCTTGCGCTCGAAGTGCGGGTCGGCCAGCACCGAGGCGCGCAGCTTGTTGTCGGGGTTCAGGTAGCCGCGCCGCACGCCCTCGTTGACCGCGTCGGCGATCGAGCCCGAGAAGCCCTCGAAGCGCACGTCCATGCCGATCTTCAGGAACACGTTGACGATGCCCGTGTCCTGGCAGATCGGGCGGCGCCCCTCGGCGCTCATCTTCGAGTTGGTCAGGATCTGCGCGATCGCGTCCTTGGCCGCCGGCGACTCCTCGCGCTCGTAGGCGCGCGCCAGATGCTGGATGTAGTCGGCCGGGTGGTAGTAGCTGATGTACTGGAGCGAGGCGGCGACGCTCTCGACCAGGTCGTCGTATTGGATCGTGGTGGTCATGGTGTCAGAGGGTCTCGGGCAAGCCCCGGATTATCTCTCGGGCTTGACAAGGCCACCGGCGCGGGATCCACGTACTTTTGCACGTCCGCGTGCGGAAGCGGGCCCTCGCCAGGCTGTGCGCGGTTTTCCGGACGCCTTGGCCCGCCGGTTCGACCTGGCTTTCCCTCAAGCGGGCGAGCTACGCTCCGAGGCGTTCCAGCAGCACGACGGCCGCGGCAAAGACGGGCGGCCCCAGCCCGGCAATGCCGAACAGAACCGCCTCGACGGTCCTGGCCCTGCGGCGCGGGGCAGGCGCCAGCCGGAAGGCGAGCAGGTTGAGCACGGCGGCCAGCAGCAGCAAGGCCGCAAGCCCTCCGATCCAGAGTATCGCCGCACCCAGCCCTGAAGCGATGCTGGCCATCGTTCGACCCCCGCCCTTGAACAGGTAGACCTCCGCATACCAGGTCCAAGCAGCGAGTGCCGCGATGCAGGCCCAGGACAGCAGGCGAAGCAGGGTGCTGGGGTTCATACCCTGGCGAGGCTCGAATGGACTTGTTTCAGTGCACGACCTGGGCGCCCACAACGCCATGCGCGGCGGCCGTACCGTCGGCGGCAAACGCCGGGAAAAAGGTCTTGGTTCTGTTGTCTTTACCATGTAAAAAGTGTAGACGGGTCCTTGAGTCCGACCGCTTTCCCCGTTAGAAAGTCCAAACCGCACCAAAAGACAGCAGGTGTGCGCCGGCTCGCGTGACCGCGGGTCGAAGCGCACTCCGCGGCCTATGGCGGGTTGCCGCGCCAGCCTGGCGCAAGGAGTGACGATGATTCTGAATCTCGGTTGTGGAGCACAGGTCTACGACAAGTGGACCAATGTTGACTACGCACTCGGTGCCCGGCTGGCCAAGCTGCCGCTGTTTCGTACCGTCAATGCGCGACTGAAGCTGTTCCGGGCCGACTGGGACGAGCGCATCGTGCTGCACGACCTGACCAAACCCTTCCCCTGGGCCGACAACAGCGCCGACGGCATCTACACCTCGCACACGCTGGAGCATCTCGCGCGCGAGGACGGACGGCGTTTCCTGCGGGAATGCCATCGTGTGCTGCGCCCGGGCGGCCTGATCCGGGTCCTGGTGCCCGACCTCCGGCTGCACGTCATGGCCTACCTCGACGGCAAGGTGCGCGCCGACGACTTCGTCGAGCGCCTGGACGTGCTGTACGACGACTACGGCGATCGCGGCCTCAAGCGCAAGCTCGCGCCCTTCGTCCAGTTTCCCCACAAATGCATGTACGACACCGAGTGCCTGGTCGGCGTCCTGCAGGACATCGGCTTCGACGCCTCGCCGCGCGCTCCCTTCGACAGCGGCATCCCTGACGTGCGTGAGGTCGAGCTGGAAGACCGCACCCGCGGCGCCGTGATCGTCGAAGGCGTCAAGCACTGAACGCCGGCTCTGCCAGCCCTGCCCGCGACGCTGCTCCGTCGCCCCTCCGCCGCCGCGCGACCTCGACGCGGCGGTGTGTGTCTTTCTGCCCGGCGGCATGGGGCTGACCCCACGATTGCGTCAGAATCGGGCCGAAGCCGTCGGCGCCCACCGGGCGTTGCCGCTCGCCGCTGCGTGGCAAGAAAGAGTAAGCCGATCGTAAGAGCGGGCCACTAAGGTGGCCGCCGCAAAACACGAGCCCCGTGGCAGGCCCGGCCAGCGTCTCTTCGAGGCGCTGGCGCGACAGACGTGTGCAGATTCATCCATTGCCCCGAAAGGAGACGGTCATGTCGACCCAAGAGCACGAGACCCGGATCTACCCGCCCCCTGAGCAGCTGGCCCGGACGGCGCACATCGCCGGGATGGACGCCTACCGCCGCTTGTGCGACGAGGCCGAGCGGGACTACGAAGGCTACTGGGCACGGCTGGCGCGCGAGTTCGTGGTCTGGAAGACGCCCTTCACCCAGGTGCTCGACCAGAGCCAGGCCCCCTTCTTCAGGTGGTTCGACGACGGCCGCCTCAACGTCTCCTACAACTGCCTGGACGTCAACGTCGAGAAGGGACTGGGCGACAAGACCGCCATCATCTTCGAGACCGACGACGGCCAGGTCAGCCGCATCAGCTACCAGAGCCTGTTGGAGCGTACCTGCCAGATGGCCAACGCGCTGCGCGAGATCGGCGTGAAGAAGGGCGACCGGGTGGTCATCTACATGCCGATGTCGGTCGAGGGGGTGGTGGCGATGCAAGCCTGTGCTCGCATCGGCGCTACCCACTCGGTGGTTTTCGGCGGCTTCTCGGCGCAAAGCCTGCGCGACCGTATCCAGGATGCCGGCGCCGTCGCCGTGATCACGGCCGACGAGCAGCTGCGCGGCGGCAAGCAGCTGCCGCTCAAGGCCATCGTCGACGAAGCGCTCGCCTCGAGTGGCTGCGACACCATCCGCAAGGTCATCGTCTACCGCCGCACCGGCGGACAAATAGCCTTCGATGCCTCTCGCGACGTCTGGATGCACGAGCTGACGGCGCGCCAGGCGACTCGCTGCGAGCCCGAGTGGGTCGAGGCGGAGCACCCGCTGTTCCTGCTCTACACCTCCGGGTCCACCGGCAAGCCCAAGGGCGTGCAGCACGCCAGCGGCGGCTACCTGCTGCATGCGGCGCTGACGACCAAGTGGACCTTCGACCTGAGGCCCGAGGACGTGTTCTGGTGCACCGCCGATATCGGCTGGGTCACCGGCCACACCTACATCGCCTATGGGCCGCTGGCCAACGGCGGCACCCAGGTGATGTTCGAGGGGGTGCCCACCTACCCGGACGCGGGCCGCTTCTGGAAGATGATCCAGGACCACAAGGTCAGCATCTTCTACACCGCCCCGACGGCGATCCGCTCGCTGATCAAGGCGGCCGAGGCGACCCCGAGCGTGCACCCGAGAAACTACGATCTGGCTTCACTGCGTCTGCTCGGATCGGTGGGTGAACCGATCAACCCGGCGGCCTGGGAGTGGTATCACCAACACGTCGGCGGCGGCCGCTGCCCCATCGTCGACACTTTCTGGCAGACCGAGACCGGCGGTCACATGATCACGCCTCTGCCCGGCGCGACGCCGCTGGTGCCCGGCTCCTGCGCGCTCCCTTTTCCCGGCATCGATGCCGCGGTGGTCGACGAGACCGGCAAGGACGTGCCCTGGGGGCAGGGTGGCATCCTGGTCGTGAAAAAACCCTGGCCCTCGATGATCCGCACCATCTACGGTGACCCGGAGCGCTTCAAGAAGAGCTACTACCCGGCTGACTTCCAGGGCAAGTACTACCTCGCCGGCGACGGCGCGGTACGCGACGCCAAGACCGGCTACTTCACCATCACCGGCCGCATCGACGACGTGCTCAACGTCTCGGGGCATCGCATGGGCACGATGGAGATCGAGTCGGCCCTGGTGTCCCACACCGAGCTGGTGGCCGAAGCCGCCGTGGTGGGCCGGCCCGACGACACCACCGGCGAGGCGGTCTGCGCCTTCGTCGTCCTCAAGCGGCCACGCCCTACGGGCGAGGAGGCCAAGCGCATCGCCAAGGAGCTGCGCGACTGGGTCGGCAAGGAGATCGGCCCGATCGCCAAGCCCAAGGACATCCGCTTCGGCGACAACCTGCCCAAGACCCGCTCCGGCAAGATCATGCGCCGGCTGCTGCGTTCCATCGCCAAAGGCGAGCAGATCACGCAGGACACTTCCACGCTGGAGAACCCGGCCATTCTCGAGCAGCTGTCCCAGGCCAACTGAGCCTGGAGCGCCAGGCCCCTACGCTGCTGCAGCGCAGGCGGGGCCCGGTGGCCCGGGCGGCCACCGGGGCTGACAGGTTTAGACTTCGCCGCCTGACTCTGCAGCAGGCGATGTCTTCCTTGCCCTCCCCCCCTTCGGCCCTGATCGATTTCACGAACCCGCATGGCGGCGCAGCCCTGCGCGGCTGTTTCGAGCAGCCGCGCGAGGTGCTCGTGGCCCGGCAGCCCGGGGAGGTGGTGCCGGTCGTCGACGCCGCCTGGCAGCAATCATTGGCCGGGCGCTGGTGTGTCGGCTACCTGCGCTACGAGGCGGCGCCGGCCTTCGAGCCGCGCGCCGAGGTGCACCCGGCGGCCGGACCGCTCGCCTGGTTCGCGGTGTTCGACAGGATGCTGCCGTGGCCGGCCCTCGCCGACAGCGACCCCGGCTACGCGCCGATGGACTGGCGCGCCACCATCGATGCGGCGCGTTTCGCGCAGGACATTGAACGCATCCACGCGGCGATCGCTGCCGGCGAGGTCTACCAGGTCAACCACACCACCCGCCTGCACAGCCGCTTCGAAGGCTCGCCCCGGGCGCTGTTCGAGGCCTTGCGGCGCGCGCAGCCTCAGGGTTACCTCGGCTGGATCGACACCGGCGAGGGGCAGTTGCTGTCGCTGTCGCCCGAGCTGTTTTTCGACTGGCGGGACGGCCGCATCCTGTCGCGCCCGATGAAGGGCACCGCACCGCGCGGCCGCACGCCGGGCGAGGACGAGGCGGCCTCACGGCACCTGCTCAGTTCGGAAAAGGAGCGCGCCGAGAACCTGATGATCGTCGACCTGATCCGCAACGACCTGTCGCGCATCGCCGAGCCTTTCAGCGTGCGGGTGCCGCGGCTCTTCCACACCGAGGCCTGGCCCACGGTCTGGCAGATGACCTCGGATGTCGAGGCCCGCACCCGAGCGGGCGTCGGGCTGTCCGAGGTGTTCCGTGCACTGTTTCCCTGCGGCTCGGTCACGGGCGCTCCCAAGCTGCGCGCGATGCACTGGATCCGCGCGCTCGAGGACGAGCCGCGCGGCGTCTACTGTGGAGCGGTCGGCGTGCTGAGTCCGGGCGGTGCCGCGACCTTCAACGTGGCGATCCGCACGCTGGAGCTGAGCCCGGGCGGCGCGGCCGTGTGCGGCGTCGGCAGCGGCATCACGGCCGACGCGACGGCCGAGGCCGAGCACCGCGAGTGGCGGGTCAAGCAGCGTTTCCTCGACCGTGCGGCACGGCCCTTCGAATTGCTGGAGACGCTCAGGCTGGAGCAGGGGCAATGGCAGCGGCTGGAGCGCCATGCGGCCCGCCTGCAGCGGGCCGCCCGGCATTTCGGCTACCGCTTCGACCCCGTGGCGCTGCACCAGGCAACCGACGACCTGCAGCGTGTCCATCCGGAGGGCGTCTGGCGCGTGCGCCTGTTGCTCGGCCCCGAGGGCCGCGTGCAGGCCGAGGCCTGGCCTCTGGCGGCCACGCCCGGCAGGCAGCGCGTGCGGCTGGCCGGGCGCGCCATCGATGCCGGCAGCGAGTTCGTGCGCTTCAAGACCACCCGCCGCGAGGCCTACGAGGCACTGGCGTCGAGCGAGCCGGGCGTGTTCGACACCCTGCTGTGGAACGAGCAGGGCCAGCTGACCGAGTTCACCCGCGGCAACGTGGCGCTGCGCCTGGACGGCCGCTGGCTTACGCCGGCGCTGTCCTGCGGGCTGCTGGACGGCATCGTGCGCGAGGAACTGATCGAGCAGGGGCGGATCACCGAGGCCGTGTTGACGCCGGACGACCTGGAGCGTGCCGAGGGCCTGGCCTTTTTCAACAGCCTGCGCGGCTGGATCGAGGTGGAACTGCAGTGAGGCCCGCCTCGGGCCCATGAAGCAAAAACCCGCCGCGGCAGCCGGGCCAGGGCGGGTCGTGCAGGGACCTCAGGCGCGCCCGGCTCCCGAGGAGCCGGCGCGCGGCAGCTTCACTTCTGCGTCAGGATCCACTTCACCAGCGTCTTGGCGTCGGCGTCGCTGACCTGCGCATTGGCCGGCATCGGCACCGGGCCCCAGACGCCGGCGCCACCCTTGATGACCTTCTGCGCCAGCTTGTCCACCGCGTCTTTCTGGCCGGCGTACTTGGCCGCCACGTCCTTGAAGGACGGCCCGACCAGCTTCTTGTCGACGGCATGGCAGGCCATGCAGTTTTTCTGCTGGGCCAGTTGCTGGCTGGCGTAGGCCGGGGCGGCGAGGGTCGCGCTCAATGCGGCAACGAGAGCGAGGGTGTGTTTCATTGCTTCCTTTCGATGCGACGTGGGGAATCGCGGCAAGGTGGTTTACATTTTGTTCAACGCATTCTATTCGGCGCGGTTGACTGGTTCGTGCAGCGAAAACAGTCCTCACCCTGAGGAAAAAGTCATGTGGTTTGTGGTTCTGGGCCTGTTCCTGATCCTGATGAAGTGGGCTGAGTTCGGCCCGGTCGGCGCCTGGTCGTGGTGGATCGTGCTGGCGCCGTTCGTCTGCGCCATCGCGTGGTGGCTGTGGGCCGACTTGACTGGCTACACCAAGCGGCGCGAGGTGGACAAGATGGAAGCGCGCAAGCAGGAGCGCCGCCGCAAGAACCTCGAAGCGTTGGGCATGGGGCCTCGCAAGCGCCGTTGAACCCGGGCATGCCGTTCAGCGCCGCGAGAGGCCGGCGCATCTGCGTGTCTCTGCGGGGACGACCATGAGCGAGAGGCGCATCTTCGTCATCGGCGGCTACGGATTTTTCGGGCGGCGGCTGGTGGCTACTGCCGCCGGGCTTGCTGCCACTGGAGGACTTCAAGCAGCAGGCGCGCGGCCTGAATATCACGATGAAAGAGGTGAGGGCATGAAGACTGCCGTCTCCCTGTATGCCGCCGTGCTGGGGCCCGGCTTCAACCGGCTGGCCCCGGCGCTGCGCGATTTCCACGCGCTGCAGGGGCGCGTGAGCCTGAGCGGCGAAGTGGTGGTGCGGCCGCCGGCGGGGCGGATGGCGGGCTGGCTGGCACGGTGCCTGGGCGCGCCGCGACGCCCGGCGAGCGGGCCGATTCGCTTCCTGCTGGAGGCCGGGCCGTCGGCCGAGGTGTGGACGCGCCACTTCCCCGGTCGCACGATGTCCTCGCGCCTGCGGCTCCAGGACGGTGCGCTGGTCGAGCGCCTGGGCGCGGCCGAGTTGCGCTTCGGCCTGGTCGAGCGGGACGGGCGGCTCGAGATGGAACTGCAGCGGATGCGCTTTTTCGGACTGCCCTGCCCGCGCTGGCTGAGGCCCCGGGTGCGCGCGATCGAGACCGGCGACGCGCGCCGCCTGCATTTCGACGTCTCGGCCTCGGTGCCCGGCCTCGGCCTGGTGGCGAGCTACCAGGGTTACCTGGACCTCGATTCCTGCCGGATGGAGCCCGCATGATCGTCGTTTTCGATGCGCACTGTCTGCTGTGCAGCGGCTGGGTGCAGTTCCTGGTGAAACACGACCGTGCCGGCCGGCTGCGTTTCGCATCGATGCAGGGCGACACCGGCCGGGCGCTGCTGCAGGCGGCCGGCCTGAGGGTGGACGCCGGGTTGGACACGCTGCTGGTGCTGGACGGCCAGCGCTCCTGGCAGCACACGGCCGCCATCCTGCGGGTGCTGCATGCGCTGGGCTGGCCGTGGCGGCTGGCCTGGGCCGGCTGGATCGTGCCGGCACCACTGCGCGACGCGCTCTACCGGGCCATCGCGCGGCGCCGCTACCGGCTGTTCGGGTGCAGCGATCGCTGCATGATGCCGCCGCCCGGGCAGGCGGGGCGTTTCCTGGACTAGGGCCCCGGGCGGCCGTGCCACCCGGGGTCCGCGCTCACTCGAACTTGTCGAGCACCGCACCCGAGCTGGCGCTCGAGGCGTTGCGCGCGAACTTGGCGAGCACGCCGCGGGTGTAGCGCGGTGCCGGCGCCTTCCATTCGCTGTGGCGGCGCGCCAGCTCTTGGTCGGACACGTTGAGCTGCAGGATCAGCTGGTGCGCGTCGATGGTGATGGAGTCGCCCTCCTTCACCAGCGCGATGGTGCCGCCCACCGCTGCTTCCGGCGCCACATGGCCGACCACCATGCCCCAGGTGCCGCCCGAGAAGCGGCCGTCGGTGATCAGGCCGACCGACTCGCCCAGGCCCTGGCCGATCAGCGCGCCGGTGGGCGCAAGCATCTCCGGCATGCCGGGGCCGCCCTTGGGGCCGAGGTAGCGCAGCACCATCACGTCGCCGGCCTTGATCTTGCCGGCCATGATCGCGGCCAGCGCCGACTGCTCGTCGTCGAACACGCGCGCCGGACCGGTGATGACGGGGTTCTTTAGGCCGGTGATCTTCGCCACGCAGCCCTCGGTGGCGAGGTTGCCGCGCAGGATTGCGAGGTGGCCTTCCTTGTAGAGCGCCTGCTCGATCGGACGGATCACATCCTGGTCGGCGCGCGGCGTGTCCGGCACGTCGGCGAGGTTCTCGGCCACGGTCTTGCCGGTGATGGTGATGCAGTCGCCGTGCAGCAGGCCGGCATTGAGCAGGATCTTCATGACCTGCGGGATGCCGCCGGCACGGTGCAGGTCCACCGCCAGGTACTTGCCCGAGGGCTTGAGGTCGCACAGCACCGGCACCTTCTTGCGCATGCGCTCGAAGTCGTCGATGGTCCATTCCACCTCGGCGGCGTGCGCGATCGCCAGGAAGTGCAGCACCGCGTTGGTGGAGCCGCCGGTGGCGAGGATCACCGCCACCGCGTTCTCGATCGCCTTGCGCGTGACGATGTCGCGCGGCTTCAGGTCCTGCTTGACCGCCTCGACCAGCACGCGGGCCGATTCCCTGGCCGACTCGAGCTTCTCGTCATGCGGGTTGGCCATGGTCGAGGAGTAGGGCAGGCTGATGCCCAGCGCCTCGAAGGCCGAGCTCATCGTGTTGGCCGTGTACATGCCGCCGCAGGAGCCGCTGCCCGGGATGGCGCGGCGCTCGATCTGGCAGAAGTCCTCCTCGCTCATCTTGCCGGCGGAGAACTGGCCCACCGCCTCGAACACGCTGACGATGTTGAGGTCCTGGCCCTTGTAGTGGCCCGGCAGGATGGTGCCGCCGTAGACGTAGATGGCCGGCACGTTGGCGCGCAGCATGCCCATCAGGCCGCCGGGCATGTTCTTGTCGCAGCCGCCGACCACCAGCACGCCGTCCATCCACTGGCCTTGCACGCAGGTTTCGACGCAGTCGGAGATCACCTCGCGCGAGACCAGCGAGAACTTCATGCCCTCGGTGCCCATCGCCATGCCGTCGCTGATGGTCGGGGTGCCGAAGATCTGCGCGTTGCCGCCCGCCTCGCGGATGCCCTCGACCGCGGCGTCGGCCAGCCGCTGCAGGCCGGAGTTGCAGGGCGTGATGGTCGAATGGCCGTTGGCCACGCCGATCATCGGCTTGCTGAAGTCCTCGCTCTGGTAGCCCAGCGCGTAGTACATCGAGCGGTTCGGCGCGCGCGCGACGCCTTCGGTGATGTTCTTGGAACGGCGGTTGAAGCTCATGTCGTCCTCGTCGGTGATGGGTCGTCGGCCCTGGGTCTTGGTCGTGGGGTGCGAAACCCGCAGTATGCGGCGGGCAGAGTCTCTGTTCCAATATATCTTTCAGCTGTTATTGATACATCAGACATATGAGAGTGCCGCCATGGAGCTGAGGCAGCTGCGCCAGTTCGTCGCCGTGGCCGAGGAGTTGCACTTCGGCCGCGCGGCCAAGCGCCTGCACATGACCCAGCCGCCGCTGACGATGGCGATCCGCCAGCTCGAGCTGTCCCTGGGTGTCGAGCTGTTCCGCCGCACCCGCCGCTCGGTCGCGCTGAGCCCGGCGGGTGCGGCGCTGCTGCCGGAGGCCCGCCGCCTGCTGGCCGAGGTGGAGCGCCTGGTCGAGCTGGCGCGCTCCGCCGACCAGGGCGGTCTGGGCCGGCTGCGGCTGGGTTTCGTCTCCTCGGTGGGCTACGGGCCGCTGCCGGCCTGGCTCAAGAGCTTCCGGGAGGTCTGGCCCGGGGTCGAGCTGGCGCTGCAGGAGGCGACGCTGGACGTGCAGCTGGCGGCCTTCGCGGCCGGGGAGATGGACGCCGGCTTCGTGCTGCATGCGCCGGGCGCCGGGCGGCTCGCCGGCTTCGAGTCGGAGGTGGTGCTGCGGGAGCCGCTGGTGCTGGCGCTGCCCAGCGACCACGTGTTGGCCGCGCAGCAGGCGCCGCCGCTGGCGGCCGTGCTGGCCGAGCCGCTGGTGATCTTCCCGCGCGGCATCGCGCCCTCGCTTTATGATGCGGTCCTTTCCTTGTACAGCGCGCACCAGTGCGCGCCGCACATCGGCCAGGAAGCCATCCAGATGCAGACCATCGTCAACCTGGTGTCGGCCGGCATGGGGGTGGCGTGGGTGCCCGAGTCGGTCACCCGGCTGCAGCGGCCCGGGGTTGTCTACCGGGCGCTTGAGGCCAGCGGGCTGGCCTGCGAGACCAGCCTGCTCTGGAGCCCCCGGCGCCAGCCGGTGGTGGACCGCTTCGTCGACCATGTGCGGGCGCGCGTGGGCTCGCTGACGGGCGGCCTGCCTGCCTACCCATCGATCCACAACAAGAAGGAAGCCTGATGCTGGTGCATCCCCAGTTCGACCCGGTCGCGATCCAGTTGGGCCCGGTGGCCATCCACTGGTACGGCCTGACCTACCTGGTGGCCTTCGGGCTGTTCCTCTGGCTGGGCTCGCTGCGCGTGCGCCAGCCGCAGCACGCGGCTGCCGGCTGGACCCGGCGGGATATCGAGGACCTGCTGTTCTACGGCGTGCTGGGGGTGGTGATCGGCGGGCGGCTCGGTTATGTGCTGTTCTACAAGCCCGGCCACTACCTGGCCCATCCGCTGGAGGCCTTCATGGTGTGGAAGGGCGGCATGGCCTTCCACGGCGGCCTGCTCGGCGTGCTGGTCGCGATGGCAGTGTTCGCCCGCCTGCGCGGGCGGCGCTTTTTCGAGGTCACCGACCTGATCGCCCCTTGCGTGCCGACCGGACTGGCCTCCGGGCGCATCGGCAACTTCATCAACGGCGAGCTGTGGGGGCGGCCGGCCGACCCCGGCCTGCCCTGGGCGATGGTCTTCCCGCAGTCCGGCAGCGACGTGCCGCGCCATCCTTCACCGCTCTATCAGTTCGCGCTGGAAGGCCTGCTGCTGTTCGTGCTGCTGTGGCTCTACGCCCGCAAGCCACGCCGGACGGGCCAAGTGTCGGGTGCCTTCCTGTTCGGCTACGGCCTGTTCCGCTTCATCGCCGAATACTTCCGCCAGCCCGACGACTTCCTCAACCTGTTGGCACTGGGATTGAGCATGGGCCAGTGGCTGAGCCTGCCGATGATGCTTGCCGGTGCACTGATCTGGGGGTGGTCCGGCCGCCGGCCCGCCTGAACGCCCCGTGTCGGGGCAGCGAAGGCCCAAAAAAATCGGTCTTTGCGACGTACAGACGCAAAGACCGGGAAGGGGCCAGGAGCCCTGAGGAGATAAGGAGCAATCGCCCAACAACAGGCAGGCGATTTGAAGCAAAAGCCGGGCCAGCGTCCTCAGGCGGCCAGCGCCTCCCCCTGGCCGTGACGGGTGTAGAGGAAATCGATCACGGCCTTGCGACAGGCGATGTACTCGGGGTTCTCGGCCAGCGCGACCCGGTCGCGCGGCCGGGGCAGCGACACCGGCAGGATCTCGCCTATCGTTGCCGCCGGGCCGTTGGTCATCATCACAATGCGGTCGGACAGCAGCACGGCTTCGTCGACATCGTGCGTCACCATCACGACCGTGCTGCGCGTGCGGTCGACAATTTTCAGCAGCTCGTCCTGCAGCCGCGCGCGCGTCAGCGCGTCGAGCGCGCCGAAGGGCTCGTCCATCAGCAGCACCTTGGGCTCCATCGCGAGCGCCCGGGCGATGCCCACGCGCTGTTTCATGCCGCCCGAGATTTCATGCGGCCGCTTGTGCGTCGCATGCGCCATGCCGACCAGTTCGAGCGCGGCCTGGGTGCGCTGCCGCAGCTGAGCCTTGCTTTCGCGCGAAGCGAACACCCGCTCCACCGCCAGGTGGACGTTGTCGAAGCAGGTCAGCCAGGGCAGCAGCGAGTGGTTCTGGAACACCACGGCGCGCTCCGGCCCCGGCGCGGCGATCTCGCGGTTGTCGCACAGCAGGGCGCCCGCGGTGGGGCGCAGCAGCCCGGCGATCAGGTTGAGCAGGGTGGACTTGCCGCAGCCCGAGTGGCCGATCAGCGTGACGAACTCGCCGCGTGCGACCGACAGGTCGATGCTGCGCAGCGCATGGAAACGGCCCTTGCGGGTGTGGAAGACCATCTCGGCGTTCTGCACCTGGATGAAGCGGGCGTGGGTGCTGGGGGGGGTGTTCATGACAGTGCTCCTCATTCCTCGAAGCTGAAGCGGCGGGCGATGGAGATCAGTGCCTGTTCGAGCACCAGGCCGACGACGCCGATGACGAAGATGGCGATCAGGATGTGGTGGACATTGAGGTTGTTCCACTCGTCCCAGACCCAGAAGCCGATGCCCACGCCGCCGGTCAGCATCTCGGCCGCGACGATCACCAGCCAGGCGGTGCCCACCGACAGGCGCACGCCGGTCAGCATGTAGGGCAGCACGGCCGGCAGCAGGATGCGCGTGATGACCTTCCACTCGCTGAGATTCAGCACCCGCGCGACGTTGAGGTAGTCCTCCGGCACCCGCTGCACGCCGACGGCGGTGTTGATGATCATGGGCCAGATCGAGCAGATGAAGATGGTCCAGATCGCCGCCGGGTTGGCCGACTTGAACACCAGCAGCCCGATGGGCAGCCAGGCCAGCGGTGACACCGGCCGCAACAGGTTCACCAGCGGCGAGACCATGCGGTTGAGCACCGTGAAGCGCCCGATCATGAAGCCCAGCGGGATGCCGACCAGCGCCGCCAGCCCGAAGCCGAGTGCGACCCGCTGCAGCGAGAACAGCACGTTCCAGCCTATGCCCTGGTCGTTGGGCCCGTTGCTGTAGAAGGGATCGCTGAAGATCTTCAGGGCTTCCGCAAAGGTGGCGGCTGGTGTCGGAAAGCTGCTGCTGCCGGCGGTCGCGAGGGCCCAGACGCCCACCAGCAGCGCCATGCCGGCCAGCGGCGGCAGGACCTTGAGGGCCAGGCCGCGCCAGTCGGTGCCAGGCCGCCGTGCCGTGGCGGCGGGCGATTCGGCAAGCGATGCGGCTGCCGGGGCGGCAGACGTCGACGTCACGCCGGGCGCCGGGCGTGCCGGTTCGGCGGGCGGCACGGCGACGTCGTTCACGGAAGGGTGGAAGACTGCACTGACCATGTCACATCTCCTGGAGGGCGGGGGGCCGGGGCCTCAGACCTTGACCTTGAAGCCGTCGGCGTAGCGGGCCGCGTCCTTGCCGTCCCACACCGTGCCGTCGATCAACTTGCTGCTGCGCGTCAGCTCCTTGGGCACGCTGGCCTTGGCCAGGCTGGCGGCCTGCTTGTAGAGCTCGACCTGGTTGACCTGCTGGGCCACGCCCAGGTAGTCGGGGTGGCTCTTGAGCAGGCCCCAGCGCTTGTGCTGGGTGAGGAACCACATGCCGTCGCTCAGGTAGGGGAAGTTGACCGCTCCATCGCTGAAAAACTTCATGTGGTGGGGGTCGTCCCAGGTCTTGCCCAGGCCGTTCTGGTAGCGGCCCAGGATGCGCTGGTTGATCGCATCCACGCTGGTGTTGACATAGGCCTTGTCGGCCACCGTCTCGGCCATCTTCAGCTTGTTCTGCAGGCTCGCGTCTATCCACTTGCCCGCTTCGAGGATGGCCGCCATCACGGCGCGGCAGGTGTTGGGGTGCTTCTTCACGAAGTCGGCGCTGGTGCCCAGCGTCTTTTCAGGATGGTCGCGCCAGATGTCCTGGGTGGTCACGGCGGTGATGCCGATGCCGTCCATGATGGCGCGGTGGCCCCAGGGCTCGCCGACGCAGAAGCCGTCCATGTTGCCGACCCGCATGTTGGCGACCATCTGCGGCGGTGGCACCGTGATGACCTTGGCGTCCTTGAAGGGGTTCACCCCGTAGGCCGCCAGCCAGTAGTACAGCCACATCGCATGGGTGCCGGTCGGGAAGGTCTGGGCGAAGGTGTACTCGCGCTTCTCGGCGGCCATCACTTTGGCCAGCGAGGCGCCGTCCACCGCGCCCTTGTCGGCGAGCTTCTTGGACAGCGTGATGGCCTGGCCGTTGTGGTTCAGGTTCATCAGCACCGCCATGTCCTTCTTGGGGCCGCTGACGCCCAGGTGCACGCCGTAGATCAGGCCGTACAGCACGTGCGCCATGTCGAGTTCGCCGTTGACCAGCTTGTCGCGCACGCCGGCCCAGGAGGCCTCCTTGGTCGGGACGATCTTCACGCCGTACTTCTTGTCGAAGCCCAGCACCGAGGCCATCACGACCGAGGCGCAGTCCGTCAGCGGGATGAAACCGATGCGCACCTCTTCCTTCTCGGGCTTGTCGGAGCCTTGCGCCCACACCGCGGTCCGCAGGCCGGGCAGCATGCCGGAGGCGCCGGCGGCGGCAGCGGCTTTGAGCAGGGAGCGCCGACCCAGGCGGCTCTTCTGCGACTCGTTTGTTTTCATGCGTCTCGACCTCATGTTCATCACGGGCACCAACAAAAAAGGCGTCCTCACACGTTCGTCGTTCGACGCAACGGTGGGGACGCCTTCGTCCTGATGTCGCGCGGTCTCGACCTTGAGCCCGCCGCATCGATAGGGAGATCGCCGTTGACCTCCGCAGGGGGTTAAGCAAACGCTGTGCCAGGCGGCCTGACGGTGTTTGCAGAGGGCTGTGCTGTTCGAAGCCCTGTACCGGTGCGGCAACCGCTTCCGTCGCACAAAGGGTGTGCGGGGGGCTGTCGCGCGGTGCGCCGGACCCCGGTCCGGCGACGTCGGCTCAGCCCAGCATGTCGGCGACGTCGAGCACGCGCTGCGCCACCTCCGCCAGCCGCAGGCCCTTGTCCATCGCGGTCTTGCGCAAGCGCTCGTAAGCCTCGGGCTCGGTCCAGGCGTGGCGGCGCATCAGCAGACCCTTGGCGCGTTCTATCGTCTTGCGTTCGTGCAGCTGGGTGCGCGCGTCGGCGAGCTCGCGCCGCAGGCCTTCCTCGTGCTGGAAGCGCGCCATCGCCACTTCCAGCACGGGCTTGACCCGCTCCGGCGCCAGGCCGGCGACGACGTAAGCGGTCACGCCGGCGGCGATCGCGTCGCGCACGTGACTGGTGTTGTGATCGTCGGTGAACAGCACGATGGGGCGGCGCGCCTCGCGGCTGGAGAACACCACGTGCTCCAGCGTGTCGCGCGCGCCGCTTTCGGCGTCGACGATGATCAGGTCGGGCTGGATCTGCGCCAGCCGCTCGGGCAGATAGAGGTCGGGCGGCAGCACCGCCACGATGTTGTAGCCGCTCTCCAGCAGGCCGATGCGCAGGCTGCGCGAACGCTCGGCCTCCCACCACGCCTGCGCGTCCGCGGGATCGGGCGCGAGCGTTTCAGGAGCGACGATGACGATGCGCAGGGCTTGCGGAGCGGACATGCGCGGACCGCGAGCAACATCCAGGCCAGCCGGGGCGCGGCCGGAAGGCAGGCCGGCCCGCCGCAGGGGAGCGGGTCAGCCACCTCGCGGCGCCTGGCGGCCCAGGGTGCGTTTGAGCCAGGCCAGCGAGCGGCTTGCCATCATCAGTGCCGCAGGTGCCACCGCACGGTCCCGCTCGATCAGCACCCCGCGGGTGCCCAGCTGCGCGAGAAACGACTTGACGGCGTCGCGGCCCAAGCCACTGGCGCGCACCAGCTGACCCAGGGGTACGTAGCCGTGCGACATCTGGTGCAGCATGCGCTGGTAGGCCGTGCGCTGGAAGGCGCTCGGCAACTCGGGCCAGCCGGACAGCTTGTATTCCTTCATGGGCCAGGATTTCCTGTAGGCCCTCGCGGTGGGTGCACCGGTCTAGGGTGCAAACCGCCCGAGCGGGCAAGGGGAGTGCAGGGGGGCGAGACTACCGTGATGTTTTCGCCCGGCCAGTGAGATTCCGCACATCAAACGCGCATTGCGAGTGTCAATGCGTGACAAATAGATCCCAAAGGCTGGCCGCGCGGGACCGGGGAAGGACTTTGTCGCTGCCGCTACACTTTGTCCCATGTTGGTGATCGGTATCGAATCCTCCTGTGACGAAACCGGCGTCGCGCTGGTGCGCGACGAAGGCGGCCGCGTGCCGCGCCTGCTGGCGCATGCCCTGCACAGCCAGGTCGAGATGCACCAGGCCTACGGCGGTGTGGTGCCCGAGCTGGCGTCGCGCGACCACATCCGCCGGGTGCTGCCGCTGGCTCGCCAGGTGCTGCAGGACAGCGGCGCGAGTCTCGCGGAGATCGACGTGGTGGCCTACACGCGCGGCCCGGGTCTGGCCGGGGCCTTGCTGGTGGGCGCCGGTGCCGCCTGTGCGCTGGCGGCGGCGCTCGGCAAGCCGGTGCTGGGCGTGCACCACCTCGAGGGGCATCTGCTGTCGCCCTTTCTGTCGGCCGACCCGCCGGAGTTCCCCTTCGTGGCCCTGCTGGTCTCGGGCGGCCACACGCAACTGATGCGAGTCGATGCCGTGGGGCACTACGAACTGCTGGGAGAGACCATCGACGACGCCGCCGGCGAAGCCTTCGACAAATCGGCCAAGCTGCTCGGCCTCGGGTATCCGGGCGGGCCGCAACTGGCCCGGCTCGCCGAGTTCGGCAATGAGACGGCCTTCGAGCTGCCGCGCCCGCTGTTGCACAGCGGCAACCTGGACTTCTCCTTCGCCGGCCTCAAGACGGCGGTATGGACCCAGGCGCGCAAGCTCGGCACCGACGTCTGCGAGCAGGAGCGCGCTGATCTCGCGGCCTCGACCCAGGCCGCCATCGTCGAGGTGCTCTTGAAAAAATCGCTCAAGGCGCTCAAGCAGACCGGGCTCAAGCGCCTGGTCGTGGCCGGCGGCGTGGGGGCCAACCGCTCGCTGCGGGATCAGCTCGACGCGGCCTGCGCGAAGCGGGGCGTGCGGGTGCACTATCCCGAGCTGTCGCTGTGCACCGACAACGGCGCCATGATCGCGCTCGCCGCCGCGATGCGGCTGCAGGCGGGCAGGGCGACGGCCCGGCGCGACTATGCCTTCGACGTGAAACCGCGCTGGGAGCTGGCGGCGGTTGAAGCGCCACCGCAGGCCCCGAAAAAAAGGTCGCCCGGGCGACCGTTTTTTTTTGCTTTGGCCCGGCCTCAGTTGACCTGGATCTTGATCGGTTGTGCGGCGGCAAGCTTGGGCAGGGTCAGCGTCAGCACGCCGTGCTCCAGCGTCGCCTGGGCCTTGGACTGGTCGACATCGGCCGGCAGCGTGAAGCTGCGGGCATAACGGGCCTCGGGGCGTTCACGGTGAAGCACGCGCGCGGCCGGCTCGCCCTCGGTGGCCGGCGCGGGACGGGCTTCGGCCTGCAGCTCGACACGCCGGCCTTCCACCGAGATCTTGATGTCCTCCCGGGCGACGCCCGGCAGGTCCACGGTCGCCACATAGGCCGTCGCGGTTTCGGCAATGTCCAGCACCGCGCTGCGGCGGGTCGCCTTGGCCGGGGGCGAGAACAGGCCGTCGTCCAGCAGGCGGTCGAAGGCACGCAGCAGGTCCGGACGGGCAGCGGTGGTGCGGGTCATCGGCAATACGAACATGGGGGCTCCTACAATCGTTGCAGTTGCTGCGCTGTTTGCAGCTCCATGCCGCAGGACTTGAGTGCGGCTTTTTTCTTTTCAAGATGCGCCTCGAACCCCGTACCCATTCCGTCACGATCGCGGCTGCCGCCTTGCTGGCCGCGCTGCCCCTCGGTGCCCGGGCCGAGCCCGCGCCCATCCGGCTGGCGCTGATCGAAGGCCTGTCGGGCAGCTTTGCCAATGCCGGCGAGGCGGTCCACCGCAACATCGCCTGGGCGGTGGAGCGCGTCAATGCACGCGGCGGCGTCAAGCTGCCGGGCGGCGCTCGCCGGCTCGAGCTGCTGCGCCTGGACAGCAAGGGCGCCAGCGAGGAAGCCTTGTCGATGTTCCGCGCCGCTGTCGACCAGGGCGTGGGTTTCGTGCTGCAGGGCAACAGCTCGGCGACCGCCGCTGCGCTGCTCGACGCGGTCAACAAGCACAATGCGCGCGAGCCGGGTCGCCAGGCGCTGTTCCTCAACTACTCGGCGGTCGACCCGGTGCTGACCAACGAGAAGTGCAGCTTCTGGCACTTCCGCTTCGATGCCCATGCCGACATGCGCCTGGCCGCCTTGATGGACGTGCTGGCCGCCGACCGCGGCGTCAAGCGGGTCTACCTGATCGGCCAGGACTACAGCTTCGGCCAGCACGTGGTGCGCAAGAGCCGCGAGATGTTGGCCGCGCGCCGCCCGGACATCGAGGTGGTGGGCGAGGAGCTGCACCCGCTGGGCCGCATCAAGGACTTCCTGCCCTATGCCAGCAAGATCAAGTTGTCCGGGGCCCAGGCGGTGGTCACCGGCAACTGGGGGAACGACCTGACCCTGCTGATCCGCTCGGCCCGCGAAGCCGGGCTGGATGCGAAGTTCTACACCTTCTACGGCAATGCGCTGGGCGCCCCGGCCGCGATCGGCGAGGCGGGTGTCGGCAAGGTGCTGGCGGTGGCCGAGTGGCATCCGAACGCCGGCACCGCCAGCTCGGACGCCTTTTACGCCTCGTTCCGCCAGCGCTTCCCCCAGCCGGCCGACGACTACGTGCACGCCCGCATGCAGGCCATGGTCGAGTTGCTGGTGCAGTCCATGGAGAAGGCCGGCAGCGCCGAGCCGGCCCGGGTGGCGCGGGCGATGGAGGGCGCGAGCTACGACGGTCGCACGCTGGGCGGGTTCCATTCCGGCCGCATGCGCGCCTCGGATCACCAGTTCATCCAGCCGCTCTACGTGAGCCAGATGCAACGCGCCGGCGGTGATGGCACCCGATTCGACAACGAAGGTTCGGGCTACGGCTTCAAGACCGTGAGATATCTCACGGCCCAGGCGACGGAGCAGCCCACCAACTGCCGCATGCAGCGCCCCTGAACCGCCCCGGGCGGCGCGCCGGGTTCGTGACGTATAATCCGGGATTCCTGCTTGTCAAGGCGCCTCCAGGGGCGGCTGATCGCGCAGGAAACAAGCACGGCGCGAGTTGGTTTCACCCGCGACCGCAAGTGAAAACGAAACCGACGGCTCTGTCACGGGCTGCGGTTTCCATTCAAGGAATCGAGAATGTCCGTTGCAGAAATGAACAAGGCCGAGATCATCAAGGCCAACGCCCGCGGCGCCGCCGACACCGGCTCGCCTGAAGTGCAGGTCGCCCTGCTGACCGCCCGCATCAACGAGCTGACCCCCCACTTCAAGCAGCACGCCAAGGACCACCACGGTCGCCGTGGCCTGCTGAAGATGGTCAACCGCCGCAAGCGCCTGCTGGCTTATCTGAAGGACAAGGACGCCGACCGCTACACCGCGCTGATCCAGAAGCTGGGCCTGCGCAAGTAATCCGCCGGCGATGAAAGAGAGCCTGTCTGGGATCGCCAGTACAGGCTCTTTGTTTTTGGAGCCCGTGCCGACGTAAAGCGTTGCTGTGTCATTCCAGGGGGGTTGGGCTGCAGCCCCGCTGGAATGGCATCCGCGCTACGGCGCACGGACTCCGGGCCAAATGCGCCGCCCGAAGGCGCACTTACTCTCTGGAGACACCAACATGAGTCTGTTCAATAAAGTCACCAAGACCTTCCAGTGGGGCCAGAACACGGTCCGCATGGAAACCGGCGAGATCGCTCGCCAAGCCACCGGCGCCGTGCTGGTCGACATCGATGACACCGTGGTGCTGGCCACCGTGGTGGCCGCCAAGAATCCCAAACCCGGCCAGGACTTCTTCCCGCTGACCGTCGACTACATCGAGAAGACCTATGCCGCCGGCAAGATCCCCGGCAGCTTCTTCAAGCGTGAAGGCCGCCCCAGCGAGCTCGAGACCCTGACCTCGCGCCTGATCGACCGTCCGCTGCGCCCGCTGTTCCCCGAAGGCTTCTACAACGAAGTCCAGATCGTCATCCACGTCCTGTCGCTGAACCCCGAGGTGGACGCCGACATCGCCGCGATGATCGCGAGCAGCGCCGCGGTGGCGATCTCCGGCATCCCGTTCAACGGCCCGATCGGTGCCGCGCGTGTCGGCTACATCAACGGCGAATACGTGCTCAACCCGGGCAAGACCCAGCAGACCACCTCGCGCCTCGACCTGGTGGTCGCCGGCACCGAGGCGGCCGTGCTGATGGTCGAGTCCGAGGCCGACCAACTGCCCGAGGACGTGATGCTGGGCGCCGTGGTGTTCGGCCACGAGCAGGGCAAGATCGCCATCAACGCCATCCACGAGCTGGTGCGCGAGGCCGGCAAGCCCGAGTGGGACTGGCAGGCCCCGGCCAAGGACGAGGCCTTCATCGCCAAGATCAACGGCCTGGCCGAAGAGAAGCTGCGCGCCGCCTACCAGATCCGCTCCAAGCAGGCCCGCACCCAGGCCACCCGCGAAGCCTATGCCTCCGTGAAGGAAGCCCTGAAGGCCGAAGGCGCCGAGTTCGACGAAGTGAAGGTCGAGAGCCTGCTGTTCGAGATCGAGGCCCGCATCGTGCGCAGCCAGATCCTGGCCGGCGAGCCGCGCATCGACGGCCGCGACACCCGCACCGTGCGCCCCATCGAGATCCGCACCGGTCTGCTGCCGCGCACCCACGGCTCGGCCCTGTTCACCCGCGGAGAGACCCAGGCCATCGTGGTCTCGACCTTGGGCACCGAGCGTGACGCGCAGATCATCGACGCGCTGAGCGGCGAGTTCACCGACCGCTTCATGATGCACTACAACTTCCCCCCGTTCGCCACGGGCGAGACGGGCCGCGTGGGCAGCCCGAAGCGGCGCGAGATCGGCCACGGCCGGCTCGCCAAGCGGGCGCTGATCCCGGTGCTGCCGGCCAAGGACGAGTTCGCCTATGCGATCCGCGTCGTGTCCGAGATCACCGAATCGAACGGCTCCTCGTCGATGGCCTCGGTCTGCGGCGGCTGCCTGGCGCTGCTGGATGCCGGCGTGCCGCTGAAGGCGCACGTGGCCGGTATCGCGATGGGCCTGATCAAGGAAGGCAACCGCTTCGCGGTGCTGACCGACATCCTGGGCGACGAGGATCACCTCGGCGACATGGACTTCAAGGTGGCCGGCTCGACCACCGGCGTGACCGCCCTGCAGATGGACATCAAGATCCAGGGCATCACGAAGGAGATCATGCAGGTCGCGCTGGCCCAGGCCAAGGAAGCCCGCCTGCACATCCTCGGCAAGATGGTCGAGGCCGTCGGCGGTGCCAAGACCGAGGTGTCGCAGTTCGCGCCGCGCCTGTACACGATGAAGATCAACCCCGAGAAGATCCGCGACGTGATCGGCAAGGGCGGTGCCACCATCCGTGCGCTGACCGAGGAGACCGGCACGCAGATCGACATCGCGGAAGACGGCACCATCACCATCGCGTCGACCGACACCGCGATGGCCGACCTGGCAAAGAAGAAGATCGAGGAGATCACCGCCGAGGTCGAAGTGGGCAAGGTCTACGAAGGCCCGGTCACCAAGATCCTCGACGGCATCGGTGCCCTGGTCAACCTGCTGCCCGGCAAGGACGGCCTGGTGCACATCAGCCAGATCGCCAACGAGCGCGTCAACAAGGTGCAGGACTACCTTGAGGTCGGCCAGGTCGTGAAGGTCAAGGTGCTCGAGACCGACGAGAAGGGCCGCGTCAAGCTGTCGATCAAGGCCCTGCTGGACCGCAGCGTCGGCGCGGCCGACCAGCAGCAGCAACAGCAGCAATAAGCCGCTGGCGGGAAGAGGGCGCGCCTGCCACCGTGCAGGCGCGCTTTTTCCCGTCCGGCGCCGACCGCTTCTCTTCTTTTCTCCCACCTTCCGAGCACCGTCCATGCAAGCCATCGAGATTGCCGAATACGGCGCGCCCGAAGTGCTGCGCCCGTGCCAGCGGCCGGACCCCGTCCCGGGCGCCGGCGAGTTGCTGATCCGCGTCCGTGCCTCGGGCATCAACCGCCCCGATGTGCTGCAGCGCAAGGGACACTATCCGGTGCCGCCGGGCGCCTCGGACCTGCCGGGCCTCGAAGTCGCCGGCGAGATCGTCTCGGGTGATGCCGATGCAATGGCCGCGGCCGGCTTCAAGCCGGGCGACCGGGTCTGTGCGCTGGTGCAGGGCGGCGGCTATGCCGAGCTGTGTGTGGCGCCGGTGGCCCAGTGCCTGCCGGTGCCCGAGGGCTGGAGCGACGTCGAGGCGGCCGGCTTGCCGGAGACCTTCTTCACCGTCTGGTCCAATGTTTTCATGCGCGGCCGTCTGGCCGCGGGCGAGACCCTGCTGGTGCAGGGCGGCACCAGCGGCATCGGCGTGACGGCCATTCAGCTGGGCAAGGCCTTCGGTGCCACGGTGCTGGCCACCGCCGGCAGCGACGAGAAGTGCGCGGCCTGCCTGAAGCTGGGCGCCGACCACGCCATCAACTACCGCAGCCAGGACTTTGCCGCCGAGACCCAGCGCCTCACGGGCGGCCGCGGCGCCGACGTGATCCTCGACATGGTCGCGGGCGACTACGTGCCTCGCGAGCTGTCCTGCCTGGCCGAAGACGGCCGGCTCGTGATCATCGCGCTGCAGGGCGGCACGCGGGCCGAGGTGGATCTGGCGAGCCTGATGCGGCGCCGTCTCACCATCACCGGCTCGACCTTGCGTCCGAGGCCGGTGGCCTTCAAGGCCGGGGTCGCGCGCGAGCTGCGCGAGCGGGTGTGGCCGCTGCTGGCCGAGCGCCGCATCGCGCCGGTGGTATTCCGCACCTTCACACCCCAGGACGCGGCTGCCGCCCATGCCCTGATGGAGTCCAATCAACACATCGGCAAGCTTGCGCTGGCCTGGTGAGCGGGCGCGAGCCCCTAAAATACTGCCCTTTTTGAGCGCGAACGGAGCGAATCAATGCGTCGGAAACTGGTCGTAGGCAACTGGAAGATGCACGGCAACCTGGCGGCCAATGCCGAGCTGCTGGGCGGGCTGCGCGCCGCCGAGCCTTTTGTCTGCGAGGCCGCCGTGTGCCCGCCGTTCCCCTACCTGGCGTCCTGCGTGCTGGCACTGCAGGGCAGCCACATCGGCCTCGGCGCCCAGGACTGCTCGGTGCACGAGCAGGGCGCCTACACCGGCGAGGTCTCGGCCGCGATGCTGGCCGACGTCGGCTGCCGCTATGTCATCGTCGGCCATTCCGAGCGCCGCGCCTACCATGGCGAGAGCGACCAGCTGGTGGCCGACAAGGCCAAGGTCGTGGTCAGCAAAGGCCTGGTGCCCATCGTCTGCGTCGGCGAGACGCTGGCCGAGCGCGAGGCGGTACAGACCGAGGCCGTGGTCAAGCGCCAGCTCTCCGCGGTGATCCACACGCTGGGCCACTGCGTGCCGCAGATCGTGGTCGCCTACGAGCCGGTCTGGGCCATCGGCACGGGCAAGACCGCCAGCCCCGAGCAGGCCCAGGAAGTGCACGCCCTGCTGCGGGCGCAGCTGCGCGCGGCGACGCCGCATGCCGACCAAATGAAGCTGCTCTACGGCGGCAGCGTCAAGGCGGACAACGCGGCAGCCCTGTTCACCCAAGCCGACATCGACGGCGGACTGATCGGCGGCGCGTCGCTGAAGGCCGCCGACTTCACCGCCATCTGCCGCGCCGCCCTTTGACGGGTGCCGGCGGGCCGCACCTTCCCTGGAGAATCTAGATGCAGTTTCTGACCACCTTCATCCTCGTCGTGCAGTTGCTGTCGGCGCTGACCATGATCGGCCTCGTGCTGGTGCAGCACGGCAAGGGCGCCGACATGGGTGCGTCCTTCGGCAGCGGCGCTTCGGGCAGCCTGTTCGGTGCCACCGGCAGCGCCAACTTCCTGTCGCGCACGACGGCCGTCTGCGCGACGCTGTTTTTCGTCTGCACGCTGGGCCTGGCCTACCTGTCGAACGCCCGGCCGACGACCGAGGCCGAGACCGTGCTGGACCGCGCCGTTCCGATCGCGCCGGCTGCCTCCGGCGCCGGCGCTTCCCAGATCCCCGGCGCCGCCCCGGCGGTGACGCCCGGTGTCGCGCCCGCCGCCTCTGAAGCGGCCCCCGCGGCAAGCGCCGCTACCGCTCCGGCCTCCGGTGCCGCGGAGATTCCGGCGAAATAATGTGACTGAAGCAGCAGCGTTCTTGAGAACGCACTGCTTTGGGGTTAGAATGCGAGGCTGTTCGGGGAGCTACTCCTCATGCAAACCGAACATCCCGTGACCGGGGTGGCCAGTACGCATACCTCCGAAGTTCTTGCTTGCGATGCTTGCGATCTTCAGGAAACTACAATGCGGGGCGCCTCAGGAGTCGCAGGCCGACGTGGTGAAATTGGTAGACACGCTATCTTGAGGGGGTAGTGGCGAAAGCTGTGCGAGTTCGAGTCTCGCCGTCGGCACCAAAATATTCAACGGTGCGGTTCTCATCCGGTGCCGCACCGGGCGCCCTGGAAGTTGTCTGCAATGGGGCAAGTCAGGGAAAAGTGGGCGTGCTGGACAGCGGTGTTGCCGCTGGGAACAGCGCGCCTTCTTTTTGCCGGGACTTCACTGCAAGCCGGATCTCTGAAGACTTTTCGCGCAGCCAACCTCTGATACCTACGAGCCACGCGTCCAAGAGCATCATGAGCCTCGACCAGTACCTCCCTGTCATCCTGTTCATTCTGGTCGGCGTCGCGGTCGGCGTGGCACCCCAGGTGCTCGGCTTCGTGCTCGGTCCGCGCCGTCCCGATCCGGCCAAGAACTCCCCCTACGAATGCGGCTTCGAGGCCTTCGAAGACGCCCGCATGAAGTTCGACGTGCGCTACTACCTGGTGGCGATCCTGTTCATCCTGTTCGACCTCGAGATCGCCTTCCTGTTTCCGTGGGCGGTGTCACTGCGCGAAATCGGCCCCGCCGGCTTCTGGGCCATCATGATTTTCCTGGGCATCCTCGTCGTGGGTTTCGTCTACGAGTGGAAGAAGGGTGCCCTGGACTGGGAATGACGCGAGGACTATCGCTATGAGTATCGAAGGCGTTCTGAAGGAAGGTTTCATCACCACGACGGCCGACAAGCTGATCAACTGGTCCAAGACCGGATCGCTTTGGCCCATGACCTTCGGCCTGGCCTGCTGCGCGGTCGAGATGATTCACGCGGGCGCGGCCCGCTACGACATCGACCGCTTCGGCATGCTGTTCCGCCCCAGCCCGCGCCAGTCCGATCTGATGATCGTGGCCGGCACGCTGTGCAACAAGATGGCCCCGGCCCTGCGCAAGGTCTACGACCAGATGGCCGAGCCGCGCTGGGTGCTCTCGATGGGCTCTTGCGCCAATGGCGGCGGCTACTACCACTACAGCTACTCGGTGGTGCGCGGCTGCGACCGCATCGTGCCGGTCGACGTCTACGTGCCAGGCTGTCCGCCGACCGCCGAAGCGCTGCTGTACGGCATCCTGCAGCTGCAGAGCAAGATCCGCCGCGAAAACACGATTGCCCGCTGAGCCCCGCGCATCATGAAGATCCAAACACTCCAGGAGCGCCTGCAGGCCGTGTTCGGCGACAAGCTCAAGCGTGTCGAGCAGGACTTGGGCGAGCTGACCATCACCGTGAGCCCGGCCGACTACGTTGCCGTGGCGCAGACCCTGCGCGACGATGCCCAGTTGCGCTTCGAGCAGCTGATCGACCTCTGCGGCCTGGACTACTCCAGCTACGCGGATGGTCGCTACGAGGGCCCGCGCTACTGTGTGGTCACCCACCTGCTCTCGCTCACGCACAACTGGCGCCTGCGTCTGAAGGTTTATGCCGCCGACGACGACCTGCCGGTGGTGCCTTCGGTCAACGAGGTCTGGAACGCCGCCAACTGGTTCGAGCGCGAAGCCTTCGACCTGTTCGGCATCGTCTTCGACGGCCATCTCGACCTGCGCCGCCTGCTGACGGATTACGGTTTCATCGGCCACCCCTTCCGCAAGGACTTCCCGGTCACGGGCCACGTGGAGATGCGCTACGACGCCGAGCAGAAGCGCGTGATCTACCAGCCGGTGACGATCGAGCCGCGCGAGATCACGCCGCGGGTGATCCGCGAAGAGAACTACGGCGGCCTGTCGCACTGAGCCAGAGGTAGATCGTGGCAGACATCAAGAACTACACCCTCAACTTCGGTCCACAGCACCCCGCGGCACACGGCGTGCTGCGTCTGGTGCTGGAGCTCGACGGAGAGGTGATCCAGCGCGCCGACCCCCACATCGGCCTGCTGCACCGCGCCACCGAGAAGCTGGCCGAGAGCAAGACCTTCATCCAGTCGCTGCCCTACATGGACCGTCTCGACTACGTGTCCATGATGTGCAACGAGCACGCCTACTGCCTCGCCATCGAGCGCATGATGGGCATCGAGGTGCCGATCCGCGCGCAGTACATCCGCGTCATGTTCGCCGAGATCACCCGGCTGCTGAACCACCTGCTGTGGCTCGGCGCGCACGGGCTGGACTGCGGCGCGATGAACATGCTCATCTACTGCTTCCGCGAGCGCGAGGACCTGTTCGACATGTACGAGGCGGTCTCGGGCGCGCGCATGCACGCGGCCTACTTCCGTCCGGGCGGCGTCTACCGCGACCTGCCGGACAGCATGCCGCAGTACAAGGTTTCGAAGCTCAAGAACCAGAAGGTCATCGACAAGCTCAACGAGAACCGCCGCGGCTCGCTGCTCGACTTCATCGAGGACTTCACCCGCCGTTTCCCCAAGCACGTCGACGAGTACGAGACGCTGCTGACCGACAACCGCATCTGGAAGCAGCGCACCGTCGGCATCGGTGTGGTCTCGCCGGAGCGCGCGCTCAACCTGGGCTTCACCGGTCCGATGCTGCGCGGCTCGGGCATCGCCTGGGACCTGCGCAAGAAGCAGCCCTACGACGTCTACGACCGGCTCGACTTCGACATCCCCCTCGGCACCAACGGCGACTGCTACGACCGTTATGTCGTGCGCGTCGAGGAGATGCGCCAGTCCAACCGCATCATCCAGCAGTGCATCGATTGGCTGCGCAAGAACGAAGGCCCGGTGATCACCGACAACCACAAGGTGGCGCCGCCTTCGCGGGTCGAGATGAAGTCCAGCATGGAGCAGCTGATCCACCACTTCAAGCTGTTCACCGAAGGCTTCCACGTGCCCGAGGGCGAGGCCTATGCCGCCGTCGAGCATCCGAAGGGCGAGTTCGGCATCTACCTCGTCAGCGACGGCGCCAACAAGCCCTATCGCCTGAAGATCCGGGCCCCCGGTTTTGCCCACCTGGCCGCGATGGACGAAATGTCGCGCGGCCACATGATCGCCGACGCCGTGGCCGTGATCGGCACCATGGACATCGTGTTCGGAGAGATTGATCGATGATCTCTGAAGCCACCAAGGCGCGTTTCGCGCGCGAGGTCGCCAAGTACCCGGCGGACCAGAAACAATCGGCCGTGATGGCCTGCCTGTCCATCGTGCAGCAGGAGCAGGGCTGGGTCTCGCCCGAGGCCGAGAAGGACGTTGCCGAGTATCTCGGCATGCCCGCGATCGCGGTGCACGAGGTCACGACCTTCTACAACATGTACAACCAGCAGCCGGTGGGCAAGTTCAAGCTCAACGTCTGCACCAACCTGCCTTGCCTGCTGCGCGACGGCAAAAACGCCGCCGAGTACCTGAGCAAGAAGCTGAACGTCGAGCTCGGCGGCACCACCGCCGACGGCCTGTTCTCGCTGCAGGAATGCGAATGCCTGGGCGCCTGCGCCGACGCGCCGGTGATGCTGGTGAACGACCGCCAGATGTGCAGCTTCATGACGCCCGAGCGCCTCGACGCGCTGGTCGAAGAGCTGACCGCGGCCGCCAAGCAAGGGGTGAAGTGATGTTGGACCTCTCCAAGTTCCAGGCCACCGGCCGCGAGACCTGCTTCCACGACCGCCACATCCAGCCCCAGATCTATGCGGGTCTGGACGGCAGCAACTGGCGCCTCAAGGACTACGAGGCGCGCGGCGGCTACCAGGCCCTGCGCAAGATCCTCACCGAGGGGCTGACGCCCGACCAGGTGATCGCCGAGGTCAAGGCCTCCGGCCTGCGCGGCCGCGGCGGCGCGGGCTTCCCGACCGGGCTGAAGTGGAGCTTCATGCCGCGCCAGTTCCCGGGGCAGAAGTACCTGGTGTGCAACTCCGACGAAGGCGAGCCGGGCACCTGCAAGGACCGCGACATCCTGCGCTACAACCCGCACATCGTCATCGAAGGCATGATCATCGCGGCCTACGCGATGGGCATCGCCGTGGGCTACAACTACATCCACGGCGAGATCTTCGAGGTCTACGAGCGCTTCGAAGCGGCGCTCGAAGAGGCGAGGGCGGCCGGCTACCTGGGCCATGCCATCCTCGGCAGCGGCTTCAGCTTCCAGCTGCATGCCCACCACGGCTTCGGCGCCTACATCTGCGGCGAGGAAACCGCGCTGCTCGAGTCGCTCGAGGGCAAGAAGGGCCAGCCGCGCTTCAAGCCGCCGTTCCCGGCCAGCTTCGGCCTCTACGGCAAGCCGACCACGATCAACAACACCGAGACCTTCGCGGCGGTGCCCTGGATCATCCGCAACGGCGGTGACGCGTACCTCAAGATCGGCAAGCCCAACAACGGCGGCACCAAGATCTTCTCGGTGGTCGGCGACGTCGCGCGGCCCGGCAACTTCGAGATCCCGCTGGGCACGCCCTTCTCGACGCTGCTGGAAATGGCCGGCGGCGTGCACAAGGGTCGCAAGCTCAAGGCCGTGATCCCCGGCGGCTCGTCCGCGCCGGTGCTGCCGGCCCACATCATGATGGACCTGACGATGGACTACGACGCCATCTCCAAGGCCGGCTCCATGCTGGGCTCGGGCGCGGTCATCGTGATGGACGACAGCCGCTGCATGGTCAAGTCGCTGCTGCGGCTGAGCTACTTCTACATGCACGAGTCCTGCGGCCAGTGCACGCCCTGCCGCGAAGGCACCGGCTGGCTCTGGCGCATGGTGGAGCGGGTCGAGAACGGCAAGGGCCGCCCCGAGGACCTGGACTTGCTGAACTCGGTGGCCGACAACATCCAGGGCCGCACGATCTGTGCGCTGGGCGACGCGGCCGCGATGCCGGTGCGCGCGATGTTGAAGCATTTCCGCGACGAGTTCGCCTACCACGTAGAGCACAAGACCTGCCAGGTCCCAGCCTACGTCTGACTGACATGGACATGGCGTCCCGGTCCCGCCTGAGCACGCTGCCCCGCCCTGGGGCAGGTGCCGTTTCGGGGGACGCCCTGCGAAAGACACACCATGGTTGAAATCGAACTGGACGGCAAGAAGGTCGAGGTGCCCGAGGGCAGCATGGTCATGCATGCGGCCGAGAAGGCGGGCACCTACGTCCCCCATTTCTGCTACCACAAGAAGCTCTCGATCGCCGCCAACTGCCGCATGTGCCTGGTCGACGTCGAGAAGGCGCCCAAGCCCATGCCCGCCTGCGCGACGCCGGTCACGCAGGGCATGATCGTGCGCACCAAGAGCGACAAGGCGGTCAAGGCGCAGCAGGGCGTGATGGAGTTCCTGCTGATCAACCACCCGCTGGACTGCCCGATCTGCGACCAGGGCGGCGAGTGCCAGCTGCAGGACCTGGCCGTGGGTTATGGCGGCTCGTCCTCACGCTACACCGAGGAAAAGCGTGTCGTGCTGGCCAAGGAGGTCAGCCCCATCGTCTCGCTGGCCGAGATGTCGCGCTGCATCCACTGCACCCGCTGCGTGCGTTTCGGCCAGGAAGTGGCCGGCGTGATGGAGCTGGGCATGATCCACCGGGGCGAGCACTCCGAGATCACCACCTTCGTCGGCGCGACCATCGACTCCGAGCTGTCGGGCAACATGATCGACCTTTGCCCGGTCGGCGCCATCACCAGCAAGCCGTTCCGCTACACCGCCCGCACCTGGGAGCTGTCGCGCCGCAAGTCGGTCAGCCCGCACGATTCGACCGGCTCCAACCTGGTGGTCCAGGTCAAGGGCGCCAAGGTGATGCGCGTGCTGCCGCTGGAGAACGAGGACGTCAACGAGTGCTGGATCGCCGACCGTGACCGCTTCTCCTATGAAGCCCTCAACAGCGACGAACGCCTGACCACCCCGATGCTCAAGCAGGGCGGCCAGTGGAAGGCGGTCGACTGGCCGACCGCGCTGGAATACGTGGCCAACGGCTTGAAACTCATCAAGGCCGAGCACGGGCCGCAGGCCATTGGCGCGCTGGGCACCGCCCACAGCACGGTCGAGGAACTGCACCTGCTCGCCAAGCTGGTGCGCGGCCTCGGCAGCGAGAACGTCGACCACCGCATCCGCCACGCCGACTTCGCCACGACCGGCAGCGCCCGCTGGCTCGGCATGCCGATCGCAGGGCTGTCCAAGCTGCAACGCGCGCTGGTGATCGGCTCTTTCCTGCGCAAGGATCATCCGTTGTTCGCGCAGCGCCTGCGCCAGGCGGTGCGGCAGGGCGCCCAGGTGCACAGCCTGCACGCGGTGCAGGACGACTGGCTGATGAAGCTGGCCAGCCAGACCACCGTCGCGCCGAGCGCCTGGCCGCAGGCCCTGGCCGACATCGCCGCCGCGATCGCCGCCGAACGCGGTGTGAACGCGCCGGCGCAAGGCGAGGCGACCGAAGCCGCCAAGGCCGTTGCCGCCTCGCTGCTCAGCGGCGAGCGCAAGGCGGTGCTGCTGGGCAATGCCGCAGCCCAACATCCGCAAGCCAGCACGCTGCTGGCGCTGGCGAACTGGATCGGCGAGCAGACCGGCGCCAGCGTCGGCTACTTCGGCGAAGCCGCCAACAGCGTCGGTGCCCAGCTGGCCGGTGCGCTGCCGGGTGCCGGGGGCCTGAACGCCGCCCAGATGCTCGCGCAGCCGCTCAAGGCTTACCTGCTGCTCAATGTCGAGCCCGAGCTGGATGCGGCCGACGCCGCCCAGGCCGCCGCGGCGGTGCAGGGTGCCGAGATGGTCGTCGCGATGAGCGCGTTCCGCACCGCGGCGGTCGAGTACGCCGACGTGCTGCTGCCGATCGCGCCGTTCTCCGAAACCTCGGGCACCTTCGTCAATGCCGAAGGCCGCGCGCAGAGCTTCTACGGTGTCGTCAAGCCCACCGGCGAGACGCGTCCCGCCTGGAAGGTGCTGCGGGTGCTGGGCAACATGCTGGGCCTGCCCGGCTTCGAGTTCGAAACCTCGGAAGAGGTCCGCACCCTCGCGCTGGGCGACACGGCGCAGCTGGCGTCGCGCCTGGGCAACCAGGCCGCGGCCGCCCCCGCGCCGGCAGCCCGCAGCGCCGGCGGCCTGGAGCGTGTCGCCGAAGTGCCGATCTACTCGAGCGACGCGCTGGTGCGCCGGGCCCCCTCGCTGCACCTGACGCGCGACGCCGCGCCGCCGGTCGCCGGCCTGAACGCCGCGCTGTTCGCGCAGCTGGGCCTGAAGGACGGCGACGTGGTGCGCGTGAGCCAGGGTGCGGCCTCGGCCGTGCTGCCGGCGCGGCTCGAAGCGGGCCTCGCCGAGGGCTGCGTGCGGGTGCCGGTCGGCCACCCGGCCACCGCCACGCTGGGCGCGATGTTCGGCGCCGTTTCGGTCGCCAAGGCGTGATGCCGGAGTTGAAGCATGCTTGACACCCTCACCACCTTCGGCCAGTCCACTCTCGGCGGCCTTTGGCCGGTCGTCTGGACCCTGGTCAAGATCGTCGCCGTGGTGCTGCCGCTGATGATCTGCGTCGCCTACCTGACGCTCTGGGAGCGCAAGGCCATCGGCTGGACGCAGATCCGCCCTGGCCCCAACCGGGTCGGCCCCTTCGGCCTGCTGCAGCCCATCGCCGACGCGGTGAAGCTGATCTTCAAGGAGATCATCCAGCCGACCGCCGCCAACAAGGGCCTGTTTTTCCTGGCCCCCATCATGACCATCATGCCGGCGCTCGCCGCCTGGGCCGTGATTCCCTTCGGTCCGGACGTGGCGCTGGCGAACATCAACGCCGGCCTGCTGTTCCTGATGGCGATCACCTCGCTGGAGGTCTATGGCGTGATCATCGCCGGCTGGGCCTCGAACTCGAAGTACGCCTTCCTGGGCGCGCTGCGCGCCTCGGCCCAGATGGTGTCCTACGAGATCGCGATGGGCTTCGCCTTTGTCATCGTGCTGATGGTCTCCGGCAGCCTCAACATCACCGACATCGTGATGGGCCAGGGCCAGGGCAGCTTCGCCGACAAGGGCCTGACCTTCCTGTCGTGGAACTGGCTGCCGCTGCTGCCCATCTTCGTGGTCTACGTGATCTCGGGCATCGCCGAGACCAACCGCCACCCCTTCGACGTCGTCGAAGGCGAGTCGGAGATCGTCGCCGGCCACATGATCGAGTACTCGGGCATGTCCTTCGCCATGTTTTTCCTGGCGGAGTACGCGAACATGATCCTGGTGTCCGTCATCGCGGTGCTGATGTTCCTGGGCGGCTGGCTGCCCCCGCTCGACATCGCCCCGCTGAACTGGATCCCCGGCTGGATCTGGCTGGGCCTGAAAACCTTCGTGGTCGTGACCCTGTTTCTCTGGGTGCGCGCCACCTTCCCCCGCTTCCGCTACGACCAGATCATGCGTCTGGGCTGGAAGATCTTCATCCCCGTCACGCTGGTCTGGCTGGTGCTGGTGGGTTTGTGGATCCAGTCGCCCTGGAACATCTGGACCTGGCAACCCGGCGTTTGACGAGGTAAAGACACCATGTCCGCAGTCGCTTCCATCAAGAGCTTCTTCAACAGCTTCCTGTTGACCGAACTCTTCAAGGGCCTGGCCCTGACCGGCCGCCACTTCCTGTCGCCGCACATCACCGTGCAGTTCCCGGAAGAAAAAACGCCGGCCAGCCCGCGCTTCCGCGGCCTGCACGCGCTGCGTCGTTATGAAAACGGCGAGGAGCGCTGCATCGCCTGCAAGCTGTGCGAGGCCGTGTGTCCGGCCCTGGCCATCACCATCGAGTCCGACGTGCGCGCTGACGGCACCCGCCGCACCAAACGTTACGACATCGATCTGACCAAGTGCATCTTCTGCGGCTTCTGCGAGGAGAGCTGCCCGGTCGATTCCATCGTCGAGACCAACATCCTCGAATACCACGGCGAAAAGCGCGGCGATCTCTACTTCACCAAAGAGATGCTGCTGGCCGTCGGCGACCGCTACGAAAAAGAAATCGCGGCCAGCAAGGAGGCGGACGCCAAATACCGATAAGCCCTCGGCTTGTCGCGGGGCCGCGCTCGTGCCGAGGCACGAGCAGCGGCCCTTAACCCGAGAAAGACATGGATACCAAGACCGCGCTTTTCTATGTGTTCTCCGCGATCCTGCTGTTTGCGGCGTTTCGCGTGATCACTGCCCGCAGCACCGTGCACTCGGCGCTTTTCCTCGTGCTTGCCTTCTTCAACGCGGCCGGCGTGTGGATGCTGCTGCAGGCCGAGTTCCTGGCCATCTCGCTGGTGCTCGTCTACGTGGGCGCCGTGATGGTGCTGTTCCTGTTCGTCGTGATGATGCTGGACATCAACGTCGACCAGATGCGGCAGGACTTCTGGAAGCACTTTCCGATTGCGGGGCTGATCGGCGCCGTGATCGCGCTGGAGATGGCCGCGGTGCTGATGGTCGGCTTCAACGTGGCCGAGGCGCCGGCGCTGAGCGCCGAGGAACTGCGCCTGGGCAACACCAAGCTGCTGGGCATCGAGATCTACACCCGCTACCTCTACCCGCTGCAGGTCGCCGCGGTCATCCTGCTGGTGGCCATCGTTGCGGCCATCGCGCTGACCATGCGCCGCCGCAAGGACTCGCGTTATGTCGATCCGGGCGAGCAGATCAAGGTCAAGAAGGCGGACCGCCTGAAGGTGGTCTCGATGAAGCCGGAGGTCGAGGTGGCGGCGCCGCCCGCCGCACCGAACGAAGTTTCCACGGGGAGCAAGGCATGACCCTCACTCTCGGGCATTACCTGTCGCTGGGCGCGATCCTGTTCGCCATGTCGGTGATCGGGATCTTCATGAACCGCCGCAACCTGATCGTGCTGCTGATGGCGATCGAGCTGATGCTGCTGGCGGTCAACATGAACTTCGTGGCTTTCTCGCACTACCTCGGCGACATGTCGGGCCAGGTGTTCGTGTTTTTCATCCTGACGGTGGCGGCGGCCGAATCGGCCATCGGTCTCGCGATCCTGGTCGTGCTGTTCCGCAACCGCTCGACCATCGACGTCGACGAACTCGACAGCCTCAAGGGTTGAGGCGGGGGCAGACAACAACATGACGCAGCTCTCTCAGAACATGCTCCTGGCGGTGCCGCTGGCACCCCTGGCCGGCGCGGTGCTCGCCGGCCTGTTCGGACGCCAGATCGGCCGAAAAGGCGCGCACACCGTCACCATCCTCGGCGTTTTCATCGCCTTCGTGCTGTCGGCGATCACGCTGCAGGCGGTGGTGGTCGACGGCGCCCGCTTCAACGCTACCGTTTACGAATGGCTCTCGGTCGGCTACTTGAAGATGGAAGTTGGCTTCCTGGTCGACGGCCTGACCGCGATGATGATGTGCGTGGTGACCTTCGTGTCGCTGATGGTGCACATCTACACCATCGGCTACATGGAGGAGGATCCGGGCTACCAGCGTTTCTTCTCCTACATCTCGCTGTTCACCTTCTCGATGTTGATGCTCGTGATGAGCAACAACTTCCTGCAGCTGTTTTTCGGCTGGGAGGCGGTGGGCCTGGTGTCCTACCTGCTGATCGGCTTCTGGTTCAAGAAGCCTTCGGCGGTGTTCGCCAACATGAAGGCCTTCCTGGTCAACCGGGTCGGCGACTTCGGCTTCATCCTGGGCATCGGCCTGGTGCTGGCGTATGCCGGGACGCTGAACTACACCGAGACCTTCGCCTTCGCCGAGGCGGGCAACTTCAACACGCTGACCTTCCCCGGCACCGACTGGTCGCTGATCACGGTGGCCTGCATCTGCCTGTTCATCGGCGCGATGGGCAAGTCGGCCCAGGTGCCGCTGCACGTCTGGCTGCCCGACTCGATGGAAGGCCCGACCCCGATCTCGGCGCTGATCCACGCGGCGACCATGGTGACCGCCGGCATCTTCATGGTGGCGCGCATGTCGCCGCTGTTCGAGCTGTCGGACACCGCGCTCAATGTCGTGCTGGTCATCGGCGCGATCACGGCGCTGTTCATGGGTTTCCTCGGCATCATCCAGAACGACATCAAGCGTGTGGTGGCCTACTCGACGCTGTCGCAGCTGGGCTACATGACGGTGGCGCTCGGCGTCTCGGCCTACTCGGTCGCGGTGTTCCACCTGATGACGCACGCCTTCTTCAAGGCGCTGCTGTTCCTCGGTGCCGGCTCGGTGATCATCGGCATGCACCATGACCAGGACATCCGCAACATGGGCGGCCTGGCCAAGTACATGAAGATCACCTGGATCACCTCGCTGATCGGCTCGCTGGCTCTCATCGGCACGCCGCTGTTCTCGGGCTTCTATTCCAAGGACAGCATCATCGAGGCGGTGCACGCCAGCCACCTGCCGGGGGCCGCTTTCGCCTACTTCGCGGTGGTCGCCGGCGTGTTCGTCACGGCCTTCTACTCATTCCGGATGTACTTCCTGGTCTTCCACGGCCCGGAGCGCTTCCGCAACAAGCCCTATCCGGCCGAGGACGATGAGCCGCATGTCGACGACCACGGACACGACGACCATGGTCATGGCCATCATGCGCACGAGCCGCACGAGTCGCCCTGGGTCGTGACGCTGCCGCTGATCATGCTGGCCATCCCGTCGCTCGCGATCGGCTACTTCACGATCGAGCCGATGCTCTACGGGGACTTCTTCAAGGATGCGATCTTCGTCGACGCGACCAGGCACCCGGCCATGGACGAGATGTCCGAGCATTTCCACGGCGCGATGGCGATGGCCCTGCACGGCCTGTCGACCCTGCCGTTCTGGCTCGCGCTGGCCGGCGTCGTGACCGCCTATGTGTTCTACATCCTGAAGCCGGCCATTCCGGCGATGCTGCATCGCCGGCTTGGCTTCCTGGTCCGCATCCTGGAAAACAAGTACTACATGGACTGGTTCAACGAGAAGGTGCTGGCGGCCGGTGCCCGCGGCCTCGGTATCGGCCTCTGGAAGGGCGGCGACGTCGCCCTGATCGACGGCCTGATGATCAACGGCTCGGCCAAGGTGGTGGGCTGGACGGCGTCGCTGGTGCGCCTGTTCCAGTCGGGCTACATCTACCACTACGCGCTGGTGATGTTGGTGGGCGTGTTCGCCCTCATCACCTGGCAGCTGTGGCCCTACCTGCAGTCTTTCCTGGTCCGTTGAGCGAGGGTTCCACAACATGAGTCTTCTGAGCCTCGCAATCTGGGTTCCCATCGCCTTCGGCGCGCTGCTGCTGGCCTTGGGCCGTGAACAGCAGACCGGCATGGTGCGCTGGCTGGCCCTCATCGGCGCCCTCATCGGTTTCGTCATCACCGTGCCGCTCGTGACCGACTTCGACAGCACCACCTCGGCGATGCAATTCGTCGAGAACCTGGCGTGGATCGAGCGCTTCAATGTGCGCTACCACCTGGGGGTGGACGGCCTGTCGGTCTGGTTCGTGCTGCTGACCGCCTTCATCACCGTGATCGTCGTGATCGCCGGCTGGGAGGTCATCACCGAGCGCGTCAACCAGTACATGGGCGCCTTCCTGATCCTCTCCGGCCTCATGGTCGGGGTCTTCTCGGCGCTCGATGGCCTGCTGTTCTACGTCTTTTTCGAAGCCACGCTGATCCCGATGTACATCATCATCGGCATCTGGGGCGGCCCGCGCCGTGTCTACGCGGCCTTCAAGTTTTTCCTCTACACGCTGCTCGGCTCGCTGCTGATGCTGGTGGCTCTGGTCTACCTGTACACCAAGTCCAACGGCAGCTTCGACATCCAGACCTGGCACCGCCTGCAGATCGACCTGGGTCCGCAGAAGCTGTTGTTCGGTGCCTTTTTCCTGGCTTTCGCGGTCAAGGTGCCGATGTGGCCCGTGCACACCTGGCTGCCCGATGCCCACGTCGAGGCACCGACTGGCGGTTCGGTGGTCCTGGCGGCCATCATGCTGAAGCTGGGGGCTTATGGCTTCCTGCGCTTCTCGCTGCCGATCGCGCCCGACGCGAGCCGCGAACTGGCCGTCTTCATGGTCGCGCTGTCGCTGGTCGCGGTGGTCTACATCGGCCTGGTCGCGCTGGTGCAGCAGGACATGAAGAAGCTGGTGGCCTACTCGTCCATCGCGCACATGGGTTTCGTGACGCTGGGCTTTTTCATGTTCGAGCCGCTGGGCGTGACCGGCGCCGTGGTGCAGATGATCGCCCACGGTTTCGTCTCGGGCGCGATGTTCCTGTGCATCGGCGTGCTCTATGACCGCGTGCACTCGCGCGAGATCGCTTCCTACGGCGGCGTCGCCAACACCATGCCGACCTTCGCCGCCTTCGCGGTGCTGTTCGCGATGGCCAATGCCGGCTTGCCCGGCACCGCCGGCTTCGTCGGCGAATGGCTGGTGATCCTGGGCACCGTCAAGGTCAACTTCTGGCTCGGCGCTCTCGCCGCCACGACGCTGATCTTCGGCGCGTCCTACACGCTGTGGATGGTCAAGCGGGTCTACTTCGGGCCGGTCGCCAACGAGGACGTGCGCGCCCTCAAGGACCTCAATGCGCGCGAATTCGTGATGCTCGCGGTGCTGGCGGTCGCGGTGCTGTGGATGGGCCTCTACCCCAAGCCCTTCACCGACGTGATGCAGCAATCGGTGGCCGACCTGCTGCAGCATGTGCAGCAGTCCAAGCTGCCGGCACGCCCCGCCATCTGACGAGGCCACAGAGATGAATCCTATGAACTGGCACGCCATCTACCCCGAAGTCCTGCTGCTGGTGCTGACCTGCGTCATCGCGCTGGTGGACCTGTTCGTCACCGATCCTCGCCGCACGCTGACCTATCTGCTGACCCTGGGTTCCCTGGTGGCTCTGGGCGCGCTGCAGCTCGGCTCGATCGGCGACCCCACCACCGTCTATGCGATGCAGGGCATGGTGGTGAGCGACCCGCTGGGCAATGTGCTGGAGTTTTTCGCGACCGTCGCGACCTTCGTGTCGCTGGTCTATGCACGGCCTTATGCCGCCGAGCGCGGCATGCTCAAGGGTGAGCTGTTCACCTTGAGCCTGTTCTCGCTGCTGGGCATCATGCTGCTGATCTCGGCCAGCAACTTCCTGACCATCTACCTCGGCCTGGAGCTGATGTCGCTGTCGCTCTACGCCCTGGTGGCGCTGCGGCGCGACCATGCCGGCTCGACCGAGGCGGCCATGAAGTACTTCGTGCTGGGCGCCTTGGCGAGCGGCTTCCTGCTCTACGGCCTGTCGATGATGTACGGGGCCACCGGCTCGCTGGACATCCCGACCGTGTTCCAGCGCCTGGGCGCCGGCGACATGAGCGACGAGGTGCTGGTGTTCGGCATCGTGTTCGTGGTCGCGGGCCTGGCCTTCAAGCTGGCGGCGGTGCCCTTCCACATGTGGGTGCCCGACGTCTACCAGGGCGCGCCGACCGCGGTGACGCTGCTGATCTCGGGCGCGCCGCAGCTGGCCGGCTTCGCGATGGCGATCCGGCTGCTGGTGGACGGCATGTTCGGCCTGGCGGTGCAATGGCAGCAGATGCTGATCGTGCTGGCGGTCGCCTCGCTGGTGATCGGTAACCTCGCCGCCATCGCGCAGACCAACCTGAAGCGCATGCTGGCCTACTCGACCATCGGTCAGATGGGCTTCATGCTGCTGGGTCTGTCCTGCGGCGTGGTGGCGGGCAACACCGCCTCGGCCGGCAACGCGTACAGCTCGGCGATGTTCTATGCCGTCACCTACGTGCTGACCACGCTGGGCACCTTCGGCATGGTCGCGCTGCTGGCGCGCGCCGGTTTCGAGGCCGAGGAGATCGACGACCTGAAGGGCCTCAACCAGCGCAGCCCCTGGTACGCCGCGATGATGGCGATCTTCATGTTCTCGCTCGCCGGCATCCCGCCCACCGTCGGCTTCTACGCCAAACTGGCGGTGCTGCAGGCCCTGGTCGCCACCAGTGTCCCGCTGCACCTGGGGCTCGCAGTGGTCGCGGTGCTGCTGTCGCTGGTCGCCGCCTTCTACTACCTGCGGGTCATCAAGGTCATGTACTTCGACGAGGCCAGCGACCGCGCGCCCATCGCCTCCAGTGGCGAGGCCCGCGTGCTGATGTCGGTCAACGGCCTGGCGGTGCTGGCCTTCGGCATCCTGCCCGGCGGCCTGATGACGCTCTGCGCCAACGCGATTCGCGACGCGCTGGCGCGCTGAGCCCGGGGCTGGGATTGGACACCGCGGCCTCGGTATGGCTGGTGCTGGCGGCGGCTGCGGTCGCCGCCAACCTGCCTTTCGTGAACGAGCGGCTGTTTGCCGTCGCGCCGCTGAGGGGGCCTAAACACCTCGGCTGGCGGGTGCTGGAGCTGCTGGTGCTGTTCGGCGGGGTGATCGGGCTGGGCGTCCTGCTCGAATCGCGCATCGGACAGCGTCACGAGCAGGGCTGGGAGTTTTATGCTGTGTTCTTCTGCCTGTTCCTGACCCTGGCCTTCCCGGGTTTCGTCTGGCGCTACCTGCGCCGCCACCGTCACAGCTGAAAGCCTTGCCACCATGACCCGTCCGAGCCAGGACCCGCACCTGTCCGAACACTGCCTGGAGACCACCCAGGTCTACCGCGGCCACATGCTGGACGTGCGCCGCGACCGCATCGGCCTGCCCGACGGCGGCACCGCGCACCGCGAGTACATCGTGCATCCCGGCGCGGTGATGATCGTGCCCATCCTCGACGACGGCCGGCTGGTGCTGGAGCGCCAGTTCCGCTATCCGCTGGGGCGGGTGATGATCGAATTCCCGGCCGGCAAGCTCGACGCCGGCGAGCCGGGCCGCCGCTGCGCGGAGCGCGAGCTGCTCGAAGAGACCGGCTACCGCGCCCGTGAATGGGCCTATGCCGGGGTGCTGCACAACGCCATCGCCTACTCGACCGAAGGCATCGAGATCTGGTTTGCACGCGGCCTGAGCGCTGGTGCCAGCCAGCTCGACGAAGGTGAGTTCCTGGAGGTCTTCTCCGCCAGCGCGGAGGAGCTCGACGGCTGGATCCGGGACGGCAAGGTCACGGACGCCAAGACCATGATCGCCCTGCTGTGGCTGCAGCGCTGGCGTGCCGGCGACTGGGCCCTGGAGTGGTCGAACGAGCCGGCCGGGGCTTGCGCCCCGGCCTGAGTGCTGCGATGAAGGTGCTGAACCTGCAGTGCCGCCACGGGCACGGCTTCGAGGGCTGGTTCTCGTCGGAGGACGACTACCACTCGCAGCAGGAGCGGGGGCTGCTGACCTGCCCCTTCTGCGAGGACACCGAGATCAGCCGCCTGCCCAGCGCGCCGCGCTTGAATCTCTCGGGCGCCCGGGAGCCGCAGGCGGCGCCGGCCGCTGCGCCGCCCTCGGCACCCGCCCCCGGCGCCTCCATGCAAGTGCAGGAACTGCAGGCGGTCTGGCTCAAGGCCGTGCGCGAGGTGCTGAAAAACACCGAGGACGTGGGCGACCGTTTCGCCGAGGAGGCCCGCCGCATCCACTACGGCGAGGCCGAGGCCCGCGCGATCCGCGGCAGCGCGACGCGCGAGGACACCCAGGCGCTGGTGGAGGAGGGCATCGAAGTGCTGCCCCTGCCGATCCCGGCGGCCGCGAAGGACCGGCTGCAGTAGCGCGAGAGGCCGCGCCGCGGCCCCGCCCCTTCAGCTCGCGCTGCCGCGTTGCCGGCGCCGCGCCTGAAAGCCGAGCAGGCCCAGCCCGCCGGCCAGCAGAGCGTAGGTCGAGGGCTCGGGCACCGGCGGAGGAGGAAGCCCATGGCCCGCTTCCACGTAGCTGAAGCCCTGCAGTGACAAACTGCCAGCCAGGCCCTGGCTGCCGCTGTCGAAGCTGATGGACAGGTGCCGGTTCAGTGCAAGGAAGTCCTGCGGCGAGAACAGCTGCTCCGAGAGCTTGTCTTCATATTCCGCGGCGCCTTCCAGGAAGCTGAGGATCACGTACCCGCCCAGGTCGCGCTTGGCCGTCGCGAGGGCACGGTCGTCTTCCAGTCGAAGGGAAGCGTCCACGGAGACTTCCAACCGTGTGTTGGCGCGCAGCTCAAGGTTGAAGTACTGCGAGACGGCACCGTTGCCATCGCCGAAGTCGTGCGCCTGGCTCGTCGACCGGGCGTCCCGGGCCGCGTCGCCCATCGTCACGCCGACAGAGATACCGCCGTCTTCAGCGCTTGCCGACGCTGTCCCGGCCGCCTCGCCGCTCCAGGACTTGATGTCGGTGACGGGAGGGTGGAAGGCTTCCCCCGGCCTCCTCGAGTAGGCCTGCGCGAAGGTGCTGCCGCCAGCTCCGAGGAGGGTGTAGCCGGCTTCGATGCCGTCGTCGAGATCGAGGTCGATCACCGTGAAGCTCAGGTTGCTCCAGCTCGACTCGGCATGGAGACCGGCGTGGGCAGGGGCTGCGAAAGCGCCGGCGAGCGTCAAGGACAGGACCGCCAGCGGCGCCGCCCAGGCACGCCGGGACGGTGCGCGGGTATTGCAAAGGTGCATGACTTCTTCCTGAGGTGTAGTTGTACAACGGCACCGGCGGCGTGGCCGACGGCGCGAGCAAGTATAGGAAGAAGCAGTGCCGGGCGTAAGTGCTCACGCAGGGCGTTTCAAGCCTTACCACGCGGGCCGGCGTGCGGGGGCGCGGCGCCGCTCAGGCCAGGATGGTCCGACCCGGGTTCAAGCGCATCTCGGGATCCAGCGCCCGCTTGATCGAGCGCATCAGTTCCAAAGCCACGGGTGACTTGCGACGGCCGAGCTCCTCGCGCTTGAGGGCACCGATGCCGTGCTCGGCGGAGATCGAACCGCCGTAGGCGACGACGGCGTCGTAGACCACCGTGTTCACCGTCGCCTCGTGCTCGCGCAGGAAGTCGGCCGCGCCGGCACCGGCCGGGGCCTGCACGTTGTAGTGCAGGTTGCCGTCGCCCAGGTGGCCGAAGTTCACCAGCCGGGCACCGGGGAAACGCTCGGCGATCAGTGCGTCGGCCTGCGCGACGAAGGCCGGGATGCGCGACACCGGCACCGAGATGTCGTGCTTGATGTTGAGCCCTTCCTCGGCCTGCGCCAGCGGGATGGACTCGCGCAGGTGCCACAGCGCGCGCGACTGCTCGATGCTCTCGGCGATCACCGCGTCGCTGATCAGCTCCCGCTCCAGGGCGGTCTCCAGCATGCCCTCGAACAGCCCTCGCGCGTGCGCCTCGCTTTCGGTGTCGGACTGCTCCAGCAGCACGGTCCAGGGCGAGGCGCCGAGCGGACGCGGGAGCTGCGGGAAGTGCGTGGCGACCAGCTGCAGCGCGAACTCGCCCATCACCTCGAAGCCGGTCAGCCCCGACCCCAGCCGTGCCTGGGCCAGCTGCAGGAGGGCCACCGCGTCTTCGAGCGAGGCCAGTGCGGCCAGCGCCGTGACGCGCCCGGCCGGCTGCGGGTAGAGCTTGAGCGTCGCGGCGGTGATGATGCCCAGGGTGCCTTCGCTGCCGATGAAGAGGTCGCGCAGGTCATAGCCGGTGTTGTCCTTGCGCAGACCCGAGAGCCCGTCCCAGACCTCGCCGGCGGCCGTGACCACCTCCAGCCCCAGGCACAGTTCGCGCGCATTGCCGTAACGCAGCACCTGCGTGCCGCCGGCGTTGGTCGCGAGGTTGCCGCCTATCGTGCAGCTGCCTTCGGCGGCCAGGCTGAGCGGAAACAGCAGGCCCTGGGCGGCCGCCGCCTCCTGCACGCTCTGCAGCACGCAGCCGGCGTCCACCGTCATGGTCAGGTTGGCGGGATCGATCTCGCGGATGCGGTTCAGACGCTGCAGGCTCAGCAGCACCTGGGTGCCGCTCTGATCGGGCACCGAGCCGCCCACCAGGCCGGTGTTGCCGCCCTGCGGCACCAGGCTGGCGCCGTGCGCGGCGCAGGCCCGCACCACCGCGGCCACTTCGGCAGTGCTGCCGGGGCGCACCACCGCCAGGGCCTTGCCCCGGTAGCGCTTGCGCCAGTCGAGCTCCCACGCGGCCAGGTCGCCGTCGACCAGCAGGTTGTGGGGGCCGACGGCCGCACGCAGCGCGTCGAGCAGGGCAGGGGAGGCAGCAGCAGTCATGGCGTTTCCGTGGAGGCCGGGGAGGGGGACGGGGACAGGATGCCGGCGAGCTTGGCCTGGCGCAGCCGCGAGCGCACGTGCAGCGCGCACGCTGTGAACAGCACCAGGCACAGCAGCACCTCGATGGCGGCGAATAGGGCGCTCGGGCCGCGGTCGCTGGTGGCGCGCACCACGCCCTCGGCGAAGTAGATCCAGACCAGCAGGCTGACCCAGCGGTAGGTGTACATGCGGCGCTTGAGCAGGCCGGCCAGCGGCAGCGTGAGCGGCAGCACCTTGAGCGCCAGCAGCGTGCCGCCCGGGCGCAGCGGCGCCCACCACAACTCCCAGCCCAGCCCGAGCAGGATGAGGCCCAGCAGGCTGCCGACCGCCAGCGCGCGGGTCGTCTCGGTCACGGTCGATTGATGCATCGATGGCATCATACCGGCCATGAACTTCCCCCTGGGACTGCGCCATTCCTGGCGCGAGCAGTTGCGCAGGCTGGTGCAGACGCTGCACGACTGGCCCTGGATGGACACGCTGAAAACGCTGCGCCAGCGTTTTCGCGAAGACCGCCTGGGGCTGACGGCCAGCAGCCTCACCTTCACGACCACCATCGCCCTGGTGCCGTTTTTCACGGTGACCCTGGCGGTCTTCACGGCCTTTCCCATCTTCTCGCGCTTCCAGATCTCGGTCGAGAAGTACTTTGTCCAGAGCCTGATCCCCGACACCATCGCCAAGCCCGTGCTGAAGGCGCTGACTCAGTTCGCCGCCAACAGCAACCGGCTCGGCACGCTGGGCCTGATCATCCTGATGTTCACGGCGCTGGCCCTGCTGCTGACGATAGACCGCACGCTCAACTCGATCTGGCGCGTGCGCAAGGCGCGCCCCATCGCGCAGCGCGTGCTGGTCTACTGGGCCGCGGCCACGCTCGGGCCGCTCTTGCTGGGCGTGAGCCTGAGCATGACCTCCTATGCGCTGAGCACCTCCCGCGGGCTGGTCGACGCGCTGCCCGGCGGCGTGAGCTTTTTGCTCAACGTGCTGGAGTTCACCCTCTTCGCGGGCGCGATCGCGGCCCTGTTCCACTTCGTGCCCAACACCCACGTGCGCTGGTCGCATGCCTGGGCCGGCGGGCTGTTCGTCGCGGTGGGTTTCGAGGTGGCCAAGAGCCTGCTGGCCTGGTATGTGCGCCGGGTGCCGACCTACTCGGCGGTCTACGGCACCTTCGCGACCGTGCCCATCTTCCTGGTCTGGGTCTATTTCGGCTGGGTCATCGTGTTGCTCGGCGCGGTCGTGGCGGCCTATGCGCCCAGCCTGCAGATGCGTGTGGTGCGGCGGCCGTCCACGCCGGGCCACCGCTTCCACCTGGCAGTGACGGTGCTGCGCGAGCTGCTGCAGGCCCGCAGTCAGAACTACCATGGCTTGTCGATCGCGACCCTGGCCGAGATGCTGCGCACCGATCCCCTGCAGATCGAACCGGTGCTCGAGACGCTGATGTCGCTCGACTGGGTCGCCCGGCTGGAGGAGCAGAGCGGGGCCGGCGCCCGCTACGTGCTGCTGGCCGACCCCGGGCGCACCACGGCGCAGCCGCTGCTGGCCCAGCTGCTGCTGGACCCCTCACCCACCTTGCGCGGCTTCTGGGAGCGTGCCGGCTTCGCCCGCATGACGCTGGACGACCTGCTGAAAGCTTGAGGCCGGCCTGCGCACAGGCTCTAACATGTGCACCTGTTGCCAACCACCCGACCGAGCCGATGGCCCACTCCCCACCCCCTGATCCCGCGGGCCAGCCCGTCACCGACAACAAGGCCTTTCTGCTGGTGCTGGCGGCGGTGACGCTGGCCTTCTTCTGGATCCTGCGGCCTTTCTACGGCGCCGTGCTGTGGGGCGCGATCATCGCCATCCTGTTCGCGCCGGTCCACCGGCGCCTGCTGCCGCACCTGCGACAGCGGCCCACGCTGGCGGCGCTGGCGACCTTGTCGCTGGTGGTGGTGATCGTGATCCTGCCGCTGTTCGTGCTGTCAGCCTCGATGGCGCAGGAAGGCGCGGCGATCTACGCCCGCATCCAGTCCGGCGAACTCAACTTCGCAGCTTACTTCGAGCGCATCTTCGCCTCGCTGCCGAGCTGGATCACCGAGCTGCTCAACCGCTTCAACCTGGGGGACCTCGGGGCGCTGCAGCGGCGCATCACGGCGGCACTCGCGCAGGGCAGCCAGGTGATCGCGACCCGCATCTTCAGCATCGGGCAGGACACCTTCGACGTGGTGGTGAGTTTTTTCATCACGCTCTACCTGGCCTTTTTTCTGATCCGCGACGGCGGCTGGCTGTCCCGGCGCATCGGCCGGGCCATTCCGCTGGAGGCAGAGCACAAGCAGCAGCTGTTCACCAAGTTCGCCACCGTGATCCGCGCCACGGTGAAGGGCAACGTCGTGGTGGCTGCGACGCAGGGCGCGCTGGGCGGCCTGGCCTTTGCCTTCCTGGACATCAGCGGCGCGATCTTCTGGGCCGTACTGATGGCCTTCCTGTCGCTGCTGCCCGCCGTCGGCGCGGCGCTGGTCTGGCTGCCGGTGGCGATCTACTTCCTGGCCACCGGGGCGGTCTGGCAGGGTGTCGCGCTGATCGTCTACGGCGTCATCGTGATCGGGCTGGTCGACAACGTGCTGCGCCCAGTGCTGGTGGGCAAGGACACCAAGATGCCCGACTACGTCGTGATGATCACCACCCTGGGCGGCATGGTGATCTTCGGCATCAACGGCTTCGTCATCGGCCCCGTGATCGCGGCCATGTTCATCGCCGTCTGGGACATCTTCGTCACCGACGGCTCGGTGCAGCAGGCCAGCGCGCCCCACATCGACCCGCCGTCGGCGCCCGGCGAACCCGCCGTCCCGCCGTCGCCTCCCGAGGGCCGCTGAGCCCGCGCCCGGTGGCCGCGGCCGTCCCTTCTAAAGGGGACGCGGCCGCGCGCGACCCCTTCCTATACTGGCCCGGCCTCTCTGCCGGGACCGCCTGCCCGGCAGCTTCAAGCAAGGGCGTGGGCGGCCGTCGACCAGGAAGGACAAGAAACATGCTGTTCGTGAACATGTCGCTGCAGAAGGGCAGGGACGAGTCCCTCAACACCTTGGGCAAGCTGCGCGACGGGCTGCCCGACCCGATCAAAAACGACGAGGGCAGGATCACGAACGAGTTCAAGCCCTTCTCGGACCCGCAGGACATCCGCCGCCTCAAGGCGGCGATCGAGTACATCGAGAAAAGGATCCTGCACCTCGGCGAGCCGGCGGCCAAGGATTCGATCGCCTCGACCTGCAACGCCTACTTCCTGAGGCTGCCCCGGCGGCGCTCGCTGGAGCAGCTGGTGACCGACCCGGGCGAGAAGATCTGGATCCACTACGACCCGATCGGCACGGACGCCGGGGCCGCCCGCGGCAAGGACATCACGCTGGGCCGCAAGGCGTTGGGCGGCAATGTGCAGGTGCTCGCGGCCACCCTGATCCATGAGCTGGCCCACGTGGTCGGCGCCCGGGACGACGACGGCACCGCGGAAGACGCGCTGCTGCACTGCGGGCTGAGCAAGCAGCACGTGGCGAACAACATCATCGGCAAATCCAAGGCGGACGCTGCGGCCAAGCGCCAGAGCACCAAGCTGCCGGCGAAGCCGCCGGGCCGGCCGAGGATTGCACCGAACGCGGTCCCGCGCGTGGCACCGCAGCACTGAGGCGCGCTTCGAGGAGGGGGGACGCAGCGCCCGCTGCGTCCGAGGCTCACGCCGCGGGCGGCAGGAAGGCCTTGAGGGCGTCCAGCACGCCGTCGGGTGCCTCGGCCATCAACGCGTGGCCGGCGTCCAGTTGCAGCACCGTCGCCTGCGCCAGCTGGGCGAGGGTGGCGGTGGCGCGCGGCGGCGTCATCTGATCCCTGCGGCCCAGCACCAGCTGCACCGGGCAGCGCAGGCGAGCCGCGGCCGCCTCGGCGCCGGCATAGCGGTCGCACACCGTGAAGTCGTGGTGGAACAGGTTGGCGCCCTCGTGGCGCGCCGCATAGCCGGCCTGCAGGCGCCGCATCAGCGCGCGGCTCACGCCGTGCAGCCAGCTGCCGGGCCCCGGCGCCGAGGGTTTGGCCGCCAGCGTCGAGTGCGAAAGAGCCGTCACCTGGTCGATGGCGCGCTGTGGCGACTGCAAGGCGGTGTCGAGCATCGCGGCCGACACCTTCATCGGGTAGGCGGTGCCGACCAGGGACAGCGCGGTCGCGCGCTCGCCGAGCGCCGCGGCGGCTTCCAGCGCGATCAGCGAGCCCATGCTGTGGCCCACCAGCGCGGCGCGCGCCACCCCGGCAGCGTCGAGCAGGGCGACGATCCAGCCTGCCAGCGATTCGACGTCCGGCAGCGCCGGTCCTGCGCTGCGGCCGTGGCCGGGCAGGTCCACCGCCAGCACCGCGTGGCCGTGGTGCGCCAGGTAGCGGCTCTGCAGCGCCCAGACGCTGTGGTCGTTGAGGGCGCCGTGGATCATCACGACGCAGGGGCGGGCGGCGTCGAAAGGCCGGCCGCCGGTGTAGGCATAGGCCTCGCGGCCTTGTACCTCCAGCTTCATCGCGCACCTCCCGCCTGGCCGGCTTTTTCGGCGGCCCGCAGCCCGCGCGACAGGTCGTCGAGCAGGTCGTCCGGGTCTTCCAGGCCAATGGACAGCCGCACCGTGCCTTCGGCGATGCCGGCGCGCGCCAGCGCCTCGGCGTCCATGCGGGAATGGGTGGTCGAGGCGGGGTGGATGACCAGCGAGCGGCAGTCGCCGACATTGGCGAGGTGGGAGAACAGCTTCAGTGTTTCGATGAAGGCGCGTCCCTGGGCCCGGGTGCCTTTGAGGGTGAAGCTGAGCACCGAGCCGCAGCCGCGCGGCAGCAGCCGCTGCGCGAGGGCCTGGCCGGGGTGGCCGGGTGCCTCGGGGTAGGCCACACGCTCGACCAGGGCGTGGCTGGCCAGGAAGTCGACCACACGCCGCGTGTTGGCGACATGGCGCTCCATGCGCAACGGCAGCGTCTCCACGCCCTGCAGCACCAGCCAGGCGGTGTGCGGGCTCATGCAGGCGCCGAAGTCGCGCAGGCCCTCGCGCCGGGCCCGCAGCAGAAAGGCGCCGACCGTGCTTTCCTCGCTGAAGACCATGTCGTGGAAACCCGCATAGGGCGCGCTCAGCTCGGGGAAACGGCCCGAGGCCTCCCAGTCGAAGTGGCCGCTGTCCACCAGCAGGCCGCCCACCACGGTGCCGTGGCCGGAGAGGAACTTGGTTGCCGAGTGCACGACCAGGTCGGCGCCGTGCTCGAAGGGGCGCATCAGGTAGGGGGTCGTGAAGGTCGAATCGACCAGCAGCGGCAGGCCGTGCTCGTGGGCGAGCGCGGCCACGGCCGGGATGTCGAGCACGTCCAGCCCCGGGTTGCCCAGCGTCTCGCCGAACAGCAGCCGGGTCTCGGGGCGCAGCGCGGCGCGCCAGGCGTCGAGGTCGCCGGGCGGCACGAAGGTGGTCTCGATGCCGAAGCGCCGCAGCGTGTAGTGCAGCAGGTTGTGCGAGCCGCCGTAGAGCGCGGTGCTGGCGACGATGTGTCCGCCGGCGCCCATCAGCGTGGCGATGGCCAGGTGCAGCGCCGCCTGGCCGCTGGCGGTGGCGATCGCGCCGATGCCGCCTTCGAGCGCCGCGATGCGCTCCTCCAGCACTGCGGTGGTGGGGTTGGACAGGCGCGAGTAGACATGCCCGGCGCGTTCCATGTTGAACAGCGCCGCGGCGTGGTCGCTGTCCTCGAAGACGAAGGAGGTGCTGAGATAAAGCGGCACCGCGCGGGCGCCGGTGGCGGGGTCGGGCGCGTGGCCCGCGTGCAGGGCGAGGGTGTCGAAGCCGGGGGTGGTGGGTCCGGGCATGGCGTCTCCTGATCTGGCGCCTTGTGGGCGTGTA